>CAYUZT010000019.1:0-4987 GCA_964449445.1 uncultured Candidatus Peribacteria bacterium | reverse complement strand
GGCTTACACAAAGGGAAAAGTGTTCACTTTACCACCCATTTTTGTCCACTAGCCCTAAATTATTATTTCCATCGTCAGAATGATCGGTCAAATCACGATGATCCGAGACCGGCGATGGAAATTTTCTTTGCCGCGATTGCTGGCGAATCATGGTCATCGCTAGCTCAGCGAATGCCTCCTGATCGAGGATGGAGGAGAGTTCTTTCTGTCCGGTCATACGTTGGAGCGTGCTTACCACTTTCTGCATAGTCCACCGCCGGGTAGTGTGCGCCCGCAGCATACCTTTGAGGAGAATTCTCCAGGAAAGATCTTTCACATGCTGCTTGAGGACCGTGGTGATTTTCTGCTGCAATCGAGGATCAAACATCTCAAACATCAGTGGTTCTGCGCGGTCGGATTGTGCGAGGACTTCCGAAAATAATTTGTCAGAAAAGAGTTCGAAGAACACGCAGCCGAGTCCGTATGAATCGATGGTAGTCGATACATTGCCCTGGAACGCCTCTGGTGCTGCGTACTGGAGCGTGCCTCGGATCATGCCGTCTCCGGGCCCCGGCAATTCCTGCAGAGTTTTGGCTAATCCGAAATCAATAATTTTCACCTCGCCCGTTTTTCTGCTGATCATCACGTTGGATGGTTTGATATCCGTGTGGAGGAGACCTGCTTCCTCAATACTCTGTGCTGCTTTTGCGATACAACAGGCGACTCCGGTACGTGTGGGCAGAGAGCATGTCCGAAGAGTGGGGAGCAGTGTGTCCATGCCGTAGCCATCGATATTCTCCATGACGATGTAGGGATGAGGCTGTTTCACTAGTTCCTGATACTTTGGTGCGCAGGAAACTGCAGCCATGCACTCACGTTCCCGAGTGAACGTGCGGAGCATTTTTCCTCTCCATTGCGCCCGGCTAGTTATGGAGGGTTTTAGGATGTCGTCTCCCGAGGTGCAGTCGAACTCCTTTCCACAGGACGTCTTGATGGCAATGCTGGTTTTTTTGTCTACATCGTTGAGCCGGTATACTTTTCCGAAGCCACCCCTGCCGATTTCGTCGCATGTTTGGTCTGCAATGTTCCCAATGCGACCATGGAGGACCAGATCTTCGAGCGCGCACAGCAATCCGCTGTCTCTCAGCAAGAGGTCATCGCTGATCTGTAAAGGCACTTCGGACATGTAAATAGTTTACACGCCATTATATACTAATTGTCTAGTATGCGTTCCATAGGGGTATGGAACGGAAAAAATGGCTTTTAGATGCGATAAATACGCACTCCACCTTTTAAATCAGCAGAAGCTTCTTCTGCAGGTCCTACAAGGATGCTGATATGTCGTCATGATCGATGGAATCCTCGATTTCCTCTTCCCTCGCCGTTCCCTTACCGATGGAGAAGGGGAGTTTGTGACGCCGGATGAACTGAGAGCCCTGCAGTGTGCGCCTGTCATTCTCACGGAGGCGCAGTTGCGGTCTCAGGGGCTACTGTTCATCGATCGAATTACTGCGTGTGCCGAATACGATCGGGTGCCGCTGCTGCATCGTGCGATTCATCTGTTCAAATATCGGAAAGTGCGGGGGGTGGGGGAGGTCTTGGGTGGGATGCTTGTACGGACGTCGGGGCTCCTTTCAATACCCTCACCCCTCCGCCCCTCTCCCGCTGCGGCAGGAGAGGGGGACTGCCCCACTCTCTGTCCGGTTCCACTTCATTGGGTTCGCAGATTTTCTCGTGGCTTCAATCAGGCAGAGATTCTCGCGCGCATTGTTGGACGGGAACGCGGGTGGGAGGTCTGCAGTCTGCTCAAACGGAAGAAGTGGACGGGGTCGCAGGTGGGGAGGAGGAGAAAAGAGAGAATGAAAGGGGTGAGAGATGCTTTTGAAGTGAAGAACGGGCTCGGGACCGGGACCGGGCTCGGGACTTTGGACCATGTGATCCTCGTCGATGATCTGTCGACGACCGGAGCGACGCTCGATGCGTGCGCGAAGGCGTTGAAAAAATCTGGAGTGAAAAAAGTGGAGGGATTGGTGATTGCGCTAGGGTAATCCTTCGCCTTTGCGAAGGCTCAGGACGATCAACATTTGAGTTCATCGCATGGCAGAATTTTCTCATGCAGAAGGCAAGACGAAGTGTGTGGAAAACTTTTTTGTTATCCACAGGTGGGTTACGATCTCGCTCCTGTGACCGTGCTGATTTCCGCACTGGCCTTTCTGCTTTTGCTCAGTTTTCTCGTGCTGATCCACGAGTGCGGGCACTACTTTGCGGCGCGGAGCGCGGGTGTTATTGTGGAGGAGTTCGGTTTCGGCCTGCCGCCGCGAGCCAAGACGCTGTTCCACAAAGGAGGGACGCGATTTTCCCTCAACTGGATTCCCTTTGGCGGGTTCGTCCGGCTGCAGGGAGAGAACGCGTCGGCGGAACGCGAGCGGCGGACACCGGGAAGTTTTGCGCACGCGAGTATTCCCGCGCGCGTCATGATTCTGACCGCGGGCGTTTTCATGAATCTCGTCTGCGCGCTGATCATCTTTACGGCAGGGTTTGCGTTCTGGCACTGGATCCCCACGTACGTCTCGCTCGATTCGATGAAAGAAGCAGCGAGCTACGGCGAAATCACCCTCGCGCCGGGCGTGCACATCGCGAAAGTGCAGCCGGATGGGACGGCGGCGAAGGCAAAGGTTCCCGCGCCCTCGATCCTCCTGAGTGTCGATGGCACGGAGGTGTTCGTTCCCTCCGATGTGATAGATGCACAACAGGGGAAGCAGAAAGTGACATACGTGCTTCGAAGAGCAAAAGAGGGGACTCAGACAACAGAGGAAATCTCGCTTGTCGTTCCTGTTCGGGAGGGGAAGACGGGCGTGGAAATAGAATTTTCGCCGGATATCACCTCGCCGCGCAGGTCACTGCCCCGCGCATTCGTCCTTTCCCTGCGGGAAGCCAAGGTGACGACGGTGCAGACGGTCATTGGCATCGCGCAACTCTTCCGGTCGCTCGCGTGGCACGGAAGCGTTCCCGAGGGGATCACCGGCATCGTCGGCATCGCACGGCTCACCCACAGCTCCGTGCAGGAAGGCTTGCTCTCGTATTTGCGCTTGATGGCTGTGCTGAGCCTGAGTCTTGCGATCCTCAATATTCTTCCCTTCCCGTCGCTCGACGGCGGTCGTCTGCTCTTTGTCGTGATCGAGGCGATTGCGCATCGCCCGGCGCCGCGGCGGTTTGAATTGATTACGAATACGGTCGGGTTCCTGGTGCTCATCCTCCTGATCGTGCTTGTGACGTTCAATGATATTTGGAATTTATTCTAACCATGAACCCGACCGCCACCATACCGGCTCCAGTGACCTCTCCCTCCTTCGCGTCCACGGCGAACGCAACGGACCTGTGGCTCCAGATTCTCAAAACACTCGAACCCAAAATCCAGCGCGGGCAGTTCATTACGTGGTTTAAGGACACCGCGGTTCTGGGGAACGAACAGGGAAACCTCGTTATCGGACTCCCGCTCCCGATGTTCCTGACCTGGCACATGGAGCATTACCGCGTCATGACGCTGGAAGTCGCGCACACACTGGATCCGAGCATTCGCCAGATCGTCTACACCGTCGATGTCGGGCTCAAAGACAATCGCGAGCGCTCGCCCGATCTTCTCGAGTTCTTTCCCGAAGTCAAAAAACGCAAACTGCCCGGCAGGCAGGAAGTCCGGCTGGCCGAAGGCATCGTCAGTAAGATCCTGAGCCCCCGCTACATGCTGGAGAACTTCATCGTGGGGTCCAATAATCGTCTCGCGCATGCCGCGTGCCTTGCGGTCACGCGCGAACCCGGCGGCAAGTACAATCCGCTCTTCCTCTACGGTGGCGTCGGGCTCGGCAAAACCCATCTCCTCCAGGCGACGGGCAATGCCATCCTCAAAGCGCACCCGCGCACGACGGTTGCCTTCGTGACGAGCGAAGATTTTACGAATCAGGTGGTGGAAGCGATCGCCCATCAGAAGATGGACCAGTTTAACCGCCGCTACCGAACGGTCGACGTGCTGATTATCGACGACATCCAATTTCTCGCGAACAAGGACCGCACGCAGGAGATTTTCTTCCACACGTTCAACGCTCTCTACGAGGATCGCAAGCAGGTGATCATTTCGGCAGACCGGCCGCCACAGGAATTGCAGCTGGAAGACCGCCTGAAGAGCCGCTTTGCGCGCGGGATGATCGCGGATGTCTCGCAGCCCGATTACGAGACACGGCTTGCGATTCTGGGAGAAAAGGCAGCGCAGTACGAGATCTTCCTCGATCGCTCCGTGCTCGAGTTTATTGCAGAGCACGTCACACGCAACGTCCGTGAACTGGAAGGCATCCTGATGCAGGCGGTCGCGCTCTACGAACTTGAGCAGCGCATGCCTACGGTGCGTTCGATTGCGCAGATCATGGCGAAGCTCAGCATGGATCCGCATAAGGATGAGGAAGACGTGGGATTTGAAGCACCTCCCAAGCGCAAGCCGACGTTCCAGGAAGTGATGGAAGCGGTCAGCCGTTACTACTCGGTATCGATCCAAGACATGATGGGAGCCTCACGCGTTCGCGAAATCCTCCACCCGCGGCAGGTAGCCATGCTCATCGGGAAGAAACACCTCAATATGAGCTACGTCCGCCTGGGCGAAGTCTTCGGCGGCCGTGATCACACAACCGTGATGAACGCACTCAAGAAGATCGACAGCAGGCAGCACAACGATCCGCAGCTGCTACGGGAAGTGCGGGCGATTGAGCAGGAGGTGGGGCTGGTTTAAAGAGAATCGTTGGCGTCCTCCATAACATCTGGTACGTTTTTGCCATGAACAAGCAACCAGAATGGCAGTCGAGAATTATCCAGGGGTACGGCGTTACCGCACAGGCTTTGCAAGCGTTAACCCCTGCGCAAAAGCGGCAGCTACAGCGTGTAGAAAAATCGTCGCGAGAAAAGCCTTCCGAGGCTTAATGGGAAATTTTGGGGGCTGAAAATGTAAGTTTGTCTCTTCTTGAAG
>CAYUZT010000018.1:0-5773 GCA_964449445.1 uncultured Candidatus Peribacteria bacterium | reverse complement strand
ACTCATTCAAGAGCTCTTACGGGGAAAGTAGCCCCCAAAATTTCCCATTAAGCCACAAGATTCTGTTGTGTGGGTGAAAGCTTAGCGCAATCGAGAAACAAAGATGCAAAATTTTCTCGAGCTATTTTTGCAATAGTGATCATCCCGCCCCGACTGTTTTTACCCATGAAATATGCATACGCTTCCAGCAAAGACCATTCTGCTTCAGTCTGCTTCCTTGGATCAGATGCCTCTATGAACTGCCGGATGCGCTCTGGGGTGTTCTCCATGAATCTTTCATTCTAGCACATTTTCAGCATTATCTCCTCATGCGATTTCCGCATTCGTATGCACCTCACTCACATCGTCATCCTCTTCAATCGCTTCGACGAACTGATGGAGTTTCTCTGCGACTGATAGATCGGTCACAGCGGTTTTCTGTTTTGCAATGTAGGAGAGACCCGCACTCAGTATCTCCGCACCTTTTTGCTTCAAAAAATCCCTCACCTTCGTCCAATCATTGCCAGATGTCACTACATGGATAACACCGTCGTTGATTGAAACATCCTCTGCACCTTGATCGATGAGTTCTAATTCCAGGTCATCGGATTTTCCTCCTGAGCTTGTCGAAGGATCCACTTTCCACTTTTCATTTGTCGCGGCGACAACGCTCCCCTTCCGTTCGAACATCCACGCGACACTGCTCGTCTCCGCAAAATTCCCTCCGTGCTTCGCGACCAGAGACTTCAGATTCGCCGTCGTGCGATTTCGATTATCTGTCAGACACTCGATCAAACATGCGACTCCTCCCGGCCCGTACGCGGCATAGATCACTTCCTGCATCGCCTCGCCCTTCAGCTCTCCCGATCCTTTCTTGATCGCACGTTCGATATTGTCATTCGGCACGCTGTCTTCTTTGGCACTCCCAATCGCCGCGCGCAGTGTCGCATTGGATCCAGGATCGCTGCCTCCACGCGCCGCCATTTCGATCAACCGCGCATGCTTGGTGTAGACCTTATTGCGCTTCGCATCCTGCGCGCCTTTGCGCACCCGAATATTTGCCCACTTGGAGTGACCGGACATGTCCCTAGCTTATTAGCTTTTTAGCTTCTTAGCTTAAAAAATTCTTCTTAGGTAAAGCTAAAAAGCTAACCAGCTAACAAGCTACTTTCTATATGCCAAGAAACCTAAGAACCGCGCTCTTTCGATTGCCGTCCTGAGCATCTTCTGATGTTTTAAGCATACGCCTGTGTAGTACCTCTTCATGATGTTCCCGAAGTAATCCACGTACGGCTTAATCGTCGGGTAGTCCTTGTAATCGATGTACATGGCACCGCCACCTGCCGTGCAGAAGGGGCACTTCTTGAGACGGGGATCATTGCGCCGTTGATTCTGCTTCTGCTGCTGTTGGGCCATATTAAATGGTGTCGTCGGAAATTAGTTTCTCGATGCCCTCGGCAATCGCTTCTTCGCTGATGGGTGCCGCTTTCGTCTCCGGCTTCTTCTCCGTCTTCATCTGTGCTTTGCGGCGGGCCTTGGATGCGACTTGCTCCTGCAGCTTCTCCTGTTTCTCGCGCGTGCGTTTTTGATCCACACTCTCGCGTTCCTTGATCCATTGCTCGTAGGTATCGGCATATTTGACGATCTGGTAATGCTTCGGCGGCTTCACGAACAGGTGCCGCAGCACGCCCTTGGAAATCTTCAGGTTCTGATCGACCTCTTTCAGCTTGAGCGGATCCATCTCGAAGTAGTAGATAGTGACGTTCGCCTCCTTCGCACCTTTGATCGAATATGCGAGTCCGCGCCTGCCCCATGCATCTTTTGCAATCATCTTGGCGCCGACTTCCTCAAAGTACCCTTCGATCTCCTTAATCAACGCCGCCTCCTCTTTTTGTGGGAGTGCGTACGGGAACAGAATCGCGCATTCGTAGATGCGCACGTCTTCCGATGATGCAACGAGGTCGGCCATGAACGCTTTGGGTCAAAGCCCTGCTTCACAAAGGAGGCAGGGAAGCCGGGGTACCTTATCTATCGCTTCAGAAGCCGTCAAGCAGAGTCTCTTCGCTGTACCCATTGGAAATGAACACGACTAAGGTATTGTGCGAGTTCCTCTGAATAGGATCCATCTTTCTTGGGGTCTTGGATGAGTCTGCGAAATTCCGCATTGGTGTCATATACACGATAAATCCCCGACTGCGATAACGCCTCATTGCCCGCGGGCAGATGATGGAGATATGCGGCATATAAACCTTTGTGCCCTTCATTATATTCGATAGCTTCTGGTTCGTATTCTTCACGCGGCATATTCGTTGGAAGAAAAAACTATGCTCCTTGCAACGCCACAGTCGGCGCGGCATTTGCCGCTTCTTGACTGCCTTTTTGCAGACTCTCTTGAAGTTGTTCCCGATTGCTTCGGCGCTGAAGCCAATTTACGAGCGCAGTCACGCCACCCACTGCCCCCACCAGGGGCAATGATGCGAGTACTGCCGCGCTGCCACCGATGAGCCCCGTGATTCCCAAAGATCCCGCGAGCAGTCCGCCCGTGACGCCAAAACGACGTGCACGTTCGGACAATCGTCCGACAAGCGGAATTTTCCCCGCAAGTTGCGTCAGCTTATTCATCACTGCATACGAGCCGAATCCCAGTCCCATTGATGCGATTACGGCACCAGGCAAACCGACAGGTGTAGCGGCAATAGCGGGAATCACAGAAAGACCGAGCGCCGTTCCTTGCGCGGCATTCACTCCTCTATGTGCTGCCTCACCCATGTCACCCATATCCTCCACCCGGTCAGAGGCCGAACTGTGGATGGACCTGAGAAGATCTTTGATACCGATGGGATTGGGCAACGCTGCCATTCTCGCGACCTGTTTTTTGAGAGCCGCTGCCTGTTCTTTTGTATAGAGCGACATTTTTTGCTGTTCAAAGCGCGCCTCATCATAGAGAGCGTTAAGCGTTTCCAATTGTTGGGTCGAAGAACTCTGGAGCTGCTGCTCCTTCTCCATTTTCTCCAGCAACCGGAGGAGCGAACTTTGCGCAGCTTCAGATACTGCCTGACGGCCATTGGGTTGTTGTTCGGGGCGTCCTTGCACTTCGAGAGGGTGAACTGCCATTTGTACTATTGTACACTTTTAGGCTTGTGCAAGCAATTTAAAAGCATCTCAAGGAATCGTTAGTTTTGATATTCCTCGGTCCCTTCGGCCCCCTCGGTCGCTTCGGTCCCCTTTTATTAAAAACTTCCTTGACCCTCTCCCGTCCAAGAGTAAGATTCCGTGGCTCTGGCGCTCGTCCGTTGTGATGGGCGGCAGCATTACCAAGCTCCTTTAAGCCGCTGGCTCTCCAGGAAACTTGAGGGCCCCGTTTGGGATTGTCATCCTGAGCGGAGCGAAGGATCGCTCGTTCACAGCATCGTGTAGTAGAGAAGCTTGTGATCATCTGAGGTCTTCGGATCTCAGCATGATTTTAAATCCACCGAAGCTCCTTCGGGAGCGTAGGTGGATGTCCACAATTCCTTTGGAATTAACGTCGCTAATCGTCCGACGCAAACTGACGATTATGATATTGAGAGCATTCATCTCTTTTTTGAAGAGTTTGATCCTAGCTCAGAGTGAACGCTGGCGGTGCGCCTAACACATGCAAGTCGAGTGGGTTCAGACCCACGGCAGACGGCTGCGTAACACGTTGGTACCTACCCCGAACTCAGGGATATCCCGCCGAAAGGCGGAGTAATACCGGATAGTCCTGGCACCTCTTTGCACTGGCATCGAAGTAAGCGGAAGTCTTTGTGAGAACGATAGTACGATGGCAAGATGGTTAGATGGCGAACTGACCATCTTTCCCTCCTACCATCCAACCATCTTCTGAGGACTTTCATGACTTCCACCAGTTCAGAGAGGTGCTAGGTAAAGATTCATCGGTTCGGGAGGGGCCTGCGGCCTATCAGATTGTTGGCGGGGTAACGGCCCACCAAGTCGATGACGGGTAGCTGATTTGAGAGAATGATCAGCCAGAATGGAACTGCGACACGGTCCATACTCCTACGGGAGGCAGCAGTGAGGAATCTTCCGCAATGGGCGAAAGCCTGACGGAGCGACACCGCGTGAAGGATGAAGCCCTTTCCGGGCGTAAACTTCTGTTCTGAGGGACGAAATTTTTGACGGTACCTCAGGAGAAAGCATCGGCAAACCCTGTGCCAGCAGCCGCGGTAAGACAGGGGATGCAAGCGTTACTCGGAATTACTGGGCGTAAAGCGTCTGCAGGTTTCCTGCCACGTCTGGAGTCAAATGGCGATGCTTAACATCGTCAACGCTCCGGAAACGAGCGGGATCGAGTCACTCAGAGGTACCTGGAATGTCGTGTGTAGGGGTAAAATCCGTAGATCCACGATGGAACGCCGAAAGCGAAGGCAGGGTACTGGGGGTGTACTGACACTCAGAGACGAAAGCGTGGGGAGCAAAGGGGATTAGATACCCCCGTAGTCCACGCCCTAAACTATGCGGGCTCGGTGTAGGAACTTTTCAATTGGTTCCTGTGCCTTAGCTAACGCGGTAAGCCCGCCGCCTGAGAAGTACGGCCGCAAGGCTAAAACTCAAAGGAATAGACGGGGACCCACACAAGCGGTGGAACATGGGGTTTAATTCGATGGTAAACGAAGCACCTCACCCAGGCTTGACATCTCAGAAATCCGACAGAAATGTTGGAGTGCCGCAAGGAATCTGAAGACAGGCGATGCACGGTCGTCGTCAGCTCGTGCCTTGAGGTGTACTGTTCAGTCAGCGAACGAGCGCAACCCTCATCCTCTGTTGTTTTTTCAGGGGAGACTGCCGCCTCCAAGGCGGAGGAAGGTGGGGATGACGTCAGATCAGCGTGTCCTTTATGCCTGGGGCTACACCCATGTTACAATGGCCGATACAGAGGGCAGCGAACCCGCAAGGGGGAGCCAATCCCATCAAAATCGGTCTCAGTTCGGATTGCCGGCTGCAACTCGCCGGCATGAAGTTGGAATCGCTAGTAACCGTAGGTCAGCGATACTACGGTGAATATGTTCCTGGGTCTTGTACTCACCGCCCGTCAACTCATGGGAGACAGGGGCACCCGAAGGACCTTTACCCGCAAGGGGAGGTACCACGGTGACACTGTTGACTGGGAGTAAGTCGTAACAAGGTATGTGTAGGAGAACCTGCGCATGGAACATCTCCTTACCAGGGAGTTAGCCCGAAAGGGCTTAACCTGCATGCTCTGGCTAGTAGCCAACAGCCATCATGTATTTGCATTGACCAGGGGCTATCTCCATCTCTTTCTTCCTTCGCTTCGCGGAGGGATGAAGGAGTTGGAGCCTGGAGAAGTCTTCTCTACTACACGATGGGGTGAAACCTCGGCGCGAAGTCCACAGACGGAGCCGGGTGAACTGAGCGTGGCAACGTTCTTTATTTGACATACTCATGAAAACTGAAAGGATATCCCCCTTATGCCTGAGGGCGTCGATTCATTTCTCGGCTATTACCAAACCGCAACCGGCGGTGACCCGAATGTTGTGAATCTCCCTGGAAATCTTGAGGATGCGCAGACTGCCGAACAAGGTCAGTCAGGAGTGCTTGGACTTCAGGCGGCATGGGAAATTTGCCAGGCGAATTTCCTGCTCTTCACGCCTCGTCTAAGATCGCTCTTCGGAGAATTTGCAAAAGTGAGATTTGATGCGACCGCAGAGGGCCGTGATACAGCCGCTCGCTTGCGACTTCAGGCGTAGTGGACAAAAATGGGTGGTAAATTCAGCTCATTGAGAGCGTAGGAACT
>CAYUZT010000017.1:0-16420 GCA_964449445.1 uncultured Candidatus Peribacteria bacterium | reverse complement strand
GAGTTCCTACGCTCTCAATGAGCTGAATTTACCACCCATTTTTGTCCACTACGCCATAATTTATTAAACTAAGCCATTACAATGTCAATGGTGGGCAATACTGGACTTGAACCAGTGACCTCCACAATGTCAATGTGGCGCTCTAGCCAGCTGAGCTAATTGCCCGAGGAGTAACAAAGAATGATCTTCCGTGCGTCTTTCTCTAGCTAAAGCGAAGCTGGAAGCTGCCTGCCCGCCGTAGCCTTGGCGAAGGCGGGAGCTAATTGCCCAAGAAAAACGCTCGCGGAGCGTAGCAATTCTCCTCACGCACAACAAGAAAACTGATAAATACTATTCTGAGAATTTTGCAAGATTCGCTCCATGTTCGGAATACGACTTTTGCGCTATAATAAAAGGATTTGGACACACAAACACCCACCATTCTTCCGGCAGGAAATGATGCTCTGTTGACCCCTCGGGAACCCAAGGGTCTCAGGACTCCAAAAGTGCTGATGGCCTGGACGGCGCCGGCGCACTTTAATCACCTGCGATCCAACCGATGGTATCTGCTTTCCGGCGTCCTCGTCCTCGCCGTGGCCGCGTACGGCATCATCACCGGAGCGTGGACCCTCACACTCGTGACGCTGCTTTTGGGAGGCGTGTACTTCCTCGTCCGGCGCGAACCAACGCCGCTCAAGGAAATCAGCCTGCAAGTGGATGGGGTGGAATTTGAAGGAATGTTCACGCCGTGGGCGCAGTGCAAGGAATTCTGGCTGGTCGCGACTCCGCTCTTCACGGAACTGCGGATTCTGCGCACATCCGGGCTCCTGCGGGAGATTCGGATTCAAACCGGCAACATCGACCCCACTCTGATTCGCTCTACCCTCAGCCAATTTATGGCCATGCGCGTGGATCAGCGCGAAGGCCTCTTTGACGCTCTTATTCGCATTTGTAAACTGTGATGCAGTTGGACCGGTTCTTCACCGGCCACTTTGCCTCCCACTTCTCTCCCACCCGGGAGCGGCGGGAAGCCTTTTTCGCAGCGACGCCCACGCCGCCCTCAAATGGCACGACGGGGCAGCAGCCTGGCACACCTGATGAGGAAAAAAGGCAAACGCCCGAAGCAACGACAGGCGCTCATCCGGAGAGTCGCACGTGGCAGAATATTGCGAACATCGTGGAGCAATCGGCGCGGTCGAGAAATGTCCTGGGAGGTATCGAACTCGTCGAACCGCAGGCTCTCTACGATATCTACAACGGCAAAGACATCGCCGAACACCTCATCTTCCTCAACCGCATCACGGAGCGTGAACTGCGCAACCTCGCTCGCTCGCTCACAATCGACGTCGACAAACGTGAGCAGCAAGATTTGTCTGTCTTTGAACGCATCCGTCTCAATGCGAATCGGGAACAGCGCAAAGCGGTGGATACGCAGATGAGAACATGGGCGCATGAGCGTCTGAAAGAGAATCCAGAGGTGATGCTCCGAAGCGCATGGGAAATACAGGAACGCATACGAAGATACGAGCGCCTGCAACCTGCGCTGGATGATTTCTTCGACACTGACAAAAAGGTCCTCGAGTTTCAAAACGACATTCTCCAGTTGCAGGACGATAATCTTCAAGAATTACCACGCGAAGAAAGACCGGCTGCAGCGCAGGAACTGGATTTTGTGGAGCACCCGATGGTGAAGGCGCTCGACGAAAAGCTGCAAGCATATCTCAACCAACAGGCAGTGAAGAAGAACTCCAAACTGGAGAAAGTGTTTATACAACACTTCAAAAATCTCGAATCGGAACGACGCAGACAGCTTCGGAAACCAAAAGGCAGGATTCCCGGCGAAACAACCCCCGATTGGAAACTCTCCGACGAAGAGAAAGATTCCATACGGAAAAATGCGTTGCAGGAAATTAGCTTCAACGCACAGAAGAAGCTCCGTGCAAAGAAGAACATTGGTGGAACGGATCTTCCGAGAGATTCTGAGAACATTGCAGATCGTGATGAGTATCTCGCGCGACTCAAGAAACAGGAACTGGGCATGAAGACCATTCTCGATGTGCAGCTGCGAGAGCGCTCCGTGAATGTGCTGCAGCTTCACCTGTCGCGTTTCGAAGAGCTGCTCGCGCCGCTCAAGCTGCCAAACGTTCAGACTCTTGCCGATGCTCAGCGCGTCATCCAGACACGCACCCCGCGTGGTACTCCCGGCTTCACATTGGCAATCGAGCAACAGGAACAGCAAGTCGCGGAAGATCTGGAACGCCGGTTCTTCGAGACACACGGTATCAGCATCGTTTCGCTCCTCACAGATTTCGATCAACTGCGCGTGCAGGTTCAGCGGCAAAACAGGGAAGCCCGTCCCCAGGATCTTCCCGCAGGAGAACCGTACAGATTGCCGCCGAATCCCACCGAGAAAAACTTCCTGGACGTCGCGAAGCAGGATCTGGAGAAGTGGAACAAGAGTGAGGCGGAACTCGGCGACGATCTGGAACGCCTGCGGCAGGACCAGCAGGACACTGAGCGATGGGCCTTTGCGATGGCCGATGAAATCCGCAAGATCGAAGGGTTGCAGCCTGGAGGACAAGCGTGGAAAGACGGTTTAGAGATGATGCGCGTCATCACCGGCACGCCGGAGTCGCAGAAAGAGATATTCGCGCAGAGATTCAACGAGTATCTCGATGTACTGCGCGGGTACAGAGGCAAAGACACGCGGCAGAAGCGCAAAGAAATGCGCGGACAATTAAGCGCATGCGTGACGCCTGTCACTTTTCCGCCGGATATCCAAAACAAGATCAGCACGTTCATCGGGCTGATGCGGCGTCCAGAGATGCTCCAGCGCACGGTGGAGGAATCCAAAACGCGTGAGGAGCGCCTTGAGGCGGAAAAAGCACAGTCGCCGGTGGATCAACTGATTGAGAATGTCTGCAAGAAAACGCGTGGCCGTTTGCAGAGCATCATCGGCATCCTGGCACCGGAATTGCCGAAGAAAGAGAGTGTGTTTCCGGATCCGGAGAATCGCAAGAACGAAACGAGGCGCGATCTCTACACACCGCTGCGACACGCGATCACGGAGCACCTCAAACTGAGCGGCGTCTTTGCGGGATTGCGCGAGCAGTTAGACCAGCAGATGAACGAAGCACTGCAGGAAAATCAGAAAGATCCCGCAGACCGAAATAGCGATGCAGCGCTGCGTCTTGCGTACGAAGCGGAGGCCGAAGTGGATAAATTGCATTTATGCAAACAATTCGTCGACGAGATCGCACCGAATGTTGTACTGGACACCAGTCTTCCAAAAAACGTCTTCGCGAGTTACAACCGCACGACGTGTAGAATCAGCATCAATAAGCAGCTGCGAGGAAATCCGGAATTCGACGCCGCGTACCAGCACGAGCGCGGCCACGCGATTCTGCATATTCTCACGGAACGCACCGGCCTCTTCCCGAACCTGATCGGCTCCACGTTCGATACGCACAAGAACCTGAAAGATGAACAGGGCGAGACGTTCGAGAGTCTTCTCGATGGCCTCAAGGACACCGGCTCCTACAGAAACCTGGAAAAGCAGAACCTGCAGGGCACGGCAAGAACCGATGCCTTCACGGAAGAATTACTCGTCCGCTACGCCGACTGGCTGCGCATACAAAAGCTGATTGAAATGGGGAAAACACCGGATAACCCGGTCGAGTTCCATCGTAGTGAACTGAAGCTCTTCGATATGCTCGAGAGCGGGCCTGCTCCCCGCGCTAAAAAAGTGGATGCCAAGGCTCTCGCGGAGCTGCAGAAAATTGGCGTGTTCAAACAACGTGAAGAAACCGCCCACTTGGAAGGCGACGAGGCGGCGCAGCAGGACAAGGGAGCGTTCAATATGAAGGAAAGCTTGAGCGAGAGTGACAGAGCGCTCCGCAACATCAAGCAGTTCATCAATGCCTACGAAAACGAAACGGAATTCCCGGCCGAGGCGCTGAAAGAACTGAAGATCCAGCATGGACAAGCCGAAGACGAACGCGCCCGCCTGGCAGAGAAATTCAAAACAAGAGCATCGTGGTCACTGGGACCGGATGGTCAACCTGTTGCTCCGGAAAAAAACCCCCTCGATCAGGCCGCCTGCAAGAACCTGGAAGAGTACACGACAAAACTGGAAAGCTTCACGGAAAAGCACGATATCCGCAAGCTCGATACGACGAAAGAAGAGCGGCACCCCGGCATCTGGGAAAACATGTGGCGCGGCGTGCGGCTTGCGAGCATCAACGACGTCATCAAGTTCTGCAAAGATACCTGGGAAGACGTCCAGACCATGTACAAGCGACGTCAGGACGGGCTGCTGAAAGATGTCGGCTACGCGATCACGAAGCCCTTACAGGATAGTAATCTGACCAAGATCATCCCCGGCCTCAATAACTACCTGCCGGGCCTGCACGCCTACCACCAGCGACGCTACTCCGGAACGGAAACCGAAGCAGCTGACAAATGGAAAGACGGTATGAAAAACGAAGACAGTCACACGCTTTTGCACTTCATGCACTACACCAAGAACAAAGATGCGATCCGCGGTATCATCAGCCTGCTCTGCGATCGCGGCGAAATGGACTGGAATGATACGGGCGTGTGGGCGACGCTGCGTTCGCTTTCCGGCTACGACATGCCCGAAGGCCCGTGTTTGCGCAGCGACGTGCTGCGCGATACGTGGCTGCGGAAAATCATCAGTTACATCTGGAACGATAAAGAACTCTACTACCACTGGAGATCGGAGAACGATAGCAAGATCAAGAGCGGCAAGGAACACTTTACCCCGTGGGTCGATCAGCTGAGTAACCTGAAAGGCGGCATGGAGGCGGAATTGCAGAAACAGCTGCGCTTGTACACGGAATGGAGTGAGCACGAACAGGGAACACCCCCCGAAGACATCAAACCGCACCTCTACGAAAAAGTGATTCACTACGCCATCGAGAACGGCAAAATGACGATGGAACAGAAGTTCTTCTACCTCATCCGGGGGGTGGCATCGGGCTTGCTCAGTATTGACCGCTTGCGGACGCTCGCCGGAGAGGAAGGCGGTGTGCTCAACCAATTCCCGTTCATCGATTACTTCTACCACAAAAATAACACTCTGCCGGAAGTGCAGATTCTCGCGCGACGGTTGACCGAAACCGACGGCGGCGTGGATACCTTCAAACCCGGCGCCAAGACAACGATGTGGATTCAGTTGGAACTGGTTCGTGAGCCGAGCGTCCAGCAACGCTTGAGCAAGGGTACATCTGGCACGCGCTCCGAAGCCATCGATCACGAAGACGTCCCGCTCTTCTTACCACAGCTCGATTACAACGCGGTGCGCGGCATGGCCGATATCATCTCCGGAAGCAGGCAGAAGATGTCGCCCGAAGCGCTCAAGAACCTCTACTGCGGGTACAGTTCCAAATTCAAAATCTTCGGCCGTCTCGCAGAGTTGGAGGATAAGGAGCAGGTGGAACGATTCACCGGCGAAGATGCGAGTATTATGGCCGATGCCATCGGCGCGTACGTGGACATCGATAATCTCCTCGCCCGCAGAGCGTACGATCGCGATACCCGGCCGACACTGAGCTTGAGTCAGCTCGACAGCAAAGGACCTTCCAGTGACGGGCACACGGTCGCGCAGTACCGGGAGAACATGAACAAGTTCGTCATTGAACTTGTCAAAAGGCTCGTGGATGATCAGGGGCGGAGTCTCATCGAGCAGTCAGACCACTGGAAAGCCTACCTCAAGCAGAATAAGTTAAAAGATGGGGGCAAAAAAACGCGTCCGAAACCGGGCGGGCAGCCGGGTGAATTTGAGGAATACTACGAGAAAGAGGAGCCGATCAGGTTGCTGGACAATTACATTAGCACTGATCGAGACGTGATTCGCGGAAAGAAGAGTGATAAGCAATCCGCAGAGGTTGCACGCAAGCTCTTCGACGGTACCCCCGCATTCGTACAGGCTCTCAAAGAAGTGCTGCCGAAAAACATGCGTATTCTCAAAGAAGTCCTCAAGAAATTCACGATAGATTACACGCTCCCGGATGGGCAGACTCCGCATCCCGATTACGAAAATGGCTTCTTCGATGAAGGGGGCAGTGCCGGGAAGATCACGCTGGACAATGCCCGGGCAGCAGTCCTCGCGAGGGAGGACGCACGCAAGTACCGGGCCATGAGGCAGGGACATCATACGTAAGCGGGATTTGCAGTTCTCCTGAGAACAGAGCATTCTCCTGCACATGCAGGTCTCCATTCAACGTATCGATGCAACTCTTCCCCTCCCCCAATACCACTCCGCGGGAGCCGTGGGCTTTGATCTGATTACCCGGGAGACAACGGCCATCAAGCCCGGCGAAATCGCCCTCGTGCCGGGAAACGTGATCGTGAAGGTGCCGGAAGGCTACGCTCTGCTGATTATCCCCCGCTCCTCGCTTCCACGGAAGAAGGCGCTCGTCTGTCCGCATTCAATCGGCGTCATCGATCAGGATTACCATGGCGAGAAGGATGAACTGCTCGTCCAGGTTCAGAACATCAGTGATGCGCCGGTGACCGTGGAACGCGGGGAAAGGATTGCGCAGGGGATGTTCGTGAAGGTAGAGCGAGCAGAATGGTCGGAGGTGGACTGCCATGGAAAGGAGACAAGAGGGGGGTTTGGGAGCACGGGCAGTCATGCATAACCCCCTATCCCCAACCCCTTTCCCCCATGCGTGGGAGAAAGGGGCTTCGCCCCCACTGTTATAAAAGCCCTCCTCTCCCCCGCAGGGGGGAGGAGGGTTGGGAGGAGGGGGTTTTGTTTGCACGCAAGAAACCGAGGGGTCCCCGGTCCCCCCGGTTCCATCGGATACTGATATTGTCACCCTGAGCTCGTCGAAGGGTTATTTGCTGAGCGGCTTCCGCATAAACGCCGGCACCTCCAACTCCTCCATATTCAGATCCATTGCCGTCGATTTGACCGTCGTATCGGCGGGCGTCTCGCGTCGTGCTTCGGTGTTGGATGCGGCAGACGGGAGAATGGTGCGGCCGAAGTTGCTCTTGAGGATGCGCTGCGCCGGTGTGCCCATTTGGGCGGGCATTAATGTGGTGTGATCGTCGAAGCCCGTCGCAATGACCGTGACCTTCACCTGGCCCGTGAACTGCTCGTCGATGACCGCGCCAAAGATGATGTTGGCCTCGGGTGCGGCTGCCTCGGTGATGATGCGCGCGGCTTCGTCCACTTCGAACATGCTGAGATCGTTTCCACCGGTGATATTGAACAGAATGCCCTGCGCACCGTGGATGCTTGCCTCAAGCAACGGACTATCCACTGCCGCGCGTGCGGCCTCTGCAGCGCGGCTGTCGCCGGTACCGTAGCCAATGCCCATCAGGGCCGTGCCGGCATCCTGCATGATCGTTTTGACGTCCGCGAAGTCGACGTTCACGAGACCGTGAACGGTGATGAGGCTGGAGATACCCTCGATCGCGTGTTTGAGCACTTCATCCACCACCTGGAAGGCCTCGGTGAGCGGCGTGGTCTTATCGATGAGACTGAGGATCTTGTCGTTCGGGATCGTGATGAGCGTATCGACTTTCCCTTTCAGCGCCTCGAGTGCTTCGTCCGCCTGCTTCTTGCGTTTGAACCCTTCAAAGCTGAATGGCCGCGTGACGACGGCGACGGTCAGAATTCCCATGCCGCGGGCAGCCTCGACGATGGGCAGCATTCCCCCCGTTCCCGTGCCCCCTCCAAGGCCCGCAGTGACGAAGAGCATGTCCGTTCCCTCGAGCTCTTTCTTGATCTCCTCCAAACTCTCCTCCGCCGCGCGCTTGCCCATTTCGGGGTTAGAACCTGCGCCGAGCCCGCGCGTCGTTCCGCGGCCGATCGTGATCTTCTTGGAAGCCGGGTTATGGTAGAGCGCCTGCGCGTCGGTATTTACCGCGATAAATTCGACGCCCTGGAGCTTCCCTTCGACCATGCGCTTGACGGCATTGCCGCCGCCGCCTCCGACGCCGAGCACGCGGATCGTTGCTCCCGGCACCATGTCCGGGCGCACTTCGCGCGTTGTCGCACTCGTGTCATCCTGCTGGGTACCGCCGCTACCGGCAGTACCGGAACTGCGGGAGAAAATGGAACGGAATGTATCGGCCATAGAAGAAGGGGGAAACGCGAGGGAGGGAAAGGCGACCCGACGGGTCACCGGACAAAATCAGGGGAAGAGACTGCGAATCCAGGAACCCGCATGGGCAAGAGCGCGCTTCATCTGGAAGTTGCCGCGCAATCCTCCTTGTTCATCTTCGCGAACGCCCCAGACGAGGGTGCCGAGCGCCGTTGCGTAGGCCGGGTCGTCGACTTTCTCGATGACGCCGCCGATATCCACGGGGAAGCCCATCTGGACAGGGAGTCCGAGCACGTCGCGCGCGAGATCCAGGACGCCGGGGGCTTTGACCGCACCACCGGTGAGGATGGCACCAGCCGGGAGCATGCCCGAGCGGCCGATGCGCGTGAGCTCCGCTTTGATCAGCGAGAAGATCTCGAAGTATCGCGCCTGCATGATCTCGGCCATGTATTTCTTGCTGACGGTCTGGGTATCCACCTTGCTGACCGAAGAGAGGTCGATCATCTCGCGCTCGCTCATCTCGCCCGGCAGCACCGATCCGTATTCGATCTTGATCTTCTCGGCGGTATCAATAGAGGTGCGAAGACCGATCGCAACGTCACTCGTGACGCTCTCACCGGCGATGGGCAGACAGACGGAGTGCAGGATGGTTCCTTCTTCAAACACGGCGATGCTCGTGCATCCGGCGCCAATGTCGATCACCACAACTCCCAGCTCCTTCTGACGCTTCGTTAATGTGGCCTCTGCAGCCGCAATGGTGGCCGGGACCAGGGCATCGATATCCACGCCCGCCTGGTCGATGCACTTCTCCACATTCTTCACATGCTGGATCTGTCCCGTGATGATATGCGCCTCCACTTCCAAGCGGATGCCCGTCATACCGAGCGGGTTCTTGATACCGCGCTGCTCATCAACCGCGTAGGCCTTGGGTTCGATGTGCAGGATGCGTCGGTTCTGGGGGATCGAGACGGCCTGTGCGGCGTCGAGCACCCGGCCGATATCTTCCACCGTGATCTCGGAACCCGAGATCGCGATCACTCCCCTGCTATCGAAGGCTTCGATGTGACTGCCACTCATGCCAACGAACACATGGTTCACCGGCACCCCCGCCATGCGCTCGGCATCCTCTAAGGAGGAGATGATGTTGTGGATCAGTTCCTCAACATCGATCACGTGCCCCTTGCGCATACCCAAAGAGGGACTGATTCCCACCCCGATCACATTGGGCGTGCGTCTCTCCCCGTCGGCGCCGTCGACCACCGCAATCACAGTCCGGATTTTGGCGGATCCGATATCAAGACTCGCGACGACACGTTCCTTCGGCATACAGACGCTGGGGAAACAGATGAAGTTTTAGGCTCACCAGAGAGAAAAACTCTGGTGACATCTCTAGAGCAATCAGGAGAACGGTTGCAAGTCTACGTGCCGGGAAAGGGCACACGCAAGGACTAAATGAGTATCTTTCGTATTCAAGAACTGCTTTATTGAATAGAATATTTACTCAGGTTTTTCAGCTTACAGATATCAAGTAACAAAAAATTTGTTCAACTAGAAAAGAGGGAAAATTGAGTGAATACAGATTGTAGTCATTCCGAGTAGCTTCGCCCTGAGCTTGTCGAAGGGAGAGCGTAACGAGGAATTAGAAGAGCACCATCTGATCTTCGGGCTTCATAACTTTTTTGGCCATCGTCTCCCCTTCCCACACCAAGTGCCGCTTGCCGTACGGACTCTCGCAGAGCGACTGTAAACGCTTCGCGAGGGAATTGAATTCGAGCTCCCGCATGAAGCGAAACGCCTTCCCCGTCTTCAGTTGATCGAGAGACAATTGATCGAGTGCAACCGGCAACGGGAAATCGCAGACGAGCGTCGCCATCCGCTCACAGAAGAACGCCTGGTCGCGATCGCGCGCGAGCTTCTCTCGCAGAGTCGGCTTGATCTCCTCCAGATGCTTGTAGACGCCATTCAGCGTTCCATATTGCTGCAGGAGCGCGCTTGCCCCCTTGGGACCGATTCCTTTGACCCCTGGGAGGTTATCGGAGGAATCGCCCATCATTCCTTTATAAGAAGCGATTTGATCGGGCCGCACGCCGTATTTGGCGAGGATTTCTTTGGGTCCCAGGTATTCCGGTGCCTGGTATCCCTTATGGGGAATGGCGATACGAACCTTCTCCGTCGCCAGCTGAAACGCATCGCGGTCGCCGGTCACAATCGTTACCCGCATCCCCTCCTGTTCCCCCGCTTTGGCATAGACGCACAGCAGGTCGTCGGCTTCGTACTTGGGATCGGACACATGCTGAATCGGAAAGCTCTCGATGAGTTCCAGAATACGCGGAATCTGCAGATAGAACTCATCGGGAGTTTCTGCTCTTCCTTCCTTATAGGTGGCATTCTCCTGATGACGGAACGTCTCTTCACCGGCATCAAAACAGAAGAGGAGGCTATTGGGTTCTTCGGCTTTCAGCAGCGAAATAAGCATGGACGCGACTCCGTACACCGCGTTCGTCTGCTCGCCATTGGACGTTTTGAGCGTTGCGGGAATCGCGTAGAAAGCGCGATACATCAGATGGTGGCCATCGACTAAAACAAGATGCTTCATCCCTTCTAGTGTAGCGATTGGAGACCGTATCGGGCGCGATTTTGTTAAACGGCAATGTAAAGAATAGTCAACATCATCTCCCTCCAAAAACACCCGTTTTTCCGCTATACTATGGGGATTGCTTCGATCTCTATGCCGCTGTCTATAGACCATATGCAGAGCCACAGACATCCATCGGCAAACCTCGATATCAGGCAGCAATGTAAGGCTGATTTGCAGGAAAGTTTTGGCTGGCCGGCGGAACCGAAGCGCCCGATGGTTTGCCTCCCCGCGGGGATGACCGAGAAGCTCGGCGGTGCACTTTTCACAGAACTCCTCCCGGGCCTTTTGACCCTGCCTCTGGAATTACTCGTCGTCGGAAAGGGATCGGCAACGTATGGATCACTCTTCACGACGCTCGCGAAGGAGCACAGTCACCGCGTCCACATTGTTCCGGACACGGAAGACGCGCTCAATTCCATGTACGCCGCCTCCGATATGGCGCTCTTCCTCAGTGACCCGAGAGGAACGGAAGAACTCAAGATCTGCCTGAGTTCCGGCATCATCCCCGTCTCGCTCCCCTCCTCTGCGCTCGAAAACTACGACCCCGTCCAGGAATCGGGCAACGCGTTCGTCTCCGAAGCCCCCAATGCTTGGCAGTGCTTTGCCGCGCTCGTCCGGGGGATGGAAACCTACAAGCTGCCGTTCGACTGGAAGACGATCCAGAAGCACGGAATGGAATCGTTGCTCAATCATTAACCTGTCATTCCGAGTAGTTCGCCCTGAGCTTGTCGAATGGGCGAGCGTAACGAGGAACCCTCCACTCATGACCCCCACCTTCCTCATCGGTCTCATCGGTTCCCTCATTCTGGTGACCGGCGCCGCTCTGCCGGACCGCGTTATGCGGCACCCCTATCAATCTCCCAAAAACTGGTGCTTCGGGATCGGCGCGCTCTTCATGCTCACGTACTCGACCCTCAACTACCTGGCAGGCGGTCCAATCTTCTTCATCTTCCTGCAGGCACTGGTGATCCTGAGCACTATATTCATGATGCTCGATGTTGATGATCGAATCGATACTCCCATCATCATCGTGGCAGCGCTCGGTCTGGTCGTGTGGTCGCTTGTACTTTCGCAAGGATACGAAACGCTCTTCTTCATCCTCGGTCTCGTGGGCATAGCCCTGGGATACGAACTCAAAGGCGGAACCATCCGCAGAGAAGTCGCATTGATCCTGGGGAGCATCTTAATCGCGCTCTTCAGCTACGTGAGTGAAACGTGGATCTTCTTCTGGCTGAACGTCTTCTTTGCGCTCTTCTCGATGTGGGAGGTGTGGAGGATTGCACAAAAGAAATGAGTGGGTTGTTGTGGAAGCAGTGTATTGCTACCGTATTCGGGCTCAATCGGGTCGGTAGCTCAGTCTGGTAGAGCAGTTGCCTCTTAAGCAATTGGCCGTGGGTTCAAATCCCACCCGACCCACCAACCACGAACATATCAAACATCCGGACGGCACTTTCGCGCCGTCCGGGTTGCTGAACTAAAGTTCAGCGTAGAGTTGGGGCTTTCACCCCAGATTCTAACACCAAATTGTCAGACTGACGTGGGATCCCTCGACCGAGGGATCACCCGGCGGTCACCGGGTGGGATGCGCTTTCAGGAGTTGGCCTTGGAATTCGCCTTGTTGTTGTTCTGCAGCGAATTCGGAGGGCCATTGCAAGTCATCATTTCGAAGTCCTCGAAGTGGAATCAACTGAAACACGAGTCGAGAAAACCGAGACAACGGGTTGGCTACTTACCCAAGTACCGAAGTACTTACATAAGCGCCATAGCAACTAGAACGGCGGCATACCCTTCCTTTCGTAAAAGAACGACAGATGTGGTGTGGACGGAGACTATCGAAGCAATTTCCCACGTCAAATCAATCTGTCATGTTTTACAATTTTTGGCTAATTCAAGCCAAAGAAGTTCAAAATACCTTCCTCGCATGCGCCGTCCCATCCGAAGCAGGAACAAGAATCGCGACGGGAAGATCTTCGTGCCAGGCGATCGTGTCCTCAGCAACTTCCGCTTCGATATTGCGACCGAATGCAATCTCCTCTCGTTCATCGTCCGTGAGATCGCGACGGGGGAATTTTTTCAGTACCTCCTTTAAGGGAATCACATCGGACCACCCGGCTTCGTCTGCGGACTTCGCCGAGGTCACGGACCACGACCCGACCTTCGTTCGTTTGAGACCGGCAAGGTACGCGCCGCAGTGCAGGCTTTCGCCCAAGTCATGTGCGAGTGAGCGGATGTAGGTGCCCGAACCGCACGCGACGCTCAGGCGCAGATGAGGGTAGGCGTAGTCGAGGATGCTGCAGCGATCGATATCCACCATGCGTGGGGGAATAAGAACGCTTCGTCCCTGACGCGCCTTGTTGTACGCGCGCTCACCACTCACATGGACTGCCGAATGGGCGGGGGGAACCTGCGAAATTTTTCCCGTGAAGCGGTCATTGATGATTTTCTGGAGGTTACTGTGCTCCGGGGGCGTCCACCCCATGCCGATATCAAACTGCTTGATGATCCCCTCGCGGTCGTACGTCGTGCTCACTTTGCCAAAGAGCACATCGGCCTCGTACTCCTTCGTGAGGTCCTGGAACAGTTGCACGACCTTGAGGGCCTTCTTGCCAACAGCCATCACCAAAAGTCCTGTTGCTGCAGGGTCGAGGGTACCCAAGTGACCAACATCGCGCTCGGAAAGAGTTTTCCGAACAATCGCGACGGCGTCGTGACTGGTGATGCCGTCGGGTTTATTAATCAACAGGAAACCATGGCGCATATTTCTAGAATACCTCAGAAGCTTTATAGCTTGTTAGCTTCTTAGCTGGTTAGCTTTTTTCTCCTGAAGCTAAGAAGCTAAAAAGCTAACCAGCTAGCAAGCTGTTCTACCACCACAGGACCGCTATACTCTCATTCATGAACCTGACACTTAGCTGGGACCTGTTCATTATTGTCTTCTTCGCCCTCGTCATCACCTACAGTTTCATCATCGGAAAGAAGGAAGCGATTAAGATTATCCTGGCCAGCTACATCGCGATCGTCGCGGTGCAGGGGCTCGGGAATTTCGCGCAGCGGCTGCTGGGGTTTTCGCAAACCCAGTCGGCTCTCAGCGTCGTCGGCATTCCGATTGATACCACGGTGACCTCCATCATCAAGCTGACGCTCTTCATCACGATCGTCGTCTTCCTCGCCGTGCGCGCGGGGCTGCACGTGCAGTACGGGCGCGAACCCACTGCCGTCATCAACGTTGCGATCACTGTCCTGTGTGGTTTTGCGACAGCGGGGCTGCTTTTGGCAACACTCCTCACCTTTATTGCCGGCGCGCCGCTTTTGGACATGAGCATTACCGCCACGCCCGGACTGGAAGCGGTCTTATCGCAGAGCATGCTCATGACGATCATGATTCAAAACCTGGATCTGTGGTTTACGTTGCCCGCCGCAGTGCTGATTGCCGCAGGCTTCCTGAGTAATCAGTAAAAAATATAAACTGACAAACCGTCAAGTTCATTCGCTGCTCGCACCGCGCGAGCGCTTGCAGAGCCAGTACCTCTGGAGTAACAATGACCCTAATTCCCCACTTTTCTCCTATGTCTACTTTTCAGAAGCTCTGCTGCCGAACATGGTTGGTCTCCTCTGGACTGATCGCACCCTTCACATCGTTTGCCGCATTCGGTGGACCGATCCCCGATGGAGGCGGCTTGGAAGACACGCCGAGCGCCGTCGATAAGGAAGGCATTCGTAATGTCATTTTGAACGCTCTCGCGTTCGTTCTCGACTTCCTCGCACTTGCCGCCGTCGTCTTTATCGTCATCGCCGGTATCCGCCTGATCATTTCACAGGGAGGAGACGAGCAGAAGGACAAAGCGAAGAAGACTATTCTGTACGTGATCATCGGTTTGCTTGTGATCCTCTTCGCCCGCGTGATCGTCGGATTCTTCACGACCACCGTCAGCGACTGCGTGAGGGACGGCTCCTGCTAAGAAAGTTTCTCTATCGTCAGAAAAAGGCCCCCGCGAGAGTGGGGGCTTTTTTGTTCCTCGGTACGCTCGCCTCTTCGCGGCGAAGCTACTCGGAATGACATCTGGTCCTCGGACTCTTCGGAATCTTCGGCTTCTTCTAACGCAGGTCAAAGACCTGCGCTACGCCGCCTCCGGCATCGGCGGAACGAGCGACAGGACATCGGGGGCATTTTCCTTTTCCGTTGGCGTCGCCTCTTTGATCACAACCACATCCCGTCGTACCTCGAGGATCTGCGACGCGGGAACGGGAATTTTCCACTGAAAGAAGCGCTTGGGAAACAGCCACTCCAGACGGAAGTCTTTCGTGGAAAACTGCACGTCCCTGCAACGCCCAAGAACCATGCCGCTCTCCGTCATCATGCGCTGCCCCAGGATCGGACGATCGCCGGCGAGGAGCGGCTGCAGGCGCACGCGGTCTTCCAGCGGGCTGAGCACGTCCGCGCTGCGCACCGTGATCCGCATGCCCCAGTGGAGAATGTCGACTACGCCCAGGAAGAGATCCTCGTGCGAGAAAAAGCCCGGGGCGTGGACGAAGACTCCTTCGATAACGCCGGTATCGGGATGGATCAGTATCCCGCTGACCGTGCCGAGGATCTGTCCTGTGTCTTCTCCCAGAACGGGCATGCCGATCGACCTCGTGTAACGGGCGCGCATCTGGTAGAATAGTAGCGTAGCCATGCACCTCTTCGCAGGATCCTCCCACCCGGCGCTTGCCTCTGCGCTCAGCAAGGAATTGAAGGTGCCGCTCGGCAAACTGACTACGAAAACATTCTCGTCCGGGGAACGGTACGTGCGTTTTGAGGAATCTGTACGCGGCAAGGATGTCTATCTACTCCAGACGGCAGGCCCGCATCCGAACGAAGATCTCCTGGAACTCTTCCTCCTCTGCCAGGCGGCAAAATTGAGCTTCGCGAAGACCGTCCACGTGATTCTCCCCCACATGCCCTACGCGCGGCAGGACAGGGTCTCCGAACCCCGGGAGCCGGTATCGGCCAAGTTGATCGCCCATTTGCTGGAAGAGGCCGGCGCTGACCACGTGATTGTCCTGGAGCTTCACAGCGACCAGATCCAGGGCTTCTTCTCCGTGCCGGCAGACGCCCTCTCCTCCCGGCTCATCTTCGCCGAGTATTTCCGCAAAAAGAAACTCAAGGATCCCGTCGTCGTCGCGCCGGATGTGGGAGGAGCGAAGCGTGCGAAGAAATTCGCCGACTCCTTCGGCGCGCCGCTCGCGATCCTCCACAAGAACCGTCCCGAGCATCACGAAGCGGAAGTCCTGGAAGTGGTCGGTGACGTACAGAACCGCACCTGCATCCTGTACGACGACATCATCGATACCGCCGGCACGCTCCTCTCGGCAAAGCAGGCGCTCCTCGACCGCGGCGCAAACAAGGATGTCTACGCCGTCGCGACGCATGCGGTTTTCTCCGGCCCCGCAGTCGAGCGTCTCGCGAAAGCCGGGTTCGCCGAAGTGGTCGTGACCGACAGCATCCCGCACGACAAAAAGGCAATCCCCTCGCTCACCGTGCTCCCCATCGCCCCGATGCTCGCCGAAGTCCTGCGGCACATTGAGAGCGGGCAGAGCGTCTCGGAGTTGTACACGAAGTGATGCTGGAAGGAATAGCTTGTTTAGCTGTTTAGCTGTTTAGCTTATTAGCTTTTTAGCTGTGAAATTGGGCTAGTGGACAAAAATGGGTGGTAAAGTGAACACTTTTCCCTTTGTGTAAGCC
>CAYUZT010000016.1:4179-16639 GCA_964449445.1 uncultured Candidatus Peribacteria bacterium | reverse complement strand
ATCCCAATGCAAGCAATAATCAGAGTCAAACTGTTTCAACAACAGTGACATGTCCGAGCACCCCTCAGTGCCAGGATGGCATTGATAATGACGGAGATGGAGCAGTGGACTTCCCAGGCGATTTCAGCTGCGGCGACCCCGGGGATGACGATGAAGGCAATCCCAAGTCCCAATGTCAGGATGGCATCGATAATGACGCAGATGGCGTGATCGACTTTGGCAGTGGACCGAACAATGATCCAGGGTGCGGAAGTTTGCAGGACAATGATGAAGGGCCAGCGAATTTCAGGAAGCCTGTAGGCTACCTTGATGCCGGAATCACGAACTGCGACATGATCCGGGGATGGACATGCGATGCTGACAATTTCAACCAAGCGCTGCAGGCTCATATCTATGATGGTCCTGCAGGAGGACAAAATCTTCTGGGGACCACCACGGCGAATAAGCCGAGGGAATCTCAAGTGGGTGTGCAATGTGGTGGAAACAGTAATCATGGATATGAGTTTCCGACGCCAGCTTCGCTCAAAGACGGTCAGCCACACCAGCTCTATGCCTACGGCATCAATATCGGACCAGGGACGGATAACACCGTACTCACGGGATCACCGGTGACCATTACGTGTTCAGCGCCGGGAGCGGATCTGCGGATCAGTAAAACGGGACAGAGCACAGTAGCCCGAGGAGCAATAGTGAGTTACACACTTGTCGCGAAAAATGATGGTCCGAGTACAGCGACAAATGTGACAATCGCCGATGTGATTCCTGCAGGATTGATATTCACGAATGCAGGAAGTTCGGGAAACTGCGTGCAGAACGGAAATTCGGTTCTCTGTAATTCCATCACTCTCGCAAGTGGCCAGTCGGCAACGGTGACGATCGCCTTTACGGTGTCTTCCACATTTACGTGTGGAGGAACGATCAATAACCAGGCAAGTGTTTCGGCGAGTACAACCGATCCAAACGCTTCCAATAATCAGAGCGGAGTGGTGCAGACCATCGTGACCTGCACTCAATGTGCGGATGGTGTGGATAACGATAACGACGGAGCAGTGGACTTCCCGAATGACTTCAGCTGCAGCTCTGCTCTGGACAATGATGAAACCAATCCGAAGGCAGCATGCCAGGATGGGGTGGACAATGATGGAGATGGGCTCACAGATTTCCCGCAAGATCCGGGATGCGTGAGTCTCCAAGACAACAATGAATTTAATAGTGTTCAGTGTAATGACGGGATTGATAACGACAGCGACGGAGCCATCGACTTCCCCGCCGATTTCAGTTGTTCTTCCGCAACAGATACGGATGAAACGAACCCAAAGACAGCATGCCAAGACGGGGTGGATAACGATGGAGATGGATTGACGGACTTCCCCCAAGATCCTGGGTGTGTGAGTCTCCAAGACAACAATGAATTTAATACGGTGCAATGTAATGATGGCATTGATAATGATGGAGATGGAGTGTCTGATTTCCCTGCGGACTTCAGCTGTTCGTCTTCAACAGATACCGATGAGACCAATCCCAAGGCTGCATGTCAGGATGGAGTCGATAATGATGGGGATGGACTAGTGGATTTCCCCCTCGATCCTGGTTGTGTGAGTCTCCAAGACAACAATGAATTTAATACGGTGCAATGTAATGATGGCATTGATAATGATGGAGATGGAGTGTCTGATTTCCCTGCGGATTTCAGTTGTTCGTCTTCAACGGATACGGATGAAACGAATCCAAAAGCTGCATGTCAGGATGGCATCGATAATGATGGGGATGGACTTATGGACTTCCCCCTCGATCCTGGTTGTGTGAGTCTCCAAGACAACAATGAATTTAATAGCGTTCAGTGTAATGACGGGATTGATAATGATAATGATGGTGCAATCGATTTCCCTGCAGACTTTAGCTGCAGCTCTGCAACGGATACGGATGAAGGCAATCCCAAGGCAGCTTGTCAGGATGGGGTGGATAATGATGGAGATGGACTAGTGGATTTCCCGCAAGATCCGGGATGCATCAGTAAGCAGGACAATGATGAATTTAATACTGTGCAATGTAACGATGGTATGGATAACGATGGAGATGGAGTGTCTGATTTCCCTGCGGATTTCAGTTGTTCATCAGCTACCGACAATGATGAAACGAACCCTAAGGCTGCATGCCAAGACGGGGTGGATAATGATGGGGATGGATTGATCGACTTCCCTCTCGATCCGGGATGCATCAGCAAACAGGATAACGATGAGGGAAATCAGATACTGGCGGATCTCCGGTTGAGTAAGATCCTGGCACCGTCCGTCGCTCTACCCGTGACACGAGGAAGCATCATCAGCTACACGTTGACGGCGACAAACGACGGTCCAAACACGGCAACCAATGTGACAATTGCCGATCCGATCCCTGCGGGACTCTCCTTCAATGCCAGCCAGAGCGATGTCTCCTGCGTACAGAATGGAGCGAATATTCTTTGCAATAACTTCACGCTGACGAATGGGCAGAGCAAGACGGTGACAGTGGCGTTCAACGTTCCTTCAACATTCACGTGTAATGGGATCATCCTAAACCAGGCTTCCGTGAGCACATCGGCGACCGATCCGAACTCCGGCAATAATCAGAGTGCGGTCGTCAGCACATTGGTGACATGCGCACAGTGTTCCGATGGAGTGGACAACGATGGAGACGGAGCAACGGACTTCCCGAATGATTTCAGTTGTTCGTCTTCAACGGATACGGATGAAGGCAATCCCAAGGCAGCTTGTCAGGATGGCATCGATAATGATGGGGATGGGTTAGTCGACTTCCCTCTCGATCCGGGATGTCTGAGCAAGCAGGATAATGATGAGGGGAATCCCAGCACCATCACCCTCACAGGAGTGAATGTGAATGGATGCAACGTTACTGTGGACTACAGCAAGCAATTTGCGACATGCGCACATCTCCTCACGACAGGAGGGCAGATACTGCACACGAGTAATTTCTTCTGTGGAAGCACAGGACCAGTAACAGTATCTCTCAGCGATTTCCTTTCTCCATTCGCTCCCGGTCTTCCGGTAAAGCTCTGCAATGGGAACAACTACACTGAATGCAGTACCGTTATCACGGTAACCGGAGGAGGTGCTTGTGTTCCCAATGTGCAATGTAACGATGGCATTGATAATGATGGAGATGGTTCAACCGACTTCCCGAGCGATTACAGTTGCAGTTCAGCAACTGACAACGACGAAACATTGCCGAAGGCACAGTGCCAAGACGGGGTGGATAATGATGGGGATACCTTGGTGGATTTCCCTCTTGATCCGGGATGTATCAGCAAGCAGGACAATGATGAATTCAACTCTATCCAGGCGGATCTCTCGATTGCAAAGACCGGATCGGGTTCCGTCGCTCGTGGTGGTGTTGTGAGTTACACACTTACCGCGACAAATGCCGGTCCGAATACAGCAACGAATGTGACGATAGTCGATTCGATCCCTGCAGGATTGACCTTCAATGCTGCAGGAAGTTCGAGTAACTGTCTCCAGAATGGTGGAAATATTCTCTGTAACAGCATCACGCTTAGTAATGGGCAGTCGACTACCGTTACTGTGGCATTCAATGTTCCTTCAACGTTTACGTGTAATGGAACGATTAACAATCAGGCTTCCGTGAGTACGAGCAGCACGGATCCAGTGTCGGGGAATAACCAGAGTGCAGTGGTCAGTACGACGGTGACGTGTGCCCAGTGTTCTGATGGAGTAGATAATGACAGTGACCAGGCAACGGACTTCCCGAATGACTTCAGTTGTTCCTCAGCGCTGGACAATGATGAGACCTTGCCGAAGGCTGCGTGTCAGGACTCGGTAGACAATGATGGCGATGGATTGACGGACTTCCCTCTTGATCCGGGATGTATCAGCAAGCAGGACAATGATGAGCTGCCGATCAACACGCAGTGCAGTGATGGGGTGGACAATGACAGTGATGGAGCAGTGGATTTCCCTGCAGACTTCAGCTGCGGCTCAGCTCTGGACAATGATGAAACGAATCCCAAGGCTCTGTGTCAGGACGGCATTGATAATGACGGGGATGGATTGACGGACTTCCCTCTTGATCCGGGATGTGTGAGTAAGCAGGACAATGATGAATTGAATGTAGTAAGTGCCGATCTCCGGTTGACGAAGATCCTGGCACCGTCCGTCGCTCTACCCGTGACACGAGGAAGCATCATCAGCTACACGTTGACGGCGACAAACGACGGTCCAAACACGGCAACCAATGTGACAATTGCCGATCCGATCCCTGCGGGACTCTCCTTCAATGCCAGCCAGAGCGATGTCTCCTGCGTACAGAATGGAGCGAATATTCTTTGCAATAACTTCACGCTGACGAATGGGCAGAGCAAGACGGTGACAGTGGCGTTCAACGTTCCTTCAACATTCACGTGTAATGGGATCATCCTAAACCAGGCTTCCGTGAGCACATCGGCGACCGATCCGAACTCCGGCAATAATCAGAGTGCGGTCGTCAGCACATTGGTGACGTGTGCCCAGTGTTCCGATGGAGTCGACAATGATGGAGATGGAGCAGTGGACTTCCCTGCAGACTTCAGTTGTGGCTCAGCTCTGGACAATGATGAAACATTGCCAAGAGCACAATGTCAGGATGGCATTGATAATGATGTGCCTGCCGATACTCTCATCGACTTCCCTCTCGATCCTGGATGCATCAGTAACCAGGACAATGATGAGAGCAATGTGTTCACCGCCGATCTCTCCATCGTGAAGACCGGACCGAGCTCTATCAATCGCGGTAGCATCGTCAGTTACACACTAACGGCAACAAATGCCGGACCAAACACGGCAACCAATGTGACGATGGCCGATGCAATTCCTGCAGGATTGACGTTCAACAGCGCACAGAGTGATGCGGCGTGTGTTCAAAATGGCATGAATATTCTCTGCAATAACCTGACACTTGTCTCAGGACAGAGTGGAACGAGGATTATTGCTTTCAACGTGCCGAATACGTTTACCTGTAATGGGGTGATTCAGAACCAAGCGAGTGTCAGCACTTCTGCAACCGATCCAAACCCGGGAAATAATCAAAGTGCAGTGGTCGGTACAACCGTGAACTGCCCCACACCTCAATCCGATCTAAAGATCGTAAAGACTGCTGATAGAGCAAGCGTGAGACCTGGAGAAATCATTGTCTACACGCTCTCCGTGAATGCTGCGGGTCCGGATATGGCACAGAATGTGGTTGTCAGTGATTCCCTACCAGCAGGTGAATCCTTTGATGTGCAGTTTCTACAAACAGATGGATTCTCCTGCGCACGCCAGCCAAGTGACCCGAATCATCTGGTATGCACAAAGGCAACGATGAATGCCAACACGAGTGCGATCATACGCATTCAGGCAACGGTTCAGGCAAGTACCGTCTGTACACCCAGAGATCTTCGCAACACCGTATTCATCAGTGCAAACGGTAGTACAGATCCCAATTCTTTGAATAACTCTTCTGAAGTTACAAGCTTGCTGGCGTGTCCTACGGCAGATTTATCTGTTATAAAAAGCGGCCCACAAACGATCAATCCGGGACAGTCGCTGCTGTACACGATCACAGTTACAAACGCAGGTCCGGACATGGCATCAACAGTCGTGGCTGATGATCTCGCGTCGCATGATCCTGCATTCATTCTACAATTCAGCTCCAGCCAGAGCAGCCCGGAATGTTCTTTAAATCAAGGAACAGTGTTTTGCACCACTCCACAGATTCTTGCCGGCAGCAGTCGCATCTTCCAAGTTGCCTTCACTGTCCCACAGAACGCGACCTGTAACTCCGTCATTACAAATGACTCGTTCGTGAATGCAGCCACCGCGGATCCAAATCAGGGAAACAACCTGAGCAATCTCGTGAGTACAACGGTGACGTGTCCCACGCCGACCTTCAGCATCTCCAAGAGTGATGGGAAAACATCGACCGTACCGGGAGACACCTTGAACTACGTGATCACGGTAACGAATACTTCAGCGGTCAATGCAAGTAATGTCACGGTGACGGATACATTGCCTGGCAACGTCACATTCCTCTCCTCTTCTGGCGGAGTGCTTAATGGAAACATTGTGACATTCACCGTTCCGACGATCGATGCAGGGCAGACAGTGACGAAGACCACAACGGTGAAGGTGAATTCCGGAATAACGAATGGAACCGTCCTGACGAATACCGCCAATGTAACAGGTACACAGACAACAGATTCCACTACAGTCCTCGTTGCACCGAATCAAGCCGACCTCAGCATCGTGAAAAGTAGTGTAGGAACCATTCAACGCGGCTCGACTATGCTCTACACAATAACTGCCACGAATGCAGGACCAGACACGGCGACCAATGTGACAATTGCTGATCCGATCCCGTCGGGACTCACGTTCAATGCCGGAGCAAGTTCGAGTAACTGCGTACAGAACGGCGCAAATATCCTCTGCGATAACCTGACGCTGATCTCCGGTCAGAATGCGACGATGACCATTGCCTTCAATGTGCCGAACACATTCACATGCAACGAAAGAATTATGAATCAGGCATCCGTCTCAACCTCCGCAACAGATCCGAATCCTGGAAACAATCAGAGTACAGTCGTCCAAACAACAGTGACGTGCCCTCCTGCAAGCATTGATCTTTCCATTTCGAAAACCGGTCCTACTCATGTTGATCAAAATGATGTTCTCTTCTATTTCGTGACAGTACAGAACGCGGGACCTGGCAATGCAATGAATGTGAGTGTGAGAGATGTTGTTCCGGCGAACCTCACATTCAACAGCGCGTCCTCGGAATCTTTCTGTACACAAAGCGGAGGCGTAATCATCTGTGCGCTCGGCATCGTCAACGGTGCCACATCGCAAACGATGAGATTGGCCTTCAACGTCCCGATGAGCACCGCCTGCAGTTCTACGATTGCAAATACCGCGAGTGTTGCTACAACTTCTCTGGAGTCGAATACAGGAAACAATGTGAGCAACACAACTTCAACACTGGTGCGATGTGAACCAAACTTCAGCATTAGCAAAACCGATAACCTGACGGAAGTTATTGCTAGTGCAGTGCTGACATACCAGATCCGTGTTCGCAACATATCGCCTTTCCCTGTCACAGGAGCAACCGTCATCGATTTCCTGCCGCAGCAATTGACCTTCCTTTCGGCTTCGCAAGGAGGAACATTCAATACCGGAATTGTATCGTGGCCGAATGTGAACTTCGCTATCGGACAAGAACTGCAGTTCACACTGACGGCGGAAGTAAGAAGCACAACGACAAATGGAACGGTCATCACCAACACTGCAGCTGCGGGCGCAGCAGAGGCAAATGACACCACAACAGTCATTACGACCGTAGGAACAACCGATCTCACCGTCACCAAGAGCGGTCCTACAACCGTCAACCGCGGAGCGACCGCGGTCTACACACTCACGGCAACCAACGCCGGACCGAACACGGCGACGAATGTCACCATTGCCGATCCGATTCCTGCCGGTCTCACCTTCAGCAGTGCACAGAGCTCCGGCAGCTGCGTCCAAAACGGCAGCAACATCCTCTGCAACAACCTCACCCTGACCGCTGGTCAGAGTGCAACGGTGACGATTGCCTTCAATGTACCATCGACCTTCGCCTGTAACGGTGTGATTCAGAACCAGGCTTCGGTTTCTACCTCTGCAACCGATCCGAACCCGGGGAACAACCAGAGCGCGGTGGTCTCAACAACCGTAACGTGTCCAGCTACCACATTCACGATCGCCAAGACGGATAACAAGTCCACAGCTGCTCCGGGCGAAACCCTGACCTACGTGATCACGGTGACCAACACCTCAGTGAGTGCCCTAACGAACGTCAGTGTGACCGACACGCTTCCAGGGAATGTGACGTTCCTCTCGGCTTCCGGCGGAGTGCTTGCAGGCAATGTCGTGACCTTCGTGATCCCGAGCATGGCTGCGGGACAGACGATCGTCAGAAACGTTGTGCTCACAGTAAATTCGGGAGTAACGAATGGCACGGTGCTCACGAATACTGCAAACGTTGGATCATTCCAGGCCCAAGATACGACAACAATACAGGTGACAACGCAGCCGACCTTCACGGTGACGAAAACCGATAATAAGACGACAGCTGCTCCGGGAGAAACCCTGAGTTACAGCATTGTGGTGACGAATACATCGGGAGTTGCTGCGACGAACGTGACGGTGACCGATACTCTCCCGAGCAACGTCACCTTCCTCTCCGCCACAGGCTCTGTCCGCGCCGGCAATACCGTCACGTGGTTCAACCTTAACATTGGCGCAGGTCAGAGTGTGACCTTGCCGCTGCAGGTACAGGTCAATAGTGGTGTCAGTAACGGCACGGTCATCAGCAACACCGCGTCCGTGGGTACGGTGAGCGCGCAGGATATGACGACGGTGCAGAGTGGAGGAACGGCAACTTTGACCCTGAACCTGAGTGACTCCCAAGATCCGGTAGCTCCGAACCAGACCTTCAACTACACGGTGCTCCTCACAAACGTCAGTGCGGTGCAGGCAACCGGAGTGAATGTGCAGCAAGTCCTTGATGGAGACAGCGAATTTGTGTCGACGAATAATAGTGGAACGCACAGTAACGGCCTTGTGAGCTGGACGAATCTGACGGTGCCTGCCAATGGCAGCCTGAGTCTGACCACGACCGTACGCGCCAAGAGTACAACGCAGGATGGGGAGATTCTGAACTCGACAGCCATCAGTGGATCCCTGTCGGATGCGGAGACCACACTCATCCGCGGAGGAAGCAACGGGAACCGCGACATCACGATTACGGTCAGAGATTCCGTGGATCCCGTGGAACCCACAGAGTGCTTCGACGAGATCTTGTCTGTCAGGAATAATCGCGGCATCAGTGAAGTGGTCGATGTGACAGGCTTCCTCGATGACGACACGGAATTTGAAGATGCAGATCGCAACGGTCGGCTGATCGGCAATAACAGAGTCGAGTGGCAGGACATCTCGATCAGTGCCAATAGCTCGGTGACCCTTCATGTGACGGTGTGTGTGCATCCGGGAGTATTTGATGGCCGGAATCTCCAATTCCGGGCACGCGCTGAGAATGCAGAAGACACGGAGTACACGCGGGTGATTGCCGGCGGATTCTTGCCACCGCCAATCCTGCCTCCTCCAGTAGGTGGAGCGCTGATCACGGTGGATAAGAGTGCAGATAGACAGGAAGCACAGCCAGGCAGTGTGATCCTCTACACGGTAACGATCCGCAATGCAGGAGGAGGAGTGGTGCCCAATATGGTTGTGGAGGATACCTTCTCTTCCGGAAACATCACGGTGGAGGAAGCTGGTGGTGGGGTGATTACGGGAAACGGGATCACGTGGACAGGGGTCAGCCTTGGAGCAAATTCCACGAGAGTCCTGCAGTACCGCGTGAGGGTCAGTCCCGCAATGCGCAATGGTGAGATCGTAAGTAACACGGTGACTGTGAGAAGCCCTGCAGGAGTGATGACAGATACGGAACAAGTGCGCATCCTCACGGGATTACCGCAGACGGGAGGGAGCAGTTATCTCAGGGCAGATCTCAGTGCTCACCTGCGACCGAGGGTGGTGAGACCAGAAGAAGACCGTGGGATTGCGCTCTCCCATCTCCCGATGATCGTGTGGACACAGATCCTTGCGATGGGGCTGGGTGCCGGAAGCTGGTTTGGGAAGAAGGTGATGCTGGGCATCTAATGGGAAATGGACGAAAGGAAAATACGCCTGCAGAGCAGGTGTATTTTTGTAGAAAAGAGATGATATAATGGGTGTATTGTCCTATATATACTAGATTAGACAATTTATCAATATTATAATATAATGCATATATGAGTCCTCTCTCTCGTGAACAGCTCATCGTGATCCGAAATATCTTCCGAGGAATGGGTTTAGATGACAAAGAGATTGATGTGTATCTCACTCTTATCTCACTGAAATCCGCTCCCGTAAGCGTCATAGCAAAGGCATCAAAACAGCCAAGAACGAGCATTTACTTCATTCTCGATAAGCTCCAGGAAAAGGGATTTGTTGCAGAAGTGGAAAGTGGAAAGATCATTCAATACGTTGCCGAACCTCCAGAGAAACTGATCAATCACGCACAGGAAATGCAGACAAAATTTCATCGTATTGAGCAACAAATTCAGGACGCTATCCCCTTGCTTTCGTCACTTGTCAGCCCAATTGCAACGACTCCAAAAGTCACACTACTCCATGGAATCGAGGGTATGAAAAAGACGTACAGGGAAGTCTTTTCTCAGGAATTTATTGGCTTGTATAACCCACAATTGATGTACGAGACCTTCGGAATGACGACAGCAGAATATCTGTTCCAAAAGAAGAAAATACTCTTGAAGGGGAGAGATCTTGTTGTGAGCGGTTCTGCCGTGGAACGCCTTATTCAGGATCATCCGCCAACAGAAGAGCTAAACTACCGAGTATTGCCCGTAGGAGTAACGTTTCATTCAGATGCGATAGTGTACGGAGATCACGTAGCCCTTTTTGCCTATGATCATCAACACACGATCATTAGGATTGAAAATAAGCAGATTGCAGAGATGATTCGATCGTGGTTTGAGGCTCTCTGGAAAATCAGCACGGTCATCGAAAAAGCATAAATTCTGAGGGATGAGTGGGGAACGATTGTACATTCGATGATTTTTTTAATCCCCCAAATAATCAATAAATAGATTATAAATAAGAAAATAGACATGTTGTCAAATTTAGACGAATGATAGATTCATCGAGATTTTGACAATTGTAATTAAATATGCCAAAGAAAGATTTTGTCCATAATTCTAATTCAGTATTGTAATACTATATTGCGCTTCTTGCAATTCCCTTTCTTTTTATGCAAAAGCGCACTGCGCTCGCCCTGCTGAGCATCTGCTCGCAGACACTGTCTTGGATCCCATTGGGAAGCATACCCCAGTCTCCTCAAGAGATCCTTGGGATCACTGTCCCCACTGTAGAGGCTCAAAGCTGTACATCGACAGTATCACTCGGAAGTGCATTCAATACACCAAACTCATTTGACAGCCAGAATGACCAATTTGGCAATAGTGTTACAAGACCATCGGGGGGAACGTTCAACTGCCCGGCAGGACAGGTGATCACCAGTGTTGCGTATCTCGGTATCGAAGCAGGGAACGACAGTACTGACGGTTTGACGATCGCGTGCAGCACACTCAGTAGTAACGGTACACTTGGGGCGCAAGGCTCGTACTTCGTCAATAGCGACCTCACCAGCAACTCACGGTATCCCGCCAATCTGGTACAGCCCAACTGTATCTCAGGAACCGCAGTTTCAACCGTATACTTCAGCCATATCACCGATGCCAGCCGCGCCGATGCCATCGATGGTATCGGAACGGGGTGTAACCAGATTTCATTATCCGGATTTGACACATCCGTAACGGATGTGCACCAGCCCGGAGATTTGACTTCCCCAGGGGGCCAAAGCATTGATGAAATCAGCTGCCCTCCGGGTAACGTTGCGGTTGGTATTGTCTATGACTCCTTTGGAAGCACCCTTCCTGCGGATCCTGATGCAACAGATTCGGTTGTACGCTTGCGATGTGCGCCAGTGAATACGAACACCACGTGTGTCAATCAATGCTCCGACGGTATCGATAATGACGGAGATGGGCTGACGGATTTCCCCAATGACCCAGGTTGCTCATCATCAACAGACAACGATGAATTCAACTCCGTCCAGTGTAGCGATAGCGTGGACAATGATGGTGACGGTGCCACGGACTTCCCGAATGACTTCAGCTGCAGTTCTTCAACGGACAACGATGAAACTCTTCCGCGCGCCGCATGTCAGGATTCCATCGATAATGACGGAGATGGCCTCAGCGACTTTCCTCAGGATCCGGGCTGTTCCAGTCGTCAGGACAACGATGAATTTAATGTTGTAACTGTCCAATGCAGCGATGGAGCGGACAATGATGGCGATGGAGCAACGGATTTCCCGAATGACTTCAGTTGTAGTTCTTCTACCGATAATGATGAAACCCTTCCGAGAGCCCAGTGCCAGGATTCGATTGATAATGATGGGGATGGGTTGACAGATTTTCCTCAAGATCCTGGTTGCAGCAGCCGCCAGGATAATGATGAATTCAATACTTCCCAATGTTCGGATGGCATTGATAATGATGGCGACGGAGCAACGGACTTCCCGAACGATTTCAGTTGCACTTCTTCAACAGACAATGATGAAACCCTTCCGAGAGCCCAGTGTCAGGATTCCATCGATAATGATGGGGATGGGTTGGTGGATTTCCCCCAGGATCCCGGATGCTCCAGCAGACAGGACAACAATGAGTTCAATAGTGTCCAATGCAACGATGGTGTCGACAATGACGGTGATGGGGCAACCGACTTCCCGAACGATTTCAGTTGCACTTCTTCAACAGACAATGATGAAACCCTTC
>CAYUZT010000016.1:3320-4079 GCA_964449445.1 uncultured Candidatus Peribacteria bacterium | reverse complement strand
GTCAGGATTCCATCGATAATGATGGGGATGGGTTGGTGGATTTCCCCCAGGATCCGGGATGTGCAAGCAGCCAGGACAACAATGAGTTCAATAGTGTCCAATGTAACGATGGCGTGGACAATGATGGAGACGGCGCAACCGACTTCCCGAATGACTTCAGCTGTAGTTCAGCGACCGATAATGACGAAACCCTTCCGAGAGCACAGTGTCAGGATTCCATTGATAACGATGGCGATGGGCTAGTGGATTTCCCCCAGGATCCAGGATGCATCAGTCGTCAGGACAATGATGAATTCAATAGTATCCAGGCGGATTTGAGTATCACGAAGACGGGACCGAGTAGTGTTGCCCGTGGTGCAGTGGTGAGCTACACGATGACAGCGACAAATGGTGGTCCTAATACCGCGACCAATGTGACGATTGCGGATCCGATTCCGAGCGGACTTACCTTTAATGCTGCGGGAAGTTCGGGAAACTGCATCCAGAATGGCAGCTCTGTTCTCTGTAATAGCATCACGCTGAGCAATGGTCAGAGCGCAACGGTGACGGTGGCGTTCACTGTGCCAAATACGGTGAGTTGTGGGGCGGTGATCAGCAATGGCGCAAGTGTGTCGACCTCTGCGACCGATCCGAACCCAGGGAATAATCAGAGCAATGTCGTTGCGACGACGGTGACGTGTGTCCAGTGTAGCGACAGCATCGATAATGATGGAGACGGCGCAACCGACTTCCCGAATGACTTCAGCTGTAGTTCAGCGA
>CAYUZT010000016.1:0-3220 GCA_964449445.1 uncultured Candidatus Peribacteria bacterium | reverse complement strand
CCGATAATGACGAAACCCTTCCGAGGGCAGCCTGTCAGGATTCCATCGATAATGATGGGGATGGATTCATCGACTTCCCACAAGATCCGGGATGTGTCAGCCGCCAGGACAATGATGAATTTAATAGTATCCAGGCGGATCTGAGTATCACGAAGACGGGATCGAGTAGTGTTGCCCGGGGAGGAGTAGTGAGTTACACGATGACTGCAACGAATGGTGGTCCCAATACGGCGACGAATGTGACGATTGCGGATCCGATTCCTGCAGGATTGACCTTCAATAGCGCTGGAAGCTCGGGTAACTGCATCCAGAATGGCAGCTCTGTTCTCTGTAACAACATCACGCTCACAAACGGTCAAAGCACGACCGTACTTGTGGCATTCAACGTCCCGTCGACCTTCACCTGTAACGGAAATGTCCAGAACCAAGCATCTGTCTCAACCTCTGCAACGGATCCGAATCCAAGTAACAACCAGAGTGCAGTTGTCTCGACCACCATCACCTGCGTCCAGTGCAGCGATGGCGTGGATAACGATGGAGACGGAGCCGTGGACTTCCCTGCCGACTTCAGCTGCAGCGATGCCAACGACAATGATGAAACCTTGCCGCGCGCACAGTGCCAGGATTCCATTGATAACGATGGAGACGGACTCATCGACTTCCCTCTTGATCCGGGCTGTATCAGTAATCAGGACAATGATGAATTCAATACATCCCAAGCCGATCTCTCTATCAGCAAAACGGGTCCAAGCACGGTCGCCCGCGGAGGAGTGCTGACCTATACGCTCACGGGAACGAACGCTGGACCGAACACCGCCACGAACGTGACGATGATCGATCCGATCCCGGCAGGTTTGACATTCAATGCAGCTGGCAGTTCCATAAGCTGTATCCAGAACGGTAGCAATGTCCTTTGTAACAACATCACGCTGACCAATGGCCAGAGCGCCTCGGTAACGGTTTCCTTCACGGTGCCTTCGACCTTCACCTGTAATGGAACGATCCAGAATCAGGCAAGCATCAATACATCTGCAACGGACAACAACCCGGGCAACAACCAGAGCATTGTTGTCTCGACAGTGGTCACCTGCCCGGCTCCGACCTTCACCATCAACAAGACGGACGGTAAGACGCAGACCGTTCCAAGTGACACGCTCAATTATGTGATCAGCGTCTCCAACACGTCGGTGACGAATGCAACAAACGTAACGGTCACAGATACGCTCCCGAACAATGTCACCTTTGTGTCCGCTTCGGGCGGAACACTTGCAGGCAACGTCGTGACCTTTGTGATCCCAGCAATCAACGCCGGACAGAGCATTACGAGAACAGTAAACGTGACCGTGAACGCGGGGACGGCGAATGGAACAGTACTTACGAACACTGCAAACGTGAACGGAATCCAGGCGACGGATACAACGACCGTATTGGTCGCGGTGAATCAGGCCGATCTCTCCATAATAAAGAGCAGTGTAGCTTCCATCCAACGTGGTTCCACTCTCCTCTACACACTCACTGCGACGAACGCAGGGCCGGATACAGCGACCAACGTGACGATCGCTGATCCAATTCCTTCCGGGCTGACCTTCAATGCTGCGCAGAGCGATGCTTCCTGTATCCAAAACGGCGTGAATATCCTGTGTAACAACCTGGCACTGATCTCGGGGCAGAGCGTCACACGCATCGTCGCCTTCACTGTTCCCGCGAACTTCACCTGCAACGGCGTCATTCAAAACCAGGCGTCTGTGTCCACGAGTGCCACAGATCCGAACCCGGCCAATAACCAAAGTGCCGTTGTCTCGACGACCGTCACCTGCCCGGTCGCTACCTTCAGCGTCACCAAGACCGACGGAAGAACATCTGCGACTCCGGGCGATACGCTGACCTACGCGATCACAGTGCAAAACACCTCCGCGGTGAACGCGAGCTTTGTATCGGTGGCAGATACGCTTCCAAGCAACACCACCTTTGTTTCTGCCTCAGGTGGAACACTCACGAGCAATGTCGTGACGTTTGTCATCCCGACATTGAATGCAGGACAAACTGTCCAGCGTACGGTTGTTATCACAGTGAATGCTGGAACCGCAAATGGAACAGTTCTGACGAACACAGTGAATGTCGCTGGTGCTCAGGCTACGGATACAACAACGGTGACAGTCGCGCAACAAGCTGACCTCTCCGTTACGAAAACTGGTGCAAGTTCCATTCAACGCGGATCCACGATCGTCTACACGCTGACAGCGACCAATGCCGGACCGAACACGGCGACGAACGTTACGATTGCCGATGCGGTGCCTACAGGACTGACCTTCGTTCCCGCACAAAGCGATGCATCCTGCATCCTCAATGGCGCAAACGTCCTGTGCAATAACTTCAGTCTCATAAGCGGTCAGAGTAAGACCGTTGTCATTGCCTTCACTGTTTCCTCAACATTCTCCTGTAACGGGACAATCAGCAATCAGGCTTCTGTCTCGACGAGCATTACAGATCCGAACTCTGCCAATAACCAGAGCTCGGTCGTGAGTACGACGGTCACCTGTCCTCCCTCTACCTTTACCATTACCAAGACCGATAACAAGTCTACAGCTGCTCCGGGCGAAACCCTGACCTACGTGATCACGGTGACCAACACTTCGGCAAGCGCTGCGAGCAATGTCTCTGTGACCGACACGCTTCCGAGCAACATCACCTTCCTCTCTTCTTCCGGCGGAGTGCTTGCGGGCAATGTGGTGACCTTCGTGATCCCGAGCATGGCTCCGAATCAGACAATCACGCGGACTGTGGTACTCGCAGTGAATGCAGGAGTGACCAATAGCACAGTGCTGACGAATACTGCAAACGTTGGATCATTCCAGGCGCAGGACACGACGACGATCCAGACCACAGTGATTCCGACCTTCACGGTGACGAAGACCGATAACAAGACCACGGCCGCACCGGGAGAAACGTTGAATTACAGCATTGTCGTAAGGAACACCTCCGGTGTTACAGCGACGGGGGTGACGGTGACAGACACTCTGCCAAGCAATGTGACCTTCCTCTCTGCTTCAGGAGCGGTACGGAATAGCAATACGGTGACGTGGTCGGGATTGAATATTGCTGCAAGCCAGAGTGTAACGCTCTCGGTGATCGTGCAGATCAATAGTGGCATCAGCAATGGGACGATCATCAGCAACACCGCGTCCGTGGGTACGGTGAGCGCGCAGGATATGACGACGGT
>CAYUZT010000015.1:0-22230 GCA_964449445.1 uncultured Candidatus Peribacteria bacterium | reverse complement strand
AACTCATTCAAGAGCTCTTACGGGGAAAGTAGCCCCCAAAATTTCCCATTAAGCCGTACTCTTCGAGTTCTTCGCCATCTTTGACTTCTTTTTTTTACAGCCTCCACGGCACCAACTGCTCCGCGAGAACCTTCGTCACGAGTGTGGAATCGAGCAGGAGAGGCGAGAGGACAATCAACCCCAGTGCCATGACAAACCCTGTGAAGATCAGTAATTCTCCCCTTCTCCACGGGCCGGTCACTCCCTGTACCTGGAGCAAGTGCTTGCGGATATTGCTGAATACCGACAGGCCGTGCCAGAGCACCTCAAAGCGTGGCAGGACGGTGGCGAGTCCTCGTGCAAGCGTCGCCTCCGCGCTTCGAACCCCGCTCAGTGCAACGATGCTCGAGCCATGATGGAAGTACACGGCTGCGCATGAAAACCTTTCTTCAATTATAGCATATTTAATGTTTTTCGCAATTGGTCCTCCGCTGCGGTCACTCGTTCGCGAAGGAGAGAGACATCGATTGTTTCTTTCCGAAGCCTATCGAGCTTGTCTCCGTCCTGCTGAGGAATGATCTGGGTCGCAATACCCATCGCAAGCGCAGCCAGCGCACCATGATACCGCTCCGTGATGACGGAAGAACATGCGGAGAGTTGCTGCGTGAGCTCACCTAGTGACCGGATAGTGTGCACGGCGACCCCGGCACCGATCTGCTGCGTGAGGGACGCACACACCTGCTGCTCCACTGGATCATCAGGCTGAACGGAGAGAATGCGCACCGACGCTGGTTTCTTCGCGGCGAGAACGTCCCTGACGGCATTTCTGAGCACGTCTCCAGAGTTTGCACGCGGAATGATTGCGAGAATATTTTCTGACCGCGATGTATCGGAAGAACCTGGGAGAAGACTCACGACAGGATCAAAAGAAACCACGACCCTCACTCTATCCCCCTTGTCCCCCGTAGCCTTGGCGAAGGGGGGAAACCAAACCCCAACCCTCTTTGCGCTTTCTTCATCACGTACCGAAATGAATCGCGCATGCTTTATAGCACTCTTCGTAAGCGACTCCCCGATCATCGTCCGAAACGGCCCAATCCCCTGGAAGGCAAGCAGGAACGGTTTGCCGGCGAGCCGCGCGACCGCCGTGTGCCACCACCAGAGAAAGCACGCCTTCACCGATTCGCTATCCGTGAACAGCGATCCCCCGCCAAAGACAACGGCATCCGCCTTTTTCAGCGCCTTGAAAGTTCTCCACCACGGCGTTGTGAGAAGCGACCGAATCCCGAAGGGCAAGCGAGGAACCGAATGACTATTCTCTGGAGATGCCGAGAGCACGGTCCACTCAATCTCGGGAAACCGCGTCAGGAAGTACTCCTTCAGCGCTTCATCGCCAAGATTGCCTACGCCGTAATTGCCCACGAGTAAGAGTTTCATAGAGAAAAGTATACGCGTACGGTCGGAGAAAAAATCCAGAATCCCCGCCTGTCGGCGGGCAGGCAGATTTCAGAATCCAGCTGAGTACAGAGCAAAGAGAAAAGCGTGCGTACGCATTTCTTGCTGGAATCTTTCTGTGACTACTTCGATACGACAGCCACTTCCTCCTGCTTCGCAGCCTCCTGAACAACCACCGGCTCCTCTGCTACCGCCTGTCCAAACTCTTCTGACGTCGTAAAGCGCTCGCTCATCCGCGCGGCCTTGCCCTTGCGTCCGCGGAGGAAGTTGAGACGTGCGCGGCGCACCTTTGCTACTTTTTTGACCTCGATCTTCTCGAGCGTCGGCGAATGCATGGGGAACACTTTCTCGACGCCAATGCCCGAGACGATCCGGCGCACCGTGAACGAGGCATCGGTCGGCGTGTGGCCGCGGTGAATGGCGATGATGAGGCCCTCGAAGATCTGCGTGCGCGACTTCTCCCCTTCCTGGACCTTCTCATGCACACGGACAGTGTTGCCCGGTGCGATTGCGGGAACCCTGCGGATGTACTTCGTAGCCTGAGCGTGGAGAAGGGAGGACGTCATGGAGCCGAGGTATGTTAGAGGAATTTTGCGTAGTCGCAAGAGGATGAGAGAAGGGAAAGAGGGCGAAAAGGGTAAAGAGGAAAACCAAAAACCACACTCCTCTTTGCCTTCGTAACCCTCTTTGCCTTCTTACTTGCCCTGCGCCTCGGCCACCTTCTCCTGAATGGAATTCAGCACCGTAATGTGCCTCGGATCATTGAGAATCTCCTGGATAAAACGGTCCTTCAGGCTCAAGCGGTAGAGGAAATCCGCTTCCGAGAAGATCGAGTACTTCACGTGCTTCATCTCGGGATCCTGGAGCAGCAGCGCCTCGATAAGTTCTTTTTTCACCGAGCCGACGATGAGCAAATCCACCTTGCTTTCGGTTCCCGCAAAGGCGCCGGCGAGGACGATCAGTTGTACGTTACTGAGATTCTTGAGACTTGCGACGATCGGACTTTCGGCCTGCACTTCCTTGCTGAAGAGATTGCGCAGATCCGTGTACAGCGAAAACTCGGTATCGACCCGGTAGTACTTTTTGCGATTGCGATGGCGCGCCTTCACGAGACCGATGCGTCGCAGGTTTTCGAGCTCGCGGCGGATCGAGTTGATCTGCTCGCCAAGCAGACGCGTGAGTTCGCGGATGAAATACTCGCTCTCCGGATGGAGGAGGAACGTCGAGAGCAGTTTGACCCGCGTCTGCGACGAGAACAGTGCTTTGAGAGTGACTGATGACATGTGCTGATCACAAACAGTACTCATGAGTACATGGATAGCGCAAGAAAAGTATTCGCAGTGAAGAACAATTAATATATTCATATATTTTGCTTTAAATAAGCCAAAAACATTGATTTATTCCTTTTATATATATTTTTATTGAACACAAAATATACTCACTTTAATAAGGAATTATGTCCGGATAGTACAGATCCCTTCACGCTCTCCTTGCCAGTCTATGCTGACGAATTTTGAGTGCCGTGAAGACGCTTTTCTCCTCAAGCCGTAGCCACAATCGAGCATGGCGAAACCGCGCAAAATCTGGTATACTTCTTGGATTTATGTTCACGAGAATACGTAGGGGACGGGCAGCCAGTCTCTCGGGTGCGTTTGCACTCCTGCTCCTCGTACCGCAGCTCGCATTCGCGCAGGCGGTGGACGCACAGCAGACATTGGTCGCCGCCGCAGTGAATCTCATGCTGACTCTCATCACTGCGGTGCATTTCGTCACGTGGGTGGTTTTCGCCGCGCTCAACTACGTGATGAATCCACGGATCATCTTCCAGCTGAATCCGGACGGGACCGACGGCTCGCTCCTCAACATGCTCCACGACATCTGGCAGTTCATGCGGGATCTCGTGAATCTGGGGTTTGCCCTCGGGCTGATTGCCGGAGCAATTATCATGATCGTCACGGCCGACGGCACGAAGATCAAGGAACGTCTGCCCAAATTCGTCCTCGCCATCATCCTCGTGAACTTCTCGTGGTTCATCCCCCGGGTTCTCTTTGATGTCTCTCAAGTCCTCACCTACACCGTGTACCAGATCCCGTCGCTCATCGGCGGCGACGGATGTATTATTCCCGCGACAGCCACGGAACCCTCGCGTCCGTGCGACGTCGTGATCCGCTACAAGTTCTTCCGGCAGGAAACGCAGAGCATCGGTGACGACGGAACGAATCCCGCCGACAACCCCCCTACGACGGGCTGGAAGTGCCCGCTGCGGCCGCTTGTGTGCTATCAGACCGTCCCCATTACCGACGCCGACGCGCAGGTGGGAACCTCGGAGAAGATCCTGAGCGGGCTCATCGTGAATCACGCCCGGCTCCAAACGCTCGCGCGGCTGCCCAGTACCATCGCAGCAGTCAATCCACCCGGAACGCCCGCCGGAAACATCAATCAGCTTCTGCAAACCGCCATCCAACTCGTCGTCATCCTGCTCCTGCACATCGCGCTCCTCTTCCCGCTCATCGCGATGGCGGCGGCCTTTTTCATCCGCATTCCCGTCCTATGGGTGTCGATAGCGTTTATGCCGCTCGTGGCGCTGGGGTTCGCCTTCCCAATCCTGCGCGAAGGAGAAGGAAAACCCCTCTTCTGGGAATGGCAGCAGCATTTTTTGCAGGCGGTGTTCCTGCCGGCGAAAGTCGCGATTCCGTTCACGATCGGCTTCATCATGCTCAACGCCGGATCCAATCTCGAGGAGCCCACCGCCTTCAGTAATTTCCCGATCCCGCTCTTCGTCGGCGTCGGAAGTCTCTGGCGGCTGATCTGGATGTGCATCGCCATCGGCATCATCTGGGAATACGGATTCCAACAGTTGGGCAAGGAAAAGGCGGGACTCATGGGCATGTTCACCGAGAAGATCAAGAACATCGGCACGAGCCTCGGCTCGGTCGCCGTCGGATCGCTCACGACGCTGCCAATTCTTCCCGTGCCGTCCCGTACCGGCGTCGAGCTGATGTCCGCGCGCGAGGTGGGCCGCGGTCTGGATCCGCGAGGCCTCAAGGCGGACCAGGACAGAATCGGCCGCATCGATCTCTCTCCGGAAGGCATGCGACGCCGGGCAGGCATCAGCGCTCTCCCGAACGAAGCTCCGGTCAAGATTCTACAGGCTCCCGCAAACCAGACGAATGTCATCACTATACGAAACGACATCACCGCCGCCCTTAACCAAAATAATGCGCAGCAATTGGACAAGACACTCGCGCGTTTCCGCAACGAATTCACGCAACGGGAATTCCGCAATCTCTCCGACCGGGCAATTATTGAAAATATCGCGACGGCGTCCAATCTGCCACTCACTCCGGAGCAACGGACGCAACTCGAAGCGTTACTCAAGACCCGCCCGAACCAGGGAAACTGAGAATCTCCATGAGAGCATGCCCTCCACACACGTATACCCATGCACGATCGCGAACTCGGATCACCGGACGCTCCCCTGTCCTCCACCGAGGTCACCGCCAAGCATGCTGCCGTCACGGACGCCGCGCACAAATCCCTCCACGAACTGGAGGAAAAATTTGAGCAGCAGCAGACAAGGCAAACACTCGGCCAGTGGGCTCGCGGCGCGCAGGAACGCATGGCCAAGCAGCGCTGCATCACAACCGTCCAACGCGCGCAGGGCTCGCTCTCCAGTTTGCCGCAGACGATGCAGGGCCGGTGGACGGGCCGGATGAACCTGCTCACGACGCTCGCAACGCGGAAAATCGCCACCACCGAAAATCGTCAGGAGCGGACCGAAGGCGATCCCATCGCCATCCTCCGGTTCATTGCCAATACCCAACCCGAGCTGACGCTACTCAAAGGCATCACGCAGAGAAGCCGTAATCCGTTGGCCGTGCGCGCAGCCCTGAACATCGACGACGCATTCCGGTCGTACGAACAGGCCATCGGGCAAGGACACCCGGACGTCTATGTGGGCCGAGCATACAATCTAACGCGCAATCCCGATATCGACGGACAAGGACGCCAGCTGATCCAGATGGCCGTGTTCACGGGGGCCGCGATTGGCGCGATCTTCACCGGAGTACTGGCGATGTTCGCCAAGCCCGATGACAAGAACTGGAAGCTCCCCGCGTTCTGGCTACTGCTCGCGGGCATAGCCGCCGGGTGGGGCGATATCACGATGAACGGCACGGAGCGGATGGACAAGCAGACCGGTTTTTTGACCAAGCTCGGCGGGCAGTGGCAGGGACTCCAGGAGCGGTACGGCATGCGCGGCGCGAATTGGGCGGCATTTGCTCGCAATTGGTACGCAAACGGCAGCACGCACCGGGCGGTTCTCCGCCGCAACAAACCGCTCTCCGTCGCGGAGCGCGACGCCATCCTCGCGCTCGCGCCAACGAGCATCCATCAGCAACTGAAAAACATGCTCGCATCGCGCCGTGGCGACGTCCTCGCTGCGGACTTCAAGTTGATGACCGGCTTGCTCAAGAACGCGACCTCGGGCGATGCGCAGGGAATCGTGATCAGCTACATCGGATCGGGCTCGGATCACACCAGCATGCGGGCAATCTCTGCTGCCGCGGGGGCATCGGTGGGAGCAGGAGCGCTGGCAGCAGCGCCGACAACGGGTCCAGGCTTGTCGCCGACGGGGCCAGTGGCAGGACCTGTCGTTTCGTCGACAGTACCTCCGGCGGGACCGGGCTCGGGACCGGGACCGGTCGTTCTGCCTGTGAGTACTACAACAATTTCGAGTGCACCGCCGACGGGGGTGAGTGCGACGACAGCACCGCCTGCAGGAGCGAGTGTATCGTCTGCACCTCCTGTGATCGAACTCCCTGAGGTCATCTATAAGCGAGCGCAGGAAACGTGGCAAGGTCTGCTCAAACTGATGCAAACAGGAGGGAGATATCAGGAAACGTTGGCATCCCTCAATGCCCTCCTCATGAGGATACATCCGGATGATCGCCTGTATTTTTTCTATGAGATCGGCCTCTTTACCGGAATCAACACATATGACAGTGGAGATCGCCGCCTGACAATCACTCGCACACCTGGCGATGGCATTCAGTTGGTTATTGTAGAGACACTCACACCCGAAGGAGAAAAGAAAAAGAAGGAAGCCGAAGATAGAGCGAGAAAAGATGCAGAGGACAAAATGAAGAAGGATGCAGAAGATAAAGCAAGAAAGGACGCAGAGGACAAAATCAGGAAGGATGCGGAAGATAAGGCGAGGAAAGCTGAAGCCGACAAAGAATCTGCAAGATTGCGGAAACTGGAGGAAGAAAGGGAACGTGCCGCTAAACTAGAACTGGAGCGCAAGGAGAAAGAAGAAAAAGCTGCAGAAAGTAAGCGTCATTTAGAACTTCTCAACACGCAACCCGATGTGATTAGAACTGAATTGAACAGATATAGCGGTCGATTGGAAACGGTTGAACAGATACAATCTTTTTTCTTACAACCAAGCACAATTGCCCTGCGGGAGAATTTTCAAAAAATTTGGAATCAGTGCCTAGAGGATGATTCGTTCCTCTATCTCAACAGTGGCTACGCCTTAGATTCGCTTTCTACCCGCCTCCGTGACGGATTGCGTCATGTACATCCGGAAAGATTTTTCTTTTTGCATTCTGGAGAATTTTTAAGCTTTTCAGCAACTTTGAACATTCGTTCCCTCTCTTCAATAGAACAGACAAGGGAACTGGAAGGTCTTTTTAAGACAAGTAATGCTCTGCCTGGACAGGTTTTTTATCTTTCTCTTTTTCGACGCACACAAAACGATGAACTGTTCAATGTGCATGTTAGTGATCCACATGAAAGCTGGCGATTTGTATCTAACCCCGATATCTTCACTGCTCCGTTACCAGTTATAGAGTCAGACGGGAGGATCAAAGGACTCACTCGGGCAAATATCACAAATTTGGTTGATTATTTCGCTCGCACTTCTCGGATGTTATCAGCGCCGCGTGAAGCGGCACGGACATATCATGACAAGAAATTGAATCTTTGTAGGATGAGCATTCATTTGGGTGGCATGCCAGGAACATTTTGTGTATTGCTTACATCCTCACCGCCATATTCTGATGACGCCCTTACACTGATAGAATCGGCTCTTCGACGTGATTTACCCAGCGTTTCTTTAGAAAGACCGATGCGAGTTAGTGATCGTTACCCACACACAATTCGATTGTGGAATATTTCACCGGAGCAAGTGCAACAAGTAGCAGCACTCCTGGAATCAATTACTCCTGTTCGCGGTTTCCCGGAGGGAGAATCACTACAGCCCGGACGGCGTCGAATAGTGCGACTTCAACCCCCAACTCTTCGAGTCATGTTGAATGGCGTTCAACTTGGGATAAGTCCTGGTACACGAATAGAAAACCACGGAACAACGCTTACGCGTACTGCTGAAGGATTCGAAATCCAAGTGAGTGATTCTGCGCTTTACCTCAATCATACCTTGGAAATCGACTCTCCTCCTTTAAGCGGTCTCCCTCGCGTGAGTACTTCAGTCTCTATTCGCCTTTCTGAAACTCCGCCTGCCCGCTTACATCTTCCTCCTCCTCCGCAAGAAAATCGATCACAGCGAGGCACTGATGTTCCTTCTCCAGACACGGTACATTTTTTTCTGACACCCGATTCAAGATCAGATCATCAGATAGCGCAAAGTGCGGCACTTGTACTTAGATCTTCTGGAGAGGAGCATCGGAAAGCAGTACGTTCTCTCATTGAGGCGATCTATCATCAGTGGCAAGGAGCATCGATCGCACTGAGAACTCATTCATTATGGGAATTACGTCCAAATGAAAGCGGGGAAATGAACACGCCCAGGAATAGAGTCATTATGCAAATTTACGGGCGCATGGATCACATATCTCAACTCTATAATGTGCTAATTTCCGGGAATGAAGTACAGATCAACACCGCAGTACGATTGTATCTCGCTCGCCCTCCAGTCACTCCGCTCTAAAAGAACAGCAAAGCAAGATACTTAGTTCTCTTCACCCATCATGCTGACACAAGTATCGTTCACCACTGAGGAGGAACCGGAGGTAGAAGAATTGGTATTTGCCGATACAGAGATCAACGCCAAAGCGGAGAAGCTCGCGAGACTCCTCCGGCGCAAGCCTCTAACGGGTCCACCAACGCAGGGTGGGGTACCACGGGTGTAGAACCCGTGTAAGCATGCACGGCTTCAAAAGCCGTGATACGTCATCACGTTAGATGTAGCTTCACAGAAAGTTGGGTAGCACGGGTGTAGAACCCGTGCGTAGAACTCGGGAGGAAAAGCATGGAAACCTATGCTACGATTTCCTGCTATGTCTGCTATCAAAAAGCTACAGGGAGCGTACCTGCCCCACTGGCAGGCCGAAGGTGCGACGTACTTCGTCACATTCCGTTTGGCTGGTTCGCTACCTGCATTCCTCGCCCGCGATCGGGAAAGCAAACGCAAGGAAATCTTAGCAAGACTGGAGAGAGGCAAAAGAGACCCCACTCCGTGGGAGATCGACGAATGGGAAGAACTGCATTTCGAAGAACTTGATCACCGACGGCATGATCGTGGTGCCTGCTTTCTCAAAGACAAGCGCATCGCGCAGATTGTCGCTAATGCACTCACATTTTTTGAGGGTAGCCGATATCGCCTCTTCGCCTGGTGCATCATGTCCAATCACGTTCATGTGGTGTTCCAACCTCTCGCCGGGTGGGATGTGCCTCGAATTATGCATTCGTGGAAGAGGCACACTGCAAGAAAAGCCAATCAAATTCTTGGACGTTCGGGTACGTTTTGGTGGCCGGAGTATTATGATCATCTCATCGGAGACAAGGATGATCTGGAAAGATGTGTCGAATATACGTGGAAGAATCCGGACAAAGCGGGGTTACGGAATTACAAGTGGAGGTGGAGGGCGGGCGCGACACGCACGGCTTCAAAAGCCGTGATACGCCAACGCGTAGATGACGCTTCACAAAAAGTGAGGTAGCACGGGTTTAGAACCCGTGCGGTCAGCGCGGCCGGACTATCTCGTCACTCCTCCTTCCGCTTGAGCTCCCGCACGTACGCCTCCAGTCGATCCCCCTCTTGTACCGGGACGGTGCTTTCCACGCGCATGCCGCACTCCTGGCCTTCCTTGGCTTCTTTGATGTCTTTATCGACGTGCTTGAGTGAGGTAATGCGGCCGGTGCCGATGAGGGCGTCGTCACGCAGCAGGCGGAACTGTACGCGCTTGAGAATGCCATCAGTCACTTTGCCGCCGATGATCTGCTCGCTCTTCTTGTTCAGGAAGATGCCGCGGACTTCCAGGTGCCCGAGGATCTTCTCTTCCTCGATCGGTTCGATGAGCCCCTGGAGAAGCTTCGACACTTCATCGAGCATCTCGTAGAGGATCTCGTAGCTGCGGATCTGGACGCCCTCGCGTTCGGCGGTGCGGCTGACTTCCGGAGGCACGGCAACGTGGAACGAGAGGACGAGCGCCTCGCTTGCCGATGCCATCATCACGTCGCTTTCGGAGACCGCGCCAATCGCGCCGTGGATCACCTTCACGCTGACGTCCTTACCTTCGGTCGTGAGCTTGCCGAGCGCGTCCTTGATCGCTTCCAGCGACCCCTGCGTGTCCACTTTCAGGACGACTTTCAGTTGCTTGATTTTTCCTTCGGTCAGGCGCGAGACGAGATCTGCGAAGGTGTGCTTCTGTGTCTTGCCCGCCTGTTCGCTGAACGCTTCCTGGAGCACCCGCGCTTCGCGGTCCGAGGCAACCACCTGGAGAATGTCGCCGACGGTCGGCACGCTCTCGAGCCCCGACATACGAGCTGCTCCTGATGGTTCCACTTGGTTGAGTCGCTTGCCCTTCGCATCGATGAGCGCCTTGACCCTGCCCGTGATTTTTCCGCACACGCAGATATCGCCCAGTCGCAGAACCCCGGTATTCACGATCACCGTCGCGAGCGGCCCCATGGAGGAATCAAGATGACTTTCGATGACGGTCGCGATTGCCGAACGGTTGGGATTGGCGGTGAGCTTGCGTTCGTCGGCCAGAAGCAGCAGATGATCGAGAAGATCGGGAATCCCCTGCTTCGTGACGGCCGAACACGGAACCACGGGCGTCTTGCCTCCCCATTCTTCGGGCTGCAGGCCGTGACTGGCGATATCGCCCTTCACGCGATCGATATCGGCGCGCTCTTTATCCACCTTGGTGATTGCGACGATAATCGGCACGTCGGCATCCTTCGCATGGTCGATCGCTTCCACCGTCGTCGGCTTCACACCTTCTTCTGCGGAAACGACAAGGATGACGATATCGGTGACCTGGGCCCCGCGCGCGCGCATGGCGGTGAAGGCTTCGTGACCCGGCGTATCGAGAAAGGTGATCGCGCGCGTGCCGAGGAGCGATGATTCGTGGACTACCTGATACGCGCCGATGTGCTGCGTGATGCCGCCGGCTTCCTGCGATACGACGTCGGTGGAGCGGATGGCGTCGAGCAGCGCGGTCTTCCCGTGGTCCACATGACCCATCACGACGACGATCGGCGGACGCGGGACCAGGTTCTGCGGATCATCCTGGATCAGTTCCTTGAGGTTGCGACTGATGAGCTGCTCTGCCGTAGCGGACCGCTCTTCCCGCTCCACCGTGACGCCGAGTTCCGCGGCAACAATCGCCGCTGTATCGAAATCGATGCTCTGGGTGATGGTGGCCATGACGCCGTTCTTCATGAGTGCTGCGATCACTTTGGGCACCTGCACGCCCATTTTTTCGGAGAGTTCCTTAACCGTGATCATGTCGGGAATCGTGACGGGCCCCTCCTTGCTCTTGATCTGCTGCTGATCCTGCTGCGCCGCCGACGTCTGCGAGCGCCTGAGCGTCGTCGCCAGGCGCTGCTCGCGCGCCTGCTCCTCACGCTCCTCTTTCGTCAGTTTCTTCAGCTGCTGTTCCTGCCGCGCAATCGCTTCTTTCGATACGTCCTCCAGCGTCAGCTTGCGCATCACCGTGAACGCGTCACCAGTGCGGGGAACGTTGCTCACCACTCCCACGGGAGCAGCGGGGGCCGCATCAGCTGCTGTCTCTTGTACGAGCGCAGCATGCTGCGCCCCTCCAGCAATCGCTGATTCTGTCCCCTCCTCCTCCCCGTCATCCTTCAGTAGCCCGATCGATTCCAGATCGATCGTGAGGCCCTTCTTCTGCGCAACGAAGCGGATGATGCCCTTGGCAAGCGACTCCGGCACCTCACGGTCCGTCGGCTTGACGCCGAAGTTCACGGATGTGAGCTCGTGACGCAATTCCTGTCCTGTCATGCCTAAGATTTTTGCGACTTGGACGAGACGCATTGGGTACGGGAGGAAGGTAATGACCGCTAGCAGTCTACCGAATTTGCACTTTCACGCAATGATCAATGCCAAATGATCAATCGCAAAGGAATCGTAAAATTATCCAAGTTTCAACTGTCAAAGGCGGACACCAATCACTCTCCACTGATCTCCTCCACGACATCTTTCCCCTTCTTTTCTTTCTTGCCATTGCTGATTTTCTCGACGACATCCTGTTGTGTCGTTTTTGGGGACTTCTTCGGTTGATCCTTTTGACCTTCCTTTGCGATTGCCTGCCCTGAGCTTGTCGAATGGGGCGATTGATGATTTATTATTTTCTTTTCGCTGCGGCCAGAAAGGCCGCGCTCATCACTATTTTTGATGCCATCATTTTCCACTTTCCTCTTTCCATTTTCCACTTCGTTGCGCTGCCTCTCCATCCCCTCCTTCAACTTCTTGATGCACTCGAGCACCTGCAGCTGGAAGTTGCCGTACTGCTTTACGCGGAACCCGGAGGCGCGCGGATGACCGCCGCCGCCGTAGGTTTCGGCCGCAAGACGAGAACAGTCGATGGAAGCCGAGGAGCGCATGCTCGCCTTGAGTCCAGCCTGCCCTGAGCTCGTCGAATGGGTCGAAGGGTCCTCTACTTCCGTGAAGAGTATATGCACGTCGGCGTTCGGAATTGTCGAGATCAGTTCATCCAGAATCCCGTGCGTCTCCTTGCTCGACGCTTCCATCTCCTGCAGATCCTCCTTGCTGACCGACGACCACACGATGCCGGCGGTGGCGTCCATCTGGATCCGGTTGAGCGCGCGTCCCCAGATTTTGAGCGTGCTCAGGGGCTTCGTCTTATAGATGTGCTGAATGATCTCCTGCTGTCGCGCGCCGCGCTCCAGGAGTTCTGCCGCGACTTCCAGCGACCTTGGCGTCGTATTAGGGTTCTGGAAACTGCGTGTATCCGTGATGAGACCGGTGAGGAGCAGCGTTGCCATATCCGGCGTGATTCTCGCCTGCCAGTCGGGTACCTGCAGGAACCAGTGGTAGAGCACTTCTGTTGCCGAGGCCGCCGTCGGGTCAATCAGATGCACCTGTCCGAAGCGCTGGTTAGAGATGTGATGATCGATATTGAGGATCGGTGTTTCGGAGAAGAGATCCATGTGATCGGTATACAGGCTCCCGAGCAGCGCAAGATCGGCGGTATCCACCATCACGATAAGATCGTAGTGCCGGGGACCCTCGGCGAACGTGACGTTGCGGGTGCCGATTTTTCCTTTCTTCGGGATAACGATGATGTTCACCTTGTTGTCCTCGACGGTGTAGCGGAGTTTGTCGACCTCCACTCCTTCTTCCAGATTGATGGTGACCACGAAATTCTGGCTCTCTTCAATCTCGCCTTCCAGCTTCTCGAAACCCGGCAGGAACCGCAGCGATTCCGGCGGCGTATCGGGACAGATGACGGTAACGTCCTTTCCAATCGCTTTGAACATCTGATAGCACGCAAGTGCCGAACTGAGACCATCGGGATCCACATTGGCGTGCGGGATCACGAGCAGGCGCTGGTGCTTCTGGATGGCATCCGTTGCAGCCGATAGATCTTTGGGAGAGAGACTCATTGGTTGTTAACAGAGTACTATAACATATTTATATAAATATTGCAAGTACCTCGTAAAAAGGATTCTATGTAAGCACAGAATGCCTCTGGAAACCACACTTTCAGGCAATCTCCACGCACGGTTTCACCTTCCGATCGAGCCCCGTGAGCTGGTTGATGTTCTGCTCGGTCACAGCGAGCAGATCCTTTTCCCATTCCTTCTCATCGTACGAAATCCGGTAGATCTCGGGCATCAGCGGATTCAACGCTTCTTCGATCGTCATCGTCTTGCTGAGGGTAACGAGCCTCCCCCACGTATCGTCCGTACCGTACAGGATCAGATCCAGACCGCTCGCGAGCGCGACTCTCCCCTTGTTGTACCCCAGGAACGCGAGCGTCAACCCATCGCAGATCTCCTTCGTCTGTGCGCGCGCGCAGACCTCGATGCTGCGGTAATTGCCCAGATCCACGTTCATCTTGATGTACGCGTTCTTCATGAGGGTCAGGTAATTGACTTGGTTAAAGCCCCCCAGGCATTTGAGCCCGTAGTAGAAACTGATGGTCATAAAATTTAAGAGCAAGCTCGGGATGAGCTCGCGCGAGAGCATTGCTTGGCGGATGGCTTCGGGGTTGAGCTCCACCTTGTACGATTCATCTTTGCTCACGAGGAAGTTTCCTTTCCGCCAAAGTTGAAGGTTGTAACGACTGCCCTTGGGAAGAGCCCAGAAAAGATAGGTGCCTTCTGAATCCTTTTCGGAGAACGATCCAAAGATACCATCGAAATAGTCACGGATGAACGGTTCGTACTCAGGATCGAAGAGAATGTGATTAATCACGGTATCCTGCGTCAGATGATATTTGGTGAGAAGACGCACGACGATGTCTTCCACTTCAAGATAGACAAGCTTGGGAAGACTTTTTTCTGTCGGGAAGAATTGCTGCCAAAGCTGAAAATTCGTTTTACTCACTTGCTCCCTGTATGACGCGCAGGCAAGAATATCCGGCACGCCGTAGATGTTTTCGAGGAGTCCGCGTATTCGCTCGTGTTGATAAACGGTCATTTCCTGTTTCTCGAGTTTCACATCCAGAGAATGCTGAGCCTTTGTGAGGTCCGCCTTCGTGTAAGGACGCATCGTATAGATGGAAGGCGGACGCTCATTCGAAGAAAGGAAAGCAACTCTATGTGATTGCAGCTTGTCTCCCATACCACTATGGAAGAAAAGACCGCGAGGAAACGACGAGTTATCGACAGAAACATTCGCGCATGCGAGCACGATAACGTACTGAAGCATGGGATCCGTGTGTGTGTGAATGGCAAGCGCCGTTAAGAGGTTCGAGTTCACGAAGAACGGGTGCACGACTGGTCCCACGTGATCGGCAGTGGAGACGAAGTACGCCTTCTCCAGCTGCGCGACGACCTTCTCGGCCGTCTCCGCACCGAAACGCTCCTCCGTCGCCTCGCGGATAGTCGAGAGCAATTCGCTCTGGCGCTTGAGGATCGGCGGGTTCAAATTTACGTCGACGTACTCATTGGCGTACTGCATCAGTGTCTCCCCACCACGCTTACGGAGAATTTCCCGGAGAATCGGACGCTTCACGAGGACGCGTTCCTTAAGACGTTCGAACCGTTCGAGCAGTTCATTCGATCCTCCGTTCCCCAAGGCAACGCACCCGTTCGCGGCACTGTTCACGGCTTTCTGCACTGCAGGCGTCGGGTGCGAGGTTTTCGTATCGGTGATGGGCTGACGGCTATTGGAAGTGCCCATAAAAAGGAATGACCCAGTGTAGTGCTGGGCCCTCCCGAATTCAATGGTCTGGAAGGTTTCCTTTTCTCTATTCGAAGCGGTTTTTGATGGTCGGGACGACTGGACTTGAACCAGCGACCTCTTGCACCCCATGCAAGCGCTCTAGCCAACTGAGCTACGTCCCGGGCACTCAAAGTATAACGAACTGCTAGACTGAGAGCGATGGCAACTCTGGAAGAGAACATCGAAAGCATCCTCGAACGCAACAAGCGCGTCGAGGCGGAGAAAGCGTGGGAAGTCAGTTGGACGCGGCGTCTCTTTCTCGTCGCTCTCACATACGTCACAGCATCGCTGATCTTCTGGTTGCTCGGTGAACCGCGCTTTTGGCTGGTCTCGCTCGTGCCCACTGCTGCCTTTGTGCTCTCAACGCTCTCACTCCCGTGGATCAAGCGCTGGTGGATGAAAATGTTCAAAAAGGACTGACGTACGCGACCTGTGTGCCCAACTCCTCCTCGATGCGAAGGAGTTCATTGTACTTGCAGATCCGATCCGTCCGGCTGAGCGATCCTGTCTTGATCTGCCCGGTCTGGAGGCCGACTGCCAGGTGCGCGATGAACGTATCTTCGGTTTCGCCGCTACGGTGGCTGACGACAGCATTCCATCCGTTCTTCTGCGTCAGTTGAATCGCATCAACCGTCTCACTGACCGTCCCAATCTGGTTCAATTTGATGAGGACAGCATTCGCCGCGTGCTTACTGAGACCTTCCTTGATCCTTTTCGTATTCGTGACAAACAAATCATCCCCCACCAGCTGGAGCTTCTCCCCCAGCGTCTTCTGCATCTGAGCAAACCCAGTCCAATCGTCTTCGCTGTGGCTGTCTTCGATGCTCACGATCGGATATTTGTCTGAGAGATGGCGGTAGTACCCGACGAGTGCGTCAGATGAGAGTTTCTTGCCGTCGACTGTATAGGTTCCTGACGCATAGAACTCCGACGCGGCGGCATCGATCGCGAGTTTCACTTTTCCACCGTACCCTGCGGCATCGATCGCGTGGGTCAGGATGGAGAACGCATGATCGGCATCGGCAACATGGGGGGCAAATCCGCCTTCGTCCCCCACGGCGATCACGTACTGGAATTTCTTGAGCATGTCCTTGAGCGCGTAGAACACTTCGGCACCCGCCCGGAGAGCGTCGGCGAATGAATCACAGCCGCACGGCACGATCATAAATTCCTGGAAGCTGAGCCCGCTATCGGCATGCGCACCTCCGTTAAGTACATTCATCAGCGGCACCGGAAGCTTCACCTCCTTGCCTAATTCCACCTCAAATTGCTCTGCTAAAGACTTCCAGAGGGACTGCTTCTCGGCCGCTGCGCGCGCACGGCAGACAGCCATAGAAACTCCCAAAATCGCATTCGCTCCAAGCGTGGACTTATTCTCTGTTCCATCGCTGTCAATCAGTGCTTGATCAATCGTTCGCTGATCGCTCGCGGAGACTCCTTTCATCTTCTTCGTGAGCACGTCATTCACATTCTTCACCGCCTTCAAAACGGACTTTCCGTTGTAGACCGTCTTATCGCCATCTCTCAGTTCCAGCGCCTCATGACTACCCGTAGAAGCACCGGAGGGAACCGCTGCTCTGCCAAAAGAGCCATCATCCAGCAGACAATCGACTTCAACCGTGGGAGTACCGCGGGAATCGAGAATCTGGCGGGCAGAGAGAGAACTGATGGCAGGCATGGGTAGATCATAACGCACAAAATCCGAAGCACGAAACAATGGATAAGACAGAAAGTCCGAATTTCAAAGATTTGGTATTAGAATTTTCACATTTGTTTCGTAATTCGTTTTTCGTATTTCGTGCTTCAAACATCACACCATTCTCCTCTTCGCCCGTTGATGCACCGCTGCCGCATACGCTGCAATCAGCAACACGACCATTGCCTCAAACTCTCCTCCCGACTTCGGAAGCTTGATCCTGCGCCCGGCGACAATGCGCGTTCCCTCGTTGACTCCTTCTTTGGTTTCCGAGAGATCCGCAGCCGCGTCTATTCCCTTGAGAGGCGTCTCGGCCGAGATCGAATGAACTTTCCCCTGCTCAACCGCGCGTAACTTCTCGCGCCAGGCTTCTTCTTCGGGCACCGAGGACGATGTCAGGTTCTTTTCGCCCTTTGAACTCTGCGAGAGCATGGAACTCATCGCCCCTCCCGGTTGCTGCGCAATTAAACCCGTATCGTCCGTCTGCCAGAGGAGCGCTGCAAGCTGCCGATCCCAATGCGTGTAACGCTCGCTTGCGTACGCACTTGCGAGGAATGGCGTAAACAGGAGCACGAGGAACAGCAGTCGCGGCACGCGACGGCGAATGACTTGGAGACAGAAGATGACGAGGAGGAGGAACGTGATGGCAACACCCGGTGCCGACCATCCCCACGTGTAGATCTGATGAAGGACATCCAGCCGCGCTTCCTTGAGCAGCGCAATCTCGATGAACATCCACCCGAGTACAATCGTGACCGGCGCAAAGTGGAGGGCGCGGAACGAGTAATCCGCGCGGTTGCTCTTGAGGATCGGGTAGAGCAGTGCCGGGTACAGAACCGTTGCAACGAAGATGCCCACCCACGGGAAAAAGCCGTCGGGAATGTGCGGTAGTGTGGAGACGATCACGCCCGTGACGATCGTCACAAAGGCGAGTAGAACGACAAGAATTGTCTCCGTCAGATGTTTTAACGGCATAGGAGGGACATCCTCGTCGAACCTTGCTGAAAAGTCAATTCGTTATTGTATATCTAAATGTGAAGCACTCCTGCGTCCCTCGCCCTCTCCCCAAGGGAGAGGGGGATAAGGAAAGCTATTTTTTTCTGCCTGGAAGGTATTGATCCCGCGGATCCACCTTCCCCACCCTCGGCATCACCTCGTAGTGACGGGAGCGGAAGACCCGGTACTGCATCACGAGAGCGAGAAGCAGGAACACTCCCCAGAAGACCCACAGGAACCGCATCGCGAGAAACTGGATTTTCTCGACGCGGCAAACGATCAGCACGAGTCCGACGATCCCAAACCAGAAGGTGAGGCTGGACCATGAGCGCGTGAGCTTCTTCGTCATGCCATTGGCGGTCCGCGAGCGCCACAGGCGAATGAGGAAGGAGAGAACGATGAGCGCGCCGCAGACGGCGAGGAGCGCGACAATCTCCGTGCTGCCGTAGGTGAGCCGTCCGGGGTTGGGATAGAAGAGGTATGTGAGGATGGACATCATGGTGAGCGCGGAAAGGGGAAATTATATATCCGAATCGTCAATTTCTTTGTGTTCTTTTTTCTTCCCATGCTTCTCACCAGTCAATTTCTTCAGCATTTTCTCGAGCTCTCGCTCCCGGACCGTCGACGCTGGCCGGATAAGGAGATAGAGGAAAAACCCGAGAATCGGGAGCAGCGCGACGAGCAGAATGCAGACGAGCTGGTAGAAGAACGACCGTGTGCGCAGCAGGATGTCGCGCGTTGTGTAGAAAACGAGGTAGATGGCCACTGCCGCCACTCCCAGAAGGGAGAGCTGGACCATGCGGATAGCGGGATTATCGGTGAGGAGGGAGAAGAACCAGGACACAGCAGCATCATGGTTGATCGGAACGCGTTCGGCAAGATATGACATGCTCGTTAACTCGATAACTCGTTAATTCGTTTTTACGTTCACGAGTTAACGAATTAACGAATTAACGACTTCGTTAAAAATAGGGATGCCTCTTTCTTTCCACAACCACGTACACAACGGTTACCAGCAGCGCCAGCACGGCGAGAAGTTGGCTCACGCGCAGTTCAAATGCTTCCAGATCCAGCCACGGTCGCGCGAACATGTAGCCGACAGTCGCGAGGAGCAAGAAGAGTTCATACCCGAGTGAGAGCTTCTGGCTGATGCGGTTTTCGATGAACGCGAATAGCCCCAAGCTCACGAACAGGAACGTGAGCACGCCGAAGTCGAGCAGCGTGGCAAATACGGGAATGGTGAAATCGCCTCGGTAGGAATCGAGCAGAAACGTGCCGACGCACGCGAGCGCGATGCCGAAGAGCGTCTCGGCCCCCACGCGCTTCGATCTCTTGCGGATAATAAGGAGCACAAACGTCAGGAAGAAGTAGAAGAGCGCGTAGTAGAGCTGCACGGGATGCAGCGGAATGGTGTAGCGAACGGACGGCGTGTCGTAGAGAACGCCCCAGAACGAATCAGTTGGTCTCCCGTAGGCATCTCCCGCAAAAAAGGAGCCCATCCACGAGAACACGAGCCCCAGGCACGTTGCAGGCAGCAGCGCATCCAGCCACTGGAGGAACGTCGTTCGCTGGCCGCGCGTGGCGATGTATAACACCACACCGATGCCGATGGCACCGCCCAAAAAGCTAAAGCTGCCATCCGTCAGGAAGATCGCTCGGAGAGGCTCACGCAAATACACGCGGTACTGCGCGAGCATCGCCACGATCCTCCCGCCCAGGACGAATGCCACCAGGTACCACAGCCCGTGATCGCGGAAGTGCTGCAAACTCAAACTGGCGCTCTCCGCGAGACGCAGGAAAAATTCCATCGACAACCAGATCCCGAGGAGGATGAAGACGAGGCGGGTCCAGATCAAGAAGGGGCCGAGTTCGAATGCTTGGAACATCTCTCGTAGGGTACCAAGAAAGAGGCAAAAGAGGAAAAAGAGGCAAGGGAGTCAAAAGAGAAACACATGGCAATTCTCTTTTGCCTCTTTTCCCTCCCTTGCCTCTCTTGCCTCCTTACCCAATCGACGCTTCCAATCGGCGCTCCTGAATGTCGTCGACAATTTTCCTCATGAACTCAGCCAGAGGAAGCGTCGATTGGACTTTCGTCTTCACATTCCGGACGGTCACCGACTTCGCTTCAACCTCCTTGTCCCCCATCACCACCAAGTACGGGATCTTCCATGTCTCCCCTTCCCGAACTCTCTTGCCGAGCGAATCTTCGTGGCCGAAGAACTGCGTGCGGATACCTGCATCATTGAGCTTCTTTTCCAGATCATGCGCGGCTCCCTCATGCGTGCCCGCAACGGGGATAATTCCTATTTGCACAGGGGCAACCCAGAGCGGGAAGAGCCCGGCATGGTGCTCAATGAAAATGGAGAGAAAACGCTCGAGCGAGCCCATGATGGCGGCATGAATCATGACGATGCGCTCGTGACCTCCCTTCTCGTCGATGCAGAAGAGGTCAAAACGCTCGGGCATGTTGATATCCAGCTGAATCGTCGCCACCTGCCACTCGCGACCGATGGAATCTTTCGCGATGAAGTCGACTTTGGGACCGTAGAACGCGGCCTCACCGGGAGCCTCGAAGAAGTCCGCCTTGCGATCGACCGCAATGCTGCGAAGTTCTCCCTCGGCATTCTTCCACATTGCAGGCGTCCCCAGATATTTGTCGAATGCTTTTGGATCGTGGAGCGAGAGACGCACACGGAGCTTTCCAAATCCGACTTTTTCGTAGAACGTGTCGACGATTTCCCAAATCGCGAGAATCTCCTCCTTCGCCTGCGGCTGCCTGCAGAAGACGTGTGCATCATCCTGCGTGAAGGCGCGGACGCGCGAGAGCCCGTGGAGCTCGCCCGTCTGCTCGTCGCGGTAGCAGGTCGTGGTCTCCGCATACCGCTGCGGCATATCACGGTAGCTACGCTGGTTTGATGCGAAGATCTGTGTGTGATGCGGGCAGTTCATCGGCTTCATGCAGAAGTCGTGCCCCTCGCGCGTTCGCACATGGAACAGATCGTTCTGGAACTTCTGCCAGTGTCCCGAGGTCTCGTAGAGCTCCTTCTTGGTGATGTGCGGGATCGTCACACGCTCGTAGCCTTTCGCTTTGCGCAGTTCCCACACATAGCCATCAAGGAGGTTCCTGAGGAGCGTTCCGCGCGGTGTCCAGAGCGGCAGTCCGGGGCCGACGAGTTCACTGAAGACGAACAGATCGAGTTCCTTGCCGAGCTTGCGGTGATCGCGCTTGCGAGCTTCTTCCAGAATCAAGAGATACTGATCGAGCTCCGCTTTTGTCGGGAATGCCGCGACGTAAATACGTGTGAGCTGTTCGCGCTTCTCGTCTCCACGCCAGTACGCGCCTGCGAGCGTCATGATCTTGAATGCATCGACGGGAATCTCTTTGAAATTCGTCACATGTCCGCCACGACAGAGGTCAACGAACGTCTCCTCGCCTTTCGGCCCGATGTTCGCGTAGTGCGTGACCGTCTTCACGCCGTCATTCTTCTCCAGATCTTCGATGAGCTCGACTTTGAAGTTCTGCTTGCGGTCCTTCCAGTACTTCTTCGCATCCGCGGTTGTGAGCTCATCACACCGAAACGTCTGCCCTTGGTGAATGATCTTCTTCATCTCCTTTTCAATCGCTGGAAAATCACTTTCAGAGATCGGCTTTGCGAAGAGGAAATCGTAGTAACACCCGTAATCGATCGGCGGGCCGATGGTGATCTTCGTCTCCGGCCATAACTTCAACACCGCCTGCGCGAGGACGTGCGCCAGCGAGTGGCGCAGGTTGTGGAGAGCGTCGGGGGCAGCTTCCTTCATAGAGGAAGAATACCAGACGAAAGGAATTATGAATCAAGAATCATGCGCCTCAGGCTGATCCCTCCTCGGGACCGTTTCCAGACGGAGGCGCATCATTGGTCTCCGATTCGGCATACGAATCTTTCCAGACAGGAGTATCTTCTCCGGGAGCTTGCGGAGGAGTCACGAGCTCCCGCATCCATTGTGCTCTCCGCTCATAACATTCTTGCGCAGCAGTCCGTAAACGCTCCTTTCCATCAGCAGGAAAAATCTTGACCTCAAAATCTGTTGTAGTGTCCCTCAATATCCAATTGAGCTGGTCTCCTTTCTCTATTTCAAATCGAAGAACAAAGCCACCACCCACATTCAATTCTCTCTTCACGAAATCAATCTGCTCATACACAGCTGATGGCAATAATCTATCTTTCAAGTCAGAGAAAACTTTTGCTTTTAGCTTTTCATCTCCTGCCTCCTTTTCTACCTCAATATGAACAATATGCTGCTTCCTCATTCGCATCAGATCGACGAGCAAACTGACGACACCGAACTTTTGCAAAAGTATCATCATTCTATTCCGCATTTCATCGGAAGGGGCTTAATGGGAAATTTTGGGGGCTACTTTCCCCGTAAGAGCTCTTGAATGAGT
>CAYUZT010000014.1:0-22689 GCA_964449445.1 uncultured Candidatus Peribacteria bacterium | reverse complement strand
CGAGATCATCGCCGAAGTCCGGATAGCCGTCCGCAAGGAGCGGAATCGGCCGCGGTGCATGTGTGATGACTGTTGGTTCCGGTGAGAGGAACAGCGCAATGCCCTCGCAGAGGGCTGTGCTCACCAATTGTTCTCCGAGGAATGGCATACCCCACCCCGTCACTCCCGAGAGGATATCCGCAACGATGTCGACGACGCTGGAACGGGCCTTCAGACCCATTGCACGCTGAGCACTGCAGAGAAGGCGCATGCCTTCTGATGAGAGGGGGCGATTACCGGTTCCACCAAAGGCTGCCTGCGGAACGATACCGGCTCCGTAGAACTTCGCGACAAGGGCAATTGCCGGGATAATACGATTCGTGTCTCCCCCGCGATGCGCGCCTGTCGAACCATCCACTCCCGCTATGGATGCCGTCAGGGCACCTCCACCGCCACCTGCGGTGCCGCCTCCGCCGCCACCAGCAGTACTGGATGACTCACTTGAGCTGCTTGTTGAGGATACCGAGCTGGAACTGCTTCCACCCACCTGCTGATTTTCGAAGACCATCGTCGCACATGGTGTTCCCGCAGAAACCATCACGTTGCCATCGGCAGGCGTGACACTGAGCGGATTCCATCCGCTCATTGCGTTTTCGGTGACCGTATGGACACCAGGAGCCGCAACATTTTGGAACGTCGCAAGACCTGTTCCGTCATTGGTCTCGGTCAGGCTCGGATTCCCATCGAGTATGAATGTGAAACTCTCGATGTTTGTCAGTGATGCGCCCTGTGCGTCGTACGTCTTCTTGGTAATTTCGATGCAACCGACGGACGGAGATGCGGAGGAGCTGTTCTCACTGGAACCGCTGGAACTGTTCGCCGCCTCGGAAGAACCGCTGGAACTTGCGGAACCCCCGGAAGAACTGTTCGCGCTTGACGATGCGCCAGCGCTTGAACTCGATGAGTTTGCGCCATCGCCGGTCTCGCAATTCTGGGTGCTATTGATGCCACCATCCACGGAACAGTGATCGGTCCCGGGACCGCCATCCACGGTGTCATTACCCGAACCCGCAGTAATGGCGTCGTCTCCACTTTCGCCATTCACGATATTGTTGCCTCCACTCACGTTGATCGTATCGTTACCACCACCTGTCAATACGCTGTCATTGCCGCTGCCCGTTTGGATGTTGTCATTCCCGCCGCCGGTCGTGACGGTGTTGTTCCCCCCTCCGGCATCAATCGAATTCGTTCCGTCACCGGCATTAATCCAGTCGTTTCCGCTGGTCGTCGTGATGTTATCGTTCCCACTGCCCGTGCAGATGGTATCATTGCCTCCCATGCCAAGAACCGTGTCGTTGCCGCCCATACCATCGATGACATCCGGACCGACTGTACCAATGAGGGTATCATTGCCAGGAGTCCCGGCGAGCGTAACGCTGAGTCCGTTGCATGATCCTGCAGCCGATACCGGAGTGCTCACGGGAAAATGTGAGAAACCGCTTGTGAAGATGCAGACAGCGAAGAACGCGATGCCAAAACGACGGACGGAGGACGACTGGCGGGACATAATGGTGAGGGAAAGATAAAGGGATGGATCATACGCACTCCCTTGTATCCAGGCAATAGATTCGCTCTCCGTCATCCACTGAGAGGAAATCTGATTATTATATAATTTTTTTTGTATTTAGTCTATATTCCGTTGCGCATTCGACAGCAATAAATTGAGCTTCAGCCCTTACTGTAGCCAATTAATTATTGTACTACCGCTTCAGATTCCAGTTGCATTTTTGCGCGTAATGCGCGGTACATCCAGACCGCCGCATCTGCGCGTGTCGCAAGTTGCATGGGTCGAAACGTGGGTTCAAGGATGATCCTCAGCTCCATGGCTTTGCGCGCATACGGAGTGAACCATGTTCCATCAGCGACATCGGGCGGGAGCGGCGCCGGAGACGTGAGCGGCAATCCGAGCGATGCGACGACGATTTTCAACCCTTCATCACGACGCAACATTTGCTCCGGACGAAATTTTCCATCGCGGTAGCCCTGTATCCATCCCAAGCGGTGAGCGGCGCAGACAGGAGGGGCGTACCACTCTTGATGCACATCGGGGAAGCACTGTATCTCGCCCCGAAGGTCTTCCGCATGCAAACCGCTCAATAGCATATGCACGAACTCCGCGCGGTTCACCGTGTTCTGCGGACGGAATGCGCCATCGCTGTAGCCGTGAATCACGCCGCGCTTCGTGAGTTCCATGATTGCCGTATACCCGTAGTGCCCTGCAATGACGTCGGGAAAAGATGCCACGGTGCTGCCGGTTACAGTGCTCGCCTCAGAAGAGGCGGCGGATGATGCTGAGAGCGCGGATGACGCGGCAACACCGCCCCGGTACAGCAACGCCAGTCTGCGGATATCGAATTCGTCGAGGCGCTCCTGAATGCGACAGGAAAAGACATCCTCCGCATCCCGCCAGTTGTCTAGACAGAGGTTTGCGGGGGAGAAATAGGGATATTCGCCTGCTTCATCACACTGGTAGCCCTCGGCAACGAGAACGTCGAACATGTGCATATAGAAAGGGCGACAGCGGATCGAGTGCAGCTGATCGATACGGCGATGCATCTCCTCCGTCTGATCGCCCAGTGGGAAATCTGCGAAATCTTTCCGGACATCTTCGATGAACGGAATGCTCTGTCGCCGGGACATCTCCACGATTCCGCCATAGGGCTCCCCTGTATTGCTCAGACACTGCTTCGTGCCTTTTTGATATCCCGTGCAGAAGAACGTCTTACAGTTGTATCCTTTCTCCTCGGTTTTGCCGTTCTTGAGAACAAGGAAGGGATGACATCCGATATGTTCGTACTCGCGCCGTTCCGTGAGCTGTTCCTGGGTAATCGACGCGAGCTCGGTATAATACGTGACTGATGCTGTATCAAATGCCAGGGTTTTAAGAATCTGCGCGTCGAAATCATGGAGGGAGAATGTTTTCACGGATACCTGCTTCATTGATCCTGCGTACACTGCTGCGGGAAATACTGTGCAGACGAGGAATGCCAGAGCAGTGAAAATTCGCAAGCGCATAGAGAGGGATTATATGAACTTCTCATTTTTTGTCAAAATACGGAAATGTATGTCCATAAGGATATTCATCACCGTAGGGCTTTTTGGATAAAGTACATAAAAGAATAGTCTTGACAATATGTCATGTTATAATTATGGTAGTCCTCCTTTTCTTTCCCCTTTTTCTCTATGCAGGTGTATCACTACTCCGGGGCATCGCCCTTCCTCACACGAGCCAGGAGTCCACTCAAGCGCATCTGGTTTGCAATCAAGGCGCATAAGATCATCACCACTGTCGCGATCGCTGCGGTGTTTCTGTTCTATTGGAATCAGATCCGTCCAATGCTCAAGTACCGCGCCTGCGCGGCGCAGGCCTCCGTGGACGCTCACCTGCTTGTCGCCCGCAAAGCCGAACTCGCGAAGGGCACGAAAAATGAGAAGGCGTACCAGGAAATGGTCGATAAGCGCATGTATCTGCGGAGCGACCACCAGTCCTTCCTGAGCAAGTGTCTGCTCTACTACGGTCTTCCCGATGAGGCGATGAAAGCCGGCCAGCAAAATAGCGCCAGCAGCGTCATCGATGAACCATTGGGAAAGAAGGGAAAGAACGGAGAGGTGAGCAAGAAGTGAGGAGGAGGATATATATATGCAATGAGAAAAGGGATGGCCGCCCCGGACGGGGCGGCTTTTATCGTATTTCCCACCTCCAAAAAAGAGGGACTTTCGTCCCTCTTTCCTGCCGGGGTACCGGTGCCTACTACTGATTCTGGTTGATCGTGGTGGTGTTCGTCGATGTACCGGTGATTGTCATCGAACCGGTGGTGGACGCGCCTCCACGGACGACAGCGTTCTGGTTGCCGCCTGTCGTCGAGGTCTGGGTGACGTCTGTCGCGGTCACCGAGCTCAGATCCTGAGCGGCGGAGAGATCCGTTTCGCTGTCCGTGTCGGCCTCAGCCGTCTGGTTGCCCGGAGTCCCGCCCGTAATGGTCTGGTCGATGTCCGTGTCGTTATCGGACGTACCCGTGACGGTCATCGTGCCTTCAGCCGTCGAGGTCGGCATGGCGCCCGTGTACTGGGCGCACGCGCCGCCCGTGATCGTGCATGTCTGCACCACGTCTGTGGTCGTGACCGCAGCGATGTCCTGGTCTGCGTCGGCAACGGTGCTGGCGTCATTCTCGCTGTTGGCCACCTGGTTGCCCGGACCGCCGGTGATGACCTGGTCAATGTCCTGTTCGTTATTTGAGGTCGCCGTCAATTGTTCTTCTCCGGCCGCCCTGGATGTCGGCGCCACTTCGGCGAACTGCGCACATGCGCCGAAGCTCACCGTGCAGTTCTGCGTCACGTCCGTGTCTGTGATCGCAGCGATGTCCTGCTCCGCGCCGGCTTCGGTGCTGGCGGTGCCCGTGTTCTCACCGACCTGGTTGCCCGGACCGCCCGTGATGGACTGGTCGACATCCTGACTGTTCCCCGACGATGCGCCGACGACCTGTGAACCGGTTGCGGTTGCAACGGGGGACGCCGATACCGCCTGCGCGACTGCGCCGTTGGTTGCGGTGGCATTCTGGTCAAGGGTGATGAAGTTGGCTGCAGAGACATCCTGGTCCGCATCGGCCAGAGTGTTCGACGTGCCATTGTTCTCGCCGACCTGGTTGGCCGAACCGCCCGTGTTGTCCTGATCGACGGTCTGTCCATTGCCCGAGGCGGCGGTGACAGTCTGATCCGCATCCGCGCTCGCCACCGGGGTGACCATCATTGCCTGCGCGCCCGCGGCGCTGCTCGCCACGAGGCTCTGATCGAGGTCGATGTCATTGAGAGCGGAGACGGTCTGTGAAGACCCTGCATCGGCGACGGCTCCAGCGGATCCCGTGTTCGATCCGGTCTGGTTGCTGCTGCCGCCCGTGTTCGCTTGATCGAGGTCCTGATCATTGACTGCGACGGCGCCGACAGTCTGGTCTCCATTGGCGGCTGATCCCGCGTCAACGATGATCGACTGCGCTCCTGCGCCAGCCGTCAGGACGACGTCCTGATCCACATCGATGAGATCTACTGCGGAGATGTCCTGGTTCCCTTCCGCCACAGCCAGTGTGTCAGCCGTGTTCGACCCGTCCTGGTTCGCAAGACCGCCTGTGTTGGTCTGATCGAGATCCTGGCCGGTGACGCCGACCGCGCCGGCGCTCTGTCCGCCCGTCGCATTGGCAGTGCCCGTGACGTCAGCCGATTGCGCCGCACCTGCTCCGGATGCGGTCTCGTCCTGGTCGATCGTCGCGACGTTGACGGCGTCGATCTCCTGGTTGCCCACAGCGACTGCTGTGGTTTCCGCACCGTTGCTTCCGTTCTGGTTCGCCGAGCCGCCGGTGTTCCCCTGCGTAATACCCGAGGTGCTCGCGCCGATGGCTCCGACGGACTGTGTTCCTATGCCATGTGCATCCAGATCCATCATGGCCGCGAAGTTGGCGCTCCCGCCGACGTTGTCCTGGTCGACCGTGCCGACGTTCGTCGCGTCGATCGTCTGATCGCCCGTGGCGACTGCCGTCGTATCGGTATCGCTGTCGGCGCCCTGGTTTGCGAGGCCGCCCGTGGCAGTCTGGTCGATATCCACGCTATCCACGGCCACAGCACCCACACCCTGCGATCCGCCCGATTCCGCCGTGAAGATCATGTCCGCGCTCAAGTTCGCCGGGCCGCCGACGTTGTCCTGGTCGAGTGTGCCGACGTTCAGCGACGTGACGTCCTGATCCGCAACACTGACAGCCACCGTCGGACTGTTGTTCGTGACATTTTGGTTCGCATCACCGCCCACGACACCCTGGTCGATATCGACGAGATCCGCAGCCGTGGTCGTCACACCCTGGCTCGCGCTCGCCGACCCTCCGAGGTCCATGGTGCCGCTCAGGTTTCCGGAACCGCCGACATTCGTCTGATCCGAAACGGCAAGGTTTACTGCAGCAGCGTCCTGCGAGGCGACCGAAACGGCGTCCGCGGAGCTGTTGTTGTCGAGGCCCTGGTTCGCAGAGCCGCCGACGGCCGTCTGCCCGAGATCGCTGTTACTGACTGCGACGCTGTCGACGGATTGACTCTCACTGGCATTCGCTCCTGCATCAACGTCGAGACCGATGTTGGCGCTGCCGCCGACGTTCGTCTGGTCCGTATCGATGTCGTTCAGCGCAAGGAGTCCCTGATCCGCAACGAGAGTATCCGATGCGCTGGACGTGTTCTCGAGGCCCTGGTTCGCCAGGCCACCGACAACCGTCTGATCGATTTCGTTGATCGACGCTGCCGTTCCCTCCAGATCTTGCGTCGCTGCACCATCTGCACTCGCCGCCACATCGGTGCCGAGGTTGGCCGATCCGCCGACGTTCGTCTGACCGACGTCCACTTCGCTGCCGACGAGCAGATCCTGCGTTCCGACGATGACATCGTTCGCGCTGGCGGAGTTCACGAGATCCTGGTTGGCGTCACCGCCGACCACGACCTGACTTGCATCCGTGAAGGTGACCGTGGGACCACTGATCGTCTGCGTCCCATCAAGATCCGCTGCCGTGACGACATCCGCGCCAAGGTTTGCGAGTCCGCCGGTGTTCGCCTGGTCAATGTCGATGCCGTTGGCCGACGTGCCGTCCTGCACACCAACGATGACATCAGAGGACGATGCCGTGCTGTCGATTCCCTGGTTTGCGCTGCCACCGACTGCCGTCTGGTCGAGAAGATTATCCGAGTTCACGTCTCCTGTGAGATCCTGCACCAACGCGCCATCGGCGCCGGCGCTGACATTCGCGTCTTCATTCGCCAGGCCACCGACGTTGCTCTGGTCGACGTCGACGCCGTTGCCTGTGAAGAGGCCCTGCCCGGCGACGATGACATCGGAAGAGCTGGCGTCATTGTTCAGGTCTTGATTGGCGAGTCCGCCGACAACCGTCTGCGAGAGGTCGCTGAAAGCGACAGAGACACCGTCGACGTCCTGCACCAGAGATCCTACGGCATCCACGCCGATGTCCTGGGTGAGGTTGGAGCTTCCGCCGGTGTTGCTCTGGGAGGCATCCACCTCGTTCGCGGAGACACCCGTCTGTCCTGCGACGATGATATCTGCCGCCGAGGTGGTGTTCCCGAGACCTTGATTGGCATCACCTCCGACAACGAGCTGATCTGCATCGGTGACGCTCACCGCGGGACCCGAGAGCGTCTGTGTTCCATCAAGATCGGCCTCGCCGAGCACGGAGATGTCCTCGTTCGAGAGGCCACCGGTGTTGCTCTGCTCCATGCCGATGCTGTTCCCGGCAAGCAGATCCTGCCCGGCATTGATCACATCGGTCGCCGAAGAAACGCTTCCGAGTTCCTGGTTTGCCGAACCACCGACGGCAGTCTGTTCGAGATCATTATCCGACACAGCCACACCCGAGACATCCTGGAGTCCTGTGGTTGCAGCGCCGACATCGGCAGTCGCAAGCAGGTTTGCCTCTCCACCGACGTTGCTCTGATCGGAGGACACGAGATTCAGCGCATCGAGTTCCTGACCTATGACGAGGACATCCGTCGCAGACGTGGTGTTTTCCATATCTTGGTTGGCAAGTCCGCCGACGACGGTCTGCGTCAGATCGTTATCGGTGATCGCGAGGCCGACGATATTCTGGCTGCCATCCGTGTCTGCCTGTCCGGCGAGTGTCGCATCGAGGTTCGCAAGTCCGCCGACGTTGCTCTGTGTGTTCCCCAGAGTGTTGCCTGCAGTGATTGCCTGACCGGCGACGATGACGTCTGTCGCGGAGGTACCGTTCGTCATGCCCTGGTTCGCGGAACCCCCCGTGGTCGACTGGTCGAGGTCACTTAACGCCAATGCGGGCCCGGATGCCGTCTGGCGGCCAATGCCGTTCGCAACACCGTCGAGTAGTACATCTTCATTGGCTGAACCGCCGGTATTCGTCTGCGACGAGGAGAGGTCGTTCGTTGCGAGAATGTCCTGTCCAACGTTCATAACATCCGTCGCGGTCGAGGTATTGCCCATGCCCTGATTGGCCAGGCCGCCGACGTTCACCTGGTTGAGATCCGCCAAAGACAGTGCGGAACCAGTGGCAAACTGCGTGCCATCGGCATTCGCGACGAATGCGAGGATGCCGGTCTGGTTCGCCGAGCCGCCGACGTTGCTCTGCGTGCCGGCGACGGTATTCAGCGCATCAACGCTCTGCCCGACGCTCAGCACATCGAGGGCGGTGCTGGCATTGCCGAGATCCTGGTTCGCCGAACCGCCCGTGTTCGACTGGTTCATCGTGTCGAGTGTGAAGGCACTGCTGTCCACTCCCTGCATCGCGGTCGTGATTCCCGAGCCCGACACGGCGAAGTCCTGGTTCGCAAGACCCCCGCTCCCGGTCTGGGTGAGATCAACATCATTGCCGGAATCCGCATCCTGGAGAGCGGAGATGATGGAGAACGCCGAAGAGAGGTTATCCATTCCCTGATTCGCCGAACCGCCGGTGTTGCCCTGCGTGAGATCGTTGATAGACGTCGCATCGGCATCGACGAACTGGCCAACGTTGCTCAGCGCGAGGACATCGATGATCGCCGTCTGGTTGCAGGTGCCGATGCATGTCTGATCCACATCGACGGTGTTGAACGTGTTGACGTTCTGGATGGCGTTCACAATGGTAGTGAGAACCGTCATGTTGATGATGTCCTGGTTCGCCGGGCCGCCGGTGGATGACTGGTCGACATCCGCCGAGCCAAGTGATCCGGCCGAGAGGATCTGCACGAGTGTGGTATCCGCAGCAGCCCCAATACCCGCCGTCTCATTGATCGTGCCGGTATCGGCGCTCTGCGCGATGCCGAGGTCGTTGGTCGTTGCGGCGGCGATATCGCTCTCGAGGTCCGTCGTTCCGACGCTTGCCCCCGTCGCTGTCTGATTCGCCGGTCCTGTGGCCGTCTGTCCGACGTCCGCCAACACCGTGGAATCCGCGACGGCGTCGATCATCGCATCCGATGTCGCGCCCGCGGTAATGGAGCCGACCTGGTTGGTGGAACCAACGGCGACTTCCGCCTGGACGATATCCGCGGTGTTATCGGTGGTGATACCGCCGGAGAGATCCGCGAGAACATCTGCGGACCCGTCATAGTTCGCGCTCTGGTTGACCGGACCGCTCGACGTCTGACCGATGGTCGTCGAGAAGAACGATGTCGGCGTGAGCGCAGCGTTGATGACGTTGCTGGCAAACGTCGTAATGGCGCTGAACTGGTTCGCGGATGCCGATCCGCTTGCAAGGAGAAGCACCGTGAGCGCGACGCTCCCGGAGAGCACAGTCCGCGCAAGAGTGCGCAGACGGGAAAGAGAACATATGGATGTTGGTTTCCTCCTCAGTAGACGCGCAGTAGGCATAGAAACAGGGAGAAAAAAATATACGTACCCAAAGACGCAATCTGAGGATCGTATATTACAAAAACAACTTGCATGCCATGCAATTCATTTCATTATAACCTTATTCTCCTCTGCGGCTTTTGCATCACGCATTTGCCGCAGCGCGGGGACTTTGCTGTACACCGTTTTCGAGAGTCGTTTTACCGCCCGGTGGAGTTGCACAGCAATGGCGTTCGGCGTTTTGCCCGTCATCGATGCCAAGAACGTGACGGGGAATCCGTGGAGGTACCGCATCGTGAGGAGCCGGTACTCCTGCTCGGTATCCAGGAGTTTGAGAATCGTCTTCGCTTCGAGTCGCATCTGGACGTTCTGCACCTCCTCGTGGTGACCAGGATCGAATCCCTGCTCCTGCAATTCATCGAGAGAGAGATCCCGGCGTCCGTTGCGGCGTCGCGCGGCGTCGATCATCACGTTGCCCGCAACCTTATAGAGGAATGTCTTGATATTCTCGATCTGGTGTCCTTCATTGAGGTATTCCCATGTCCTGAGGAATGCCTCCTGCACATACTCCTCGGCGTCTTGTTGGAGGGCCCCTTGCAACATGCAGTACCGGACGATGGAGCGCGCGTACTGTTCGTACGCGCTGGTGAACTGCTCGGTGACGGTGTCGTCTCTGGACATGAAAAAAGGTGGCATCGTAGCACCGGCAGCAAGGGGAAGGACATCCGTTTCCTGCTTTTGACTATTTGGCGAAAGGAGGAACTCATGATCTTCAGCGATAAATCGACGATTCTCATCTATTCATCTGAACAAATTCTGTATCCGCTGCGGTCTTACATATTTTCCCGGGAATAATCTCAGCTATTTCGTTGAGGCATTGAATGAAACCTGCGAGAATGTGCCGTTTGGCACCTTTTTACTTTTTTCCTCTCTTCCCTCTATGCGTTTCTTGCGACGGAGCGCGTCACGGTCTCCCTCATGGGCTGTTACGCTCCTCACGATTCTTCTCATGGGATCCCTCGCGCCGGGGATATCGACCTCCCCTCCTCTCGCGTCCGGCATCGGTCCGTGCGAGATGGATGACGACCTGCTCGCGTACTGGCGACTCGATGAAGGCAGCGGCATCTCGACCGCCGATTCCACCGGCAACGGACACGTTGGCACGCTGAGCAACGGCACATCCTGGACATCCTCCACAGCGCCGACGACGTTCGGCAACCCCTATGCCGCCAGTTTCGACGGCGTCGATGACGAGATTACCGCTCCCGATACATTACTCTCTCTCGGGACATCGGCATTCACCGTTTCAACATGGGCGAAAACCGGCACCGGCGACCGGTCTGTCCTGGGCCACTTCGATAATCTCGGTTCCGGGTACCGCGGGTGGGGCCTGTACTTCTACGCGACCAACCGCGTGAACTTCTTCGGGTACGGCACGCTCGGCGTGAATGATACTTCCCACGCCGCTCTCCTCCTGAACGACGCGTGGCATCACATCACAGGCGTGTACACGCGTAGTGCCAATGATCTGACGATCACCGTCTACGTCGACGGCATTCTCGTCGGCAGCAACACGACGACCGTCGGCGACATTGCGATTTCCACGCCGATGCGCCTGGGTCACTACACCTTCCAGCCCACCTTCGCGGGCTCTCTTGATGATGTGCGCATCTACGGCCGTGCGCTCTCACCCGTCGAGATCGCCGACATTGCCGCGGGACACTGCACGTCATTCTGCAACGGCATGATCCCCACGAAGGTGGGGACCTCCGGGAACGATGCCTTGATGGGCACAGCGGGCAATGATGTGATCCATGCACTCGGAGGGGATGACTCTGTCGCGGGCCTCGACGGCGACGATACGATCTGCCTGGGATCCGGCAACGACTCGGGCACCGGGAACGCCGGCGCGGACTGGATCGCTGGCATGCAGGGGAATGATTCCATCACCGGCGGCTCGGGCAATGACACTATCGAGGGGGGATGGGGGAATGATTCCCTCAGCGGACAGTCGGGTATGGATACTCTCCGCGGTGGTCCGGGCAACGACTCTCTGAGTGGCGGCGCTGACATCGATTCCCTCGACGGCGGTGACGGCACCGATAACTGCAACGGTCCGCCGGACACGGTCAGCAACTGCCCGTGAAGGTTTCTTGAAGGAAGCCCGGCCCTCGTGCCGGGCTTTTTTGTGAGATCTCAATAGTTATCACGACACTTTTTTTTATTTTCAGCAAACACTGCCTGTGTCTCCGCGCCAAAAAAATGGAGTGAATTACGTTTGACGGAGGGGAGAAGCGATTATACTGTCTCTTGCCCCTATGCATACTCACGTCCCCCGGTCCGTCGCTCTCTGCACAGTGCTTGTGTTCACGCTGGCGTTCTTCCGTTGGGAGAGTGTCGCCGCAGTGATGCCAGAAGCATCTCTCGTCCCGACATCGGTTGCCGGGAATGTTGTTCCCGGACACTACATCGTCCTCCTGAAACCCGGCGTTTCGGAAAAGGACGTCCTCGATCGGCACCGGATCGTATCGCAGGCACTCTACAAGCACATTGATGGATTTTCCGCTAAACTCTCGGCCACGCAGGCAGCGCTCCTGCGTCAGGACGTACGCGTGGCGATCGTGGAACCCGACCGGATGGTCACCGCATTCGACCTGCCATCTGTCCCGTCGGCTGAGTCTCTCATGAGCGAGATCTTCGCGAGACCATCGCCCTTCGCGCGACCCCAGTGCTTCGACCGCATCGACAACGACGGCGACGGCCTGGTCGACTGGCCGGCGGATCCCGGTTGCACGAATTTCTTCGATCAGACCGAGGGGGAGATGCCGCCCCCCGGCAGTTCTTCATCGTCCTCGACGTCCTCCTCCAGCTCAACTCCATCCTCATCCTCTTCGAGTTCCAGCTCTTCTGTTCCCTCATCCTCCTCTTCAAGTTCCAGTTCTGTTCCATCGTCTTCTTCGTCGAGCTTCAGCTCTCCCCCCTCTTCTTCCTCCGTGAGTTCATCATCGTCCTCCGCGACCAGTTCGAGCGCGTCGTCGTCATCCTCTCTGTCCTCCGCCATCTCCGTCCCCACTGGTATTGACCGCATTGATGCGGAAGTGAACGGGAAGGCGTCCATGGACAATGTGGATACTCCGCTCGACGTGGATATCGCCGTCATCGACACCGGATCGCAGGCAACGCATCCCGATCTCCGTGTCGTTACCCAAGTGAACTTCACGAATGAACTCTCCCCCGATGACCGCAACGGTCACGGCACGCACGTGGCTGGGACCGCGGCCGCGCTCGATAACGGCGCGGGCGTCACCGGCGTCGCGCCCGGCGCGCGCATCTGGTCGGTCAAAGTGCTCGACCGCAACGGCTCGGGGTACCTGTCCGATGTCATCGAAGGCATCGACTACGTAACCGCGAACGCGGCATCGATCGAAGTCGCGAACATGAGTCTCGGGTGCCAATGCCAGACGGCCGCCATGGATGAGGCGATCCGCCGCTCCGTCGCCGCCGGCGTCGTCTATGCCGTTGCCGCGGGCAACTCGGCCATGGACGCCGCGACGTTCAGCCCGGCGAATCATCCCGATGTGATCGCCGTCTCGGCCGTCGCCGACTTCAACGGAAAACCAGGCGGCGGAGCCGCCGCGACGTGCCGGTCCGACGTCGATGATACGCTCGCCGATTTCAGCAACTTCGGCGGCGTCGTCGATATCGCCGCGCCAGGGGTCTGCATCACGTCGACATGGAAAGGGAGCGCGTACGCGACGATCAGCGGCACCAGCATGGCCAGCCCTCATACGGCCGGCGCCATAGCGCTCTACCTCCTCGGTCGCCCGAAACCGACGAACGCCCTGGAGGTTGCCATGGTGAAGAATGCGATTATCAGCAGCGCTTTCCTGCAGAGCGGGCCGCAGGGATTTTCCGGCGACCCGGATCCCTACCGCGAGCCGCTCCTGAATGCGGCGGGCTTGTAAAACGATCAAAAAAAGCCGGGATTTTCCACGATGACGGACGCGGTCTTTTCCTGAGCAAACACAGATTTTTTATTTTTACGCAAGTATAGGATTCCTCATTATACGCCTGCGCGATTGAGAAGCGGCAAGAGCAGTAATGAAAGACATGCGAGAACGATGGTGACTCGACGCATAGAAATGAGGAAAGGACGATCGAGGATGACGATGGCCGCGCATACTTGCAAGGGTGAGACGAGGATCACCGTACAAAAAAGCTTTGGGAAGCGAAAAAATCGGGGATAGTCCTCAATGGACATCTCCTCGATTCTCTTGCGTGGTCATTTCTAATGCCGATCGCTCGATCACGGAGTCTCCGCACCGATTGCCGCTGTCTCCTGGGTAGTTTGGACGGCGACGTACCCGCGCGGTACACCGACAATCGGCCGATCCCCTTTGCGCGGAACGATCGTGACGGGGATACCATAGTAGAACCAGTCGTTGGTGCCCGAGACGCGGAACATGTCGCACGACTGCCGCTTCGTCACTCCCGTGCGACCGATCGGGATGCGCTTGGCGAAGGTTTTGATCTGCTGGATCGAGAGCTGGCCGTTCTTCCGCGCGCAGAGGTTTTCGAGATCATCGCCGAAGTCCGGATAGCCGTCCGCAAGGAGCGGAATCGGCCGCGGCGCAACGGAGATCCGCGGATTCTCCGGTCGGCGCTCAGCCAGATAGTCGTCACAGAAATCGGGATTGCGGAGATGTCCCAGGAGAGTGGCTTCGTTCACACCCGTCTCCTCTGCCAGTTGCTTCGCGAGAAGAACGTACGTATCGGCCACACCTTTGAGCTGCAACGGACAGAGCATCTGCTGCAGAACGAAATCGCTTCCTCCGAAGGCCGGGGGAGGAGTGCCTTCATTGAAACCGAACACGGCCACGATGCCATTGAGGAGCGAAAGCAGGATGTTCGTATTGTCTCCGCGACGCCCTCCCGTGCCGCCATCCCCGCCTCCCCCACCGCCGGACGTGGAGAAGATTGTCGAGGTAACACTACTCGCAGCCGCGGAACTTGCGACGGATGCAGCGCTGGATGCAGCAGCACCCGAACTGGATACAGAGGATCCAGTACAGGTGACGAGTGTGGAATCGGACGCGGTGTTGTTCGCCGCATTCGCATCACCAGGGGTTACGACGGTATCTCCAGTGGTGAGCGTCGATGCGCACGCGTGATTGGGAATATTCAGATACACGAGATAATTGACGATATCCCCGGGATTCAGATGGGGAACGGCGCAGGTGACGATACCGGCGCTCTCCGTGCATGCGGAGTGTGAAAATGTGGCATTGAAGGTGGCGCCTGGCGGCATCGTCTGCGTGATTGTTGAGCTGGGCACCGCGGATGTCCCGGCATTCCGGGCTCCCAGAACCTGCGGGAGCGGATCATTGCGATCGGCCTGCGGCGGGAGATCGAAGATCGCTTCCAAGTCGATGGGCAGAGGCGGCCCGCTGGAGACGGATGACGCTGAAGACGCTGCACTGGATATCGATGACGCAGAACTTGCGATGGAGCTGCTGGAACCAGAGCCTCCCGAGCAGACGCCGTTGGCAAGCTCGGCAATCTCCAGCGCACTCAAGGCGCTATCGTAGACGCGAATGTCATCCAAGCCTCCATCGAAGCTTGGCTGGAGCGTGTAGTGGCCAAGGAGCAGCGGCAGTGTCGACGCGATATCGCCGACGACGGCGGTATTCGTGTGGGTCAGCACGCCATCCACGTACATCTCGATCGTTAGCGCACTGGCGACACGCTTGTACACACCTGCGATGTGGTGCCACTGGCCGTCAATCAATGTGACTGCACCTGCGCTGTCATTGGCGCCGAGATCGCCGTAGCCGAAGAAGTTCATGCGATCGGGACTGGAGTACACGTACGCACCCCACCCGCGGAGTCCTCCCGGATTGCTGCCGAAGTTTCCGAGAATTGAGCGGTTGCCCGTGCCGGGCTTGATGAAACCGGTGACGGTGAATTCATCCGTTCCAAAGCCGAAATCCCCGGCAGGAACGCTCACCTGATCACCCTCGCCATCGTAATCGGTGGAGAACGGGTTGATGAAGCTGACCGGTGCGACGTCCGTCTGGTAATTGACGCCATTCTGGAGCGTGCCGGTGTGGCCGTTGCCAGTCGAATCGATGGCTGTCGTCCCCTCTCCTTCGTCAAACTTCCAGTACGCGAGCAGATCGCCGTCACTGGGGACACATCCAGTTGGAACAGATGAGGAACTACTGGAGGAACTTGCCGGAATGCTGGAAGCGGAACTCGCAACGGCGCTGGAGACCGAGCTCGCAATCGAGCTGGACGATGCATTCAGGTTATCGATGTTCTTCAATCCTGCCGCATCCGCAACGATGTTATCGCCGGTGGCGGAGACGAGGACGACTTTGCCCTGCCCGCCGCTGAAGAGAAAGGTTCCGAGCGGCTTCCAGTAGGGTTGCGACGCAGATTCACTCTGCGATCCGCATGCCGTTCCATCCGACGACTTGAGCGCCTGATCCACAGGGATCGGCGTGGGTGTCAGCTTGGTCGCACCGTCGTACACGTCGTACATCGCGGTGCCGCGGGACGAATCACACAGGTAGGCGACGAACACGTCGTGGTTGCCCGTGACAGGGGCATTGGTGATCCAGGAGAACGTTTGGTCACTAAAGGCACCGGAGACCGAAAAATTATCGCCGCCGACCGTCTGGCTGAGGATCTGCTCCGAACCCGACGTATTGACGTCAAAGGGGCTCCACACGCCGGTCTTCGACACCGTTCCGGTGGAATTGAAATCGCCCGTCATCGCGTCGTCATCGATAACGATATCGAGCGTCTCGGCGAACTTCGGATCAATGGAGGCGAGCGGCGTTTCGCCATCGGCATTCGATGCCGTCACTTTGTAGAACCACGCCGAGGTGGGGAGGACCGTATCGGTGAAGACGAAATTGGTGCCTGTATAGATAGGAGGTCCGTAGACCGCGCTATTGGCTCCATCCAGAGAGCGGTACACCTTGTAGTCATCGGCACCCGACACTGCTTTCCAATCGATACGCACGAGACCGGAATCTCCTTCTTCCACCCAGAAGAGCGGAGCGCCGGGAACGGCGGCAAAGACAATCGGCGAGAAAGCGCCAAGGAGCATCGCAGAAACGGAAATCACAGCCGGAAGCCGCAGCATTTTGCGCGAGAGGGAGGGTGGGGACTTCATACAGAGGATGTGAAGAGAAATAATAAAAAGAGGCAGGGAGGAAGCCGTTCCCTCCTTATATTCATTGTTAGGGACAGAACCTCCCGGACGGACTTACCAAGATTGTTTAAAAAAATACGCCACCCCTGGAGTGGAACGCTTCGCTCCTCCCCCAAAAAATGCTGTTGAGCCCTTCGTAGAGGCTTAGTTCACGTACAGCGCGTGTCCTTTTTCATATCGTACATTCCACGTGCTACCGCGGCGTCGCGGGTCTTGCGATCGGGACGAAACCGAGGATGATTGACGGACCGTTAATTTTCTTTCTCACATAAATTTCTTGCCCAACCGTCCTCCCACTCCCAACCCTGCAATAGCGACTGTGCCCCAGGTAATCAGCGGCATGGGTGAACCTTTGGACGCAGCACTGACGGGACGGAGGAATGCGGCGAGGTCTTCCACCGGAGCGGTGTAATCGCCAATACCTGTAACGGGCGGGCGGGCGATGATCACAAGATCGTTCTTGGAACAGGCGGGGCTGATTTGGCCATCCCAGATCATCGATCCATAGGTGCGGACGACTGTTCCGGGCTTGAGATTTTTGAGCCGTACGCGGACCGTGAACGTCACTTCCTCGTTGGAACGCATCGGAGGCACGATGAAGGTCAGATGATCGCCTTCGCCGCGCGCACTGGATGCATCGATAATCTGCATCTGATGACGGTCGAAGAAGAACGCGATCTTCCACTGCGGCATATCGCCGGTGTACAGGTTACGCACTTTGATCCAGTAGCGAACATCGTCGCCGGGGTTGGCTTCGCTGCGATCGGATTCCAGGCTCACGCCGACTTTGGGGACATCAGAAATATAGGAAAGCGTGGAAGGCGAAGAGCCTGAAGAAACTGAGTAGGCAGCTCCCTCTCCTAGAGCCTGCCCTGAGCCGAGCCGAAGGGCAGCGGGAGAGGGCGGGGGGTGAGGGCTTGCAACAGATGATGTCTGCGTCGTCGCCGCATCACCGGTGCGGCGGAAGTAGGGATATGGGGATGAAACCGAAGACGCCGAGGAAACCGAAGAAACCGAGGAACGGGAACTCGAAGACCGCGAAGAGCTCGAAAACCTCGAAGAACTAGAGGCGAAGAGATCGGCAGGAGGATCAGGCATTTCTTCCGACTGAGAGCCATCGGGATACGTATACACAATCGCCTGCGCAGACGGCATAGCGAGCAGCATTGCCGTCAGGACCGCAAGGATTGCCGAGAGGCGGAGGAGAGTGCGCATGGCTGGAAAAAGGGAGATAAGTTAACATGATTTATTATATTAGTCAAGTATCGCCAAAGATGCCAAGGACGCCAAAGAATCCAAGGTCCTGACCTCAGAGGAATACCGAAATTGCCCCGCTCGCTGCGTTTGCCCTCTGGTCCTCGGACTCCTCGGAGTCTTCGGAATCTTCGGAGTCTTCACACGCCTACCTCCAGCATCACTGGCAAATGATCCGACACTTTCACATTATTGATCACGTGAGCAGACACATGCTTCAGATCCTTCGGGCAGAGGAATAAATCCAGCGCTTTGCTGGGATGGACTGTGGGGAAGGTTGCCCCATGCGTATTCACGACGCGCAAATTGCACGCTGCCGCCAGGCTCTGGAGCTCGCGCGTGCCGCGGAACACGTTGAAGTCGCCGCAGACGATGACGTGCTTACGACCAAAGAGCATCTCCTTGAGTTCACGACACTGCTTGGCGCGCGTTTTTGCATTGAGCGAAAAGTGTACGAGGATGAGCGACAGTCCATTTCCGAGATTAATATCATAAACGAGCTTCTTTCCCCCATGCCGGAAGTACCGCGTCTGAAACTTGAGCGTATGGTGGCTGAAGAACCCGTTGCAGTTATCGCGGAAGAACGGGAGAAAACGGAGAGGCGAAAAACGGCCGTACTTGTTCTCGATGTGTGAGGTATACGCGTGCGGGTGCGGGACGAATCCATGGTGCTTGTGGATCTCCACGAAGCAGCACAAATCCGGATGCTCGCGATTGAGCAGCGCGTAAATAGACTGGCGAACACGGCGGATAATCCAGCGGGGCGTGTAGAGGTAGCGGTACCACCGCAGGAGATAGCTCTTGAGCGAGCCATCGAGCCCTGTGGCATAGCCAAGGTTCATCAGGAGAACGCGGAATTTGTGCTTCTGCATAGGGTTTGTCTGTTATTGCCATTATACCAAAAATATTGCATTTTGTTAATAGAGCGCTTATCATTTTCTCGGCCTTTTTGATGCATCTTTCGAGCTCCCTTCCTACACTCGCTCCCCTATGTCACACGATTCCCCCGATGAAGTTTTCCCTCCAGCGAAAGTTATGGAGTGGACGATCAATGAAGCCGATCGTCAGCACATCGCACAATTCGCAGTAGACGAGGAAATGAGTGTGGGCGATGCACTAAAACTATTAATGCTGACGACCAGAGCAGCGCAATTGGCTGGTCAGCCGCTCGAACAATTCATGCAGGAACATGAAATAATTTCTGTAATACCCCATCACGATGACTACGGAGTAGTACCTCCGGCACTTCGAAAAAGAATAAACAACGACTTCGTAAATTAGGAACACTTCGGTCCCCTTGGTTCCTTCGGTCACCTCGGTCCCTTCTTACTTCTGTCGCTTCCTCTCGTGTTCCTTGAGGAACTTCTTCCGTAACCGGATGTTCTTGGGCGTGACCTCGACAAGTTCGTCCTCGCCAATGTATTCGAGTGCCTGCTCCAGCGTCATTTGCGTGACGGGCGTCAGGTTGATCGCTTCATCGGCACCGGACGAGCGCATGTTCGTGAGCTTCTTCTCTTTTGTGGCGTTCACCGTCATATCTTCGTTCTTTGCGCTCTCGCCAACGATCATGCCTTCGTAGACGTCCAGACCAGGGATCACAAAGAGCTTGCCGCGGTCCTGCAGACCCCAGAGACCGAATGCGACGGTCTTGCCGCCGCCCATAGAGATCATCGATCCGCGCGTGCGGCCGGGCAGATCTCCCTTGTACGGCTCGTAGCCAATAAAGGAGTGGCTGAGGATCCCCTCGCCGCGGGTCTCGATGATGAAATCGCCGCGGAAGCCGAGCAGTCCGCGCGTGGGGACTTTGAATTCGATGCGGGCGTGGCCTTCCGACGTTTTCATATCGACCATCTCGCCTTTGCGGCGCGCGAGCATATCGATGACGGTGCCGGTGAATTCTTCCGGCACATCGACAATCGCCTGCTCGATCGGCTCCTCGCGGGTCGAAGGCCCGCCCTGGCCCTCGCGAAAAATGACTTCCGGACGGGAGACCTGCAGCTCGAACCCCTCGCGGCGCATGTCTTCGATAAGCACGGAAAGATGCAGCTCGCCGCGGCCACTGACTTTGTAGATGTCGGAGTTGGGAATTTCTTCCACGTGCAATCCCACATTTGTTTCCTTCTCACGCTCGAGCCGCGCCTTGATGTGACGGGTGGTGACCAGGTCGCCTTCCTTGCCGGCGAAGGGCGAGTTGTTGACCAGGAATTCCATGCTGATTGTCGGCGGATCGATGTGCAGAGCGGGAAGCGGCTCGGCGGATTCGTCGGTGGTGATGGTTTCGCCGACGTAGATATCGGGAATGCCAGCGATGGTGATGATGTCTCCGGCAACGGCCTCGGTCACCTCGATACGCTTGAGTCCGCGATACTGGAGGATTTTGGTGATCTTGCTGACGCGCGTCTCGCCACTCGTCTTCTTGATGAAGACCTTGTCGCCCACCTTCGCCGTGCCTTCGTACACGCGCCCGATTGCGAGCCGCCCGACGTAGTTATCGTACGCAAGACTGCAGGGCTGCATGCGGAAAGGAACATCCAGTCGCTGGGTTGCCTCGGGAACATAACTCATGATCAGCTCAAAGAGCGGAGTCAGATCTTTCGACGCATCCTCCAGCTTCCGCTTCGCGATGCCCTCGCGTGCGATGGCGAAGATGTAGGGAAAATCGAGCTGCGCGTCGTTCGCCTTGAGCGCGACGAAGAGATCGAACACTTCGTCCACCACGTCCATGGACCGCGCCGCGGGTTTATCGATCTTGTTAATCACAACGATGGGCTTGAGACCGAGCTCTAAAGACTTCTTGAGCACGAACTTCGTCTGCGGCATCGGTCCCTCCTGCGCATCGACGATCAAAAGTACGCAGTCCACTGTGAGCAGAATGCGCTCCACCTCGCTACCGAAATCCGCATGGCCCGGCGTATCGACAATGTTGATGCGGCAGTCCTTGTACTGGATGGAACAGTTCTTGGCGTAGATCGTAATGCCGCGTTCCTTCTCCTGCGCATTGCTATCCATGATCAGCTCCCCCACCTTCTCCTGCTCATGCATTTCGAACGCACCGCCCTGCTTGAGCAGCGCATCCACGAGCGTGGTTTTGCCGTGGTCGACGTGGGCGATGATGGCAATGTTACGGATGGACATGATTCGAGAGGTGAGGATGGGGCGACCTGCCCTGAGCGAACCCGAGCGAAGCGAGGGTGAGTCGAAGGGTGATGGCGATATTTCTAATACTCATAAATGCTTAGAAAAGCGCTCCTAGAAGACGCAGAGCCGGGAGAGTGTAGAACAAACTTCACTATCGCGGAAGCAATAAAACTACCGCGAAGCGGCGGGTCTCGTGGGCCCCGCCGCTGAGCGCCCCTCCTAGGGAAGGGTGGGTTCGTGGGAGGGACACCGTAGGTGGCCCTTCCACGATTATTTACACGTGCACGGATCATTGCCGCATCCCGGACATCCGCCACCGCACGATCCACCCGCACAGGATCCCTTTCCGCATGGACACATTTTCTTGACGAGCTTCAGCCAGCACATCACCGACAGCAGTAGCGCGATGATGGCGAGCGAGCCGTTGAGCGTGCCGAACATCCAGCCCTCGGCCGTCATGTGCGTGTTGTACACGCCGATGAGGGTGGCAATGGTCGTGATCGTGGTGAGGAGCGCGACGATGCCGACGATAAATTTACAGCCGCCGCAGCCGGTACCGAACTTATCACCGCAGCAAGAACCATGACACATAGAGAAGGTGGGGAAGAGACGCGATCACTGTACTCTTCCCGCAACGGGAAATGGCGAAAAAATGGCTGCCGGGAGCGGAAGACCGATTGACAGACTGATTGACAATTGTGGTGCGTATCGTATAAAATACTATAGATGATTGCTTGTCCACTCCGGAGCTTCGTGACCGCATTCGTTGGAGGAGTGGTTGTACTCCTCTCCGTGAGTTTTGCGGCCCGAGCTTTCGCGCGCGATGCGTCGTTGCCGTACCGCAATTACCCGGGATTCCAGTGCCACCAGTGGAACCGCAGCGGCGAGTGCAGCGACTGGAGCTACTTCGATGAGAAGATGATCGCTCCTACACGATACGTCTTGCCCTACAGTCGTCCTACTTCTGTCCAGAACACGTACGTCGCACCCCGCACCTCCGCGTGGCCTGCAACGACGCGCTGCGGACTTCCCACCGAAGATTGCACCGGCGCAATCTCCGTCCGCGTGACTGCCAACCCCAACCCCGTTCCCCGCAGTGAGCTGCTCACGTATAGCATCTACGTCCGTAATGACGATTCACAGATGCGTACCTATACCGTCCGCGCATATCTGGATGATATCGTCGGCTTCGAGAGCGCGACCTACGGCGGCTACAGTGATGGAAAAGTGATCCGGTGGGACGCGCAGCGCCTGGCCCCCAAGACCAGCCGCTCAATGATCCTGCGCGTGCGCGTGCGCGAGAACGCATCGCTCAATCTGCCCGTTCTCCTGCGCGTGCAGGCTGATCGCAGTACGGATTCCGTGAGCGTCGCCGTTGCCGATTCCGATGAGTGGTACTTCGATAACGCCGTCAAATACACCGACTCCGGTGTGTACGCCCCCTATGGTCATCCGCGCCGCTACCGCAAAGTCGACCAGTATCAGCCGCGCTACTTCTACGACTCGGCAGGCAACCTCCATTACCGTTCAACGACAACGACGAACTACAATGGACAGGGAACGTTCTACTGCGATTCGACGAGGTTTGTGTGTCGATAGGGAACTGACGAAAAGAAGAAACTGAGGAAACAGAGGAGAGTAATTTGAGGATCTTGGCTTAATGGGAAATTTTGGGGGCTGAAAATGTAAGTTTGTCTCTTCTTGA
>CAYUZT010000013.1:0-30084 GCA_964449445.1 uncultured Candidatus Peribacteria bacterium | reverse complement strand
AGTTCCTACGCTCTCAATGAGCTGAATTTACCACCCATTTTTGTCCACTACGCCGTTTTTTCGATTGTGTAAAATTTTGTATTTCCCTGGTCTTTGGCTTTTGGCTTTTGGATTTTTCCTCTCGGGCTGTTCGCTCCCGGCAAATCCTCTCACCGGCACCGGCAGCCTGCGCGATGTGATCCATACCGCCAGCGGCATCGTGATCGAGGTCGGAAAGCAAACAGCAGCAACTATTGAACTGGGCAAGATGGGAATCGAGAAAGCGAAAGAGACTGCGCAGGATGTACAGGAGAGAGTGGAGAGTGTGCAGGAGGGGATCGACAAGCTGAAGCAAGGAAAGGAGATGATGGAGAAGGCAATGGCGAGATAGAAAGGCACCGACGGGACCGAGGGGACCAAAGGGACCGAGGTGTTTTTATGGTGAGCTTTTCACACTACCTTCGGTCCCTTTTGCACGGAATTCCCTTGCTTCCACTCCTCTCCCTAGTACACTTCCCTCACATCCACCGAAGTTTCTCCCGCAATTCAGACGATTGCAGCGGAGGAGCTGCGGTCTTTCGTACGTTCCCCCCACGCGCTATGCCATTCCCTCATCAGCATTCCTCGTTACGAAATTTGCTCCGCAAATTTCTACTCGGAATGACAGCTTTTTAATTGTCCTTTTGTATTTCCCCACTCGAATATGCCATTTCCTCATCAACAGAAGTCTGCGGCGACCGATTCGTTCGATGCCGTCGCGCTCAGTATTGCCAGCCCCGAAGACATGCTCGGGTGGTCGCGCGGTGAGGTCACCAAGGCGGAGACGGTCAACTACCGCACGCAGCGTGCCGAGCCCGATGGGCTTTTCTGCGAGCGCATCTTCGGACCGACGAAGAACTTCCAGTGCTTCTGCGGCAAGTATAAAGGAGTGCGGTACGCGGGCGTCGTGTGCGAGAAGTGCGGAGTCGAAGTGACGCGCAGTATCGTCCGTCGCGAGCGCATGGGGCACATCAACCTGGCTGTGCCGGTCACGCATATCTGGTTCCTCCGTTCTTCCCCATCCCGCATCGGACTTCTGCTTGATCTCCCCATCAAGACGCTCGAGCAGATCGTCTACTTTGCCGCGTATATCGTCATCCAGGTGGACGACGCGTCTAAGGGCGAAGCCGAGAAGGAAATCACGACGTCCATGGAAGCGCGCAAGAATCAGATCAAGCGCGAGTATGAAGACGAGCACAAGCGCATGAAGGAATCCGAGGCCACCCGTGCGCAGTTGGATGCGCTGGATAAAGAAGTCGCCGACAAACTCGAGTCCCTCAAGCAAAACCACCGCGATGCGCTCGATGACCTCAAGAACCTCCATACGGGAGCGGTTTTAAGCGAGCTCAAGTTCCGCGAAATGAACATGAAATTCGGTCATGTCTTCCGCGCCGGCACCGGTGCCGAATCCATCCGCGAAATCATCGGCATGGTCGAGCTCAAATCCCTCCTCGTGCAGCTCCAAAAAGATCGTGAGCAGAGTAGCGGTCAGAAGCTCAAGAAGGTCATGAAGCGCATTAAACTTAGTAGTTCCCTGCAGCAGTCATCCATCAAACCCGAGTGGACCATTTTAACGCGCCTGCCCGTGATCCCGCCCGATCTTCGCCCCATGGTGCAGCTCGACGGCGGACGCTTCGCTGCATCCGACTTAAACGACCTCTACCGCCGCGTTATCAACCGCAATAACCGTCTCAAGAAACTGATGAGCATCGGCGCCCCGGAAGTCATCTGCCGCAACGAGAAACGCATGCTCCAGGAAGCCGTCGATACGCTGCTCAATAACAGCGCACGTGCGGGCAAGACGCTCTTCACTGCTGGTGATCGCCGCAAACTCCGCTCGCTCTCCGACATGTTAAAAGGCAAGCAGGGCCGGTTCCGCCAGAACCTGCTCGGCAAGCGTGTCGACTACTCGGGACGCTCCGTGATCGTCGTCGGCCCGCATTTGCACCTCGATCAATGCGGTCTCCCCAAGGAAATGGCGATGAAGCTCTTCAAGCCGTTTGTCATCGGCCGCATCATCCGCGATGAGCTTGCGCACAACGTGAAAGCCGCCGAGCGCCTGGTGCAGGACAGCGGCAAGGAGGTGTGGGACATTCTCGAAGATGTGATCAAAGACAAGTACGTACTCCTCAACCGCGCGCCGACGCTCCACCGCCTGGGTATCCAGGCGTTCAAGCCGCAGCTCGTGGAAGGTCTCGCGATCCAGCTGCACCCGCTCGTCTGCGCCGCGTTCAACGCCGACTTCGACGGCGACCAGATGGCCGTGCACGTGCCGCTCTCCACGAAGGCACAAGAGGAGGCGAAGTCTCTGATGGCATCGGTCAATAACGTGCTCAAGCCCTCCGCGGGAGAGCCGATCATCAACCCGATTCAGGACATGGTGCTCGGGTGCTACTTCCTCACCCGCATCCACGGCGGGCGCAAAGGAGAGGGTATGGTCTTTAGTAGCCCGCAGGAAGCGTTCCTCGCTCATGAACACGGCGCTGTGGATCTGCAGGCGAAGATCAAAGTGCGTCTTCATACCAATGAAAAGGAGCAGGCATTCTTGCCTGCGTCCGCGGGCGGAACGCCCGCTCCCTATACTCTGGTCGAAACGTCCGTTGGCCGGCTCAAATTCAACGAGGTCGTGCCTTCCAAACTCGGGTTCATCAACGACGCCATGAAAAAGAAAACGCTCAGTGACCTGATCTCCCGCTGTCTCGAGGAACTCGGCCGCGAAGAGACCGTCGCGCTCGCCGACCGCGTCAAGGATCTCGGCTTTTACTACGTCACTACGTCCGGCATTTCCATCGCCTCCGCCGACATCCGCGTGCCCAAGGAGCGTCACAAGCTTTTGGAGGAAGCCAACGAGAAGATCCGCAAGATCAACAATTTCTACTGGAAGGGTCTGGTGACCGGCGACGAACGCTACAGCCACGCGATCCGTATCTGGTCCGCGACGAAAAACGAGATCACGACCGCGATGATCCAGGCGTTTTTGGCCGAAGAGGAAAACGGTATCACGTACGTCATCGATTCCGGTGCCCGCGGCAACTGGGGGCAGATCACGCAGCTCGCTGGTATGAAGGGTCTTGTGGCCAACCCGTCCGGACGCACCATCGAACTCCCGGTCCAGAGCAACCTGAAAGGCGGCTTCTCCGTCCTGGAGTACTTCATCGCCACGCACGGAGGACGCAAAGGGAAATCCGATACCGCACTCAAGACCGCCGAAGCCGGCTATCTGACACGCCGTCTCGTTGATGCCGTGCAGGACGTGATCATCCGCGAGGAAGATTGCGGTGCCGAACGCGGCCACCGCATCACCCGCGAAGAATCCGCCCAGATCGGCGAAAAATTCTCGCTCCGCCTCTTCGGCCGCTCGCTCGCGGAAGATCTAACCCTGAAGGGAGAAATGATCGCGAAACGCGATCAGGAAATCGACGGGCCGCTGCTCGATATCATCGAGAAGAACCAGATGGATCCCATCTCCGTGCGCTCCATCATGACCTGCCGCACGCGCGGGGGCATCTGCGTCAAATGCTACGGTCGCGACCTGAGTAACAACAAGACCGTCCAGATCGGTACGCCCGTTGGCATCATCGCTGCGCAGAGCATTGGTGAACCGGGAACGCAGCTGACCATGCGTACCTTCCACATGGGAGGCGTGGCCGAAGGTGCCGATATCACGCAGGGTCTCACGCGCGTGGAGGAACTGTTCGAAGCCCGTAATCCCCGCACGCCGGCGACTTTGAGCGATATCACGGGCCGCGTGAAGGTGTCGCATCAGGGCGGCAAGACGACAGTCCAGGTGATCGCCGAGGAGCCGGGAGAAGATACCTACTACGTTCCGTCGGGATTCGAAGTCACGGTGAAAAAAGACCAGGCCGTCGCGGAGCGTGCGGTCATCGCCAAGTCCCGCTCGGACAAGAGCACCATCAAGGTGACGATCACGGGAACCGTCAGCCACATCGAACGCGGGCTCCTGCGGATACGCCATGAGAAGATCCAGGAGAGAGCCTACGAGTTCGGCCCGCGCGAATCCCTCCTCGTCAAAACCGGCTCGCTCGTGGAGGCGGGAGAAGCGCTCAACGCCGGTCACTACAACCTCCAGGAATTGCTCGAGAAGAAGGGCGCCTACGCCGTGCAGAAGTACATCGTCCAGGAGGTCCAGCACATCTACGCGTCGCAGGGGCAGACGATCAACGACAAGCACCTGGAGATCATCGTGAAGAAGATGTTCAGTAAGATCCGCATTGTCGATGCCGGTGACACCAAGTTCCTGCCGGGCGAGACATCGGATCTCGGCGAAGTGCTCTACGAGAACGACCGCGTGCACAAGAACAAGAAGAACAACCAGGAAGCCACCTACGAACAGCTGCTGCTGGGCATCACCCGCGTCGCGCTCGCAACTGATTCCTGGCTTGCCGGCGCTTCGTTCCAGGAGACCATCCGCGTCCTTGTGGAAGCCGCCACCACCCGCCGCATCGATATGCTCCACGGTCTCAAGGAGAACGTCATCATCGGACGGCTGATTCCGACCGGCGAGGTGTACCGCAAGCGCTATGTGTCCGGCACCAAGGCTGCTGAAGATGAGGCAGAGGAACGTTAATTCGATAACTCGTTAACTCGTGACTGTAATCTTTCATCCACTGTCTTTAGAATCTTTTCCTTCGTACGAATCAACGAATTAACGAGTTAACGAAACTCCGTCCATTGCATTCTCAGTCTTTACTTCCCCCACCCATCCCTCTACTATTCCCGCCCATGCCTACCATTAATCAGCTCATCCGCCACCCACGCAAGGACAAGCGCAAGAAGTCCAAAGCTCCTGCACTCCAGACCGCCTGGAACGCCCTCAACATGCGAGACGTCAAGCTCCCCAAGGGCAGCCCGTTCAAGCGCGGAGTCTGCGTGAAGGTCACCACGATGACACCCAAGAAGCCAAACTCCGCTCTTCGCAAGATCGCCCGCGTGCGCCTGACGAACGGCTACGAGGTGAAAACCTACATCCCGGGTGAGGGTCACAATCTACAAGAACACTCCGTGGTCCTCGTCCGCGGGGGTCGCGTAAAAGACCTTCCGGGTGTCCGCTACCACATCGTCCGCGGAATTTTAGACACGGAAGGTGTCCGCGATCGAAAACAGGGCCGTTCCCTCTACGGTGCGAAAAAACCGAAAGCGTAAAGACGCATGGTAAAGACGCATAATTATGCGTCTCTCCACCACTACGTACAACCTTCCCTCCACTATGTCCAAACCCGTCAAGCAATACATTCCTATCGGCTCCGATCCTCTGATGGAGAAATTCATCAACTGCGTTATGAAGCAGGGGAAGAAGTCCATTGCCCGCGGGATCGTGAGAGACGCGTTTGAGATCATCAAGACGCGCACCAAAGATCCTCCCGCGGAAGTCTTTTCCAAAGCCCTCCTCAACGTCACGCCGCTCGTGGAAGTGCGCCCCAAGCGCATCGCCGGTTCGGTCTACCAGGTGCCGGTCGAAGTGAATCCCAAGCGCCAAATGGCACTGAGTATCCGCTGGATCCTCGACGCCGCCCGCTCGCGCAAAGGCGTCCCGATGGCCCACAAGCTCGCACTCGAACTGCTCGATGCCTCTGCCGATCAGGGGTCAGCAGTAAAGAAGAAGCAGGATGTCCTCAAGATGGCCCAGGCGAATAAGGCGTTTGCTCATCTTGCGAAGTCTGCCTGAGTATGTCCGTGAATACTCAATCAATGGCCCACTATGACTTCTGGGTGGAGCCTGGCCCCCGGGGGACAATACAAAAGAGAGAACAAGTCGAACGTGATACACGGAATTTCATTGCGGGCTGCATCGCTTCTGGCAAGGCAGTGGAATTGTACGATCGAGGGAATCTCTGGAAGGTGACGACGACTCCTGAGACCGCCCGTGCCATTGATGCACTGCTTCGAGATATGGGATGTACGAGTGGGATTGACATTGCACAGCCTTCCCCGCATTGGGAAGGACCAGATGATGATTTTTAGTGGGGAGTGACGTGCTTACAAATCACTTTTTCGTCATCGATGTTTTGTCCTGCCAGAAGAGCAAACCAGACGTTCCATAGGGGTATGGAACGGCGCAATTCTGGCAGATAAAAGAAAACCGCCTTTGGAGGCGGAATTCGATTCCCCAGGCGGGAACTCGGACCTCGACAACTGAGAGCAGCATATATGGCCTACAAAGCAGTGTCAAACATTTTTTACTACCCTTTGCTGTGCCGAATTTGTATGGGGCCAGTTCTACGGTAGGACCCGGACCTCGACAATTCCGGGGCGGGGTTCGACTCCCCCTGGCTCCACCATTCGGCACATAAACAGGATTGCATCCCTAAGCCCTTTTCCCTACACTCTCCCAGCTTTTAAGGATGCATCCCATCCTTTGGGAATGGGCATTTATCTGAGGTTTCCGTCACGTCCTCTTTGCCTTCTCAGCCCTCTTTACCCTCCTCGTCATGGACCTCCAAAACGTCAGAAACTTCGGAATTATTGCGCACATTGATGCTGGCAAGACCACGACCAGTGAACGCATCCTCTTCTACACCGGCCGCGTCCATAAGATCGGCGAGGTGCACGAGGGCGAGGCCACGATGGACTGGATGGAGCAGGAGCAGGAGCGCGGCATCACGATTACCGCTGCCGCTACGCAATGCCAGTGGAAGGCTCCCATGCCCGATGGCACAGTAGTCGAGGCAACACTCAACCTCATCGATACTCCCGGACACGTCGATTTCACGGCAGAAGTGGAGCGCAGTCTTCGCGTACTCGACGGCGGAGTCGTCGTGTTCGATGGATCGCAAGGTGTCGAACCGCAGAGCGAAACCGTCTGGCGCCAGGCCGACAAGTACGGCGTCCCGCGCCTCGCGTTCGTGAACAAAATGGACAAGACCGGAGGCGATTTCTACATGACGCTCGATTCCATCTTCGATCGCCTCAGCAAGAACGCCGTGGCGATCCAGCTGCCGATTGGCGCGGAGAGCGAGTTCAAAGGCATCGTCGATATCGTCGCCAAAAAGGCCTACACGTTCGAAGGCAAGAACGGCGAGATCCGCAAGGAAATCCCTATCCCAGAAGACATGATGAATCAGGTCACCGAGTACCGCATGATCCTGATGGAGAAAGTCGCCGAGAACAGCAATAACGACCTGATGGACAAGTATCTGGAGAACGGCGCCCTCACCGATGATGAATTGCGCAAAGGCATCCGCATTGCGACCGTCGCTAATAAGATTTACCCCGTCGTCTGCGGTTCCTCTCTCCAGAACATGGGCGTCCAGCTGGTGCTCGATGCCGTGGTTGCGTATCTACCCTGCCCGCTCGATATTCCTCCGGTCGAAGGCAAGAACCCCAAAGACGTCGAGGAAGAGCGGAAGGCGTCTAACGATGAACCCATGGCTGCTATCGCCTTCAAGATCGCCACCGATCCGTTCGTGGGCCGCCTCACCTTCATCCGCGTCTATTCCGGCGTGCTCAAGTCCGGCACGGCGGTCACCAATTCCCGCACGGGCAAGGGCGAGCGCATCGGGCGCATCGTCCGGCTCCACGCAAATCACCGTCAGGAAATCGACAAGATCGAAGCGGGGGATATCGGCGCGGTCATCGGGCTCAAAGACACCCGCACGGGCGATACCATCTGCGACGATGCGCACCCGATCAAGCTCGAATCCATCACCTTCGCCGAACCCGTCATCTCGCTTGCGGTTGAACCCAAGACCAAAGCTGATCAGGAGAAGATGGGTGTGGCCCTCCAAAAACTCACAGAAGAAGATCCGACGCTGCGCGTCCGGTCCGACGAAGAAACCGGCCAGGTCATCCTCTCCGGCATGGGCGAGCTGCACCTCGATATCATCGTCGATCGCATGAAGCGCGAGTTCAAAGTCGAAACGAATGTGGGCAAGCCACAGGTCGCCTACCGCGAGACGATTCAGAAGAAAATTGAGCACGAAGAGAAGTACATCAAGCAGTCCGGCGGCCGCGGCCAGTACGGCCACGTGGTCTTTACGCTCGAGCCCCAGGAGCCGGGTAAAGGGTACGAATTCGTCGACGAGATCGTCAGTGGCCGCATTCCCCGCGAATTCATCAAGCCGTGCGACCAGGGCTTCCAGGAGGGCATGAGCCGCGGCATTCTCGCTGGTTACCCGCTCGTCGATATCAAAGTGACGCTCACAGATGGTTCCTACCACGATGTCGACTCCAATGAATTCGCCTTCAAAATGTGTGCGTCCATCGGGCTCCAGGCTGCCGCTCGCAAGGCCGATCCCGTGATCCTGGAACCGGTCATGAAAGTGGAAGTCGTCTGCCCCGAGAACTTCTTCGGCGACATTATGGGCGATATCAACGCCCGCCGCGGGCTGGTGCTCGATACCTCCGATCGTGGCATGGCGAAAGTTGTCTCCGCAAACGTGCCGCTCAGCGAAATGTTCGGCTACGCGACCGATATGCGCTCGATGACCCAGGGTCGCGCGAGCTACTCCATGGAGCCGAGCCACTACGCGAAAGTGCCGAAGAACAAGGCGGATGAGGTGATTGCGGCTCGATCAGGAGGGAAGTAATACTGTCATTCCGAGGAGCTTCGTCGCGAAGCGGCGAGCGTAATGAGGGAGCGGCGCGGTCCGGAGAGAAGTAATAAGCTGACATTGGTGAACAAGGAAGTACCACTGTGATAAAACATTGACCCTCCTGCGCTCGGCGAGTATGTTCGCTTCCGCATGCCCACCCGCAAGCGTTTCACCGAAGATGCCTACCGCAAGGAACCCTGGTTCCGTGCCCTTTCGCAGGTGCTGCTGACGGCAAAGACCGAAGAGGAGATGAGCAATTTACTGCGGGATATCGGTACGCTTAGTGAATTACAGGCGTGGGGCGAACGCTTGGAGGTTGCGAGGCAGCTGAGCAAGGGGCTCAGTTACCGTGAAGTCGCCAGGCTTACGGGGGCAAGCACGACAACCGTTACCAGAGTCGCAAAATTCATCGAAAACGGGACGGGAGGCTACCGCAAGTATTTCAACATCCACCGCCATCATCGCATCATGCATGCGGCGCCTCAGACAGAAAAAAGCGAACAAAAAGGACCATCGGTCCTCCAGAAGTACTTGGAGAAGAAGTGAATGGAATCAGACGGGCCTATGCGTCATCCGCATAGGTTCGCTATCCATGCGCACTTTCATTAACTGGAAAACCCAGATGACCGGCTTTACGACCGCGCTATTACGACGGAACCTGCCGTAATGAAGGCGTTTCTGCCAAGCCCGTGATGGGAGGAGAGTCTTTTGCATAACAATGATTGAGACGAACAAGAATCCGTATCCTTACAGATTTCGATCACATTCATGGTGTAATACTGAATTCCGCAGTTTTCTTACTTTACTTGAATGAAATCCTCTCAAATATTTTGCTTCTATTTCATGTTTCTCTAAATTTCTCCCAAAAAAAGTGAGTGTATTAGCGTGATAAAACATTGACATATGTTTTTCCCTGCGTACACTGAGTCCAATGACGATTCAGTTCGCACATGCCGGGCATCATTCACATCACTCCCACGAACATGGGGAGAAGATGGTGTCGGCTGTAGAAGGAATTTGAATCGAGAATAGCCCTACAGGAAGCCGAAATCATCTCTTCCTCATCGGGAGGATTATCTTTTCTCTTTCCTTTCTCCATTATGATTTCCGCCGATAAACAAGTCGTGATCGTACCCAAGGGGGCAATCACTGATATTACTTCTTCGCGCAACGGACTTTCAAATCTTCTTATAGAAGCGGGGTTTGAAAAGGTTCGAAATGGGCTTAATCGTCTTGATCAAATAACTGATGGAGATTTTGTCTTTCAGGCAGTCAAAGGTGCAAAAGCACTGGCAATTGCCCTCGAGAAATTTCAAAACCAGTCGGTTGGTCTCCTTGGAGGTGACGATCTGGTCGTTGAAGGTGACCTGAATGCCCGCAAAGAAAAAGTAGACAGTGATATCAAAAGAATTGTCACTTTACAGATTGGTGAATGTTCCATGGCTTTTCTCGCTCCTGAAGAAAAGCCACTCGCTTCTGCGGAGGATTTACGCGGACAAATGATTTTCACGAAATATCCCTTGTTACTACAGCAATGCCTTAATTATATGCGCATTAATGCGGGAGTCCGTGAAACAGACGGAGCAGATACGCGTGTTGCGGAGCTGCGAAGCGGCGTGGCTTTTGAAATTGTTGGAAGCGGAGAAACCGCTAAGGCGAATCGTTTGCAAGTGGCTTCGGAGCAAATTCAATTTCCTCTCGGTGATTCAATCGATTTGCCCTATGTCACTCTTCCAAATATTTCCACGAATTTCAGCGTCACTCAGTTTTCCCGTCTCAATAGTGTTTCCCGGATTGCCTCTAGGTCGCGGGATATGTTACGTATCATCGGTCTTGCTCTTGAGGCCGCACGCGACCGTAACACTTTTGCTTCATTGAAATGCAATGTGGATGCCTCAATTGTCGGTCGCTTTGCTGGCTTAGGGTTGCGGGGCCCTACTGTTTCCGAAGTTCTCGTAAAAAAAGGCAAGCCAGTGCGCGCTCTCGAGATTTTCGTCCCCGTTCAGGAAGTGAATGCAATGCGTGTGAAACTACTACAGCTCGGCGCTGAAGATCTGGGTTCCTTTCGACCTATTCATGTCGAGATGAATACCGAATCCTCCGATGTACTTCGTGCGTTCCCCTTTGATGAAAAGGAATCTCCTCCAGAGGTCATCCAGGAGACAAATGATGTTGAGCCCGTCTCGCGTTGGTTACCAGCACTGGAAAATAAGCTCTCACAAAGCGTCAAACATGATTCCTCCACAACGCGTGCAGCGCTCGAAAAAGGTTTGGAATATTGTCTTGGACGTTATCAAGTTGAGCTTACTGAGCTCTGGGATGCAATTCGTTCAAATGACCGTGACAACGCGCTTCTTGAAGGCGGTCAATGTATATACTGGCTGCTTGTTGTCTTGAAATCTGCGGGGAAAAGTTTGAGCTCTCTTATAGAGATTTTTGACAAACGTGAAGTGGGTTATTCGTTGAACGGAGTCCTTCCAGAAAGAATCCTTGAAGTCCTACAAGGTATCCAAAGCAAAATGGAGCCGCCGATCGAAGCAGTGGAGAGTCTTCTCAAGCAAGGCATTCGACTTTCTACAGCTCTTCGGAAGGGCTCGACGGATGACGGAGGCAAGGAATGCCTCAATGCCTTTCTGAAGCTTTTTGAAACCCTTGGTTCCTTCAAACTCGACTGGCAGGCACTGATGAAAGAAGAGGGAACTCCTGTTCCATCATCATAGTTTTGGCTTCTGAATGAGTCTAACGTCACAGAATATCATATCGTGGTAAAACACTGTTACACTCTCTTTTCCCATCTAGTTTATGCTTCCTCCATGCACCATTTCGCTTTCATGCACCGATGCCTCGACCTCGCCCAGCTCGGGCGGGGCAGGGTGGGGAATGGGGCCCTGGTGGGGGCAGTGTTAGTCCGGGAGAGCAGGGTGATTGCAGAGGCATTTCATGAGGCCTTTGGAGGGGCGCACGCAGAGAGAAGACTCCTTGACTCATTCACAGAGCAAGTCGAGCCTACAGACGTTCTGTACGTGAATCTGGAGCCCTGCTGCCATCAGGGAATGACCCCTCCCTGTACCGATATCATCATTCAGAGGGGCATGAAGACTGTGGTCTTTGGCATGATTGATCCAGACAACAGAGTCTCGGGGCAGGGGATTGAGGCTTTAAAGAAGGCTGGAGTAGAGGTAATAGGACCGATAGAAAGAGCCCTCTGTGAGTACTTCAATAGAGGTTTTGTGAGCCTTCGGACGAAGAATAGGCCATGGATTACGCTCAAAATGGCCAAGAATAGTGCAGGGAAAACATCGAACGAGGATGGTTCACGGCTCAAGATCACCTCAAATGATCAAGACTCGTGGGCCCATGTGCACTTGAGAGCACGTCATGATGCGATACTTGTCGGCATAGGGACTGTCCTTTCGGATAATCCATCATTGAATATTAGATTTGATCAAAAGTCATTTTTTACTCAAATGGAAGGGCTCAATGGAGATTCAAAAATATCAAAAAATTCCTTTCAACCCTACAGAATTATCCTCGATCCCCAGTTTCGCATTCAGGAGACTGCAAATGTTGTTTGTGATGATCATCAGGAGAGGACAATCGTGTGTGTAGAGGAAAAAGCAGTGAATGCTGATCTGAAAAAGGTAAAAATCCTCAAAGAGAAAGGATTGATGCTCCTCACTGTTCCTATCAGAGAGAACTTCTTCGATATGGATATGCTCTTTACATCTCTCACAACACCTCAGGAGCAGTTCACCGGGATAGCTTCCGTGCTCGTCGAAGGTGGTCCCAAAACTTGGGAGGCATTCCGGAGGAGGGGAATTATGGATGAAGAAGTCACCCTTACAGGCCCAGCTTCCTCTTGAGCTTCTGTGCTGTCTTGAATACCCACACCAGGAACCGTTCGCGCAGCGGCAGCTTTCCGGTCTCCGCAAAGGTCCGCACGATCCCCGCGAAGTGTTTGCCTTTCTCCTTTACTGCGGCGATGGAGTCCGGTCGCTGATCGACGACTAACCCGAATTCTCCCTTGCCCTTGGTAGAGCGGCCTTCGTAGTGCGCGCCGATCACGACGCCTCCGAAGTAGCGAATGGAAACGGGGAGGTGGCTTACCGTTCTACGTTGCAGGCCCGTCCATGCCGGGTACGGGGACCCTCCTGTATAGAGAAGGAAGAATGGCTTACCTTTCAGCATACCAAGCGAGCGGCTCTCAATATCCAAGCAGCACCTCCCCATCCGGTCGATCAGGTTCTTCAGGTGCCCCGGAACGCCGAAGTTCCAAATAGGACTCGCAATCACGACTCCGGAAGATTCCTGTAGGGCTTTCTCTACTTTCAGGTAATCCTCGCCCTGAGGAGTCTCCTGCTTGTAGTGGTCCAGGGTGAAATGGTCGATATGCAGATCCTTCAGGTGGATTTTGTTGATCTCCACGTTCCCGGTAGTGCTCATGCCCTCCACAAAGCGGTCAGCCAGGTAATCGGAGTTACTGGGATCGTTGGTCCCAGCCACCAGAAGCAAAATGCGCATGACCTTACTATAGCGAAAAATTCCTTGGCTTCCTTGGCATCTTTGGCTTCGTCGGCTTCTTTTCGGATTTCCCTTTGCCCCCCGATACACACTGTGTTGCCGCTGTATTGACCAACGTGAATATCCTCAATATCTTGTGCCCTTGTTGCACCGGAAAGCCTACAGGTTGTGTTTAGGGCTCCGGAGCTCGCTTCCCCATTTCCCCTCTGTTCTATGACTCCCTCGCCTTCTTCTTCCGCGTCTAAATCTTCATCACGCGGCCTGGGAGAAGGAGGAGTGATTCCGCGTTTGAGTAAAAAGGAGATGGTACAGAGCGGTCTCAAGAAGGACCCCAGTCACAAAGCCCTCTCCATTCGCCGTGTCTTCACCACCGTGGGAAGCGATCCTTTAGAGCATGTCACCTACGAGAAGCGCACGAGCCGCATCACGAATACGAACGGATCGGTGGTCTTCGAAATGCAGGGGGCCGAGATTCCGGCGGACTGGAGCCAGGTTGCAACCGACATCGTCGTCAGCAAGTACTTCCGCAAGGCTGGTGTGCCGCAATACGATGCGCAGGGGAATGTTCTCAAGAACGACAAGGGCGAGGTGATCACCGGGCCTGAACGCAGCGTCAAACAGGTCGTCCGCAGGCTTGCCGGGTGCTGGCGGCTCTGGGGCGAGACACATGGCTACTTTGATACCAAGCAGGATGCGCAGGCTTTTGAAGACGAGCTCAGTTACATGCTGGTCCATCAGATGGCCGCGCCTAATAGTCCACAGTGGTTCAATACAGGCCTCAACTCCGCCTACGGCATCACGGGACCCTCGCAGGGGCACTATTACTGCGAAGCCGCTACGGGCGAGGTCAAACGGAGCGCTGATGCCTACACGCATCCCCAGCCCCACGCATGCTTTATCCAGTCAGTCGAAGACGATATGGTCAACGACGGCGGCATCATGGATCTCTGGGTCCGCGAGGCGCGCCTGTTCAAGTTCGGTTCGGGCACGGGTACCAACTTCTCTAAGCTCCGCGGAGCAGGGGAGCCGCTCAGCGGCGGCGGCAAGAGCTCGGGACTTATGAGCTTCCTGAAGATCGGCGATCGCGCCGCGGGGGCAATTAAATCGGGCGGCACCACGCGCCGGGCTGCCAAGATGGTGTGTTTGGATCTCGATCACCCGGACATCGAAGAATTCATCAACTGGAAGGTCAACGAAGAGAAAAAAGTCGCGGCGATGGCCGCTGCCGGCTACGACACCGATTTCAACGGCGAGGCGTACCTGACGGTCTCCGGTCAGAACTCGAATAACTCCATCCGCGTTCCGCATGCGTTCTTCGAGGCGCTCGAAAAGGATAGTGACTGGCATCTCACGTGGCGCACCGAGCTCAAAAAAGCTGCTGCAGAAGGTCGCGAGGCAAAGCCGAGCAAGACACTCAAGGCCCGCGCGCTCTGGGATCAGATCAGCTACGCCGCGTGGTCCTGCGCCGATCCCGGCGTGCAATTTGATACCACGATCAACGACTGGCACACGTGCCCCACAGACGGACGGATCAATGCCAGTAATCCCTGCAGCGAGTACATGTTCCTGGATAACACCGCCTGCAACCTCGCGTCCATCAATCTGCTCCGCTTCTATCCCTCGTCTCGCGCCTCCGGCGCTCGCTCGGGACAGGCTCATTCCACCGAAAGTCAGTTCGACATCGAAGGTTTTATTCATGCCATACGTCTCTGGACGATTGTCCTCGAGATCTCTGTGCTCATGGCGCAGTTCCCAAGCAAGGAGATCGCCGAGCTCAGTTACAAGTTTCGCACCCTTGGCCTCGGCTACGCGAACCTCGGTGCGATGCTGATGCAGATGGGTATTCCCTACGATTCTCCCAAAGGCAGGGCCATCTGCGGCGCCATCACGGCCATCCTCACGGGTGAAAGCTACGCAACTTCTGCAGACATGGCGCAGTTCCTGGGTGCGTTCCCAGGCTATACGCCCAACCGCGAGCACATGCTCCGGGTCATCCGCAATCACCGCCGCGCCGCCTACAACGCTCCTGCACGCGAGTACGAAGAGCTCCACGTCACACCCGTCGGCATCAGTGCCGCCGATTGTCCCAGTGACCTTCTCCACGCTTCAAAAGAGGCATGGGATCGTGCGCTCGCGAAGGGCGAGAAGTACGGCTACCGAAACGCGCAGACGACCGTCATCGCCCCCACGGGCACCATCGGTCTGCTCATGGACTGCGATACCACAGGCGTCGAGCCCGATTTCGCGCTCGTGAAGTTCAAGAAACTCGCAGGGGGTGGATACATGAAGATCGCCAATCAATCGGTCGCACCGGCCATGAAAGCGCTCGGCTACAGCGAAGGAGAAGTGCAGGACATCATGCGGTACGTGATGGGCACACTCAGTCTGGAAGGCGCTCCACACATTAACCGCGCGAGCCTTAAGCAGAAAGGGTTCACTGACGAAGACATCGCCGCGGTGGAAAAAAATCTGCCGCAGGTCTTCGAACTCGGGTTCGCGTTCAATAAGTGGACGCTCGGCGAGAAGACGATGGAGCGGCTGGGCTTCACAACGGAACAAACCTCCGATTTCAACTTCAATCTCCTCCGCGCGCTCGGTTTCACGCAGGAGCAGATTGAGGAAGCGAACGTCGTCATCTGCGGCCATATGACGGTGGAGGGTGCGCCACTCCTCAAAGACGAGCATCTCCCGGTCTTCGATTGCGCCAACAAATGCGGAAAAATCGGCAGGCGCTTTATTGTCGCGGAGGGCCACATCCGCATGATGGCGGGATCGCAATCCTTCATCAGCGGCGCGATCAGCAAAACTATCAACCTGCCGGCCGAGGCGACGGTAGAAGACGTGAAGAACGCATACCTCCTCAGCTGGAAGCTCGGTATTAAAGCGAATGCGTTGTACCGTGATGGATCGAAAATGAGCCAGGCACTGAGTAATAAGTCGGATTCGAAGGAAGCCAAGGATGCCAAGGAAGCCAACGAGACGAAGATTGTGGAGAAGATCGTCATCAAAGAAGTGCCGCGTCGGCGCAAACTGCCCGATGAGAGGCTCGCGATTGCGCACAAGTTCAGTATCGCCGGGCACGAGGGATACATCCACGTGGGCATGTACGAAGATGGCGCGCCGGGCGAGATCTTCATCAAGATGAGCAAAGAAGGCAGTACCCTCAGCGGCGTGATGGATACGCTGGCGATCTCCCTCAGTATGAATTTCCAGTACGGCGTGCCGCTCGAAAGTCTCTGTGAGAAACTCGTGGGTGCACGGTTCGAGCCCATGGGCATGACGGCCAACAAGGAAATTCCGATTGTCCGCAGCGTTATGGACTACCTGGGCCGCTGGCTCGCGCTCAAGTTCCTCACCAAGGACAAGGCGAAGAAGTTCCACAACGGCGAGCTGGTGGATCACGCCTACGCCATCGGCAGCAAGAGCAAGGAAGCCTTTGCGATGCGACTGCAGGTGGTGGACGAAGGAGCGGCTGTGTCCATGGATCTTCCGGCGATGATGGACGAGAAGACTCACCAGGATCTCGCGCAGGCCGTCACCGAGGTCGCAACGGGCGCAGGCACTTCGACGACGCTCAGTGCAGGCAAAATGGCCAACGCAAAACTCCAGGGATTCACCGGTTCCATGTGCGCTGGGTGCGGGAGCTTTAAAATGAAGCGCAATGGCTCCTGCGAGGTTTGTCTTGATTGCGGGGCAACATCGGGTTGTTCATAAAAGAGTCCTCTATCATACATCTGTGTCTGATTCATTTCTCGACAATCTTCCCAGCGTCGAACGGCGTAAACTGAAGATGATGATGAGCCCCGAGGCGTACGAGCGTCTGCGGGAGAAGGTAAAAGGTCCGGAGGATTTAGAGAGGGAACTCAAGAGGGGAGAGCAACTGGCTGAACTCAGCTTTGAGTTGCAGACGGATGAGAAGCTGCGCGAACGCCTCAAGGGACAGGCCGAAAAGGATGTGCGGGAGCTGGGCCCAGAGCACGTTTTCGACGTGGGAGAGATGAGTCCTGATACGAAGAAAGCCCTGGAGCAAGGGAAGTTTCTGCTCGCGGTGGCAAGCCATCCGTCGACGCATGATGATCAACTTGTGGCTGTGCCCGAGGGCAAGGTGCAGGAGAAAATTCCCCTGAAGCCGATGTTCAGCGATCGGTACGTCGCACAGTTCCTGCAGAGTGCGTCACCGGTGATCAGGCTTCAGGATTTGTCGAAGAGGAGTCACGGGAAGAAAGCGGCGTGAGGCATGTCATGCTGAGGTGCCGCGCTTATCCTTCGTGGCTCCTTCGCTTCGCTCAGTCGCTCCTCAGGATGACAAGCGCGGCCACGAAGCATTACTGTAAGAAGAACAGCAGACACGCCGCTGCCGCCGCGAAGCTATCCGTTTCTGTGCTGATGCTCCCCAGTTTGTCCTGTCCTTTGCCGTAGCAGTCGGTTCCTTTTTCGAGCGTCCCCAGGGGATTCTCATCGCTGTCCAGAATGACGGTGTTGCCGTCTTTCTCCGTAATCGTGCCCATGTTCTTGCCCGTGTCATCGCGCACAACAGAGCCGCGCACTTTGCCTCGCACTTCTCCCCGCACATTCAGGATGGTCGCGGTGTGCGTTCCCTGCAGTTCGATACTCCCCACCGTTTTCCCGTTGCTATTTTCGACCGTGATGTCCGCAGGCTTTCCGCACGAGGTGAGAATGAGTACACCGAGAACGGAGAGGATGAGAACGAAGCGGTGCATGGGAGAAGACAGAGAAAGAGGATCGGCATGCCCGCAGGCATTCCTTGCGCCAAGACTACTGGGGTTTACGCCGAAAGCAAGTTTTCGTTGAGCCCTTCCCACTCATCATCCGACGCGAGCTTGTTCGGGATTCTCTTCCCGCATTTTTCACAGATGTGAATCACCATCCAGCCTTTCTTTCCGGTCTGATCAAGGCTGATAGGTCGCATCATGCCCTGGCACAGAGACGCTCTATCGCCAGGGCCTGTGTCATCGACATGTTTGCTCCAGAGGCATGTGGGGCAGTGATTGCGATACGTCCCATGGCTGAGAGTTGCAACTGCCTCTCCGCAATGTTCGCAAGTAAAGTCTTCTTGGCGGGCTATGAAAGGAGACAAGGGAGGCAAGAGAGGTAAAAGAGGCAAAAGAGAAACTATTTCTTTAGCACAATTCCGTTTCGGAACCTCTCCAGTAAATATCCCACTTTTCCTATTTGCAATCTCAAAGCATCGAATTGTTCACTAGTGATGTATTTCAAATCTCTGCTGAGCAGCAATTGGTAGTCCAGTTCTTCCAGAGAAGCCTCCGAATGGTTCAGGAAATTCAGTCGGCTCTTCTTTGTGCGTTTCATATTTGCTTCAACGATATTCATAGGAACGCTATACGCGGACCTGCGTATTTGCGAGCAGAGTTCGTACTGTTGCTCGGTTGGAAATTGATCGATCACCGCAAAAACATCCTTGCAGAGCCGGTGTGCTTCTTGCCAGACAATAAGGTCTTCATATGGTCGTTTGCGTGCGGGCATAGAAAAAAAGAAAGGTCTCATTCTAATCCTCTTTTGCCTCGCTTGTCTCCTTTGCCTCGCTTGTCTCTTCTACACATTAAAACGGAAGTGCATCACATCCCCGTCGTGCACCACATAGGTCTTCCCTTCCTGCCGCATCTTTCCCGCTTCTTTGGCTTTCAGTTCTGATCCAAGCTGAACAAAATCATTGTACGCAATGGTCTCGGCGCAGATGAATCCCTTTTCAAAATCTGTGTGAATTACCCCGGCTGCTTGCGGCGCGGTCCACCCCTGGTGAATTGTCCACGCACGTACCTCTTCCACGCCTGCGGTGAAGTATGTGAAGTATCCGAGCAGGTGATACGCGGCGCGGATCAGCCGGTCGAGGCCGGAGGACGTGACGCCGAGGTCGCTCAAGAATGTTTTTGCTTCATCGGGGGTCAGATCCTGGAGATCTTCTTCGATCTTCGCGGAGATGATGACGACCTCGGGCTCGGGACCGGGACCGGGCTCGGAGAGCAGCAAGCGTTTTTTCGCTTCTTCTACCGTCAGAGACTTCATTTGTTCCTCTGACGCATTCACGGCGAAGATCACGGGCTTGAGGGTCATAAGCTGCATCTGCTCAGCAAGCGGTCGCTCATCTTTATCGAAGGAGAGAGTGGATGCCGGTTTTCCCTGCTCCAGTGCAGCTTTGATTTTCTCTGCGACCGCAAGCTCGACCTTTGCTTCTTTGTTCCCCGTCCGCGCGCCGCCTTGCACTCGGTCAATTCTCTTCTTGATCGTATCGAGATCCGCGAGCGCGAGTTCGGTATCAATCGTTTCGCGATCGCGCTTGGGGTCCACCGTCCCCTCCACGTGAATCACATCCCCGCCCTCGAAGATCCGCACGACGTGGCAGATCGCATCAACTTCGCGGATGTGGCTCAAGAATTTGTTCCCCAAGCCTTCACCTGCACTCGCGCCCTTCACGAGGCCCGCGATGTCGACGAATTCCACTGCTGCGGGAATCACTTTCTTCGGCTTCACCAGGTCCGCAAGTACTTTCAAGCGTTCATCAGGCACTTCGACAATGCCGACGTTGGGGTCGATGGTGCAGAAAGGATAATTTGCCGCCTGCGCGCCCTTGCTGCGTGTGAGTGCGTTGAAGAGCGTGGATTTGCCAACATTGGGAAGCCCGACAATTCCTATCCGGAGAGGCATATGGGAAGCGCAGTATGAGGCAAAAATAAAGCCTCTGGAAGCCAAAATGCGGCATTTTGACGTATATTGACAAAATATAAATTTTTACATAAAATCACATACTTTCATGCGCTCCCGCACCCTCCTTCTCGCCGGCCTCCTTGCACTCGGGTTTTGCGGGGCTGTTCCCGCCGCAAACGCACAAGCCTCTCTCCAGGACGCGTACAACTATCTCGCGCGCACGGGCACGATCCCCACGGCAGATACGGGGAATGCGGAGGAACGGATCAGTCGCGGGGAACTGCTCCAGGTCCTGCTCGATGTCCGTGAAGAGGGCCGCAAGCGCGCCACGTTCTACCGAGGGCGCCTGTCCCGCCTGCCGCTCTTCGTCGATGTACCCCGTGATCATCCTCTGGCGCCGTACGCGGAGGCGGCATTTTCACTGCGCATCACGAGCGGTTTTGCCGATAGGACGCTGAGACCCGATGATCCCGTTCCTGCCGAAGAAGCCGTCACGCTGCTCATGCGAGCGTTTCGTCAGTCGGGAGAAACCGTCGAGGGTGATCGCCAGTGGTTTGCGCCCTTCATCCGTGCCGCACTTCGCAAAAACCTTGTTGCCAGCCCCCGCTCACTCGCCGTCGGACAGGCGCTCAATCGCGGCCAGTTGTACGACATGGTCTACCGCATGGTGGTCGTGGATCGCGATCAGTTGATCGCCTACCCGAGTCCCGGACGCGGAGTTGCCATGGGTGCAGCGCAGCCGGTCTCGCAGCCCTCCGAAAGCGGTCAGGTGTTCGTTGCCCAGCCGACGGGAGACCAAAACCAAGTCCGGGAGTTCGGTTCCTCACGCGACTTTGCCATCACCATTCCCTCCCTCGGCATTCGCGATCTCGCCGTCGCGCATCCCTCGGATGCAGGCACAAGCCAGGGATTGCTTCAAGTATTGCAGAACGGCGTCGGTCACCTGTTCAGCTATCCGGGCAAGGGCGGCAAGATCATGATCTACGGCCACTCGAGCGGCTACGCGTGGGATGTCTCCAAGTACACGAAGATCTTCACGCAAGTGAATAAGCTGAAGAGCGGCGACAAAGTGTACGTGACCTACAACGGCAACGTGTACGCCTACAGCGTCACCGGACAGCAGACAATCGCTCCCAAGGATGCAACTCCCTTCCGCGGCGAAGGCGAAGAGTTGATTCTCTATACGTGCTGGCCTGTGGGTTCCAACAAATCGCGGTTGATCGTCCGTGCGGTGCCGGTGGAGACGGTGGCGATGCGATGAGGGACTACGCCCCGATCCTCCGCATAATCTCCCGATCAACGAATTCCTTTGCCCGTCCGTACTTTAGTCTGCTCAGCTGTTTGAACGCTTCGCCCGCGGCGACATCCTTCGCGTAGGTCTTATCAACCCATGGCCGGGGGACATCGATGGAGAACGGTCTGCTCGGCTGGCCGTCGATGGAAAGTTTCATTGCGCCCTTGAATGCCTCCACGTTCACCAAATCCTGCTCAGTGAACACCGGTGCCATTTCCTTGGCACAGACCTCGGCATCCTGCGGACCGATTTTGTAGAACATCATCGTGCCGACGTTGCCGAACACCGCGCCCTTCAAGCTGACTGCCCCGGCGATTTTGCTCTCTTTCTCCAGCTGATCCAGGTACTGGTGTGCGAGGATCAGACCCAGGCGGTACTTACGTGCTTCAGAGAGGATCGATTCGATGGAAGGCGTGACGAAGTTCTGGAATTCATCGATGTAGAGGAAGAAGTCTTTGCGCTCCTTGGCATCCTGCCGCTGGCGGCGCATGGCGGCCACCTGGATTTTGTTCACGATGATCAAGCCGAGGAGGGTCGAGTTGATGTCGCCAATGAGACCTTTGCTCAGGTTCATGAGCAGGATCTTGCCGCTGTTCATGCAGTCGGCAACATCGAACGCGCTCTTCGTCTGGCCGACGATGTTCCGGATCAGCGTGTTCGTGGTGAACTGACCGAACTTGGCGGCGAAGTAGGGGATCATCTCCTGCTTCTCGCGCTGGCCGGTCGCAGCCATCTGCTTTTCCCAGAAGGAGCGGACGATGGCGTTCTTCACCTTTGCCACTTTGTACTTCTGCCATTCGTCGTCGGTGAAGAGCCGGACGAGATCGGTAATTGCACCTCCTTCCTCGTCGTCTTCCATCAGGGTCAAGCAGCCGTTACGGAAGTAGTCCTGAATCCGCGGTCCGAAGATCTCCTCGCCGAACATTTTCACCATCATGTTCATCGCATCGAGCGCGATCAGGTCCCTCTCCTCTGGCGTTTTCCCCTCGAGCAGGTTGAGGCCGAGCGGGCGCTCGGTATCGGCGGGGTTGAAGTAGATCACATCGTCGGCACGGGAACGGGGGATATAGGGGAGCAAGTCGTCGATCAGCGATCCGTGCGGGTCGACGATGCACAATCCTTTTCCCTGGTTGAAGTCCTGCCGTGCCATGATCTGGAGGATGGAGGATTTGCCCGTACCGGTCTGACCGATGATGTAGAAATGGCGGAAGCGGTCCTCGTTCTTGATGAAGATCTTGCGCTTATCACCCCGAAACACATTGATGCCGAGCAAAAGCCCATCTTCGGGAATATTCTTGGGAGCGGGCGCGACTTTAAAGTTCTGCCACTTGATCGTCTCCACTTTGTTGTACTTGATGTTCGGCAGATGCCAGAGACTGGTGATTTCCCCAGTGCCCAAGAGCATCTTGGGTGCGCGCAGCATCTGCATCACGGTGCGCCGGGGGGAACGGCGGACGAAACGTTCGACGACGAGCCGTTGGTTCACGAACCGTGTGTGGATGAAGTGATTGCCGAGGACGGCATCGAACTGGCTGAAGGCCGCTCGGACGTTCTCGAGGAGCGAGTGGGCGCGCGCTGCGTTCTGCGCCGATGTGACGATGCGGATGACCGTCCGGAAGCCCGACGAGGACCCTTTGTCGTCGATCGCCTTGCTGTATTCCTCTGCAAGCTGGGAGACGCGCTCGCCGGTCGCCGATTCCTTGTTCATGAGCGGTTCTTTGTCCCCGCTGGTCATCATGTCGAAGACGGCGGAAATCCAGGTGAGGGGATTCCACCACGACACGCCTTTGTTCTTCGGATTGATGATCGCGCGCGCCTTCTTGTGGAGCTTCTTCTGCCACCCCTGCCGGGCCGGTCGCAGCACGATTTGCACGGCGGCCCCCTCGTCGCTCTTGAGCTTCGAGAAGGCGTTGGTGATCACGTTGAGCGGGTCGGTCTTGAGCTGTTGGTACGTCTTGAACACGGAGGAGAACGATTTCGTCGGCAGCAGGACGTCGGCGGCGTAGACAGATTCTTTCGTGAAGATGTTGTAGTCCTCCACTTCATCGACGATCGCGTCCGGATAGAACGACGTGATCTGTTTTTCGATCAGGTGGCTGTACGCTCTTGGGCAGACGACGACGAAGAGGATCTCCCCGGCGAGCGCCGCGTACTCCACCGAAAAATACGGCTGGCCTTTCCAGAGACTGGGGATGGTGTGATCGTACAGACTCGCCATCGATTGGTAGAAGTGATCCATGACGCCGAGGACCTCGCGGAAATCCGTCCCTACCGTGAACTGTTCCGACTGCACTTCTTTGTCTTCCTTGCTCTCCTTCTTGGGCATCAGGATTTGCAGGAATACCAGCTCACGCTCACGCTTGCGATCCATGCGGTAGCGCAGGAATGCAATCACCGCGATGACGCCGGCCGCAAGCAGCAGGAGAATGCCGAGGGATTGCACGAGGAAGTCCATCAGACGAATTGGCGGGAGTGCCGCACTATCGTAACATTATAGCATGGAAAACGTCCTCTCGTCAGCTGAGCGTGCATTGGACTTCGGGCTGGGCGGAGAGGTGGTTTCGGTCGTCCTGATCCTGTTTGCCATCATCCTGTGCATCGGGGTGCTGCTGGGGCTCGACTGGCGCAGGTTCCTGGACCGCCGGGCGATCCGCTCGGCATTGCGGGGAGGGCTCACGTACATCTTCGGCAAGCGGGGCCAGCGCCGGGTGCACGGATGGCGTCTGTTCTACAAAATGCGCGTGGAGGTGATGCTGCGCTCGCCCCGGCCCATCAGGGGTATCAGCCGGTTTCCCGTGGCGAAGCTGTGGGTGGACCAGGAAGCCTTCCCGCGCATCAAAAAACTCCTGCGGCGGGCACGGCACACCGTGGTCATTCAGATGTTCATCTGGAAGGACGACCGTCTGGGACGCGAGATTGCAGAACTGCTCACGGAGCTCGCGGACCGCGGCGTTGCCGTTTCCGTCAGCAAAGAAGCGGTGGGGGATGTGTTCGAGCTCCAGCAGGATTTCCTGGGAACCAAGCACCACGCGGACCCGGTGTGGAAGCGATTCTGGAACCATCCCAACATCCGGATTCTCCATGAAACGCGTAATGATCATGCGAAGATCTTCATCATCGATGACCGCATCCTGCTGCTCACCGGCATGAATATTGCCGATGAGTACCACGACGATTGGCACGATTATCTGGTGGAGCTGAGGAGCCGTCACTTCGTGGAACAGTACTTGAGCAGCGGCGAGGTGGTGGCCGCGTTGCCCGACGTGCAATTAATTATGAATACCGATCGCCAGAAGGCCATCCGTCCGGTCGTTATGCAGATGATTGCGGAGGCACGGCAGTCGATTGTCGTGGAGCAGTGCTACTTCTCCGATCCTGCCGTTCTCCGCGCACTCATCGATCGCAGTCACGAGGGCGTTCGCGTGCTCGTGATTCTTCCGGCGCGTCCGGACATTCATCATTTCACCAACATGGAATCCATTGCAAAGCTCGTCTCTGAGGGCGATCGGCGGCATCTCTCCGTGTTCCTGTACCCCCGCATCCTCCACGGCAAAATTCTGCTAGTCGACCGGGAGCGCGCGTTTCTGGGCTCCGCCAACATGATGACGTCGTCGCTCGATGACATGGGCGAGGTGAATGTGCTCATCACGGGAAAAAATACTACAGTCATGCGCAAACTGCGGGATGTGCTGCGGGAAGATATTCTGCAAAGCACACCGGTCTCGCGGCCACCACGATTTATATGGCTCTGGAGGTGGCTAACGTGGTTGAAGCTCTGATCACCTTAGAGCTTCAGCAACCTTTTGACCATTTCCACCAGTGATCTCATTGTCATATCCTTCTTCACGAAGTAGTCATCCGCTCCCAGTTCCAACGCGCGGAGCTTGAATTCCGACTGGTCGAAGTTCGTCAGGATGATGATGGGAAACGGGCGGTCCTTCTTCGGGAATTCCTTGAGCACCTGGAAGCCATCCGCCTTGGGCATGTGGATGTCGAGCAGCAGGATGGCCGGCGTTTTCTCGCGAGCCATGCGGATGGTCTCTTCGCCATCGACGGGAGACCGGACCGAAAAGCCCTCCAGCGTGAACTTTTTCTCGTAGAGACTGCGGAGAACCGCATCATCTTCCGCAATCAGGATGTCGAGTTTTGTGTCCATTTCAAAGAACATTATACAGTATTTTCCTTCCTAAGTATAGGCCTCGGAGGCTGCTCTCAGGAGAGAAATTTGCTATACTGAGAAGATTTCATGGTCAAATACCCACATCGTACCTCGGCGCTTGCAACGGGCACACTCGCCTTGCTTTTCGTCGTCGCCTTCACGCTCACGACGGACCGGGTATCGGCTGTCGACTGCGTGGGCAAACCCTACGGATATCCCGGCTGTCCCACGCGTCCGCAAGCGACGGTTTCCACCTCATCCGCAGGAGCAACGACGTGCGGCAACGCTATCGTCGATTCCGGCGAGGAGTGCGACAAGGGGCGGTTCAACGGCAAGACGGATTGCAGTCCCGAGTGCAAAACCTACTACTGCGGCGACGGCGAAGTCACGAAAGAAGTCGGCGAAGAGTGTGAGCCCGAGACGCAGGAAGTCTACGTGCAGGACAAGAACGGCAACCTGACGACCGAGATCCGTTTTATTGGAAACGCGCAGTGCGGATGGTACTGCCAACCTCCCTCGTGCAATGAAACCGGCAAGTGCACGGGAGGCTGCAAGCTCAAGTACATCAGCCAGTGTCCCATGAGCGAATCGAGCGTTGCGCCCGCGACCACTGGGACGAGTGGCAGCAGCGCGTCGGGCTCCACGCAATCGACGGGAACCTCCAGTGCGCCGCCGCTTCCTCCCCTCTGCGGCAATGCGGTCGTCGAGGCCGGCGAACAATGCGATGACGGCAACCGCAATCCGGCCGACAATTGCACCAATTCCTGCATGCGTCCGCGCTGCGGAGATGCCATCGTCCATACCGGCGAAGAGTGCGATGACGCGAATCAGGATAACACCGACGGATGCACCACCATCTGCACGCTGCCGCGCTGCGGTGACGGCGTCCGCCAGGGCCGCGAAGAGTGCGACCAGGGCGCGGGCAACAGCGACAGGCAACCGAATACCTGCCGCACCAATTGCACGCCTCCCCACTGCGGCGACGGTATCACCGATACCGGCGAACAGTGCGATGCAGGCATCCAGAATTCCAATCTCCTGCCCAACGCCTGCCGGACCATCTGCCGCCTCGCGTTCTGCGGCGACGGGGTCAAAGACGTCAACGAGGAATGCGATGACGGCAACCGCAGCGATATCGATTCCTGCACGACGGTGTGCAAACTCGCCGGGTGCGGCGATGGCATCCTCCAGGCGGGCGAGGACTGCGATTGGGGTATCAAGAACAGCGACAGCGATCCCAATGCCTGTCGTCGGACGTGCCGTCTCCCGCGCTGCGGAGACACGGTCTTAGACACCGGCGAGCAGTGCGACGGGGGCAGCGATTGCTCCGAGAGTTGCGCGATCCTGGAAACGGCGGGCGCACCATCCGGGTCAGCCTCGAGCGCGGGAGTACCGGTAGCGACTGTTCCTGCGGAAAGCGGCGGATCCGGTCCGGTGATTGCTACCGTCCTCGGTGCCTTCGGGGTCCTGATGATTGGAGCCGCGCTGCTGCTCAAGCGGAAGCTCAAAAATTACCTCACGGCGAAGAAGGTGAAATCACTCGACGATATTCCGCTCGATCAGATCGAGATGCCGTGGCACCGATGGTAGGAATGATTTCCGAGAAAATCGCCGGTCGTTTTTGGTGAGCGGAAAAGAGTCCAAAGATTCCGAGGAGTCCAAGGACCAGAAGGAAAGCGAGAATCGCAAACTTCCTCCTGTTTCACTTTTCCCTCGCCAACTGGACCTTGGAATCTTTGGACTCTTCGGACTCCTTTAAATGGCCACCCGGTGATACGCCACAATTTTCGCTCCTGCGAGATATTTCTCGATCGTCATCGACGTATCTTTGACGAACGCCTGCTTCGTGAGCGCATTCTCCTCGCGGAACTTGCGCTCTTTGCCGAGCATGATTTTTTCTAAAATTTCCGGCGGCTTCGGAGCCTGCCCTGAGCCTGTCGAAGGGTTCTTCATCTGCTCTTTCCAGATTTCCTTTTCCTTGGCGATCGCCTCCGGGGTCACGTCGTCCGGGTGAAGGTAAGAAGGGTTCATGGCGGCGGCGTGCATCGCGACATCTTTCGCTTTGGCGGCGTCACCGGATTCCATGCCGATGATCACGCCGATCTTGCGGTTACTGTGGACGTACGATCCGATGACCGTTGAGCCCACTTCCAGCGTTTCACCCATGGAAATATTCTCCCCCAGTTTCTGGACGGCTTCGGGGATCTTGCTCTCTGCGAGGGTCTTTGCTTTCGCCGCGCCGCTCTTGGCGAGAGTATTTGCCAGTTCCTGTCCCATGGCGATAAAGCCATCGCTGCGGCCGACGAAATCGGTTTCGCACTTGAGCACGATCAGCGCCGCTTTTCCTGGGGCTTCCGCAATGAATATGCCTCCCTCGGACTGGTCGCGGGTGGCTTTCTTCACCGCCTGCGCCATGCCGCGCTTGCGCAGCAGTTCGATTGCTTTCTCCTCGTCGCCCCCGGCGTCTTCGAGAGCCTGTTTGACGGCGACGATGCCGACGCCCGTGCGGGCGCGTAGTTGTGCAACAGCTTCGGGAGTGATGGAGGGCATAGAAGGGAGTGGAAAGTGGAAAGTGGAAAATAGCGCGCCCTTTCTGGGCGCATGCATCATGCGGCAACTAGCTCCTCATCCTTCACCGCCTTCTTCGGCGATACCTCGAGGAGCTCGTTCTCGATTGTTCCGAGAATCATCGACAGCGACTTCACCGCGTCATCGTTTGCGGCAATGAAGGACGTAAAATGATCAGGATCTGCATTACTGTCGCAGATGCCGAAGAGGGGAATCTTCAGCTTCGCGGCTTCGAGCACCGCAACGCGGTCGAGAATGGCATCGATAACGAACACGGCATCGGGGAGGCCCGTCATCTTGGAGACACCGGCAAGGGCGATATCGAGCTTCGCGAGTTTCTTGCGCAGACTCGTCTGCTCCTTCTTCGTGTACTTTTCCACTTCCCCCGTCTGGAACGACCGCTGCAGGTCCAGGTAGTACTTGAGTCTGCGCTTGATTGTCATCCAGTTTGTCAGCAGTCCCGGAATCCATTTTTTCGTCACCATCGGCTGGTTGAGTTTGCGTGCGATACTCTCGAGCATGGGGATACTGTGTTGCTTGGTGGACACGAACAGGATCGTCTTGCCTTCAATCTGGAATTTCTTCATGTGCTCACAGACCTTCTTGAGTCCTTCGTGGGTCTTCGTGAGATCGAAAATATGGATGCCGCGGCGCGTGCCGTACAGGAAGGGTGCCATCTTGGGGTTCCACTTCTCTTTACGGTGACCGAAGTGACAAGCATTTTGCAATAGTTCTTTCTCGGAGGGGATCATAAGATGGGGTTAGGGATGGGGTTAGGGTTAGGGTTGGGAATCGAAGATACGAATTCCCAGAGCGGGTCTTCGACCCGCGGTAACTCTGCTGATGATCATCCTTAGATCAACCTCTCGACGTCATTTCGCGTTGTGCGTAGGTCCGATTGTCATCCTGAGCTTGCGAAGGAGACAACCGGCAGGACCGCGGCGATCAGTGGAGAGTGAGCTGCTTTCGCAGTGCGGGGACTGTAGGGCAGAAAAACGTTGAGAACAAGCCGTTTCCTGATTTCCTTGCACTTGACACGATAGATAAAAAAATCTCTAATGTTTGCCTAGTTCTTCACTTTTCGCATATGTCGATCAGAGTTCCAGGTTCATCTGCAGATATCCCCTCCCAGTCCTCCAGTTCTATGGGTCCAGTGTTGAAAAATCTCGGTTTCGGTGCTCTCTCCATTGCCGGAGTGTTGGGATGCTCGGGAGGAGAGGAAAAAAAGCAGATCAAGGTGCAAGCTCCCATCGAAGGTGCTCAAGGAAAAGAACAGTCGCCTCAATGGAAGGCCGAGTGGGGGGAGCAGGATGAATCCAACCCTGTTTACTGGTGGAAAATCCGGCAGGACACCGGAGTGAAAATCGCCGAAAGACTCAAGTCGCGGCGGGAACTTCTTGTGCAGGAACTTTCACAAGCCGTGGAAGCGGGAAAAGTTCCGCCTCAAACGCTTGCGGAGGCAATTCTGGAGTTCAATCATGAGGTGACGAGCGGGTATATGCCCGATTATCATAAGATGTTTGGTGGCGAGAGACCGCGATTCATGCCAGCGCAGGTTCAATTCCAGCGCTTGCCGAAGATCCATCCAGTCGAGATTCTGCAATAAGGGTGCATTACGCTCAGGATGACAATGTTGAGATGATTTCGTTCATGGATACACGGACTTGTTTCAAAGAATCCCTATCACGCACGGTCACCGTATCCTTCTCCCCCTGCGCGCTGTCTTCTCCGAGCGTCCCGAAGTCGACGGTGATGCATAGGGCCTTCCACACGTTTCCCATAAATATATATCCAATTTTGATATTGCAAGTTGTATATCTCTTTGCTATACTCGTATACGTATGATGCACAATGCCACCACCGTTCGGCTCGATCCCAGGCTCAAGAAGGCCGTGATGAAGCTTGCTCAGGAAGATGGGTTCACTCTCTCGGATATCATCAAGATGCTTCTGCGATTTTACGCGGAGGGTTCGGTGAACATCGGCGTCACGCGTTATCCGAAGGCGTATGCGGATATGATCAAGAAGGAAGCCAAGCAAACGATACGCCTGTATCGCCAGGGGAAGTTGAAGGGATATACTTCTGCGAAAACAATGATGGATGATATCCTGTCGAGGTGACGTACATCCTCGTTCCATCGAAGAAATTCCAGAAAGCGATGCAGAAATGCAAGAAGGGTGGCAGGAAAGATATTCTGTCTTTTTTCGATGAAGTGGGAGCGCTCTTGGCAGTCTCGGGCTAGTGGACAAAAATGGGTGGTAAAGTGAACACTTTTCCCTTTGTGTAAG
>CAYUZT010000012.1:0-35101 GCA_964449445.1 uncultured Candidatus Peribacteria bacterium | reverse complement strand
AGTTCCTACGCTCTCAATGAGCTGAATTTACCACCCATTTTTGTCCACTACGCCGCAGTCTCCAATGCTCCCGCCCGATTTGTTCTTCGCGAGCAATGGAGAGATCATGCCCTCAAAGGTCCTCTAAAGGACGTCCGCGAATTACATTTGAGTTTTGACATGCTGCTGCTCTACCAAGTGCATGAGAAGGAGCGTGTGATTGTTTTGTTGAACGTTGTCAATCATGAGGATCTGGAGAGACTCTCCTCATGACGATGTTCATAATATCCCAACGATCGAACTCACGGGCACTCGTTTCTTTGTATGAGTAAATTTCACCTGCAAAAGCACTAGCGGTGAAGCTGGGCCCTTTCGCTCTTTGGATCCAAAATGCTTAGGCGTCTTTCTTAGGCTCCCGCCCCTGCCGGCGTCGAGCCTTCTCAATTACAACTCTCATCCTCTTCCAATCCGGCGTTGTGCATCTGGCCCCACGCGACATCCTTTGTTGGATGAAAACCACTCTGAGACCAAAGCCGTTCCAGCCAGGTGCGCACGAAACTTCCCTCTTTCTGTAATTCATCCGCAATGAGTTTTTTTGTATTCTTATCGGCTTTGCCACCGATAAATGCCAATAAATGGGCCTCTGTAACTTCCATGCCAGAGAATGTTATAACAGGAGGATTACTCTCGTCAAGTCTGTTCTACGACTGTGACAACGCCGAGATCATTTCATTGATGGACACGCGTTTCTGCAAGAGTGAATCCCTATCACGCACGGTCAGTGTATCCTTCTCCCCCTGCGCGCTGTCTTCCCCCAGTGTCCCGAAGTCGACCGTGATGCACTGGGGTGTTCCAATTTCATCCTGACGACGATAGCGCTTGCCGATACTGCCAGTGACGTCGAAGTCGCAGACCAAATCCGTTTCATGAATAATTTTCTTGTACAGTTCTTGGGCTTTAGCTAAGAGGTGTTCCTTCTTGCTGAGGGGAAGAATTGCGACGTCAATTGGAGCAATACTGGGATCGAATTTCATCACCACACGCGTGTCGTCGTTCACTTTCTCTTCCGTATACGCTTCTAGGAGCAGAGTGAGCACAGAGCGGTCGCACCCGAAAGAGGGTTCGATCACGTGGGGGAGGAACTTCTTCGTCGGATCATCGGGATCGGTGTAGCTCAAATCCTGCTTGCTGAATTTCTGGTGCTGGCCGAGATCGAAGTCTCCGCGATTTGCGAGGCCGAAAAGTTCGCCCCAACCCCACGGGAATTGATATTCAATGTCGATCGTCCTTGAGCTGTAATGACTTAATTCATCTTTATCATGTTCACGGACGCGCAGCCGGTCTTTTGCTATGCCCAGTCCTGTGTACCACTTCCAGACAAGTTCTTTCCATTCGTCGAAATATTTTTCCGATGTTCCCGGTTCGATAAAGTACTCAATTTCCATTTGCTCGAATTCCCGCGTACGGAAGGTGAAGTTTCCTGGTGTGATTTCATTTCGGAACGCTTTGCCGATCTGTCCCACTCCAAATGGCAGACGCATGCGCATCGTATCAAGAATGTTCCGGAAGTTCACGAAAATTCCCTGCGCCGTTTCGGGGCGAAGATAAACGTCACTACCTTCTCCTTCAACTACTCCCTGCTGAGTCTTAAACATCAAATTGAATTGTCTAGGTTCTGTCCAATCATGAGCACCACAATTTGGACAAAGAATAGGACCATTCATTGTTTTTTCATCACCCCGCAGGCCAATATCAACACCTGTATTTTTTATTCCGTTTCTTAAGACATGCATATTGTACTTTAATAATATGGGTAAAACTTCCATCCCAAAGTTTTTGACTTTTACATGTTCCTGTTTTTTTTCATCCCAAATCATGATCTGAGGATTTTGAGTTTCATGAAATTTTTCTCCTAGTTTAAACCAAACAGTAGGCCCTCCCATATCAAACTGTCCTGTCTGAACAAGATTAATAATATGAACAAGCAATTCCGGGTAGCTGATCGAAATTCTTTCCTCGATTAATTTATCTCCCCGAAATCTCTGCTTGCATTTCTTGCAATCTACTAGAGGGTCACTAAAAGAAGATAAATGTCCTGATGCCATCCATGTCTTGGAATTCATCAGGATCGCGGAGTCCATTCCGACCATGTCAGGGCGTTTGTGTACGAACGTCTTCCACCAATGCTTCTTCACGCGATTTTTGAGCTCTACTCCAAGCGGTCCGTAATCCCAAGTATTCGCCAACCCTCCGTAAATCTCCGATCCCGGGAAAATGAACCCGCGGCGTTTGCAGAGGGACACCAGGAGGTCTAAAGATGCGGCAGCCATGTGCACACTGTAGCAAGGGTAGAGAGGAAGCCAAAGAAGCCAAAGAAGTCAGGGATGCCAAGGAAAGGAAATGAAAGAAAACAAAGATGAACAGGATTTCTTGGTTTCTTTGCTTTCTTGTTGTCCTTGCCCTCTTTTTCTTTGGCTTCGTTGGCTTCGTGGGCATCCTTGGCTTCCTTTTCGCGAAGCGAAAAACCTGCTATACTGTCCTGATGTCTCTGAGCCTCCTTTCCGTCGATTTCTCCCTCCCCAAGGTGATCGTCATTGTCGTGGCGATTGCCATCATTGCGGCTCTGCACTTCATCGCTCGCGCGCGCCGCGCGTGGACGCGGTACGTGCTGGGCGTCGTCATTGGAACCATTCTCTCGTTCGGCCTGATCACGGCAGCGCAGATGATCATGAGTCCGGATATGCCCAAGCAGGGGCAGGCGATGGCGCTCGGAGTATTTTTGATCTTCGTCGCGTGGCGCCTTCTCTTCGGCGCATGGGAATCGCGGACCAAGGCGACGGTGCTCGGGACGTTCGTGTTCTGGATTTTCCTGCATCTCCTCCTGGGCGAAACACCCGATGACCGGATCGCCCATCTCATCGCGATTGGGACCGCAGCGATTCCCGCGGTGGTCTGGTGCTTTCTCTTTCTGCCCTACCACCGCGAACGCCTGAGCATCGTCTTCTGCATGGTGTTCGCCGGCATGCTCTCGACCGTTCCCATCCTCTTCTACGACGCGCTCGTGCACGGAAATGTGGAACTGAATTTCTTCCTCTTCCGCGTCGTTCCCGAGAGCTTCAGCTCGAGCGCCAGGCTCTTTGTCGCCGGTCACTGGCCGGGCATCAGTCCGCTCCAGTCGTCGCTCATGAGCATATTCCTTTCCTTCGTTCTCGTCGGCGTGATCGAGGAAGCAAGCAAGCTCTGGGTCCTGTGGCGCGCGGGCAGGCAGTACACAACCAGTATCGACGACGTCATGCAGATGGCGGTGCTCGTCGCCATTGGTTTCGCTTTCGCCGAGAACGTGACGAACTCCGGATACTTTCTGGGGTTCGTGCGCGAGTTCCTGCTCAATCCCGAAACACGCAACTGGATGGCATTCTTGGGAAACGTCGCGGGCAGATCGATCCTCACGAGCATGGTGCACATCGTCTCCACCGGGATCCTTGGCTACTACGTGGGTCTCGCGCTCTTCGCCGGACCGCTCCTGCGTGAACAACAGGCGAAAGGGATCCGCTACCGCTTGCTTGAGTGGTGTCACGACGTCCTCGGCATTCCGAAGCGCGATCTGTATCGGCGCCTGAAGATTTCCACAGGTTTCTTTCTCGCGGTTTTCCTCCACGCTCTCAGTAACTTTCTCGTCTCACTGCCCGATGCACTTCCCGGCAACCCCCGCACGGTGGGAGACCTGCTGCATTCCGGGAGCGGTTCGCCGTTCCACTTCGTCGCGCTGCTGCTTCTGCCCACGCTGCTCTACGTCGTCGGCGGATTCTCGCTGCTCACGCACCTGTTTGAACGGAAGGAAAATATGAAGGAGATGGGACACATACAGGCAGAAGAAATGGAAGGAATTGGAGATTAAAAACAGAAATCAAGGAAGCCAAAGAAGTCGAAGATGCCAAGGAAAGGAAGTACAAGAAATCCAGGAAGACAAGGAAATGATGCTAACGATATGTTTTCTTCGTTTTCTTCGGCTTCTTTTTCCTTGGCTTCGTTGGCTTCCTTGCTTTCTTTGGCTTCATTTCTTCACATCGATTTCTGGGTTTTTGTACGACCGCCTCTGGTGACTTCCATCCTCGGCTGTTAGAGTGGCGCCCATATGCGTTCCTCTTCTTCTTTGTTGAGATCGGCGATGCGTGCGGTGAGTGTGGTTCTTGTGTTCTCCCTGACCTTTCCGGGACTGTCGAGTGCTGCAACGATCACCGGTCTTCTCCGCGCGCGCGATACGCAGTCTGTAACGCGCGCGGATTTCCTGCGTGCAGCCGTGACGGCAGCGGAACTGGTACTGCCGCAGAGCGGGGCCGTGCCGTATGACAAAGTGCCTGATGCCCTGTTGCCCTACGTGCGCGCCGCGCAGAGCAAGAAGGGGCTCAAGGTGTTCCTGGGCGAAGGCCGGGCGGTGAATTTCCAGAAGACCATCCGCAGGGGCGAGGCGCTGGCGATCATGGCCGACCTTCTCGTCGTGAGTCCCTCGAGCGCATCGAGTGAGGCGGTGAAGGCGTTCACTGATGTCGTCTCGTCGTCCGACACATCACTCGTCTCGCTCGCACTCGAGCGCAACTGGATGAAGCCGCTGAGCGCAACGCAGTTCGGCCTCAAGCGGCCGCTCAAGGGGAAGGAAGGAAAGCTGCTGCTCTCCCGCGCGTTCCAGTTGTCCATCGACGACCAGCCGACCGATACGATGTCCTCGCCCGTGATTCGCGTGAAGGTGACCAAGAGCCTCACGCGTGAGCCCGCGCCCAAAGCAGACCTGTTCGAAGAAGTATGGAATGCCCTGCGGCGCAATTACCTGTACCGAGACCGGCTGGATACCGACAAAGCCGGCGACAAGGCCATTGAGGGGCTGGTGAATTCGCTCGGTGATCCTTACACCAGCTATCTGCCGAAGACGAAGAACGAGAACTTCAAGCTGCAGATGAAAGGAGAGATCGAGGGGATCGGCGCGACCGTGGAAATGACCGGGAGCATTCTGACGATCGTGTCGCCGCTGCGTGGCTCTCCGGCCGACAAGGCGGGACTCAAGCCGAAGGATCAGATTCTCAAAGCCGATGGCGTTTCCCTCACGGGACTGTCGCTCGATGACGCCGTCAGCCACGTGCGCGGCCCGAAAGGCTCGGTCGCCGTGCTCGTCATCCGCCGGGGCGGCACGGAATTTGAAATCAAAGTCCCGCGCGACAAAGTCCTGATTCCGGAAATCGAACTCTCGGAGGATCGCAACGTGACGATCGTGAAGATCCTGCAGTTCTGGGATACCACCGATAAGAAGTTCCGCGATACGATGGCGGAGGTCCAGAGCAAAAATCCCCGCGGCATCATCCTGGATCTGCGCAATAATCCTGGCGGACTGCTGCACGCCGCCGGCATCGTGCTGAGCAATTTCCTGCCCAAAGGCAGCCCGTACATCTCCATCATGGAGATCGATGCGACGCGAACCGAACTCACCCAGGATGAGCCGACGATCAAGGAATCCATTCCGATGATCGTTCTCATCAATAAAGGATCGGCCAGCGCATCGGAGATCGTCGCGGGCACGCTGCAGGACGCGAAACGCGCAACGCTCGTCGGGGAAACGACGTACGGCAAGGGATCGGTGCAGAATGTGCTCCAGTTGCCCGATGGCTCCAGTCTCAAGTACACAATTGCCGAGTGGAAGACGCCGCTCGGCCGCAAGATCGATAAGGTGGGCGTTGCCCCCGATGTCGTCGTGAGCAACGAGGGCAGTACGAAGGATGTGCAAATGGAGAAGGCGATGGAACTGCTGCGATGAGGAGGTCAAAGAAGTCGAGGAATTCGAGGAGATCGATGAGATCGATGAGATCGATGAGTCATGACCATCGGGCTCCTCGAGTTCTTCGAACTCCTCGATCTCCTCGAGATCTTTCTCTAGAGTACCCATGCCTTCATGGACTTTCTTCAGTTCCTCATCGATCTCTTCGTCCACCTGGACGTCCATCTGGCGGGGATCATCGAACAGTACGGCTTCTTCACGTACCTGATTCTCTTCGTCGTCATCTTCTGCGAAACGGGACTCGTGTTCACGCCGTTTTTGCCCGGCGACTCGCTCCTTTTTGCCGCGGGTGCGTTCGCCGCGCGCGGGTCGCTCGATCCTGTTCTCCTTACCGTCCTGCTCGGCGTCGCGGGAATTTTGGGCGATACGTGCAACTACTGGCTCGGGGGACTCCTGGGGCGGCGCGTGTTCAAGGAGCATCGCAAGATTCTGAGCCTGGACCACCTGCGCGCGACGGAGGAGTTCTACGCGAAGCACGGCGGCAAGGCGGTGATCTTCGCGCGCTTCCTGCCGATGTTTCGGACCATTGCCCCGTTTGTCGCGGGTATCGGGAAGATGCACTACGGCCGGTTTCTCTTCTTCAATATCTCGGGCGGCATCGCGTGGGTGCTCCTGTTCGTCTGGGGCGGGTACTTCTTTGGCACCATTCCGGCAGTGGAGGAGAACTTCACCTTCGTCATCCTCGCGATCATCATCGTATCGTTTGTGCCGGGGATTGTTCATTACATACGGCATCGATGGAGCAGAAGGATTCAGGCTTCAAATCACAGGTCTCAGGGTTCTTGATCCTGTTCTCTGAATCCTGCGCCCTCCCTTGAATATCTGTCCCAAGTCACGTACCCTCCCCGAGCTTTTCCTTCTTCTATGCCCGGTCTCGTCTCCCAAGTCGTCGGCGCGGTTGTAGACTGCCATTTCGCGGATGTCACGGAACTGCCGTCGCTCTTTAACGCGCTGACGGTCAAGATTGGTGAGGAGGAAATCACGCTCGAAGTGCAGCAGCACCTGGATGGATCGTCCGTCCGCACCGTCGCGATGGGCTCCACCGACGGCCTGCGCCGCGGAACTCCCGTTGTCGATACAGGGGGCGCGATCACGGTACCCGTTGGTCCCGAAACGCTCGGGCGCATGTTCGACGTTTTGGGAAATCCCATTGATGGTATGCCTGCCGTGAAGACGAAGAAGAGGTACCCGATCCATCGCAAGGCACCGGACTTCGTCGACCAATCGACGGAGACCGAAATCCTCGAGACGGGTATCAAGGTGATCGACCTCATCTGCCCGATTCTCAAAGGAGGCAAAGTGGGACTGTTCGGTGGAGCGGGTGTGGGCAAGACCGTCGTCGTCAAAGAGCTGATCCGTAACATTGCCGAAGAGCACGGCGGCTTCTCCGTGTTTGCGGGAGTGGGGGAGCGGTCGCGCGAGGGGAATGACTTGTACTACGAAATGAAGGAATCCGGCGTGCTCGAGAAAACGGCGCTCGTGTTCGGGCAGATGAACGAGCCGCCCGGACCGCGCTTGCGCGTTGCGCTGAGCGGCCTCTCGATGGCCGAGTACTTCCGTGACGAAGAGCAGCGCGATGTCCTCCTCTTTATCGATAACATCTTCCGCTTCACGCAGGCCGGTTCCGAAGTCTCCGCTCTGCTTGGCCGCGTGCCCTCCGCCGTCGGGTACCAGCCCACGTTGGCCGTTGAAATGGGCCAGGTGCAGGAGCGCATCACCTCGACCAAGAAAGGATCCATCACCTCCGTGCAGGCCGTGTACGTTCCGGCAGATGACTTGACCGATCCCGCTCCCGCGACGACGTTCGCTCACCTCGATTCCACGATCGTTCTCACGCGCAGCCTCGCCGAGCTCGGTATCTACCCGGCCGTCGACCCGCTCGATTCCAATTCGACCATCCTCTCCCCGGCGTATGTGGGCCAGGAACACTACGACACGGCCCGTTTGGTGCAGAAAATGCTCCAGCGGTACCGTGAGCTGCAGGACATCATCGCGATCCTGGGCATGGAAGAGCTCAGCGAAGAAGACAAGAAGACCGTCCAGCGCGCGCGCAAGATCCAGAAATTCCTGAGCCAGCCCTTCTTCGTCGCAGAGACCTTTACCGGCATCGCCGGCAAGTTCGTCCGGCGCGCCGATACCGTCCGCGGTTTCAAAGCCATTCTCGACGGCGACATGGACGATCTGCCGGAGCAGGCGTTCTACATGAAGGGAGGCATTGATGAAGTCAAAGCGTAATTATGATTCATCTCAGCATCATCACCCCGGACGGCTCCATCTTCGATGGCGACTGCGATTCCGTCTCGCTGCCCACGCCCAATGGCGAGATCACCGTCCTGCCGCATCACATCCCTCTCATCAGTATTGTTGTGCCCGGCACAATCCTGATCCGGACCGGGAAGGACGAACGCCTCTTCGCCGTGTCGCAGGGGGTGATAGAAATCGACGGCAAGAACATCCGGGTGCTCGCGGATACCGCGGACCGGGCGGAGGAACTGCAAGAGGCAGCCGTTGAGCAGGCCAGGCGATCGGCAGAGAAACTGGTGGCAGAAAAACGGCACGATACGGAGGGCTTTGCCGAGGCAACGGCGATCCTGGATCGCGAGCTCGCGCGCCTGCAGAGCGTGCGTCGGCATCGTGCGAGACGACATGCCATGCCGGGCCCGCACACGTCATGATTCCACAGAAAAGTTCTCCTCCACGGCCCATCCGGCAGGATCTGCTCCTCGCCGTGCGCCTCGCGTGGAACTTCGGCTACATCATCGCGATCCCCGCAGCCCTCTTCGGTTTCGGTGGAGCGTATCTGGATAAACTATGGGGAACATCACCGCTGTGCATTCTGATCGGATTCGCAATTGCACTGGGATTGTCGGGACTTGGAATTTGGAGGATGGTCAAGGAAATTGTGGCTGGAAGAACAAAATAAACACATGCAAAATTATCAGAGGAGTTCTTGTTCCCCTGGAATTTGGTGCTTGGATTTTGGAATTTTTCCGCGATCCCTTGAGAGGAATAGTGACTTCTGTTAGGGTCCCCGGGTCTTCCTATGGCTGCAATCCAGGCTCCCACACTGGCTTCCGAGGTAGTCGGTCACCTTGGGTCCTTTGCGATCCGCAACACCCTGGTCATGGCGTGGCTCGCGATGGCAGTCTTCATCGTCCTCGGGTTGCTCCTGAGGCGGACCAGATACAAGGAAGTCCCGGGGAGGTTCCAGGCCTTTATGGAGATGATCATTGAGGGACTCTTCGATTTCTTCGATTCCGTTGTCCAGGATCGGGAGCGAACGAGGAAATTCTTCCCGCTCGTTGCGACGATTTTCCTCTTCCTCGTCCTTGCGAATTGGATGGGGATTCTGCCGGGAGTAGGGAGCATCACGATCCAGGGCATGCATGACGGCCATGAGATGGCGATCCCGATCTTCCGTTCGATGAATGCTGATGTGAATATGACTCTCGCTATCGCCATCATATCGGTGGTGATGACGCAAGTCTTCGGCATCGCAGCACTCGGCATGCTGCCGTACGCATCGAAGTACTTCGTTGCGCCATGGAAGGATCCCATCATGAGCTTCGTCGGCATTCTCGAGCTCATCGCAGAGTTCGCGAAGGTCGTCTCGTTCACATTCCGGCTCTTCGGCAATATCTTCGCGGGGGAAGTTCTCCTCCTCGTCATCTCGTTTTTGATGCCATACCTCGCGCCCCTTCCGTTCCTTGGTCTCGAACTCTTCGTCGGCTTCATCCAGGGACTCGTGTTCGCGCTGCTGACGATTGTCTTCCTGGCTATGGCAACGGTGGGGCATGGAGAGGAGGCTCACGCTCAGGCGTGAGCAGGATTCAGGGCTCAGAGAACAGGGTACAGGACTGTTTTTGCGTGACTGAATCCTGTCTTCTGGATCCTGTATCCTCCTCTTAGGCCCTTGATTGTCCTTGCGATCCTCCCTACAATCCGCCCGCTTTCGTCAATTTCTCTTTTCTTTTCTCTTTCCCCAGTCTCCTATGGCAGCAGAAGTCGCAGCAGAGGCAATGGCGAGCTCGGGCTCGATGTTTTCCGACAAGAACTTCTTCGTCGCCCTCGCGATGATGGCCGGCGCGATCATGCCCGCCTTCTCCATCGGTTGGATTGGCAGCAAGGCGATGGAAGCGATCGGCCGCAACCCCGAGGCCGCCAGCCGCATTCAGACGCCGCTCGTTCTCGCCGTCGCGTTCACCGAAGCCATCGCGATCTACGCGCTGGTTGTGGCGTTGATCATCAAGTTCGTTTAATAGCTTGTAGCTGATTAGCTTCTTAGCTTCAATGCGCTAATCCTCGCTAACAAGCTAAAAAGCTAACAAGCTAATAAGCTCGACTTATGGAACTCCTCACAAAACTCGGCGTTGATTGGAAACTGCTGATCGCGCAGATCGTCAACTTCACGATCCTTCTCTCGGTCCTGACGTATTTCGTCTACCGCCCACTCCTGAATCTTCTCGATGCCCGGCGTGAACGGATTGCGAAAGCCATGGAGAATGCCAAGCGTATCGAGGAACAGAATCGTCAGATGGAGGAATTGCGCATTGAGCAACTGAAGAAAATCGATCAGGAGGTCGGGGCGATGCTCGAGCGGGGCAAACGCCAGTCGGAGGCCATGCGCGACGAGATTCTCGCGGGCGCGAAGCGCGAAGCGGATCAACTGCTCGCCAAGGGACGCCGGCAATTGGAGGATGAGCGCGTGAAAGTCTTCCACGACGTCCAGGGAACGCTTGCACAGATGATTGTGAAGATGACGGAGAAGATCCTCGAACGCGAATTCTCCCCAAAGGACCAAGAACGACTCATGGGCAGTCTCGAAAAGCAGATTCCCTCCCTCATGCGATGAATGACATCCTCTCTCTCACCGCGCAACTCCTCGTCGAACACGTGGCGGCCGGCCGATCGGAGCAAGACACAGCTCACGCATGCGATGCTGCTGTAGCCTTTCTGCGGCAAAACGGATATTCATTGGCGCAACTGAGCGAACTCCTGCCGGCAGTGCGCAGGGAATTACGGAAGGGAAGCAGCATGTCTGCTGAACTGAGGACGCCCGCAGGCCATACGGGTTCCGCCAAACTCCACATCGCCTCTGCTCTCGAGAAGGCGTTCAAGAGAACAGTCGACGTTACAGAGAAGTCCGATCCAATGCTCATCGGAGGGGCGTGCCTTGCTGTCGGTGACGAACGTTTGGACGGCAGCATCCAGGGTGCCCTGCGCGGACTTCAGAACCATCTCACCATCTAACCATCCAACCATCCAACCCTTCCTCCCATGACTCTCAGCCACTCGCTTCTCAAGACGCTCGAAGAACGCATCTCCTCCTACAAGCGGCAGGCGAGCCATGAGCATGTGGGGACCGTCTTGAGCGTCGGTGACGGAATCGCGACGATCGAGGGGCTTTCGCACATCGGCGCATCGGAAATGATCGATTTCGGCAATGGCGTTCTCGGGAGCGCCTTGAACCTCGGCAAAGATACGACCGGCGCAATCATCTTTGGCGATTTCAGCAAGGTGAAGGAAGGCGACACGGTCAAATCCCTGGGGAAAGTCCTCTCGGTTCCGGTCGGCGAGTCGCTGATCGGCCGCGTCTTGTCGCCCATCGGCGAGCCGAAAGATGGCGGTCCGGCGATTTCCACAAAGACATTCTATCCGGTCGAGAAGATCGCCCCCCGCGTCATCGAACGCAAGTCCGTCACCATGCCGCTCCAGACGGGCATCACGTCCATTGATGCGATGATCCCGATCGGCCGCGGGCAGCGCGAGCTGATCATCGGCGACCGTCAGACGGGCAAGACTGCCGTCGTCATCGATACGATCATCAACCAGAAGCACACGCAGAAGAGCGACCGGCCGGTGATCTGCATTTACGTCGCGATCGGCCAGAAGGAATCGAAAGTCGCGAAGATCGTCACGGAACTGCAGAAGCACGGCGCCATGGACTACACGATCGTCGTCAGCGCCGGCGCCTCGGAACCTGCGGCGCTCGCGTACATCGCGCCATTCGCCGGATGCGCGATGGGGGAGTACTTCGTCGACCAGGGGAAGGACGTGCTCTGCATCTACGACGACCTCTCCAAACACGCGTGGGCGTACCGGCAGATCTCGCTGCTCCTGCGACGTCCTCCCGGGCGCGAGGCGTATCCCGGCGATGTCTTCTACCTTCACTCCCGCTTGCTCGAGCGCGCGGTCTGCATGGCCGATGATCGCGGAGGAGGGACGCTCACGGCGCTACCGATCATCGAAACGCAGGAAGGAAACGTGTCCGCGTACATCCCGACGAACGTCATCTCCATCACCGACGGCCAGATCTTCCTGGTCTCCGATCTCTTCTACAAAGGCATCCGGCCCGCGGTCGACGTGGGCATCTCCGTGTCCCGCGTCGGCTCCGCCGCGCAGGTGAAAGCGATGAAGAAAGTGGCGGGCAAGCTTCGTCTGGACATGGCCCAGTACCGCGAACTCGCCGTCTTCGCGCAGTTCGGATCGGATCTCGATGCCGCCACCCGCAAGCAGCTCGATCGCGGCGTCCGCCTGACCGAAGTGCTCAAGCAGGGCCAGTACGAGCCGCTGCCCGTCGGGCAGCAGGTGGCGATCCTCTACGCCGCGGTCAACGGCCTCCTGGACGACATTCCCGTGGAGAGCGTGAAGGCGTTCCAGGATGATCTTCTCAAGCTCCTGCGCGAGAAGCACTTCGATGTGCTCCAGACGCTCAGCAAGGAAATCACGCCGGAGGCGGAGGAAAAGTTGAAGAGGTTGGTTGCCACCGTGAAAGATTCCAACAAGAAGTATTCGTCGGCTGTGTAACGAAAAACCTCACAACGAACCTCCTATTCTTCTTCCATGGCCAAAAGCCTCCGCGACCTCCGGCGCAAGATGAAGGCGATCAAATCGACCAAGCAGGTCACGAAAGCCATGGAGCTTGTCGCTGCTTCAAAAATGCGCAAGGCGGTGCAGAACGCCGTTTTGCTGCGCACGTACGCGGTCACCGCGTGGGCAATTTTGCAAAAGATCGCGCTCAGTCACCGTGGCAGGCACCTGTGGCTCACCGAGCGGCCGGTGAAGCGGATCCTCGCGATTCTCGTCACGAGCGATCGCGGGTTGTGCGGGAGCCTCAATACCCAGCTCTTCCGGTCGGTCGGGCACTACGTCGCGGCGTGCAAGGATTTCGCGGGCTTCGAGCAGCTCCAGTTCATCGCCGTCGGCAGGAAGGGCGCGCAATACTTGAAGAGATCGGGCCAGACCGTGATCGCGGCATTCCCCGCGTTCAGCAATCACCCGTCGTTCCGCGATGTCCTGCCCGTCGCGCGGCTCGCCATCGATGGATTCAAGAACGGTACCTACGATCACGTCGTGCTGCTCTACACCGATTTCCTCTCGGCCCTCGTGCAGGAACCCGCGACAAAGCTCCTGCTGCCGTTTTCTCAAACCGATCTGCGGCAGATGATCCGCGACTTGCTCCCGCGCAAGCGCATCACGAAAGAGGAGGAAGAAGCGACGAAATCCATCGCCCGCCTCAGCTCCGAATACATTTTCGAGCCCACCGAGAGCGATGTGCTCGATCGTATTCTCCCGCAACTGACGGAAATGCAGATCTATCAGGCCATCCTGGAATCCGCAGCCTCCGAGCACTCCGCGCGCATGGTCGCGATGCGCAATGCCACCGATAACGCGAGCGACATTCTCGCGGACCTCAACCTGACCTACAACCAGACCCGGCAGGCCAATATCACCGCGGAATTGGCGGAATTGAGCGCAAGCAAGGCAGCGCTCGAGTAACCCGGAGACACTGTATCAGCTACGAGACAACGTATTCGCGAATGCTGTCAAGCAATCCTGTGTCATGCATGATTGGCACAATTGTCTTGGGGTATGCCTGTGCTATCGTAGCCCCCTTTCTTCCCTTTCTTTTTATGACGCGTTTCTCGAAAAGACTTGCGCTCACAGCGATGCTGCTGAGCGTCGCGATGCCTGCTTCCGCGAAAATCTATCCGGATGATTTCCTCATTCCGGGCCGCAGCACACCGCTGCCGGAGGAGCCGGCCGGTACCGATCCTCGTGAAGAAGCGGAGCCTACTCCCGGTGAGCCGTTCTTCTTTGCGTCCGAAATCAAGGACGGTAATCTCAATCGCGCCGAGTTCGCGGATGCCGTTGCCACCCGCCTTTACGACGCCGACACGCACGACAACTGCTTCGCAGAACTCGTGCTGTCCGAGAACTATGATTACCAGCTTCTCTACGACGATGTCTCGCTGGATGCGCCGTACGCGTCTTCCATTTGCCTGACGATGCGCAACGGCATCACGCAGGGAGACCCCGACGGCAATTTCCGTCCCAACGCCGCGATCACGGTTGCCGAAGCAGCAGCCACGTTCGGCGACATCGGCGGCCTGCCGCTGAGGGATTCCAACCATGTCGTGCGCGGCGAACCCTGGTACCAGCGCTACATGGATGCCATGCGCGCCGTGGACCGCGAGTTCACCATGCGTCCGTCGGATATCTTCACCGGCACGCATCTGCGTCACTCGCTCTGCGTTCTCAAGCGCTACACGCGAGCATTAGATCCGCTCGGAGAGTTCAGCGGATGCTGATCAGGAAACAGGATTCACATGACAGGGTTCAGGAATACTCTTCCTGGATCCTGTTTTTCTGATTCCTGCGTCCTATCGTCGCAACACCCACTTCGCTGTCTCCAGTACCGGTGTCACGCTGAATGCCAGCACAATGATGATGCTCCAGTCGCGCAGACTCAGCGCGTACGTGCCGAAGGCCACCTGCAGGAAGGGCACGTAGATAAGGCAGATCAGGAGGAGGATCTCCCAGAGGATCGCGATATTCAGCCACTTGTTCGTGAAGGTGCCGCGCAACGCGGAGAGGTGATCGGACCGGAAGTTGTAGGCCTTCACGAACTCTGTCACGACGAGCAGGGCGAATGCCATGGTCATCGCTTCAGCAATGGTGCGCCCGGAGTTAAGCGCCCACTGGAAGAGCCCCAGGATGATGACGGCGAGCCACACGCTGCCTGTGAGCATCAGTGCCAGCACGCGGCGGGTGAAGATGCCCGTGCGGGGGTCGCGCGGCGGCTGCTTCATCAGGTCCGCTTCGGGGGGATCGATCGCGAGCGCCAGCGCGGGGAAGCCGTCCGTCGCAAGGTTCAAGTACAGAAGCTGCACGGCGGAGAGGGGGAGCGGCCAGCCGAGGAGTGTTGCAAACGTCATGATGATGATTTCGCCGATATTACTACTCAGCAGGTACATCAAATATTTCTTGATGTTGCCGAAAATGCCGCGGCCTTCCTCCACGGCGGCGACGATCGAGGCAAAGTTATCATCGGTCAGCGTCATCGCTGCGGCTTCCTTGGTCACGTCGGTGCCGGTAATGCCCATCGCCACGCCGATGTCGGCTTTCTTGAGGGCTGGTGCGTCGTTGACACCATCTCCCGTCATCGCGACGACACGTCCTTGCTGCTGCAATGCCGTGACGAGGCGCAATTTATCCCGCGGCGACACGCGCGCGAAAACTGCGATGTCTTTCAGGTTCCGGTCCAGTTCATCGTCGCTCATCTTCTCGAGCGTGAGTCCTGTGACAATTTTGGAAGCAGGCATTCTTGCCTGCGTCACGCGGGCAGAATGCCCGCTCCCATCACTCAGAATCCCGAGCTCCCGCGCAATCGCCTCAGCCGTCACCGGATGGTCTCCCGTGATCATGATCACGCGGATGCCGGCGTCGTGGCATTCGGCGATCGCATCGCGCACTTCGGGCCGCGGCGGATCGATCATCCCCACGAGGCCGATGAATTTCATCCCCGAGGATGTCTCGTTGAGGTGCAGCGTGCCCTTGCGCGCAATCGCGAGCACCCGCAGTGCTTGCGATGCCATGGACGTCGCGGCGTCGAGAATCTCCTTGCGCTGTTCGTTGGTGAGAGGCGCTTCGCCGTTCTCGCCCCAGATGCGATCGCAGAGCGGCAGGATCATTTCCGGAGCGCCTTTCGCATACGCCATGTGTCCGTTTTCCAGCTTATGCAGCGTCGTCATGCGTTTAGTTTCGGACGTGAAGGGAATTTCGCCCACGCGCGGATGCGATTCCTCCAGGTCTTCTTTGTACAGACCGGCTTTTGCCGCTGCGACGATCAGCGCTCCTTCCGTCGGATCGCCTGCGATATCGAAGGCGCCTTCTTCCTGAATCAATCGCGCGTCGGATGCGAGCGCGCCCGCCCGCAGCAGTTCCAGGAGTCCGTCATCAGGCTCGATTTTGGCTCCAGAAAGCGAAAAATGACCGACAGGGGCGTAGCCCGCTCCGGAGATCTCGTACGTCTTTCCGACAACCCAGATCTTGCGGATGGTCATCTCGTCTTTCGTGAGCGTCCCCGTCTTATCGGTGCAGATGACCGATGTGCATCCGAGTGTCTCCACCGCCGGCAGCCGGCGGATGAGCGCGTGGCGGCGGACCATCCGCTGCACGCCGATGGCAAGCGAAATCGTCACGACAGCAGGCAACGCTTCCGGAACGACTGCCACGGCCAGGGCAATCCCGAAGAGGAAGATCTCGATGATGGATTGGCCGCGCATGTACCCGATCGCGCTGATCACAATCACAACGCCGAGTGCCACTTTCGCCAGGGTCTTGCCGATGCGGTCCAGGTTTTTCTGCAGCGGCGTATCCTCCGTTTCCACCTGCTCGAGCATCGTCGCGATTTTGCCGAACTCCGTCTGCATGCCGGTGCCAGTGACCAGAGCCTTGCCCCGCCCGTGGCTGACCGAAGTGCCTCCGTACACCATATTCCTGCGGTCTCCCACAGGTGCATCAGCAGCAGCAATCACGTCCAGCGTTTTTTCTGCGGGCAGCGATTCGCCGGTGAGCGCCGCTTCCTCCGTTCGCAGATTTGCCTCTTCAATAATCCTCCCATCAGCAGGAATGCGGTCTCCCGCCACAAGCAGAATGATGTCGCCGGGCACCAGCTGCTCTGCCGGCACTTCGCGCTCCTGCCCGTCGCGGATTACGGTCGCGGTCGGCGCAGCCATCTTCTTGAGCGCTTCCATCGCGCGCTCTGCGCGGTATTCCTGCACAAAGCCAAGGACGACGGCGAGTAAGACAATTGCAGCGATCGTGATGGCTTCCACCTCTTCGCCCAAAAATCCCGAGAGCACCGTTGCGATGATCAGGATAATGACGAGGACGTTCTGGAACTGGCCGAGCAGGAGTTTCCAGAGTGAGAGTCTTTTTCCTTCTTGCAAACGGTTGGGGCCATATTCCTTCAATCGTTTTTCCGCATCGGGTTGACTCAATCCCGCACCCTGATGAACACCAAAGTGCTTGAGGACGTCGGTCGCCGATAGTGTGTGAAAAGCAGAAATATCCACAGGGATATGGTAACAGAAGAAAAAAATATCTTCGCCTCTCTTTATGCTAGCGAGCTTTTACAACCTGGCGAGCTTCACTCCATGCTTCCCTTGCACTCTCATTGTCTCTTCCAAATCTTCCTGCAGTGCTTCACGGTGCCGACGAGCATCTTCGAATCCTTGATCCATTTTTGTTGAAAGTAGAGTGATTTTGTTATCAAGGCGACCGATATCTTTTTTCAACTCTGTTTTGAGCCCGTCCATCTTTCCATTCAGCCCGTCCAATTGTTGTTGGAGGTCATTTTTCATCCCCTGCATGTGCTGCAAGAGCATGCCGTTCGTGATGTCGTCTGCCATAGAAAAGACAGCCTATTTCGTTCTGATACCAAAGGCAATAGTCAGTTCTCCTTGCCTCAGTAGCTCACATATTCGAATAGAATTGCCCGGCTTCGCTCTGCTTCGCCGAGGCAATTTTACATATTTGAGTAAAATTGCTTCTTCCTGTTCTGGCTGCGGAAGCCTTCGCGCTTGAGCGCGCGGATGCGCTCGAGGCGCTGCGTCTTATGGCGCTTGTGGGTCCTGCGATCCCTGAGCATCTTCACGATGTTACTTTTCTGCACCTGTTTCTTGAACCGCTGCTGGAGCCGGTCCGTGGATTCGTCGCCGTGCTTGATTGCGTAAATTGCCATGAGAGCTGGAGGATGGTACCCATGAAGGCAGGCTGCTGCAAGCTAAATTCCCAGAGGAAACCGAAGAAACCGAAGCAACCAAGGAATCCGAGGATCGTCGGTTTCTTCGGACTCGTCGGTTGCCTCGGTTCCCTTCTCTCGACCGTTGCTCAACCCCCAAAACCTCCCTAGAATCCTTTCCGACCTATGGCCGCTCCCAAGTATACCGCTCAGCAAATTCAGGTTCTCGAAGGACTCGAGCCCGTGCGCAAGCGTCCGGGAATGTACATCGGTTCCACGGATGCCCGCGGACTCCACCACCTCGTCTTCGAAGTCGTCGATAATTCGATTGATGAGGCGATGGCTGGACACTGCACCTCGATCACGGTCACCCTTGAAGATGACGGATCAGTCACCGTTGAAGATAACGGTCGCGGCATTCCGGTGGATATGCACCCCACTGCGAAGAAATCGGCGCTCGAAGTCGTGCTGACAACGCTCCATGCTGGAGGAAAATTCGGCGGCGACGATTCCGGGTACAAAGTCTCTGGCGGCCTCCACGGCGTCGGTGCCTCGGTGGTGAACGCGCTGTCGACGAAGATGCGCGCGGAAATCCACCGCGAGGGAAGTGTCTATGAGCAGGAATACAAGCGGGGCAAACCCCTCGCACCGGTGAAAAAGACCGGAAAGTCGGACAAGCACGGCACCATCATCAACTTCCTGCCGGATACCGAAATCTTCGATACCGTCACGTTCAGCATGGATGCGCTCATGACGCGTCTGCGGCAGCAGGCGTACCTGACGCGCGGCATCACGATCTCTGTCATCGACGGACGCACGAAGCGGCCGGAGGAAGATCTCCAGTATCCGTGCCTCTACCGCTTCCACTTTGAAGGCGGTATTTCGGCATACGTCAGCCACTTGAACGAATCCAAGGAGAAGATCGGCGAGGTCATCTGGTTCGAGAAAGATACCGACGATGGTTTCGTGGAAGTCGCGATGCAGTACACGCAGACGTTCCAGGAACATGTTGTTTCCTTCGCCAACAATATCCACACCGCCGAAGGCGGGCATCACCTCACGGGATTAAAGGCCGCGCTCACGCGCACGATCAACGCCTATGCGCGCAAGTACGGCATTCTCAAAGAGAAGGAAGAGAACCTGACGGCGGATGACGTCCGCGAAGGGCTCACTGCCGTACTCGCCGTGCGGCTGCGCGAGCCGCAGTTCGAAGGGCAGACGAAGAGCAAGCTCGGCAATGCCGAAATGAAGACGGCGGTCGAAACCGTGGTCAACGATAAGCTCAGCCAGTATATGGAGGAAAATCCCTCCGAGGCTAAAGATATCGTCGCCAAGTGCTTGCTGGCCGCCCGTGCCCGCATGGCCGCCCGCGCCGCACGTGACAGCGTGATCCGCAAAGGCGCGCTCGACGGCATGACGCTCCCGGGGAAGCTTGCCGACTGTAGCAATCGCGACCCCGCGCAGTGCGAGATCTACATCGTCGAGGGAGATTCCGCCGGAGGTTCCGCCAAGCAAGGCCGCAACCGCGAGTTCCAGGCAATCCTCCCGCTCAAAGGCAAGATCCTGAATGTCGAGCAGGCTCGGATGGATAAAATGCTTGCCAATAACGAAGTGAAAGCGCTCATCATTGCGCTCGGAATGGGCATTGGCGAGGTGAAGGATTTCACGAAGCTGCGGTACCACCGGGTGGTGATCATGACCGATGCCGACGTGGACGGCGCGCACATCCGCACGCTGCTCCTCACGCTCTTCTTCCGCTATTTCCCCGAGCTCATCGATAACGGCATGCTCTACATCGCCCAGCCGCCGCTGTATAAGATTCAGAAAGATCGTGATCAACGGTATGCGTACACGGACGCAGAGAAGGCGGCGATCATGAAGGAATGGGGAGTGCGCGAGGAGGAAACCAAAGAAGCCAACGAAGCCGAGGAAGCCAACGAAACGGATGAAATGGCTTCACTGACGACTGAAGGTGATAAAAAGGCAGCTGCGCCGAAGAAGCGCAAGATCAACATTCAGCGCTACAAAGGTCTCGGTGAAATGAACCCCCAGCAGCTGTGGGAAACCACAATGGACCCCACCGTCCGCATCATGCTCCGTGTCACCATGGACGATGCCGAACGCGCGGATCTCACCTTCACCACCTTGATGGGCGCGGAAGTCGCTCCGCGCAGGAAGTTCATCCAGACGCATGCGAAGACGGTGAAGAATCTTGATATTTGATGTTCCATCTCTTTCACTGGCCGGTTCCGGATTCCCTGCCACAGGAGGTGCAGGTAGTGTGTGATCAGCTTCATTCCGCTAAAACCCAAGAAGAATGCCTGCATCGTGCCTATGAAATCGTGTCGCGACGTTTTCGCGCGAACAGGGCCCACACCTATATCCTGCTTTTCAAAATTCTCCGCAAAAACGTCCATCGTCTCTGGAAACAGCGCGGCTTTCTGCATTGCACGCATTTGAACCAGTTTCTGAAAATATTGCTGGTGAAGAGCGGGTGGTTTGAGAGCGGAGACGTCCATGTCCGTTGGACAGTGGTGTCCGGAATTTCCCCCCACCAGTACCTGTGCGTGCGGATGAAGGACGGACGGCACACCGACATAGACGTCTGGGGGAGGACGTACGGCGTCCCGCTCGGCAAACATGCCCGTGGGTTCAATACGACGATGTATCCTGTCTGGAAAGGGGACTAATCCTCGTACTTGCCCAAATGATCTCTCAATACATAGGTATCGAGATTGTCGTTCCCGAGCAGCTTCAGGATTTCCGGAATCGCTTCCTCGTATTTCATCTGCTTCTGCTTGCCCGCCTTCATATCGCGCAAAATGATCGTGCCTTCTTTTACCTCCATTTTTCCGAGCAGGAGGGTAAAGCGCGCGTCGAATTTGTCTGCCAGCCGCATCTGGCTCTTTAAACTTGCTTCGCCGAGCGCGCCGAGCGTGTGCACGCCCAGTTCACGGAGCTGCGAGACGAGCGTCAGGCACTGCTTCTTCGCCTCGGGTCCGAGCTGCGCAACGAACACATCCATCTGGTCTTTGTTCGGCGCTTGGACCCCGGCCTCCTTCATGTGCCAGATCATGCGTTCCACACCGCCCGCGTAGCCCACTCCCGGCGTCGGCTTGCCGCCGAGGATCTCGATCAATCCGTCGTAGCGGCCACCACCTCCCACCGCATTCTGGGCGCCCGTTCCGCTGTCCCAGAACTCGAAGACCGTCTGGCAGTAGTAGTCGAGACCGCGGACCAGCAGGGGATTCGCGATGGACGTGATCCCGAGCGCGTCCAGGTATTCGAGCAGGGTTTCGTGGTACTTCTTGCTCTCGTCGTCCAGAAACTGTTCGAGCTTGGGGGCGTTTTTGATCAGGATGATCGTGTCCTCCTCTTTGCTGTCGAGCAGCCTGAGCGGGTTCGTCTGGAGCCTCCGGGCATCGTCGGGCGGCAGCTGGCGTTCCTTACCGATGAAGAAATCCTTCAGAGCCTCCGTGTACGCCTTGCGGTTCTCGGCCGTGCCGATGTTGTTGATCTGCAGGGTCAGGCGATCGAGGATCCGCAGGTCCGAGAGAATCTTCGTCAGCACATGGATCAGCTGCGCGTCGATGCTCGGGTCCCGCAGGCCGATCACTTCCAGATCGATCTGGTGGAACTGGCGGTAGCGGCCCTTCTGCGGACGGTCGTAGCGAAAGCAGGGTCCAATGGCGTACAGCTCCACCGGCTGCGGAAGCTGCTGCATGCCGTGCTCGATGTAGGACCGGCAGATGCCGGCGGTGAACTCGGGCCGCAGGGCGAATTCACGCGGGGGCTCGGGGGCCTGTCCTGAGCCTGGCGAAGGATCACGCTTGCCTGTCACGGTGAAGAGCTCCTTCTCCACAATGTCGGTGTGCTCGCCGATGCTGCGTTGAAACACGCCCTTGTATTCGAACATCGGCGGGTCGATGCGCTTGTAGCCGGCCTGCCGGCAGCGGTGACGCACGACTTTTTTGATGTACGTCTGGTACTGGTGATCCTCGGGGAGGACGTCGTGGGTGCCCTTGGGAGTGCGGAAGAGGGGGTCGGACATGCGGATAGGAAGAGGCGTATCAACACGATGATACGCAAGCATGAAGCTTACCAAAAGGGAAAGCTTTTGGGAAGGCTCAAGTGACTCAGAATTCCACCGTTCGAGAAGGCATGTTTAACAAATCCAGATACAGACTTCTTCTCTGTTCCGAAGCAACAGCAATGGCTCGAAGCGAGGGCTGCCCTATTGTGAATCGGTCGGTTGTAATCAATGTTCCCTGTGCATCTAAATACTCTATGAAAGCAGGCCTTTCCTCTCCTCTCACTTTGCCCACACGCATGTATAGAGCATTGGGCGGTACAAGCTTCCCAAGCAACTCGCCCATCTCGGGTGTAATTATTTTCCCATTAATAGGGGCTTCGGGGTACACAGTACTGGCATCGTCCTTCGGTTTTCGAATCACAATTAAGGAGTGAAAATGTTGTGAATATTATAATATATTTTATATCTTTCTGTCAATGTCTGGGGCGAGCGACCCGGCTCCGCTTTGCTACGCCGAGGTCTTTCTCGCCAAATCTCGGCGCAGTCTCGGCTTCACGAAGTGAAGACGGACGAAGCCGGATGGGGCGAGCGACGGGACTCGAACCCGCGACCCTCTGGACCACAACCAGATGCTCTAACCAAACTGAGCTACGCTCGCCATGAGTGGAGAAATCAAACCGTGTGAGAGCTGAGCGGAGCTTGTGGTGAGCTCGGCGAACCTCTCGCCACGGGCGGACGAAGTGTAAAGAGAAGTGCCTACCGATACCAGCCTTCCCTTCACGATTCCTTAGAGTGATCAGGAGTCCTTCGTTCCGTTCTTTTTCTCCGTATGTTTCTTCTCCACTCCCTCCGCCTTAATCACAAACTGCACTTTGTCATCGGCCTTGGGAGGCGGATTTGCGGGTAGAATATCTTGAGCGACAGGGGAGGTCTTGGCAGGGGCAGGAGGGGTTGTTGCCTTCGTAACAGGTGGAACACCTGGTGCCGACACTTCGGTCCCCTCGGTGCCCTCGGAGACCTCGGTCCCATTTTCCGTCTTCCTCTTCTTCAAATTCTCCCGGTACCGCTGCCTCTTGCGTCGCTTGCGCTCCTGTTCGCGCTCAGCAGCATCATTCGAGGCAACTGAGGGAACAGAAGAAACTGAAGAAACAGAAGAGGTGGGAGTTTTTAGTTGGATCGGGGCTTGTTCAGGTGCCACTTTCTTCTGTCCCTCTTGAGTGGAAACTACCGGAGGAGCGGGAAGAGCGGTTTGCGTAGACGGCTGCGATAGAGCTTTCACGTCAGGAGCAGCAGCGATTGCGGGTGGAGGACTCGCAGGAGGATCAGCTTTCGGCAGCGGTGCAGACGGCTCAACCTGGGGAGCAGGAGCAGTAGGTGGAGCAACAGGTGATGGCTGTGGAGTGGATGCTATTGCCGAGTTTGCTTGATCTGGTGCGGGGGATTTGAATGAAGATTCCTCTTTGTCCTCTTTACCGTCTCCGCCCTCTTTCGCCTTCGGCTCCTCTCTCAACCAGGGTGGGAGAAGATCATCTTCTGTCGCGGCTTCCGGTTCCTGCGTGGGTGTCGTTGCGGGAGCGGGAGTGGATGGGGATGGTGCAGGGGTTGGAGCGGGAGCGGGAGCGGGGGACGCAGGAGAAGGTGTCTCCTCGGTCCTCAGCCACGGGGGAACGGACGCATCGGGGGGAGGAGCAGGTTCGCCATAGGGCTGCGAAATGGCAGGAGCCGGTGGAGGCGGAGCAGGGGAGAAGTCCGGTGCAGACGAGGGTGGCGATTGCACAGGCCGGGCTAAAGGTGGAGCAGTGCTTGAAGGTGTGCTTGTCTCAAGACCTTTCTGAAGCCATGCCGGTGCGGCGGCTTCGGTCTTCGCGGGCGGCGGGGGCGGGGGAGCACTCGGCTCCTTGACCGTTTCGGTGGCGATTGCTTGCTCAATCGTTTCCTCCATCGCGGGTTTCGGCGGGGGTTCGGGGCGCTTGAGCTTCATCGTCGGGGGCGGGGTTTCTCCGGCAGGTGCAGTGGTGTCCTTCTTCAGCAGTTTTCCTTCGGCCTCTTCCAGTGCCTTCTGCAGGCTTCCTTCCCGGCGCAGGAATTTAGTGAACCCCAGAACGCCAATGGCTCCCAGGGCGATCGTGAGCAGCAGCACCAGGAAAATCTTGAGTAGCGTCCAGAGGAGCGATGATCCTTCCGTTAAAGGAGTTTCCGCAGGCGCGGACGACGCTGCGGCTGACGACGTTGCGAGTGACGACGATGATTCCCCCATTCCCTCGTCGGGAATGCCGGAGATCGTCACGACTCCCTCGCCTTCGGCGAGCAGACGTCCCGTCGCAAGCTCGCGCACCGTCACGTGCACCGTGTACTCGCCGTTCGCACCGTAGCGATGCGTCGGTTCATCAATCAGGCTCTGCCGTCCGTCGCCGAAATCCCAGCGGTAGACGACCTGGCGGGGATCGACGCTCTCGTCGGGACGGAAGGAGAAATTGACCGTCGCGTCGCGCTCATCGCCGATCGTCACCGTTCCCGTGGGAATCACATCGGACCCTGCGGCAACCGTGATGTCCTGTTCAATGGACGTGCCATCCTCCGCGGTCGTCGAGAGGCGCATGGTTACCTGTTGCGTCAGCCCCGGAAACCACAGGCGCAGGGGATTGTGCTCCGTGGAAAACAGCGTGTCGGCCGCATCGTTGTCGTTTTCGGGATCGCCGTCCTGGTCGCTGTCGCTGCGCGTATCCAGATCCAGGCGAATGGGCCCCGTGAGGACGGGCGACGGCGTGAGTGTCAGAAGCGGACTCTGCTCCGCAATTTCCACGCCGCCGTCCTGCAGCGGCAAGTCCGTTGTCACGACCTCCAAGCCAAAACTCTCCTCCGCTTCTGGCTGATCGCCAAAGCCGTCGTTGCGTGGGCTCACCTCGATGCTCAAGTGCAGCCGGCGGTCTCCCGCTTCGCTGCGAAGCTGTCCGTCCAGAATATACGTGCCTTCCTGCGTCAGCCGCGTGCGATAGATGCGGTCGCGACCGGCTTCCACGAAGGTGCCGTTCTGCGTGAGCACCCAGTCAAACCCCGCGTCGGGATCGGCGCTGATACCGAGGAATTCCAGAATATCGCCTGCATTGATCTGCAGCGTTCCTTCCGTAATGGAAGGATCGTCTCCCTCCTGCGCGCGAGCGTGCGGCAGTAGCGCGATCGAGCACGTGAGAAGGCTGACAAGCAGAACCCGATGAAGGAGAGGAATCATCTTCACGGCAATCCGCGGAGGAAGAATCCGACCATGCTGCGCGCGAACACCACGATCACCAGACCGATGGCCACGTAGAGGATGATTTTCTTCGCCCTGTCCTTTGCGGTGTCGCTTCCGCCGCTCAAGACCAGCGTGAAGCCGGCAACGACGATCATGACGACGCCCGCGAGCGCGAGAAAGCTGAGCACCTTGTAGAGCATGGAGAGGATGATGCCCCTCAGGGAATCATGAGACGGTCCCTCGATTGCCGCCGCCTCGCCAACGCCCCCTTGCAGACCGCCACCATTGAAGACTTGTGCCGATGCATGGGACGCGAATGTCGATAGTTTCCAATAGAGCGACAGAGCGAAATGCTGCATAAGAGAGGGAGTGGATTTCTCTTGTATTATAGCAAAAAACCACGTTTTGAGCCATAGGGTGTTTGCGCAATGATCAACGTCCAATGATCAATCGCAAAGGAAATTGCAATGATCAAAGCTTCAAGTATTCCTTGATGATTCACCTGTACTGAGCTTGCCGAAGTATCCTTGATGATTGATTATTCTCTTCGATGCGACCAACTTCCCCCAGCCAACTCCTCAAGCAGGCAAACTGTTCTGCGTTTCTCATCACAAACCTCATCAACATTCAGTACCTCACGGGTCTGCCAGTTTCCGCTGGCGTCATGCTCGTTCTCCCGCGAAAGTCCTTCCTCTTTGTCGATTCCCGGTACCGGGACATGGCCGAGCGGCTCGAGAGCGCAGTGACGGTCAAAGATATTTCCGAGCTACCCGCTGTGATGAACGACGTGCGCTCCTGCGGATTTGAATCCGAAGACGTCACGGTGCTGCGTCAATCTTCCTGGAAGAAGAAATTTCCGAAGACGAGATTCCTTCCCACCGTCGGCATCCTCCAGTCGTTCCGCCGACAGAAAGATGATGAGGAACTCCGGTTACTGCGGCGCGCGCACCGAATGACGAAGGAGCTTCTGCGTCGCGTTCCTGCGGTTTTGCGCAAATCCACAACGGAGGAGAAGCTCGCACGGCAGCTGCTGCTCTGGTCGCTGGAACTGGGAGCGGATGGTCTCTCATTTGATCCTATCGTCGCGTTCGGCACGCATACCAGTTGTCCGCATCACCGTCCCACCTCGCGCAGTCTGCAGAAGGGCCACCTGGTGCAGATCGATGTAGGCGTCAAATACAAAGGCTACTGTGCCGACATGAGCGAGGTCTTCTTCACCGTGAAGCCGACGAAAACGGAAGAGCAGGTGTACCGGACTCTTACGCTTGCCAAAGACCGCGCGACGAAGGCCGTGCGCATCGGGGCCTCTACGCGCAACCTGGATGAGATCGCCCGCGGGATTCTTAAAAAAGCTGGGATCGAACAGTACTTCACGCACTCCCTCGGCCACGGGGTGGGGTTGGAAATCCATGAGGGAGTTTCTCTGAGCAAAAAGGCGACGGACCTCAAGCTCCTAAAGAACGAAGTGATCACCATTGAGCCGGGAGTCTATTTCCCTGGCAAATTCGGCATGCGATTGGAAGATATGGTCTATGTAGACTAAAGTTGACAGACCGAGTGCAGAATTTTTGCTAGAATGAGGGGAAATATGCACATCAAAACAAACGCCCGTCTGGCATTTCTCTGTGTATTCTTTTTGCTCCCGCTGAACGCGTTCACTGCGGGGTCTGGACCCGCTGCTGCCGCAACGGATGCTCTCTTCGCTCAGGGCCAACCGTTCGAGCAGGATTTGGTGATCACGGCGTACTACTCGCCGCTCCCCGATCAATGCTGCTACGTGAAAGGGAATTTCGAAGCGGACAAAGTGCTCAATGGTGAAGGGATCCGCGGTGCGGATGGAACGAAGGTGTATCCCGGCATGGTTGCTGCTCCTCCTACGTATCCGTACGGCACACGGATTGTTCTTCCTGGCATCGGTACCGTTACGGTCCACGATCGAGGCGGGGCAATTCAGGAATGGAAAAGCGCGCACCGGCTCGATCTCTGGGTCGGCCATGGCGAAGAAGGCCTCGCCCGTGCTCTCGCGTTCGGCGTCAAGCGCACGCGGGCTCTTGTATATCCGCCAAGTGCAAAGCAGCCGGCGGAATCTATCGATCTTGCATCTCTTCCCGCACCTCCCGATGAATTGAGTCCCTACGTGACCGATGGCACAACGCTCCTGGATATTCACGCAAAGTTCGGAGAGCTGACGGCATCGGTCTCCTTTCTACAGGAGCGGCTGAAGAAAATCGGATACTTTGACGAGCGCGTGAATGGATCGTTCGGACCGGCAACACAGAAAGCGTTGAAGACCTTCCTCAGCGACATGAAACTCGCGGAGCCCGATGACCGCCTGACGGAGGTCAGTGCCGCGCATCTGGAAGCGGCTTTCCGCCGGACAGATGCCAAAGATCCCATCGCGTCTCCTGTGGATCCCGGCAGTGCTCCGTCGCGCGTATCGGAAGCGCAGAGAATTCTGCGATTCCTCGGTGCATACAACGGTCGAACGGATGGCCAGTACAGTGACTTCCTCCGCTCCGCAGTGCTCGCGTTCCAGAAGAAACACGGGATTGTGTCTGCCGATACGGATGCGGGTGCCGGGCGCATCGGACCGCAGACGCGCAAACACATCGCGCTTCTCTGGCGTCGCAAGCATGCGGCAATGGGAGCGCAGAGACTGATCGCACTCCGTCGCATCGATCAGATTCTTGCCGATCGCGGATACAACGTGCAGCAATTTTTGAGCAAAGGAGATCGCGGCGATACTGTCCGGACACTGCAGAAGTTTCTCGCATCAAAAGGCTATCTGGAAAACGATGGGATCACGGGAACATTCGGCGAGAGGACCGAGCAGGCGCTCATCACCTACCAGCGTGATGCGAAAATCATTGCGGAAGTCACAGACCCGGGTGCGGGGTACGCGGGACCGGCAACACTTGCGAGATTTCGGCAGGATGTGCGTCACCAATTACTTCAAATCGTGCGTGCGAAGGGGTGGGGGGCGGTGTAAGTGAGGGGACCGATATGTCCGAAGGGACCGAGGGGACAGAGGAAACTAAAGAAAATGCTTTTTAGCCGCTTTCATGATATACTACAGTTGTTATGACGTTCACTGCAGTAATTCATCGGGAAGGAAATTTGTTTGTTTCGGAATGTCCGGAAATCGGTTCCGTGAGCCAGGGAAAAACCATGGATGAAGCATTGGAGAATCTGAAAGAGGCGACCATCTTGTATCTGGAGGAATTTCCTGATCAAGCTCCGACTGATCGTCCTTTTATTACGACTTTCGAGGCTGTGCATGCCTAAACTGCCACGGACTTCCGCGGAGAAGATCATCCGGACATTGGAGGTGCTCGGTTTTGCCGTGATGCGGCAGCGCGGCAGTCATGTGATTCTTCGCAGGGACAATCGTGGCTGCGTTGTTCCGATGCATAAAGAAGTGGCTGTAGGCACACTTCGGGGAATCCTACGCCAGGCGGAAATTTCTCCCGAAGAATTCGTAGAAGCGTTTCGCTGAATGCGATAGCATGTTCTCATGCACCGCTGCCTCCTCGGTCTGTTTTTGGTGTTGATGATCGCTCCGCTCAGTGCGGCTGCTGACGTCGAGCAGATCTCCCGCCGTGACGGATTTCTTTTAATCTGGAATAGCATCCGGCGCCCCGCTTTGGAGAATCGCGAGAAGCCGTTTACCGACGTGACTCCAGACTCAAAAGGATTTGCGGAGATCACGTATGCGAAGTATCGAGGGATTGTGAGTGATGCTGACGAGCGTTTCCATCCCGACGAGCCGCTCGTGCGTATGGATGCCCTCCTCTGGCTCTTTCGCACGAGGAGCGTAGGCGATGTAGAAGAAGACAGCATCGAGCATCTGCAGAGTCTTCTGGAACGCTATCCGCTGCATGATGCATCGGGCGTCGATTCCCGAGGCATGATGGAGTCTCTCGCTGGTGGAGTCACTGAAAACGATCTTCTGAGATTCATGCGGCAGCTCGATGAAAAACTTGCCCAAGAGGACCACGAAGTCAGTCTCTACTCCGAAAAATTCCACGGTAAAGGCACAGCGTTTGGCGAGACGTTTGATATGCATGCGATGACCGCTGCGCATCGAACGTTTCCGCATAATACCCTCGTAAAAGTGACGAACCTCCGGAATGGAAAATCGGTGACCGTACGCATCAACGATCGCGGACCCTTTGTGGAAGGCCGCGATATGGATTTGAGTCTCGGTGCCTTCACCTCGATCGAAGATCGGAGCAAAGGAGTTCTCCGCGCGACGTTCCAACGCCTGGGTGATGCAACTCTTGTGGATCAGTGTGGGCAGACGAGCGTAGGGGGCGCTGTGCGCATTACGAAGAACGTCCGCCTCATCGGCGGCATTCCGTGGATTCTACCGCTCGGAGAACGTCTCCGTCTCCGCTCCACGCGGCCCTTCGTACTGCGCAGTGTTCGCTATCCCGATGGCACGATGGCGGAGGTTCAGAATTGGGTGTTGCCCGGAGAATCGCACGACATCACTCCATCGATTGAAGGCGAATATCTCTTCACTCTTGGAGCGGGGGCGGTGAGGAGGAGAGACCTCCGTATGGAGGTCATTCGGTGCGATAATTAACGCTACAGGAGAACTACCGCAAATGCGGGTTTTCTGCTATAATTAACAGATTTTCCCGTATCCTTTTTTCCTCAGAAAAGCCTCCTCGTGGTCACCTTCCTCCGCATCCTCTTCTGGCCCGCGCTCCTCCTGGTGATTGAAGTCGTCAGCCGCTTCTTCCACAGCGATTTTCTCGCGTGGGTGTGGGACTGGTACATCCAGAGTCCGTTCTGGAATTTGCTGCTTCTCTGGCTCTACTGGGAAATCGGGAAGCTCGTCATCTACGACATGCGCTTCTACTACGCGTGGTGGAAGGCGAAGTCACTCGTCTCGATGAAGGTGCTCATCCCGCGAAGTGACAGTAAGATCGATCAAGAAAAGCGCACGGAGAAAGACTTCAAAGAAAAAGTCGCCATCATGGAGCAGCTGTACCGCGCGTTATGGGAAGTCAAATCACTCTCCTTCTGGCAGCTGATTCACTTCTGGATTTTCCGGTTCGCCTCGATGTGCTTTGAAATGTACGTGGAGAAAGGCGAGCTGACGTTCTACGTGATCACGCAACCGAGCCTCGTCTCGATTGTCGAGAAGCAGATCACGTCGTTCTACTCGGATGCCGAAGTGGCGCTGCAGAAGACGCCCGAAATCTGGCCGAAGGGCAGCAAGCTCGTGGCCTATAACATGCGGACGCGCAAGAAGTTCACGTTCCCGATCCGCTTTTACGATGAGATGCAGGATGATCCCTTGAACGATATCGCAAACGTTCTCAGCAAACTGGAACCCGACGAAGAAGCATGCATCCAGCTGATCATCACGCCGGTCTTCAGCGATAACTGGAGCAAGAAGGTCAAGCGGTACGCTTCGCTTAAATTCAAAGGTAAGAACGACAGCATCGCGTCGAAAATTCCCATCCTCTCGACACTCATCCGCGTGATGGGCGGCGTCGCCACGGGAACGCAGGGCGAAACCTTCGCTCCGGGAGCGAGTAGCGGCGATTCGTTCATCCGCATGATCCAGCCGGAGGAAGAGCTCTACAAGCGCATGGGCCAGAAGGCCGGCATGAGCGGGTTCCACGCGACCGTGCGTGTTCTCGCCTCGGCCAAGACGTGGAAGCGCGCCGATGACATCGCGAGCAACATGCAGGTGGCGTTCAACGTCTTCAAGGATCTCTACGGCAACTGGTTCCAGAATCACCGGATGTTCGTCGATTTCCTTCCACACGTGCTCAACGCGCCCATCATCCACTGGCTGTGGAAAAACCGCATCAACGGCTTCATGCACCGTCGTAACCTCCTCGTCGAAAAAGAACTGGCCGGCCTCTACCACTTTCCCGACAGCCGCTACAACAAAGTGCCCATCATCCAGTGGATCAGCTACAAGGTGCTCCCGCCCCCGCCCAATGCTCCCAAGGAAGGAATCCTGCTTGGCCTCAACCGGCACCGCGCGGTGGAACATCCCATTCACTTCCTCCGCGGCGACCGCACGCGACACCAGTACATCATCGGAAAATCCGGTTGTGGAAAATCGGCGCTCTTAAGCTGGCAATCCCGTCAGGATATTGCCGCCAATGAAGGCCTGTGCGTCGTTGATCCCCACGGCGATCTGATTGAAGACTGTCTCGCGCACGTTCCCAAAGAACGCGCCAAGGATGTCGTCGTGTTCGATCCCGCCGATATCGAGCGGCCAATGGGTCTCAACCTGCTCGAAGCCAAGACGAGCGAGGAAAAAGACCGTGCGTCGCTCGACGCGATGGAAATCTTCATCAAGCTGTTCGGTAACGAGATCTTCGGCCCGCGCATCCAGCACTACTTCCGCAACGGCTGTCTCACGCTCATGGATGATGAGGAGGAAGGCGCGACGCTCATCGACGTCCCGCGCCTGTACGTGGATGACGAATTCCAGCGGTACAAGGTCAGCAAGTGCAAAAACGTCGTCGTCCGCAGCTTCTGGGAGCACGAAATCGCCAAGACCGGAGCGCGCGAAAAGGAAGAAATGATCCCGTACTTCTCCGCGAAGTTCGGTCCGTTCATCACCAACGCGACCATGCGCAACATTATCGGCCAGCCGAAGAGCGCCTTCAACATCCGCCAGATCATGGACGACGGAAAAGTCCTGCTCGTGAACCTCAGCAAAGGAAAAATCGGCGACGTGAACGCGCAGCTGCTCGGTCTCATCTTCGTCAACAAGGTGAACATGGCCGCGCTCTCCCGCGCCGATACGCCGCTCAAAGATCGCAAACGGTTCTACTTGTACGTCGACGAATTCCAGAACTTCATCACCGACGCGTTTGCCACAATCCTCAGTGAGGCTCGCAAGTACGAGCTCGCGCTCATCATGGCACACCAATACATCGGCCAGCTTGTGGGCAAGACCGCCGCCTACGATCAAGCATCCACCAAAATGCGCGACGCCGTGTTCGGTAACGTCGGTACCATCATGAGCTTCAAGATCGGTGCCGAGGATGCCGAGTACATGGCGAAAGAAATGGCGCCGGTGCTCAGCGAACAGGACGTGATCGGCATCCCGAACTTCCACTGCTACTGTAAATTGAATATCAATAACACCACCAGCCGTCCCTTCAGCATGGCGACCATCTACGACGAATCGCAGCGCAACGACAAACTCGCATCGCTCATCAAGGAATACAGCCGCATGAAGTACGGCCGAAAGCGTGTGTTTGTGGATCAGGAAATCGAGGATCGTATCGGTATTGTCCGCAACCCCCCGGCGGCAGGTTCGGGAGCTCCGCCTCCGGCGGATGCAGGGTTGAGTATGGGAAGTGGCGGTTGAATCTGCCTATTGGAAGCGAAAAAACTGCTTCTGTGACACTTTTAGTTGACTTGGTAGTGCCGATTCCCAAAATGACGCCGCAATGCGTCGATCTGCATACACTATTGCTCAGGCTCAAGAGGGTATGGAAACCGGAGGCTCAGCTCTTCCACCCCTGGAAACATTGAATCAACATCGTGAGATGTGTACAGGTATAGCAACATTCCGCTTTACCTATGTGCGCGCACTTGCGATTCAAGAGCTGAAACTCTGTAATGAAGAGAGCGGAAGAGTGAACGGTGCAAAATTACTCATGGATAAACCGGATGAAGTTTTAGCTTTGCTTCAAGCAAAAAGGGAGAAACTATGCATCATCATCCAAGAATGCAATCAGATTCTATCAGCGATGGATGTGGGTCGGCGTGTGAATTTATCATTGCGTGCAGTACGAGGAATGATAACTCCTCAGAGGCAGGACGTATAAAGATGTGTTACCATCTTGAAGTATGGTCTCCTTCAAACAAGCCCGGGACATGTTCCGCATGCAGCGTGAGGCGAAGCGCGTCAAAAAGGAACTGCGCAACATTCACGTGGAGGCGGAGGCTTCGGGCGTCAAAGTGGTTGTGTCAGGCGAGCAGGAAATCGTCAGCATCGAGATTGCCGATTCCGTGCCTCGTGAAAGCATTCCAGCACTTCTCAAAGATGCACTGAATCGAGCAATGAAGAAAGCGCAGGTGATTAGTGCTGAGAAGATGCAGGGAGTGATGGGGGAGATGGGGTTGCCCACAACAAATTGAAAATGGAAAATGGAAAATCATTTTCCACTTTCCACTTTCCATTTATCATGCGTTTGTGAAAAAGCTCCTCGCCCTTCTGGCAATTATTCTCCTCGGCTCCGTTGCCTGGTACCAGCTCTCCTTGCGTCCTGCGGATTCTTCCGACGACGTCCGTCGTCCGGTCAAAATTCTCTCCGGACTCTCGGTAAAGGACATCGGATGGGTGCTGTACCAGAAGGGCATTATCCGCTCGCCACTGGCATTTTCGCTCTATACGCGGCTTCACAGCGCGCAAGGATCGCTGCAGGCGGGGGATTTCCTTCTGCAGCCGTCGCTCGGAGTTCCGAATATAGTCACGGCGCTCAAGCGCGGCTATTCGGAAGAAGTATCCGTCACAATTCCCGAAGGGTTTACCGTCAAAGATATCGACGCACTCCTTTCAAAGAAGGGATTGATCACTGCGGGGGCATTCAGCGGGTGCACTCAGACGTGCGATCTCCCCGGGTATGAGTTTCTGCCCACGGGCATTGCCCTGGCAAAGAGGGGAGGCAAGGTGGAGGGGTACCTATTCCCCGATACGTACCTCGTCTTCAGTCAGAAATTCGATGCGAAGGCGTTCCTCGAACGGTTGCTGCAGACCTTCCGTAAGCGCGTCGTCACCGGGTTGAGTACCGATCTCGCAGCCTCCAAGAGGACGCTTCATGAGATCATCACGATGGCATCGCTCATTGAGGAAGAAACGAAGACCAATGATGAACGGGCAATTGTTTCCGGCATTCTCTGGAAGCGCTTCGAGGCAAAGCAAGGGTTGGGGGTGGATGCTACGATCCGGTACATCCTGGAGAAACCGTCCGCCGCTATTACGACCGGCGACCTCGATGTCGATTCTGCGTATAACCTCCGCAAATTCCGCGGCCTGCCACCCGGACCGATTGCGAATCCTGGTCTCGAGAGCATCAAAGCAGCTCTCCATCCTCTTGAAAGCAAGTACTGGTACTACCTCCACGACAAGAACGGAGTGATCCGTTACGCCGAAACCAATGAAGAGCATAACAGGAATAAGGCATTGTATCTGCGGTAAGGCGCTACTCAGCGGATGGCAAATATGCTATAATGGTTCGATCCCGTCGAAGGGAAATTTCGGCTCCTGCTTCTACAATACACAACACACATGCCTCATAACCACCGTCTGAAAATCGGCGTCATGGGCTCGGCATCGGGGCCGCAGACCGAAGATCCGCATGCGCGGGAGATGGCCAGGGCACTCGGTCGAGAGATCGGCAAGCGCGGGCACATCTTCATTAACGGTGCCTGCCCGGGACTGCCGAACGATGCTCTCCTCGGTGCCAAGGAATGTCACGCCTTCACGCTCGGGGTGTCGCCCGCGTTTTCGGAGTACGAACACATCAATGAATACCTCAGTCCCCACGGCCACGACATGATCATCTACACCGGCATGGGATTCATGGAGCGCGATATCATCAACATTCGTTCGTCCGATGCTGTCGTGATCGTCGGTGGAGGCATCGGTTCCCTCAACGAGTTCACCATTGCCTACGACGAAGGTCGTCCCATCGGCATTCTCACGAATACGGGAGGCATCAGCAACTCGATCGAACATGTCGTCGTGGAGCTCTGCCAGCGCGAAATGCCGCCGAACCTGGTGATGGATGATGACCCGGTGGCGCTGCTCGATAAGTTGGAAGTGGTCGTGAAAGCGTTCCCGTTGCCCATTCGAGAGGATGGGAGAGTGAAGGATATGAGGAAAGGACGAAGATGATTCAGCTTGTTAGCTTTTTAGCTTCTTAGCTTTTTCAATTGGAAAGCTAACAAGCTAACCAGGGCTTAATGGGAAATTTTGGGGGCTGAAAATGTAAGTTTGTCTCTTCTTGAAGC
>CAYUZT010000011.1:0-37362 GCA_964449445.1 uncultured Candidatus Peribacteria bacterium | reverse complement strand
CGCTTCAAGAAGAGACAAACTTACATTTTCAGCCCCCAAAATTTCCCATTAAGCCGAAAATTAGCTCTTTTGTTGCCCCTCGAAATGGTCGTAGACGCGAAGCGGCGGAGACCACGAGCGAGGCGCGTAGCGCCGAGTCGAGTGGCGGAGAGGGTGGGATTCGAACCCACGAGCCCCGTGAGGGGCTACCTGATTTCAAGTCAGGCGCCATAGACCACTCGGCCACCTCTCCATAGCTATTGTAAAGAATTTTCAGCCTGAAGTCAGGAAGATTAGCGCTACCGAAACTGCTACACTGCTGCGGAAACATGCTCCATTCCCCACGCTTCTTCCCTCGGCTTCTTTCAGGCGTCTGCGGAGTCGTTCTCGCAGGTATTGTCCTCGCTATGCCCACAGCCCACGCGGCGTACCCAGACGTGCCGAGTAACCACTTCGCCTACGACGCGATCACGTTTTTGAGCAACCGGAAGTTCCTCCTGGGGTACCCCGATGGAACATTCAAGCCGGACCGGAAGGTGAATCGCGCCGAGGCGCTCAAGATCATCGCATCGGGTTTCATCCCCAAAACCGAGAACGTCCAGGTGAAGAGCACCGATTTCACCGATGTGCCTGATAACGCCTGGTATTTGCCTTCTATTGATTGGGCGCTCAGCAAACGCGTAATCGACGGCCCCCCCACTACCAAGACCTTCCATCCCACACGGGCCGTCACGAAAGCGGAATTCCTGAAGATGCTCTTTGCGGGAAACGGGATCGACCCCAAGGCATTCGGAGATATCAAGTTGCCCCTGGCAGCCGATGTCACCGATACCAATGCCTGGTATTACCCTCCCCTGCGCTACGCGGTCGCATCGGCAACCACCGTTCTGCCCGAATCCGGACTCTACGGCCCGGCGCGTGAGCTTTCCCGCGCAGACGTTGCGCTGCTCCTGTACCGCTTCACGCTGTACCGGGACTCGGCGCGGACGCAGGACCTGCTCACCGAGACGCGCAAGGATGTGGAACGCGTGATCACGCACCTGGCGCAGGGAAAAGCCACCGAGGCCGAGTACGCGTCCGCACGGGCAATCCTCCTCGCCCGCGGCGCTCTGCTCACGGAACCCGATGAAGCTGTGGTCAAAGTCGCGGTGAAGATCGCCGAAGGATTTCGCGCGCTGACCCGCGCCTATCGCGCGAGCCTGAACGGCGATAGAGAGGCTGTGCTGAAACTCGCTGCTGACGCATCCACACTGGCAAGCCAGGCGAGGAAGATCTCCGCGGAAGCGAAGTCACTCGCAGATCAGCTGGACAAATACAGCAAGAGCTTCGCCGATCAGGCCAAGAGAAAATGAATGATCGCAGTGTATTCTAGATGCACATGGAACCTCTTCACTTTCAGGCGCGAGTCATCACAGGAGCTGGCCGTGGGAGGAAGCTCCAGGTGCCAACATTGAACGTTGATTTGCGCGATGTGCCCGCCAAACTGGAGGACGGTGTTTTTGCGTGCCGCATTCTGGTGGACGGGAAGGAATATCTGGGAAGCATGCATCATGGCCCGCGGCCGACGTTCGGCGATACGCGCAGTTGCGAAGTGCATGTGATTGATAACGTCATCGGGCAACCGCCCGCGACGATATCCATCGAGGCCATCGCCTTCCTGCGACCGGTTGCCACCTTCCCCTCCCCCGAAGCGCTGACGAAGCAGATGATGGAGGATATTGCGCAAACGCGCGATATACTAGGTGCATGAGCATCCTCGGACGCATCAAGAGACTCCTGCCCCCCCGCAGTCCGCTGCGGCTTCTGTGGCACTGGGTGAAATCGTTCGTGGCTGCGCTGTGCTGCGGTTTCCCGGCGCGGCGCCTGACAATCATCGGCATCACGGGCACCGACGGTAAAACCACCACCGTCGCGATGACCGCGCACATTCTGCACGCGTGCGGCGTGCCCGTGGGCGCAGTCTCGACGAGTTTCTTCCGTATTGGCGCGGTGACCGAAGAAAATCCAACGCACAAGACGTCGCTCTCCCCTCTTGCACTCCAGCGCTTTCTGCGGCGGTGCGTGCGGGAAGGATGCACAACTGTGGTGGTCGAAGCGTCCTCACACGGACTGGTGCAACACCGGCTCGACTTCTTGTGGCCTGCAGTCGCCGGGATCACCAATACCGCGCTTGAGCACCTCGATTACCATGGGACGATGGAACAGTACCGCAAAGACAAGGGGATTCTCTTCCAGATGCTCCGCGGCAAGGGAACGAAAGTCCTGAATGCGGAGGATGAAACTTTTGATCAATACAGCAGGATATCCTCAGTCAAAACTATTGTGTTTGGAAGCGGTGAGCGGTTAGCGGTGAGCGGTGACTCATCAACACTGGAATTGTGGACAAGCGATATCGAAGTAAACACGAAAGCAAGCACAGCAATAGTCCATGTGCGAGATCACTATTCGCTATCCGCTCATCGCTACCCGCTGTCCTTACTTGTTTCTGGTGTCTTCAGTATCAAAAACGCTCTCTGTGCGATCAGCTGCGCTCACGCGGCGGGAGTGCCTATTGGTGACGCAGTCAGGTCTCTTGCGGATTTCCCCGGCGTCCCGGGCCGCATGGAGTGGATTGAGTGCGGGCAGGCATTCGGCGTCTTTGTGGACTTCACCGTGAGTCCCCAGGCGTATGTGCAAACGCTGACAACTGCGCGAAAGCTGATCACCGGCAACGGCCGGTTACTGGTGCTCACCGGCAGCTGCGGCGACCGCATGCGTGAAAAGCGGCCGATGATCGGGAAGATCGTCAGCTCCCTCGCCGATGTTGTTGTGGTAAGCGAAGATGAAACCGTTACGGAAGATCAGCACAAAGTGATCGACGAAGTCTGGAGTGGCATCGATCAGGCTACAGTCGACGCACACCGTATTTTCGATAGGCGTGAAGCAATTCGCTTCCTCTTCGCACAGGCGAAGCCCGGCGATATCGTCGCCCTCTGCGGCATGGGAGCATGTACCACGATGCAGACGAGGGAGGGATTACGGGAATGGGATGAAAGGGAGATAGCAAGGGAGCTATTGAAAGAATTAATCGCTGTGAAGTAATCGGTGAAAAAAACCAAATGCCAAAAAGCCAAATACCAGGGAAATTCCCAAAAACGAAAAGGAGTGAATTACATGCTTCCATTTTTTTAGACATTCCCTGGATTTTGGTTTTTGGTTTTTGGCATTTTTCTGCGATGGTATGCTGGCGATTATAGAGACAGAACGCATCCTTGCTGGGGTTGATGAGGTCGGCCGTGGAGCCGTCGCCGGGCCCGTTGTCGCCGGAGCATGCGTTCTCACCGCTCCCCTCTTCCGACGGAGACATTCTTTTCCGCGATGGTCGCCATTTAAGAAATCCCTCGTTACGCTCGCTGCTCCGCATCGAGCTACTCGGGATGACATCGTTATTGCCGACAGCAAACTGCTGACTCCCGAGGAACGTGAGCGCGCCTATGTGTGGATTACCGCGCACTGCTTTTTCGGCATCGGCATTGTGAGCGAATCGGTGATTGATGAACGAGGAATTCTCTTCGCCACCAACGCGGCGATGCTGCTGGCCATTGAGGATCTACGCGCGAAGACCGAGATTCACGAACTTCTCGTCGATGGCCGCGACACGTTCCGCTTTCCCCTCCCCCATCGCAGTATCATCCGCGGCGATCAGACGGAACCCGCTATTGCCGCGGGCTCCATTGTCGCCAAGGTGACGCGGGATCGCATGATGAGAGACTGTGACAAAAAATTTCCACTCTACGGATTCGCGCAGCACAAAGGATATGGGACGTTGGAACATCTGAGCCTGATTACGCAGCACGGAACGTGTCTGCTGCATCGCAAGAGTTTTCTCAGAGCACACCTCGAGAATCAATGCCTTCCCCTGACCGTAGAATGAGACGATTATTGAATAATTTTTGTGATCAGACTTTTCGCTTCCATCTGGCGATTCTGTTCTTCAGACAGATGCCAATTCCAACCAGAAACACCGGCACCGTCAGCAGTTGTCCACGTGTGAGAGGGAGAGCGAAAATTTCCGTGAGGGGATACTGCTGCTCACGCAGGAATTCGAGAGAGAATCTGCCGATACTGTAGAGCACCAGGAACGCAGCCCCCGTGCAGCCGATCAAATAGGATTTTGATTTCGTGAGCCGAAGGTGTACGAAGCAGACCAGAGCAATGATGAGATCTTTCCCTACTGCATAGAGCTGCGTGGGATGGCGCATCCCCTCGACTCCTGGAATGGAAATTCCCCACGGGAGCAGTGTGATCGTTCCGTAGAGTTCCTGATTGATGAAATTCCCCAGACGACCGAGAGCAAGACCGATCGCCACCGGCACCACGATGATATCCAGGAGCAAAAGAAGCGATATGCTCTGCGCTCTGGCAAAGAACAACAGCACGATCGAAACACCAAGGAGTCCTCCATGGAACGACATCCCGCCTTCCCACACCGCAACAATTTCCGAAGGATGCCGGAGGAAATGGGTCGGCTCGTAGAAGAGAACATACCCCAGTCTCCCTCCGACAATGACGCCGATCACGGACCACGAGAGCAGGGAGAGCCAGGCATCACGGGAGAGCGACAGCTGCCGGTAGCGCTGCAACCGCGGCAGGAGAGCTGCAGCGATCAGAAAGCCAAGCAGGTACAGGAGGCCGTACCAGTGGATCTCAAAACCGAAGAGACTGATAGCAACTGCACGAGAAGGAAACAGACTGACCATACACAGGTAGAATACACCCATGATTGTTCTCGGCATCGAAACTTCCTGCGACGAAACCTCGGTCGCAGTCGTTGAAGCTTCAATAGGAGCGGGCATTCTGCCCGCGGACCCGCAGGCAATCCTTCGGCAAGCTCAGGAGCCTGCGCCCATTCATGTCCTCAGCAACGTGATCAGCAGCTCACGAAAGACATTTGAAGCTCTCGCCGGCGTGATTCCCGAGCAAGCCGCCCGCATGCAAATCGAGTGCATGATCCCCGTGCTGGAGAAGGCTCTACATGACGCGCACGTGACGTGGACAGATATTGATGCAATCGCGGTCACCCGCGGACCGGGGCTGCTCGGATCACTCCTCGTCGGGACCGTGACTGCACGGGCACTCGCATCTATTCACAAAAAACCACTGATCGGCGTCCATCACACCCTCGGTCATCTTTCATCAACCTGGCTGCAGAATGCTCCCCACCCATTCAGCCATTCAACCATTTCACCATCCAACCATCCAACCATCCAACCATCTTTTCCCCTACTGACGCTTTCCGCCTCCGGCGGCCACACCGATCTCTGGTACAGAGAAAGTCACACACGGGGAAAACTTCTCGGAAGAACACGCGACGACGCCGCGGGTGAAGCATTCGATAAAGGAGCATCGATGCTCGGCCTCCCCTACCCCGGCGGGCCATCCATACAGAAGGCAGCACAGAACGGAAATCCCCATGCATTTCCCTTTCCTCTCCCGCTGCATAATGAAGATACGTTGGACTTCAGTTTTTCTGGGCTCAAAACATCACTGAAATATCTTCTGCGTGATAACCATTTCACCATTCAACCATCTCACCATCTAACCATCTCACAATCCTCCCCTCCGTCTGTCCGTGGCCTCGCCGCCAGTTTCCAGCACGCGATCTGCGCGCATCTCCTCGACCGAGTCACTCGTGCGCTCACGCAACATCCTGACGTCAAAGAATTCCACATCGTCGGCGGCGTCTCGGCGAACACACACCTGCGGGAACTGGCCTCAGCGCTATGTGAGGAGAACGGAGTGACACTGCGCGTCCCACAGTCACTTGCCTACTGCACAGATAACGCCGCGATGATCGCAGCGGCGGGATACTTCCTGCACGAAGAATTGGGAAGCAAGGCATTCACGGCATTCGAAACGACCGCCTCTGTTCCTTTGGATATGGCAATCCGTGCCTGAGAGATCGACCTATCCGCCGAATGCCGGCAGGAGTGCCCCGAGGACGATCCCGGCGATGGCGACGACGGCGAAGACGCGGTAGAAGGTAGGGTGTTTCATGGCACGGTGACGGAAATAGACAGGGATTTTTCATCCTCATTGCCGAACGAATCTTTGAGCGTCAGTGTGACCGTGTACTCTCCGGGCTCTTCAAAGACGTACACGTAGGAGGGATCGCTGCTCTGCGCCTGGACGACATCCGGGTCATCATTGCGTCGAACGTCCCAGAGAATGCTCGCGGGAATGCCCGTGGAGCAGGAGGAATCGAACTTCACACCCTTACCCGCTTCCACACTCAGGCGGCTGGCGGTCGCGCAGGCGCTCAACGTGGGACGCCGGACGATGATCGTGCGCTCGGCGGAAAATTCCTTCCCGGAAATGAGCACGACGTTCACTTGCACGACGAATTCACCAGCAGTCTTGTACGTATGCTCCACGCGCGCCGCGCCCAGCTGTGCGCCTTTCTGCCCCTGGGCTTCGTCCCCAAAGAGCCACTTGAAACCGGCGACGGTCTCCCCCGGCGGCACGAACGTCTGCGAGGCATCGAAGGTCACTGTGAGCGGCGCAACGCCGCCATCGGGCGTCAGGAGGATCGAGGGTTCGGCCGACGGAGGCTTCACATCAATCGTGATCGGCATGCGCATGCTCTTGCCCTCTGCTCCCTGAGCAAGCAGCGTGATGGTGTATGTGCCCTCTTTGCGCAGGACGCCGATGAGCGCGCCATCCTTCACCTGGAAATTCGGATCCTCCGGGATTTCCCAGGAAAATTCGACGAGTGGAGTCGATGTCTTCGGCTTCAGGTTGATGTCCAGCGGTACTTCTCCGCTGATCTTCGCATTCACGACTGTGGGCATGCCTTCGAACTGCAGGTTATTGAGCGTGAGCACCTGCGTCACCCGGACAATGGTCGTGAGTTCCGCGAGCGTGCCGTCAGCCGAACGCGCCCGCACGACGACGGGATAGATGCCGGGCTGATCGAAGGCATGCGATTGCCGCAGCAACGCCGCTCCCCGGTCTTCCTTGCCGTCGCCAAAGGACCATGCGACTTCCTGGAGCGGCTCTTTGGTCTCCAGGCGGAACAGCACCCCGAGCGGCGGCGGTCCGACGAGAGTCTTCGGCTCCGTCACGAGCGTGATAGGGAAAGGTAAGGGCGGCGATTCCTGCACCGTGACGGTGCGCTTGTACGTGATCTGCGACTGGTTCTGCAGCTGTACCGTTGCGGAGATGGGATAGGAACCGATCGCGTAATACGTGTGCACGATATCGGGTATCGTCGCTATTTTGGGCGGATTCCCATCCCCAAAGTCCCACTGGACCTGCTTGAGGAGCTTGGGGTCGCTGAGAAGCGTTGCCACGCTGAACTTCACGCCCTTCTCGACGATCGGTTGAACGGGAACCATCGAAAACACGGCTTGCGGAATGACGATGCGTCGCGCAACGCGGCGGAATTTTCCGCCGTCGAGCAGCACCCGCACGGCCGCGTTGTACGACCCCTGCCTCTCGAAGACCACCGTCGTCTGGGGCGTCACGGTTTCGTCGTTCATTTTGCCGTCGCCATCCGTATCCCACTGGTACTTGATCGGCCTCAGCCCGCGATTACGCAGAATGCCCGCGGCACGCTCGGCGCTCAGCGTGACAGACACGGGCGCAATGAAGTCCGCTGCTTCCGTGGGGCTGATGATATCGAGCGGCAGCGACGGCTCGCGGATGATGAGCAAGGGCGTCACAATACTGAAGAGAACGCCGGGAATCAGCATCACAATCAATTTGAGAAGACTGCGCCGCCGGGTGGCGATGGACGTGGACGCGGACGAAATCCGCTTGAGCGAAAACAAGCCCACGAGCAGCAGCAGCACGACACCGAGGAGCGAGGACAGCAATCCAGCCGATACCAGTGACTGCCCGCCGCCCGTGGGACTCGGAAGCATGAGGAGCAGGAACGTACACCAGAGGATGTAGAGCATGTAGATGAGCCCTGCCGCAAACATCAGCCGTTTCTTCGCTCGTTGAATTTGCTCGGGAAGCGGAGCTCCAGTGGGAATAGCTGACGCCGAGGAAAGACTATCGACCGCCTGTGGTGCGATGGCCGCGGATTCTGCAGGTGGAACGAGAGGGGTATCGGCCATGAGTTCAGAGAGAGAATGCTCCACCGGATCCGGTGGAGAGAGGAAGGAGATTCTTGAGGAGGAGCTCGCGGCTGAACACCTGGTAGTCCGCGGGAACAGTGATTGGCGCAGCGCCATTATGATTCCGGAGATCTGCGATGAAGTGCAGACGCAATGCAGACGGGCGATCTTTGGCACTCACGGTCCACGAGAAGCGATGGAGAACGAATGTTTCCGCATCGATCCAGAGCTCTCCCGTTGCGTCGTACTGTGCGAGCTCCGTACGCGCGAGAGCTGCATCAAACGGCTTGCCGCGCTTCTCCGCCGACTCCTGCATCAGCGCGACGAGGCGCTCGGGATCAATGGAGACCGCATAGCGGTAGGCATCCCTGCCGTTGATGTCTTCGAGTCCGAAATCCTTGGTCACCGTGACGACTGCCGCCTGGGCCCGGAGGAACTGCGGATCCGGCGTGAGCGGTTGCAGTGGCAAATTCCCTCCTTCACGCGGGATCTTCCACCATTTGCCAATCCACGACGCGCGATTCCCCGCGAGGAGTGCTGGTTCTGGAGTCAGCTTCAGCGCCGACACGCGCACGTAGGAATCGGCAAGTTCGCTCACGACATCCGCCGTCAGCTGCATCTCGGTATCGCCACCCGCTCGCGCCATCGATCCATTCACGATCGCCGTGAATGCCGCTTGCTGACCGCCGCTGCCGAGCGTCCCCTGCAGCGTTGCCTGTCCCTGAAGCGTGAGCATGCCATTGGCAACTGCAAGATCCACGGAAACATCATACTCGGCGGACAGCAGTTGGGCACTGGCGGACGTACTGCGCCGCAAGACCTCGTCGGACGGAAACTCCCCTGCACGCCTGCAGGCAGACAGAAGAACAATGCCGAATGCTGCAAGAATCACCAACCGTTTCATGGTTGGAATGCAGTGTACAGAATGCATCCGTCACCGTACAGGCGCCGCCTCAATGTCACTCGGCTCCTGGATGATGAAACGGACCGTCTTCCTCCTGCTTGCACGAATATCCCCAAGCAGCTGGATGAGTCGGACTTCGTTGCGGCGCAGAACGAGCGGCGGATCCAGGACGACGCGGATACGGTCTCCATCGAGGGAGGGCACGGTTGCCGAGAGGCGCGTATGGCCGCTCGTTTCCAGGATGAAATTCTGCAAATCATCGTCGCGCGCCGTGCCATCATTCACAAAGGTGATCGCCGTAATGGCCTGGTCTTCGCGGGTGTCCGCGCGCAGGCGGATGCGGGCGACGGTCCGGGCGGACCCGTACGTGAGGGTATTGAGGAGATGCAGGAGCTCGGCGGACACCGTCCCCTTGGGGGTACCCACAGGGATCGTGATGGATTGCACCCCGGCGGGATTCAGAAAGATCCGGGAGGGCGGATCGGTCTCGATGTCCTCCGATGAGACAATTTTCAACCCATGCTGGCCCGTGGCCGTCGCATCGGCGCTGAAATCCGCGTGAATGTCGATGCTCGCCGTGGTGCAAGAACGGATCATGAAATTGCGGAAGACGAGCTTCGCCGTTCTCTCCCTCCCGCTCACCAATACCGCCCGCGTTATCCGTTTTCCATCAATCATGCCATACACGCGCTCCAAATCACTGGCATTTCCCAGGCCGTGATGATGGAAGAGGATCGAATAGAGCTTCACGTCTCCCGTGCAGGCGGCAGCCAGGCGAACCGTCAGCATCGTGACCCGTTGCGCGCCGATGGGCACCGAACCCGAGGGGCGGGCGACGACTTGCACGGTCAACTGAGGAGTCCCCGCGGCAAAAGAACTCACGGGAGCACCGAAGAACGTGAAGATGAGGAACACCGAGAGACACCGCATCGAATGCATGGAGGTGATCATACTCCACATGAGCCCCCTCTACCATCTCCCACTCGCCCCTCCCCCTCCCGAACTCCCCCCGCCAAATCCGCCGAAACCGCCTCCTCCCCCTCCGTGTCCGCCCCCCAGTCCCCCACCCCAGAAACCGCCCCTCCCGCGACGGTGGGCATTGGGATTTTTGGAGAGCATGTAGTCGAACAATGATCCGAGCAGGACGAGGATGGGAATCGCGACCCACCAGGCGAAGGCTATCGCAAGAACGATGCCGAATACCCCGCCCAGGATCCCTCCCAGCCACCACGATTTCGTCCGTGCCATCCAGGCACCGAAGAAGTTGAAGAAGATGAAAAAGAGAAACAGCAGGAACGGCATTGGCCCATCGCCTTCCTCCTGCGTGTAGCGCTCAGCTGTGTATTCGCCTGCAATATGCTTTTTGAGCGTTTCAATAGCGGCAATAAATCCTCCTTCGTAATTCGCCTCGCGGAAGCGCGGAGCAATATCGCGATCGATGATCCCCTTCGCGACAAGATCGGGCACTGCGCCTTCCAACCCATAGCCGACCTCGATGCGCATTGCATGATCTGCCGATGCAACCAGCAGGAGAATGCCGTTATTCTTGCCTTCCTTGCCGATGCCCCAGGAGCGGAATACATCGTTGGCGATTTCCTCGATGGGCTCGCCATTCAGGGACTCGACGACAAGGATCGCGATCTCGTTGCTCGTTTGTTTCTCAAGGTCTGTCAGGATCACTTCCAATTGCTCTTCCTGCGCCGGGGTGAGGACTGGTGTCGTCTGCGTATAGAAACCGTCGTTGGCAGGCACCTCAAACGCCAAACACGGCGTGATACTCACGATGAACGTGACGAATATCAGAGGAACCCCGAGACGTCTCACATGAATCATCACCCTTCCATCATACCATCTCACCATCCAACCATCTTTCCTTCTCTCAGAAATTTACCGAAGGAGCCTTGTCCGCGCCTTCGTCACTTTCAAACAGCTTCTCCGGACCGAACCCGAACACGCGGGCCAGAATGTTTCGGGGGAAGCGGCGCACAAGGACGTTGTACGTTTGCACCGCGCGGTTGTAATCGCGCCGCGCAACCGCGATGCGGTTCTCCGTTCCCTCTAATTGCGTCATGAAGTCACGGAACGCCTGCGTTGCCTGCAGTTGCGGGTAGGCTTCTACCGTTACGAGCAAACGCGAAAGTGCAGAGTCGAATTGCGATGCGGCATCGATCTTCGCATCGCGGGTGCCCGCACTCTGCCACTGCGACCTGGCAGCGGTCACCGCCGTGAACGTTTCCTGTTCAAATTGCGCTGCACCTTTGACCGTATTCACGAGGTTGGGAATCAGATCGAACCGCCGCTGGTACTGCGTTTCCACATTCGCCCACTCCCCTTCCACCGCAGCTTTGGACGTCACGAGACTGTTGTACCCGGTCCACACCCAGAGGACCAGGACCGCGAGGATTCCCAGGATGATGTACAGAGAGGTGCGTGAAGATGCAGGCATGGAGCGAGGTGGAAAAGTGGTGCGACTATACCCTCACTCCCCGCTTACCTCCAGAGCGTGAGCAGGAGCGACATCACGAGCAGATTTGCGAGATCGTGACCGGTGTTGATGAAGAGCAACCCCATCGGTCGTTGATCGAACATGTGGTGCGTGAGCGACGGCAGAAAATGAAAGGTAAACCAGAGCACAGCCGCGACGATCCAGGCATTCATGATATCGGTAATACCGAACATTTCGATGAGCAGCCACAGCACGAACGCCGCGACGACCTGACACAAGAGAGCAACCACAAAGGGCATCGGGCTTGGCTTCATCTTGTCCTTGGAGAGGTTATTGAGCGCGATCCACCGGTTGCCAAAGAGCCACGGCGAGAACCACAAGAACCCCACGGGCATCGTGAGGAGAGCTGCAACGGCGATCTTGAGAAGAGGGATGTTGACGAGATCCATACAAAAGTAAGGGGAAGTAAACCGGAATGCTACACGGTTAGCGTGAAAAAACAACTTCTAGCAGACCCTTCGCTTCGCTCCCGCCTTCGCCTGCGGGCTCCGGATGGGCAAGCAGGACAAGCGGAGTTTATCCCGAGGGCACCGAGGGACTCAGTTGGCCGGTCGCTCATTTTGCTTTATTGTGGCATCGATCGGGACGTAGCTCAGTTGGCTAGAGCGCGTGGTTCGGGACCACGAGGTCGGAGGTTCAAGTCCTCTCGTCCCGACCAGAATTTGGCTTCATGAAAACAAAAATCACTATTCATTGCAAGTATTCTTGACCGCGGACATGAAAAACCTATTCTTGTCGCACTTGTTCACGCAGCACACGATTATCGCTTCCATTATTCGCCCGCGCACTGCGTGAGGGACTAGCTGCAGATCTCGTTCTCTACTTCAGCTTCTCCCATCCGCGGAGAGGTCTTTCTTTTTTATCCCATGGACAATCCAACCGTCACTCGCAGGCTTGGCGCCGAGCGCTACATCGATCTTCACCTATCCACAGGAGGTCACCCCGTGGAAGCACGGCTACGTTCTAGTGAACCTCTGACGGATGATGATATTCAAGCAATGGAAGCCGCCCTGCTCTCAGTGGCAGGCGATATGCGCGAGCTTTTGAATGGATCAGAACAATGGCAACCCGCTCGATTGAGAGTATCGCTGCCAGGCAACTATGAACTCTTCGAAACAGGAAGCAGACCTGTATCCAGTTATCAGAAAAACCTTCTAGTAGCGTTAGAGCACGTGGATGGACGACAATTTGATCCACTGAAGCACCAAATAGGATCTGTGGAAGACCTGCAGAGAGTGTTATGCGAATGTCTTCAGTACTGGAAAACGCAGCCGAAAAAGGCGACTGATCATCCTGAAAGTATTCAATAAAATATTTTGTATAAATATCAATATTCGACGACCCTAAAAATTCGCATATTTGATCACATTTTTTATACAGTATTTTACCATACTATTTGGCCTCCGATGGAATTCATCTAGTTGAAATAGCCTTTCCTGGCGACTAATACTCTTTTGTACTACAAATGAATACAGTCAATGACTGCCTCGACACGAGTTGACTCACCTGTACACTCCCGCACCCTCTCCCCGGGGCTCTACTATGGTACCTGTGAAGCCATTCACATCCCTTGCTTCACTTGCGCACGTCCTGATGCATGCGCTGCTCATCACCATCCTGGTTACGAACATGGTGATGACCCTCCCAGCATTCAGCTGAGAGAGAAGTGAAGCACTCACGCTCTGCACACATTCGCTAACCACCCTCCCGGGCGGAAGCCCTCTTTTGGAGTTCCGTTACCGTTTCTGCTGCTTCAATGTGCCTTTTGCGACAATGGGATCCGTATCGGACGCTCCGCTTTGGCGTTCCTGTGTGACTACGACCTCCGTATATGCCCGCAGATCCTTTTTTGCATCTGCCGTAATCACATGACGGACGTCGCCGAAGGGATTCTGGAGGCTGTCCAGGCGGACGCGCTCCACACTCCCGGGCTTCTGTAGCCACGCGACGAATTGCGATCCTTTGGGAGCAGCGACAATATTGAGATTCACCGTCGCAATGGTCGTGCCATTTGCGAACACGTGGGATTGGGCAACGCCGTTTGCTTTCGAGTCCCCTGCCCCGCCCATTGGCCCGAGCCCAAACCACTCTTCCGCGCCATGCACGGGATGCGTGACGTCTTTTCCCGTCGGCATCATCACGTTGAGGGCTTCCTGCCCGATCGTGATTTCCCGTCGCACGCGGCCTTCCTTCTTTGCACAGGCAGTAAGAAGCAGGAAGCTGAGAAGAACGAGAGAAGCTACGGAGCGGCAATTCATGGTAAGACTGGAAACGGGGCAGGAATGTAGCATTGCCTTTGAAGAACGGCAAACGCTTACCACAGGAATCCTGGTCTTCGGGAAAGCGATTTCGCCCTCTCTTCTTCGGCATGCTCCAGAACTTTCTGCGTAAACGTCTTCACCGATGCCGCTTCCCATGGATACGCCTTCTGGAGCAGATCACCTATCCTCCCAAACGTTTCCACGCTCTGGGAGAGGGCGATGAAGTGCGCGTTGTGGAGAATTGCCTCACCGAACTTCCAGAAAATTTCCAAAAATTCATCCTTCTGCTCCGCTGCTTCTTCCAGATACTCACCGGAGGAGAAAATCCTCAGCGTTCCCTCCAGCGGTTCCAGGTAATTGTATTTGCCAAGACGCAGAGCAGTCGCATAGTGCTCGAGTGCACTCGCATCATCACCGGACTGCACGGCAAGCTCACCCTTGAGCACCCAGAGTCTCGCATCTTCATTATTGACGCTGGCATAGTCTTCGAATGCAGCGTTCGCGGAGGTCTGGTCACCTTGCCCCATGGAGAGCGCCCCTCTGCTCAAGTGCATATCACGGGAGAACACCTCTCCGGAGGCTCGCTCGTACCACAGGAGTGCCTCAGGAACATTGCTGCGTACTTCCGCATGACGACCAAAGGAGGAGAGCAGCAATGTTCGGCCTTCAATAATGAGTGTGCAACCAAGAATTACAGCAACCATCAGCTCAAAAATCCGAATACATTTATTACTCTTTTGTAGGCGTGCACGCGGAACCGTCAGAAAACTGAGCAGGAGCCACAGGGGAAAAACAATCCCGACGAACTGCAGGTTGTAATCAATGAGGTTGTGCGCGAGTACTCCGCTCACGGCAATCAATGCAGGCAACCGAAGTGCGCACAGAGCATCGGATGCCCATGCTGGTTCACGAGCAAAACCAAGGCTGATTACAAGAGACCGCAGGAGGATGACAAGGAGAATCACTGCAAAGAGCAGTGAGGCAATCCATCCCCGTTCCATCGCGAGTTTCAGAAACACATTGTGCGGATGGTCGGACGTGGCGAAGACTTCCGCCTGCAAACGGGGTTGAACGAAACGGAAGCTGTACGGACCCCACCCGAAGAGCGGTCTTTGGAGAGACAATGCAAACGCCTGGTTCCAGAAATCCTGTCGCTCAGAGATCGACGACGATCCTTCCGATGCCGTGAACGTCGCTTTTGCGGTCACCGATTCCACATCGTGAAAGCGCGCGCGTATCTGATTCACGCCAGTAAAGATCAGCACAGCAACGAGTCCTGTGCCGCAGAGCAGCAGGAAGAGTCGCAGAGCTGGAGATATCTGAGGTTGGAATACTCTACCCTCGCGCCACGCCTGTATCACAAGAATTCCTGCCCACAGAAATCCCTGCATCACAAAGACAAGCATGGAGCCCCGCGAATAGCTCAGCAGGAGGCATCCAAGCACCGATCCGAGGATGATGGACCGGAGAACCACAGAAAACCGCTTCGACCACACAGTAGCGATAGGCCAGGCCAGGAGCAGATACTCCCCCCACGCATTCGGCCAGTAGTCGGTCGTGAATCGAAAGTCATAGAACGTCCCGACAAACCTGTTCACGGGCTGCAAGACATAGACGGCGATGCCGATCGCACACGCGATGAGGGTCGTAATGGAGAGGACCGCAGTGAAACGGGAAAGAAAGATGGCAGAGCTCTTCCCGTTCATGTTTCGCGCCACCCAGAGCAGCAGGAAGACGAGCGAGACATCGCGCAAAAGTTCATCGAGTCCATAATTCTGTGTGGAGGAGAATGCGAAGCTTGCAACCGCCCAGAGAACAAAGAGCATCAGGACAAACCAAAGATGCAGGGGAACATCGTCGGTTTTGCGATCGTTGCTGCGGTGCATCCACCAGTACGCAAAGGTCACAGCGAACGCGAGCCCGGCAAGCAGCCACGTTGCTTCCAGCCCTTTCCCGCCCTTCCAGAGAACGGAAGCTCCAAGAAGGAGGAAAAGACAGCCTTCCAGGAAGGGGGTCATACGCTTAGAGAAAGAGGCAATCTGCACGGGCGAAGAAGGGAACGATGAATAGTGTAGCGGGGAATCATTTGCTGTTGGGTTAAACGGACAAATTATCATCACGCGCTTTCCGATACATTTGCGTCAATGTGAACTTTTACTGGGGGAGATTGTGCCAAATAGTGGACTAGTATACAGTCTGTTTTTCTCTTCCTGATGATCATACGTGCAGATTTCCTATTGCCGCACCTGGAGGAGAAAATGCGGATTTTCACGCGGGATGGTTCCCGGCATGTGATGTGCCCTGCATGCAAGCGACGAACGAAGCTCTACAAGCTTCAGGATCGCCGTCGCAAATGCACCACATGCGGAAAGAAATTCACGATCGACCGCTCTCAGGACCGGCAACGTCTGGAAAAGTACGCCGTGTTGCTCGTGTGCTTTTGCCTGGATTTCACCGCGCACAGAGTTGCCACCATTACGGGCTTCCGGTATCAATTTGTTGCAAGAGTGTACGCGTACTTTCGCACACTGATCGCACAACAAACGGCGCCTCTCGAAGCTCTTCAAAAAATGATGGATATGCACCAAATGGAAACTCTCTACAGAATTTCTCGCTGTGCGCCATGCCGGAAGCTTCTGCGGAACGGCAAACCCGTTCTTGTGATCGGTGTGCGGTATGCCAGCAAAAAAATTCTTCTGGAATCTCTGGCGACGAAAGCGCCGGAAACTTTCGCTGCGACGTATGGAGGATTCATCTGTCACAGCACTTTCCATAGGTTTACCCACAGTGCTGGAAAGACAGGCGACGGACTGGAACTCTTCTGGGCATGGGTGGAAGAGCACATGCGTCCCTACCATGGAGTGTTTTCCCAGAATATCGTCCTATACCTCAAGGAACTGGAGTGGAAGTACAACCACCGGCATTTGAAGCCCCATATGCAGGCCATGCGACTAATGCTGTTGCTTCCGTTGAACTTTTTGGAAACATAACGGAGGTCCATTCTCTGTCCTATATGTGCTGCATATTGAGTACACGCTGTGTTCCATAACCCTAGGCATGCTTTGCGCTCCTGAGTAGTGTTTTGCCGTTCCCACATTTTCATTCATGCGCATCTCCGTTCACCACCGGCCCGAAGAGTCGTTTCTGGAAGCATTCAAGAAATACCAGGACGAAGTGTTCCGTCACTGTTACTCTCGTGTGGGAAACCGCAAGCAGGCCGTCGAGCTGACCGCTCAGTCGTTTGAGAAAGCCTGGCAGTACGTGGCCGAAGGGAACGACATCGAAGATGTCCAGGCGTTCCTCTACGTGCTTGCAACGACGTCCGATAGCAGAGCTATCGACCTTCGGAGTGAAGAGGTTTTCCAGCAAGACTATCGCTCGCAAGGAATTAGTAGCGAGCTTCTTCCCACGTGAGTGCGGATCGAAGGAGTTTCCCCTCGTTCCTGTGACCCCCGTCTTCCAGCACCATCTCTATCGCGCAACCAGGATCATCCTCGTCGGAGCGGCGTACCTGATTGCAGGAAAGCTCGGGCTGATGCTCGCAAGCGTCCATCCGAGCGCGACGGTCGTGTGGGCACCCACCGGCATCGCTCTCGCCGCTTTTCTCTTGTGTGACCGATACATCTGGATTGGCATTTTTGTTGGTGCATTTATCGTGAATGTCACAACTGAAGGATCCTTGCTCACCACTCTCGCAATCGCCAGTGGCAACACGCTGGAAGGATTGGTGGGTGCGACGCTGATAAAGCGTTTTGCCGGCTGGCCCGACACGTTCAATCGCATCCGTCATGTGTTTTCGTTTGTGCTGCTCGCAGCGCTCGCCTCTCCTGTGATCAGCGCCACAATGGGAGTGACTGCACTCTCCATTTCCGGGTTCGCTCCATGGCAGGACTACGGAAAAATTTGGTTCAACTGGTGGGTGGGCGACGCCGCGGGAGCCATTGTCGTCACTCCCCTGCTTATCTTGTGGTTTCGCCGGAAATTCTCATCTATTTCTGTTCAACGTATCGGTGAAGGTGTTGGCCTCTTCTGTTTCGCTGTCGCATCCCTCTTCATCGCCTTCGGTGAGGTGCTTTTTACGGAACCTCGTCGCCTGCCTATTGCCTATGTCTCCATTCCCTCGGTCATTTGGGCTGCGGCACGTTTTGGCCCGCGCATCACCATTACGTTAGTAAGCGCAATCAGCGCCGTAGCCATTGCTGTCACTCTGCAAGGCATCGGGCCATTTGCCATGCTGAGTCCCGGAGATGCTCTCTTACTGCTGCAGCTCTTTATCGCTGTCATCGCGATTACAGGACTGACTCTTGCCGCTGCGATTGTTGAACGGGACCTCTCTGCAAAAGCAGACCGGGAAAGTCAGGAACGTTTCTACGGGATCTTCAAGGCATCGAAGGATGGCATCATCTTTACATCCCTCAATGGCAGAATCTTGGAAGTGAATGACGCATTCGCTCAGATGACGGGCTACTCGAAGGGAGAGCTGACGGCGGGAATGCGGTACCAACACCTGACGCCCGCGGAATACCATGCGCAGGAGGAAGAGAAAATCGCAGAACTACAAAGAACTGGAAAATCCACAGAGTTTGAAAAAGAATACATTCAAAAAGACGGATCTCGTATTTTTGCATTGACCACGGTATTTTTCGTCCGTGGACCCAAAGGAAATCCCATCGGCATGGCGGCAATCGTCAAGGACATCACGCAACGCAAGCGCGAGGAAATGGCGAAATCGCAGTTCGTCCTGCTCGCATCGCATCAGCTGCGCACGCCACTCAGCGCAATCCGGTGGGGGATCAGCAGCGTCAAGGAAACGCTCGGAAATCAGCTGAAGCCATCGGAGAGGAGCGTGCTGGAGAGCGCGCAGGCGGCAGTCACGATGATGTCGCAGACGATGAAAACGCTCCTGCGGCTCTCGCAAATCGAAGCACGGAAATTGCAGTCTTTCCTCAGTGACGTTTCGCTGCCCTCCTTTCTTCAGACGAGCGCGGGAGATTTTGAGCAGCGTCCGTATGGCAAGAAACAATCGGTTATCTGGTCGTGTCCTCCCGATTGTCATGTCTTGACCGATCCCAATTTCCTGAAGCAGATTCTGGATAACCTTCTGGACAATGCCAGCAAGTATTCCGACGAGGAAAGCACGATAGAAATCCGGGCGGAACGACATGACGATACGGTTTCTCTCCACGTGCATGACACGGGGATCGGCATCCCCGCAAACGAACAGCCGCAGATTTTTTCCCTCTTCTACCGCGGGAAAAATGCGCAAAACAGGGAAGAGGAAGGAATGGGCTTAGGACTGTACATCGTTGCATCCCTCATACGGCTCATGGGAGGGAAGATTTCCTGTTCGTCTATAGAAGGACAAGGAACCACGTTTTCTTTCGATTTGCCTGCCATTGATTCAGAGTCGCAAGAAGGACATTCTGTATCTCACCAAACACGCGCCGAACATGAATTCGCCACCACCCATGCAGAATATTCTCATCGTTGAAGACAACGCCTTCCTCCGTAAACTCTGCGCAAAGCACCTCGCGCGCAATGGTCGTGAGATTCGCATGGCGAGTGACGGCGGCGATGCGATGAAGGAAATCGAAAAGCAGCAGCCAGATCTCCTGCTCCTCGATCTCCTGCTTCCACATGTAGACGGCTTCACGGTTTTGGATTTCATTCGCGACAAGGGATACGCGTTCCCGGTGATCATCCTTTCGAACATCGAGTGGAAGTTCGATAGCAAGGGCAGCCAGCTGATCGGCGCCACGCACTACTTCATCAAGAGCGACATCGATATTCCCGATCTCGTGAAAAAAATCGAGGAATGTCTGGCGGCGAAAACTCCCGCGTCGGCGTAAGACAAGAACCGACGACTTGTCCTAGAGGGCGTTAGCTCCTACCCTTCTTCCCTATGGATCCCATCGTGCACTTCGAAATTCCGGTCAAGAACCTCGACGCTGCGAGGAAGTTTTACGGTCCTACGTTTGGTTGGAAGCTCCAAGATTGGCCAATGCCCGATGGCTCGGTGTACGTGGGCGTCCACACGACGCCGATCGATGAAAAGACCCGCATGCCGCTGAAGCCGGGTGCCATCAACGGCGGGATCATGCAGAGCATCGATGAAGTGAAAAACGTCCATGGAGCCGTGATCGCGGTCAACGTGCCCTCCATTGATGACAAAGTGAAACAGGTGGAAAAGGCCGGAGGGAAGATCGTCAAAGCCAAGACCGACATCATGGGGATGGGTCACTACGCCTACATCAGCGATCCCGATGGGAACGTACTTGGGTTGTGGGAGGATGCGAAGAAATAGCTCAACTGGAGGCTTTTTTGCTCTCTCTGTTCGCTATTGACTTATAATAACAAATATTAGAAAGTATTCAACTTATGGATCAAACAACTGAAGACCTCTCGTTCGACGATTTAGAACCTCTTGAGCAGGTCATGGCACTGGAACGACTCCAGAAAGACCAACCCGAAAAGGCCAAGGCACTATCACGTGAGTTGAGCATAGCTACTCGCTTATTGGAAAAACAGAAATACGCGGGTAGAAGACTACGAAGTCTGATAGAAGATGGGCCCACTTCCATCTCACAGCTTTGGAAAGAAAGAGATGAAGATACTGATTATCATGCACTTGCCCAACATCTTTTGCGAGAAGTCGATGTTGAATTTCTCGTGCTGTCGTTTGAAGAATTGAACGCAAAAAAAGAGCCACGCGAGACCGATGGTCACCGACAGCTTTTCATTCATATTCTTGCAAACGGAAACACTGCTCAGTTGACACGGATTGTTCGGTACCTGACGCATAACGAGGATCTGCAAGTAAGGTGTATGCAAAAAATTCTTGAGAGCAGTGGCACGGACGAACTATCCGATCTACTCAATACAACAAAGGATGAACATGACCAAATATATTATTGCGAGAACGTTCGCAATCTCCTTGCATCGGCTGTGATTAAAACAGGCAATATAGATTTAGCGGTAAAAGCATGTACACAGCTGCATGCATTTCTAGGAACAAGTTCGGCAGAGTCAATGCTTGTCAGGTGTATTTGTGACTCCGGTAGTGTGCCGCACATCGTGGAAGGGATTCGCAAATCTATCGCAGAAAGTCAAATGACGTTTGTTCAGGCTCTTCTACCACTTACTGATAAAGCACAGCTGATGGATGTTTTCTATGAGAACTCAGATGAAAGCGGCCTTAATGAAGATGCTGCGTTGATAATGGTAGAACATCTTTGTACCTGCGACGATTCAATCAATGAAATTGAAATCTTAGAATTGCTGGAAGAATGCACGGTAGCAGAACTTCCCCAAGCAGCTAGCAGGTTACGCGTCGAGATCGGAATCCGAGAAGTGCGTACAAAAATGGTGTAAGGGCATTGCAGATCCAGACCGGAACGTGATCGGGTTGTGGAGGATGCGAAGAAGTAAATCCGCACATCATTCGTAACATCACGCGTGCTAAGATGTCTTATAGGTATATGGCAGATCCCAAAAAACTTCCGGCGAAGAAGAAAGAATCTTTTAACATCGGCGGCTCAATCCTGGACGGCGTCGGGTGGGTGATCGGACAGGCAGTTCTCCCCTTCCCGGAGCGGCCGAATTGGATGAAGAAGAAGAAAGTGGAGAAGAAATAATCGTGACGCTTGAGCAAGATGGATCATTTTCTCGCAGAACCTACAATATGAGGTGTCACATGAGCGAGAAACGTCCGCAAGTCTTTATGCGTCAATTCAACAGTTGCAAATCCCGCTGTCTCGATGTCGTTCCAGATTTCACGATTGCACTGACAACCGGCAAAGACTGCCGAGTGTACTCCCCGTGCCATGTTTTGAATGACTCGCAGAGCCGTTCCTCTCTTGGCTGCAACATGTTCTATGAAGAGATACTCACCTCCGGGCTTTAAAATTCTGAGAATTTCTCCAAGAGATGCCTGAACATCTCTCACGGAACAAAGAACATGTGTCGTCACCACGGTGTCGACACTGTCTGATGCAATGGGAAGTGCCTCTGCAGAAGAATCACTGATGGTAACGTCGACGCCGTACTTCTGACGATTTCTGTCGATATATTTGTGCATTGCTGCATTGGGCTCAATTCCCACTATCGAAACGCCATGGGGATAGAACTGCACATTACCTCCGTTCCCCATTCCGATTTCTATAACGCTTCCTTTTGCTTTGCTGAGAAGCTGTTGCTTATCAGCTCCCAACACTCTATTCCTCATGCCCTCTGTTCTGTCATTTCCCCACGCAAATAGTTTTTGACTGAGTGAAGGCATAGACGAAGGAAGATTGAAGAAACTGAAGATGTACATCTGCTAGGATACGCTTGTGCCGATGTGGTGGCCCTTCGTCTACGCTCAGGACCGCTCACAGATAGCACAATTCTCAGATCTTTCCTCGTTCAACGTGCCGATGTGGCGGAATGGCAGACGCGCACGCTTCAGGAGCGTGTATCCGTAAGGATGTGGAGGTTCGAGTCCTCTCATCGGCACCATTCACTTCTTGAGTTTCCCTATTCTCTCCAACGCAAACGCATTCCCCGGATCCAGTTGAAGCGCTCGCTCGTACGCGCGAATGGCATCGATCGTATTTTCCCCTTTCTCCAGAGCAATGCCGAGATTCATGTAGATGATCACATTGCCGGGATCTAGCTTCTGCGCGGCAAGGAGATGATCCACTGCTTCCTGTAGTCGCCCAGCATTGAGCAATTGTGCACCGAGGTTCAGGTGAGCAACCGCCATCGTCGGTTGCATCGTGACTGCGCGGGTAAAAGCTTCGATAGCTTCCGGAGTTCGATTCTGGTTCATGGCGAGAACTCCCACATTGAACCAGGCATCACCAGTGCCGCCGGTTTTGACTGCTGCAAGATACTGGTCAGCTGCCTCTTGCGACCGACCCGTGCTCTCGTAGTAGACGCCCAGATTATTGTGCATGGCAGACGAATCGGGGGAGCGCGCGAGAGCCGAGAGGAAGAGCGTTTCGCTGTTTTGCCAGACGAGCGTTTGCATGAATGCGAGAACGGAGAGAACAGCAATGATGAGAGTGACCAAGAGATGTGATGCTCGGGCATTTCGAACGCGCAGTTGCTCAAGCACGAGAGCGACGATCCAGAAGATGCCAATGCCCGCGACGTAGACATACCGGTCAGAGGTCAAATACAGATCCCGGATAACATCAGTCCCCTTTTCGACCGTCAGGAAGCTGGGCGCAAGCATCAGGAGGAAAAACCACCAGCCGAGGGTGATGGACGGGAAGCGCTTCCGGAGGAATAGCGTTCCCACGGAAATTGCGAGAACTCCCAACAGAGAAAGGAGGAGAATGGGATCTGCCAATGACGGGGTCTGCGTATACGGATAGATGACGGAGTAATTCATAGGCCAAACAAGGTGCCACAGCGAAAAGAGTGTCGCCTGCATGCCGAGCAGGAGCTTCATCCAGAGCGGCCGTGTGCTTTCCAGTTTCCCTGCCACTGCGACGATCCCGAAGATCACGCTCAGCAGAAAAAACGGCGCGAGGGAGATCAAGGTCGCTCGCGTGAACGGTCTCTTGTGACGCCAGTCGGTGAGCAGAAGAATCACAGGCAGGAAGATGACACTGACTTTAGAGAGCAACCCGAGCAGGAAGCTTGCAAGACTTGTTCCATACCACGAGCGCTTCACACTGTTCTTCCACTGCAAATAACTCCCGAGTGCGAGGAGAAAAAAGAACGCGGAGAGCAGATCTTTGCGCGCGGAAATCCAGACGACCGCCTCCACGTTGATGGGATGGACTAGGAAAAGAAGCGCAGTGATGACGGCGACGGACTTCCTGCGGAAGAGAAGAAGGGTGACCCAGCCAGTGAGCACGGCATTGGCAGCGTGAAGAACGACGTTCGTCAGGTGGTAGAGGAATGGACTCAGTCCACCGAGTGCATAATTGAGCTGGTAACTGAGTGTTGTGAGGGGAACGTAGAGATCGGGGTCATAGGTTGAAAAGGCGCTGGCGATATTCTTGAAAGTGAAACCGTGGACCGCAGGATTATCAATAATCAAAGAAGGGTCATCCCAGAAGACGAAATCACTTCCGAGCAATCGACCATAGATTGCGGTGGCAAGAATCACGATGCCTCCCATGAAGAGAAGAAGTTCGCGTCTCGTCGGGAGTGCTACAAAGCTCATCAGGGACGTACGCTACAGAGAGCATCTCACGACCGCAACACGTCAAAAGTCATTGAGCGGCCCACCGAAGCCGGTGTTTTCCGATCCTTTGATGATGGCGGCGCTGATGGGGCAATCGCCGTCGATCATGTGCGGCGGAAACGTGACGCCGCTGATGCCGGTTGTCAGCTCTCCAAGATCGAAAATGGAAAGCAGACTGCGGCTTTCGTCACACTCGCCTGGTCCTGCGATGAACACTTCTCCGCTCTCTGCAAGGACGAGCGAGTTGTCATCCAGATTGAACTCCTCACTCTCCTCAAAAGTCTCGTCGAGCGAATATTCAACGGAGCCGCTGAATTCATCGTCCATGCTCTCGCTCACATCTGTATCCTCCTCTCCTTCCCAGTCCTGTGCGCTCGAGCTTCCCATAGTGGAGGAAGAACTCAGCCTCTGCGCTGCCGCGCTACTGCTACTTTGCCTGGAAGAGGAAGAGCTTGAGCGGCGAGAGGAAGAGGAATTCGATCGACCGAAGAGACGGAAAGTAAAATTGGAGCCGGAGAGAAAACTTCCTCTACTGGAGACGGAGCTGGAGCTGCGTTGATGCGACCTCACCATCGCCATGAACGCGGCGTTGTTAAAACCGGACGCGTAATTTTTCTCCTGTGGGTAACAGAGTCCCGTTTTCTTATCCGGAGTGCATGCGGTGACGTGCGCATACGACGACGTACTACCACCTAATCCGCTTGCCGGTCCTCCGCTGCCTGAACATCCACGCAGGAGAAGGAGCGAGACCACAACGATCACGACTGCAATACCGGTGCCGGTGGCGATGCCGCGAACATTCACAAGAATGGAAATATGTCACATTAAGTATCTATTGTCAATGTAACGGCGTTGACGCAAAAAATTATCACTCTACAATTCCGACTGCTAATTCGAGTCCGCCGTGGCGGACGAGAATTACCCCGAGCGAAGTCCCGAGCGCACCCGAGGGACGAGTCGAGGGGTTCCATCTCACTAAAAGATTTCTTCCCCTCTCCTTCTTATGTCCAGCTCCACACATACTCTCCCGAAGCTCGCCGTTACCATTGAACCCGTGGGTGACCGCGTTGTCGTGATGCCGATCGAAAAAGAAACGACGACGAAGTCGGGCATCGTGATTCCCGATACCGCCTCCGGCGAAAAGCCGCAGGAAGGCGTGGTGCTTGCGCTCGGCAACGGAAAGTTGAAGTACGACGGCAAGGAACTGAGCAACCCCCGCGATTTTTTGAAGATCGGCGATCGCGTGCTCTACGGCAAGTACGCCGGAGACGAAGTGAAGCTGAAGACGACCGACGGCAAGGAAGTGGAAGTGAAAGTCCTCCGTCTCGATGCCATTCTCGGCAAGATTGCTGCGTAATTTGACCGCGGCCACGTATGGCCGCTTTGATTTCTTTTTTCCCTCCTGATCTATGGCCAAGCAACTCATCTTCGCTAACGAAGCACGCGACAAGCTCCTGAAAGGCGTCACCAAACTCGCCAATGCCGTCTCGGCCACCATGGGCCCGATGGGGCGCAACGTGTGCATCGATAAAAAGTATGGCGGCCCCACCGTCACTAAGGACGGCGTGACCGTCGCCAAGGAGATCGAGCTGCCCGACCCCTACGAGAACATGGGAGCGCAGCTAGTGAAGGAAGCGGCAACCAGGACCAACGACGCAGCCGGTGATGGAACGACCACCGCAACGGTGCTCGCGCATGCGATCATGCAGGAAGGTCTCAAGCACCTGGGGAGCGGCAAGAACGCGATCTCCATCAAGAACGGTATCCTGAAGGCCGTCGACGCCGTTTCCAAATTCCTCGATTCCATCAAGAAGACGATCAGTAAGAAGGAAGAGTTCGCCGCAGTTGCGACGATTTCCGCTCAAGACACCGAGATCGGCGACGTGATCGCCGAAGTGATCGACGAAGTGGGCAAGGATGGAGTCGTGACAGTGGAGGCTGGACAAACGCTGGGACTCGAGAAGGAATTTGTGGAAGGTATGCAGTTCGATCAGGGCTACATCAGTCCGTACTTCGTCACCGATGCGCAGACGATGCGCGCAGTCTACGAGAAGCCCTACATTCTGATCACCGACAAGAAAATTTCCTCCATTCAAGAGATCCTCCCGCTCCTGGAGGCCGTGGCGCAGAAAGGCCGCAAGGAACTGGTGATCATCGCCGAAAGCGTTGATGGCGAAGCGCTCGCAACACTCGTCGTGAACAAGCTTCGCGGAACCTTCCACACACTCGCGGTGAAGGCGCCGGCATTCGGCGACCGTCGCAAAGACATGCTACGGGACATCGCCGCCCTCACGGGAGGCCGCGTGATCAGTGAAGAAGTGGGTTTGAAACTCGAAAATACCACGCTCGATGACCTGGGTACCGCACGGCGCGTGGTTGCGACCAAGGACGATTGCACGATCATCGACGGCGGTGGCCGCAAGAGCGACATCGACGGTCGCATTAATGAGATCAAGGGAGCGCTCGAAGCGACGAAGTCCGATTTCGATAAGGAGAAGCTCCAGGAACGCCTCGCAAAGCTCTCCGGTGGCGTCGCAGTGATCAAAGTCGGCGCTGCAACGGAAGTGGAACAGAAGGAGAAGCAGCACCGCGTGGAAGACGCGCTCTCCGCAACGCGCGCAGCGGCTGAGGAAGGCATCGTCCCCGGCGGCGGCACAGCCTACATCCGCGCCATCGATTCGCTCTCCAAAGTGAAAGTGGAGAACGACGACGAGCAGATCGGCGTGGATATCATCAAGGGCGCGCTCACCGCCCCCACCATGCACATCGCCAATAACGCGGGCGTGGAGGGCAAAGTGATCGTGGAGAAAGTGCGCCACGAAAAAGGAAACATGGGCTACAACGCGATGACCCACAAGTACGAAGATCTCGTGAAAGCGATGGTCATCGATCCCAAGAAGGTCACGCGCTCAGCACTCGAGAACGCCGCAAGCGTCGCCGCAATGTTCCTCACGTTGGAAGTAGCGATCACCGATATCCCCGAACCCGAGAAACCCGCCATGCCCGCTGGGGGTGGAGGGATGGGGGGGATGGGCGGAGACTTCTAAAGAAAGAATCCTAGCCGCGGCCCTTCGTGGCCGCGGTTTTTGTGTGTTTAGAGCCACAGCCCTTCGTGGCTGCGGCACAGGGCGTTCCATTGTAGGATGGAACGTCTTTTATGGCTTACAGAAGACAAAAATTAATGGCCTCAATTTTTATTTCGACGCCAGCATCTTTTCGTAACAAATAGTCATTGGGATGATATTGCTATGACACAACGTCACTGGATCCAAAACGACGTAATGATGCTCGTAACAACCGTTACGTTGAACCGTATTCCTATTTTCAGTAATTCCGCTCATGCACGAGAGGCAATTGAAACAATGTATCGCGTGCAGGAAAAGCATCCATTCTTCCTCTATGCATTTGTGATAATGCCCGATCACTGTCACTTTCTTGTGAATGTACCTCCACCAAATACGATTTCCAGAATCATGAATATCTACAAATCCGGTATGACCTTCAATCTGGGAATGCCAAAATTATGGCAATCTCGATTTCACATTCGTTGTATTGAAGATGTCATTCCAGCTCTTCACTATATTCACGCGAATCCAGTGAAGAAAGGTTTATCGGAAACGCCTGAGGAATTCCCATGGTCTTCCGCATCGGGCAAATGGGATATATCGGAAATTGGATGGATTTGAGTTGCCGCGGCCACGAAGGGCCGCTGCTATGATGCATGTAATGACTCCCCTTTTCATCGTCCTCGACGGCCCCGATGCGTCGGGCACATCGACCCATGCAGAACTGCTCGCTGAGCGACTCCGCAGCGAAGGTCATGAAGTGCTGCTGACGGCGGAACCGACCGATGGGCCCATGGGGAAGAAGATTCGGGATTTCCTGAGAGCACCGCAGGCAGGAATGCCTGCTCTCCAGCTTGATCCAATGGAGCTCCAACTGCTGTTTACCGCTGATCGAGAGTGGCATGTGAAGAATGTGATTGCACCGGCATTGAACGCAGGCAAGATTGTTATCTGCGATCGCTACTGGCACTCGACGATCATTTATGCAGAAGCACACGGACTAGACTCCACAAAGCTGAAAAAAATGAACAATAAGTTTATACAGCCAGATGTGGTTATCTTCACATTGCCCCCAGTGGAAGTATCCCTAGAGCGACTTCGCGAACGTGCATCCACGGAAATTTTCGAGCGCGAAGACATTCAACGTAAGATTCATGACGGATACGAGAACATGGCGAAAGAAGATCCATCGATTGCTGTGATCGACACGTCAGGTGAGAAAGAGGCGGTAGGTAAAAAAGTGTGGGACATAGTGCAGCAAGCATTGTCACACTGAGCTTGCGAAGTGCGGCAATGCGCGGTCATCCTTCTCAAGCTCAGGATGACCACTGTAATATTTCTCCTGTTCGCCCGTCTCCTGTTCATCTACCCCTCTCTTTTTTATGAAACGCCTCGTCCGTTCCGCTTCGATTCTCGTCGCCTTTGGGCTCCTCTTTCACACGCTTCCCGTTCCCGCATTCGCGTTCACGGACGTGAAAGCGTCGACGCAGTACAGTACCGCCATCGATGCATTGCAAAAGAAGGGCATCCTGCAGGGCTACGCGGACGGATCGTATAAATCTACTGCGCGGATTAATCGTGCGGAGTTCCTCAAGATCGTCATCGGAACGAAGTTCACGGCGCAGGCGCTGGAAAAGTGCGATCCAAATCACATTTACAACTTCCCGGATGCAAGCAAAACGGCGTGGTATGCCAAGTACCTCTGTGTTGCTGTGCAGCACAAGATTGTCGGCGGGTATCCCGACGGCAAGGTGTACCCCGAACGCAATATCTCGTTTACCGAAGCGTCCAAAGTTTTCAGCCTCGCGTACGAGCAGAACGTCCAGAACTCCGGAGGCGAGTGGTACGAGGGCTATGTCAGTGCATTAGAATCGTCAAAAGCGATTCCGCCGTCCATTGCGAAGCTCGATGCGTTGATCTCGCGCGGCGAAATGGCCGAAATGATGTGGAGACTCAGCGAAGGCAAGACCGATCAACCGAGTAAGGGGCTCCTGAACCTGCGCAACCCCACCCTCAGCATTAATACGTCGTCTGATAGCGTTCAATACGCAAAGTCGTGCGCGGAGCTACAGACATTCGCCTCCGCACAGGCGCAGGTGACCACTGGTGGCATGTATCTGCGCGAGGGGAGAGGCATGATGGAAGCCGATACCGCAGCGGCACCGGCAATGCAAAAATCGACAGCGAACGGATTCGGTGGCGATGACTATTCGCAGACCAACGTGCAGGTGGAAGGAGTAGATGAAGCCGACATCGTGAAGACCGACGGCACATACCTGTACATCCTCAGTGCACGGGAGCGGCAGCTGATCCGTATCGTCCGGGCAACGCCCGCCAGTTCACTGAAGCAGGAGAGTGTCATCGACCTGACGAACCAGATGATGCCGACCGAGCTGTACGTGGAAGACGGAAAGTTGATCGTCATCGGTACGCGGATGCAGAACTGGGACAAGCCCGTGCCGATGCTGCGTAGTGACAGCGCAAAAATGATCGCGCCGAGCATCTACCCGTGGCCCGGGCAAAGCCTGCAGACGGAAGTGCGCATTTACAACGTCGCGAATGCCAGTGCACCTGTCCTTGACCGGACCATCGACTTCGATGGCAACTCCGTCTCCTCACGGAGAATCGGCACAAAGCTCTACCTCGTCCTCCAGCAGCCCTTCAATTACTGGGGCGGGCCGCACATCATGGAAAGCGCGAAGACCGTGCCGCAGTTTGAAGATTCGCGGACGGGCGTGAGCGTCGATGTCGCTCCGTGCAACAAGATCGCCATCCTCCCGCGCATCCCCTCCCCCGAGTACATGACGGTCGCGGTGATCCCGGTAAGTGACAAGAGCAAGGAGGTGAAGACCACGGTAGTCCTGGGCAATGCGCAGAATATCTACGCGTCGCTCGAGAACCTCTACGTTGCGACTCCCGACTGGAACTACGTGTGGGATTCCGCGCAGTCCGAAGCACGGGAGCAAACGCGGCTGTACCGCTTTGCCTTCACGGAGAACGGCGTGGAGCTGAAAGCGCAGGGCAATGTCCCAGGCAGAATCTTGAACCAGTTCTCTATGGATGAGAGCACTTCGACATTCAGGATTGCTACCACCATTGGCCAATCGTGGGACGAGCAGAACCGCTCGACCAATAACCTCTACGTCCTCAACATGAACCTGGAACGCATGGGCGCCGTCACAGACATTGCTCCCGGCGAAACCATCTACTCGGTGCGCTTCGTCGGCAACCGCGCGTACATGGTCACCTTCAAGACGGTTGATCCATTCTTCGTCCTCGACCTCAAGGATCCAAAGAATCCTAAGGTCCTCGGCGCACTCAAGATCCCCGGCTTCAGCAACTATCTGCATCCGTACGATGAGAACCACGTGATCGGCTTCGGCAAGGATGTCGATGAATCGATTGATGCCGACAAGGTCCACAGTACCGATGCGATCTACTACACGGCGGTTCAAGGGCTGAAGATCGCGCTGTTCGATGTCACTGACGTCGCAAATCCCAAACAGAAGGCGGTAGAAGTGATCGGCGATCGCGGGACCGATAGTCCCCTGCTCCAGAATCACAAGGCGCTGCTGTTTGAGAAAGACCGTGGTTCGACTCCGCTCACCACAAGTTCTCTCCTCGCCTTCCCGATCCTCGTGACCAAGCGTCCCGCAGGCACGGATAAGAGCGCAGATGGAAACGCAGTCTTCCAGGGAACGTACGTGTACGACGTGTCGGCGAACGGTGGCTTCAAGCTCCGCGGCACAATCACGCACTACGAGAACTCAGACGAGTTCTTGAAGGCAGGAAGCTACTGGTACGGCGGCGCAAGTGATATCGAGCGCATTGTCCGCGTCGGAAGCCAGCTCCTGACGATTTCGGGAGATCAGATCAAGAGCTCGAATGAGGTGACGGTAAAAGAGGAGGGTAATGTGATGCTCAAGTAGCCCCGCGAGATGCCAAGGAAGCCAACGAAGCCAAAGATGCCAAAGACCCTTGGCTTCCTTGGACTCCTTGGCTTCTTTGGCTTCTTTGGCTTCACACCCTAGCACTGTCACGATAGCAACCGTACAATTCGCTCATGACGGCAATATCCCTCACTGGCAAAGAAGTCGCCGACGCCATGTTCAAGGAACTGATCCCGCTCGTGAAGAAGCTGAATCCCAAGCTCGTCATTGTTCAGGTGGGTGATAACCCCGCGAGCGAAAGTTACATAAAGCAGAAGCTGAAGAGTTGCGAGGCGGTGAAGATGCGTAGTGCGCACATGCATTTAAAAGCAGATATCACGAAGGAAGAACTTTTGAACATGATCGAGAAACTGAACTCTGATCCCGATGTGACCGGCTTCATCGTGCAGCTCCCGCTCCCCGATCATCTCCAGTCTTTTGTCCCCAAGATCATCCGCGCGATAGAGCCCAAGAAGGACGTCGATGGGTTCACGGCGTACAACATTGGAAAAACCCTCCTCTCCAAAGAATTCGAACATCTTCCACCTGCGACTCCTTCCGGCATCATCGCCCTCCTGGAGCACTACGGATATGGAGACGTGGAGGGGAAAGAAGTCGTGATCGTGAACCACAGTAATGTTGTCGGCAAACCTCTCGCTGTGATGCTGCTCAACCGCAATGCCACCGTCACCGTGTGTCACGCGTCTACGAAGGATCTCGCTTCGCACACGCGCCGTGCAGATATCTTGGTGAGTGCTGTGGGGAAAGCAAAGCTGATTACCGCGGATATGGTCAAAAAAGGAGCAGTGGTCATCGACGTCGGTATTACACGGACGAAGGAAGGGCTGAGTGGTGACGTAGATTTCGAGAACGTGAAAGAAATTGCCTCGGCGATTACTCCCGTTCCCGGAGGTGTAGGACCGCTGACCGTTGCGAGCTTAATCAGGAATACGGTGAGGGCGAAGCAGCGACAGATAGAATGATTTCTGTCGCCTATTTCGCTGCGTGCTTGATCCACACTGTCCAGAAATGCTCATTTTTATTAATGGGCCGATCACGAAAGCCCATAGTTCGTGCAATACTCTGACGTCGTCTTTCGTCACCATGATCATTCACTTTTTCAGTACTCCTGACTTCAACTCTGTCCTTCATTTGTTGATGAATCAACTCAGCCGCGTGTCGTGCGAGGGCGTTTTGTACATGAGCATCTATTTCAGCATTCGGAACGTCCTTACATTCGACGAGCAGAAAGTACGAATGTCCGAGAAATTGTGAATGTGCTTTATTTCCTTTGCCATCAAATCCCAAATCCCATTCTTCATGCTTCATAAGTACCTTCACCGATGCAATCTTCGATCCCGCTTGACCAGGATAATCATTCGGAAGTTCCGGCGATTTCTTTCCGCCCCCTGACGGGCTCGTCGTCCCCTTTCCACCAGCTTGCTTTCCTTTCGGGTCACGATCGTCCGATTTTCTCTGTGATCCCCAATCATGATTGACCATGGAAATCGCCAATCCCCCGAAAATGACAACCATCGTGCCTAGAACAGCCAAGGTCGCTCTGGGACTGAGAGTTTCTCTCTTCGGAAGAGAAAGCTCCGCTTCAGGTCTCCTTGGTTTCGGTGAACCGTCGGGAATCTCACTCTTCATAATAGAAGCAAATTATACTTTTTTTAATAAATGTCAAATTCTCATTGATTTGCCGCTCAATATGCGTACACTGTGTCCGTGGAAACCCCTTCCACCGCCATTTCGGCTTTCCCCATTCAGGGCAAAGCCGTGTTCGACGTTTTCCGCGGGCAGGAATGCCCGCGCTCTTGATATGTGTGGAATTCTCGCCGTCTCCGGCTACCGACCCGCAGTAGAGGATCTCTACGACGGACTCATCGTGCTGCAGCATCGCGGGCAGGACGCCGCGGGCATCGTGACGTACGACAATCAATTCCATTTGAAGAAGAGCAACGGCATGGTTCGCGACGTCTTCCACACGCATTCGCTCCAGCGCCTCACCGGCGCGATGGGCATCGGACACGTGCGATACCCGACGGCGGGGTGTTCGAGTGAGTTTGAGGCACAGCCGTTCTTCGTCAATTCCCCATTCGGCATCGCGCTAGCCCATAACGGCAACCTGACGAACTGCGCGCAACTCGCAAAAGAAATCAAAGAACAGGACTACCGGCACCTGAATACCACATCGGACTCCGAAGTGCTCTTGAACGTCTTCTCCCTCGCACTGCGCAAGCAGAAGCCGAAAGTCCTCACTGCCGAGCATGTGTTCCGCGCCGTTCGGATGGTCCACCGCCGCTGCAAAGGCAGTTACTCGGCAGTCGCGCTCATCGGCGGTCACGGCATCCTCGCCTTCCGCGACCCGCACGGCATCCGGCCGCTGCAGTTCGGCAAGCGCCGCTACGGCATGAAGGAGGAATACATTCTCTGCTCCGAGAATACCGTCATGAAGCCGCTGGGATATGAATTTGTCCGCGACCTGAAGCCTGGAGAAGCAATTTTCATCGACCGCCATAACAGAGTGCATGCGCGCGTCTGCAAGCAAGGTACGGTGAACCCCTGTGCATTCGAGTGGGTGTACCTCGCCGCTCCCGATTCCATTCTCGACGGCGTCAGCGTCTACAAGGCACGCGTCCGCATGGGAGAATCCCTTGCAGATCAAATCAAAAGGAGCGGTATCAAAATCGACTCCGTCATCCCCATTCCCGATTCCTCCCGCGCTGCGGCTGCAGGTCTCGCAGACAAGTTGAAAGTGCGCTACCGCGAGGGCTTCGTGAAGAACCGCTACATCGGGCGAACGTTCATTATGCCCGGCCAGGCGATGCGCCAGAGAAGCCTGCGATTCAAGATCCACCCGATCGAGCTGGAATTCCGCAACAACAACGTCCTCCTGGTGGATGATTCCATCGTCCGCGGCAATACCAGCCGCAAGATTGTGGAAATGGCATTTGAAGCCGGAGCGAAGAAAGTGTTCTTCGCCTCCGCATCACCCATGATCAAGAATCCCTGCCCCTACGGCGTGGATATCCCGACAACCGATGAACTGATCGCTAACGACCATTCCATCGATCAGATCCGCAAGTTCATCGGTGCCGATGCGCTCTTCTATTCGCGCGTGGAAGACATGGTCAACGCGATCCAGTTTGGCAACAAGAAGATCGACAAGCTGTGTACCGGATGCTTCAACGGTCGCTATCCGACGCCGGAAGTGACCAGGAAGCTACTCCTTGATATGGGCAAAAATCGCAATCTCACGCGCGACCAGCACACGATGACCAGCGACGAAGAAGGAGAAGCCTATAAGGCGATGACACTGATATGAAAATTCTCCTCGTCACCTCCTCTGCCCGGGGTCATGCTCTCGCTGATGCCTTGCATCGCAGTCCTCAAAAGCCGCAGATCATTTCCATCTGCGTGAATAAGAATCCCGGAATCCGGGAACTCGCAACGGAGATGTTCGTGCAGGACATCATGGATTTCGACAAGATTCTCGACGTCGTGAAGAAGACCACGCCCGATCTTGCCGTCATCGGACCCGATGACCCCATTGGTGCGGGCCTTGCCGACATCCTGGAAGAGATCGGTCTGCCGACAGTCGCGCCAAGAAAGAGTCTCGCACGGGTTGAAAGCAGCAAAGGATTCACACGGCATCTACTCGAGAAACATGGGATTGATGCCTCACCGAAATTCCGCGTCTGGGAGAGACGGGAAAATTCGCGGGGAGACCCAGTAGAAGAGGAAAAAGAAATGTATACATTTATTGAACAAGAACTCTCCGGGAACTACGTTATCAAGTACGATGCCCTCAAGGGCGGAAAGGGAGTCAAGGTCAGCGGCGAGCATCTGAAGAATGTGGACGACGGCATTCGCTACGCGATCGAATGCCTGGACGAATGCGGAAGGGTGGTGATTGAAGAGAAGCTCATCGGCGTCGAGTTCAGCCTGCTCTCTTTCGTCTCAGGAAAAACAACCGTCGATATGCCTGCAGTGCAGGATCACAAGCGCGCATTCGAAGGAGACAGCGGACCAAACACTGGAGGTATGGGGACCTATACCGACAGTAATCACTCGCTCCCCTTCCTCACGCACACCGATCTCACCCGCGCCTCGCAGATCAATCGTCTGACAGCGGAAGCACTGATGAAGGAGTGTGGAGAGCCCTATAAGGGAATTCTCTACGGCGGATTCATTGCGACGGCCGATGGCGTGAAGGTGATCGAATACAACGCCCGGTTCGGTGATCCGGAAGCGTTGAACATTCTCCCACTTCTCACATCAGATTTCGTATCGATCTGTCAGGCAATCTCCAGCGGCGAACTTTCCGATTCCCTCGTCCGCTTCGAAAAGAAAGCAACTGTCTGCAAGTACATCGTGCCGAAGAGTTACCCCGAGAAGAAAGACGAGAAGGGAATGGAAGTGATTTTCCCGAAAGATATCCCGGCAAACGCCCGCGTCTTTTACGGAGACATCCATCAGGATGACCAGGAGCGGCTCCACCTGGGAGGCTCGCGAACGGCAGGAGTTGTCGGCATAGGAAATACCATTGCAGAAGCGGAAAAAGTCGCACAAAATATTTGTTCGCAAGTGCAGGGACCGATTAGGTTCCGAGCAGATATTGGTACCGAGAAACTCATTCAGCAAAGAAAAACTGTGATGGCAGACCTCAGAAAAATTCGTGTATAGTCATAGTATGTTTGGTATCAGACTGAACAGAGGACCCGAGGGCAGAGAAAATCTTCAACTCTTAGAAAATGTTCTCAAGACCATCCCCGGCATTCAGAGGAAAGATCTACCCGACACTATCCAATTATGCAAAAAGACGCTGGCCAATGTACAAAAACTCCTCGAAGTGGAACCGATGCATGCATATACCGCTTATGAGCTTCTTGTCGGTATCTTGAATGAACTGAAAAATAGATTTTCTGCAGAAGACATACCTCAGAACATCCTCACAGGCATTGCAGACTACAAACTTCATTTCTGGCATGCAATGCTCACCGAGAAGCGTTTGAAAAAGATGATTGATGGTGGGGGATGAGAGATCATGATAATCGATCGCCCATTGTATCCGCTATGCTTATGCTCATGCGCCTCGACCTGACCCGGATCCTGATCCCCTTCGTCTACTTCATCGCGGGTGCGACATCACTCGCAGGTGTCGCAACGACATTCTACTTTAAAGACGACCTGCATTTGAGCATCCAGCAGGTGCAGTTCCTCGGTTCTATCTCGATCATCCCCTGGAGTATCAAGCCGCTGTACGGAATGCTCTCCGACGTGCGACCGGTCCTCGGTTTGCGCAGGAAGCCCTATCTTTTCCTCGCGGGACTGCTGGGAGCCTCGGGGTACTTCTCAATGGCCACATGGGTCAACGGATTCTGGACCGTGGCACTGGCGAGCTTTGCTTCCGCTATGGGCTTTGCCCTCGCTGATGTGATTGTGGATGGCATTGTCGCCGAACGGAGCCGCACGCAGAGGGAGGCTGGCAAACTGCAAAGCATTTGCCGGGCAGCACTTCTAATTGGGGCTCTCATCGTCTCCTATGCATCGGGAGTGCTGGTCGAGCAGATCGGCGCACGGAATGTATTCTTCCTGACAGGAGCGCTCCCGCTCTTCACCTGTCTCTTCGCCATTCTCGTTTCCGAAGGACCACTGCCAGAGATCACCTTCTCGCTTAAAGGCGTATGGAAGCAGTTTAGAACCGCTCTCACACCTGCGCTTCTCTGGAGCGCGCTGTTCCTCTTCATCTGGCGCTCTACGCCTACAAGTGGCGGCGCTTTCAGCTACTACCTGATCGATGAACTTCACTTCACACCCGAGTTCTTCGGACGGCTGGCTTTCATCAGTTACTTGACAGGCATCGTCGGCGTGCTCGTCTTCCGCAAATTCCTCCTGTCTCTGAAGTTGCGAACATTATTCTTCTGGATCATGGTCTTGAGTGTCGTGCTCTCGGTGCCCTCTATCGGGCTCATCTACAAATGGTACGACCTGATTGGGGTTAGCCCGCAGTTCTTCGCGATGGCCGATACGCTCGTCGGCGGGATGCTTGTGGAACTCGGCTTCCTTCCGCTCCTCGTCCTCGTCGCGCGCGTGTGCCCCAAAGGAATTGAAGCCACGATGTTCGCCGTGCTCGCGAGCTTGATGAACATCGGCTTAGCGGTCAGCGACATGGGCGGAGCGGCCCTGACCACGTTCTTCGATGTGCACGCAGCGACGGAGACTCTGCCCGCTGATTACAGCAATCTGCACATCGTGATGTGGATCGCGATCCTCAGTAGCTTCCTGCCATTGCCTCTGCTTCCATTTTTGCCCGACACGCGCGCGAAAGGAGAAGGCGCTCACGAACCGTCGCCATCCGGGATTGTTCCCATGCTCACACCACTTGAACCTCAGAAACAGGAAATTGCTTAAAGTTCAAATAATCTTTTAC
>CAYUZT010000010.1:0-51199 GCA_964449445.1 uncultured Candidatus Peribacteria bacterium | reverse complement strand
TCTTTTACAAGAATTTTTCGGCAACCGAGCTCGGCCGTCCACACCCATCAATTCATTGGCCACACGACCCCTTCCATCTATAAGAAATGAACGAACAAGTGCAGCTCGTTTACCGAAAGCAACTTTCTGCTGATTGTTCTCACGATCACCATTCCCGAATAGTACTGCCTCCTGATCAAACCCATTGATTGCCATATAACTACAATATCATTGAAGGCAATATTTGCAATTTGATCAAATTTTCTATTCATTTATTTCCTCTCTACTAAAGCCAATTTCTGCTCTTCGTCTCCTTTCTGTAAAGCCGCAACAATGTCCCCCATATCCCCTTCCATGATGCCCGGGATATTGCTGAAGTTCGCGTTTACTCGGTGATCGGTCACGCGGTCCTGGGGAAAGTTATACGTCCGGATTTTCTCGCTGCGGTCGGCGCTGCCGATTTGACCCGAGCGGAGTTCCCCGCGCTCTTTCGCTAACTTCTCCTGCTCTGCAGCATACAAACGACTCCTGAGCAGAGCCATCGCAAGAGTTCTATTTTTCAGCTGCGAACGTTCCGTCTGACATGCGACGACTGTATTGGTCGGAATGTGCGTAATGCGCACGGCGGTCTCGACTTTGTTCACGTTCTGTCCGCCTGCTCCCCCACTCCGATACGTATCGATACGCAAATCATTTGGATTGATGACGATATCCACTTCTTCCGCTTCCGGGAGGATTGCGACTGTCACGGTTGATGTGTGAATGCGACCCTTCGCTTCGGTTGCCGGAATTCTCTGCACGCGATGTACGCCGGATTCGTACTTGAGCTTCCCATACACACCGGATCCTTCGATTTTGCACGATGCTTCCTTGATGCCGCCAGCTTCGGCATTCGATGTATCCACCAGTTCCGCTTTCCATCCCTGACGTTCGCTGTAGCGAAGGTACATGCGCAGCAATTCCGCCGCGAACAGCGCCGCTTCATCACCGCCGGTGCCTGCACGCACTTCCAGGATCACGCTCTTCTCGTCATCGGGATCTTTGGGAATCAGAAAGGACTTCATGCGCTGCTCGAGCTGAGGAAGTTTGGCTCTCGCGGTCTTCGCCTCGTCCTCCGCCATGGCTCTCAGATCGGGATCATTCTTGTGCTTCTCTTCTTCCCCGATCACTCCCTTCGCCTGCTCGTACTCTGCGAGCAGATCGATGAGGGGATCAAGCTCCTTGATGCGTTTGCCGATACGCGCGAGCTGCCGATGATCGGCATGCACGGCAGGATCATTCAGCTTCATCTGAAGATCTGCGTGTTCACGCGCGAGGGATCGCAGTTTATGAATCATGCCTCAACAGAATACCAGAGAGCGGTTGTCATGGTGAGCGGAGACGAACCATGACTTTGCACTGTCATCCCTCGTCTCCGCTCGGGATGACATGCTTTTTGTTCCCATTGCTACCGCATCTGCGAACTGAGCGCATCGAATTCGTAGCAGTGGTATCCCGCAGAATGATCCCAGAAGATATCGTACTGCTGATCGCGCGCGAGCGTGAAGGTGGCGCAGAGCTTGAAGATGGACGGAGTGCTGATGATGTACTCGTACGGCTGCTCCGTTTCGGGATCCATGATCCTCAGCTTTTGGAACGTAGCATTTGCGGCAACTTCATCCAGTGTTTCGGGCAGAGGTTTCGGTAATTTCGTGGGAGGAGGAACTCCCTTGGGTTCCCACGCACGGCCTTCCCACACCTGATTGAAGATTTCGCTCTGGATGGCACGCAAGTCGTTCACTCTGGCTTCATCCAGCTTCTCGGCTCGACCGTAGGACGGGCTGCCGATGATGAAGAAACCCCAGACAACGGCGACTAGCACAATGACGATGCTGAGCCAGCGGAACTGCGCATGCAGGGGGCTCTTAGCATACGTCGTCGCATCCATCCGAAGCGTCTGGAAGTAGTAGTAAAAGGGCAGACCACAGAGGAGGAAGATCGTTGCCGCCTTCAGAATGAAACGCAGCGTCAGCTCCCCTTCCAGCAGTGATGACAGGACGGTGATCAGGTCGCCGACCAGCGTGCAGGCCGTCACGAACAAAATCAGGTAGGTGAGCCAGCGGCGCACGCCCGAGTTCAGTTTTTCCGGATGCTTCGACATTTCTTTCCGCAGGACGCGCATCATCCACAGGTACAGCGGAAACGACACGATCACCGCGGCGATCGACCAGCGAATAGTGGAAAGCTCGGCAGTGCCGTATGAGGGAAACGCGACATCGGGGAACAGGCGGTCCCAGTATTGGAAAAACAGAATGATCAAACTCACTACCGTCGCCGTGAGCGATGTGAAGCTGAGCAAGTGGAAAAACGCGTCTCGCGCCGATCCTGCATCCGGCGGCAGCGGCACGGGCATATCGAGCGTCTCCGATGCCAGCGCCTCAGAAATATCTTTCTCCTTCCATCCGGCAGAGAGTAGTAATAAACGAATGGTTTGGTGATCCATACCCTTCTTGCGGGCGTGAGCGATGAATGTGCTGAGGGAATTTGTCATAGGTATGAATACTAACAGATAAGACGTGCTTGAGTGACAGAAATTACAGCAATGACTGCTATTCTGAGCACCACATGCGCATTCTCCTCGCACTCTCGGGTGGCATCGACTCCTCAACCGTTGCCCATATCCTTAAAAGCCAAGGGCATGAGCTGATCGGCGTGCGGTTTACCCTGTGGTCCGATCCACTCGCACCCGCGCTCTCGGAAGTTCTCCCCAGCAAGTGCTGCAACGCACAGACGGCCGCGCGCACGCAGTACATCTGCAAGCAATTGAACATCCCCCTCCACGTGATCGATCTGCAGGATGAATTCAAACGTGAAGTGGTAGATCCATTTTTAGAGGGATACCGGCACGGCCTGACGCCCAACCCCTGCATCCGCTGCAATCGCACGATCAAGTTCGGCAAGCTCTTCGAGTTCATGAAGACGTTCGATTGTGAGCGGCTCGCAACAGGGCACTACGCGCGAGTCGCGAAAGAACGATTAAGTGATGGCACCGAGCGTCACCTGCTGCTGGAAGCCATCGACGCCGCAAAAGATCAGAGTTACTACCTGTACGGTCTCTCGCAGGAACAATTGAGCAGCGTGCTCTTCCCGCTCGGCTCCATGCAAAAAAGCGAAGTGTACGCGCTCGCACAAACCTTCGGCGTGCCGTTTGATGAGCACTACCGTGAAAGTCAGGATCTTTGTTTTTTCCCCGAGAAAACGCCCGAGGAATTTTTGAAGAGGCATTTGAAGGAGGCACTACAGCCGGGAGAGATCGTACGGAGAGATGGCAAGATGGTTGGATGGCATCAGGGTTTGCCGCTCTACACCATTGGTCAGCGGCGAGGATTGAAGATCGGCGGACTGAAAATCCCCTTGGAAGTCGTCGCAAAAAATACAGCGACGAATCAATTGATCGTGGAAGAGAAAGACAGCGAAAAAATTCCGTCGGTGGAACTAACCGACCTGCGCTGGATTTCGTGGAAACCGGACGAAGATTCCCCTGCGGCGTTTGAATGCCGCATGCGGTCACTCAGTGACCGGCACCGAGGCAAGATCCAGTTCCGCAAAAGCGTTGGCGTCTTTACCTTCGATCAACCACAATCGCCGCAAGCGCCGGGGCAATCGCTGGTGCTCTATAGGGGAGAAGAGGTGGTGGGGGGAGGGGTGGTGACATAAAGAAACCGACGACGCCGAGGGAACCGACGAAACCGAAGATCCTCGGTTTCCTTGGTTGCTTCGGTTTCTTCGGTTTCCTTTCTCCCAAGCCATTTCTCTGGTATACTTGTTGGATTTTGCTGAACCCTTCACTCCCCCACCGCGCGCGCTACGACGACGAGGGAAATATCATCCTGCCGTCCATTCAACGAGAGACCCCGCCGACGGAAATGCCGAGGAGCGTAAAGCAAGAACCTCCCCAAAAATTCCGGCCGGTCATGACGGAAAAAATCACCGAGTGGATCATCACGGAAGATGAACCGGCAAGCCTGCACAGTGTGGAAAGCTTGCTCGAACCCTCTATAGCATCCGAACCGAAGATCTCCCTGGGCATTCACGTGCGCAGCCGGATCGTGGAATTGCGCAGAGTCACGCGTGGCGCCGTTCGCGAAGGCGCGCGACAGTACCGCGTGAGCATCACCGCAGGACAGCCGCTCCTGCAGCAACTGAAAGATGACATCACACGCGTCTGGGACATTGCCTGGAACTTTCTCTCGCAGCCGGTGTGGGTGCCGACGCGCAAACGCGAGATCAAACAGTACAGCCGGGGCACGCTCTTCCTCCTGGATATCCTGCGCTTCGGCGGAACGTTCACGGTCATCTTCCTCGCGCTCTTCGTCGCGCTCAACTACGACAGCTTCTGGCAGATCACGCAGTCGAAAATCAGGATGGTGCTGCAGAGTCCCGCGATCGAAACTCCCGAAACGGAGGAAGGAAACACGATGATCGAGACGCTTAAAGCGACCGCTCTGGAAACGGCAGACGGACGGGAACGCGGGGAACTTCTGAGTTTCCTCCCAACTGTGGGACCACCGGACAATCGCATCCTGATCCCCAAGCTCAAGCTGAACGTTCCGCTCGTCACGCCGCCGATCGCATCGCTGCTCAAGCAGGATTGGACGCAGGTGGAAGCCGATATTCAAACGGCGCTCATCCAGGGCGTCGTGCATTATCCGGGAACGGCGAAGCCCGGACAGGCAGGGAACTTTTTCGTCACCGGTCACAGCTCCTACTACCCCTGGGCACCGGGAGCGTACAAAACCGTCTTCGCACGGCTGCATGACCTGCGTAAAGGCGACGAGTACTGGGTCTACTACAAAGGCGATCGGCACCGCTACGTGATAACGGAGAAGAAGGAAGTCTCCCCCACCGATATCACCGTGCTCGATCAGCCGGAAGACCGGCGCATGTCGACGCTCATGACCTGCACGCCGCTCGGCACCACCTTACGACGCCTGGTCGTTCTTGCACAGGAGGTGAACCCGGTCACGGGCGAACCACTGCGCGTGGGGCAGCGAGGGGAGAAGGGCGTAACGCCCAAGGTAAAGCTGGAGGCGTTGCCAATTTGACAATATAAAAAGAAATAGTATTTTAGCAGCAAAATGGCTTCTCGACACTCTAAGACATGGGTCGATCTCATTGATGAGAAACACCCGATAACAGCTGAGCACGGACAGAAACTTCGCGATCAATTCGCTGATGAAAGTGTCATTCACTTCCGTCATTTCTTCAGCAACGAAGCATTGAGCATCATGAGTGCACGTGTTGCTCCACTGTTGGAAATGACAACAAGAAGAGATCAGATGCTGAAAGGTACACCACGACATATCAGCACGGTCGATGCCCAAACAATCACCAAGTATGTACCCGAAGTTCACGAGTTCTACTCTGACAGTCGCTTGCGAAAATTTCTCCAAGCGATTTGGGATCAGCAAGTATACCTCGTCCACGATCCGGTGGGGCAATTCGTCCTGAATTATCTTCACAGGAAAGGTGATACGCACGGTGGCCACCTCGACAGGCATCCTCTTGCACTCAACGTCATCCTGAAAGGCCCGACGAGAGGCGGCGAAGCCGAGTTCGTCCCCAACTGCGACGATCCGAAACTCTTGGATACAAAATGGTCAAAGAAACTCCCTCTGCAAACTGGTGATGCCTATCTACTCCAATCGGACACGTCAGTGCATCGAGTAGCGCCGATTACTGCTGGCGAGCGTATCGCTCTCAGTTTTTCTTACTCCGATAAACAGAGAAGATATGAGAAAGCGTACGGCAATGAGCTCTACGAAAGATGTCAGGGGTCAAAGTGAAGCTGGAGGCGTTGCCTATCTAAAGAGTACAATCCGGGAAGTGCCGCTGTGGTGAAATGGTAGACACGGGGGACTTAAAATCCCCTGCCCTCTTATCGGGGCATGCTGGTTCGATTCCAGCCGGCGGCACCATCAGATATTTTTCACTGCCGAGTCCCCTTTCTCTTCCTCATCCATCACCACATCAACGAGTCCCTGTGCCCACCTCTCTGGATCTGCCACTTGCATTGTCTGTAGGACGACCATTCGTACATTCGTGCATTGATCATCAAGACATTTCATCACCCGAATTGTCACACGGCCCTCGGCCTCGAGTGTCACGCATGCCCGAATGCGTTTGCGCTGCAAACACATCGTGATCGCATGTCCTTCGGCATGCTGCATTGCCGCTGGAGTTGATAGCGGCGGATAATTCTCCGATAGAGTTGGATGAAGCCCCATAAGAGACTATTGTAAGAAATGTGCTCCCAAAATCCACTATTTTTGTAGGAGCTTCCTGATATTCTGCAGGTGCACAGCCGCTTTCTCATATCCCGGATCCACGGCAACGATCTGCTCCAGGTGGCCGCGGGCTTCTACCAGTCTCCCCTTTTCTGCATACAACCCCGCAAGGTGATAACGTGAAGCGATGTGGATGGAGTCGAGCTCAATCGCCTTCTCGAATTGCGCGATTGCTTCGTCAGTTTTTCCGAGCTTCTGGTACTGAAGACCCAGGTTGTAATGCGGCTCGGCGATCGTCGGCAGCGCGTCCGCAGCGGCTGTAAAGTGCACGAGAGCTTCATCGGTTTTCCCTTGATCCATCAGGAGTTCCCCAAGGAGGTAGCGAGGCGCGAGATCTTCGATGCGTGGATCAGGGGAAATTGCCGCGATCGCTTTTTCGTACCATGCGCGAGCTTTATCATAATTGCCGCGCTCACGTTCCACATTCCCCGCATTATCCATCGCCTGAATGTAGAGCGGATCGTTTTTTACCGCGATTTCAAACCACGGAATAGCGGCATTCAGCTTTCCGCTCTTGACCATCGCATCGCCCAAGTTATTGGCAGCAAGCGCGGAGTTGGGGTACCACCTCAGTACATTGCTATAGAGCGCAATATCGCTCTGCCACACCCGCGTTTGCTGGAATGTGAGGAATGCGAGCAGAGCGCTGAGGATCCCCAGTGTCACTACCAGAGATCGCTCCGCTTTCGGTCGGCGATGGAGAATCCAGAGGCCAAGTGAACAAACGATCAGGATGAGACCGAGCGACGGAATGTACTCGTACCGGTCGGACGCGAAGAAGATGAAGCGGTTCTTCCAGAAGTTCGCGAAGTTCGGCAGGAGCGTGAGCAGGAAGAAGCCAAGACCAACGGAGAGATCTCGCCATCGATTACGAGAAAGGAAGATCACACTCAGAAGAATAAGAACTAGAACGACCGGCACGAAGAATTCGGGAGAGCTGAGCGTGACGGGCGTCTGTTGTGCGTAGATCACAGAGAGGTGCGCAGGCCACAGAAGTTTTGCCAGATAGAAGACGACTGCCTTGCAAGAGAGGAGGCCGATCTTGAAGAATCCCAGCGATCCGATTCCTTTCGCTTTGCCGAAGAGTGCGATCACGATGAAGACCCCACTCAGAGCGATGTACGGGAGCTTGTCGCGAAGATTTTTCCCCTGCAGTCGCTCCCCTCTCCGCCAATCGAGAAGAATCAGGACGATGGGCAGAGTAGCGACAGTGACTTTGGAGAGGAGCGCGAGGAAAAAGAATGTCAGACTAAGACGCGGAATTCCTGTATTGGAATCCTGCCTCCCACCTTCGCTCCTCTCGGAGCTACGGTGGGCAAGCCACTGTTCGTAGAAGAAGAGCGATCCGAAGAAGAAAAATGAGGAGAGGACGTCTTTGCGCGCGGCAGCCCATGCGACTGCTTCGGTGTTGATGGGATGAAGAGCGAAGAGAAGAGCGCCAAAGAACGCAATAAGCTCCCATGCAAAGAGTCTGCGCAGCAGTAGGAAAATGAATACAGCGCTCCCGATGTGCAGCAGCAGATTTGTGAGATGAAACAGGAACGGGTGCCCGCCGACAATCGCCCATTCGATCTGGTACGTGAAGAGTGTCAGCGGAATGTAGAGCTCGGGATCGTAGGACATGAAGACGTGCCACACTGTCCACGGGGTGAGTGATTGAATCCAACCGTTTTTGGTGATCAGCAGGCTATCGTCGATGGAAACAAATCCATCACGGATCACCGACGGTAGGTAGACTAAAAATGGAACGCAGAGAAGTGCTCCAAGGAACCAGAGCGTCCGGCGGGAAGTGATGGACTCCATGGAGGCTAGACTAGGCTATTCCGTGAATTTCTCAGAAATTGATAATATGCCAATTTTGTGTTAAAATAACAAAGACATGAACACTCATACCGCTCGATATTGGCCACTGGTCGGCATGCATGGCAGCAGAATGTCGTCACGAGCAATCGGCTGGATTGCGCTGTTCATCTGTATCTTCTCGGCATCCACCTACAACGCCTTCGCAAAAACGCTCACGGGATCACTGTCGCCTTTAACGCTCTTCTTCCTTAGCGAACTTTTGACGGGATTCTTCGTCGTCCTCTCGTATGGAGTGATGCCGATTCTGCGCAGTATCGCGAAGATCAAAAAACGCTCAATCCTGCCGCTCATCTGCATCGGTTTCACCAACGGCACCATCGCGCCGCTCCTGCTTTTCCCGGGACTCCGGATGAGCTCCGCAGTGAATGCGTCCTTGTTCGGAAACATGGAGATGATGTTTTTGATTATTCTCGCCGTCTTCGTGCTGAAGGAAAAATTCCGGCGCGAACATTTTCTCTCCGTTTCTACGATGCTCGCGGGCATGCTGATCATCGCGCTTCGGGGCTTCACGGAAGGACTGCATTTCTATCCGGGCGATGCGCTTCTGGTCCTATCAAGTTTGTCATTTGCAACAGGGAGCATCATTTTCCGCAAATACCTGCATCGTACAGAGCCACATTTGATCCTGTTCGTCCGCGCAACAGTGGCTGTCTCCTGCTACTTCCTCATCTCGCCGTTTCTCAGCCACCCGCTCATTGAAGAAATCAAACTGTTCCCGCTCGCGCTTCTGCCTGTGCTGATCGGTTTCGCCTTCATCTCCCGCTTCCTCAACATCTTCAGCTTCTACGAAGCACTCGATCGGTTGCCGGTAACCGTCGTCTCCCTCTTCAGCAATCTGACCGTCGTCAGTTCGATACTCTTTGCCAGTTGGATGCTGGGCGAACCCATCTTCGGGTACCACATTCTGGGAGGAGCGCTGCTGATTCTGGGAGCGCTGATTCTCGAAATCGCCGGGGTGCACCCGAATCACAAACACCTGGAGCAGCATCATCGGACGAGAGGACCACGAGCGTGAAAGAAATGATCAAGTATCAATCGCAAAGGAGGTTTGAAAGTACCAATTATTCAAATTGATAATTTTCAAATTTTCTCATTGCATCCTTACATACTTACTTTGTGATTGGCCCTTGATCATTCTCTGCCATAGACCTGCACAGCGAGACTGATGATCTTACTCACCTCCGCCCTATTCACGAATTTCTCCGGCCCGAAGAATCCGGTTGGATTTCCCGCTGCGTCCGCAAATCCCGACACGATACCATCCTGAAGCGCGGTGAAGATCGCGGACGAGAAGAGCGTCGACGCGGTGACGTCCTTCAGTTTCGGGCCCGTGGGGGCCGTCTCGCGCAGTGCAACGCCAAAGGCCTGCAGCACTGTCATGACGACTTCCGCACGCGTCGCAGGCCGCAGGATATTGACCGTCCCATCTGCGTAGACTGCAAATCCATTGAGTTCGGCACAGGTGATGTACAGAGCAGACCAACTCTTTTCTGCGGCAACGTTCTTGGGCTTCACAGAGCACGGGCCGCGATTGATCTTGGCAGCTTCCACGGACATTTTTGCGAGTTCCTCGATGCTCACATTGCGTTCGGGACCGAAGATGCCGGTAGGCACACCCAGTGCACTGCGGTAGCCGGAGACGATCCCTCGCTCCGCGACATCTCGCACATAGGGCGCAAACCACGCCGTCACGGGCACGTCCTTCAGTTCATACGGAACGCCGTCGAGACGAAAGATGACAAATCGGCTTTCGACGATGGGATCGACCAGGCGGCGGGTGCTGGAGGAACTTCCTCCGGAATTCGGGAAGAATTCGTCGGTGGACTCCAGCTGCATATCGGCCTGATCCATCGCATGACCATCGAGATCCTGTTGGAGAACTTCATCGAAAGAATTCACTCCGTTTTGCAAATCCTGATAGGTATCTGCCCGAAGAGAGAACGGAATGACGGCAACGGTCATTCCCAGAATGAATAGCAATCGCTTCACGGTGGTGGAGTATATCAGAACTTCCCTTGCGCCCGCGCATTCCCTTCATTACTCTGCCCCGGACATGACCGATCGAAAGGACCTCGGCCCCACTGGGCCCACTCAGGGCCAGGGGAGTGATTTTTCCAATATCCGGACGATTCTCCTGCTCGGTTCGGGTGCCCTGAAGATCGGCGAAGCCGGAGAATTCGACTATTCGGGCAGTCAGGCCATCAAAGCATTTAAGGAAGAAGGCAAGCGCGTCGTACTCATCAATCCGAACATCGCGACGAACCAGACGAGCTGGGGGCTGGCCGATGCCGTGTACTTTTTGCCGGTCACCCCGCAGTTCGTCATCAAAGTGATCGAGCAGGAACATCCCGATGCGATCGCGCTCAGCTTTGGCGGACAGACGGCGCTCAACTGCGGCGTGGCGCTGGATGACCAGGGGGTTCTCAAGAAGCACGGCATGCTGGTACTCGGCACACCCGTGGAGAGCATCCGCAAGACCGAAGACCGCGCGCTCTTTAACGCGGAGCTCAAGTCCATCGGTGTGGATATGCCGCGCTCGCGGGCGTGCGAGTCGATGAAGGAGGCGGAGAAGGCTGGAAAGGAAATCGGATATCCCGTAATCATCCGCGCCGCGTTCGCCCTGGGCGGCAAAGGCAGCGGACGTGCGACCAGTGAAGAAGAGCTGCGCGACATCGTGAAGGTGGCCTTCGTCGAATCGCACCAGGTGCTGGTGGAAGAAGACCTGACGGGCTGGAAGGAAATCGAGTACGAAGTGGTGCGCGATAGGACGGATAACTGCATCACCGTGTGCAACATGGAGAACGTCGATCCGCTCGGCATTCATACGGGCGAGTCCATCGTCGTCGCGCCCAGCCAGACACTCGATAACTTTGAATACCAGATGCTTCGGTCCATCTCGCTCAAAGTGATCCGGCATCTGAAGATCGTCGGCGAGTGCAACATTCAGTTCGCGCTCGATCCGCGCTCACGCCGCTACCGCGTGATCGAGGTCAACGCGCGGCTCAGCCGCAGTTCGGCGCTCGCGTCCAAAGCGACCGGTTATCCGCTCGCGTTTGTCGCCGCCAAGCTCGCACTCGGCTCCACGCTCCCGCAGCTCCGTAACGCCATCACGCAGGTGACCTGCGCGGACTTCGAGCCGTCGCTCGACTATGTCGCCGTGAAAATGCCGCGGTGGGACCTGCAGAAATTCCGCTTCGTGAGCGATCAGGTGACGAGCGAGATGAAGTCGGTCGGCGAAGTGATGGCGCTCGGCCGGACATTCGAAGAAGCGCTGCAGAAAGCCATTCGCATGCTCAACATCGCCGCCGACGGACTGTATCCCGTCCCGTTTCCGTTCACGGATCTCACCAGAGAAGTGAAACGCCCGACCCCCCGACGGCTGTTTGCGATCGCAGCTGCTCTGGAAGGCGAATGGACACCGGAAGAAATTTCTATCGCGACGGGCATCGACCGCTGGTTTTTGGAGAGCATACAGCGCGTGAGCATCGTTGCCCGCGAGCTCTTCCAATCCAAAGCAGGAACGCTCTCGATCGACCTTTTGAAAAAAGCGAAGCGTCACGGCTTCTCCGATTCCTCCATTGCCGCCATCCGCGACGACGACGCGGAGGAAATCCGCGGCAAGCGCATCGCAGCCGCAATCGTGCCGATGGTCAAACAGATCGACACGCTCGCGGGGGAATTTCCCGCACAAACCAACTACCTCTACATGACGTACCATGGCACAGAACATGATGTTTTTTTTGGAGATGGAGCTATTGGCCAGTGGCCAGTAGCCAGTAGCAACGGCTCTGCCACAAGCCACAAGCCACAAGCCACAAGCCAGAAAAAGCGCGTCATCGTGCTCGGCGGCGGACCGTATTCCATCGGGTCTTCCGTGGAATTCGACTGGTGCTGCGTGCAAGCCGCGCATGAGCTGCAACGCCAGGGCTACGAAGTTATCATGATCAACAGCAATCCCGAGACCGTGAGCACGGACTACGACGAATGCGACGCGCTCTTCTTCGAGCAGCTGACCGCCGAGCGTGTCCGCGATATCGCGGAGGTGACACAGCCGACCGGCATCGTGGTCTCCATGGGCGGGCAGATCCCCAATTCACTCGCTCCCACGCTCGCGCGCAGCGGCATCCGGATCCTCGGAACCGATTCCCTGAATATCGACCGCGCGGAGGACCGCAACAAGTTCAGCGGGCTTTTGGATACGCTCGGCATCGACCAGCCGTCCTGGAAGGAGTTTGCTGATATCACCTCGGCGCGCGCGTTCGCCGACAGCGTCGGATACCCCGTCATCGTCCGCCCCAGTTACGTACTCTCGGGCGCCGCCATGGCTGTGGTGCACTCCAGTGGCGACCTGGAGGCGTACATTGAAGAGGCCGCGCTCGTCTCCAAAGACGCCCCCGTCGTCATCTCGAAGTTCGAGCAGGGAGCGAAGGAAATCGAATTCGACGGCGTCGCGCAGAACGGCACGCTTCTCCTGTACGCGATTTCGGAACACGTGGAGAACGCCGGCGTGCACTCGGGCGACGCGACCATCGTTCTGCCGCCGCAGCGCGTGAATGTCGCGACCCTTCGGCAACTGAAAGTGATTGCAAAGCAGATCGCCAAGGGACTGCAGATCAGCGGTCCGTTCAATATCCAGGTGCTCGCGAAGAGCAATCATCTGAAGGTGATCGAGTGCAACCTCCGCGCGAGCCGCAGCTTCCCCTTTGCGAGCAAAGTGACCGGTGTGAACTTCGCGGTCCTCGCCACCCAGGCGCTCCTGGGCAAAGCGCCGCCGGACAAGCGGTACCAGACCGTGGACCTGGATCACGTCGCCGTGAAGGCAGCCCAATTCAGCTTCAGCAGGCTGAAGGGAGCCGACCCGCGACTGGGTGTGGAAATGGCGAGCACGGGCGAAGTCGCGTGCTTCGGATGGAACGCCGAACAGGCGCTCCTGCTCGCAATGCTCGCTGTCGGCTTCCGCTTGCCGCAGAAAAACATTCTCGTCACGGTCGGTCGGCTCGAGGACAAGATCGATCTCCTGAGCTCCATCCAGGAACTGTTGCGACAAGGATTCTCCTTCCTTGCGACCGAGCGCACCCACGAGTTCCTCACCTCGCGCGATATTCCCTCCGGTCTGCTGCACAAAGTCTCGGAACCGCGCAGTCCCAACATCCGCGAATACCTGGAACAGAAGCGCGTCGATCTGGTCATCAACATTCCCACCCACACGAGTATGGACGAGCAGACGGACGGCTATTACATCCGGCGTCTGGCGACAGATAACGGCATCCCGCTGATCACGAACGTCCAGCTGGCCAAGCGCCTAGTGGAAGCAATGACGCTCGCAAAGACCGAGGAATTGCCGATTTTGAGCTGGCCGGGGGTACTAGAACAACAGTAAGGATTTCAAGGAAGCCAAAGAAGCCAAGGAAGCCGAAGAAAAGGGACAAGACGAAGAAAAGGAAGAATAGGAAATCATCGTTGCTTTCCTGGTCTCCATCGTCATCTTTTACCTCCTTTTCCTTGGCTTCTTGAACATCTTTGGCTTCGTTGGCTTCTTGGTTTGTATATTGCAACCTCCCCAAAACCCCGTAGAATGGACCAACTTCCACCCCCTATGCCAGACGAAGACATCCTCCTGCAGGAAGACGATACGCCCACCGGTGGTGGCGCGCCCATGGGCGATGATGACCAGACGCTCGTGACGAAGGAAGGACTCAAGCGTCTCAAAGACGAGCTGGAGCATTTGAAGACCGTGCGTCGCGCGGAAGTGGCGCAGCGCCTGCGCGAAGCCATTTCCTACGGCGATCTCTCCGAGAACTCCGAGTACGAGGAAGCCAAGAACGAACAGGCCTTTGTGGAAGGCCGCATTCTGGAGCTGGAAGGGAAGATCAAGAACGCCAAGATCATCTCCGACAAGAAGGAATCGAAGCACAAGGAAGTGGAGATCGGCTGCACGGTGATGCTCAGGAATGTGACGGACGGCGATGAGCCCGAGCAGTACACGATCGTCGGTTCGACGGAAGCAGATCCCTTGGACCACAAGATCAGCAACGAATCCCCCATCGGCAAAGCGGTTCTCGGACGACTCAAGAGCGACAAGGTCGAGATCCACTCTCCGTCGGGGATCATCGAATACGAGATTGTGTCGGTTTCCTGATGCTTCATGGACGCGCGTGTCATCCTGAGGCGCTCTTTTGCGAAGCAAAAGAGCCACGAAGGATACGCGCGGCACCTCAGCATGACATCTTACCTCTTGATCATTGATCATTGATCATTGATCATTCCCGCATGGCGGATCCTCAACCTCCACCACCTCCACCTCCACCTCCCGCTCAGCAGCCAACCGCTGCGGGCCTCCAGATTCCAGCAGAGCTGCAGCAGAAGTTTGGCGATCTTCTGGAGCTCATCAAACATTCGGAGAGCATGAACGACGAGGAGCGGCAGTACTGGATCAACATTCTGCCGATCATGACGCCAGAGCAGATCCAGAACCTGCGCGATATCCTGGAGAACGAACGCAAGCAACTTGCCGCGATCGATTCCAAGTACCAGACGGAAATCGAGAAGCTCGGCCAGGCGGAAGTCGTCAAACAGACCGAAGAGGAACGGCGTACGCGCCGGCTGCAGCGGACCTCCACCGAAGCCACGCACAAAGAGCAGGAAGACAAAACCGCGGACGATATCCTCAAGCAGATCGAGACGACGGGGCAAAAGCCTCCTGCTGCAGGTGGCAGCACAGCACGATGAAGGCATCGATCAATGCCGTCAGCTCCTGCTGCGATTCCCCCGTTGCACGGTAACCACCGGTTTTCAGATCCCGGTCGCTGTCCACGGCCCAGTCGACCAGTCGGCGCAGTTTGGGAGGGGAAACAGACTGCGCTATCTGCAAAAGCATCTTGGCCGTGGGAAACGCAACGCCCGTGAGCGAGGCGACTTTCGCGGGATTGCGCTCCCCTTCCGACACGCTGAGTGTCACGGCAGTGAGGGAACGGAGGAGCCACAGGAGAATGTTCCAGAGCGAAAATGCATCTTCGCCGGAGTTCAGAAGACTGCGCGCGTACCGGAGAGCCGCGGGAAGATCCCCCCGCGAGAGCACGGTCGTCAGCTGCCAGATTTCCTGCTCGCCGGACGGGACTGCGAGTTCCGCGACGCGCGCGGGAGTGATTGCTCCTGGGGCGCGCAGCGAGAGCTTGGCTATCTCCTGCACGAGCATGTCCTGGTCTTCTCCCACGATCTGCAGAAGCAGATCTGCGGCGGCGCTCTCCATCGCCGTTCCTTGCTGCTGGCTGCACACAGACACCCACTGCAAAAGCGGCCTTCCCGTGACGGCCGGGAATTCCTTCACCGTCGCAACCGAGAGCAGGTGCTTGGATCCGCCAAGGCGCTTATCGGGCGCAGGGTCGCAGAAGAGCAAAACGCAATCGGGATGCAGGGCGGAGAGGAGAATCTGCATCTCTTCCTTGGTAAATTTCGGCAAACCCTGAACGGTGACAAGACGTTTGGCCGCAATGAACGGAATGGCCGTGACTTCATCGAGTAATTGACGCAATGAAAATTGCGATCCGTCAATCGCAAGCGCATTTTCCGATCCATGTTTCGCGATGAATTCAGCGATCCAGCGTCGTCGTTCCTGGCGCAAAGCGAACGAATTGGTGCCGGTAAAAAGGAAGACGTTCTGCACAGGGGAAATCTAGCAGAAAACACTCATACTACTGGAGCAAGATCTTCCAGGGGAGTCAAATCCCCTCGGATTGAGTGAAAAGGTCAATTCGGCTATACTGAAAGGATTTATGGAAAGGTTACACAAACTCCTTAAAGGCAAAACACTCCAGACGATCAGTCTCGGCACCCTCTGCGCGGTGGGTGCGTTCGCCATGGGCATCGAAACGGCGGGCGACGTGCACCCCTTCGCACGCAGCCAGGCGGCGCTCGAGACCGTCATGATGGGTGACGGAGGCAACGTGAAGGGTGATATCGACGGCGACGGCGTTCTGACGGCGACGGATGCCTGGGTGATGATGCAGATCGCAGAAGGATGGGAGTCAGCGACCGTAAAACAGATTGAAAACGGCGACACGGACGGAGACCAGCGCATTACGGATAAAGATCTCGGGCATGTTCTTTTCGAACTCTCCCGTCAATAACATGCTCTCACACGCATTCTTCCAGCGACGGCATGCCTTCGCTCTCCTCGTCACGGGGCTTACGGTGTTCCTGATTCCCGTCCTTTCCCACGCGCAAACAAACGTGCCGACGCTCTTTCTGCGGCCCCACTGCGAAGCCGAAGACCAGAGCACGTGTGCGCTCTTTGACGTGCAGGATCCGCTGCGACTCATCACAGAGAAGCTCGCAGAGGGGGACACGCTCGACGTCGATCTGGTCCTGAGCAATGTAACGCAGGAAGCGATCTCCAAAATTCGCGTATGGCTTTCCTATGATGCAGAAGCGCTGGAAGGGACATCCGTCGACATTTCCCCGACGTTTCCCACCGTTGTTCCGGGACAGTCGGATTTCTCTCCTCTCTCCGGATACGCGAAGATCGCCGCGAGCGCTGCCGCCGGCAAAGAACCAACGGATGCGATCCTGCCGATCGCGCGACTCACGTTCACGGTGAAATCCTCAGCGAAAGCGAAGTCGACCCCTCTGAGTTTCTACGATCAACGCAGCGGGATCGAAGGACACACCTTCGTCGCAACCGTGACGTCTCCCGCCGAAAACCTCCTCGCAAACCCGCTCGGAACCTTGCTCGTGCAGCTCTCTGCTCCCGCGGCGGAGCAATCGTCTTCGGTGCGTCCGGAAGCAGAAGCAGGAACACAAACCGCAGAATCTGGTTCCTCCGCGGCAAAGGGCGCAACGACCGCAGCTCCTGTCTCCGCAACGACAGTCAGCTCGTCATCGGCCAGCTCCGCTGCGCCGCAGAAATCGTTCGCGCTCATTCAGGTCCAAAACGTTCGCGTCGGCACCAAGGATAACCTGCTCTACGTGACGTGGGATCCCCTCAGCCACCCGAAACTTCAAGGGTACAACGTGTACTACGGCACTCTGCGGGGACGCTACTTGCAGCGCCGCAGCGTGTCGCTGGCGTCTCGCGGCGTCGCGATTCGCGATCTGCCGCAGGAAAAAACGTACTTCGTTGCTGTGCGCGGCGTTGATGACCAAAATCAGGAAACGGCCTTCAGCACCGAAGCATCGGTGGAAATCGGCAATCAAGCGACCGCAGCCCCTTCGATTATCGGCGACTTCGACGCGCTGGCCGAGCTTCCCGGAGAAGATATCGCTCCACCGAATCCTGTAGAAGATCCCGCCCGTCCTCTGGACGCCGGCGTCCCCGGGAAATCGGGATCGCCATCGGCACTCGTGCTGCTGCTCCTGGGATCGGCAGCCATCGGCACGCTCCTCGCTGTCCGACGCCAAGCCATCGCTGCTAAAACTCTCCCTCTATGACGGATCTCCACCCTCACTGGCATTCCACGTCCGATGATGACGCATCGGGCGCCTCGGCCGCAGCGCAATCGCGATCGTCTACGGGTCCCGTGCGCGTGTCGATTACTCCGGCCTCGCGGCTCCCGGCCGCCGTTGTCGGGATTTTCGCATTTGCCGTCATCGGGTTCTCCGTTGCAGGCGGGTGGGAATCACTCTCCAGTTTTGGAGCATTCACCGCCCAAGTGGGAGGAAGTTCGAGCACAGCACCCGCCGCCAGTGCCGCGCTGCCCGTCGTCGAAATTCGGATCACGCCGACGGGAGGATTTCAGCCACAAGCACCCATCGTCCGTCCAGGACAAACGGTCGCGTGGATCAATGAACAGTCGATTCCGCACATTCTGACCTCGCAGACACTTCGGAATGCCAGCGGCAATTACCTCAACACTCCGGCGATTTTCCCGGGAACGGGAGTGAGCTTTACCGTCGGACCGCAGGAACCCGATCGCGAACACTTCGTGATGTCGACAACGGATCAGGCGCTCGTCGGCTCCGTCATTGTGAGCAGTTCCGGCCAGGCCGTGAGCACGTCGTCTGCATCCGGCAATGCGCCTTTTGGCGGCACGGCCGGAGTCAACCTTCCCTCGGGTCAGGGAACAACGAGTTCGAAATCCAGTACGACAAAGGTTTCAAAATTCCGTCAATCTTCCAGCCCCTCAGTAGCACCTGTCATTATCAATCCACCTCCCGTAGAGAGTCCACCGGTCACCCCGACACCTGTACCAGTGGATTCCAACCCGTTCTCCGGTCCGCCGCAGACATTCGACATGTACGGCCTTCCGCAAAACCAGTATCAGGAACCTCTGCCATCGCAAGATTCCTACGCGCCTCTCTCGCCAGAACCCTTGGAACAGCCGCACACCGGACCGGGACTGTGGGCCGTGTGTCTGATGAGCATGGGCGTCCTCTGGGGCATGACGAGGAAGTACTTTATGAAACCGGAGATGCTGCGGCGCTAAAACGTTGACGATGCGCGACGGGAAACATAGAGTGAACGCGTGCACCGATTCTCCTCGTCGCTCTTCGCAAGTCTCCTGATCACGGCAACGATTGGTCTGCTCGTGACGGCGCCTGCCGGATCTCCATCGTGGACGAATGTATCCGCCCAAAATGCGCCCAGGCCGGCAGCCGGTGACAGGCTCTTTCTGAAGATCGATGGTGTCGAGGGCGAAGCAGCCGAAGCCGATCACGCGGGCGATGTCGTCCTGCAATCCTTCAACTGGTCGCAGACGCGCGGGACCGATAGCTCCTCCAAAGTGCAGATGAAAGAGTTCCGCGTAACAATGTGGGCAGATAAAGCGATGCCCATCCTGATGCGGAAGACCGCGGCGCGGGAGCGGATCGCCAAAGTGACGCTGGCCGTGCGCAATCAGCTGGGCCAGGATTACGTGAAGTGGACCTTGAGCGATGCGTTCATCACCGCCTTCAGTATCGAAGACACCGCCGGCAACCCGCGCCCCAAGGTGACCCTCGATTTCACCTCGCCCAAGATCGACGTCGAATACCGCGCGCAGCTCAATACGGGAGGATTGGGACCGGCCGTGAAGGCAGGGTGGGATGCGCGGTGAGACCTCAAAGTTTCAAGTCCTCATCATTGAGCATGACCCATTTTTTCGCTTTCTCTGGAACTGTGCCGTGCTGATTCCAGTGATAAACGAGTTTTGCGACAGCATCGGTGATTTCTCGTGACTCGAAGGCTCTGGGCTGTTTCCAATCCTCTCTTTCTTCATAGCCCTTCATCTTTTTTCCGAGTGCATTTGCAAGACCTAGTGCCTGCTCAACTTTTGTAAAAGAACTTTTGAACGATCCAGGATACAAAATGGAATTCTGCACACCTGCGATTTTTAGTGCGAGGTCATGCAATTCTACCATGTCGGACTGTTCTACTTTCATCGCTCCGTAGTGCCAGTTTTTCTCTGCTGCAGCGGCAGCAAGAAAACCACTCGTTTTTGGATTTTTCCCAAACTTGGTGACAACGGAATTCACGAGAATGAGTAATTTCTGACGCGTTCCGTGCACAAGAGAATGCAAGCGATGCTGCAATGCAACATTCTGTCGATTTCGTGAGGTAAGCCGCTCAGATGCCGGTTCAGATTCATCAAGATTCAGGGCCGCATTCCAAATGACGACATCTTCATTTGAAAGCGTTACCTCATTCTGCGCCAGGGAATCGGCCTCAAAAATGTCTCCTACAATTAGTCGAATTGCTCCTGTTTCACGAGCTATTTGCTTTAGTTTGTCTTCATTGATATCTGCAAGATGGAGTTCGCTATCGGGAAGAGTGGAGCGTAACGACCGTGCCCATGCACTGCCCAACGCTCCAGCGGCACCGGTAATGAGGATGGACTTTCTGTTCATAAAAGGGAGTGATTGTGCGCAGAGATATTTTTGAAGTCAAGTTTTGTCGATGTTGATTATGGTGGGCCGGGCTGGGCTCGAACCAGCGAAGGCGTAAAGCCAGCAGATTTACAGTCTGCCCCGTTTGACCACTTCGGTACCGACCCAAGAATTACTTTCAATGAACGTGCGTGAAAGTGTAGCAGGTGAGCTACTCGCCCGCCGAAGCTCTAGAGCGAAGGCGGGCCGACCCACGATTCTTGCGAAAAGAACATCCTGGAGATTGTATGGTGTGATATGGAGTTTCTCAATCCGAACTGTGATTAACTGCGCTTCTTCTTGGACGGAGCAGGACCGGCAATACGCCGCTGAGCGGCTTTATTAACTTGCTCTTGAATTCTCGTGAGTCCGGTCATCACCTGTATCTTCTTTGTGGAGCCGAATCTGGCATTCATACATTCACCCCCGATCTTCATCCATCCCATCGCCACTTCTTCATCTCCCTTTGCAGCATCCACTAATCGTCTCTTGAGAGTATCCGGATAATTGTACGATTCTCTGAAAATATCCTGCACGCGAGACGGAAGCGCGGCGAACGCCTCTTGTGCTTTCTGATTTTGGAGCAGGGGGAATTCTTCCATAAAGGGGCCACAATACCCCCATCAGATGAGTGTAATCAATACCGCAATTCCTGCCACTCCCATGACCCCCGTGATGATGACTCCCAGGACATTGCTCAACCGCGAATTCGTTCGCTGCCCCATGATCTTCCGATTATTGGAGATCAAAAGGATCATGATCATAAGCGGCGGCGCAATGATGCCGTTGAGAACAGCGGTGTAGTAGAGCATCGCGAAGGGACTGACGGGCGTGAAGTTCACAAGCAAGCCGATCAGGGTTGCGATGGTGATGACGCCGTAGAAGCCGTGCGCTTTTTGGACTTTCAGGTAGAGGCCCTCGCGCCACTTGAATGCTTCGGAGACCGCGTACGACGCGGAACCCGCAAGAACCGGAACTGCGAGCAGGCCAGTGCCGATGATCCCAAGCGCGAAGAGGAAGAACGCGAAATCTCCGGCCAGCGGCCGCAACGCCTCGGCAGCCTCGGTGGCGGAGTTGATCGTCGTGATGCCATTTCGATGCAATGTTGATGCTGTCGTCATAATGATGAAGAACGTGACGGCATTGCTGAAAAACATGCCCATCGCGGTATCCATCCGCATCGCGCGAATATCGGTGTCTTCGACAGCGGGTGTCCCCTGCCCCATCGCTTTGAGCTTGCCACTCGCGACTTCCTCTTCCACTTCTTCATCGGCCTGCCAGAAGAAGAGGTAGGGGGAGATGGTCGTGCCGAGCACTGCGACGATGTTCATCAGGTACTCCTGGCTGAAGAGAATCGTCGGGAAGAACGTGGAGAGGAACACAGCCTGCCAATCCTGCTGCACGACGAATGCGACAAGGAAGTAACTGAAGAGCGAGAGCGTGAGGTATTTGAGGTACGTCGCATAGGTTTTGTAGGTGATGAAGATTTCCAGGAAGAGCGTGAGCGCGGTCATCATGAGGACGAGTGGTGCGAAGGGCACGTCGATGAGGAGCTGCGCTGCAGCAGCCATCGCGCCCAGATCCGCGCCGATGTTCACGGTATTGGCGATCAGCAGCAGAATGACTGCGACTGCGAGGAGTTTGCGCGAGTAGTAGTGGCGAATGACGCCCGCAATCCCCTTCCCCGACACGAGCCCGATCCTCCCGCACATCTCTTGTACCGCGATCATAAAGGGCAGCGTGAAGAGCGCGAGCCACAGCTGCATGTAGCCGAAAATCGCACCGGTCTGTGCGTAGGTCGCAATACCGCTGGGGTCATCGTCGGACGCGCCGGTGATGAAGCCGGGGCCGAGCTTCTGAAAAAAACTTTTCCTTATTCCCCTCTCCCCGCGGGAGAGGGCTGGGTGAGGGGCCTTGCCGTCCGATTTCTGATGAGCGAGCGTCATGCGATGTTAACGGACACTCTAGCGGACATCCTACATGTGTACGAATCATTCCATCGCGTGAAATCCATTCATGAACTGGGCGGCCTTAGGGGTGATAAAACGGTCCAAAATAGAGGCGCATGTCGCCATCACCAGAATTTCATTGGAAATTATTTTCCTCACGCTGCTTTCTTCGCGCTTTCGATTGCATTCTTTAGTTCAATTGGCATTTCTTCATATGCCAGAAAAGGCGAAGAGTACTGGCGCAATGCTTCAATGCCACCGTCACAGAGCAGCGAAAGTGCGTGCCCGGCGCAGTACGTTCCCAGACACGCATGTGCTTGTGACTCGAGCAGTTCCTGTGGAACTCCAAAATCGAACCCATGACTCTTTTCTAGTGAATGTGCCTGAGTCTGTGCAAATTGCCATGCACGTCGTTCTCTGCTTCCCGCAATACGCCATTGTTCAACTGCAAGTTTTGAATCACTGATCGATCCATCGAGCATGCGCAACATGACCGTGCTGCTTTCTTTACTTATATCATCGATGAGACCAAGCGACTCAATACTTTGACGAAGATTCGCTAGTGGTTGAGCACATGTTTGGGTAGAGGCATCTGAAGCTGCAGCAGAAAGTGACACAGCACGACAAGCTTCTCGAATGGCTGAACGGGCAGAAGGTGTGCCGATGCGCGCATGATCCACTTCATGAAAAACAACATAGGGAAAGAGCGCGCTTTTTTTCTTGCGAGTATTGATACCCACAACTTCTTCACTCGGTGAAAAATAATTTCTGGAATCATCTTCAATCCGGATGCCTTTCGAGAGCAGAGAATGAACGTGAAAATGATGTGGACCCCTTGAAAACGTCATCTGTATGTTTCCATGAGTAATACTGCTCATAGTGATATCAAAATTTCGTTTTGCCATTACACGATCATGTTGAACGATACAGCGATGCAATTCTTTTCTCACTTGTCTGAATGTGACAGCAACGCGCTTTTCGAGAGGTGATAGGAATCCATACAACTCTTCTGATGGCTCGGATATTCCAATGCCTTTCCTCGGAAGTTCTTCGCAATATCCGATGAGTCTGGAGCGTTCACGGTCGTGCATTGAAAATAATATAAAACTTATTTATTTTTTGTCAAATGTGATTATACTACCGCTCTCCTCTCACCCTTGACATCATGCGGGGTGTCGGCCGTACTTTATTCATAGCGGAGGGCCTCCATCGGACTCAACGCCGCCGCTCTCCGTGCCGGATAGATGCCGAAGAGCAGTCCTGTTCCCACCGCCATCAGAACTGCCAGGGCAATGGACCAGAACGAGACGATGAAGGTGAACTGCCCCAGGAATTTATCGGCGATTTGTGCCAGGAACCAGCCAAACGCCGTGCCGATCACGATACCAACGACCCCTCCAGCGAGCGTGAGTGTCACGGCTTCCAGGAGAAATTGCCACAGGATGTCGCGCCGCTTGGCCCCCACGGCTTTGCGAAGCCCGATCTCCCGCGTCCGTTCTGTTACGGAGACGAGCATGATGTTCATGATGCCGATGCCGCCCACAAGCAGCGAGATGCCTGCAACGAGCGAAAGGAACACCGTGAGGCCCATGGTGACCGAGCTCACGATGGCGGTCACTTGCTCCGCACTGCGAGCGATGAAGTCATCTTTGTCCGGGTCATTCTGAGGATTCTCGATCGAATGCCGTTCGCGCAGGAGCAGGGTGATGTCGTCTTTCGCAAGCTCCGCATCCCCTTTCGTCTTGAGCGTGATGAAGCTCAGGTGTTTCTGGCCTGTGACCGCGCGGGCCGTGCTGAAGGGAACCAACACCACGGAATCCATTTGTTGCAGGAGCGCCGAGCCTTTGGATTCCAGCACACCAATGACCGTGAACGGCGTCTCGCCGACCGTAATTTTTTTGTTGACCGGATTCACATTCCCAAACAGATCTTCTGCCGTTTTCGATCCGATGACGGCGACCGATTTGGCCCCATCCTCGTCATTTTGTTCCAGCATTCTTCCGTCACCGACGATCATGCCGTAATTCTGCGAAAATTCCCTGTATGCGCCGATCACCATCGGCGAGATTTCCTCTTTGCCGTACGACACAGGCTTGCCGATGATCGTGACCGGCGTTGCGCGATCCACAGTCGAAAGATTGCGTATCGCGACGAAATCATCGTACTGCAGACTTTCCAGGTTTCCGCCGAATTTCTGGAAACCTGTCGGAATGATATCCAGAGTATCCGTGCCGATTGTCGCGATCTGCTCCAGAATGTAATTCTGAAAACTGCGGCCCAGGCTCACCATCAGCACGACCGACGCGACGCCAATGATGATGCCGAGCATCGTGAGTGACGTGCGGGTTTTATTGACCGTGATGCCCTTGGCCGAGGTGGTGAGGAGATCGTGGATGAGCATAGGAGGTGGAGGCGCAGAAGGCGGCGGGTGGTGCGTAGAGACGCAAAATTTTGCTGCGTTGAGACGCAAAATTTTGCGTCTGTACATCATTCATAGCGAAGCGCTTCAATCGGGTGAAGCCCCGCCGCCTTCCGCGCCGGCGAAATGCCAAACAGGAGTCCCGTGAACGCAGCCATCATGAAGGCGACGGTGACCGAGGGAATCGAGACCGCAAACGCGTAGGTGGAGAGAATACTTTTGACGAAAACGGAAATGACGAACGCCAAACCGAGTCCAAAAACCATACCGATGAGCCCGCCGATGACCGTGAGGAGTACAGATTCTGTCAGGAACTGCAGCAAGATGTCGCGACTCTTGGCTCCCACGGCTTTGCGAAGCCCGATCTCCCGCGTCCGTTCTGTCACAGACACGAGCATGATATTCATGATGCCAATGCCTCCAACGAGGAGGCTGATCGCCGCAATGGTCGTGATGAAGAACGTCAGCCCTAGTGAGACACCTGCGAGAATCGCACCGGCTTCCTCCGACGTATGCACGATGAAGTCATCCTTCTTCTGCTCTTCATCGGGATTCTCTATTCCATGTCGCTTGCGCAGCAGGTATTTGACATCGGCAATCGCGATGTCGAAGCCATCCGTCGCAAGCATCGTCACTTGGTTCAAGTATTTCTGTCCGCTGATTTGCCGTGCGGTGGAGAATGGCACGTAGATGCGATCATCGGCGTTCTGGAAAAATTGCGTTCCGAGCGCCTTCGTGATGCCGATGACCGTGAAATGGTTATTGCCGATCTTCACACGTTTTCCGATGGGATCCATTTGCCCGAAGAGCTTCTCCGCAGCGTCGGGCGCGAGCACGGCGACTGCGGAGGCACCCTCGATATCGGATTGATCGATCAGACGTCCGCTTTCCGCTTCTGTGACTTGTGTGATGAAGTGCTCGGGCGTGACGCCAAGTACCTGCGGCGACGCCTCATCTCTGCCGTAGCTTGCGGTGCCTTGGAGGAAAACAATCGGCGCGACGGTATTGATGGAATCGAGTTTCTCGAGTGCGTCGAGATCATCGAACGTGAGGCTATCGAACCCCGCCATCACCTGCCCGCCGCCGCCTTCCTCTTTTCCCGGAAAAATCACCATGCTTTGGGCGCCGAGACTACTGATCTGGCCGACGATCACACCCTTCATGCTCGCACCGATGGCGCTCATCAGCACAACCGAGCCCACGCCGATGATGATCCCGAGCATCGTGAGAAATGAGCGTGAGACGTTGCTCGAGACTCCTTTGAACGCCGAGTGGAACATGTCGGAAAGAAGCATTTATTTGAGGGAGGAAATTTCTTTCGCAATCACGCGCTTGAAATCCCGACTATCCGAATCAATTTTCCCATCTTTAATGTGGAGAATTCTCTCTGCATGCTTCGCCGTCTCCTGTTCATGCGTCACGAGGATGATCGTATGACCAGAGCGATGGAGCTGCTGGAGCGCCTGCATTACGGCAACACCGGATGCGGAGTCGAGGTTCCCGGTCGGCTCATCGGCAAAAATCACGTCCGGCTCGGTGACGAGAGCTCGGGCGATCGCGACACGCTGTTTCTGCCCGCCGGAGAGCTGACTGCTGAAATAATCTTTGCGATCGGTAAGACCGACTGTTTTGATCGCACTCAGCGTGCGTTTCTCTCGATCGGATGGCTTGATGGTGGGATGGTAAAGCAGAGGAAGGAGCACGTTCTGGAAGACCGTCGTCCGCGGGAGCAGGTTGAACGCCTGGAACACAAAGCTCACACGCGTCGCGCGGATTTTGGCGAGCTCATCATCGGTCAACGTTCGCGTTTCTTCGCCCTGGAACAGATACTGACCCGTGCTATGCGCATCGAGGAATCCGAGAATGTGCATGAGTGTCGATTTTCCCGACCCCGAGGGTCCCATGATCGCGACGAACTCCCCTTTCTCGATTTTTAGATTCATATCGAAGAGAACAGGCGTGACGACATCGTCATTCTCGTAGGACTTGAAGAGAGAACGCGTTTCGATCAGAGGAACGCTGGGAGAAGGCATAGATTAGGAGAGAAGCGAATTATGAAGTATGAATTATGGAAGCGAATTCATGATTCATAATTCATAATTCATTTTTTAATGAGAACAACAACGACCTCCCCTTCTTTTATACCTTCCACCTCAATATCCCCGGACGCACTATCCATTCCCGTCGTCACAACACGCTCTTCCAGGGAATCGTCGTCCAGGAGAATACGGACGATCTCCTTTACCTCGTCATTTTCTATCACCGCCCGCTGCGGGATGAAGATCACATCTTGTCGCTCTCCGGTCACGATCTCAGCGTCTCCCGTCATGCCGATCTTGAGCTCGGGATGCGCGTGGACGAAGTCGAGCCGCACGCGGTACTTGGGGACGCCGTCTTTGTCTGTGGACGTCGGATCAATATCGCCGACACGCAGTTTCATGTGCGTAGTGGGGAAGGCATCCAGTTCAATGGAACCACTCTGGGTGAGTGTCACCTTGGGAATATCGATTTCCGAGACGAACATTTCGACGCGATACGGGGATTCTCCGAGGAGCGTGATCGCGGCTCCCGCCGGCAGAGCTTCGCCGATGCGGATGTTGACGTGCGTCACGACGCCGTTCACCGGTGCGGTGAGCACGGTATCGCCGTAGTCCGCCTGTGAACGTGCGAGGTTCGCCTGTGCCTGACGCACGCGCGCACGCGCGGCGTCAATGTCCGTCTGGCGCGATCCTGCGCGCTTCAGCTGGAGCTGGGCCTCCGCGGAACGCACGGTGCTTTCGTAGGTGAGGATATCGGCTTTCGCCCTGTCGCGCGTTCCCGTGAGCGTCACGAGACTCGCTTCTTGAGCGGCGATCTTCGTATCGTAGGTCGCCGACGCGTTCTGGAGCGAACTGCGAGCGGTAGAGATGGAGGATGAGGCGGTTTGGAGCGTGCTCCGCTCGGACGCGATCGATGCTTTGAGACTCTCGCGTGCCGACGCGGTGAAGTACTGGGTTTCCTGGAGCGACGAGATCAGGGAGAACAGGCTGTCCATCACGCGCCCGCTCGTATCGGCGCTAGTTTTGGCCTGGTTGAGGGCTGCGAGCGCGGCCTGGTAATCCGTTCCCGTGCGGAGAGCCGCACCTTTCGCAGCGGCAATGGCATCCACAGCCAGGCGCTTCTGCAGCTGGATCTCATCTTTGGCATTCGGCGCAGTCTTGATGATCGCGTCGTTCACGTCAGTGCGACTGAGCACGTCATCGATCGTCGAGAGCGAGTTCTCGATGGTGGTGAGGTCCTGGCCGAGCCCGCTCACCGAAGTAGAGACCTGTCCGGACAAATTCACATTCGCTTCCTGCTTCATCAGATCAACCTGCCCTTGAGACTGGGTGATATTGAGCTCGGCGGACGCGAGCGTTTGCTTGGCAACCTGGAGTGATGCGCGCTTGTTCTGCAGATCCGCTTCCGCAATGGCGATATCTTCCGGACGGGTCCCCTCTTCCATCGCGCGCAGATCGGCCCGCGCGGAATCGAGTGCCGCCGCTTGGACGGCAATGCTTGCGCCCAGGCTCCCAGCCTTCAACTGCGCAAGGCGCTGCCCTGCTCTCACGGTTTCTCCTTCCTTCACATACACATTCGACACAATGCCGCTGGCGCCAAACCGCAGTTCCAGCTCGCGTTCCGAGGTAACCGTCCCCACCGCCTCCACCGTCTGACGGAGATCGCCTTTCTCGGCAACAGCTGTCACATATTCCGGCTGCGTGGGAGCGGTGAGAGCGCTGATACCGAGTCCCAGGAGGACAAGGACGATGGCACCCGCAATCGTCTTTTTCTTATGCGTGCGGAGAACCTGGGGGATTCTGAAGGGAATACGAATTTTCATGGGAATCAGGGGTAGCGCGGCTTTTCTAGCCGCGATGAGAAAAAGAAAGTGTCCGACTGAGTTTCTGGTGGAGATGGGAAAGCTGAAGCTGTTCTTTCGACGTGAGCTTGCCGAAGATAGAACGCAGAACTTCGCGCCGCCTGTCGTGTTTCTCCTTGAGGATTTTCTTCCCTGGCTGCGTTAACCAGAGACGGACCAGCTTGCGGTTCGACTCATCGTGCATGCGCCCCACCCACTGCATCTTCACCAAACGATTCACCAGAGAGGTTGCGGACGGCGAGCTCACATGCAGAAGATTGGCCAATTGTTTCATCGTCATCCCCTCTTCTTCACTGATCAAAAATAGCGCATGGATCTGCAAAAAATTGACGGGCTTGCCCGCATGCATCTCGCCGAGCATCTGATGACGCATGATGCGCCCGAACTCGTAGGTGCTATCGATCAGCTGGTCCAATGGATCTTTTCGATGGCTCACAGTGAGAGAGTGGAATAGTTAGAGTAGCTAATAATAACAGCAATCACCCCGCACGAAGCAACCATTTTTTCATGGAAGTATGAAATACTTGACTTAAGTTGAAAAAAGTCTATTTTCCTCTCACTACCTTCCTCTCTATGAATAAAGTCCAGATGGCAGATGGCTTTTCTCCAGGATTCGGGACTGACGGGCCCTATCCTCCAACTGTTCAGCTTGAACCGTGGGATGTAAAACCGCTCCCCGTTGCACCAAGCGTCCCAAAAGCTCCTCAGCAAAGTGTTCGTGACATGATGAAAGAACTGCATCGACTTCGAAGAGAAACAACACTACTGCGCGCTCAAGTGGAAATGCTCACGAACGGCTTTACTGTTTCAGCTGTTCAAGTGCATCCCGGACAGCAGCTTCCACCGCTCGAAGCCTAATCCCCTCTTTGCGAAGCTTGTCGGTATTGAGCGTGCAATTGCTTCTGCCTGCTTTGACGACGTCGGAAAGATGATCGAGCGTCAGACGTTCAAGCCGGTGACCGGGATCGACGATCTCTTTATAGAGCTCCATGACGCGATACGGTGAGATGACACCTTCGTTCACAACATTGAATGTGCCTGTTTTCTTCTTGGCAATGAGCTTTCCAGCAGCATCAAGGAAATCCGGCAGATACGTGAGCGAGTTCTCGGTCTCGAGAACCTTTTGATATTTCGTCAGCTTCATGATCAGGTTCCGATCAGACCGCGAACCATCAAACGGCATGCGGAGACGCAAATTGAGAACGGGGAAATCACGCATGATCTGATCGCTCCAGCCTTTCGTCCTGGAATAAAAACTTCCGGTGAAGTTCGGTGGATCCTCCTCCGTGTGTCCCCCACCCTTTTCACCCTTGCTACCCTTGTCCCCCTCGTAGATACAGCCAGAGCTCATATGCACCAGGTAGAGACCACGCGAGAGACATTCTTCTAGAAGAATGAGCGGACCAGTCACATTCGCTCTGAGCGTCTCTTCCTTGTGCGTCTCACACCAGTCGACGTTAGGTCGGCCGGTTTTGCCCGCGCAGTTGATGATGACATCGGGTTTTTCCTTCTCCAAAACTGCGATGACTGCCGCGCGATCGGCGATATCGATTTTTGGAGTTATTACCTCGGGGTAGAGCTTCAGGAATTGCTCGCCCAAGTAGCCGGTGGAGCCAAGGAGGAGGATCTTCACAAAGACATAGTAGAGGAAACCGACGTAACCGAGGAGTCCGAGGAAACCGAAGATTTGTTATCGGAACGCTGCCTGAAGCCGAGTCAGTAAATAACTGACACGATTGATGTGGTCATCTGTCTCGATAAATTCTTTGGGATTGATGTAATTCAAATCACGGGAAATTCTTACCTGACTATGCAGTTCTTCTAAGGAAGCATGGGCAATATTGAAAAATTGTTTTTTCCCTTTCGGCGTTCTCTTGGTATTTCCTTCAGCGATATTGAAAGGAATGCTATAGGAAGAACGACGCATCTGATCAATAAGTCCATTGCGCTCATGGGTCGGGAACTTCCGGATCATGAGGTTGATCCGAATACAGAGTTTATGAGCCTCCTGCCAGACTATAAGTCGTTCATGTGGACGTTCGTGCATATCTTTAGGGTACGAGGCTGGAAAAAGACCACCAGGCTCCAAAAAAAGATTTTTGTGCATATTGAGAAATTTTGTTTCTTGTAAGCCAAAGAAGCCGTTCCACACCCCTATAGAACGCCTGCCATCGGTTGCTTCGGACTCCTCGGATTCCTCGGTTGCTTGGCCCAAAAACAGCAATGACAGAAACCGCCGGTTTAGGCTACAATTTCCTCCGATGCCCAAAGCACGCAAAAAGACGAGGCGCAGAGCGAAAAAGGACAATGGTCTGGAGTTCGAACCCGGCACCCGCAGCGCCATCAGCGGGATCATCCAGATCAGCGCCGGTGTGCTGCTCATTTTGGTTCTGCAACAGAAAGCGGGCCTTGCGGGCAACGGCCTGCAGCAATTTTTGACGTTCTTCTTTGGCAAGTACGGCATGATCTTCCCCACCTTCCTGATTCTCTCGGGAGTCTTTCATTGGGTCATGCGACAGAAGAAGCTAGAGACGAAGCGATCGCTTGGGCTCGTCCTGTGCGTCCTCGCTTTCCTCGGCGTGATGCACCTGGGCGCCCCGCTGGAAGACATCGGCCCGCGCCGGGAGGAACTCGCCGGTGCGGTCGGGTTCATGATGAGTGTGCCCTTCCTGCTCTTCTTTAGCCCGGCTGTGGGCTATCTGGTCTTGAGCGCGATGTTTTTGATCGGCGCACTCATCAGCTTTGAACCCGCAGTCCATGCCTTGGTAGATAAACTTAAAGAGGTGGCGGCGTCGGACAAGAAAAAACCAAAAGTTATTTCCATGAAAGACGATGAGGAAGAAGACGAAGAGGAGGAGGAAGAAACCGAAGAAGAAGTGGAGGATCTGGTGGAGAGCGACGAAGACGCCCCGGAACTCAACATCGTGCGCCCGGCGTTCGCGCAGAATCTCGTTGAGGAGAAGAGCGAGGAAGCGATCAAGAGAGCGCTCAAGGCGAAGCCGAAGGACAAGAATGTCCTGGAAATGAAGGACACCCGGTACGAGGAGTGGACCTTCCCCGAATACGATCTTCTCGAAGAGAGTCAGAGCGAGCTGATGGTGGATGACGAGGAACTCAAGCGGCAGGCGAAATTGATCGAAGAGAAGCTAAAAGAATTCGGTATCGAGGTGACGATGAAGGATGCGCGTCCGGGGCCCACCGTCACGCAATTCACGCTGCAGCCCTCGGAAGGCGTAAAGTTGAGCAAGATCGGGACGCTCAAAGATGACCTGACATTGGCGCTCGCAGCGCAGAGCTTGCGCATTGAAGCGCCGATTCCGGGCAAAGCGCTCGTGGGTATCGAAATGCCCAATGCCAAGCGGACGATCGTCCATCAGCGCGAGATTCTGGAAAGCCCGCAGTTCGTGCAGAGCAAGTCATCATTGACGCTGCCGCTCGGGCGCGATGTGTCGGGAGAGGCGGTCGTTGCCGAACTCGATAGCATGCCCCACTTGCTGCTCGCTGGTGCTACCGGCTCCGGAAAATCGGTGTGCATGAACACGTTCCTCACGTCGCTGCTCTTCCAGAACGCCCCGCATGAACTCAAGTTGATCCTGATTGACCCCAAGCGTGTCGAGCTGATGCCCTACGACGGCATCCCGCATCTGCTAACGCCGGTGATCACGGAGGCGGAGAAAGCACTGCAGGCGCTGCGCTGGGCGGTTGCCGAAATGGGACGACGACTCCACCGCTTCTCCGAGCAAGGTGTCCGTAACCTGGATGAATACAACGAGAAGCAGACGGAAGACCAGTACAAGCTCCCGCGCATCGTCGTGGTGGTGGATGAGCTCGCGGATCTGATGATGCGTCAATACCGCAAAGACACCGAAATGATGATCGCGCGCATCGCGCAGATGGCGCGCGCCGTCGGTATGCATTTGATCATCGCCACGCAGCGCCCGAGCGTCGACGTGATCACGGGTCTGATTAAAGCGAACATCCCGACACGCATCGCGTTCCGCGTGGTCTCCGCCGTCGACTCTCGCACCATCATCGATAGCATCGGTGCAGAAGACCTGCTCGGCATGGGCGACATGCTCTACATGACGGCAACGACTCCCAAGCCGTTGCGTATCCAGGGTATCTACACATCGACGAAGGAAGTCGGTCGCGTGATCAACGCGGTCAAGATCGCCGGTGGGGGCAAGCTGACGGAGCAGATTGGACTGAGTAATGACGACGAGGACGACGAAGACGATAACAGCGCAACTGCGGCGATCGGGCACATCGATCTGGATGCCGACGACAACGGCGGTGACGAGCTATTCTTCGATGCCGTTCGCGTTGTGCAAGCCTCTGGGAAAGCGTCCGCTTCCCTCCTCCAAAGACAGCTGAAAGTGGGCTACGCGAGAGCTGCCCGGCTGCTCGATATTATGGAAGAAAAAGGCCTGATTGGACCGGTAGATGGGGCGAAAGCGAGGAAGGTCTATACCGAGAGGATTGCGGCATGATTGACATAATTTAAAAAAGCAATAAAATACTTTTATGCAAGAAGTGCCTCCAAGTCTTCACATTGCAAATAAGCAAATAATTGGCAGACGTTGGTCTCAGACATTTTCTCGAATTCAACAATTAAATAGAGATTACAATAGAGATGAGGAATTCGTTGCTATAAGTTTAGAACTTGTTACTTCTATTGTCAGAGAACTTGAAGTGGAAGAAATATTATTTGAAGAAGCAGTTCAGGTTGGAATGGAAGCACTATTGGAAGCTCTTAGCGATCATACAAAGGAAGATGTACAGCAGAACTGTTCTGCATTCATGAGAAGAAGAGTTGGCAGAGCACTAGAGGAATTCTTGCAAGGTTACTCAAACAAAGGAAGAAGGCATCTTAAGAATATGCATATTGTTGATAACGATACTGGAAATCCCATAAATGTTGCTCAGCAAGGCCAGTTCAAACAACGTATGCAATTAGTTCTCGATAGCCTGACATTTCGAGAACGTGAAGTTACTAAATTACGCTATGGTATTGATGATGGATTTGAATACAGCACAGAAGAAATAGGAAAGATTTTTAAAGTAGGTAGAGATTCTGTTCAGAGAATTGAGAGAAAGGCATTAAGAAAATTGCAATTCCCTGCAAGGAGCAATTTATTAAAAGGTTTTCTAGAAATTCCTGATTAGGAATCAACACTAATTCGCATCAGAGCGATATCACAGACTACAATGGTTACGTTCCTCGTTACGCCGGTCGCTCCGCAACCGGCTACTCGGAATGACATTACGTTAGCAATTTTTATGAAACTCCTCCTCGCAACCTCCAACAAAGGCAAAGCGCACGAAATGCGCGAGGCACTGGATGGGCTTGATCTTGAGCTACTCGATCTGAGTGATATCAAAGTGCTTGGGCAACCTGAGGAAACAGGCAAAACCTACAGCGAGAACGCCGCGATCAAGGCGCATCATTACTTCAACGAGACCGGACACCCGACCGTCGCCGATGATTCGGGAATACACGTGGAAGCTCTAGAGAGCGAGCTTGGCATTCATACGCGACGCTGGGGAGCGGGTCCGAGAGCATCGGATGCAGAATGGATCGACTACTTTTTGAAACGAATGCGCGAGGAGAAAAATAAACGCGCCCGCTTTGTCTGTACCATTGCTCACATCGATACGGAGAGACGGCTGCACATCTTTGAAGGGACGTGTGAAGGCGTGATTACAAACACACTCGAAGCCGACTATCTGCCCGGCCTTCCCATATCCGCTTGCTTTCGACCAGATGGCGAAAAGTATGTATTCTCAGCGCTTTCTCTTGAACAAAAAAATAGAACGAGCCACCGTGGCCGCGCACTGCAGCAGTTTCGAGACTTCTTGGAGAAGCAGAAATGAAAAGCGTGCTAGCATTTCTGCATGCGACGGTTTCTCCTCGGAATACTCAGCATCATCTTCCTGATTCCTGTCTCTCACGCAGCATCAAGTGCACCAGCGAAGGATGCACTGTGGTCAACGATGCTCGAAAGCAAAGTGGCATACCTGCGCATCAACGCGTTTACACCGGAGATCGCCAGGCGCGTTCGTCCTGAGCTCCAAAAGCTTGTGGATCTGAAACCCCGTGGCTTGATTCTGGATCTTCGCAATAACCAGGGCGGTGAGGCAGCGACCGCGCATGCGTTACTGGAGGCTCTGCTCCCCAAAGACACTCCCTACATGCGATACATCACCACTGTTGCTCGTACACTTCAGGTGACCCGTCAGGCACCCGTGCTCAAGCGCAGCACTCCCATTGTGGTACTTCGCAATCAACGCACGGTCAACGAGCCCGATATTGTGCTCTACGCGCTGCAGAAAATACGCAGGAGCGGTGTGCTGGAATTTTCGCCCAGCCGCAATGCGCTCAAGCGAATCTACAAGCAGCACGTGCGCATGGAACAGTACCGGCCCATCAAGGAAGCCGTCTTCTTTGTGGTCCCGGATGTTCGCCTGATCGGAGACGAAGGCGGCGAGGAGAGCGACGTGATCCCGCGCGCGATTTCCTTTATCAAAGAACTCAGTCCTTGGGATGACGTACGAAAAGTGGGAGCAAGGTGATCTCAAAACATCATAGCAACCGATGTCGTGTGCTTGCTGTACTTTGAAGCAGCTCACGCAATCTATTCATCAGCTCAACAATTTCGATTCTGATTTTGCCATTCTGTGAATTGCATATGAGTTTGGTCATATAATCACGAAATTCCGGCCCATTGATTGTTCCTTGATAGATATCATCCGTATTTGCACCGCGCTCGAATATAGACACCAATTTTCGCGGAAGATGAGATATGTCATCGAACAGCTTGCTGTATTCTTCTTGTATTTTTTGTTGCCAGATGTACGAATGAACATGGGCGGCGACGAGATTTCGTAATAAAGGCAGACGTCTGCTGAGTTCCTGTGCTAGTCGGGCTGCCTCTAGCGGTATATTCAGTCGTGCTGAAAGCTCTGATGGTGCCTCATCGGAGAGCACTGCCATAATTTGCAGAAAGCTTACCCCTGAGCTTTGAACTTGCGGGGCGACAAGATCAATTCTTACCCTCTCTTCTTGATACAATCTCCCTGCTTTCTCCACTCCGTCACAAGGTGACGGTTCGCCCGGTCGGCGATAATATTCGGACATACCTTCATTGTGGTTTATGAGTGTTATTAGTCAAATATTTGTGAAATCAAGCTGGAGGATCTTTGCCCATACATCACGTATAAGCTTCTGCAAATCCTCTTTCTCGTCACTTTTGATCGTAAAACTTCTCTGCAGCGGATTCTCCCCGCGCTCGCCGATGTAATCGAGGACGAAACTCTCGGGTTTCAGCAGTGGTTCAGCTTGCTCAAGTAAAAGCGCATAGAAGGTGAGCTGACGGAAGTGGCTCCCCTCTTCGCTGCGGGAAATTTTGCCTTCATCCATTCCTCCACGAATATCCGATTCCGCTTTCGGCTTCCCGGCTTTATAATCGATAACCGTGGCTGTTGCAGAGGTTGCTGATGGAAGATCAATGCGATCGATTTTTCCTTTAAGAGGAATATCACCAAGACGTGCACGGTAATCGCGCTCAATGGCATGGAGAAAAGGGGGCGGAGCGCTCAGACGTTGTTCAAAGTATCGCGTCAGGGACTCCCCTCCCAGAGCAAGGAGATCGATCCTCTGCTTCTCTGTGAGAATCGTCCGCTCGCTCAGGTACCACGAGAATGCTTCCAGGAATTCATCCCGCGTATAGTCACGGCCTTCCTTGCGCGCGGTCCCCCACTGCCTGAGTGCCCAGTGCACAGCACTCCCGTAGCCGAGACTGCGGACGGAGGATTCATCAAAATGCTCGGGTTGCTGGAGCAGGTCGACGAGAAGAAATTCCTGCGGGTTCCGGAGGAAACGGTTCAGCGCGGTTGGCGAGAGAGCAAAAGTCTTTAAACGTTCTTCGATGTATCCACGCAGCGCGCCATCCAGTACCTTCGCTTTTGGTCGCAGGAGGAGCGACGCGGATGCGGGATCGTTCAGGACACCATCTTCTTCCGGCAACGATCCCATCTCCGCATAGAAGCCAGAGGGAGCAATGCTGCGGGATTTTTCACCCACCGTCAGCTCTTTCGGGCATGTCATGATCAATTCGTTCTTAGCCCTTGTCATAGCGACAAATGCGACACGTCGCTCATCTTGATGTTGCTCAAAGCTCTTCTGCTCTTTCTCCCATCCAAAAAGCAAATCTTCAGGAATCGCTACGCCCGCGCGTCTCGTTCTCTTATCCCAATGACCATCACGGAAGTTTGTGAGGATGACAGTATCGAACTCTAACCCCTTACTCTGATGCGCTGTCATCAGGCGGACACCGGAAATACTCAAGTGAGGAAGTTCGTAGGTGAGGCGCACCTGGCTGTAGGTGGGATCGCTGTAGAAATCGATATCCGAGAGGAGATCTTTGAGACTGCAGCTGCGACGATCCAGGCACTGCTGCTTCACGTAGGAGAAGAATGCTTCAACAGCAGCAAGGTCACGCGGATCAGTCTCCCCTCTCCCGCGCTCCGAGCGCAGCGAGGAGCTTGCGGGAGAGGGGTTGGGGGTGAGGGCAATAATGCCGCAATCTCGAAGAACATGTTCCACCGTTTCCAATGCTGTGCGTGAGGGAACCTTGTAATGGAGATCGAGAAGAACATCACGAGCCCGTATGAGCTCCTCGCGACTCTCTAGAGTGAGCTCACCTGGGAGTTCTAAAAGCAGATCGAGTACGTGCGTTTTCTTTTCTCTGGCGAGTCCGTGAAGTCGTCCAAGATCCGCCGCATGTGTCTTCAGGCATTCGCAGGCAAGAGCCGCGGAGAGCTTTGTGTCACTGCGCGGTTGTTCTATGCCACGCAGAATCGTGATCGCCTGGAGGACCAAAGGATGATTGAGAAGATCGTCTTTTCCCCGAAGCAGAACGGGAAGACCGCGTGATCGCAGGACGTCGTACAGAGGAAAGAGTTCGTTATTCGTCTGGGTCAAAACGGCAATCTGCTCCGGAGGATTCCCCTTCGAAATCCTCTCTTCAACCAGATCGGCAATCAGCCACGGCTCAGCAGTATCACTTGCTGGTCGAAGCAACCGAGGTGAATCCCCTCTCTTCCCGGATGCAGCAGTCAGGAGTTTCTGGAGTCCTGGAATCTTTCCCACAAGTCGTTCTTCATTCCGCTCGATGAGCGCCCGTGCGGCATCCAGAATCGATTGAGTCGAGCGATAACTGACCGTAAGCGCGATCACCGGTGCCTTCGGGAAGCGCTGATGGAAGGCGAGCATGTTTGTGAGGTTCGCTCCCTGGAAGCGATAGATTGCCTGGTCGTCATCGCCGACGATGAAGACATTCGGATCGTTCGGGAGATCTTTGAATGTCGTGAGGAGTTCGATAAACCGGTACTGCGCGCCGTTCGTGTCCTGAAATTCATCCACGAGCACGTACTGGTAGCGCTCTTGAAGATTTTGGAGCAGCCAGTCTTCCTCCTGCAATGCCCGGATCACATGCAAAATCATGTCGTCGTAGTCGTAGCGGCCGGTTGCCTCGAGCATGTCCTGATACCGCCGGAAGATCTCGATAAAATCTCTGAACTTTCGCGCAGCGAGGAGATTTTTTTCGTGCACCTTCGTCCCCTTTTTACTTTTGCCCGCCATTACCTCGTCATACTCGCGCGCAGTATTCAGAAGGTCATCCATCGATTTTCCCTCTCTCTTGACCTGACTGATTCGCGAGAGGATCTCTGGAATTCTTCCATACGGGTCTTTTGGATTTATCAGTTCAGATTGAGAGGATATTTGATCTATTATTGTATTCATCTGTCGAACTTTCTCGAGATCGGATATCTGCTCACGCGCGCTCCATTCATCAAACAGGAATGCATTATCTTCGATAATCGATTGGGCAAACGCATGAATGGTCGAGACTTTCACGCCGAACGCATCGGCACCGATCAAGAGGCGGAGACGCTCGCGCATCGCGGTTGCTCCACTCACGGAGAACGTGAGGCAGAGGATGTTACTCGGTCGCATCTGAGTCTTCTTAAGGATATTTGCGACTCGCATACCAAGCACCTGCGTCTTTCCAGTCCCCGGACCCGCAACCACCATCACCGGACCCTCGACGAGATCGACGGCCTTCTGTTGAGCGGGATTGAGCTTTGCGTACTCACTATCGAAAATGGCAAGTTTTGCCTTTCGTTCAGCTGTACCTTTCTGCGCCTGCGCTGACTTCGTTGAAGCCATAGGGAGATCCTAGCACAGACACTTTGACGGTTTTTGGCCGAAAGAAGAGCATCACCTTTGAAGCTTGGTCAGTCGGTGACTTCCCCAGTGAACGTGGTTCGAATCCACGCAAGCCGTCGCCCCGCTCCTACGGAACACAGGAGCAGGCAAACCCCCTAGCCCAGACTCGCGGGCTGGGGGGCGTTTCGATAAACCTGCTCTTCTGGAGGGGCGGGGTTACTATAACGTTCCACATAGTCATGGAACGTCAAAAACCTCTACGGTGAGAGAAAAACTAGATATCAACAAAAGAATCTTCTGTGATGCCTCTCATCAATATTGGACATTCCTCATACGCTCAATGTATGCAATATGACTATTTTGTCTACATGCTTCGGTGCTCTGATGGAAAGTACTATGTTGGAATTACGAATGACGTACAGAGGCGTCTCTCAGAACATCAAAATGGGCTGAATCAGTCTTCGTTCACGTTCAAAAGACGACCGGTGCAATTGGTCTACTCAGGTATTTTCCATGACGTCTGGGAAGCAATTCGCTGGGAAAAACAACTTAAAGGATGGAGTAGAAATAAAAAAGAAGCATTGATTGTGCAAGATCAAAAGCTGCTCGAGTGGTTTTCCAAAAGAAGCGGTGTTCGCAAAAAAGCGAATTCATTGTCATGCTGAGGTGGCGCGCCGTCATCCTTCGTGGCCCTCGTGAAGCCTGTCGTGAGCGAAGCCGAACGACTCGGGCACCTCAGGATGACATCTTGGCAGATGCACAGAATGCGCGCCCACGAAGCATGATCACCGGAACTCCTTCGCACAATGGTCACACTTCTCGATCATCTCGCCGTCTTTGGTCAGCTCCACCAGGTGTCCCATGCCGCACTGCGGACAGACCTTGCCGGCGAAGGGCGTGATGGAGGAGAACCCGATGCGCTTGGGGCTTCCGCCATGCTCGCGGATGGTGAGGGACCTGGGATGATCGCGCATTTTCTGGAGAACTTTGGCTTCAATCTGACGGATGCGCTCGCGCGTGACGCCGAATTCCTTGCCGACTTCCTCAAGCGTGTGGCCTATGCCATCGCGCAGCCCGAAGCGCATTTCGATGATCTTGCGTTCGCGGGGCGTCAGGAACTCGAGCATCGCGTGGACGTTCTCCTTGCGCAGCTGACGGTTGGTCGCCTCGAACGGGTTGATCGCCTCTTCGTCCTCGATGAAATCGCCCAGCTTGCTGTCTTCCTCTGACCCCACGGGAGACTCGAGCGAAATAATGTCCTGGCTGATCTTCTGGATGTGGGCGACCTTCTTGATGTCCATCTCCATTTCGACCGCCAGCTCTTCCAGTGTCGGCTCGCGGCCGAGTTCCTGCACCAGGCGACGCTGCGTGTGGGTGAGTTTGTTGATGGTCTCGACCATGTGCACGGGAATGCGGATGGTACGGGCCTGATCGGCAATCGCGCGCGTGATCGCCTGGCGGATCCACCAGGTGGCGTAGGTACTGAACTTGAACCCGCGCTCGGGATCGAACTTCTCGACCGCACGGAAGAGACCGATGTTACCTTCCTGGATCAGATCCAGGAACGAGAGACCGCGGCCGATGTATTTTTTGGCGATGGAGACGACGAGACGCAGGTTGGCTTCGGCAAGCTGCTGCTTGGCTCCCGCGTCACCCTTGCGGATGCGGCGGGCGAGCTCCACTTCTTTGCGCCCGTCGATGAGCGGCACGCGGCCGATTTCCGACAGGTACATGCGGACGGAGTCATTGGAGATTTCCAGCAGGTCGATCTCGCGTTCCTTGCGCTTCTTCTTGCGCTCCTCTTCGCTCAAATCCTTGTCGCTATCCACGGCAATTCCCGCCATCGCAATCATGCGAACGGCGGCATCGTCGACATCTTCGCCAACGACTTCCACTTTTTCGTCGGATTCGCCGTCCTCCTTTTCCTCATCATCGTCGTCTTTTTCCTCCTTCTCATCCGCACCCCCCGCTGCGACCACTGCGAGATCTTCGGTGGGCTCCGGCATCTCCAAACTCGACGAGCGGCTCTTCTTATCCCAGATGAGCGCGTCTTTGACGTCGATCACCTGGATACCGAGATCGACGAAGAGCGTGTAGATCTCATCGAGCATGTCGACGTTCTCCTCGGCATTAGGCACCGCGGAGATGATTTCCTGGTGGGTGACGTAGCGCTGCTCGCGACCTTTCTTAATAAGATGCTTCACCTGATCGGGAAACTTCTTCAGATCGTCGTCCGTCGGTTGCACAATGAATTTGCGGGGGTGGGAGGCCATAACGAGGGCAGCATAGTAAATCAGGTTTTGGGGGGATAGAGCAAGGAAGAAAGCAAACGAAGCAACTGAAGGGACCAAAGAAACCGACGATCTTCGGTTGCATTGGTTGCGTCGGTTCCCTCGGTTTCCTTTTCAGGATGCCATCTTCATCAACCTCAATACCTGCTGATATTGATTGGTCAGCTGCACCTCTTCGGATGCCTTTCCGCTCTTGCGCGCTTCCAGGAGACGGTGGGTGATCTCCTCCTGCTTCCGATGGAGGATTTCGCGATTCGCACGCTTGCAGTGTTTGCGGAGTTCTCGCACGGCGAGATTTTCGGACCAGTCGTCAAAGGCATGCTGCTCGCAGTAGAGTGCGAGCACGGAGACGCGCTCACGGTGTTCGGCGGGAAGCGGCAGGGAATCGAGCGACAGTGGAGCATCCGCCGGGGCATCTTTGAGTGCGGCGTAGAGGATGGCCGGCATCCCCTGGTCGGGCACGATCAGTTCCGGAAGCAGGTGGCGCAGCTTCGGGTAGCAGACGAAGAGACCGAGCGCGATTTCGAGCGACGAGAAGAGATCACGGGAATCGATGGATTCGGCTTTTGCCGCAGCAAGGTATGGCTGCTGCTGTGACGCATGTTTGAGATCTTCTTCCAGCGCCGCCTCGGTCGTCTGAAAAAGCCCCGCAATCTTACCAAGGTAATCCCGGCGTTCCACGGAGGACTGCAGCGCATTGAGTAGAGTGAGGAGCCTTCTCAGTGCCTGGCGACGCTCCAGAGGAGACGCGAGGTTCTCTCCCTTCATCTGCTCGAGAACGGCATCCAGGTACGGGGACGCCGAGGATTCCAGCAGATGCTTGAGGAGCGCGGGATCGGATTTGAGCGTATCCGCGGGGTCTTTTTCCGGGAGCAGCACGGCCTCCACATGGACGCCTTCGCCGCTGAGGAGCAGGAACGCGCGCTCCATGGCCTCCTGTCCGGCGCGGTCGCTATCCAGGCACAGCGTCACCGTTTCCGCGTACCGCTTGAGGAGCTTCACATGTTCGGCCGTCAGCGCGGTACCGCAGGTAGCAACGGCATGCAGGGCTCCAACACGGTGGCAGGCGAGTACATCGAAGTACCCTTCGACCAGCAGTGCCCTACCCTTCTCGCGGATCGCCTCTTTCGCATCGTGCATGCCGTACAGAATCGAGCTCTTATGGAACAGAATGCCATCGGACGAGTTGATGTACTTGGCATCGTCATCACCGAGCGTGCGACCACCGAACCCCACTAAATTTCCTTGCGCATCGTGGATGGGAAACATCAGGCGGTGACGGAACCTATCGTAGATGCGCTCTTCCTGCAGCTCCCGCTGGACGCCGAGACCGGCGCTCAAGATTTCCTTGCGGCTGAACCCTTGCTTGAGCAGTTCTTCGTACGTCGCCGAGAACGAATCGGGGGCAACGCCTATCTGGAAGTGCTCAATCTGCTCAGGAGTCACATCGCGCGTCCGCAGATACTCCTGCGCAGTGGGAGACTTTTGCAGTTGTTCACGATACAGCCGCAGCGCCGCCTGTGCGCATTCCCGCGCGCGATCCTTCTCATCTTTTTTTGGAGCATGTGCGGCCGCCCGTTGTTCCAGCTTCACGCCCGTCTTCTCCGCGAGTTCACGGATGGCCTGCGCGAAGTCGCAGCCCTCGATCTTCTGGTAAAAGCTGAAGATGTCGCCACCCGATCGGCACGCGAAGCAGTACCCGATGCCTTTGTCGGGAGAGACAAGAAAACTCGGGTGACTGTCGTTATGGAACGGGCAGAGGCAGACGAAATTGCGGCCTTTCTTCGTTAACTGACAATACTGAGCAACGAGTTGCTCAATCGGCAGCCGCATCTTGATTTCGGCGACGGAGTCCATGGGAGGGAGAGTATACCTCAGACTGTTTGACGCTATGACGCGGTATGACCGAGAAATTGGAGAATCTCTGGTACGCGGCTTTTTCCCTCCTCGAAAGCACGTTGCAGGATATTGGGATCCGTAGTGCCAAATTTCAGACAACTCTTTTCCGACGGTGAAATCACCAGCACCTGCGTCTTTCGGGCCTTCACCATGTCTACTACCCTGGCCAATGACGCAGGCTTCGAAAGAAAATGACGCGCGTACTGGGGATTTCCCGTGATCATCGACATACAGGCATAGAATACATTCGATGCGTCGTTTGTCAGCGTCCGTGATCGCCTGATCGCCGCATTCAGGAGGAGAACGATTTTTCTGTCCTCGTAGGTCTTGAGCATGCGATCAAGACCCACGGACTCTTTGATCCCCGCATCCACAAAGGGACCCTTTTCCTGGGGAAGATAAAATGGTTCGCACGTCACCGCGCTTTGGAGGGCAGCATGCACATCGCTCACCTGGCGGGCATCCACCAATTCTACATTGCCCGTTTTCCGGGAGAGCAGCTCGAAATACAGAGGAACCTGCTGGCTCCGGAGTGTTTCCGTGTCCAGGGGCTTCGTGTTCCTCGCCATATCCACAAGCAGGTCAATATTCACCACATTATCGTCCTGATTATGTGTACACGTACCCAGAAAATTACGACGTATATTTGCCATCATCGTTCTGAGCAGGCGCTCTGGACGGATGAAACCCTTGCATAAATCCAGGTAGATACTTGCACCGAGTTCTGGATTCCCCGCATGTAAGTATGCGAGGTTAAACGCTCCGGCAGACGACCCGACCGTTGCATGAAAAAGATCGTGGAGAGCGAGATTGTGTTTGTCGCATGCATCCTTGATACCCACCATGATCCCCGCACCATGCATCCCGGCCATTCCTCCACCTGCCGCACAGAGAACTGCTTTTTCGTGTTGCGCGAGGTTCATTATAGACAGACAGAGAAAGTAGTGGATTGTACAGGAAAGTCAGGATTTCGCCACCACCCACCGTGGCAGCCTGTTCTTGAGAATCCCCTTCTGTGCCAGGCTCGTCCCAATGATGAGCTCCCCATACTTCAGAATCGGATCGCCCTTCATCTCCGGAGGGCAGGTGATGTCCTTCCCATCGAGTAACTGATCAACCTCCGTCTGAGAAATCTGGAGAACATTCTTCGTCGCCTCATGACCGCGTAGTGTGATGAGCTCATGACTGAGACGAATGCGACCATCCTCAAGCTTCCGCGCGAAGGGAAGACCGAGAGAATAATTCTGAACGGGCAAAGCGAAATCCGCGACGGGCTCCGTCGCAAGAATAATTTGATCGGCACGCAGGAAAAGTCTGTCTCCCGGATGCAGGAACGAAGCGCCGTACATCTCTTCACATGTTTTCTTCACATCCTTCTGCCGCGCAGGGGGGAGGAGCTCTTCCTGAAAGCGGACTGGATAGTACTTCTCACGATGACGAGTAGGTGCGGTCTTGCGAAGGACGGCGCAGAAGAAGCCCTCTGTATCGTAGGTCTGAGGCCAGAGGCGAAGCATCGGGACCGGGCTGGGGCTCGGGACCGGGATCGATTTTTCCTGCACCACCTGTGAATCCTCAATTGCCCTTCCGAGCCCGGTCCCGAACCCGGTCCCGATTGTACGCGGATCAACAACTTCCACCTGCCCCGAAAACTTCTTCAATATGGAAGCCACTACCTCCTCATTTTCTTCAGGAGTGAGTGTACAAGTGCTGTAGACAATTCTCCCGCCAACTTTGCATGCATGCACGGCGGATTCCAAAAGCTCCCGCTGCAGTTTCGCCATCTTGCCGATGTTGTCATCGGAGCAATATATGAGTGCGTCGCTGTCTTTCCGTGAAGTCCCTTGTGCAGTGCACGGCGCATCGCACAAGACTCGATCGAAGCGCTCGGTCATGTTCTTCGTAAACCACTGTCCGACCTTTTTCGTCATGATGTAGTTTGTTACCCCGCAGCGGTGCAGCGAACTCTTGAGCGTCCAGAGACGCTTCTCCTGCACGTCGTTGCAAATGATTACACCCCCTCCCCCCAACCCCCTCCCCCATCCCTCGCTTCGCTCGGGAAGGGAGAGGGGGAGGGCTCTCCCCTCTCCCAAGCTCTGCTTGGGGGAGGGGCCGGGGGAGGGGGTTTGAGCGCCCATCATCGCCGCCATCTGCGTCGTCTTACTGCCCGGTGCCGCACTCATATCGAGAATCACTTCTCCCGGTTGAGGGTCGAGCAGCGCCGGTGGCAACATGCTCGCCGCCTCCTGCATGTAGGTATGCCCGAGCAGATGCAGGAGATCTTTGCCAAGTGCCTCTGACCGGTCCTCTCTATCAACAAAAAAAGCCTCCGGACACCATGGCACCGGACTCAGCTGCCATCCCCTCTCCCCTGCTCTTTTCGTAAACTGCTCAATGGAGGTCTTAAGCGTGTTTACTCTCAGGGATTTGCGCAGCGGCTTGACACTCGCAGCCTTGAGAGCGGCGAGGTCGGTGAAGGCCGAGTAACGGTCGAAAGGATGTGATGCTTGCATGAGAAATTCCTTGAGGTAATGCGGAGAAAGCATACAGTACGTCGCTGTTCCCCGACTTCAGAATGCCTCCCTCTGCCAGAGAACGATACCGGCCACCCGATGGACTGGAACTGGAAGTCGGAAGTCTCGTTGAACTGACACAGGTGAATGTCCCGAAAGATTGTCCTGAACGTCAGGTACTCATGGAACGAGCTGAACAAATGCCGGAGTGGCGGAATAATCCACCAATAGAGAGAACGAAGAAATTACTCGATGTTGTAGAATTGTGTTTTCTCGTCATGGAAGTCCATGAGCGGCAATTGAGAGCCTTGCTGAAGCCTGCTTCAAAACCTCAACTCAGAATTTTACCGATGAGCGCTTGAAAGTTGTTCTTCAAAATCCGAAAAGATCTACAGCACCCATTGACAATTTGCAAAAAAATACTTATCATTTCCCAATGACCGAACGAAACTCATTATCAGAGGATATGCACACTTCGCTGCCTCTCTTTGAGGAACTAAGCAAGAAAGATGTGTCTACAATTTCGGATCCTGAACTGCTTCAGGCACTTCGGGCAATGCACGTGGGAGATTCGACAACTGGAAAGGTATGTGCTCTGCGCCATGAAGTCTTTGATATACCGGCATTTTGCAGCGACACGGGCTTACTGCACTGTCCGCACTCTCATGCCTTCACTGTGATCGAGGAAGCGATTCATCGCTGGGCAGATCGAGGCACCATTCAGAAAGAACAGGCCCAGGAAAAATTACTCCTCCTACAAGCATTAACAACAAAATTGGAATCGATGGACATGGGCGCAGGATTTCTTGAAGAAGAAATCGATTCGCATGGAAAAAGCGGACTGGATACGATTCCCGCTTTCTTGCAGATGTATGATCTGCGAAGAGAAGAAATGACCGAAGGTGCACCACACAATGCACGAGTTCTACTCATGAAACACATCGAGCCCATGCAACTCCAAGTCGCATTAGAAATAGATAAAGTACGCCAATGGGCGATAGAAAATGCTCCAGAAGAATCGGCAGCTTAGACAATAAAGCTCACCCGGTTCCCCTTCTTGCGCGCCCCAGCCTTCGGTTTTTTCTATATAACAAGACTGACTAACTTCCCTTTGATGTAGATTTCTTTTTTGGGAGATTTCCCTCCCAAAAACTTCTGCACATTCGTTTCCGCTTTCGCAGCGGCAATGATCTCTTTTTCGGACGTCTTTGCATCCACAGTAATCTCGCCGCGCACTTTTCCATTCACCTGCACGACAATCAGCATGGTATCGGTCTGGAGAAGCATAGGATCGAACGTCGGCCAGGATTGATCAATAACGAAGCCTTTACCTCCCAATGTTTCCCACAGTTCTTCTGCGAGGTGTGGAGCAATTGGCGACAGAAGTCGCGTGAACGTCATCGCTGTTTCCTTGGAAAATGATTTTCCTTCGATGGCATTCAAAAATTCCATCAGCGCACTGATCGCCGTATTGAAATGCATCTTGTTCATACTGTCTGTCACTTTCTTGATCGCACGATGGAGCTCAACAATCACATCTTTGGAATCGGCGGCTTCGCCGCCGTGCGCAGGCGGGGACGCCAGCGCCTGGGTTCCAAAAATCCGCCAGACTCGTTGAACGAAGCGATCAGTCCCCTTGATCCCCGTGTCACTCCAATCCCCTCCGTCCGTGAACGGCCCCATGAACATCAGGTACATGCGAAATACATCGCTGCCGTGCTTTTCTACAAAACTATCCGGAGAAACTACATTGCCTTTCGATTTGCTCATCTTCGCACCCTTGTTGGTAATGAGCCCTTGATGAACTAATTTTTGGAACGGCTCATCATGCGATACGAAGCCAAAATCCTTTAGTGCCATCATCACAAATCGTGCGTAGATTAAATGCATACAGGCATGCTCCGGACCGCCGATGTACATGGAGACGGGCATCCATTTCTGTTCGATTTGCGGATCGACTACAGCAGCTTGTGGCATGTGGCTTGTGGCATGTGGCTTTTTGCCACTGGCTACCGGCCACTGGCTACCAGCTAAATATCGGAGATAGTAGAAACTCGAACAAACAAATGTATCCATCGTATCGAACTCCGGCCTCCAGCCTTTCCCGAAAATTTTCTCGGTGCGTTCAATAAACTCCTTTGAGTATGTGAGCGGTGACTTTCCGGTCGGTTTGAATTCGACATCGGTTGGGAGCAACCATGGCAGATGTGCTTCGGGAACCGGATGGGGATTGCCTTGCGGATCGTAGACGATCGGGATCGGTGCGCCCCAGTAGCGCTGACGGGAGAGGAGCCAATCACGCAGGCGATAATGGATCGCGCGCTTGGCGATTTTCATATCTTTCTCCATGTAGTCGATGATGTCGGGCCTCACTTCTCCCCACGTACGCCCTTTGAACTTCGCTGGCTGCTCCATGATGCCACTGGGATCCTTGGCGTAGCAGTACTCGAGATCCCGGACCTTCTTCGCTTCTTTGGGATCCGCCGGGAACATCACGGGCCGCAGCGGAATGCCGTACTTCTTCGCGAAGATGAAGTCACGTTCGTCATGTGCGGAGCAGTGGACGATGCCTGTGCCGTACTCCATCACCACAAAGGATGCGACCCAGATGGGCAGATCACCAGTGCCGAAGGGGTTATCCACATACCTACCGGTGAAGACGCCTTCGACATCTTCCTGAAAATTGAAGCGCTTCGCAGCTTTCTTCTTCTTGATGCGCTCCACAAAGGCCATCGCGTCTTTCTCGTACTTCGTTCCCTTCACCATTGTCCCGACCAGCGGATGCTCCGGCGCGATCACCGTGAACGTCTGCGCCATGAAGGTTTGCGGGACCGAGTCGTAGACTTCGAACTCGTCGCCGAGGTCTTTGATCCGCGAACGGATATTGACGCCTTCGCTGCGGTCGATCCAATTGCGCTGCATCAGCTTAGTCTTCGCGGGCCAATCCAGCTGATCCAGATTATCCAGAAGCTTCTGCGCGTACTTGGTGATGTTCCAGTACCACTGCTCCAGCGCCTTCTGCTGCACTTCACTCCCGCACCGCTCGCACTTGCCTTCCCACACTTGTTCGTTCGCCAGCACCGTCTGACAGCTGGGACAGAAGTTCACGTTCCCGAGTTTTTTGTACGCGAGTTTATTCTTGAACATCTGGAGAAACAGCCACTGCGTCCAACGGTAATAGGAAGGATCACTTGTATTCACCATTTTCTCCCAGTCGTACATGCACCCGATGCGCTTGAGCTGCGTGATCATGGTCTTCACATTCTCTGCAGTGGACTTTGCCGGCGGCACGCCTGTTTTGACCGCATAGTTTTCCGCGGGGAGCCCGAACGCATCAAAGCCCATCGGCGCAAACACCTGGTGGCCGTGCATCCGCATGTAGCGGCTGTAACTATCGGCAGGCGCGAAGTTGTACCAGTGGCCCACATGGAGCTTGTCACCACTCGGATACGGAAACATCACGAGTGAGTAGTACGGCTTCTTGGCATTCTTGAGGTCGGTAGAATAGGCACGCGCCTCCTCCCAGCGCTTCTGCCACTTGGGTTCGACGATGGAGGAATTGTAATCACGAGGCATGGGTGCAGTGTAGCGGCAAACTGGTAGTCTGTGGATCATAAGCTATCGTCTTGCCACAATTAGGCATCCTCGACTTCGTGCCGCGGTCGAAAACGTAAACGATGGACTTGGCACCTTCCTGCACGAGTGGGATTCCTCCCAAAAAGCGCCGATGGTATATCGGGGGTTTCGCGCCTCAAACAGGAATCTCCGACGGCAACTTCACTTGGCGGGAAAATGCTATGCCGAAGTGAACGGCCTGTGTCCTGAAAATGATGGATATTATTTTTCCGGTGCGTTCTTGAACCCGACCAAGCAGATCCTCCGCAATTCCTTGGCCATGCCTTCCGAGACCAAGGTCTCCCTAGTATGTGCGCGAACCATGCAATTGCTTCATCAGGCAGATATCCTGCCGTCCTTCGGCGTCCATGGGCTTGCCGCGAAGGTACAAGTGGGACATGCACGATGGATGATTCGACGCGATATGGAGGAAGTTTCCGAGATCGAGAGGAACAGTTTCGAAGAAGCATGGTCTGAAGAGGACTTCATACGATGTCTCAAACAGAGAAATTGCATCGCCCTCGTATCGGAAATCGGCGAACAAATCGTCGGCTACCTTGTCTACGAACTACACAAACACATCTACAAGATCGTGAATATGGCAGTGCATCCCGAATACCGGAAAAAAGGCATAGGCACACAGTTGGTCACCAAACTCCAAAGTAAATTACGACAGTCGAACCGCAGGGGGATTTCTGCAGAAATGCAGGAGACGAATGTCATTGGACAAGTTTTTCTGCGACAACAATTATTCAAAGCAATGCGCATCCTGCCCGGTGGATACAAAGGTATGGAGGAAGATATATATTCGATGGAATATCGTTTAGACTGAAGCATCGCGGATGCCTTGTCTCCCCATTAAGACAAGTCGCTCTCCTAACTCACTATGGCAAAAATACCTTTGGTTACCATCATCGGGAGACCGAACACCGGCAAGTCGACGCTGTTCAACCGACTGGTCGGCAGGCGAGTTGCCATTGAGAGCTCTGTTGCGGGAACGACGCGCGATCACATCGCGCGGAAAGTGAAGAGTGATGGTGTTGAATACCTCCTCATCGATACCGGCGGTATGGGAGGAGGAACTACCGATAAGGATTTCGAAGACGACGTGCACGCGCAATCGGCACTAGCGCTTGCCGCCGCCGATGTAATTTTGTTCACGGTAGACGGACGATCTGAACTGACGAAGAGCGATCACGAGATCGTGAAGATCCTCAGGACCAAACGGAAGCGCCACGTGCCCGTGATCCTGATCATCACCAAATGCGACACGGAGAAGATGGAGGAAGAGGCAAGGCACGCCTTCCATAAGCTCGGCATCGGAGAGGAGATCATCACCGTGAGTGCGGCACACAACCGAGGGACTGAAGAGCTACAGGAAATGATCACCAAACAATTACTGAAGCTGAATTTTGTAGTGGAGAAGAAAGAGGACAGAGAACAGAGAACAGAGGACAGTGAAGAACAAGATGCGGAGGACTCTGTCCTCTTTCCACTGTCCACTGTCCTCTCGCCACCTCGGGTGGCGATCATCGGCCGCCCGAACGTCGGCAAGAGTTCGCTCGTCAATGCGCTGATGAGCGATCCGCAACGGGAGACGTCGCCGAAGCTGGTCTCCGATATTCCCGGCACGACGCGCGACAGTACCGACAGCATCATCCGTCACGACGACCAGGAATTCATTTTTGTGGATACCGCAGGGCTCCGCAGGAAAGCGCGGATCGAAGAAGATCTGGAAGGACTCTCGGTGCTCCGGACCCTCCAGGCGATTGAAGACTGCGATGTAGCGGTTCTGCTTGTCGACGCGACTGACGCGGAGGTGGCCAATCAGGACAAGAAGATCGCCGGGACGGTGATCGAACAGGGGAAGGGGCTGATCATCGTTCTCAACAAGATTGATCTTGTGAAAGGCGAAAAGCGCACGGAGAAAATGCTCGAGGTGCAGAGAGCATTCCCCTTCTGCCGCTACGCGCCCATGCTGCCCGCATCTGCGGTGACTCGTGAGAACCTACCTAAGCTCTTCTCTCTCGTCCTGATGGTGCAGAGGAATATGAAACTGCGTATCGCGCCGCGCGAGCTGACAGCGTTTCTGCAGGATGCCATCCACGGACATCCCATGAGCTCGCTCAAAAGCTGCAAGCACGTGACGCAGGCGAAAGATCCCCCGCCGACCTTCGTCCTCTTCGTCCGTAATCCCAAAACCGTCCAGCCGAGTCAGATTCGCTACCTTGAAAATAGGATGCGGGAGAGGTTTGGATTAGACGGAGTGCCGGTGAAATGGGTGACGAAAGGTCCGAGAGACCGTTAGCTTTTTAGCTGGTTAGGGCTTAATGGGAAATTTTGGGGGCTACTTTCCCCGTAAGAGCTCTTGAATGAGT
>CAYUZT010000009.1:0-72450 GCA_964449445.1 uncultured Candidatus Peribacteria bacterium | reverse complement strand
GTTCCTACGCTCTCAATGAGCTGAATTTACCACCCATTTTTGTCCACTACGCCTCGATTCGCGACCTATGAAAACTGGCAGACAGGTTCGTCTGTATGGCACAGGACAGCATCTGTTGGAAATACAGGGAGCGGCGTATCCCGTTGAGCAAATTGAAAGAAAACTCTGGCCTCCGTTTCTCGCGCCGACAGTACAGGCAGAACCACGTTTTTTTACTCATCACTGGTGCGTAGTGCTCGAACCCGAGGACATTGCCAAGGCACTCCCCAACGCTACAGGGAAATTTGATCCTCACGGCAGACTTTTCGGTGGCATGTCCGGTTCTCCGGTGTTAGATCCTACCACCGGCAAGATCGTCGGTGTTTTTCACACGAGTGCCACAGTTCAGTTGGATAAGGAAAGGAAGGATATAGTTGTTCTCCTGTTCGCGGGAATGGACCTTATGCAGCCGGTGATGGAGAAAATGTACGATACTATCGAGAAACAGAAGTGATCATGTGAAAGACTTACTGTCCCGGATCGGGGATGAATTTGAGTGCGAGGCCGTTCATGCAGTAGCGAAGTCCTGTTGGCTGCGGCCCATCGGTAAACACGTGCCCTAAGTGGCCGCCGCATTTGCTGCGGATCTCGGTGCGTACCATGCCTGCTGTGGTGTCTTCATGCTCAATGACAGCATCCGGAGAAATGGGAGCCCAGAAGCTGGGCCAGCCGGTGCCGGAATCGTACTTTTGTTCGGAGCGGAAGACCGGCTCGCCACAATCGGCGGAGACGTACGTGCCTGTGCGATGCTCATCCACAAGGGGGCTCGTGAATGGAGTCTCAGTCCCGCCATCGCGCAGCACGGCGATTTGATCGGCAGTGAGATCGGTATTCCACACGCGCGCAGCTGCGGAGGACGACGAGGGGGCGGGGGACTCGCGCGATGACGCACTCTTTTTTGAGGACGCTGAAGACGGAGCAATCCGTTCCATGGCCGCTGCTGGAGAGGCTGTACTGGAAGAGGTTCCTTGATCAGAGAGGTCTTGCGACGGGGGAGTCATCTGACAGCCGCTGATGAGGAGAGCGGAGCAGAGACTCAGGAGAGTGAGGGAACGCATAGTGAGAAAGAAAAAAGAGGGGCAGGTTGTCCGCCCCTCTCATGTGGGGAATTAGGGGAGCAGAACGGTATCGATGACGAATATTACGCCCCATGACGGTAGATTACATTGCTGCTTCGACTTTCATCGGGGGAAGAAGGACGGTATTGATCACATGTGTCACACCGTTGCTGGAGATCACATCGCGAATCGAGACGCGAGCATTGTTGATCCAGATGTTCATACCAAGCCTCTTCACCTTGAGGGTATCACCCTGCACGGTCGTAAGGGTCAGGCCATTCTTGAGGTCCTTCGCCGTGTACCGACCGGGGACCACATGGTATGTGAGAATGGATGTCAGTTTTTCTTTGTTCTCCGGCTTCAGGAGAGTTTGCACTGTACCCTTCGGCAGACGATCGAAGGCGCTGTTGACCGGAGCGAAGACCGTGAATGGGCCTGCACTCTTGAGCGTCTCCACGAGTCCTGCAGCTTTAACCGCAGCGACGACCGTCGTGACATTCTTGGCTTTGACAGCGTTATCGACGATGTCGAGGTTTTGCACCATCAAGGAGCCGCCGACCATGACGCCTTTCTTCGTCATGTGCATTGCGCCGTCCATGGCGAGTGCTGGTACTGCGGAGAGCGAGAAACTGAGCGCAGTGAGGAAGGAGATAAAACGGGAAGTTGTCATATAATTTGGGGGAAAAAAGTAAATGACGATGTGATAGTATGCGTATTCATTCGTAAATCAATTATTGGAGACGTTTTAGATTTACTTTTGCAAAATAGGAGAATTCGCGTATATTGAGAATCATGTTCACGATCGATCCCATTCACCCGATCTACAGTGCCGTCGTTGAGGCCGTAGCCGTGTATCCGCATATCACCATCAACGAGCTCCACGAGCATCTGCGCGAGCACAAGAAAATAGATCTCTCCCTCTCGCACTTGTATCGCGTTGTCACCCGGATGGTCGATATGCAGGTCCTCATCCGCGTCCGCGGCAAACTCTCGGTCAATTTAATGTGGATTTCGTATCTGGAATTCATCGCGGAGCGCGCCAAGCGCGTTCTGCAACACGATACGGACTTCCCGCTCAAGCCCGGCGAGAAGCGCGTGTTCCCCGCACACTCGTTTTTGGACGTCGAAGCCATTTGGAATCATGCGCTCGTCTCGCTCTATCGCGTGACGCAGGAGAAGGAGCTCTATAAGTATTACTCTCACGCGTGGTGGCAGTTGGGGCGCAATGCGGAGGAAATGACCTTCTACAAAAAACTTCAACAGAGCGGTATCGATTGCCACTGGGTCTTCGGCAGTAAAACGTTTCTGGACGAAGCAGGTGCGGCGCGCGTGCGCGAAGTGTTCCCCGCACTCACCGTGGAATCTGCACCTTTCCCGCACAGCGGGTACTGCTTGAACGTGTATGGCGAGTACATCATCGAGTGCGTATTACCGGAGAAGATCAGCCGCCACTTCGATTTCTTCTTTGAGAGAGTGAAAAGCATGGAAGCATTCGATCACGATCTGTTCCTCGATATGTTCACGATGCGCGGGAAGTACAAAGTCACGGTGTGGAGGAATGCGAAGCAGGCGGAGATCTTACGGAACAAGATCAAAGGCCTCTTTTCATAATGACCGCCAAAATCCCGGTAAGAAATGGGAAAGAACGGTGTCTAAGCAAATGACTCCTTGGGCGGCACTTTTTCGCAAAGGGATAGGCAAAAATGTCCGCGCGAAGACTTGCAATTTTGTAACAATCCTTCTAAGGTGCACATCCTGCTAAATCGGTTAGGAACACATGGAAAACCTCTCCAATCGCCAAGCGGCCACACCTGTCATCCTCGGTCTCGCGGTTCTGAGTCTCGTGTGGTATTTGTTCCTGCTCCTGAATCCCGAGAACATCGGCCAGCCTGTTGCGTACGGGCTCCTGGTGACGGCCGAGGTCATCGGCATGATCCAGCTGCTGGGTTTTTGGCTGAGCATCATTGTGGGGAAACCCGACAAGACTCCCTACGAAGTGATCGCGGTGAAGAACGTACTCATACGAAATCCAAAACTCGCGGGGACGGTTGCGGTGTTTGTGCCGGTCTCCGGAGAGCCCATTGAGGTGATTGCCGAGACGCTGCGGGCGGCACGCGACATCCGCTTCCCACACGGAACGTGGGTGCTGGATGACGGGAAATCCGATGCCGTGAAAGCACTCGCGAGCGAGCTGGGGGTGCACTACCTGCGCAGAGCGGATCGCAAGGGATGGAAAGCGGGGAACATCAACCATGCACTCGAGCGCGTGCCCTGCGATTACTTCGCGATCTTCGACAGCGATCACGTCGCCCATCCCGAATTTTTGCACGAGACGCTGCCGTGGATGCTCGCCGATAAAAAGATGGCCTTCGTCCAGACGCCGCAGTACCTCGTAAACCGTCGCGGATTCGTTGCCGGAGGGATGGCCGAAACACAAGAGCTCTTCTACCGGCATCTCCAGACAGCCAAGAACCATTTCAATGCCGCCTTCTGCGTGGGGACGAACGTGCTCTTCCGCGCGGATGCCGTCTTTGAAGTCGGCGGCATATACGACAAGTCCCATACCGAGGACATCTGGACGTCGTACCTGCTTCATGAAGCAGGATGGAATTCGAAGTATCTTTCTACAGTTCTCGCCACGGGCCAGGCGCCGGAGACGGTGGAGAGCTTCCTGCGCCAGCAGTACCGTTGGGCGACGGGAGGTTATGAATTGCTCTTCAAGAAAAATCCTCTGTTCAGCCGCTCCCTCACACTCGATCAAAAACTCCAGTACCTGCACACCGCGATGTTCTTCCTGAGCGGCTTTTCGGTGTTCATCTTCTTCCTCCTACCCCTCCTCTACGTCTACTTCGGCTGGAAGCCCCTCTCCATCCCCGATGGAGGACTCTACTGGGCCGCCCACTTTTTGCCGTACTTGTTCCTGATGTTCCTCACGGGCGCGCATCTGCTCGGCCGCTGGCCGCGCTGGCGTACCTATGTGATGGCCGTGGGCGCGTTCCCCGCGCACATGGGCGCATGTTTGGGCGTGCTCACCGGCATCCACATCCGCTGGAGCGCCTCGGGCGTCGTCCGCAGCAACATCGATTACGTGAAGTCCGTCATGTTGCACTTGCTCCTGCTCTTCCTCTCCGTCGGCGCCATCCCGGTGCTGATGCTCACCGAGCGCAGTGCCTCGGTCGGGTTGCTGCTCTCGGTGTGGTTACTCTGGAACAGCGCCCTCCTCTTTGAACTCTGCCGGCGCGCGATTCCTTCTCGTGATCGCGCTATGGCAACATCGTCCGCCAATACCGCTATGCTCTCGGCTCCCGTCGCACAATGAAAGTCTCATCCTTCTTCACCTTCGGCACCGTCGTGATCGCCTTCCTGGTCATCCAGGGGTGGGTGATCGCGCGTATGTTCATTGCGCCGCGGGTGTTTACCGCAACCGAAGCCGTGATGATGGGCGAGGCGACCGAGGTCCGCACCCCGATGCAGGGCATGATCAAGAGCATTCCTGTGAAAGAACACGAACAGGTGATGACCGATCAGACGCTCTTCGTCGTCACGCGCATGGTCACCGATCCCGTGACGCAGGAGATGCACGAGCAGGACCTGCCCATTCTCGCGCTCGGACCCGGCATCATCACCGATATCCTGGTGAAGAACGGTCTCTTCGTGCAGAGCGCGCAGAAGCTTGGGACGATTATCGATAACTCGTCCGACGCGCTCTACGTGCGCGCCACAATCCCCGTGCAACCCAAAGACGTCCCCCGCATCCAGACCCGGATGTCCGCCAAAGTGCGCGCGAACTTCCTGTTCAACGGCGCGCCCGTGGACGCGATGATTAGCGCCGTCGAACCCCGCTATGATGCGAAGGCCGAAATGCTCACCGTGCGGCTGAAAATCTTCCGGTATCCCGATGGCATCGAAAGCCTGCCGCTCGGGCTCCCGGTCGAAGCGTGGGTGGAGCAGGAGCGAAGTGCGGATGATAACATCGTGATCGCGCTCTTCCGCACGCTCTTCCCCAATTCCAATGCCTTGGACGAATAATGCTCAAACGCCTCCTCCGCATTGGCCTCCTGTTCCTCGCTCTGGTCATCATCTGCGGGATCGCGGCAGTGGCAACCACCACCACAGCCTCACCCATTGCGCTTCCGCCGGGGCGCACGTTCACGACGCCTGTCGTCGGCACGCTCACGTCGGATCCCATCCGTCCGCCGACGGTTCCAGTGATTGCCGATAAGACCGTTCTCGCGAAGCTGCCGGCAAACCTGGGGGTGGGCACTATTCCCCCGGGAACGCCCAAACCGCTTCGGACCAACACCTGGTGGACCAGTGGCACGCTCAACCCGTGGCCCGCGCCGCTCTTCCCGTTGCCGTACAAAGGAATCTTTTCTCCCGACGGTCTCACCCTCACGGTCCTGGGCAGACGGGTGGACAACAAAACAATTTTCTCCGTCGATAGCGAGCCCATCCGCGTCTTCTCCACGACCAAAGCGACGGGGGCATCCATGCTGACCGCAGGGGATTGGGACGTGACGTTCCGCATGAAAGGCATTGCCGGTCCGCTCTTTGATGCGACGCTCATCCAGGGAAGTCCGTTCGTCTTCATCAGACCTACAGTCGGGACCCTCACCGTCGCACTTCCCGCCTCCGGCGTCACGTCGTCCGTCGACTGTCGGACGGAATGCGGTTCCGCACTGCTCGTCCGCGCGGGAGACGTCACGTACATGCTCGTGTCGCCGCTGCGTAATGCCTTCGCCGTCAAAGGATCCACGGTCGATGTCCGCTTCGAGAAGAAAAATGCACTCTTGACCGTTGTCGCGATACCTCCGCAGAGCGATCCGCTCCAGTACCTGGCAGCCGCAATGCGACCGTACACAGGAACGCAGGCGACATTTTCCGTCACCGCCTCGGACGTATTCACCACTTTCCGGTTCCCCCAGCCGACTATCATGGGGATTTTGCCGCATCACCACGTCTCGCTCTCGTACGAGAAAGATAAAAATGAGCCCGCACCCTTCATTCAGGGCAATCCCGGCAAGCTCATTGGTACCTTTATGACGCTCCGCGGCCCCCTACGCCTCTACTCCGGCCTCGGGTTCCGTACTGTCGTCCCGCGTCCTTCCATTCTTCCGTCTCTCCCGCCGCTCACCGCCGTCTCCGCGGACAAATCGCTCCATGAGCTCCTCCGCAAGGAAATCGCGGAGAACATTCCTCCCGCGGGAGACGTCTACTCCGCCGCAAAGTCGCTCCAGCGGACAGCACAGCTCGCCGAACTCGCCGACGCGTTGCGGGAAGGGGAGCTGTGGAAACAGGCGGTATCGCAGGCGCGTACGTCGCTGGTCGAGACCTGCACCGCGACAAAGGGCGGGTCGGTCCTCTCGTTTGCCTACGACCCCCAGGCTGGCGGCATCATCGCGCTGCCTCCCGCGTTCGGCAGCGAGCACTACAACGATCACCACTTCCACTACGGCTATATCATCCGCGCCGCCGCCATCGTCGCGCGGTACGATCCGTCGTTTGCTGTGCACTATGGCGACTGTATCCGGCTCCTGATGCGGGACATCGCGTCCGGGGACCGTAGCGATCCGTCGTTCCCGTACCTGCGCGTGTTCGATCCCTACAGCGGCCACAGCTGGGCGGCCGGGTTGACGCTCTTCGGCGACAGCAACAATCAGGAATCGGTCTCGGAAGCGCTGCAGGCATGGCATGCCATCGCGCTCTGGGGCCGCACGACCGGGGCCAAAAACCTCGAGAATCTGGGCACGTGGCTGTACGCGCAGGAAGCCCAGGCCGATCGCGTGTACTGGCTCAATGCAGTGCCGCAGTCCGAGGCATTCCCGCAGGAATTCCCCTATCCGATGATTTCCATCCTCTGGGGGGGCAAAGCCGATTACGCCACATGGTTCGATCCTGCCGACGCCGCCATCCGAGGTATCCAGTTCTTCCCCGTGACGACCGCTCTCCTTCCCATCATCGACCGCGCGATCGTCGATCGCATCATCGCGCCCACTGCCGAGACCGCAGCAAACACCATCTGGAAGAGCGGCCTCACGATGGTGCAGACACTCTTCTATCCCACCAAAACTGTCTCTCTCACTGCCCCCATTGATCCCGCCTACAGCCGCACGTACGTGGAATACTGGCAGAAGGCATTCAAGGTGCTGGGGGAACCGATCGGCCCCACCGGCAGCTGCGCGGGAACGGTGTTCAAGAACGGCAACAAGACGACAGCGGCCATCTACCGGTTCAAGAGCGATCCCACGACCTGCTCCTTCTACCTGGGGAAGCGATCCGTCGTCCTCACCAAACTCAATATCGGGTGGAACCTCCGCGCGCTCTAACCTGACCTCACTCTGCGCTCACCCCGGGAATGGCGCGCCCCCGGCGCTCGCCATACCCAGAGTGGCGACTTCCGTGTTCACACATGCATTTCCTCATGCACCGCATGTGCAGCTCCTTTCTGCGGATGATGGTCTTCTCTGCCGACGTTCTCGGCATCGTCTTCGTCCTTCATATTCTTTCCCTGGTTGACGTCACTTTCGTCTTTCGGACCGCCGGACGAATTGGGTTCCGTGCGCGTGCGCTCGGTGTCCTTTTCCTCGGTGCTCTGCGAATCATCGCGAGGCATGGGTAGGGGGGGGGAAGAAAGGTAAAACAGCATGCTCGTCCTATGGGGTATGACAGGGTGTGACATAACGTCTTACGGAATTCACGGAAATAAAGGAGCCCTGTTTTCTCTTGGTTTTTGCCCAACGAGGCTCACAGCCTCACCGCCGCCCGAGGAAACTCGGGACGGCAGTGAAGCGTGCTTTCCACATGTACTTACCGACTGAAATCTTGCTCGTCAGCATCGACGTTCTTCCCTGCAGTGTCATCCGCATCGGACGGTCGATTCTGCGACTGTCCGTACTGGTTAGACCTGTCCGTGCGGCTGCTCGCAGCATCCTTGTTGGAATCCTGATTCTGCTTTTCGTCGCGCGTCATAAAAATGAGGGGAAAGAAATAAGAATAAAAAATATGTGCCGGCACCGAAATATAAGACAGGCGGTATTTGCCCCTCTTACAAAAATCCCGACATTTGCCAAAATTAGTAATTTATGATATAATATTTACGATGCAACACAAACCAAAACCGGGTCTCCAATTTACAGAGCAGCGAGAGGAACATGAGTTTGATAGTGCACTGAGTACTGTTGTCACCGATGTCACGGAGCGGGAAACCTCTGTGGATGCATTGATGGCTCTCCGCAAAACTCTGGAGAACATGAACATCGGTTTGAGCAAGAGCAAGGAAATCGTTGATGTGTGTATTGGTTCAATCAGAGCTTTGTACGAGCCGCATGCTGAACACCGTGTTGCCTCGAAGCGCAGGTCCATGGTCTTTGATATTTTTGAGAGAGCGTATGCACAGGCTGATGAGATCATCGCTCAGAGGCATGCAGCCGATCCCCAGACTATCGCACGTCAGCAGGCGATTGATAGGAGAGATATACGAGACGTGGTGAGAGAGAACGGTCGACGCGAAGCGACTGCAAACCGTGGTCGAGTGAATAGTGTGGGAAAAACCGCACCAAACATCAGGCATACAAGGAACTTGCGATAATGCCGGACCCGGGTGCATGATTCACGCGCTGTGCCGTGTCAGCACTGTTTTCAGAATCCCCGCGCCTTCTTCCGCCTCTTTTTTGCTCAGGATCAACGGTGGCGTGAAGAATAAGGATTTCCCCGGAATATCGGTTTCAATGAGCAAGCCTTCCTCCGCGCATTCTTGTTGAATGGTCAGGCGCAGGTCGGGGTTTTTCAGCTCAATCGCGAAGAGCAGACCGATGCCACGGACTTCTTTCACTACGGAGAGCTTTTCGAGAAGCTCAAGGAGCGAGAGCAAGTGCGCGCCGACAACTTTTGCATTCTCCCACAGACGATCGCGGAGAATAATGTTCACGTTCGCGCGCGTCGCCGCAAGATCGGTAGGAAGCCATGCGAATGTGGAGTAGCAGGGAATCCCTTTGCTCTTTTTCCATACATCTTCTGTTGTCAGCAACGCCGCCATCGTCGCGTACCCACCGGTAAACGCTTTGCCGATGCAGAGGAGATCGGGTTCCAGGTTCCAGAGCTCGCTTCCAAAGAGCGTTCCGCAGTGCCCAAAGCCCGTTGCAACCTCATCCATCACCAGCAACGCGTTCTGCTTCCTGCAGAGTGTCTGCACCGTTTCGTAGAACCCTGGCGGAGGAATGTGTGTGCCGGCATTCGTCCACACGGGCTCGCTGATGAACGCTGCCACGTCGCCTTTCTGCAACCTCTTCTCGAGCAGTTCCAACACCCTCTCACTGTTCATCTCTCTCCCCGGCATCGGGAGCGTTTGGCAGGAGGGGAGAATAGAGCCGGAGACACGCTTGCGTGCTTCGCCAATCGAAAGCGCTCCGTACGTGTGTCCGTGGTACACCTCATCGATCGAAATAATCACGTCCTTGCCCGTTGCCGCGCGGACGCACTTGATGGCCATATCGACGGCTTCCGATCCGCTGGTACACGGAAACACTTTTTGCATCTTGCCGGGTGCGACGGCGACGAGCTCTGTGGCGAGATCCTCACACGCATCGGAGCGGAAGAGCGGGGGAATGTACGTTCCGCGCTTCGTCTCTTCCGTAAGCGCCTCCCGGATTTCCACGTTTCCCCAGCCGACGGAGGCAACACACCATCCTCCAATGAAATCCAGATACCGTTTGCCATCCGTATCGATCACATAACAGCCTTCGCCGTGACTGATGGTGATCGGGAGCGATATCTGATCGACGAAGTGCGTCATGCGGCCAGTATAGCGCTCACGCGCAACTCACGTGATTGCACTGTTTCCTCTTTTTCGCGACGCGCGCGTAGACGCGGTCTCCCACAAACGTCATCCCCGGAAGTTGCAGTAACGGAGCGAGCGGCCACAAGGCAGGGAGGTGCCATGCGAGCGACCGGAAAGCGGAGAATCCCTTGAGGGTAGCGCCGTCGGGAAAGCGGACGTGCAGCGCGCGGTCAAGGACGGGCAGCGGCAGATCGGGAGCCCAGAGCGTTCGCTCCTGGGCCTTACAGAAATCCACGGGCCGCAATCGGTGCAGCCAGTCGAGCAGCAGCAGCATGCACATGCTGCGCCCGCAGAGTCCGCAATCGCTGTCGTAGAAGACGGAAATTTTCCCGTTCCACCGGCGGTTACATCGCTTCCGGATTGCTACAAAGTCTTCCCCCTGCAAATTCCCCAGCAAGATCGCCGGCATCGCCGGCATGAACGAGCCCAGCCGCAGCAGAACCGAAAAGACGCCATGGACCAGCAGGCCGCTTGCAAGCAGCCATCGGCGGATGAGGTCTACCGGTACGCCCGACTTCGCGAATTCCCTGGCGATGCGGCTTCCCCGCGGAATGAGCATCAGCGTCCATACTGCTTCCCACACGATCGCTCCCCAGCCGATGAACGGCGCGACTATGCTCACCGTATCGGCGACTGCGCCGGGGAAGCGTCCAAAAATGGTGTGATGCAAGGCGATGGCCACGGCGGTCCCGTCGAGCCACGTATTTCCCAGTAACTTGCTCCACATCGACTGCAGATAAATGACGAGCAGTTGCCACAAGAGCAGACGCTGCGGCCACGCTGGCATGGTCAGCGGCGGCAGGAGCGTGCGCGTTTTCGACCAGTGCTTCCATTGCTTGCGCGCGCGGGCGACAGAAAACGCGTGGACCCCGCCGGGTGCGATACACAGCAGGAAGCCGACAGAGCGCAGGACGATATCGCCGCCCGTGGTGTGCCAGGAATTGCGCTCGTGGAAGGAGAAGAGCAGCAGCGTTGAAACGATCGTCGAGAGCCGTGGCCAGAAACCCACGGTCGCGCAGGCGGCGGAGATCAGGAAGAGGAGGTAGATCAGGAAGACCGCATCGGGGTGGGAGAACGTGAGAAAGACACTGAAGCGGTGATCAGTGCGCTGGAGAGTGTAATCCAGCCACAGCGGCAGCTGTCCGGTGCCGCTGTAATACCGCGTAACGGCCGGCCACTGTCGGATAAAGTAGATCAGTAGCCCTGCGCCCCACACCGAGCGCATCACCCCAAAGCCGGTTGCCGAGACCCGGGCGAAGAAGAAGCTGTCGATCCTGTGCAGGAGTGTGCGCATGGTTAAAAATAGGAAACGGGAATCACGCTGGGGTCATCGGGAGACGGGCACGGGAGAATGGCGGCAACCCACCAGTACCAGTTCCCTCTCACTGTTCTCTGCCACTCCTTCCATCCGCCTTCCGGGACCGTATCGGGGATGATCAGGTACTCCACGATCAGCGCGACGAACGCTCCCTCGGGAAGCCCGAGCGGCTTGCAGAATGATGCCAGGACGCGCGCACGCAACTCCTCTTTTCCCTCGCCCGGTTCTTCCATTTGCTGCAGGTAACTGAAATCGTCGGCGAACCCGAAAGACGTCGTCTTGGCGTCGAGCACCTTGAGCGTTTGCCACCCGTACTCCACCGTCCGCGCGTCGATCCGGTAGCGGCTGATCCGCCGCATGGGATCGGGAGAGAACAGTTCCCACATCTGCCACTGGCTTGTGAGGAGCAAGTACGGCTGCACGATCGGCGTCACGCGCGTTCGCAACGTATCGACAATCACGCCGGTCGCCTGCACGGGAAAAGTGTAGACGGCGATCGCGACGGCGTGCCAGATGCAGAAGAGCACGATCAGTCCCTTCCCGAGAATGATGAAAATGCTAGAGGGTTTCATTTTCGTTTCGGCCGCAACAAGACGATCTCCCGCCCGACCAATTGATCGGGTCGCCTGTAGAGCAGCGACATGCGATCATCCACGATCTCGATCGTCGGCGGCAGAATCGCCTGGTAGCCGAGATCGGAGACAACGTCCCACACGCGCTCCAGGAAGACCGGCGCCTTGGACGGGTACCAGACGGGCCAAATGCAGACGATGGGGGCGTCGGGAAGCGACTCTGCCGCGGACCGCAGAAATCCTTCCTGCAGTTTTTCGTTCTCCGATCGCATCTTCGAAACGTCCTTCACCGTTGGACGGTCCCGAAGCGACGGCCCCAGGCTTGTCTCGGTGACGATGACGTCCACGTGCTCCTTCATGGCAAACGGCTTGACCGCATCCTGTTTCCAGACCCGCGACGGAACATCAGATTTCTTAATGGAGAAGTTCTTGCGCAGCCACTCGATGTTCTTGGTACATCCGCTCACGGCTTTCTCCGACTTGTCGGATGCGAGCACCCCAAAACCGCGGATCAGCGATTCCATCGGGATCACGCCGGTGCCGCAGAAAGGGTCGAAAATACTTAGGCGCACGCCTTCGGCGTGCGATTCGCGGGTCGAAGACCCGCGCTGGTTCGTCAACCATACCCCGAGATTAATGAGAATCTGTGCCAACTTCGGTGGCAGCAGTCCCACGCCCGTATCGCGCACCGGCTTCTCCATATCGCGTTTCGTGTACGACTCAATATCCTGCGCGCCTACGGTCATCCCCACCCAGAACAAATCTTCTCCCTGAATGATTGTCACTTCGCATCCTCCCGAGCGGTCCAGTAGCCCGTTTTCGCGAAGTACGATGGAGGGCGCGGGCGTCCGCTCGTTGCCTACGTACCGCGAGGGTTTCCCTTTCTTCTTCAGCAGGTCCTTGCTCTTGCGATACAGATTTTTCACGGCGACAGGAGAGAGGCCCAGAGTTCGCAGGCTGAACGTCACTTTGCCTTTAATCGGCATCAGTTCACGCGCGAGGAGGTCTGGAATATCTTCCTGGGTCACGGGCTTCTCGCTTGCGAGTTTCTCCACCAGCACGATTGTCCCACCGAGCGTATCCAAGAACGCGCTTGTGAGTTTTTCCGCACTATCAAACAAAACGACGCTCCGGTCGATTTTCTGATGCAATAGGAAGCCGGGGACTGTCGCCGCAAGCTCGGCAAGACTCAAGTGCGGCTGGTGTCCGATGAAGGCGGCGTACGAAGGCATGAAAGCAGTGGACAGAGAATAGAGGACAGAGGACAGAGGACAGTGAAATATTCTTCCCGCTCATTGTCCGTTGTCCACTGTCCGTTGTCCACTGGCCGCTTTTCCGGATAGCAGATTGTGGAGTAATAGCATCGTCAAACAGACAACTACTGGCATCAAGTGAATCAAGCCCCTCGCGTAGCCTGTCTGGAACAGCGCTTCCTGGGAAAGTCCGGTGGTCAGATAGGCGAACAGCTGGCCAACATAGGGGATCAGGAAGAAGGCGCTCAGGAGCAGGAGGGGAGTTTTGAACGCCGCTCGCCACTGGAAGGCGAGTAAGCCAAAGAAGAGGGGGAAGAGCAGCCCCCAGTTTCCTTCGAAGAACGTATTCACCGTCACCGCCGTCACGACTCCCTGCTGCCACTGCAGGTTCCAATCGATGCCTTTTGCGTTTCCGAACGCGAGGTTGTTGAGCACTTTAAAGCCGATCCACGGCGCGACGAACAGCGCGAACATTGCCGCTGCGAAGAGTGCGGCCCAGAAAATTGGGAAGCGGGCTCCTGAGCCTGACGAAGGACTGCCCGCGTTCGCAGACGGAATGGTTCGACTCGGCTCACCACAGGCGCCTGCTCCCTTCCATATCCAGAGGAGAGTCCCTCCATAGAGGAGCAGCAGAACAGGGAAGTAGAGCGCCCATCCTTCGTTCTTCGTAAACGGCACGAGTGCGATCGCAAGCGCCGCAAGCCGCAAGTGTGAGAGCGCGGATATTTCTGCGCGACTCCGAAGTGCATAGAACATCAACATCACTCCGATAAAGAGATGTGCTGACAGGAACACATCAGCATAAGCGTTTGTTCCGTGAATCAGTTCCAGCGGCAGCGACGCAAACAGAATCGCTCCAAGGGCAGCCCACGGCATGGCCACCATCCGGCGCAGTGCGCAGTACACAAGGAACACAAGAGCGATGAACCAGAGCGGATGCAGACTATTTACTAGTCCCTCGTGCCACCCGCCGGCAATCGTCGAGAGCCAGGTTTTAGCGAGCGGCAGCGACGGCGGATACGAGCTGACGCCGGGTACGGGATCCCACGGGAAGGCCAGTGAGAAGGTCTTCTGGAAGAAGAAGAGCTTCCCGCGGAGATTCCAGTTGTCCATGGAGTCGTCAAAGAAAGGCGGCGTGAGGAGTGTAAAGATCGCGAGCGCAATCACACGAAGTGCCACCCATCCTCCCGTCACTATCAACACGATCTGTAAGGGGCGGGAGAGCGAGTGCGCCGGAGTCTCTCTCAACACAGCATTCGCGCTCTCCCGTTTCCACAAGAACCAGGGGATACTCAGTCCCAAGAGCAGAATGCCGAAGATCATCAAGAATCCAGTCAGTGTAAAAGGAATGCCGAGCATCACATTCGCAAAAAAGCTTACAAACATCGAAACGGTCATCCCGAGCACGCCGCCCATCACCCATTTTTCCGCCTGACCGAGTAACCGAGTTCTCCCTTCTACAAGATCGAGGAGCAGCCACCCGATCAAGGTGGGGAGAGCAATGCCGACAAGGAATGCAATCACAATCATTCGTTCGTCTGAAAGAGGAATGTCGTCTCATCAAATTGCTTCACGATCTTCCCCGGCTTGCTCCACGCGACGCCCGCGACCATCAGACGTCCGTCGGTCCCCACCGTCACGTCGTCGCGATGGAAAATCAGCCATGTCTTCAGATCTTCCCGCGGTTCCCCCGGATCCGTCGGGACGGCGGGCAATGTGAAGTACCGGACCATTGCCACTACTGGAGTTGCCCGGGTCGTGAGGAATGCAAATTCCTTTTGGTCAATGAGGAACGGCAGGCTCTGTTCCATCACATCATTGAAGTTCAGATACGCGCGGAATTTCTTCTCACCGGTCGGTTGCGAAAGATAGGTGTCGTAGTCATTTTTTGCATAGCTCAAAAGCTCCAGTCCCATCCGGATATCAAACACAATCCAGAGAGCCGCAAAGCAGAGAAAAAACAGCGGTAGGAACAGCACCTGCTTCTTCTCAGTCCACATCTGGTAGCCGAGGATCCCGGCCGCGCACAGTGCAAGGGCAATGTAGAAAATCCACATGCCTGATCTGCCGCGTGGAGGAAGCGTGGTGAACAGCTCCACTGTCGCGACGGGATTAAAGGTGATCACCGGACCCCAGAGAAAATTGATACTGAATGCGCTCAGTTTGTCGAATGTCCAAAAGCTCCTGCCGATTTCCATTGCCTTCTCAAGCACATTCCACTGGACGAACCGCATCTCCCCGAAGAGGAGATCTGCTCCCTTGGGGAAGGTGAAGCCGATCAGGTCCGCACGGCGATCCCACTGCGGGTAGGCATCCACGTTCAGATCAATCTTCTGCCAGGTTGCGGATGCGGGAATAGTGAACGGAAGCTCTACAAGCGCGCCGTCGGGCGTGCCACGCGCGTGCCACAGAAATTTCGCTTCCATATTCACGCCGCTTGCGAGGGTCAGTTGGATCACCTCTGTCGTATGAGGGAGCGCGAACTCCGTGATCATGCTGCCATCCTGTGCCGATGCCTGAATATGCAAGCCCTCCATCGTCCCCTCGGGAATATCGAGGCCCGAAATTCTCCACGCGCCCGGCAAGTTGCCATTCTGAAAATTCCAGATCGTCTGCTGCAGCGCATAGGTCGCTGCTGGGAATATCAGCAACGAGGCCGTCAGAACGATCCGGGAGAGGAAGCGCACGGGGAGAGTGTACAGAAATGTCACTAGCTGCAGGTCTTCGACCTGCAGCGGAAGCATTGACCAACTGGCTCTTTGTGCCAAAATGGTTCGCTGGCTTTCCCTCGGGGAAGCTGGGAATAGCTCTTTGGGAGCATCGGCTCACGTATATATCAATGACTGCAGCATTTTGTATTCACAGAATGCAGAGTGCTGCAGTCACGTTGTGTGACAATGCATATGCAAATTTTCCAGAAGGGTTTCTGGGGAGTTGATCGACGATCGATCGCGCATGTGCGTGCAGTGAATGCGAGGTGTCCTCATGGGACACAAACAAACGGAGCAACATCGCTCCGGCAAAAAATCCTGGCACCAGATCGGCCTGGTGCGGGGCCAGTTCGGCAACGTCGATATGACCCAATGGGTCAAATTCGTCGCCGATGCCGGATTCGATGGCTGGGAAGAGGCGAGCTGGGAGCTCGATCTCGACAAGTGCATGGATGACGCCGGAGCCGAGGCGTACGCCAAAGAGCGAGTCGCGCTCGCCAAGGCGCATGGCCTCGAGATCTTCACGGTCGCCACACACTTGCAAGGTCAGGTTCTCGGTGATGAGCCGAGTGCCAAGACCCTTCAGTTCGCGAGCAAGGAGTCTCAGCACGCGTACTGTGTCTGGCGGGGCGAATTGGATCGGTCGGCGGTCCTTCGTCGCAATCCGTACTTCGTGCCGGACTTCGTCGGGGACATGATGCACCAGCACGCGCAGCGGGATCTCATCCGCTGTGCCCGCTTGTCCCACTATCTCGGCAAGCTGCAAAACCGCAAGATCGCGCAGTCCGGTTTCGTGGGTAGCCCCGCGCACTGCTGGAGCCACTGGTTTCTGTTCCCGCCGTTGCCGTCGGCAATCGGCAAACACGCTATCCCCGACGTCCGACAGGTCAGCTTGGAGCTGCTTGTCGAGCGCTTCGGTCCGGTGTGGGACGCCTGCAAGAAGTACGGCGTTACGTTCGACCTCGAGTGCCATCCGAGCGAACGGGCCATGGGCGACATTGAGTCGGCCAGCGACTACATCAACTACATGTGCAAAGCCGGCTACGAAGGTGTCGTGGGCTTCAACCTCGACGCGTCGCACATGGAATGGCAAGGCGTGTCGGCCGTCCAGTTCATCCGCGAACTGGGCAAGTTCATCCACTGTGCCCACATCAAGGGGGTGCAAGTGATCCGCGAGCACACCCGCGCAGGGTTGCTCGGCGGCCACCGTCCCATGGGCCACCCCCTCAACGGGTGGAACTTTGTGACGGCGGGAACCGCGCGTGACGCCAACAGCTGCGAGGAGATCTTCGTCGAACTCAACCGCGCGGGGTTCGACGGTGCCGTGTCGATCGAATGGGAGGACAACGACGCCGAGCAGCACGCTGGCGCGAAGGCCGCGCTGACCAACTGCCGCAAGGCAGACCTCCCGCCGAGCGGCATGCGACATGATGAGATGCTGAAGAAGGCCTAGCGGCCTATGCATCTCAAAACGTGATTCCGACAACCCAAAGAGTAGGGCAGCTTCGGCTGCCCTATTCTTCATGTCTTCGACTATTGTGCAGCTACTTCAATCTCCTCTGCCCCTCCACTGATCGTTGCCTTGATCCTCCGAATCCCCGACGACCCTTCGCTGCGCTCAGGGTGACAATTTTGAGGCAAGCTAACGTCCGCTTTCTTCAGTTGCTATCGAGATTTCTTGAGGACCACTAGCCACTATTGCTTTTATTCTTCTTATTCCCGCGGATGAGCTTTCCTCCTTCTGAATCTTGAACGTCCCGATCATTCCCGTTCGCGCGACGTGCGGACCGCCGCAAATTTCTTTGCTGAAAGCCTGCCCTGAGCCTGTCGAAGGGTCTCCCACTACATATACCTTCACTTCCGTTGCATACCGGTCATCAAAGACGCCGATAGCGCCTTCACTCTTGGCACCCTCCACCGTTGTCAGGTGGTAGGCAACGGGTAGATCTTTCTTGATTGCGTCGTTCACCAATTCTTCCACTTTCTTGATCTGCTCCGGCGTCATTTTGTCCGGATGGGAGAAGTCAAAACGCAAACGCTCGGCGGTGATGTTGCTCCCTTTCTGCCACACGTGATCGCCGAGCACTTTTCTGAGCGCGGCATTCAGCAGATGTGTTGCTGTGTGGAGTTTTGTTGTCTGTGCCGAGTGGTCGGCGAGACCGCCGCGGAATTTGCCCGCCGAGGCGGTACGGCTTTCGGACTGATGTTTCTCCTGCGCCGTTGCAAAGGTCTCCGGATGCGTCAGCTTCTTTCCCCGTTCATGCAAAAGCTCCTCGGTGAGCTCCAATGGGAAGCCGTACGTCTCAAAAAAGTAAAACGCCTTCGCGCCATCCAATGTCTCGTGCTCATTCAGGTACGACTGCAGTTCCTTCTCGCCCTTTGCGAGTGTCCTGCGGAATTGCTCTTCTTCCGCTGCAACCAAGTCCACAATCTCTTTCTTTTTTACGCTCAACGACGGATACGCAGTTGCGTATGTGTGAATAACGGCTTCTGCAAGGGCTAAACTGAAATTAGGCTTGAGTCCGATTATGTCGCCAAAACGGACTGCTCGGCGGAGCATTCGCCGGGTGAAGTACCCCTGATCCTTGTTTCCCGGTGGCGCGCCATCGGCAATCAGGAACGTCGATGCGCGCAGGTGATCTATCACGATGCGGAATGCTTTTGTGTGCGCAGGATCTTCGCCGTACTTTTTCCCGGACATTTTTTCGAGCACACTACGCATTCCTGCGAAAGCATCAATCGTGAATACATCCGGATCATCATTCAACGCTGCGGCGATGCGCTCTAGTCCTCCGCCGAAGTCGACATTCTGCTGCTTCAATCTCTCGAACCCTTTCGGTGTCTTGATATACTCCATGAAGACGTTGTTCCCGATCTCCAAAAATCTCCCGCAGTCACAGTTCACATGGCATGGCTGCTTTTTCCACTTAGATTGTTCATGGAGCTTTCTCTCCGCGCCAAAATCCCAGAACATTTCGGAGTCCGGACCGCCGGGTTCACCGATCGGCATCTTCTCCGGCTCGCCCGCGCGGCTCCACCAGTTCTTCTTCTCGCTGTAGTAGAAGATGCGGCCATCTTGCATGCCGCGCTCCTCGGCATCATCAATGGCACGCGCGTCGATGCCGACCGTCGCAAACTGTTCCTTCCAGGCAGCGACGGATTCATCATCTCGAGGAATTGCTTCCTTGCCGCGGAACACCGTCACGTACAAGCGCTTGGGATCCAGACCCAGGCGCTTTACGAGAAATTCGAACATCCACGCGATCTGTTCTTTCTTAAAGTAATCACCCAGGCTCCAGTTGCCGAGCATCTCGAAGAACGTCGTGTGCCGGTTATCGCCGACCTCTTCTATATCCACGGAGCGGAAGGATTTCTGACTGTCGACAATACGTTTCCCTAGCGGATGCGATTCACCAAGAAGATACGTGAGCATCGGCTGCATTCCTGATCCCGTAAAGAGCGTCGTCGGGTCGTTCTCGGGTAGCAAAGACGCGCTTGGTATCACCGCATGGCCGCGGTCGCGGAAGAAGTCGAGGTAGGCGTGCCGGATTTGATCGGTATTCATCGCTCGCATCGCTCTCAGGATAGCGGAAAATGTCAGTTACCACCTGTTCCTCCTTAGCAGGCTGATATATTGCATTTTTACAAAAGTATGTTATTTATTGATTTTTTGGAATTCAGGTATAAACTCTGCACTATGGCGCTTGAAGGTGCTGATCAAAGTGCGAATCGTCAGGCTCTTCTCCAAGAAGAAAATCCTGAACCGCAATTTCTCGATCTGCCGAAGTGGAAAATTGAACTTGGGCGCTGGGAGGATGTGGAAAGGGTACGCGCACTATTCCAAAAAGCCGAAAAAGATAAGTGCGTACGACAAATCATCACATACAGCAATCTTGATGTTGAGCCTGCGGCGCTTGTTGTCTGCGATGCATACCGTGCCTTGAGAAAACTCAACAAGGAACAGGAATTTGGAATGAGTCTGGCAATGCGGGAAGCAATAAGCAACGGTGTTCGTCCTCGGGATCGTCATGGCAAGCCCGCTGCCAAAAGGAAATTTCAACATCATGCGAGTGTCCGGTATGCCCTTATTCAGAATGGTTCGGAGAATGGGCACCCGGATCCGCGATTTTTCGTACACATTGAAGATGAAGGAAAGGGTTTTGATCCGCGATTCACTCCGAACCTATTGCATCCGGAGAATTTGGAAAGTCAGAACGGTCGTGGCGTATATATCGTTGGATGTTATCTAAACGTGAAAGAGGATAGTAAGTTGGGTGGGCGCACCGTGTATCTCCCTCTCGACCCCGACACTGCCGGAGACCCTTTCCTTACCCGAGATCTGTGGATAGATCTTCCGCTCGACGAAAGCCCCGATATCCCGCTGCAGGAAAGGTTTCGTAAGATCCCTGAGGTCTACGTCCCTCAAAAAATTCATCCAGTCGACGTGCATAATGCCGATACAGTAGTGGATGTTGAGGAAGGGGACACACTACACTGAATGCCGTTTTTCTGCTAGAATAGAGAGAAAACCTCACTTCCCCACCTGTTCGCACTTTCCTCCCTCTTCCGGGCGCTCAGACGCAACTGGCAGATCCTCGCGATCTCGATGCTGGTGCTCACGTGCATTCTTTCCCTCGGCGGATTCTTTTTCGTTCGGGGCAGCACGCTGATGGAAGGACAGTTGAAAGAGAAGCTTCGCACCACGGCAGCGATGGCGGCCATGCAGTTTGATCCTGTCGTGCTCGATCGGATGCGCGGCCGCAGCGCGATGGAAACGCGGGCATTCACCGATGTCGTTGAGCGACTGCGGTCGATCCGGGAGCAGATTCCGCAAATCCGCTTTGCGTACATCATGCGGAAGACGGCGGATCCGAGCATACTCGAGTTCGTCGCCGATGCCGATTCACTTGCGACGCTTGCGGAACTGGATAGCGATCGGGACGGCCTGGTGGATACCGATGAACAGGCATCGTTCCCCGGCGATACGTACGATATTTTCGAGGTTCCTGCACTGCAGCATGCGGCCTTTGCGGGACCGACGGTTGATGAAGAATTCACCGAAGACCAGTGGGGAACGTTCATGTCCGGTTATGCCCCGATCCGGGATGGCCGCGGGAACGCCATCGCTGTTCTCGGGATCGATATGGATGCAAATGATTACCTCGCACTCTCCCGCAGCATCTTCTCACCCGTCGCCTTCCTGCTCCTGAGCCTGGTGGGTGTGGTGTTGATGGTGATCGTCGGTGTATTCCTCTGGCGCAGGAAGATCGAATCGCTCGAGCGGCTCCATCGCGAGCGCTCGGGGCTGCTGCTTCTCGCTATGCATCAGATCGGTTCGCCGCTCACGATCATCCGCTGGTCGCTGGAAGCGCTGCTCGATCAGGTAGGGAAAGGCTCACTCGACAGTGCGGTGCGGGAACACGCACACAATGTGGAACAGGCGACCGGATTCTTGAATACAATTCTCTCAGAACTCCGCGAAGCGAGCGAGGTGGATACCGGTACCATGCCCTACACGCGCGAGTGGGTGGCGCTGAAAGACATCATCCATGACATTGTCGAGGAAATGACGCCTGCGCTAAGAAAACACGAACAATCGATTGTCCTGAACGTGGATCCGTCGCTTCAGCTCTCTCTCGATCGCACGCTCATCGTGGGAGTGCTTCGGGAACTGCTGCACAATGCAATGACGTTCTCGCCGCATGGCAATGCCATCACGATCACGGCGAAGCGCGGCGGTAAGTGCGTGCTGGTAGACGTTACCGACCACGGCTGCGGCATTGCTAAAACAGATATCCCCCGGATGTTCGACAAGTTCATCCGCGGAGCAAAAGCGCACCTGTATCAACCGAACGGCAGCGGTCTGGGCCTCTACATCGCAAAAGGCATCATCAAGCGTGCGAATGGTGATATTTGGATCAAGAGCACCGAAGGAAAGGGGACGACGGTCAGCTTCACGCTGCCGTGCTGAGAGGCCGGATGGTGAGAAAAAATCGGCGATACTGGATATCCAGCTCACGCTCTTCTTTGCGGAGTTTCTCTCGCATCAGCTCAATCACTTTCGGATGGCTCATGGGGCCGTTTGCGCGGATTTCTCCAACCGCGCGCAGTCTGTTCAACGCTTCTCGGAGAACGTGTGTTAGCAGCTGCGCCTCCTGAACATCAGCGACATCTCTCGGGAGATTTTTTTCAATCCTATCGGCCAGACAAATACACAAGCTTTCGGGGAAGATGATCAGATCGAATGTCCCAAGATTAGGCCACAGATCATTCACGTCGAAGATAGCGCTCTGTATCGGCCCTGCAGAGTGCGAGAGCGCGGGGTCTTTGTCGGCGAGCACAATATTCTCCGGAGGAATGCCAAGCTCCACGAGTACGCGTTCGAAGAAGGCTGGATGCGCGCCCACGCTTAACAGCCGTCGATTCGCTTCTGCGAGATGGTCAATATCCGTGCTCCTCATCAACCCTGTTGCTGCATGATGACTGGGGCGGTAGAGCCAGGAGTATTTGCCGTGGCTTTTCATGCGGGTTGTGTCGTCCTGGTCTAATTGATCTGCGAAGAGCTGTTCTTCTAGTCCACGCACAGCCTCGACAAAAGATTGTGCTGAGGCGGAGGTTTGTTTGTCAGAGATCATGCAGCACGATAGTACTACACAGCTGCTCAATGAATTGTGATCTACAAAGTTATGGTTTCACGGTATGTTTTCTCCTTGTAACAGCTCGAGGATCTTCCGCAGAGCATAGCGAAGGGACGCATACGAACTTTCAGAAAAAATTGCGATATTCGTGGATCGCCATCCGGCTGGGTGGTAGAATGTGTGTCTGGTCTGTGACAACACGTGGGGATGACAGGTTTCGACAGCGTGATTCATGGTGTGTGTTTGCCTCTGTTCGGGATCGTACTGTTTCCCGTTACCCAACTGTACAACCTATAGATGCTACATCATCTGTAACTGCACGCCTCGAGAACGGCTTCCGTCGTTTTGTATCGGCCTTCAAGCCGGTTCAACTCAACTACGCCTTCGCACAGGTTGCATAAGTTCGCCTTGCGCGAACACGCCTCTCCGCCGACTCCTGCTGAGCGGATGCGGCGTCACCAGCAGGGCTTTGCGTCATCGGATGTCGTGACGCCATCGTATTCCAGACATCATCACTCGCTCCCTCTCTCTGTTGTTCTCTTATGGGATGCGAGAATGAGAACTTCATAACCGTATAGGCACATGCACTACACGTTGGACCCCGGTTCAAATCCGGGCATCTCCACCATTCGACTCGGCCCTGCGGGGCCTCGCTCATGGTAAACCACCATGTTTTATGAGGCCTCTTTTTTAGTATGGCCGAGGCGAATGACCCTGAGCGGAGCGCCGCAGCGCGTAGTCGAAGGGCCATCATGTATCATGGCTTGCTTATGTCTTGGTATGTCTACATTGCTCAGGCAAGAACTGGCCGATTCTACGTTGGCATCACGACGGATCCTCAGGAGCGAATTGAAAAACACAATCGTGGTCAGGGTTCAAAATTTGCAGTCAATCAAGGTCCGTTCGTTTTAATATATTCTTCACCAGCTTTTCCTGATAAATCTTCAGCAAGAATACGTGAGGTTCAAGTAAAGAAATGGTCACGCGAGAAAAAGGAGAAATTAATACAAGGTGAGTGGAAATAAGAGGCATATTGTTTTAGAGTGCTCTATGATTATTCCTGAATGTTCATCCTTCGATTACTTGTCTCTTTCCTTATTGGAGGCCTTGCCGTTTCTTTTCAAACCCTCATTGGTGAACGTGTGCCTTTGAGGTGGAGAGGTCCTGTGCTGACGATTCCTTCGACATTGGGCCTAGCATTATTCTTTGTCGGGCTTACGAAAGGTGCAACTGCAGGACAAGAAGCGGCCATGATTGTCCCAGCCGCGCTGGGTGCGGAATTCCTCTTCGTGATGGCGTTTGCGTTATGCATCCGATTGGGACTTCTTATCGCACTCGTTCTGTCATCCATCGTGATTGTTGCTGGAGGGAGCTTCGTTCTTTTCTTCCCTCCAACAAGTCTTTATTACTCTGTTTTTGTCTACGGCATACCTGCAATCGTATTCGCATATGTCGTCGTGAATTTTCTTCCGCAGGTAACTGCTCTCAAGCCAGTTCCGATGAATGTGCGCTACATCGTGATGAGATCCCTTCTCGGAGGAACGATCATCGTGACAGTTATTCTACTTTCAAAGTTTCTGGGAAACACATGGGGCGGACTTTTCTCAGCCTTTCCCGCCGTCTTCCTGTCGACATTTCTTATCTACTATTTCGCAAACGGATGTGCGGTTATTCCTTCCGTCGCGCGTTCGATGTTCTTTCCAGGATCGCTGGCACTCATGCTCTACGCAGTCGTCACAATGTGGAGTTTCCCGATACTCGGCATTTGGATCGGAACAGTGGTTTCCTACCTTGCAGTTGGCTGTTTCTTTGTTCTATACAATTACGGGGCGTCGTTAATTCAGGAATGAAATCTGCTCCGCCCAACCCATAATCAACTGCTCAAGGTGGTGTAAACTATTTCGCAGGATGTCCACCATGGCTTCTGAAAGCCAAAAAATATTACTTAAAAAATTCCCTCATCTGCTTTCCCAGCTTCTTCAATCCACCGGGAACGCTCAGATGGCAGGCATCTTTGTCGGTATCCGCGGGTGTCATCGGGCCGAGCACGGGGCCCGGGAGCACGTCTTCGTTGCGGGAATCCAACTCTCGTGCCAGCTCTTTTGCCTTTCGTAAACCGAATGTGCCGGTGAGCCCACACACGCCGTCGGTGTAGTCCGCGAGGGTAGAAACGTATACTTTCACACCAGGGATGCGCTTTCTGATCGCCGCGAGGATCTGCTCCGCGTGCTGCAGGCTCGTCTCTTTATTTTCGTTGCGGATGCAGAGCTGCCACCAGACCGCCCGGGTGTTCGGATGCCTGTCGAGCAGTTCGTCGAAGACATCCCAGTACTTGTTTCCCTTCTCTGCATTTCGCGCCCAATCCACAACGGTGCCCGAATCATACCGCTTCTCGTAGGGCCACATCTTTGTGCCGCCGAGCAGCTGATATCCTTCAACGGTTTGGCGCGTATTCGAGCAGCCTATGTATCCGACCGATGCCGCACGGTCTTTCATAGTCGCTGATTTCTCGAGTATCGACTCTGCATTCTTCCATGCAATTTTCTCCTGGATTTTTGGATCAAGTCGCCCGATGAAAGCCCGCGCGAATCTCACCAGCATCTGCCCGACATCGAAGTCATAATTCCACACAGCGTCCCCGCGGTCTGTGCCCCAGAGAAACCTGTCCGGATGCTTTTCAATCAAAGGTTTCCATTTCTTGACCTCATACTCGAGCACGGCGTCGAACTCCTTTTCCATCATTTCCAAGTACGCCTTTTTGCTCTTTCCAACGAAGGCATGAAAGAGGTCCATATCGGATCCCCAGAACGCGTCTACTCCGTAGTAGATATTCGGGTACTTCTCCATGAGAGACACAATGTTTCCTTGGATCTCATCTCCATGCACGATGAACAGAATATCGGGCTGTGCAGCGAGAACGCGTTCGAAGTCCTTGGTCTGCCCGTCACCGGGGTGGAAGTACACCGGCAGCTTGCTGCGTTTCACGATGGGATAGATTCCCTGGAACATCTGGTGATCTGGCGGGAAGTCATCACGAACGTTCTCGATAGAATACAGCCCTATTTCGCCATATCCTTTGAAGAGTCCCGGATAATAGGAAAGAATGTTTTCGATCATCCGTGCCTCCAGTGTCGGGGTCTGATCGTGCGGCCCAGGCGTCATGAGGAACGGCGTGAACAGCTTCGGATACCGCTGCATTGTCCTGCGCGCGATCTGCACGGATTGCTTTGGCATCTCGTCATACACCGGAAAGAACGCGAAGTTCTTCGTCGTGCCCTCGCGTTTTAGCGTGCAGGCGATCTGGCTCATGCGGATATTGTCGCCGAGGATCGCCATCGGGCCGCCAAATCGTCCTTCTTGTTCCTCATCTTCTTCATCGTCTGAGAATTCCGGACTGGAGTCATTGATGGCGGGCAGGTGAAGGTGGGTATCAATGAGTGGGCCCTGGTAGTAGGGGCCCGGAAATGTCGGTTTGGGGATATCTGGGCACGCTGTTTCGGCGAGCGCGGCGTCGATGCGTTTTTCCCATTCTCTCTGCTCAAACGGAGACACATCGAAATCCTCCAGCCCGCGGTCGTTGGCTGGTTGTATGCGATGTCTCCATCCCTGAATAATTGCGGTCATCTCTCCGCGACCTATCTTTTGCACCAGCAGCAAACCGGCGATAGTGAGAAATAGAACTAGAACAACAATATGCACTCTCCGCATACAGCGAACTGTAGCATGTGTTGTGCAAAGAACATAGCTGCTCTCACCAGGCGAGGACCCACTCCTCCAATTTCAGGAGGTGCTTTCCGAAATATATTTTTTATTGATCGTAATGGAGGCGTATCCAAGACCGATGAAAAGGAAGCCAAGAATAACGAGCGAGATGGGCCAGCCGATGGAATCGGCAAAGTACTCGCTGGTAATGTACGACACATGGGCAATCAGGAACAGCGTGCTCATCACCAGAATACTGCGGTTCTTTGTGAATACGGCTAGCAGAAGACCTCCCATCACCAGGAAGAAGTAGAGCATTCTCCAGGGAACAGAATCGAATACCTGCGAAAACGCACCGCCCAGGAAGCCCGTGATGCCGAAGAAATACAGAATCTCAATGAGCTTCCTATTCCACCCGTCGCGGAACGAATGCGCGAGCAGAAGGTAGCTGAGACCGACGACCATCGTGAGGTACGCGTACAAATCGTCGTGCATGTAGGAGGGGCCTTCCACAATTGCTTCCACGAGCAGATAGAAGAACGCTGTCGCATTCCCTATCGTGAAAAACGTGAGGATGGCACTTCTGTGGACGGAGTTCAGCAGCAGGTAGAAGACCGTGATCACGCCAAACGTGATCGCCACGGGCCATAGCGTGGGATCCGGTGTGCTCAGTTCGGAAAGCGTCACCACCGCTCCGCCAGGAATCAGCATGCCTCCCAGGAAATGAAAGACCGATCCGATATGTTCATCAGGTTTGTTCTTCAGCAGCACGGACCCCATCGCCGTCATCAAAAGACCCAGGCCCAGCGTCACCGCTATGCGTCCGACCGCTCCGATATCATCCCAAATTTGAAAAATGAAAAAGGCGATGCCCACCACCACGATAGTCGCACCCAAAATATAGAGCATCCGTGCGACGGAGAAATGGGAGGACGATTTCTCGGACGTTTTTCCTTGTGTTGCAGTATCCAGTTTCAATCGGCGAGAAACTTCTGCACGACTGATCTCCCCGCTCTGTATTTTTTCCGCAAGTTCCTGGAGCAATGCTTCTTTGTTCATACGGAGATGGGGAAGGAGCTACTCGGTTCTGCCAGGCAACACCCAGCCGAGAAATTGGAAATTATTCTGGTAGTAATACTGATCATCGGTATTGATCAGATTCAGCTTGCTCCTGCTGTTTCCTTTGGTCAGGTAGTACCCGAAGCGAGAAGAACCTCCGCCAAACAGGAAGAAGAACTCGCCCCCACGGCTGTCGTAGTGACTGGAAACGGAGACCCCATCAGGTGAGGTGAGCAGACTGCTCAGTGTGAGCGACTTTCCCTCTGCGAGAGTGATCTCCCTGCTCTCGTTCTTTTCGGTGTCATGGAGGAAAATGCGATCCGTGTATTTTTCGTTGAAATCAGGCACCCCGTCTTTGTCCGAATCCTGGGTCAGGTCCACGGTGTTCACCACTAATTTGTCATCGACAACGACGTAGCGTTTTTGCAGGTAGTCATCGCAACGGTAGCGATAGTAATTTGCTCCATCGGTGCACGAGGAATAGACGAAGTTGTAATCGGTAGAAAGGAACAGTGATGGAAGATACGTACTCAGTGCGACAATCGCGATGAGCACAATCGGCAAGGCAAAGGCCAGCAGCAGAGCAAAATTTTTCTTGAGGAATTGATTCATGGATGTATTGTACGCGCGATGAGAGCGAAAGAAAGGCTCTCAAATATTTCCTCTTCTGTTTGCCTTCTCCACTCTCCATCACCGCGTGCTACGCATTTCGTCCGTTCCAAGAAGAGCAGCTCAAACAGATGCAAGCAGAGCTGCGACAATTCGGAACAGAGCGACAGATGAAAGGACTCGTATTACTTGCGCCCGAAGGCATCAATGCGACGGTCTCAGGAACCGAGCGTTCGATCGCCGCTTGGAAAAAGAGAATCAGAGAATTCGATGACGACATTCTGTTCAAAGATAGCTCTGCCGACGGGCTGATCTTTCGGCGGTGGTCGGTCAAAATCAAACCGGAGATTGTCGCTCTCAAGCAGCCGGGCATCCGTCCGCAGGGAGTACACCATCATCTGACGCCCAGTGAATGGAATGCGACGCTCAAAAGCCCTGACGTTGTGGTGCTTGATGCGCGCAACGACTACGAAGTCGCGATCGGCAAGTTTCGTTCGGCGGTCAATCCGCACATCCGCCATTTCTCCGATTTTCCCGCCTACGTGCGCGGCGCGGGGATTCCAAAACAGAAGAAAGTGCTGCTCTACTGCACGGGCGGCATCCGGTGCGAGAAAGCCGCACTCGCGATGGAAGCGGAGGGCTTTGGTCATGTGTATCAATTGCAGGGCGGGATTCTCGCCTACCTGGAACAATTCCCGCGCAAAGATTTTGAAGGCGAATGCTTTGTGTTCGATCACCGCGTTGCCGTGGATCAAGAACTGCAACCATCAAAGCTCTACCAACTCTGCTCACACTGTGGAGATCCCGCAAAAGACGTCGTGTGTGATTCTTGCACTGCGTGAGAGTATCTCTACACTAGTTCCACTCTTCCTCTCTTCATCTATGAAACTCCGTCTCGGTTCTATTGTCGGTTGGACCTGCGCCATTCTCATCGCCACATTCAATCTCTTCGCGGCTGTAATGAAATTCATACCCGTTGCGCCCGGTTCACTGGGAGAAGAGATGGGCCAGAAGCTCGGTACCGTCGGTCTGGAATATCCGCTTGGGGTTTTGGAGATCATCATCGTTGTGCTCTTCGTGATCCCACGTACGTCGACCGTCGGCTTCGTGCTTATGGTTGGGTACCTGGGCGGCTCGCTCGCGACCAATCTGACGCACGGCTTCACGCACATGGAAGCATTGCCGATCTACATCTTGTTCGTACTGCTCACAATCAGCGCCTATTTCCGCAATCCCGAACTCCTCAGTCGACTGCGGAAGCGACCGGTCTAGGTTTTTTTGTTGCGCGATTTTCCAGGGATCATATTCGCTCCAACTTGGGAGTAGAGGTCATGCACGTCTTTGTCGTTTGCCATCACTGCGCTGTAGCAGCGGCATGCCAGCAACGAGAGAATCTGCGTGTCTTCTCCCTTTCCGTACATCCACCACCCAACGCTCACGCAGGCATCTTTGATTGCTGTCGAAAGCGTGGAATTTGGATATTCTGTCTTGAGATCAAATTGCATGATGAATTGGCTCGCTTTCTCAATTTCATCTTTGGCGATCAGAGAACGTAGATAGGCGCTCGTGAAGTCTGGCTGGATATCCGCAGAACCGGGCGTTGGCTGCACACTCTCCCAAATGCTGATCACCGCATCGTAATTCTCTTTCGCGAAGTACAGTTGAGCGCAGTGCTGTCCTACCCGGGAATTCTCGCGCCAGAACTGTTGGATGGGGATGTTTCTCCATTGGATGATGGTATCGATGAGTGACAATGCACGGTCTGATTTTCCCGTTCGTGATTGCGACGCTACGAGCGCGTACAGGTACTCCGGTTGATGCTGAAAGAGTCCTGCAATGCGTTCAAGAAATTGTTTGCCGTTTTTCTCGTCGATTACCTTCTGATACTCACCTTCAAGTAATGTCGTGAAGAGTTCCGTGGGCGAAAAGAGATATGGAAGGAGGGAGGGGATGCCATTTTTCTTGCAAAAACTTTCCAGAGAATCGACAAGTGCCTGATGCTTTTTGACGGTGTCGTTTGCTGAAAACTCTCCCGCAAGACCGTTGCGGTGCTGCTGAATACTCAAATGTGTCGCGAGCACACGCTCCACAAATTTGCGTTCCTCAATAAATTCAGGGGGAATCTTTTGCTGTTGAGTCGCAAAGTAACTCTCGTTGGTAAGAACTTGATTTGCATTGGCAGAAAATAATTTTCGAACAGAAAATTCCGTTTCTTTGCCGGTACGATCGCACACGATGCCCTCGGGAGAAATGACCTGATCGTGGATGTTCTTCGGCAACATGCCTCGTTGCTCAGCCTCCTCTTTCAATTCCTCAATCTCTGCCGCATGCCCGGTGTATTCGGGTTCGTTGTCTCGCAGAATGGTGTGGTCCTCTTCGGGCATAGGGGAAAGACATCTCAGCACTTTCATGCTGAGACGTCAATAACCGTCTTTCCCCTGAGAATGGTCAATTATTCGGATTCCCGTCGACATTGATCACGGGCAGGATATTTGGCTCGTCCTGTTCCTGCTGCAATACCTGCATGGCGATGAATGCGACAACAAGCACTGCAACGATACCGACGATGGTGAGCACCACTGCGCTCATACCGGAATTATTTTCCATACGAGAAAGGGGGAAGAAGAGAATAAATGTGCATTACGCACGCCGGAGCATTCCGGCAATACCCAGGAAGACGACGGCACCAATGACGGCCATCGCGAGTGCGCCCAGCGTTCCGTAGGCAGAGATGCCCAGTAACTGAAACAAGAAACCGCCGATCACGGCACCCACGACGCCGATCACAAAATCGACGACAAGGCCGAAGCCGTGACCCTTCATAATAAGGCCGGCGATCCACCCGGCAACAATGCCGATAATGATGAAGGCGAGAATGCTCATAAGAAGAAGAGGAAGGAATACCCGAGCATTTGTCGGGTACTTCTTTAGACACGTATGGAAGCTAAATCTGACAGAGCTTCTGTTGATATAGCCCCTATTTGTGAGCAAAGGAGTAGATCGGTAAAGTATTGACTTTATTGTCTTTATCAGTAGAATTCACATGTTTTCCCCCTATAACTATGACACCGGAAACAACGAGCAACGATCCAGAACTTGAGGCCGTTCAACTCGGTTCCCAGGCCGAACACCTCACATTTGGACATGAAGGAGGTCTTCATCACGCAGACAAGGCCACGGGAATTGCGGTCGAGGGAAAGGAAGGAGACGTCGCAGCTGCTGTTGGAAGTCAGCGATTCAAAACAGCCGTATACCAGAGCATGAGAGACGGTGAAATGTTGCTTGATCTTGGAAGAGATTCAGCCGCTTCAGACGACTCACTTCAGCCGATTCTCGCTGAGAGCAGGAAGGCACACCTCCAGTCAGGCATGAAAACGACCCTGACCGGCGTTGATGCAGCGCGAGCTGTGGAACTGAATAAGAGGGGCGATGTCATCAGCAGCGGAGTTCGTGTGGTTTCTGAGCATGACACTGGCAGGGAGTTTGATAAGAAGAAGAGTGAACGGGAGGCTGGTCCTCCACGCTCCAGCGACGAGTTCTCCGCCAACTAAAAAAGATTACTTGGTATCGAAGATCCCGGTCTCGGCCGGGATTTTTTTTATACTTTCTTCAGTGCGATGAATTCGAGCAATTGCTGCACTGCAGACTGCTCCTGCCGAAATGTCATTTTACCCTTCTGCGCACGGTCAGCGATGATCAGTGCCAAGTGGTAGAAAAAGAACTCATGCGGATAGCGGAAGGCATGGACGTCTTCCCAGGTGAGGTTGGGGAAGAAATGCTCCAGTTCAGCACGCACGGCAATCATGCTGGGGGCAGAGATGCGAAAGCCGTTCATCAGCAGGAAGTATGTGAGCAGTGTGACTGCTAAGCGTTTGTTGCCGTTACTAAAGGGATGTCCGTCAATGATGGAGCAGAAGAGGTAGGCGGCTTTGCTCAGAAGGTCCGGATAGTTATCCCGTTGCATGAGCACGAAGGTCGAGTTGATCTTGTCGAGTCCCTGGCGCTCATCTTCGTAATACGGTGCAGGCTCTTTTGTCACCATATGTTGCCGGATGATCGGAAACAGGAGAGAGATGCAGGCAGGGAGAGTGGGGTAGGTCATCGAGGAAAAGGGTGACAAGGGGGACAAGGGGGGGCTGAGGAAGAGAAGGCAAAGAGGGCGAAGAGGGTAAAGAGGAAATCTACTCACTCTGCAACAACTTCAATTAGCGCTTACTCAGTTCACGCAGGACGGTGCCGATCAGTTGTTCGAGCTCGGGACCAACTTGAGAACGATCTGCAGGAGCATTCTTGCGCTGCTCCGCCCATGTCTTGCGCAGGGCATCGAGCATTCCTGATTGCAGCAGGATGCGACCGAGTTCGGGGTGCAGGACGAACGCGCGGTCGTGGCCGTGGCTCTGGATGACGGCGTAATCTTTGACCGACGCGAGTGCGCCTTTGGCACTACGCTGCAAATCGGAAACAGAAATGATGGGGAGCATGGAGGTCATACCCCTAGTATATTTTATGTATAATAATATGTCAAATTTTATGTAGTCATAATTTGGCTCCATTCACGCTATAATTCTGCTGTGTTCAAGGTATCTCCATATATTCTCCTTCGCCGACTGCTCCTTTTTTGTCTCGGCGTTCTCTCTGCCATTGCCCTCTGGAAGCTGGGCGCACAGGTGTACTACGAAATGCTCGGGAAGTACTACCAGGATATTTCCATCTACCTTGCGGTCGGCCGCGGAGTGCTCAATGGCCTGATGCCCTATGTAGATTTGTTTGAAACCAAACCGCCCGGGATTTTCCTCCTTGCCGCGCTTTCACTTCACTTGTTTGGGGATGCACGATTGCTGCTGTTTGTGTGTGCGCTCCTCATCGGACTCCTCCCACTCTGGTTGATGTTGCCGATGCACCGCAGCGGAGAACGCAGTGACAGGTGGCTCCGCATCTTGATCGCCTTCTGTTTCGGTACATTCATCGCGCTCTTCACTGCCGAAAGGGCCGGGCAGGGGCTGGTGGAATCGCTTGGCGCGTTCTTTGCGACGGGCATCGTCGCGCTGAGTGTGCTGAATCCAAAACATTTTCCGTGGCGGATCACGATCGCAGTCGCACTCTTGTTTGCATTCGCCGTCGGACTGAAAGAGCCCTTTTTGATCTCCGCCATCGGTGGAGTGTTGATCGTTTCGCCGTCATTCAGAGCCACACAGAGACTCCTTTTCCCTCTCATCATCGCAGGGGTGCTGTGCATCTTCTTCTACTTCACTCTCGGCTACCTGGGACCGTACTTCAGCATCTACTTGCCGCATATGCTGGGGCATCAGATTGTAACGCCGTGGGGCACGATTCCCGATCCCCTGTGGCTGCGGACGATCGATCTCTCCAGGATGTTTCGGACAATGTGGGAGTTCTCGGTCTTCCTCCCTTTTGTCATCGGCATGCTCTGGATTGCCGCTCTCGGGCTCATGATTCTTCGCAGTTCAACCCGTCGCGAGAAAATGTTTGCTGCCATGCAGTGGCTACTGGGGAGTTGGTTTCTGACCCTCTCCGTTGGCATCTCTGGAGACTTCTACCCGCATCAATTCGTGTTCGCCGTTCCCGGATTCTGCGCGTTCTTCTTTGTGTGCATGCAGGAGCGACATCGTTTGCTCTCTTCGACTATCGGGAAGGGGATTCTCACAGTCTGGCTGATGTTGCTTGCAGCTGGACTCATCGTCCGGCCCGCTGCGCCGCTCCGGCTGGAACAAGAGTGGAAGGATTGGGTTGCCGAGCGCACCGAGGCGGCAGCGGTGATCGATGCCGTGATGGAACGCTGTGAGATCGATAAATATCTACTTCTCATCGCCGGAAACGACAGCATCCACGCGTACACGCACCATTCGCCGTACGGTCCGCTCTTCACCAACTACGCGCGCTTCGTTGCCGGGCATCCGCTGTTCATTGAAGCGTTCGGCAGGCAGTTCCACACCGCTTCGCTCGCAGTCTACAAAGATGACCAGCCGCGGCCGCTCCTGGACGAAGAATCCATCCACGAGTTCCAGACGGCATTCACCGAAGAGCCCCCGGCCTGTGCGGGGAGCAATTTCAAACAGCCGCTGCCGTATCACATCATCTTCCGTATTGTGAAATCGTGAGCGGTTGGCCTACTTCCGGTTACGCGAATATACCTGCTGCCTGAGCAATCGATGCGAATGACGCTTGCCCGGTGCGAGGTAGTCCTTGAGCGTTACTACCATCCCAACGCAGCTGGCCGGCTTGCCTTGGCCGACATTCGTGCAAGTGATCGTGACTTCCACTGCTTCGGGAGCAGCAAAGGCAACCACTGGACTGAGTGCCAAGGTGAGAGCGGTAACGATGGGGAGAGGGGAGATGCGCATGGCGTCAGGATGCCAGACTAGCTGTACTCTGCCAAGGCGCGTGAAGCGCGGCATCACTGCACGATGACACCGCCCGTATGGTCGCGGTCCATTGCCTGCTGCTGAAGGACGCGGTTCGGGACACGCTGGACGTTCGCCGGTCTGCCCATGCGTCCCTGAACCAGCAGAGCTGCGCCGGGAGAGCGTGCGGCCAAATCTCCACACCGGGAGAAAATGGATGTCTCACGAACGGGCTGGGTGCGCGGTTGCGGCGTTCCATTCTGGTACGACTCTTCCACCTGCGCGCGCAGGACCCTGTGCGAGGAACGGTCGAGCCTGCGGGGATGTGCTTCGTGCCCGAGAATGAGGAGCGCTGCGCCCGGAGAGCCCGGGCCGATGTACGCACTGCAATCATCGGATGCGAGGGTGTCTTGTCCTTCCGACGGCTGTGGGAAGACGGGTGCAGGAGCCGTGACAGGATCCTCCACATCATCCCACGACGGCGCTGCCATAGGAGTCATGACCAGGCGGGGCTCACTCCGCAGCGCATAGAACATCTGCGCCATTTCCCGGCGTGTGAGCAGATGATGGGGATTCATCTCGCTGCGAATGGCGCCGCGCGCGGCGAGCGCTTGCATCGCATCTGCGTACCACGCCTCTCCCACATCCGATCCATGGACCAGTCCGTATGCTTTGGCGAGCATCTTCGCGGCTTCTGCGACGGTGATGGAGGCAAACGGTTGGAAACTACCGTCGCCTTTCCCCTGGAGAATACCCACGTGCATGCCGACGCAGAGGTTCTTGCCGTACCACGTCTCGCGCTCGACATCCGAAAAGAGCCGCTCGTAGGTCACCGGCTGCGATGGCGAAATATTGCGGTAGCAGGACTCGATGTCTTCATTCTTGTAGAGTCGATCGAGCGCCGCGAGTGAGTACTCCAGGCGCGTCACCAGTCCATTTTCGTGAAACTCTCCATCAACGGACGGAAACATGATGCTCTCCTCCAGCGCGAACTGGACCGCCGCGTCCCGTACGGGAAGAGTTTCGGGCATCTCTTGCGAGAACGCGCCGAACGGAAACAATCCCAGGACGAGGGAACCGAGGAGAAGAATGTTCTGCATGGAGGATGGGAAAGTAAAGAAGGGTTCATGGTATGCAGTGCATTGCCAATTGTAAAGCTTTGTTGTCATTTCGCTATCGCCTCTTCGCAGCATCTGAGAACGGCCTGCGAATCATGCGACAAATATGTGCTCAAAAATACGAAAAATAGATACATAAAAAATTGAGATCAGCCCTAGTAGAAGGGCAAATAGTCAATAATTGACAATATATAAAAATTATTAATTAATAATCATTTCAACGTTACCTTCATCAGCCATTTTGCGAGTCCCAGAATGATCGCGACGACGATCCATCCTCCGATGCCGCCCTGGATTTCGGCAGTGACGAGAGTCGGTTCCATATACGAGATAATCAAAATCGTCAGCCACACGAAGACGCCGTTCACAATGATAATCGCAACAATTGTCGCAAGCAGCTTCAAGGGCAGCGTGACCAGTTCCAGTATCGGCCGGACGATCAGGTTCATCAGCGTGATGAGCGCAGCGATGATCACGTACGCAATCCATCCTCCGGTCACGAAGAAGTACTGGTCCATGTAGGTGGCCATCGCCCAGACGAGGACGATCGTCAGGAGGAAGCGGAGGAGGAGGCGGATCCAGAGGGGCATAGGAGGGAATGGTCAATGATCAATCGCAAAGGAAGGATTCAAGTGTAAAAGATTACAACTTTCAAACTTCTGAAATTATACCCTTCCTTTGTGATTGATACTTGATCATTTCTTACGAAGACTTCGTAAACCTGACCGTCACCTCCTTCCCATCATCCTTCACTCCGCTCAGGATGACAGCATGCGCCTCGCCGCTGTTCTTCCCGAGTGTCGCTTGTGTCGCTGTGAGAATCGTCTCCTTGTGACTCTTGAGAACGTCGTCCGCTCCTTCGATGCTCAGAGTGATCCTATCCTCGAGCTTCAGCCCCGCTTCCTTGCGCAGGGACTGAATGCCGCGGATCAGGTCACGTGCACGGCCTGCGAGTTCCAGTTCTGGCGTGATCCGCGTATCGAGCGCCACCACAATTCCGCGGTCGGCACTGACGTCTTCGCCTTCGCGCCCGCGATACATCACGCGCGCTTCTTCCGGTCCCAAGACTTCATCCAGAATCAGCACTGCGCCGTCATCGCGGATTGCGTAGTCCCCGCGTTTGCCCGCCTGGATAATCTCCTGCACGCGTCCGCCGAGCCGGGGGCCCACTTTGCGCGCATCCACGAATACGAATTGCTCGGCGATCGCACTGGGATCGGGGACAAGATCAATCGCATGGACGTTGAGCTCTTCCTGCAGGAGCTGTAGTTCAGAAGAATTGATTTCATCATTGGGGAGAAACTGCGCAGGCACCGCAACAGTGGCTTTAGAGAGCGGCTGGCGGAGTTTGATCTTCTTCTCACTGCGGATTTTTAGCCCTAAGGAAGCGACGGTCCTGAGCACGCGCGTTTTCCGCAGGAGTTTTTCCTCCGCTCCCGTGAGCTCCCGTACCTGCGGCCAGTCGGTCAGGTGAATACTGCCGTGCTTCTCGGGGACCAGGTTCAAATAGATCGCTTCGGTGATGAAGGGGCAGAAGGGCGCGAGCAGCTGGCATAGGGTGATGAGAACATCGTAGAGCGTCGTGAGCGCGTCCAGCCGGTCCTGCTCATTCATTTCCTCCAGTGCTTCTTCATGCGTATGGAGTGCGGCCTTTCCGGCAAACCTCCTGCGCGAGAGGCGCACGTACCAGTTGGTGAGCGCATCAATGGTGTCATGGAGCTCTGCGCACGTGGCGCTCAAGTCGTAGCCGTCGAGTTCCTTCGTCATCCGATTCACAAGATCCTGCACTTCGGCCCGCATCCACTGGTCCAGTGGATGACCGGACGTCCTTCGCGAACCGCTCGGTTCCCACTTGGCCGCATTCGCGTAGGTCACGAAGAAACTGTAGGTGTTCCAAAGGGGGAGCAGCACGGAGCGCACGACTTCTTCCACTGATCGTTTTGAGAAGCGCAGATCTTCCCCACGTACGGCGGGAGAACTCATCAGCGCAAACCGCACGGCGTCCGCACCCAGTTCCTCCACGACTTCCAGCGGTTCGGGGTAGTTCTTCAACTTCTTACTCATCTTCTTGCCGTCTTCGGCAAGCACCGTGCCGTTGACGATGCAGTTTTGGAACGCGGGCAGATCAAACAGCGCGCTACTCAGCACGGTCAATGTGTAGAACCAGCCGCGGGTTTGGTCGATGCCTTCGGCGATGAAGTCCGCTGGGAACCCCGGCGGGAAATGTAGACCCCCTCCCCCCGGCCCCCTCCCCCATCCCTCGCTGCGCTCGGGAAGGGAGAGGGGGAGACCCTCGCCACTCACCCCTCTCCCGCGCACGGGGGAGGGGTTGGGGGAGGGGGTTTGGCTGAAAGGATAGTGCGACTGTGCGTAGGGCATTGATCCACTTTCGAACCAACAATCGAGCACTTCGGGGATACGGCGGAGCAGGGGATGGAGGAGAATTTCCTGTACGTGCGTATTTTTTGGAGCAGTACTCGTGGCTTGTGAATATGTCAGGCCCTCGGAAAGGGCTCGAAGCGCCTGGATCATTCCGCCATGTCCGACGAAGAGGATCTTTTTCCCGGGGTATGCCGAGAGAAGATGTTCAAAGACCCGCTGAGCGCGTCCGAGAAATTGCGAGAGGCTTTCCCCGTCCGGAGGTGTCGTGTGAGTCAATCCGAATTCTCCCTCCCTGAAGACCGGAGGAAACTCGTCTTTCACCTCGGCAAGGAGACGACCCACCCATTGTCCGAACTTTCGTTCGCGCAGTAGCGAGGAATATTCCCGTACGGGCATTTTGAGTTCATGAGCGATACTGTCTGCAGTCTCGCGTGTGCGTTTGAGGTCTGACGTCACAATTGCATCAAAATGTTTTGTTCTCAGTTCTTGTCCGACCTTTTTCGCCTGTTCTCTCCCGGTTTCCGTGAGAGGCGTATCTCCCTCTTGTCCCTGACAAAGCTGATCTCTGTTCCATTCGCTCTCTCCGTGCCGCACAAGAGTCAGCTGAACGCTCGTATCATGCGGATCTCCCGCAAACGCGATCGGGTCCACTGTCTCCTTATGCAGATCCAGCTGTGCCTGCTCGTCGTGGTCCCAGAAGTAGCTGAGCGGAGTCGCGAAGTGCGGGTAGGGCTGGTTACAGAGCTTCGCGGGGTCTTCCTTGGTGAAGAAATGTTTGAAGTTCAGCGCCGGATCCGCGTGCGTGACGATCACGATGTGCTCGCCGCGATGGCGCGGCAACATCTCATCGGCAAAGGACCGGATGCGCGCCTGCACCTGGCTCCACGTTTCCATGCCGGGGAAGTGGTAGATGCTTTCGACCTTTCCCGTTTCCAGCTTGTGGGACCGCCTGGCCTTCACGAACGTGAGATCGGAGAAGTCGACACTCTTGCCTTCGAATTCTCCAAATTCCACTTCCCGCAACCGATCATCCGTCACAACGTCAGCACCCGTCGCTTTGGCGATCTCCTCCGCAGTCTGCCGTGCGCGTGCGAGTGGAGAACAGTAGATGCGCCGTACTGCCGCTGTCTCGAATGCTGCTGTTGCTAATGCAGCTCCTGCCGCTTGCGCCTGGGCTTTCCCGGTAGTCGTCAGGTTCGTTCCCGGAACCTTTCCCTGGTAGACGGGAGCGATGTTTCCCTCGCTCTCGCCGTGCCGCACCACCGTCACTTTCGAAAAGCGGATGGGTGTGCGCGCCATCAGATGGTCACGACTTCCGAGTACCTCAATTTCTCCGGATTCGGGGCATCTCCAGATGGGCAGCGGAGTGCCCCAGTAGCGGTTGCGGGAAATCGCCCAGTCGCGCGCGCCTTCCAGCCACTTGCCGAAGCGCCCATCGCGCAGATGCCCGGGCACCCAGCGCGTCTTGCTGTTTGCACTGAGCATCTTCTCCTTGATCTTCTCCACAGCCACGAACCACGACGACGTGATGTAGTTGAGCAATGGCGAATCGCACCGCCAGCAGTGGGGGTAGCTGTGGTTGTAGGTGTAACTGCGGAAGTGGCGTCCCAGTTCCTTCAATTTCTCGATGATCACTTTGTCCGTTGCCATCGGGTCGCCCGTCGACGGTTTGATTTCGAGGCCAGCGAAATCGCGGACAACATCGTAAAACTTCCCGTCGATGCCGAAGTAGTAGAGCAGATCGACGCCCAGTTCTTTCGCAATCAGATAGCCGTCCTCCGCATTGGTATTCGCAAAGTGGACGATGCCGGTGCCTTCTTCCTCGCTCACTTCCGGATGGAAGATGATGGTGAACGCAGCCTCGCCGAAGGTCTTGGGTTTCTTCTTGAGAGTCGAGGGCATCGGCACATCGACGTAGTAATCAAACAGCGGCTGATACTTTTTCCCGATCAGCTTTTTCGCATCCACCGGGCCTGTGACCGTGTGCGCACGATCTTTAAAGACCTCCTCTACCAACTTCTCCGCGACGATGTATATCTTGTCGTCGCCTTCCTGCTTCACGCCGACGTATTTTATCTTCGGCCCTAATCCAAGCCATACATCGCCGGGGAACGACCACGTGGTTGTGGTCCAGGCGAGGAGGACCGTGTTGGGATCATCCACCAGCGGAAACGTCGCGATCGTCGACATATCGGTCCGGTCGGCGTAGCCCTGCGTCACTTCGAAGTTACTGAGCGGTGTCGCACAGCGCGGACAGATGTGCATCGCCTTGTGGCCTTCGTAGATCAGATTTTTATCAAACAAAGATTTGAACACCCACCAAATGCTCTCCATATAGTCACTGTCCATGGTGCGGTAATCGAAGTCCATATCCACCCACCGGCCCATGCGCTCCACCACCGTCCGCCACTCTTTTGTATAGCGCTGCACCGCGGTGCGGCAGAGGTCGTTGAATGCCTTCACGCCCATCTTCTCGATGTCCTTCTTGCTTCCTAAGTTATATTCTTTCTCGATCAGGTTCTCGATAGGAAGCCCGTGGCAGTCCCACCCGAACCGCCGCTCTACCCGCGCCCCGCGCATCGTCCGGTAGCGGGGGATCACGTCCTTGATGGTCCCTGCGAGCAGATGGCCATAGTGGGGGAGACCCGTGGCAAACGGCGGGCCGTCGTAGAAATTGAATTGCTGTTCCTTATCCGATCGCCCAACTCCATTCAAAGGATCACCGCTTATGCGCCCTCCGCCCTTTGCCTGTCCGCTCACTCTTGCGGAGCGCAGGTGAATAGAGCGCTTGAAGGTATCTTCCTCCTTCCAGTACTTCTGGATGCCGCGCTCAAGAGCGGGGAAGTTCTGCCGGGAGTCAACGGGATCGAAGGGCATAAGAAATACGTATTCGTTGCAAGAATACCAGATTCTACTGATTCTCTTCGCTTTTCTTTTACGTGACTTCGCAGGGGGCACGAAGCGCAACGCAGTTGTTGATCTTCACCTCAGCGATGCGCACGCCCGTTGCGAATCTTTTCGACGTGCCAGGGAAATATTTTCGATACACATCTTTCCAGGACGTTAGCCGCAGCGGGTGACCGCCGTCCTTATCTAGTACGACGAAATCATCATCGCCCAACTCGGCAATACAGAATCCGGTATGTAACAGTCCTTCTGTCCATTTGTTTCCCTTCCCAGACGGAACGCCTTCAAGCGCTTTTCCATCGATTTGGAATATCAGCGGGAGTGTAGTTTTATGCATATCTTTCGATACATCTTCCGCTTTCGTGCCCGGCATGCTCAAACATTCTGCGTCTTGCGGGTGGGGTGAAGCGCCGGTCAAAAAATGAACTGCGCCGACACAATTGTAATCGGGCGCAGAAATTTGACTCTCTTTTGTTAATCGCATCAGATCTAAAAAACGATTTGCCATTACTCCCCGAAGACTTGCGATACAGAGTCGTTCAGTATTGAAAAAATCCACGGTCGTCTCTCCCTGATCATCTGCGTCCGCATCGTTTCTTTCCTCATACGTGTACTGAACGCCAAGGTATCCGGTGTCCATATGATCATTTTAGAATTATTCCATATATTGTCAACTCCCGATCGTCACCTCCCCACCAATGTCCGTATTGAAGATTTCCCCGATCTTCTGCAGATTTTTGCTGCGCTTGAGCGCCCACTTGAGCTTCACGAAGGCGGCTTCGGGGGTCATATCACGGGTGGGGATGACGCCCAATTCCATCGCCTGCCGACCGACTTCGTACAGGTACATGCGTGTGGTGCCGTAGATGCACTGCGTGCAGATGAGCACGGGAATGTTCTTGTCGTGCGCCAGTTTGATCGCGGGCAGGAGCGAGTTCTCCTGGTTCGGCACGTTGCCCGGTCCGAAAGACTCCATGATGAGCCCGTCGATTCCCGATTTGATGAGTGTCTCGACGGTCTTTACCGGCAGACCCGGCACGCACTTGACCATCGCGACGTTCCCGGAAAAACCGTTCTTCAGGTCCACCATCCCGCTGTGGCGCCGCCGGACATTGGCGTAACTGAGTTCCGGCTGCAGGCGGATGAACCCGAGCGGCGGGAAGACGGGGGAGATGAAGGCGTTGCGCTCACTCTCGCTCACTTTGATGCTGCGGCTCCCGCGCAAAATCGTATTGCCGAAGACGATCGCGACCTCGGCGAAATCCATGGTCGCGACCTGGAACGCGTGGATCAGGTTGATGAGCGCATCGCTCCCGAGGATTTCCGGCGGCACCTGCGCGCCGGTGAGCACGACGGGCTTCCCCAAGTTTTGCAGGGCGAGCGACAGCGCTGCTGCTGTGTAGGCCATCGTGTCTGTTCCATGCGCAATGACGAAGCCATCATAATCGGCGTAATTATCCGCGATGGTCTGGGAGATCGTTTCCCAATGATGCGGCTGCATGTTAGTAGAGTCGATGTTTGTAATCGTCTTCGTCTTGATCGAGAATTCCTTCTTTAGGTGCTGGCCACTCTTCAAAAGATCTTTCGCCGTCAGGTAGGGTGCGAGCGCCGACGTGACCATGTCCTGGCGCATCGCGATGGTGCCACCGCAGAAGAGGAGAAGCAGCGATGGCTTGGGGGTGTTCATCCTGGAGTGATGCGGAAGAGTTCGGTGATGTGCGGAAGGCCGTAGAGGTACTTGTACGCCACTTGGAGCGTGCGGAGGCGATCCGTCCTGAAGCCAAGCGTGACGGAGGCGGGCGCGAACTGCAAGAGATGCACGGGGGTATCCAGGAAGCTTTCGAGCGCAGCGATATCCTTGAGCGGATTGGTATCTTGCGCAAAGCTCCACTTGAGAGCGAAGAGGTAGGGGAATTCCACGTGGTCATGCCGGATTTTGAGCGGGACGATCTCGCGCGAGAAGATTTTCCAGCGGGGGCGCTTGATACCGGGGGTCGCGACGACATCGATCACATCCGGGCCCACCTGCAGGCCGACGATGTTTCCCTGGCGCAGCTCTTCCAGCGTCGCGCGCAGCACGTAGCGCATCGCCATGCCCGGTCGCAGACCCGAGGGGAATTCGAAACAATTGGGATCGAGGAGGAAGAAATCCTCGGGGTGCGCGCGCTCTTCGGCAAACAGGAACGCGTCGATCATGCCGCAGCCGATCTTCTCTACAACATCGGTACTTCCATTGATCTGCTTGCGGATATCCTTTTGCCACCGAATGCTGAAGAACGGATCCATCGTGAACCGCAGAGCGTTCTGCAGGAGTGCCCGGCCCTCGGCAATCCGCTCGCGGCGAGGGAACGTGGAAAGGTGACTGACGAGGTGTTTGTGCGCGAGAGCGGTGTGAATGCAGTAGAGATCTTGTGCGTTTCGGGGGTGCTTTTTCCCATCAATCGTGACTTCTATCGTATCGCCGTCGTGAATCAATTCTTTCAGGCTCGCGGGCTGTCCGTTGATCATGGCCGACACCGCCCGCGAACCCAGATCTTTATCCGCGTAGTACGCGAGATCCAGCACACTCGCGTGCGCCGGGATATCAATCGCTTTCTTCGTCCTTCCTGCGATGAACTGTACGCGATTGCGCTCAGCGAAAATTTCCAGCCGAACGCGGTGGAAAAAGGCCTGCAGATCCTGCTCGCTTTCATCCAGCGTCAGAAGCGCTTCCAGCCAATCGGGCACCGAGGTTCGCCACTGCTTTGCCGGCTGTCCGTAGAGCGTCGCCATTCCCAGACGTGCCTGCCGCTTCATTTCTTTCGTTTGCACGATGATGGTCATCGGGGTTCCCGACGACGTGAGCACCGTGGTCTTGAGCGCTTCGTACCCGTTCACTTTGGGGCTAGCGATGTAATCCTCAATCGTTCCAGGGAGAGGCGACGAGAACGCGTGAACTACCCCGAGCGCTTCGTAGCAATCGGCGGAACTCTTGAGCGTGGTCAGCACCGTATAGAACGATTCCAGATGCTGCAGCGATTCCTCTTGTTCCACCGAGAGGGTCCGCACTTCGCGTCCGTGACGTCGTTGCAACTCGACCGTCGCGCCCTTTACTCCGCGCTCGCGGAGGAACGTCTGCATGCGCGCCATCCACTGGTCGAGCCGGCGATGTTGTTGCTTGCGAATCTGTGCGAACTTCCGTTCTGTGAATTCGGCTTCCACCGGGTCCAGCACGCGGAAGCAGTGATCGGCCAGCTCCTCGTACCACACACGCACTCCCAGCAGCTGCGCGAGCGGACAGTAGATATCCTGCGTCTCGCGCGCGATGCGGATTTGCTTCTGCACCGAGACGAACTGGATCGTCCGCATGTTGTGCAGGCGGTCAGCGAGCTTGATGAAGAGCACGCGGATATCGCGGCCCATGGTCCGAAACATCTTGCGGATCGATTCCATGTTGCGCATCCGCTTGTCGAACGTTTTTTCGAGCCGCTGGACCTTCGTCACGCCTTCCACGAGGTTTGCTACGATCGGTCCGAATTCCTTCTGTAACTGTCTGGCCGTGATGCTGGTGTCTTCCAGAATGTCGTGGAGGTACGCAGCTGTAATCGTCTCCTCATCGGCACCAATGTCCTTGAGTAAATCGGCAACTGCGGTCAGGTGCGTAATGAACGGCTCCCCCGACGTTCTCTTCTGCCCCGCGTGCGCCTTGGTGGCGAACTGGAAAGCCTTAGAGGAGGAAGAAACCGCCATGGACCAGCATTTTGGCATATGGATGCTTTTTTTGCCATATTGAGTCTATTGCGGGAAGATTCCGCAAAAAATGAAGTGTATTTGACGGAGAAATGTATTTATTGTTAAATTGAGTAACTTGCACTTTTTTTACGCATGCAGCAGCGAACACTTACTGTCGGATTTGGGAAGCAGACTGGAGTAGTCTTCGATTTGGGAGGAACAATAGGTGCACGCTTGTTTCTGCAAGATGGCCGCGAGATGATCAAGCCCTCCGATTCGGCGGAAGGCGTGATTGACACCGTGGCACCTCAGTTGAGCGAGAAGGCAAGATCGAAGATTGGGAAGATCATGATTGTGTCGCCCAAAATGCGCATCGATAGCGCATACGTTATTTTTTCTATTCTTGAAGCGTACATCAGAGGCTACCGCAAGATCGTGCAAAACTATGCCCCAGATTTCGTCATGGACCTTTCCGGTACTGATAGTCGCGGCTGGCTTGCTGCTGCAAAACACTTTGGTATTCCGCGCGATCTTCGCACCGTTTTTACGGGAGCCGTTTCGCAGTTTCACATGGATCATCAGGACACAGATGCGTACCGAGCGACGAAGAACGGTATCGAACTGGCTGTCGAAGATCGTATGCGTGAAGAGCCTGGCTCTGCAGCTGAAGCCGGCAGAGCATACCGTCGTGGAAAGATGGCGTTTGTGTGCCAAGATGGCAAGATTGCATATCCCGACCTGGCAGTTGAAAAAACGAATCTCACCAAGACAAGTCCGTTCTTCTCCCGTGCAAATCGCATCGCAAGTCGAAAAGTCGTAGGCGATGTCGATGAAGGGTGGAAGTTTTCCAGACAAGAGGAGAAGAGCTATCACTTTCCCAACGGAGATCCGGACATGCCGTTTTCTCTCAAAGGAGGCTTTGAATGGAAATTTCTCACCCCGGGGACGGATTACCGCATTCTCTCAAATTACCTCGTCGGCAACGTGCGCACCGATCAGCGCCGACCGTCGCATGATCGATTGATCAATGGCGTATTCTGCGCCGCTCTTGGCCCAGGGAATTTCCGACAAGGCGAAGATCGGAAGCATCTGCTCAATGCGGCGGAAAAATTGGAGCCGCTAGGAGTTCCAACAGTGCTCCTTGGAATGTCGAAGGGCAAAATTCCTCACCGAAAACCCGACGGTGCTCTCGATGCTGACTTGCAACAGGAATTGCCACCATACGAAGGCGATGCAAGTTTCGTCGGTGGGCCCACCATCTACGGTGGGCCGTTGGCATTCGGAGAGGCGGAAGTGTTGCTGGGAAAGCTCCTCGCGGATTCGGAACGTCTTGGCTATTCTGGCAGCCGCATTGTCCAGCACGTCAGACGAGGTTTCTACGATCATACACAGAAATACACTGCAGTGCAGTTGCCGCCACTGGATGACGGTACGCAAAATGCCCGGGCCTCCTGAACTATTCAGATATGAGTGATCGCAGGATATATAGCTTCACATTACTGAAAATCTCCTTCCCTTCATCCAACTTCTCAATCTCTTCTTTGGTAAACCACTTCATCCCGTCGCTCTCATCTTTCATCATTTCTTTCGCATCGCTCTCATTCAAAGGCCGAGCGAGGTAGAGGAAGTCCATGTGCTCATGAGCAGGCTCATTTCTCTCCTTGCTCTCCGGAATATTTTCGAGAAGAAATGCGATGGGTTTCTTGAGCATGCGACCTTCGGCAGGATTCAGGGCGAAAAGGTCAGGGCCAGGTTCGCCAATGATCTCCACGTCCAGATTTGTTTCCTCCTCGCACTCCCGCTTCGCCGCTTCTTCAGGCGTTTCGTTTTCATCCACATGTCCGCCCGGGGGCATCCAGCGCTGGAGACGCTTATGCCATAATAGTAAGACACGTTTTTTTGAATCGATGACGAAGGCGGTGGCGGTGAAGTGGCGGTTCATAGAAGGTTCGATAACTCGATAACTCGTTAACTCGTAAAACGGCATACAGATAAACGAGTTAACGAATTATCGAATTAACGAGCATATTCATGGTCATGATAGACTCCCTCAGGCGTCTTTACTATATATGGTCCTGATCAACGACAACTCATCGGCTCTCAACATCGGTGATCCTCTTCCGCACTTCCAGCTCCCTTCCGCAGACGGCCTGACGATCGATACACACATGATCAAAGATCCCGTCCTCGTGATCATCTTCACCTGCAATCACTGCCCGTACGCGCAGGCGTATGAAGACCGGTTGATTGAACTCGCAAAGCATTTTGACGAAGAAGGAGCGCAGTTCGTGCTCATTAATAGCAACAATGCCGAGGAGTACACGGAAGATTCGTTTGAAGCGATGAAGGTGCGGTACAAGGAGAAAGGATTTCCGTTCCCGTACTGTCATGACGAGTCGCAGGAAGTCGCGAAGGCGTACGGAGCACTCTGCACGCCGCACTGCTTTGTATTCGCCTGCCCTGAGGCACCTCGAAGGGATCAAACTCGACATCTTCAATACAAGGGGAGAGTGGATGATAACTGGAAGAATCCGAAAGAAGTCACCGAGCATAATTTGCGCGATGCGATTGCGGCGATGGTGAAGGGGGAGACGCCTGCGGTGAGTGAGGCAAATGCGATTGGATGTAGTATTAAGTGGAAGTAGCGATGTCATGCTGAGGTGGCCGCCTGATCCTTCGTGGTACCTGCGGGCGCACCTCAGGATGACAGGCGGCCCACGAAGCATGACGTTTGTTATTTTTTCTTCTGCTTCCCCAGCATCTTCTTGAGATACTCTCCCGTGTAACTCCCCTTCGCGTCGGCAATCTCCTCCGGCGTTCCCGTTGCAACAATCTTGCCGCCTCCGCTGCCGCCGTCGGGGCCCATGTCCAAGATCCAGTCGACGCACTTGAGCACATCCAAGTTATGTTCGATCACGAGGACGGTATTGCCCTTCTCTACCAGCCGCTGGAGCACGTCGAGCAGTTTGCGGATGTCGTCGAAGTGCAGACCCGTTGTCGGTTCATCCAGGATGTAAAACGTTTTGCCCGTCGCGCGCTTGGTGAGCTCGGTCGCGAGCTTTACGCGCTGCGCCTCGCCTCCGGAAAGCGTCGTCGCGCTCTGACCCAGGTGAATGTAGCCGAGGCCGACGTCTTCGAGCGTCTGCAGTTTGCTCTTGATGGACGGCACGGCGGAGAAGAAATCGACCGCTTCGCTGATGGTCATATCCAGCGCCTGCGCGATGGTCTTGCCCTTAAAAGTGACCTCCAGCGTCTCGGTATTGTATCGCTTTCCCTGACAGCTTTCGCACGTGACGAAGACATCGGGGAGGAAGTGCATTTCGATCCGCTTGAGACCGTCGCCTTCACACTCCTCGCACCGTCCGCCCTTGACGTTAAAGCTGAAACGGCCGGGCTTGTAGCCACGGAGTTTGGCTTCGGGCGTGGCGGCAAACATGTCGCGCATGTCGGTGAAGACGCCGGTGTAGGTGGCGGGGTTACTGCGCGGCGTCCTGCCGATCGGGGACTGGTCGATGACGATTGCTTTATCGAGGTGCTGCAGCCCATCGATGGACTTCACGTCCTGCGGTTTCGTGTGGGCCTTATTGAGAACGCGCTGCAGTTCCGGTCCCAGAATGCCGTGGATCAAGCTCGACTTGCCGGATCCCGAGACTCCCGAGACGCCAATAAAGGTGCCGAGCGGGAACGTGACATCGATATTCTGCAAATTGTGATGGTGCGCGCCTTTCACGGTGATGACTTTCTCGTTTCCTTTGCGGCGCTTGCCGGGAATCGGAATGAATTTCTTGCCGCTCAGGTACTGCCCGGTGACGGAATTCGCCTGCTTGATCAAGGTGTCGGGCGTGCCCTGTGCTACCACTTCGCCGCCATACTTGCCGGCACCCGGCCCGATTTCGAGTAGGTAATCGGCGGACTCGATTGTTTCCTGATCGTGCTCCACGACGATCACGGTATTGCCCAGATCGCGCAGCTGCGTCAGCGTCCGGATCAACTTCGCATTGTCGCGCTGGTGGAGACCGATGCTCGGTTCATCAAGCACGTACAGGACTCCCTGGAGCGCCGATCCGATCTGCGTTGCCAACCGGATGCGCTGGGCTTCGCCGCCGCTCAGTGTGGCTGCAGAGCGCGAGAGCGTGAGGTACTTCAATCCTACGTTCTCCAGGAACGAGAGGCGGGCAATGATTTCAGTCAGGACTTTTTTGACAATAGTGAATTCGTAATCGCTTAGCGCAGAAGAAGTCGAAGAGTTCGAAGAATTCGAGGGTTTCTCCTTGAGCTCTTCGATTTCTTTGACATCCTTTTTCTGATGCGGGATCAAGGACGCAAAAAATATTCTCGCTTCATCAACACTCATATCCGTCCCCTCCACAATATTCTTGTCTCCCACGGTCACTGCAAGAATCTCTTTCTTGAGTCTCCTCCCACCGCAACTGCCGCAGGGGAGCTCGAGCATGTATTCCTCAATCTGCGTACGCATGTAACTGCTCTCGGTTTCCTGGTGGCGACGCTGAAGGTTGGGAATCACGCCTTCGTATGTCGTCTGGTAACTTCCGCCGAACTTCATCGTGTTGATGTCTATCTTCAGTTGTTTCGGGTAGCCATGCAGGATGATTCTGCGTTCCTCATCACTCAGCTTCTCCCACGGTGTATCCATGCTGAAACCGACTTCCTCCGAGAGCGCTTCGAGCAATTGCGTCATGAAGCCCGTCCGGCTGGCGGATGTTGCCCACGGATGAATGGCCCCTTCTCCCAGGGAGAGGCGGGGGTTCGGGATGATGGCGCTTTCGTCCACTTGGAGAATCGCGCCCAGACCGTGGCAGGTTTCGCACGCCCCGTGCGGCGAGTTGAACGAAAAGCTTCGCGGCTCGATATCCGGAATCGGCAGATCGGGGTGATCGGGACATACAAAGGATTCCGAGAAACGCGCTTCATCGGTGCTATCGGCGTCCATGACGATCAGCGAGCCCTCACCTTTCTTGAGTGCGAGTTCCACGGAATCCGCGAGCCGCGAGCGGTTGGGGTTCGCTTTTCCCTCTTCCGCTTCCAGATCACGCACGATCAAGCGGTCCACGACGATCTCGATCGTGTGCGGTTTTTTGGGATCCAATTTTGCATCTTCATCTGTCGTCACAATGGCGCCGTCGATGCGCATGCGGACGAAGCCTTCGCGGCGGATTGCTTCGATCACCTTCACATGCTCGCCCTTGCGTCCCTGCACCACCGGCGCGAGCAGGAAAATTTTCTTTCCTTCCGGCATCTTGGCAATCGTCTCCACAATCTGGCTGACCGATTGCTTGCCCAGCATCTTGCCGCAGATTGCGCAGTGCACCTTGCCGACCTTTGCCCAGAGGAGACGCATGTAGTCGTAAATCTCAGTTACTGTTCCGACAGTCGAACGGGGATTACGGGGCGCCGTTTTCTGATCAATCGAAATCGCTGGGCTTAACCCCTCGATGCTCTCCACTTCCGGTTTTTCCATCTGCGCGATGAACTGGCGTGCGTAGGCCGAAAGACTCTCCACGTACCGGCGCTGCCCCTCGGCGAAAATCGTATCGAACGCGAGGGAGGATTTCCCGGACCCCGAGAGGCCGGTAATGACGGTCAGTTTATTGCGCGGAATCTGCACATCAATATTCTTGAGGTTGTGCATTTTTGCCCCGCGGACGACGATATAATCCATAGGAATTCGTGGAACAACAAAAAAGCCCCTCCACTGCGCTCGGGGGCTTCGCGAAGCCTAAGCGTAGCAGGAAAATCGCCGGCTGTCTAGGGTTAAGGTCAGAAAAAGGGGACCGAAGGGACCGAGGGAACCAAAGTGACCGAGGTGTATTCAGTTCACCATCACTTCCTTATACTATTTCCTTCCATGTTCACCGGAATCATCGAATCAACGGGCGTAGTCCATAGCCGCGGGTCTTTGACCCGCCGATCGCACGTCGAAGACATGCGTCTAGTTATCGAGCGTCCGAGAATCTTCACCGATCTGAACATCGGTTCCAGCGTGAGCGTGTCAGGAGTGTGCCTTTCTGTCGTGAAACTCACGAAAACCTCGATGGAATTCGATGTGGTGGATGAAACGAAAAAAAAGACAACGCTCGGGTCGCTCAAAAAAGGGGACCTGGTGAATCTGGAACGCGCGATGCAAGCGACGGATCGGTTTGAGGGACATGTCGTACAAGGACATGTAGAAGTAATGGGAAAAGTGGACAGAGTACAACGGACAACGGACAGAGTTCTGCTTACTGTCCTCTGTCCTCTGTCCTCTGTCCGTTTCGTCATCCCGAAGGGTTCTATTGCGATTGATGGAGTTTCCCTGACGATTGCATCGATCAAAGGCAGTGAAGTGACGATTGCGCTGATTCCCCATACGCTCAAGAACACGACGCTTGGGTCTCTCAAGAAAGGAGACCGTGTGAATCTTGAAACAGATATACTGGTCAGGTCCCTGCACTCACTCTTCCCCGAAAAGCCACATGCGTACTGAGAAGAAACCCACCTCGGCAATACAAGCGAATCCTGCGTGGCGGATTGGCATCGTCCACTCCTCCTTCTATATGGAAGAAGTGGGAAAACTTATTCAAAGAGCGAAAGGTGTGCTGCTCAAGGCGGGAGTTGCGCCCAAGAACATCACGGAATATCCGGTCCCGGGATCGTTTGAAATACCGCTGATCGGCGCAGTGCTGACGTTTGAAAAGAAAGTCGACGCGCTCATCGGACTCGGAATCATCGTGGAGGGGGAAACACACCATGCCGAACTGATCGCCAGGGAAACCGCACGGGGCATTATGGACGTGCAGGTACAATACGGCGTCCCGTTTGCGTTCGAAGTCTTGTATGTGAAGGACGTGGAGCAGGCGAAGGTGCGATCATCAGGTGCAGATAACAAAGGAGGGGAGGCGGCTGCGTCGGTGCTACATTCGCTTGCGCAGATCGAGAAGCTGCGTTCCTGAGATATTGAACAATTGAATTGTTCAATATACCATTCGAGCCAATTGCCCCGTGATGCGCCCCCGATCCACTCTTTTCCTTGCGGCGATACTTCTCCTTCTTCCGCTTGCGACGATTGCGATCCGTTTTCCCGATGTCCCCAGTAATTATCCCCATGCAGATGCCGTCGAGGAGCTCACAGACCTTGGCGTGATCGGCGGGAATCCGGATGGCACGTTCCGTCCCCATGATCCCGTGAACAGAGCGGCGATGCTCGCGATGCTCTACCGCGCGGCCAAGATCACGCCGGAGCGCGCGGGCGGATGTTTTGAAGATGTGGAGGAAACAAGCTGGTACGAGTTCACGGTCTGCGACGCCACGGCGAAGGGCTATGTGAAAGGGTACGTTGCCGCCGATGGAAAACGCTCCTTCAAGCCGGGCCAGCCGGTGACGCGCGCCGAGGCGATCAAGCTGACGATCGCCGTGTTCAATATTGCGGAAGCAGATCTCACTGCCACGGTGAAGATGTACCGCGACATCGCCCCCGCGGACTGGCATGTTCGCTACATTCACACGGCGCTCGCGCTCAAGATTCTTCCGATTGAAGGCCAGGATGGCGACACGTTCCGTCCCAACCAGATCCTGGAACGGGGCGAGGCCGCTGCGTACATCTGGAATGCCATTCCCATCAAGCGCGCCGCACAATTTGCCGCTGCATCGTCCGCGGCCAGCAGCGTGACTCCAGCGGCTGCCGACGCAATTGCCGCAGGTCTCACGGAAATCGAACGGCGTGCCGCCGCGGCGCTCCGCACCATTCAACAGGAACAGAGGGCTCTCGAGCGCGCGCAGGCAAACACGCAGAGCGTCACGGTTCCCTTCTCGGATAAGAGGAACTTCGACGGCAAGATTCCCTTCTCGTATGAATTTTCCATCATCGATTCCGTGGTTGTGGTGGATGTCCTTGCGTCGATCACCGAATGGAACAACGGTTCGCTCACTTGCCGGCTGTATCACTTGGGACGCAGCGGCTTCAGCCAGGAGTATTACCTGGGATTCCAGGATGGAAAAAATTGCATGATCCGCGCGGCGCTCTCGCCGGGGTCGTGGCGATTGCAGCTGGAGCCCGAGAAACTGGCTCCGGCGTTCACGGTGTCGGTAAAGCAGACAAAGGGCGACGGCAATGACGGCTTCTCACAGGCGGGGGTACTGCCGCTGGGACAGGCCCGCTCCGACAGTCTGGATACTGCGGACCTGGAAGATTGGTTCAAGTTCACCATTCCGAAAGACACGAAAACCGTCGATGACGGCGGGCGCGAAATGCTCATGCGCATCAGCAGCACCGATACGCTCGGCTGCCTTATCTACCCGCTGGATGACGTGGACCAATTCGGCTTCAAAGGTCCCGAATGCGGTCTGCGCTACCTGTATCCGCCGGGAACCTATATGGTGAGCGTGCGGCATGGGATGCCGCTCAGCGCAAAACAGACGTATTCGATTCAGATAAAATAAAAGGAAGCCAAGGAAGACAGAGATGCCAAGGATGCCAACGAAAAGGAAACAAACGATGGCAAAGATTTCTTTTGTTTCCTTGTATTCCTGACATTCCTCAGTTTCTTTTTCCTTGGCCTCGTGGGCTTCGTTGGCATCTTTGGCTTCTTTTCGTCTATACTTCCACTTCCAATGACTCCTCTCGCAACTATCCCTCAGGCTTTGGACGCCCTTCGCGCCGGCCTCTTCGTGATCGTGACCGACGACGAGCAGCGCGAGAACGAAGGGGATTTGATTTTGGCCGCTGAGCATATGACGGCGGAGAAGATGGCGTTCATGATTCGCCACACTGGTGGCGTCGTGTGCTTGCCGCTGAGTAACGACATTGCCGACCAGCTCCAACTGCCGCCGATGGTCTCCAAGAACACGTCGCGGCTCGGCACACCCTTCACCATCAGCATTGATGCCGCAGAGGGCATCACCACTGGTATTTCCGCCGCCGATCGTGCGCAGACGATCCGTGTTTCCATCAATCCGGTCGCGCGCCCGGAAGATTTGCGCCATCCCGGCCACATCTTCCCGCTTCGCGCGCAGGATGGGGGAGTCCTTGTCCGCGCTGGCCATACGGAGGCAGCTATGGACTTGTGCCGACTTGCAGGCATGCGCAGCGGAGGAGTGCTGAGTGAATTGATGCATGATGACGGCACAATGATGCGGCTCCCGGCCATTACCACGTTCGCGCAGGAGCACGATATTCCCGTCATCTCCATTGCCGATTTGATCGCGTGGAGATGCCGGCATGAGACGCTGGTACGGTTGGAGGCTCAATCTGAACTCGAAACGAATACGGGACTCTGGACCGTCAACGTCTACCGTGACGTGCTCCATGATCGCGAGCACGTGGCGCTTGTGAAGGGAACCATCACGGCTCTCCACCCCGCGCTCGTCCGCGTGCACTCCGAATGCCTGACCGGCGATGCATTCGGCTCGGCGCATTGCGATTGCGGTCATCAGTTGCAGCAGGCCATGCAGCGCATCGCGGAGGAAGGAACGGGCGTGCTGCTCTACCTTCGTCAGGAAGGCCGCGGCGCGGGACTCACGAACAAAATCAAGGCGTACGACCTCCAGCGCCGTCATGGCCTGGATACCGTAGAAGCGAACGAACGGCTTGGACTCCCCGTGGATTTACGGACCTACGGCATCGGCGCGCAGATCCTCAAGGACCTCGGGATCGGCAAGCTTCGTCTCCTCACGAACAATCCGAAGAAAGTAATCGGACTGGAAGGATACGGACTGCACATCATCGATCAGTTGCCGATCGAAATGAGCGCCGCGACGGACCTGCAGAAAAAATATTTGAAAACGAAGAAGGAAAAACTCGGACATCGGTTGAGTGATGCGTAAAAAATATATTTTTACAACAGCACATTTTTCTTTTCACGCTCGATGATTTTCTTCACAAGCAAAAACTTTCTCAGTACAGTTGGAGGAAAGTTTTACTTCCTTCCCCACTCTTCTATGGTCAAGAAAAAGAAGAAGGCACATAAGAAGAAGAAAAAGACGACGAAGAAGAAGCGCAGGAGGTAATCCGCCAGCGCCTCCAAGCCGCGCAGCCGAACGGATGCGCGGTTTTTTTGTTGATTGGAGGCCAAAATCTCTCTATCATCTTTTTTATGGATTCGCTCGCACAGCTCCTCAGGACGATCGTTTCTTTCCGCACCGTGGGGAACAATGTTGCTGAAAAGAAAAAATGTCTCGCGTGGATCCAGGAAACATTCCTCTCTCGCGCGGGTCTCCCGCTGATCACCGGAGACGTAAAAGGATCGCCGTATCTCTTCCTCAAACACCCGCATCCAAAACTTTTGTGGTTCGGTCACGCGGATGTCGTGCCGGGTTCCGACGAGCAATTCACACTGCGTATCGACGGTGACAAAGCGTACGGCCGTGGTGTGAAGGACATGAAGGGCGCGGATCTCACGTTCCTTCTCGCGTACCGCGAGGCGTGCGAGCAGGGATCTGTTCCTCCCGTGAGCGTTCTCTTTACGAGCGACGAAGAAACGGGTGGCTACGGACCACCCTCATTGCTCGATCAGAACATCCTCGGAGAGTTTCCGGTCGCATTTACTCCCGATACCGGCGAAGCCGAAGGTATCGTGACCGAACTCAAAGGTGCCGTGTGGGCGCGATTGATCGCGGAGGGGAAGGGGGGACACGCTGCGGAGCCGTGGAGGAGTGAGAATCCCATTTCCGAACTCTCGGGGCTTCTTCAGAAACTTCAACAACAATTTCCCCCGGGAACAGAGCATGACTGGCAGATGACCGTCACGCCGACGCAGCTACGAGGCAGTGATGCGCTCAATCGCATCCCCGATGAAGCAACCTGTGTGCTCGACGTGCGTTTTCCACCCACCGTATGCAAAAGACCCGCAGAAGCGTTGAAGCTCCTCTCTCAGCACATTCCTGCCGGATTCCGTCTCGAGTTCATCGTGGATGCCGATCCCATGTACTGCGACCCCAACCATCCGATGGTACAGACGATCAGGCGGATTGTGGAAGAAGTGACGGGGCAGTCTGTACCCATCCGTCGTGAGAACGGCTCCTCCGATGCGAGAGCCTTTACCACGCGCGGCATCCCGGCATTCCTCTACGGCCCCAAAGGCGGTGATCTGCACGGTGCGGGCGAATGGATCTCGCTACGTTCACTGGAGCAACATGTGGAGATGAATAGGAGGTTGTTGAAGGAGCTTCAGTAAACCTCTTCCAAATAACACTCTTCACACAGAATCCGCCCGTCGTACTCGCGTGGCCATCCGGTTTGCACCTGCTTGGCACACTTTCCGCATGTTGCCGTTCGCAATGTTCCATTGAAGGGAATCAGACGGAAGTTCTCCTGCAAGCGTCGCATGTAGTAGGTGTACGGAAGAGGAACTTTGAGATCTTCCGCAAATGCAATGTCAGGCGGCTGAATTTGGAACGGACGCTCTGCAGTGGCATCCCAGAAAATTTTCTGCGACAAATCTTCGGAAGCGTCATCACTGCGATCGGGAATCGCAGATGCATCTACTGCTTCGACTGTTCGGTTATCTTTGGTCGTGCGTAACCAGAAACCATATCGCTCCGCTTGTTCTTTCGTGAGAGGCCAGTAGAAGTCGGCGAGGCTTTCTTGATAGGGTGATGCTGCGAAGGAGCCTGGAAAAAAGTCGCCATATTCCTCGGTTTTCTTGAGGTGAGTGATAATATCCGCCTTGCGCTTCTCGTACTCTTCGGGGGAGAACTCTCTGTTGAACAGGTGATATTTCTTGCCAACAAGTCCGCAGCAGCCAAAGCAATGTTCGCATTGGTAGCAGTGCGCGCAGTATTCCATCCACTTGCACTGGATCATGTCGCAGCAGCTGCGGATGTCGTAACTACTATCTTGCGGCAATGTGGAATTGAAAACTAATTCCGAGCTGTACGGACTCACGGCATCCAAGCAGTCAAGGCACCCTTCCCCGCCGCGCAGCACATTGACGCAATCTTGCATGCGATTGGTCAGGAAGAACGCATTATCGCAGTCCTTGCATTCATCCAGGTAATTCCCCTGTGCGTTTTCCGATCGATCAATAAAGAGTGCGCGGTGCCACGCGCGCTCACGAAGCATTTTGTGAAATTCTTCTTTTGCTCGTTCGTAGTGTGTCCGTGAGCGGAAGTCCCATGAGCTCACCTGCTGTTCATACTCTTGTTTGGTGAGTTGCAGGTTTCGGATGCAGTAGGATTTGTTTCGGAGATTCGTAGAGAACAAACAGTTGCTGCAGTTGCGGCAGTCATACAGGAAGGCAGAATCACGGCATTGCCAACAGTTATAGCCGTACAGGACGCGATTGCAGGTGTGGCTGTTGATGAGATCTACGCATTTGTCGCTATCGAAGGAGAAGACGCAGTACTGAGAGTCACGGACCCGAATGGTGCGGTAGCAGTAGCGCAAATCTTGGCATTCCACACCGGAGTGACAGAGGTAGCAATTTTTGCAGTACCACCAGTCGTCGGTGTATTCGCAGTTCTCATTGCCCGCTCCCAGATTGTGTGGAATGGGACACCGCCGGAAGAGTTCCAGGAGCTGCGGGAAGAATTCGAGTGAAGCATCAAATGCAGAAGCCGGAGGATTGGCATGCTTCATCCATTCATCTTTATGCCATACCGGGTACGGGCAATTCTCCGGAAAAACGGAGATGATCGACTTGCCGGTTTTGTCGCATAGCCGCTTATGCAGTGTCCAGTGCTGCCAGAACGCAGCATGCTGCATGAAGCGCAAGATTGGGTGCAGCTTCGGCTCTCCGTCGATGCCCAGTTTTTTACGAAGCTCCATTTCCCGAGCAGTCGGCTCGAATGTTTGGCCGGTCATCGGGCACGTTTTCTCTATAGAAAGATATTTTATCTCACTACACCACTTTCATGTAACACTCTTCGCAGAAAACTACCGCTGATCCACAAATTCGTCAGTTGACTCCGTATATGTAATTCCTATATAATTCCTATAGTTCTTCACTACTTCATCTATGCAAACATCCATTGCCATCGATAAAATGACGAGAGATCGGGCTGCCAAGCGCGCACAGAAGGAGCACACGCCGCTCGCAACTGTTGTGCGCATTCTCCTGACAGATTATGCCGACGGACGTCTTTCCATCGGCACGCGAACCGAGACGCAAGTCATTGCAAAAGAGATTATCGTGGATAAGCCTACGCAGAAGAAAATGGACGACGTCATTTCGGTTTGGAATGCTAAATCTAAGAAGCGTTCGTGACGTACGAGATCCAGTGAGAGGGTCAGTACACTGTCTTCAAATAACACTTCTCGCCCTTCGACTCGCTTCGCTCGCTCAGGGTGAAACCTGTTTTAATACACAGTTTTAAGGTAGCAGGTTTCACAATAAATCACTTCCGATCTTTCCGGGCTAAAGGTCGTCTCCAGTTCCTCCCCACACTTTCCGCATGTCCTCTTCCAAAGCTTCCGCGGATTGCGATTCTTCAATCGCTCACCGTATCGGCATTCGGGGCAGATGCCTGGCAGTGGAATGCTCATCTGCCGGTAGAGCGCCAGTTCCTGCGGGATAATTTTATAGTTTCGCTTGCACGCAGTGCAGCCAAGGACTTCTTTGGTGATGGATTCCGGGACATCCTGAATCCTCTGAGGCACATCTTTCAGAGTCTCCTTGCCGGTCGTTGCCATACTCTCTTTTGTCCACCGCCAGCCGCGTTTCTTCACCTCAGATTCCGTTAAAGGGTAATCCTGCTGCGCCATCGTTTCGTTGTATGCGAATGGACTCATCGAGATCGGAAAAAATCTGCCCCATTCGTCTGATTGTTTCATCATCGCGACAATCTTTGGAAGGAGTTTGAGATATTCCTCTTTGGAGTACTGCTTGTTCAAGATGCAGTACTGTTTGTGGCGAAGCCTGACGCAGCCAAAGCAGTGGCTGCAGGACTGGCAATTATCGCTGTAGAACATGTCGTGACCATCCCAGCATTGAATGCAGAATGCGGTAGAGCGCTGGCGAACGGACGAGTAGCTTTCATAGGTCAGTTCCGACCATCCGATGTGGTAATCATGCAGGGCATCTTTCGTTTCGCAGTCCTGGATGTACATGCAGTCCTGGGACCGGTAGATCTGGTAGGACCGATGGCAGTCTTTGGATTCGAAGATATAGTCACCACTGCAGTTTTCAGTTTTGTCTTGAATCGAATACAGGTGAGGGTGCGACTTGCGTAGCTCGAGAACTCGATCCCTCACCGCTTTCACATGTGTTGGGTTCTGCAGATCCATTTCGGTCAGCCGCTTGTTGTACTCCTCCTTCGTCAGTTGTTCGTTGAACATGCAGTGTGTTTTGCGACGCAATCCCACGCAGCCGAAGCATTCCGTGCAGGCGCGGCAGTCGTAGAGGAAGGAACAATCGCTGCACGTATGCGAAAGCACGCACGAGTGACACCCGTAGGAGTGATTGCAATCGGTACAGTCGTAACAGCGCTCAGTCTTCAGGCAAAAACTGCAATCAACATCATCTTTGCAGTCGAGCATCCAGTAGCAGAAGAGCATTCCTTCGCTGCGGTAGCAGAGGTGCGCGAGATAACAGTTACGCGCATCGAAGGCGAAGTTGCAGTAGTCGCAGTTCTCCACGTTCACCGAATTGAGCGCGGAGCGGGGCACGACATTCAAAAGTTCCTGGAATTGTTCGAAGAAGGTGCGAGTGAAATCGCATGATCTTCCAAACTCCAGTGCATCCCAGTCATCTTTCCACCATGCTGCACGTTCGTAGACAGGAAATGGAGTCTTTTCCGGGTACACCGAGAGGATTATCTTCGCGGTTTTATCACATTTCCGGTGATACAAATGCCGCTCATTCCGCCACGCCATTTTCCGCTGCAAGCGGCAGTCGGGGCAGTCTCCTGGCGGGTCCATGGGTCCCGTTTCGAAGGTCGACGTGATCTTCTCGTGCAGAGCAGCTTCGCCGGGCAGAAGCTCGAATTGTGCGCTGCAGGAACGGCAGGAGGGCATGGAGAGGGAGTATACCTCAGCTCTCTTCTGAAGATCCCTGTGGTAACAAAGCAAGAGAAATTCGCCATCGTCCGCCACGCTGGAGGAACGCATTCGCTTCTGTTGCGTCATTCAATCTTTCCCAACCGACGACGGGTCCTGTGCCGTTGAGTTCCATACTTTGATACCTAGTGCCATTTATTCTGGTCACAGGCGCAGGAGCCTGAGAAATGATGTAGTACTTGTTATCGCTTGGATCATATTGAAGGGATTGTTCGGTGCCTCGGAACTGATTGTCATCGCCTGTGTTGTGATTATCGAGATTGTTCATGGGGATAGGGGAAAGAGAATACAAAAACACCCTCTTCTTTGCGAGGGTGAGATAGGCGTACGACTCTCGTTCTACCTACAACTCACCCTCTGCTGACAGCAGCAGGAGGAGGAAGAGGGAGAGCAGAAGAGGACGTAGGCGGTATTCACAAGCGGAAGCGTACCAGACGAGTCGTCGTTGTCCAGATTCTTTATGCGTCATCACTCGTACGTCGGAGCGGGGAAAGCATAAGCCATATCACGGACTTTTGTGCGTACAGCAGCAATCCGCATGGCATCATTGGCATAGCGCAATCCTTGGTCGATGCAGTCTGCCAAATCCCGTACCTCGGTCTCCTGCAGTCCGCGTGCAGTCATTGCAGGTGTTCCCATCCGTAGTCCTACCGGGCGGATGGGGGTTCCCTCGGTCCTGGGAATACTGTTCTTATTCGTTATGATGCCGATACCGGTTTCCAGAGCGACGGCGGCATTCCAGCCATCTTTGTTAGCGTCAGCTTTCAGCCCGTCAATTTTAGTTACATCCGCAAGCACGAGATGATTATCTGTTCCTCCGGTAATGAGTTGCCAACCGCGCATCTCCAGAGCTCTTGCAAGTGTCTCCGCATTTGTCTTTGTTTGTAATTGTTCTTGCTTGAATTGAGGAGTTTGTGCTCGACGGAATGTAGATGCAATCGATGCAACCGTTGCCATGTTCGGTCCGCCAAGCATTCCCGGAAAGACGGAGAAATTGATGCCTTTGGTTTTCATGCGTTCTGCCAGATCTTTGCGCCACACAATCACCGCACCTTTCTCTCCGCGCAAAGTTTTGTGTGTTGTTGACGTCACAATGTCGACGCCGTTGGCAAAGGGGTCGCCCAGCGCATCAATGACAACGAGGCCGGCTGGATGGGAAATGTCGGCCATAGTGAGTGCGCCATAAGCTTTAGCAATCGTTACTATATACTTCCAGTCAATATCGCGTGTGTACGACGATGCGCCTCCAATGATGAGCTTGGGCTGGTGTTCCTTGACGGTTTGTTCGAGAGCGACATAGTCCAAAAGGTGCGTTGCCGGGTCCACGCCGTAACTGCGAACATTAAAGAGTTTGGAAACGACATTTGGCGAACCCGCTCCGTATGACAGGTGACCGTAGCCGTCTTTCAAATCGGGTGCGACGATCTTGTCTCCCGGTTCTAGCACGCCTAAATACGCGGCGATGTTCGCAATCGCACCGGAGGGCGCTTGCACGTTTGCCTCGGCTGCATCGGGATTTGACCGTGCGATCACACGGACAACGCGGTCCCGGGCCAATCGCTCCAGTTCATCAGCAGAGAGACATCCTTGATAAAAACGGCCGCTGCCCGGTCTTTTATTCAGGTCAGCTGGATACCCTTCAAAATATCCGCCATCAAAGCCAGCTTTTTGCGCATCCCTGTACGCGGCGACGTCTTCGGGATGCGGATGGTTCTCCGAACCAATAAGCGTGAAACCTTCAGTATGTTCCCGCCGCCGATGCCTCATGACTTCTACGAGTGCTTGGTCGATTCTCTCTTCCGTGCGAAAATCTTCCGATTCCATGGGCATAGCGATGTTTTGGAAAAAGGAAACTATGCTATCCCCGGTGTCTTTGCCGCGTCAATGTTCTATGATCTCGACGAGGCTTTCTCTCTTCTCTGCGCCGATTTTCACCCTCCCCCCAATCGGAAAGGTGATCATCGGTTGAGTATGGCCGAAGTCGGCGTTGGCGATGATGGGGAGTTTCCTCAGCGCTGGTTTGGTTTCGATGATGTGTTGGAGGATTGTGCGCGTGATACCTGACGCTTTTTCAAACCGTCCGATCACCAGGCCTGTGACGCCAGAGAATCCTGGTTGAAGGATCAGTGATTGTAGGTGTGCGTTAAAGTGATGCGGCTGCGCTTCGAAGTCATCTTCAATAAAAAGAACGGAGCCGCGCAAGTCGGGGAAGAACTCTGTGCCTTGGAGCATGTTGAATGTGCAGAGGTTGCCACCAAGCAGTGTTCCTTTGGCACTCCCTTTGTGCATGATCCAATATCCATCATTCACCGACCACTTCCATTTCTCCGAAGCGTTCATACGGTGATCGTTACTCCAGTGCCGTGAAGGCTCGACTGCGATCGGATCTTCCGTACACAGGCAGCGTCGAAAGTATTCAAGCGTGTACTCGAATCCTTTGGTTGGTGAGAGGTTGTTGTAGTTGGGCCCAGAGTACGTGACGAGACCTGTTTTTACATGAATCGCTGTTGCAAGCGATGTGATATCGGAAAATCCGCACAGTATTTTGGGATTCTTACGGATGAGATCGAAGTCCAGAGAGCGGTGCAGCTCAATACTATTGAATCCTCCGCGGACACAGTGAATCAAGTGCACGCTCGGGTCACGGAACGCGTCGTGCAGATCACTGATGCGCGATGCGACGGAGCTCGATTCCAGTAGATCGTTTTCACCAATGTTTTTGGAAAACGAGACGTGGAGTCCCAGTTCTTCCATGCGCGCAGCCACTCGCTTTTTGGCAGTAGCATTCAGCCACGGCATCGATCGCATGCTGCACGAGGGCGCAATCACGCGAACGCCGTCGCCGGGGCGGAGTTTGCGGGGGAAGAGAGACTGCATGTCTCCAGTATACTCACCTCGGTCTGTTCATATGGTGCTCCCTGCAGGACTTGAACCTGCAGCCTTCGGTTTCGAAGACCGACGCTCTATCCAGTTGAGCTAAGGGAGCGGAGATGTAAAGGGGCAAAGATCGCGAGCCAGGCGCTCTATCCAACTGCCTGCCCGCCGTAGTCCGCCTAGGCGGACGAAGGCGGGAGCTACGAGGGCACTATGTACAGTGTACATCTTTCAGGCCCCTCACCCAGACCCTCTCCCGCGGGAGAGGGGTATACTCTCCTTATGTTCGAAGACGCCGATTACAAGCGGCAGATGAAGAAAGCGGAAAGCAACCGCGCACTCGATCCGCATAAGATGGATGAGCTCAAGCGCAAGCAGGAGCGCAAAATAGCGCAGGACCGTGCGAAGCTGCGGCGCGATGTGACCGTGAAGAAATTAGAGCAGGACTCGAAGAAGGCGAAGGAGGAAGATTCAAAGAAGGGGATTTTGACGATCAATCAGAAGGAAGACGCGAGGAAACTGCAGGATGATGAGAAACGCAAAGCCGATGCCGACAAAGTGCAGGGGCAAACCGAAAAGCCCACGCAGACCGTATAAATATATGACTGAACTTGCCACCTTCGCCGCTGGATGCTTCTGGGGAGTGGAGGAGACGTTTTTGCAAACGCCCGGCGTTCTTTCGACCCAGGTCGGCTACGGCGGAGGCACAACCAAGGATCCCACGTACGAGATGGTGTGCACAGGGACCACCGGCCATGCCGAGGCGGTGCAGGTCACCTATGACTCGGAGAAAGTTTCCTACGACGATCTGCTCACGATTTTCTACGAGAACCACAATCCGACAACGATGAATCAACAGGGTCCCGATATTGGTGATCAGTACCGATCCGTGATCTTCTTCCATACACCTGAGCAGGAGACTCTGGCACAGAACTTCACCTCAACATTGGATCAATCAGGGAAATTCAAACGACCCATCGTGACGCAGATTGTTCCGTTCACGAATTTCTATCCTGCGGAGGAGTATCACCAGCAGTATTTGCGGAAGCGTGGTTTGGGGTCTTGTCATGTCTAAAAAAAAGGCGACTATCCCTTGAAGACTAGGAAGATATACGGCAACATAAAGGAGCCGTGACAGGGGAACGCTCATTCCACAACATTTCTCGAAAGCCGCTTCACGAATCGCTTTTCAAACGCCTAGAAAAACGCTTCGATGATTCGGCATGGCACGCCAAGCAGTATCAACGGCATCGGAAGTTCACGCCTACAGGTTTATTCTGGAAGAACTGACAAAGAAGGAATGGAAGAAGGAGCAGATTTACACTCAGCAAGAGTGCCATCGCATTGAGGCAATCCGCGAAGCAATCGGAGGGCTGAAACCTGAGAATGTTGTGATGCTTTCGGATACGACATGCTATGTGATCGAAGCGAAGAATGAGCGGAAGAAGCTCGATACTGCCCTCAAGGAAGCTCGTGAGGACTACGCTGACAAAATCAACGAGAAAAAGAAGATCAAAGCACTTTTCATCACAGGAATTGCTGGCAGCGAGGAAGAAGGCTATGTAGCAAAAAGCCAATACTTCAATAATGGATCGTGGGAAACGATCACAGAGAACGAAGTGGAGGTAACAGGGCTTTTGTCAGTCGGTCAAACTCAGCGCATTCTGGAGTCGAAGAGCGGGGCAATTGCGGACATTGAAATATCCGAGGAGGAATTCCACAAGGCTGCGGAGGAAATCAACAGCATTCTGCATGAGAATGCGATAAACAAGGATTACAGGGCGCGATTCATTTCTGCTCTGCTGCTCGCTCTCACGGAAACATCGGAGATTGATCTGGACGAATCGGATACCAGTGTAATGATTGCTGCTATTAACAAGAAAGTGGAAACGATTTTGAATCGTCATGGAAAGCATGAATTCTCCAGATTCATCAAAATCGACGAACCATCGAACCCAGACAACCATGTAAAGGTTCGGGCGGCGATTGTGAAGACAATTGAGAAGCTCCTCGCTCTCAATATCCGGTCTGCCATGAAGTCAGGAAAGGATATTTTAGGTGATTTTTATGAAGCCTTCTTGAAGTACGGCAACGGAGCAAAGGAAATCGGTGTCGTCCTCACACCACGCCACATCACACGCTTTGCTGCGGAAGTTTTGGATATACAACCGAACGATCTCGTTCTCGATCCCGCGTGCGGGACTGGCGGATTTCTTGTCGCCGCACTGGACGAAGCAAGAAAGAAAATCAAATCGGCAAAGGACTTTGATGCGTTCAAGGAAAATGGGATATACGGTATTGAGGAGCAAGACCCCATTATCGCTCTTGCCATTGTGAACATGATCTTTCGCGGGGACGGCAAGAACCACATGATCGAGGGAAACTGTTTCAATAAGTGGCTTACAGTGGACAATTCCAAGCGTTCTCTATGTGCCACGTACAAAGCGGAAGATTTCGCGGGGCGCATTCCTCCAATTACGAAAGTCCTGATGAATCCTCCTTTTGCCCAGAAGTCGAGCAAGAGCAAAGAGTATCACTTTGTGGAACACGCTTTGAGACAGATGCAGGACGGCGGAGTTCTATTTGCCGTTTTGCCTATGTCAGTTCTCATTGAGAAGTCCACGAAGCAATGGAGGAAAGACTTACTCAAGGCTCACACACTTCTTGCCGTGGTGAATTTCCCGCAAGACCTGTTCTATCCGACAGGAACAAACACGTTAGGATTGTTTGTAAAGAAAGGTGTTCCGCATCCTAGAAAGCAGAAGGTATTTTGGGCGCGGATTCTCCATGACGGACTATTGAAGAAGAAAGGAAAGCGGCTGAAAAATCCGAAGGCAAAGGACGAATTAACGGAAGTCAAAGAACTGCTCGCGGAGTTCATCAAGACTCCCGATGGAGTAAAGGTGCAGAATCTTCCAGAACAACAAAAAGCGGCCTCCATAGAATTCGAGGACGACGATTTTGAGCTTGTACCTGAGCGATATTTAGACGACAAAGAGCCGACATACGAGAATATCACGGAAGCAATAGAGCAGTTGGTGAAGGAAACGGCTGGTTACTTGCTCAGTCTTGAAGAAAAGGACATCAGCATTCGCAAAAAGCCATCGAAGGTGTCTCTTTCAAATAAGGTTGGCCATTTCGATCTCAGCGGAGAAAAGGGTGTGTGCGAAGTGGAGCGGAAATATGCGCCGTATCTAAACGAGATTGAGAGTGATACAAAGCGAGTGCCGTATGTCACGACTACGGAAATGGACAATGGCGTTTCTCTGAGATGCGACACGGAGCCAAACTTCAAGAAGGATTCCGTTTCTGTTTCACTCGATGGAACATGCGGAACAACTTTCTATCAGTTTGAAGATTACATTGCCGGTGAGAAGACGGCTGTTCTCACCCTCAAGGGAGCGCACGATCCGTATATGCTTCTCTATATTGCCGCACTTATTCGCATTAAAGCATGGCGTTATCACTACGGACGAAAGCTCTCAATGGGAAGACTCAATGAGTTCATTCTTCCGCTTCCCATAGACAAGAAAGGAAACATCGACGCAAAAGCAATCGAAAGCATTATGCGTAATAGCTACGGATGGGAGATAATAGATGCCTTCCTCCCTTCTCATGTCTGAATCATCTACGGACAAAGCCCGCTTCTTCAAGCTCCTAGGACTCGCTGCGACGACACGCGTGAAAGGAGAAGCTCGAAAAGATGAGTCATTGAATCCCGATTGTTGTACCTCCATTGAAACTCCGAAACGTAAGCGTGGAGCATCTTCGGGGAAATAACGTGGTGAGTGCCATCCAGTGACCTTTTAAGCTGCGACCAGAAGCCTTCAATGCTGTTCGTGTGCGTTGATCCTTTTGCGTACTGCTTCGCTCCGTGCTGTACCGTGTCGTGATCCATGCCGAGAACGGCGGCGATTTTCTTGTAGCTGTGGAGTTCATCAGTCATCACCTTCGTCCCCTTGGCGATATTGTTCTGAAAATGCGGGAGAAGCGTGTCGGCTTGGACGTTCGGAACAATGGCCGCGTTCATCATGCCCTTCCTCTGTAACTGTCCGAAGACGATAGTTTTTCCTTCTGCTCCGCGTCCTCTTTTGCCGTGTCTCTTGCCTCCTACTGCCGTTTCGTCAGCCTCTACCTCTCCGAAGAGTGTAAAGGCGTTTTCCTTCATCAGCTTCCGTACCTGATGGCCGATGCGGAAGGCGCACTTGTACGTCACGCCTAACGCCCTTTCCAGTTCTTTTGCGGCTACTCCGTTGCGGCTCTGCGACATGAGGAAGATGGCGAAGAACCACTTTACGAGATCGGTAGAAGAATGATCGAAGATAGTCCCCTCCTTAGGCCAAAGGTGGGTGCAACCCTTCCCACAAGTGAAGCAAGCGCGGGTTGGGTGCTTGTAGAACTTCGCTCCCTTGCACTTCGCACACTTCGGCTTCGGGAACCGTGCGTTGAACAGAAAGCGAAGGCAGGTGTCGTTATCGGGAAACGTCTTGTGGAAGTTAAGGATGGTGAGGCGTGGACTTTTCATAGGATAGGAGGGAAGATGTCTCTAGCTTATTCCTCCTGTTCCTAGCTGTCAAGGGATAGTTACCAAAAAAAAAGGGGGGACAAGGGTGACAAGGGTAGCAAGGGTGGAAAGTGTGCCTTTTTGTTTCAATGATGCGGGAAAGTTCGATCTCCTCCATTGATGTTTGACTGTACAAATATTGAGCGTACAAGGAGCATGTGTCGCCGAATGTCGTTGAAAAATTGGGGCTACCTGCATCACGAAGGACCTCGGCAGGCGCGGAACGATTTGCACAGAGCACTGCGGCGCGCATTGGAGTCGCCGGGCTTTTTGCGGCACTGCCCGTGGCAATGCCGACCTCCGCCGATACCACTGATCTGCGTAGTCAGCTTGAACCGAAAGTTGTGCAGGTGCAGCGTGAGCTTCCCCCAAAGCTTGCCACTCTTCTCGGTCTTTTAGACCACAATGAATTTACACTTCGCGAGCAGGCGCATGCAGAGCTTGTGCGTCTGGGGAAAGACATCTTCCCGTATCGAGCGGCGTTCTTCCAGAATGCGACTGCAGAGCAGCGTATTCATCTGGTCCAAATTTTTGAGCCATTGAATCTCGAAGATGCTTTTGCGGGGACGTCCGTTCATCTGTCGGAGGCAGATCGCAGCAGTCCCCGTCCGCCAATCTGGTCGGCATATCTTGATTCACTCAACCAGCAGACCGGCGAGCGTGTCTTTGTTCCCAAGCTCAGTGATGTGCGTAAGCAGCGTCTGCCTCCTAACGCGCATGGCATGCCGCAGTGGGATCTGCTTTCTTTGCTCCAGCAGCAACACGGCCCCTCGTACTTCGAACGCCATCGCGATGGTGTGCTTGCATTGACTCCTGATTCTACTCCCGCAGTACTTTCGGTGAACGGGGGCATCGCCGCGCAAGGACAGCAGCGCAATGAATTTTTTTCGGTGTCATTTCTTTCGGGTCACACATTTCCTATCCATGAAATCACCCCCAAGGACGCTTGGCTGGAGGCGGGGGGAAAGCGATTTTCCCTTTTCCGGGATGATCCGGTTGATCCCATACGCGCGCTAGAACCTTCCATCAGCGCAACCGATCGTTTGTTCTTTCGTCTTCCAACGATGCCAAAGGAAACGAAAGGGACTCTGTATATCACCACCGATATCAGTGCGTTCACCGCGGAGGAGCGGAAAATAAAGTACCTGGATCAGGATGAGGCATTGGCAGGACAAGACTTCCAGATGCGATATACAGTCGAGCGAAACCGACAACCCACGCAGGTCGGATACAAGGCATGTCTTGAATTGCAGGGTGAACCGCATAGCACGCGATTTGTGAGTGGAATGCTGAATTTCCGTGGACGTGGTGCCGATGGTCAACCTCTTACGATGATGGACTGGAAAACCGAGATGTGGTGGCAGCAAGACCACGGTGTCCAGGGCACCCGGCATACCGTGCACTTTATGGAAGATCCCGTCGAGGTTTCTGCGCTTGTACCCAACAAGAGGTTTGAGAAAAAAGGCCTCCGCTTCTCTTGGGAAGTGACGCCGGCTTTTCGCCCGGACGAAAATTTTCAACCCATGGAGCTTCAACGAACGGGGAAGTGATCACTCCAGGAAGAGCAGCAGGTACATCACACCGATGCCGCAGAGCATCGCGACGAACTGGAGTATGCCTTGATGCGCGCGAGTCTGTTTGTGGAGTTCCGGAATCAGGTCGGACCCTGCGATGTACAGGAAGTTTCCGATGGCGAAGGGCAGAAGATACTGGTCAATCCCACCGATGGATCCTGCAGTCACGAGAACAAGGAACGCGCCGAGAATGGCCGTGACGGCGGAGAGGAGATTGAGGAGAACAGCCGACGTCTTCGAGAAGCCGCTATGGAGGAGCAGGGCGAAGTCGCCGATTTCCTGCGGGATTTCGTGAAAGACGACAGCGATGGTGGTCGCGATGCCGATTTCGACGCTGATCAGGTAACTGGTGGCAATCAACACGCCGTCGATGATGTTATGCACGCCGTCGCCGATCAGGCACAGATATCCAACGGGGTGGTGATGTTCGTGATGATGCTCGGCGTTGCCTTCCGGGAGCACGTGGCAGTGGTGCCAGTGGATGAACTTCTCCACGATGAAGGAGAACAGAATGCCGCCGAGAATGATCGGCATGGCATCAGAGAAGGACGACTCTCCTTCGCTCAACTCCGGCAGCATGTGAAGGAAGACATCGCCGAACATCGCTCCTGCCGAAAAACTCACGAGGTACAGAAGGCTCGTCTGCATGAAGCGCTGATTTGCCAGAAAGAAGATAATTCCCACAAGCGATACCAGGCTGACGCCGATGACACTGAGGAGCGTGTACGATGCGGTTGCGAACATGGAGGCATGATATGGCATGTGCTGCTGCATATCATCAGAAAATACTGGAGAGTTTTGCAGCGCGATCACGCGGAGACGATATGCTGTGTGTGCATGACGCTTGTTTCCCTGGTCTCCGTCCTTGCCATCGTGTTTTCCGGAATATCGCTTCCGGTACACGCAGGACCTCCGCCGTTCCCGGACATGGCGAAATCGTGGTTTGGCTACCAGGATGCCGTGTCGTACCTGGTCCAGAAGGGATCGATCAACGGTTACCCCGATGGGCTCTTTCATCCTCAAGAGACCATCAACCGTGCGGAGTTCCTCAAACTGGTCTTCCGTTCCCGTGGTGCGGTGGAGCCTGTCGCGGGAAACTGTTTTGACGACGTGCCCGAAGACGCCTGGTTCGCTCCGTTCGTGTGCGCGGCCAAGCGGCGGGGGATTGTGCAGGGATACGAGACCGGCACTGGCAGCGTCTTTAAGCCAAGCCAGCCAGTGGTGTTTGCCGAAGCGATCAAGATGGCGCTGAAAGCGTACGGAGGCGAAGTCAAGGAAGTCGTAGGGGAGAAGTGGTACGAAGCCTACGCACTGGAGCTCGATCGCTCGGGCATCCTCAGCAGACATTCCTATATTCCGTGGGATCCGCTCACGCGCGAACGCGCAGCGGACCTGATTGCGCGTTTTATCCTGCATGAGGAAGATCGCGTGATCATGAGCCGCTCTCCGGGATGCGGGAAGACTCTGCCCGCGCCCCCCACATCCGTACCCGTGAACGGCGTCGACCGGTCGTTTTTCCTCACCGTTCCGCGCGGGTACATTGCGCACGAAGCCTCGCCGCTCATCGTCGCGTTCCACGGGCGCACGAACAGTAACGAGCAGGTACGCTCGTACATCGGGATCGATAAAGCCGCACAGGAATTTTTCGTCGCGTACCCCGCGGCGATCCGCAGTCCCCAGGGATCGTTCTCCTGGAATTCCACCGGCGATGCGCGGGATCTCGCTTTCTTCGATGCGCTGGTCTACGAAGTCGCCTCCCGGTACTGCATCGACATGGACCGTATCTTCGTGGTCGGGCATTCGCTGGGCGCGTGGTTCGGCAACAGCGTCGCCTGCCTGCGCGGGGGAGTGGTGCGGGCGTCCGGGACCGTGGGCGGCAGTTCGCTGATGACCGACTGCGCGGGTCCCTCCGCCGCCATGCTCATCAACAATCCCCACGACGAATTCTCTCCCTCCGCGGCTGCCGAGCTGGTGCGCGACATACGGCTGCGTGAGAACGGCTGCCAGGCACAATCGGAATCGGTGCAACCAGATGCGCTCAAATGCCGCCTCTATAAAGATTGTGACGGCGGCAATACCGTCACGTGGTGCCCGCACGAACTGGATCACGATCCGCGGGGCGTCTACTATCCGCATAATTGGCCACGTGAGGCCGCGCCGGCAATCGTTCAGTTCTTCCGGACGTTTGAGCGGTGAACTCAATATTCCACGCTATCTGAGCTGAGGGAGTAAGAGGAAAAATGGTAGTATTGGCCTATGGAGAAAGAGTGCAATTATTCGATTATCTGGAAAATCCAGATATTCAATCAAAAATTTCATACACACAAAAGAAAAGGGCTCCTTAGGCACTAACACCGTTCGGATCCCAATTCATATGGATACCCCACTATTCTATATCTTTTCCCGAGAGCATGGCAAGTGTTTTGCCCTTCCATTGGCCATACGATGCCTTTATGAGCAGATATTCCTATTAGACCGTGCCTCTTATTCTTGGTGTTCTATACCCAAAACGGACCGATCTGCGTGAGATCAGTCCGTGATGGAGAGCCATGTTAATTCGCGGGGACGATGATCGTGTTGCTCTGGAGTGTTACTCCACCGATGCGGGCGAGCAATCGGCCGTCCACACTGGCGCCCGTTTGAAGGGAGATGGACTGATCGGCAAGAATCGATCCCTTAAAGATTGACGTTGATCCAAGATTTGCCGAGGTCCCCACTTGCCAGTAAATATTGGCCGCCTTCGCGCCGCCGATGAGCACAACCTGCCGCCCGGCCGTGACATTGAGCGTCGAGGCCATTTGAAAGATGAAGATGGCATTGGAGTCGCCCTTTGCATCTAACGTCAGGTCACCCGAAGAGATCTCCAGTGATGACGTAGATTTATAGAGACCCGGGCTGAGGGTGGATCCCCCCAGATTCCCCGAGACACTAACCGGACCCGTGGAACGCCCTGCAAGGTCGTTATAGGCAACGGTAAGTGCAAGTTGTCCGTCTGCTGCCAGCGTGTCCGCTGCATGGATGGTGCCGTTCACAACGCCCGGCGGGAAGCCGGTGACCGCGGAGCCTGCGCTGACGCCCAGGTCTCCCGTGACGGTCGTCTGACCGATGTTCGTGACAGTCGAGCCGGCGAGGACTCCAAATGCCGACGCTGCGCCGAGCGATACAGAAGACTGGCTTGCATTTGCCGATGAAGAAACACTCGAGGAGGAGCTTGTCTGCGAGCTGCTCGTTGCACTGCTACTCATGGAACTGACGCTTGATGATGATACTGATGACGAGGCGAAAGATGAGAGGGACGATGAGGATAAGCGAGAGCTGCTGCTTTTTACGGAGGAAGAAGCCTGCCTGCTAGACGACATCGCACGGCCGCTATTGAGCATCACCGCCTGGCGGATGCATGCGCGATACTGCAGACGGATTGCCGTCCGTTGTGCACGCGAGAGATTCCCGCCGACTTTTCGTTGTTGCATACACACCCGGACTTGCGCGCCTGTCGCTCGTTTCGTGACGGTCATTCCCTGCACCTGGGTCGAGGCAAGCGTGAGGCCCACAATGGAGAGCGCCGACGCTGTAATAAGGACAGAGCTAATGCTCAAACGAAGACGTGTCATGTCATTGGGGGGGAATGGGTCTAGACCTCTATAACGTTTGAGCGAGCACAAACTTACCTATATTTGCTTTCCTTTCTCGTTAAAAGTACAGCAGGGTTGGGTGAGCGTGGCGGATTAGACTGTTTCAGAAAGGCGGAATGAGCCACCACCACCAGGGGGCAGATGAAACGAGACCGTCCCAGAAGAAGTATAGAGCAATAGCAATACTTGAGAGCCATGCTAGCAATCCTTTCCAGTGGTAACGGAAGTAATTCAACATGGAGAGGCGGAGAGCAGGTGGGTCAGTTTCAGTATAGAGTGTTGAAGAGTGCCAGAATAAAGATGATAACAGCACCTATTATTGCTGCTAGCTTTACTCCCAGACTCATATGTCTCTGAAGTGTAGACATGAATTTCTCTCCGAAGAGAAACAGAAACAGCAAGCCAATCGCAGTCCAAAATAGCCACTCAGAAACTAGTGCTATCACAAATCTGCTCATAAAGAGGATCGTATCGTAGTTTGTGGAAGTTAGGGCTAGTGGACAAAAATGGGTGGTAAAGTGAACACTTTTCCCTTTGTGTAA
>CAYUZT010000008.1:0-75164 GCA_964449445.1 uncultured Candidatus Peribacteria bacterium | reverse complement strand
GAAGCTGGGTGGACCACCATCCAAGGCTAAACAGGTGCAGAGATCAATAGCGGATAGTACCGTGAGGGAAAGGTGAAAAGCACCCCGGAAGGGGGATGAAATAGTCTCTGAAATGTGTTGCGTCCAAGGAGTCGGAGCGGACTTGTTCCGTCACGACGTTCCTTTTGCATAATGAGCCAACGAGTGTGTTCTCTGTGGCGTGGCTAAGGCAGATTTAGCCGGAGCCGGAGCGAAAGCGAGTCCGAACAGGGCGCTTGTCGCAGGGACACGACCCGAAACCGGGTGAGCTATCCATGAGCAGGTTGAAGCCCGCCGAAAGGCGAGTGGAGGACCGAACCATAGCGTATCGCAAGACGTTGGGATGACTTGTGGATAGGAGTGAAAAGCTAACCGAACCCGGAGATAGCTGGTTCTCCTCGAAATGCCTTTAGGGGCAGCCTCGTCGGGCACGGCGGGGGGTAGAGCGACTGTTTGGATGCGGGAGTCAACTCGACTTACCAAATCCTGACAAACTCCGAATACCCGCCTTTAATGCCGACGGGAGTGAGACGGTGGCAGCGAATTGCCATCGTCGTAAGGGAAAGAACCCTTACCATTCGCTAAGGTCCCAAAGTATCGTTCAGTGGGAAAGGTAGTGTATGTGCGTATACAACCAGGAGGTTGGCTTAGAAGCAGCCATCCTTTAAAGAAAGCGTAACAGCTCACTGGTCTCTGCACGTATGCGCCGAAAACTCAACGGGGCTAAACGATACACCGAAGCGGTGGATTGGATAGGATTGCACAGAGCAGACACTGTAGTTCTTGGTCGTGACAGGGTCGCAGAAAAAAACCAAATGCCAAAAACCAAATACCAGGGAAGAGTAAAATTCCAACTTTGAAATTTATTCATTGGAATTTCCCTGGATTTTGGTGCTTGGTTTTTGGAATTTTTCTCCGATCGTGTCAGTGCGAGAATGATGTTTGTCTTCTCCGCGCAATCCTACCCAGTGGTAGAGGAGCGTTCCGTTCAGCTGTGAAGCAGTGTTGTGAAGCATTGTGGAGCGTACGGAAGCGAGACTGTTGGCATGAGTAACTACTAGGCAGGTGAAAACCCTGCCCGCCGAATCCCCAAGGTTTCCCACGCAACGGCAATCGGCGTGGGGTTAGTCGGTCCTAAGGTCAGGCCGAAAGGCGTAGCCGATGGACATCAGGTCAATATTCCTGAACTTCCGGAAAATCGACAGAGGACGGTCGTTGAGAGTTCAACGAGCCTCTGTCCGCACCACACTGCACTTTGTGCAGAAAAACCAAATGCCAAATATCAAATACCAGGGAAGATAAAAATTCCAATTTTGAAATTTGAATATTGGAATTTCCCTGGGTTTTGGGTTTTGGATTTTGGAATTTCTGGCCCGAGGCCAGTGTGGTGTGGACATGTTCGTTGAAAAGGATACTTCCGTTCTAGGAGCGGTGTGACGGGATAGGAAAATCGCAGCGTGCGCATTGACTGCACGTGTAACGCGTTAGACGTTAAGAGTGGTAGGGAAATCCGCCATTCGAGTCGAGCGCGGAATCCAAATGTCCCCCGCGAGGGGGTCGAGTGCGTACCTTTCTGTCTCCAAGAAAACCATCGCTCACAGAGTTTCCGGAAACCGTACCGCAAACCAACACCGGTGGGGTGGTCGAGTAGACCAAGGCGAACGGGAAAACTCGCGTTAAGGAACTCGGCAATGAAGCGTCCGTAACTTCGGGATAAGGACTACCAGTCTGTAGTGGATTGGTTGCAACAAAAGAGGTCAGGCGACTGTTTATCAAAATCACAGGTCCCTGCTAAGCCGCAAGGCAACGTATAGGGGCTGATGCCTGCCCAGTGTCAGAAGGTCACGTAAGAGGGTGTATGCCTTCGAACTAAGCCCTGATGAACGGCGGCCGTAACTATAACGGTCCTAAGGTTAATCAAACGATTACGCTAATCGCTAGCCTTAGTAAAACTGAACTATATGCGGGAAACTCCTCCAAAACCGTCCAGTACTCGTCGCAATGCGGCAGTAAAAATCTGATGGACATGGGGACAATCCGCAGGGAAGGCTCTCATGCTACGATGCTGAGAGAACCCTCAGAGACTTCACGTTCAGCCCAGACATATGCATCTTGATGCACAATGGATCACCGGATTCGTCGATGGAGAAGGCTGTTTCTTTATTGGCGTTAATCCACATCCGGAAATGACAATCGGTTACCAAGTACTTCCTGAATTCACCGTCGTGCAACATCAGCGCGATGTGCAACTTCTTCACAAGCTCAAAGAATTCTTTGGGTGTGGAGTGGTGCGAACGAATCATGGAGATCGCATGGCATACCGCGTACGAAGTCGTAGTCATCTTCTGGAGACGATCATTCCTTTCTTTAAAAAGCATCCTCTTCAGTCAAAGAAGCGACAGGACTTTGAACTCTTTCAAGCCGCGCTTCTTCTTATGAAGAATGGTGAACATCTTACAAAAGAAGGGATAGCAAAATTTCGTGCCATAGCATCGAAAATGAATACTCGTCTGGAAAGATAAAGTCCGAACTGTATGGAGACATACAGACTGCAGTAGAAATAGTGCAGCGCCCCGCAAGGCGGGGTTGTAACAGATTTGAGCGAAATTCCTTGTCGGGTGGTCGACTAAAGCTTGCCCGAATGATCAGCAATGATCAGCACTGAGGAATTATTTCTAGATTTTGATAGTAGTCTTGCGGTCGAGACCCGCAATGCCCCACGCGAAAGCAACGGGCGATCTTATTTGTAAAGTTTGTTGAGTTTATGAAGAGTTATGGAATCTCTTAAAAAATTCTGATTACAGACCGTATGTGGAATACCACTCAAAGCCGCAGGTCTTCGACCTGCGCACAGCGCAAAACGTCGCTATATGCTGGAATATCCGAGAATGGAGCAGTACATTGACAAATAAAATTGTCTGTGTGAAAATCTGTCTCCTGCGGACAATCAGCAGGAAACCTATGGTAAATGTTCCTACTCTGCCTGCCGGTCTGACTAGTCTCCTTGAGAAAAGACTAGGTCAGAACTGGCAACAACAGGAGTCGACCATTCAAGCACTCGCGAAAAGCGTGACTGCGAGAGTGTCAGTTCCTCCTGAGGCAGTCGATGCAAACGTTGATCGTGTTCTTCAGGAGTACATGATGCAATTGTTCAATGCAGTAGCGAATTTACCGAAGGGTTCCTCAGAGACTACAAGCGGCGCACCCAAATTGCCCGGACGAGATGAAACATTCACGGGCGTTACTGGGTGATGATATAGTCCGATCCCTGTGGCGACACAGGGCGGGTGGAAGACGCCACTCGGGCTTGCATGGTGCAAGTAACACGCGCTTCGAACGGCCAGTAGCAAGTAGCTAGTGGCTTTCGGAAGGCTTTGTGCGCTCTGATGAAATCAGAGTTCTCGCCTCACCAGCGAGAGGAACACGCGGAAAATTGAAAGTGGAAAATGGAAAATCATTTTCCATTTACCATTTACTATTTTCCATTCGCATATTTGAAGTTCCGACCCGCACGAATGGTATAACGGTCTGATCACTGTCTCGACGCGAGGTCCGGTGAAATTTCAATCCTGGTGCAAATGCCAGGTAGATCACGGTAGGACGAAAAGACCCTATGAAGCTTTACTGTACGCTGACATTGTTTCGTTGATTTGCGTGCGCAGAATAGGTGGGAGGCTTTGAGGCTCCGACTTCGGTCGGGGCGGAGCCAACTTTGAGATACCACCCTCGCGTTTCGCCGAAACTCACCCTGTCTTTGAAACGAAGCGGGGGACAGTGTTTGCCGGGCAGTTTAACTGGGGCGGTTGCCTCCTAAAAAGTAACGGAGGCGCGCAAAGGTCCACTAGCGCCGGATGGAAATCGGCGTTGTCGTGTAATCGCACACGTGGGCCTGACTGTGAGACTTACAGGTCGAGCAGGGACGAAAGTCGGTGATAGTGATCCGGCAGCCGGACAACTTATACTTGTCCTTACCACGTGGGTGGGCTGTCGCTCAACGGATAAAAGTTACTCTAGGGATAACAGGCTGATCGGTTCCAAGCGCCCACAGCGACGAACCGGTTTGGCACCTCGATGTCGGCTCATCGCATCCTGGGGCTGGAGAAGGTCCCAAGGGTTGGGCTGTTCGCCCATTAAAGCGGTACGCGAGCTGGGTTCAGAACGTCGTGAGACAGTTTGGCCTCTATCCTCCGTGATCACTTAGAAACGTGAAGGAAGCTGCTCCTAGTACGAGAGGACCGGAGTGGACGAACCTCTGGTGTACCTGTTGTCGCGTCAGCGGCATTGCAGGGTAGCTATGTTCGGACGGGATAACCGCTGAAAGCATCTAAGTGGGAAGCCCCTCCTGAGATTGCGTTTCTCCATCAGCCCGCCGGAAGACGACCGGCTAGATCGGCCACAGATGTACGTGCAGCAATGCATTCAGTCGAGTGGTACGAACGGGCAATTGAACATTTTTCGATTCGCTTCGCTCAAGCTTTTGGCTTGTAGCTTGTGGCCTGTGGCTTTGCCACTTGCTACGAGCTACTGGCCACTGGCCAGCGAAGCTGTACTGTTCGTGTGCTACAAGGTGAGTATTAACTTGCCTGTCATTCCGAGTAGCTTGCTGTGGAACAGCGAGCGTACGAGGAAGATTTTTTCTCATCTAAGAGCTCATTGTCCTGGTGCCTCTATCGACGGGGTCACACCTGATCCCATTCCGAACTCAGAAGTTAAGCCCGTCTGAGCCGATGGTAGCCGGCGGCACAGCCTGCAAGAGTAGGTCGGTGCCAGGACAATGAGCTCTACGAGAAGAGCCGAGTTTATCTCGAGTAGTCCGCCGAGAGGCGGACGTACGAGGGACAAGAGTAGGTCGATGCCAGGACCCTGCGTTTAGATCAAAAAAAGAATCAGGCCGCCTTTGTGCGGCTTTTCGGCGTATGTGCTAATTGACATGTCCATGAGGGGCAATCATAATCAGCAACTATGTACCCGAACATATCTGTACCCCCTCAGAGCGCACTCGACGAACTTGTCGCCCGTCACATTCTCCATGGAATGAGGACACCCGATGCTCATCAGGCCATTGTCGAAACGCATCTCGGAGCTGCTGTGTCCGGCTATTACCAAAACTTGAAACTATTGACCGGCCTTTCCCCAATAAAAGCTCAGAGTGAGACGTCTCAAATTTCTTGACCGTACTTTCTTGTTCCGAAATATTCCCCATCTTTCTATGCATCCAAAGCCCACCCCAGAAAGAGTCAAGCCGGTTGGCGAAGGATTCGATGCAAGCGGCAACGTTGAATATGATTTTCGAAAAGCTCCTGAACTTGAAAAATTGAGGGATGCCATACGCTTCCTGCAATGTTTTAATGAAGATGTTCATTTGGTGGGTAAAAATCCTCCGCGTTACAGTGAAGTCGAAACAGCAGGCTTTATTCTTGATACGGCAGAGAACAGGCAAAAATTTCTCATCATTGCCACCGAGATTGATGATATAAAAGATAGATTGGCGGCGCTGGAATTACCCGCAGAGAAAATTATTGAAAACGAAGACGAAGAGAGTGCTTGAATTCGCAGACGCGAGGACGAAGCAATGCGTCTCCGATCTTACTGCCGGAGAACGCATCGCCCGTTCTCACAGGCGACGGTCTGCATCACGCATCCTGCGCACGGGAGAGGATCGCCGCTTTGCTGTTTGCACAATACATAGCTTTCCGCAGCAGCCCGCACTCTCGTTTCGCCACCTTCGTTGATCGCTACGCCGCATGTCAGGTACGGGCAGCTCTGTTCAAAGAGCATGCAATCGGTGTTCCTGGCGCAGGAATTGTTGGCCGATACGACGGCTTCAAATTCCCTTTTCTTCGGGTCACATCTATTTGCTGCGGGTGTTGCTGATGATGAACGTCGAGAGGTCATACACGGATCGGCGAAGTAATTAATCACGTGGCCATCTGCGGAGCACGTTGGATGAGAAGAGCCATCGGGACACACCATTGGCTTACAACTCCTTTTGCGACAGACACCGGCACATGCCTGAATGCACACCATCGCGCCCGGTTCGCATGCCGACTGACAGTCGCCATCCTCCGTCGTGCAGTACTGTCCACGCGGGCACTGGTTAGAGGAGAGACATTTTGTTCCCGTCGATGGTGAAGGCGAAGTTGAACGTGCACTGGAACTCGTCGGCGCGCATGCTTTGAGTGTGCAGGCGATGCCATTCACTGTGCAGGTACAGGTGTTGCATCCATCGGGAGACGGGAATCGTTGACCCAGCGAGTACTTGCCGTCGCAGATTTTTCGCGGTTCCACCTGGCACCACCGCGAACAACCGTCGCCGCTGCGGCGATTTCCATCGTCACATGCTTCGCGCACTTCCACTCGGGCGTTACCGCACCAGTGCATACGGAAAACTCCAAATTGCATTCCCCGGCCCGATGTACTTAGCATGGGTTGTAGAATCGCGGCTCCAAAGCCGGATGTGGAGGCAGCTGCCATGACGATTCCTGCGAGAAGCAGGGAGATCCCACCCATGGTCAGAAGCGGCAGGAGATAGCGTTTGCGCGAGGCGGATGTAGCCATAATAAAGGAGGAGGTTGATACCAATATGACGCAGAAGAGTGGTCGAACTTACACGTCGCGAAAGACACCCAGATGTGACATTCTTTCGTATACATGCTTGAAAGAATTCAATGGTTCGACTCCGCTCACCATTATAAGGTAGCGTTCTCGCGATGCTCGAACGCATTCAAAAAATACTCTCGGCTCGTGGCATCGCCTCTCGTCGGAAGGCAGAGGAGTACATCACGCAGGGGCTCGTGAAAGTGAACGGCAAAGTCGCGATGCTGGGGCAAAAAGCGGATCCCGAAGTCGACGAGGTCACGGTGGATGGAAAGGTGGCTCAAGGCAGGCAGGAGATGCTCTATTACTTGATGTATAAACCGAGAGGGGTGGTGACGACCAATATTGAAAGCAACCGAGGAAACCGAAGCAACCAAGGCAACCGAGGATCCTCGGTTTCATCGGTTACGTCGGTTTCTTCGGACTCCTCCGTCCGCGATCTGTTACCTCAACAACTTCAGGGCAAAATTTATCCGGTCGGCCGTCTCGACAAAGACTCCGAAGGCCTGCTGCTCCTCACAAACGACGGCGTTCTTGCGTATCGTCTCACACATCCGAAGTTCGATCATGAAAAAGAATACGAGGTCACCGTCACACACGTGATCAAAGACGGACAGATCCGAAAACTTGAGGAGGGGATGACGATCTCGGGAGAAAAAACAAAGCCTACACGGGTTCGACGGCTCAGTGAGTCCAGTTTCCGTATTGCGCTCACTGAAGGAAAAAACCGACAGATCCGGCGCATGTGTCAGAAGGTGGGAGCGCCAGTGGAAACACTCAAGCGCGTGCGGATTATGACTCTTGAAGATCCGGCGATGAAACCCGGAAAGATTCGTGAGCTCTCTCCCGCAGAAAGATCAACATTGCTGAAGGCAGTGGGGGTTTCATAAAACATCCTCATTTTCTTTTCTGTCGAGAATATTTGGCTTCTCGTAGTGTATTTTCTCGTATCATTTCCCGCAATGAACAAGTCACAAAAATCCGGCCGCGGCCCCAGCATCTGCTTGGGTGCAAAATTGCATCACTTTATTAGATTCTCAGCTTTCTCTCACACAAGCGCAAAGTTTCTGCGAAACACTGAACGCCGACAACTAAGCCACAGAAATAGTATTCTCTAATGAGTAAGGGATATTTGTGAGAATATGCCTTTTTTGCTATACTGATGAGAAAATGAAAAACCAGTATCTGCTCCTCGTTGCCGCTGCGGTTACGGTTCTTGCAACCGGGAACATTGTTCGCGAGCGCCTCTCTGCGTCGGTTCCTCTTACGACAGAAGAAGCAGGACTTCCGTGCAATCCCAATGAACAATCGGGAGCCGGAACCACAGGTGCTGCGACAATCACTACACCCTCACCCGCGGCGCAGGGGGCAGGACGCAATGCGCCTCAGCAGCAAGGTCAGAGTACAGTGCCCGCTCCCGCACCATCGGCTGCAGATGGTCTCAGATGGATACTCCCGTGGCTGCCATCGAACGTCTCGCTTCCCCTGCCCACTCCTACTCCATCAGCCCCGCAACCACAGCAGAATCCTTTTTTGCAGCCCGGAGATGTGGGAACGCCGCCAGCCGCTCGTGGCGGTGGCGGACCACGTGGCGGGTCGTGCTCTCTTGCGGGGCAACAGTGTAATCAGCTCATCAACTGTTGCAGTGGACAGAACCTTGGTTGCGAACTTGTCGTCGGGAGCTATACGGAGATGAGATGCGTCGATAGATCGTCATCTTGCAGTGGGCCGGGGGAATCCTGTAGTGGGGGATGTTGTAATGGACTTGTTTGCTATCCCGGTCAGACGACATGCTCGATTCCAATGTTGTGTGGAGTAGTAGGTCAAAGCTGCGCATACAGAGATTGCTGCACTGCGCAGGGTATTACGTGCAATGCACAGAAAATCTGCGAGCAAGGCACACCTGGTGCTTGCAGTACCACAGGGCAGAGCTGTGCTTCGGAATTGGGCTTTCATTGCTGCCAGGGTCTTGTGTGCGATGAGGATTTGGGCCGAATGTGCCGCCAGCCGATTTCTAATCCTCCCGGAAATAGTTGCACGTCCGGTGTTTGTTGTAATATGACAACCGGCGTATTTAAACCTGCAGGCACAGTATGTCACGCCTCAGCAGGTATATGTGACGTGGCAGAAACATGCACAGGAACATCCACTGACTGTCCTGTGGATGCGTTCCAACCAAACACAGTTGTGTGTCGCAATGCTTTGCCCGACCCGGGCAGCGGAACACGAACCTGCGATGCGCCAGAAACGTGCTCAGGGACAAGCACCACATGTCCCACCGATGACATCGTTCTCCCTGCAGGCACTCCCTGTCGCGCTCCGGCTGATCATGCTCCAACCGGTCAAATTGCTTTATGTGATCGCGAAGAGGTATGTAATGGTCCTGGAGACAAATATTGCCCTGCCGATACACCCGTCCCTGCCAACAGCGTAGTGTGCCGCGGGGCTGCTGGTAGCTGCGATATCGAAGAGAAATGCGTCGGGTACACCTGTCCAGCGGATCAGAAAAAGATGGCAGGCACCGCATGCACTGCACAATATGGCCCGGGAGAATGCAATGGCACGAGCAACATGTGCAATTTCGTCGCCCAAGCTCAATGTGCAGGAGCACCGGCTCCAGCAAGTGCAGGAGCTTCTGCTGGGCAGTGCGCATATTTGAATACACAACTCAATTCCTGGCTGCCAAAAGGTCCGTGCGAGGGAATGTTTCAATCATGTCAGGTGGTTCCCAGTTCAGGATTGTGTGAATGTGCTTCATCGTTCTGTCAGTGGTTCCCATGGCTCTGCCCGGGCTACAGCGCTTCGTCGTCTTCCGCGTCGACCGCCACCGCTTCCTCCGCAGCTGCGGCAGCCTCGTCCGCTCGCCCTCCAGCCAATTCGTCCCGTCCTGCTCAGGCTTCATCGCAGAGAGGTTGTACGAATGCAAATTGTAACGGGGTCATGTGTAGAAATGGGCGAGTATGCGCTGGAAGTCCGAGTGAATGCGCGTGCATGGCACCAGCGCTTGCCGGATGCGCGAATGCAGCGCCTCAATGCGGAGCAGCTACTTGTCCGTATGCCAATGGTTCTCCTCAAGTTTGTGTGACTTCCGGCACGCAATGCAGATGCGAACCGGCGCCTCCGACCGCATGTGGCCAAATACAAAATGCTCAGCAATGTGGAACAGGACAATGCCCAGTCGGCAGACATTGCGAATCCTATCAGAACAATACGGTCTTTCCGTGGTGTAACTGTTTTCTAGATTAACGGATCCCTTATTGAAGCAGGCGCAGGCGTCCGATTTCTGCTATACTGGAAAGAATGAAATTCATCTCTCACGGTGCGGCACAGGAAGTCACCGGCACTTGTCATGAGCTACAAGTGAATGGAAAGCGCGTGCTCCTCGATTGCGGACTCTTCCAGGGACATCGTCAGGAAGCGGCGCAGAAGAATGCGCAGTTCACGTTCAAGGTGACCGATATTGATGCAGTGATCCTCAGTCACTCGCACATGGATCACGTGGGGCGCATTCCTCTCCTCTATAAGAAGGGATACAGAGGGCCTGTGCATTGCACGTACGCAAGCAAAGATCTTGCAGCGGTGATGCTGCGCGATGGAGGCTACATTCAAGAACAGGATGAGGAATTCTTCTGTAAGCACTTAAAGGGATCAATGATTCCATGCGATGGACCTCTCTACACCCAGGCGGATGCCGTTGCCTGCATGCAGCTCTTTAAAGGACACAACTACGGCGAGTGGATTGATGTGATCCCGGGACTGCGCGTGCAGTTTTTTGATGCAGGGCACATTATCGGCTCTGCTCAAATGCTCCTGGAAGTCACAGAGAATGGAAAGAAGCGCCACATCGGCTTTAGTGCCGATCTTGGCCGATCCGAGCTCCCCATCATCCGCGATCCGGTCCCGATGCCGCCGGTGGATACGCTCATCTGCGAAAGCACCTACGGCAACAGGAGGCATGAAGACATCACTACTGCAAAGCATCATTTGCAGGAAGCGATTGTCCGTACGGCCGAGAGGGGAGGCAAAATCATCATTCCCGCTTTCTCCCTCGAACGGACGCAGGAGATTGTCTACGACCTGCATCTTCTGTGGGACGAGCGCAAAATTCCGCCCATTCCCATCATTATCGATTCGCCGCTCGCAAGCTCTGTGACCGACGTCTTCATGCGGCATCCGGAATGCTACGACCAGCAGATGTTCGAAAATTTCCTCGGGAAGCAGCATAACCCGTTCCAGTTCTCGCTCGTGCGCTACACCGATACGGTGGAGCAGAGCAAAGAGCTCAATGGCACTCCGGGTCCCATGCTCATCATGGCGGCATCGGGCATGTGCGAGGCCGGGCGCATCCGCCATCACCTGAAAAATGAAATCGAGAATCCTAAAAACACCATCCTCGCAGTCGGCTACATGGCCGAAAATACGCTTGGCAGGCGCGTTGTCGATCCCACGGTGGGATCCATCAGGATCTTTGATCAGACGTACCAAAAGCGCGCGAGCATCGTGACAATCGATTGCTACTCCGGGCATGCCGATATGGATGATCTGGATGGGTACGTTGCTGCGGTGGATACTCTCAAAAAAGTCATTCTGGTGCATGGCGAGTTGGAACAGATGGGACCGTTTGCAGAAAGGCTGAATCAAAAACTGGGAGTTGATGTTCTTATGCCGAAAAGAGAAGAGGAGTTTACGTTGTAAGATGGTTGGATGGTAAGAGGGTTGGATGGCTGGATGGTAGGAGGGTAGGATGGTTAGATGGTGAGTTTCTCATCTGTCAGCTTGATCAATGTACGTATTTCGCGTGGAAGCCGATCAATCTTTTCCGAGAAGGATTTGAATTGCTCTGGGGTTAGAAGTTTTCGATGAAAAGCTTTTCTATTCCAATCATTCGCTTCGGTGGTTGAGCCAAGTGCGTAATGATAAAACTTTATCTTGTCCTTTTTATGATATCGGCCGAATCCTTCAGCGATATTTGCCGAAATACTGTCGGCTGCCGTTGCAAATTGCTTGCCCAACGTATTTTTTTCAAAGTAGTTCCATTTGATCACAATATCCCAGACCGCATTTGCGAGATCAGACGCAGTTCGATGAGCGTTGACGTCGAAGAATTGAAAATAGGCCATAGAATGCAGTATTTCTTGATTTGTCAGTCTCTGCGATGAGGCTGAATTATTTCTTTTTGCATAAGTCCAAAATATGGCTTTCTTATGCCACTTTTTAAGTTCTATAGGGTTATGGAACAAATGCCATTTTACCATCTAGCCATCCTATCATCTTACAATCCTATCTCCATTGCCACAGTTTTCATCGCGTTAAGCGTGACCTCAATAAACTCGTCTAGAGATATATTTAAAAGCTCCTCACACTTCATAATCTGCTCCCGGTCCACCTGCGCGGCGAAGCCTTTGTCTTTCATTTTCTTCTTCACACTCTTCACTTCGACATCAGCGATCTTTTTCGAGGGTCTGACAAGGGTCACGGCGATAATAAAGCCCGTCAGTTCATCGACGCAGTAGAGACATTTGCGCAGCATGGTATCCAGTGGATGCTCCGCACCGTACTTTGATGCGTAATGGGAACGAATATCTTCCAAAAGTTCTTTTGGAGACTCAATCTCTGCGAGCATCTGTTCTAGCGTTTTACCACAATGCTCTTCCATGTCTTTCTCCAGATGATCCCAGTCCAGGTCATGGAGCATGCCCGCAACACGCCACGTGGCAGGGTCACCGCCGAACCGTTTGGCGAGTGCCTCCATGGCAGCTCCCGTGGCAGTCAGGTGTGCCTTGGTCTTATCGGCATGCTTCGTAATCAATCCATGTGCTGCAGGGAGCAGATGACCGTATTCGAGATGTTGGAGTGGAAGGGAGGTCATAATGTGGATCAAGAAGGAAGAATTATGAATTATGGCTTATAATAGGGCTAAATTTGAATTAATTCGTGTAATATTTCATGCGCTTCAATACGTCATCACGCTTGAGGGTCGATAGAAACCAACCCGCCTGAGGGCCGTCACTACGATTCAAAAACATCTGGTAGATAGGCTCAAACAGAATTTTAGGCTGTATCTTGAGCTCCTCCTTCACTTTGTGAATCGTTTCGTGAATGGTCGGGCCAGTCCACTGATTGTGAGGAATGCCCTCCAAATTTTTGAGCAAAGTGCCGAGTGCTTTGGCTACATCTGGAGCAAAGCGCTTGGGATCATCAGACGCTGCATTCTTTTCCAGGACAAAGCGAAATTTCTCCGGCGCGTACTCTTCAATCCATTTTTTCGCATACTCGATGCGTTCTTCCATGTTTTTGCGCTCAGCTGGATTCAACGGTCCGCCTGTGAGCTGCTCTGCTTCCTCCACAGCATTCAAATGCGGCATTTGCGCCAGGAATGCGGCAAGTGAAAAGCGCATGTGCCAAATGTCCTGCGGCTTCTTTGGGAAGTCTCGCTGCGAGAGCTCAAAGATCCGTCCGAAATCCGGCTCCGGTTTGTCGTGACGTTTGAACTCATGATCCGCCAGGCGATCGTACTCATCAAAAAGCGTCGGGATCGTTGTTCCCTCCGGATCAAAATCAATCGGCTGGTTCGGCAGTTTACGGATCATCAAGAGTCGAAGTTGCGTTGGGGGCAGGAGATCGGAAATCTCCTTTGCCGATGCGCCGAGGCCTTTGCTCGCGCTCATCTTCTTTCCGCCGATGTTGAAAAATTCATAGGGAATATCAAAAGGTTCGGGGTAGTGGAACACCTCTTCCGCAATCCGCTTGCCGATTTCACGGGAGCCGCCGGCTGCAGAGTGATCTTTGCCGGCACCTTCAATATCCACACCGAACACTTTCCACTTGGCCGGCCATTCCACTTTCCACGGAAGCTTTGCGTTGCCATCAAATGGACTCACGGTTCCTTGATTTCCGCATCCCTTTGCCCATTTCACGAGGTCTTCTTTACAGTGATACGTTACCAAACCAGGAGAGCCAGCCTGTCCTGAGCTTGCCGAAGGATCCCAGCTTGTTACCTGCGTTGTTCCCACTTTGCCGCACCTCTCGCAGATTACCTGGAGCGGGAACCAGTCATCGGGCTTCACGCTCCCGCTCACTTCTTTGTAAATCGCGCGGATTTCTGCGGCATGATTGAGCGCTTCAGCAATCACCTCGTTGAACTTCCCTGCTTTGTATTCAGGTTCCAAACGGTAGTACTCCAGGGGAAAACCAATTTGCTTTACCACTTCCTGCAGTTCAGTTCCGAAAACGAGCGGGTACGTGTCAGCAGTCTTCTCATGAGGGGGGACTGTGTAGAGCGGCTGGCCCATGAAGTTTTCGTACGTCGACCGTTCCAGCGTCCGCGGAATTTCGTCCATGGGATCAAAGTCATTCAGTTCAAAGCGAAAGACATTGGCGATCTTCTGTTCGCTCAAAACTTCCGCAATCAATCCATGAATCGCGATACCTCTCAATGAGCCGATATGCACTCGCCCGGAGAGCGTTTTCTCGTCGCGAATGACGAGAGTCTGCTTCTTGGAAATCTTCTCGGCGAAGCGTTCTTTGATCTCCCCGACGATGCGATCGACCCAGACCATGCGCCAAGGATAGGGAATAATGTTGATTCTTGCCATCCTCGAGGCGTTTTCGAGTGGGTTGCAGGAAAGAGCTATTTTATGTATAATATCCGTGAACATTCATATTCATACCCCCGCAGTTATGGACACGACATTGTTCCTGACAAAAGAAGAGAAGACTCTCTTCAGCCAGTTTCCTGCTTCTGTGCAGGATGCTTGGAAAGGCCGCATCACAGAAGAAACAGGCAGTGCGTATGAAACTCCAGAGCAGATGGATGCGCGTATGCATGCGGTGAACTACGACAAGTATCCGAAAGCAAAGGAGATTATTGAGACGATCAAGATGTCAATTCGCGAAGGCAAGACGCCACAAGTTTCTTTTGCGGATTTTCCGGACGGCGCAATTGATTCCTTCCTCTTCAGCTTGGGAGCCTCCGGCATCTCCTTTCTGATGGAAAGTATGCTCCGTATGCCTGAGCAGACCAGTACCAAAGACGGCATGGATGGACTAATGGTCCTTTCTTGCGTTCGCCACGAAACTCTCGAATCCAATGCAAAGGTCTTCGCGTAATTCTTTCCCCTCTCACCCATGACTCCTCCTCGCACAGAAATCGTCCCGCCCATTCAGGAACAGCCCCGCCCCCGAAGGAGCATTCTCAGGAGAATACTTCCTGTGGTGCTTGGTCTCGGCGTCGGTGCCACTCTTCTTGGGCTCGGCTACCAGAACAAATGGTTCAATGCGTGGGGAAAGCCAGGAGAAGTGTTGAATGCCATGGGTCAGCCGATCAGCTTTGGTGCTCAAAACTTCCGTAACTACGTGATGAATGTCAGAGACGGTGCAGGTTTCCGTGCAGGCGTTGTTGATCAGCATGGTGTGCATCACGCACCAGGAACAGTTGTACGTGCACCTACCACCCGCTTAATGAACCCGCCAGTAACCGCGCAAGAACGCGCGGGATTTGGTCCTTCTGCGCCCATCGTTACGTCTGATACGCCCGAGCTTCATCAGGATCGCCCGACAGCCTAATTTCTCTCTTGTAACTCACACATGACCCTCCATCTCATCCCCTCCGAGCTCAAACTCTTCAAGAAACTTCCTGCTGCGCTGCGCAAGGGTGTGGAGGTGATCAAGGAAACGGGTACTGCATGGGAGACGGACGAACAACTGGTTGAACGTATTCAGTACGTGCAAAAGAATATTCCTTCCAAAGCGAAAACTGCCCTCAAGAAAATGTTTGTGAAGTTGGATGTGAAGGGATTCGACGGCATCAAGGCAAGCGATTTCCCTGCAGATGTCCTTCCGTACCTCCTCTACATGCTCGGCGCAGTGGGCCTCACAGGAATGATCAGCATGACCCTGAGCACCGCTCACTCTCAGGAAGACTTTGAAGCAATAGAGGAATGTGCCAATGCACGACACCGCATGCTGCAAAGCAATCTCACACTTCTTTCTCACTGATCATGACCGATATCTCACTATCGCCGGAAATTCTCAGAAACACCATTCGTGATATCAATGATCCTGTTGCCGTTCACAGGCTAGGTGTGGAAGCTGCGGCGCAAGCAAACGACAGATTAAACACGGGCCCCATTAGGCGATTTTTCAAAAATAAGAAGGCCCTTACAGCTCTGCTCGGTGTCTCAGCTCTTGCTGTAGGCGGTGCAGGTGGTTACTTTGCGGCAGGAGGTGCTATGCCAAATTTTGCAGGCGCAGGAGACAGCCTCTCGGATGCTTGGAGCAGCGTGGCGGCTTTACCAGGGAAGGCGTGGAATGCAATTCCAGGATCTGATGTAGCTAAAGGCCTAACTGCGGGTGGTCTTGGAGTCGGAGCAGGTTTTCTTACCTATGCAGCGGGCAAAGCAGCTAGATTAGGAACCCAGGAAACCCGCGATGCAAACAAGCATGTGCGGAAAGCTCTGCGAGACCAAAAAGAACAGCTTGATACAGGATCGAGTGTCGTCATTCACCATCCTCATCGAGAAGCGGCATAATTTTGGAGATACATACACATGACTCTCTACCTCACAAAAACCGAGCGCGCGCTGTATGACAAACTTCCTGCAAGTCTCAAAAAGGCGTGGGGAGGGGAAGTAGCTGAAGAGACAGGCGATGGATGGGAGACCCATGAGGAGCTGCGGGAGCGTGCGAACATTGTGCTCGAGAATATAGATCCGGTTCTTCGCGATGAGCTTGCGCAGTATTTGGCATCTTACACAAAGACAGGTCCGAATGCAGAGGCAGTCGATCTTTTGAATGTTTCGGATCACCTGCTTCCGCATTTGCTTTTCATCATCGGCGCATCTGGGATGGCATTGGTGATGGCTAGGGATTTGCTGGATGCCAAAAACCAAGAGGACGTGGAACACATCGCAGTTCTCTCACAACTTAGACATCGTCTGCTCAACACTTCTCCTGCACTCACCCATGGCAAATCCTGAAACTTTTGCCGACAAGCTCACAGAACTTGTGTCCAGCACTCTCACAGAGTCGAAGCATGAAAATGCCCCGGTGCTCACGCAAATCCTCCGAGATAGCGGAGGAGTGAATCGCATGACTCCAGAGGAGCGTGATTTCCTTATTGGAACATTGCGTCAGATCCATTCCAATAGGAGATCAACAGCTACGCGCGAGATTCGCAGAGAGGCTCTCAAGCTTTCCGTGCTCGTGGAAAACCAACAGTTTGTGGAAGACTGTGACAAAATCACCATGCAAAAAAGCTGGTTGAAGAGGTGGGGACCACGGCTCGGGTTGATTGTGACAGGAGTGCTGGGTGGCGGTGCTGCGGCAGTACTTCTGGGTGATGCGAGATTGGGTGCGGCAGCCAATGCGATTGGCAGTGGTACGTCCGGAACTCTTGAAACACTTCAAAATCAGCCATGGCTTGCGGAAGCCGCGAAGTACACGGGTGCCGCTGCAGTCGGCGGTCTTGGCGTGCTGGGTGTTTCCAAGCTCGTCAATCGCAGAAGCTCAGTCAATACCAGGAGTCAACGGCCCGTTCAAACTGCCGAACCAGAACCAGAAGTCGAAACGGTAGAGCCATTGCCTCAATATAATCAGAAAGATGTGCAGAAATATGAACAGAAGGCAGTCAGTGAAGGTTTTGCCATTGTGCAAGGGCCAAATACATTTTCGTTAGGGCCGAACTACGTTCGAGTTTTGGGGACAAAAAGAGAAAGCAATGGTTCACGATCTTGCTTTTATGTCATGAGCAAGACCAATGGTCGCATCAAAACTTGGGGCAAAGCATCCATCAATGCACTCACTCCTGTGGATGAAGCAGCAAAAAGATTGGTCGATACACGGATTCGTCCGTTGCCAGCGGCTGATACCTCAAATCGGCGTCCAGTGTCGGCACAAGAGTCTGCGGCTGATGATTCTATTCCGTATGCAAAACTAGCTCCTGCACGAAGAACGCGTGCCGACCAATCAAGTCGAGGTGTCTCCAATAACTCCCGTGGCCAACCTCGCAACCGGTCGCAAGGGAGGAACAGGCTCCGGCCATTAGATGATCAAGAACCGGGTGTAGGTGGGGTTGTTAGCGCAAATAGTCCTCTCCATCCGCGCATGCCAGGTGGCTCACGGTATCGTCCTGAGAGTAACTAATTTATAAATTCGTCACGGTATTTTGATTTGACGGCCGGTTTTGGCGTATCTACACTTTCGCAGCTTTCAGGAATGTCCTTAAAGCGGTCTTGTGTTCGAGGTTGACGCTCGTTGTTCATCCTTCGCTCCGCTCAGGATGACAACTCGCTACCCAACCTAGAGGAACCTCCAAGGTCAGTGAATCCTTTGTTCAATGCCCTCACCCTCCCGTCCCTCTCCCGTTGCGACAGGAGAGGGGGCTCCTCACCTCGTTAGTAGTCTAAATCTTTATGTCCGGACTCATCGCAAAAAAAGTCGGCATGTCACGTGTCTTCCTCTCCAGCGGCGAGGTTGTGCCCGTCACGTACCTGCAGGCCGAACCGAACATCATCGTCCGGTTGAAGACGAAGGAGAAAGACGGGTATGACGCAGTGGTTCTTGGTGTTGGCGCGAAGCTCTGGAAGAGCCGTAAGGGAAAGGAGAATGTCCGCTATGCCAATCAAAAAGAGTGGAAGGTCGAAAAACTCGAGGGGATGGAAGCGGGGAAGGCTGTGACGGTCGAGATGTTTACGCCCGAGAGCCTCGTGTGCATTCAGGGTGTTTCCAAGGGCAAGGGATTCCAGGGCGTCATCAAGCGCTGGCACTTCGGCGGGGGCCCGGGAAGCCACGGAAGCCACTTCAAGCGTGAACCGGGTTCCGTCGGCATGCGCACGCAGCCGGGCCGCATCCTCCCCGGGCATCACATGGCCGGACACATGGGGAATGAGCAAGTGACTATCCATCGCCGGCCGGTGATCACCATTGATGCGGAAAAGGGGATTTTGGCGGTGAAGGGACCGGTACCCGGGCCCAATGGTGCACGAGTGTATGTAACTCTTGAATCTTCCCCCTCTGATAAGAAGTAACTCGTTTATGATTCCTTTCTTCATTTAGCCTTAGTTTCATGCCCTCACCCCTAACCCCTCTCCCAGAGGGAGAGGGGGACAGCTCCTCCCACTTGTCAGCCTCTCATGAAAATTGATGTCTACTCCGCTACCGGCACGAAGAAGAGCACTCTGGAACTCCCGGCAGAACTCTTTGAGGCGCGCATCAATATGGATCTGATGCACCAGGCGGTCTTGATGCAGCAGAGCAACCGCCGCAACGCGATTGCGCACGTGAAGAATCGCGGAGAAGTTCGCGGATCCACTCGCAAGGTCTACGATCAAAAGCACACCGGCCGCGCGCGCCGCGGTCCCGTGCGTTCTCCGCTCCTGCGTGGCGGTGGCAAGGCATTTGGTCCGCGCAGCGACGCGAACTTCACCAAGAACATGCCCAAAAACATGCGTCACGCAGCTCTTGTCTCGTGCCTCAGCAAGCAAGCCAAGAACGGCGCGATTTTCGGACTCGAGAGTTACCCGGAGACGGTCAAGACGAAGGCATTCCACGGCCTCCTCCAGAAACTTCCCGTGCAGATCGGACGGCGGATCCTCTTTGTTCTCCCCGTGAAGCACGATGCTCTCCACATGTCGTCGCGCAACGTTCCGCGCGTCAAAGTGATCACTGCTGCATACCTGAATCCCGAGGATATTCTCCTGGCGCGATCCATCGTGTTCGTCGGCGATGCCGTGGAGAAGGCTGCGGAAATTTTTGGCAAGACTCCCACGAAGAAACAAGCCTCACCTTCCGCGGCTAGAAAAGCCGCGCTACCCAAATAATGGACCTCTCTCGCGTCATCATCGGGCCGATAGTCACCGAGAAGGCTGAACGCCTCAAAGCGGGCTCGGGAACGGGCTCGGGCTCGCATATCCATACTTTGCGGGTTGCTCCGTGGGCGACGAAAGTGGACATCAAGAGTGCGCTTAAATTGTTCTACGATGTCGAAGCAACAAATGTGCGCATCATCAATACGCAGGCGAAGACCAGGAATCTGGGCGCCGGAAAGCATATGGAGAAGCGCCATGCATTCAAAAAAGCCCTCGTCACGCTTGCTCCCAAGAGCAAGGCTCTCGATATTTCTGCGTTCCAAACGATTTCTTCCTAATCATGCCGCTCAAGAAGCCTAAACCAATGCCTCGACTCGTCCGCTTCGCGGACTCGCTCGGCACAGGCTCATATCCCTCTCCTTTATCGCCATCATGCCTCTAAAGAAGCCTAAACCAACGACTCCAGGTCGACGTCAGATGACGATCGCCGACTTCTCTGCTCTCACCAAGAAGGAGCCAGAGAAAACATTGGTGCACGGAAAGCAGCGCAGCTCCGGTCGCGACAATAAAGGAAGGGTCTCCTCACGTTTCCGTGGAGGCGGTCACAAGCGGTTGTACCGGATGATCGACTTCCGCCAGACCGGAAAGTTCGGCATTCCGGCAACCGTCATAGCACTGGAATACGATCCCAACCGCTCGGCTCGCATTGCCCTCCTTCATTACGTGGATGGTGACAAGAAGTACGTCCTTGCACCGGAAGGACTCAAAACAGGGGATCAAATCGTCTCCGGTCCCCGCACGAAGGTGCGCTTGGGCAACCGCATGGAGCTCCAGCATATTCCGGTCGGGTACCGCATCTTCAACATCGAAATGCAGATCGGGCAGGGCGGACAAATTGTTCGTTCAGCAGGGACTGCGGCGACGCTTGTGGGCATCGACGGCGATCACGCGATCATTCAATTACCGAGTGGTGAAATCCGCAAAGTGCGTAAGGAATGTTTCGCGACGATCGGGACCGTCAGCAATCCCGAACACAACCTGATCAACTACGGAAAGGCGGGGCGCATGCGCTGGCTTGGGCGCAAGCCGCACATCCTGGGCAAATCCATGAACGCTGTGGATCACCCGCATGGTGGAGGAGAAGGCCACGCATCCATTGGTCTCGTCGCGCCCAAGACTCCATGGGGAAAGAAGGCGCTGGGCGTGAAGACGCGGTCCGTCCGGAAATCGAATATGCTCATTGTTCGCCGCAGAGTGCATAAGAAGAAACGTAAGTAATCCCCTCACCCCCCCTATGTCACGCTCACTCAAAAAAGGCCCCTACGTTGACCCCATTGTCCTCAAGAAGGTCATGAAAATGATCGAGGCACAGGAAAAGAAGATCATCAAGACGTGGGCTCGCAACTGCGACATTCCGCCGGAGTTCGTGGGGTTCACCTTCGCCGTCCACAACGGAAAAGATTTCGTGCCGGTGTACATCACCGAGCAAATGGTCGGTCATAAGCTGGGCGAGTTCGCATGGACGACGAAGTTCAAAGGGCACGGCGGCAAAGCAGCGACGACGGTTGCACCAGCTACTGGAGCGCCCGGGGCGACGGGATCGGCCGCACCACCTCCTCCTGCGAAATAATTCCTTCTATGTTTCATCCTTAGTTTTCTGCCCTCACCCCTCCGCCCCTCTCCCGTCCTTCGCTTCGCTCAGGACAAGAGAGGGGGACTGCATCTCCCTCTTATCATCCTCTCATGAAAGCCTACGCTCACTCACTGCGCATCGCCCCCAAGAAAGCGAACCTCATCGCCAAGATGGTCCGCGGCATGCGCGTGCCTGACGCAATGGAGTCGCTGAGGAAAACGCATAAAAAAGGAGCACGCATGATCGAGTTGCTCCTCCGCTCGGCGATCGCCAATACCTCGCACAACGACAAGCAGGATCCCCAGACCATGATCATCCGGACGATCGTCGTAAATCAGGGACAGGCGTATCGCCGGGGCATGCCGATGGCGAGAGGGAGGCAGAGGCCATTCAGGAAGTTTCTCTCGCACGTGAGCTTAGAGTTGGGTTTCTCGGACGAAGGGAAGGCAAAGACGGGAAAGAGGGCAAAGAGGAGTAGCAATGAAAATGCTTCACCGGAAGCCAAAAGTGCTGTAAAAGGTGTGCGCTCTGCGGGAGACAAGAAGGCAACTTCAAAGAAATCTTCGTCTTCGTCTTCTTCACCCTCTTAACCCTCTTCTTCCTCTTACTCATGGGTCAGAAAGTTAACCCCAACGGCTTCCGGATCGGTATCACGCACACGTGGCCGAGCACCTGGTTTGCGAAGGGAAGGAAGTTCAGCGAGCTCCTGCTGCAGGATGTGCTCATCAAGCGCTACATCCGCGCGAAGGTGAAGGAGTCGGGGATCAGCTTGATCGAAATCGATCGCGGCAAGAAAGTGACCGTCACCATTCACACGAGCAAGCCGGGAGTATTGATCGGCAAAGGGGGAGCGGCGATCGAGGACATGAAAAAAGATCTCGAGCGGAAATTCGGCGGAAGCTTTTTGGTGGAAATCCAGGAGCTTCGGAGTCCTGATGCCGACGCCGAAGTGATCGCGGAAACCATCCAGGGCCAGATCGAGCGCCGCATGCCGTACCGCAGGGCTGTGAAAATGGCGATCGAGAAGGCGACACAGGCCGGCGCGCTCGGTATCAAAGTGACCGTCTCCGGACGGCTCAACGGCGCCGAAATCGCTCGTGATGACTTGTTCAAAGAAGGCAATGTTCCCTTGCAGACCCTGCGTGCGAATATTCAGCACGCCACCCGCCATGCCATCACCAAGTTCGGCACTATCGGCATCCAGGTGTGGGTCTATAAAGGAATGGTGTTTAAGAAGATTCAACAGGTCCAGTCAGCCTCGCTGCAGAATGCAGCGTAGTTTTATTCCCTCACCCCCAGCCCCTCTCCCGCTTCGCAGGAGAGGGGGGTAGCATCCCCCGTTTTTCATCCCTCCCATGTTAGAACCCAAGAAGTTAAAGCATCGTAAGCAGCACCGTCGTCGCGGAGCCTTCTACGGCAAAGCGACGCGCGGGACACAATTGGCGTTCGGTTCCATCGGGCTGAAGGCCCAGGGAGGCGGCGAGCTGACGGCGCGGCAGATCGAAGCGGCCCGCCGCGCACTCACGCATACCGTGCAGCGCGGAGGAAAAATCTGGATCCGCGTGTTTCCGCATACGCCAGTCACTCGTAAGGCTGCCGAAGTCCCCATGGGAGCAGGCAAGGGATCTGTGGAGTACTACGCGCTCGCGGTGAAGCCCGGAATGATGCTGTTTGAACTCGACGGTCTTCCCGAAGCGCTCGCGCGCGAAGCTCTCCGGCTCGCCGCACACAAATTGCCATTCAAGACCAAAGTCATTGTTCGTCTCCGTGCTTAGTTTTCTGCCCTCACCCTTAATGTTTCTTTCCATTTTTCACCCTTAGTTTTATTCCCTCACCCGGACCGCTCCGCGATCCACCCTCTCCTCCCTCGCTCCGCTCGGGACAGGCTCGGAGAGGGTAACAGCCTCCCCCTTTCTCCGCCTCCACTCCATGTCATCCTCCACCACCATCACCGAGCTCCGCACAATGCAAATCGCAGATCTCCGCAAAGAGATCCGGTCGCACCAGACGCATGTGCAGAAAATGCGGCTGCAGATCACGATGAATACCGAGAAGGATACTGCGCGCTACCGAAGGGAGAAGAGGCAACTGGCGAGGATGATGACGGTGCTGACAGAAAAGATGAAGGGAACAAACGAGGCAAAAGAGTCAAAAGAGGCAAAGGAGATCTTGAGAGATAAACCAAAAATCGCTACAGTGTCCGCTCCCAAGAAGTCGCCAAAGACTTCGAAATCTTCCTCTTAAAACCCCCACCCCCAACCCCTCCCCCAGCGCCTTCGGCGCAGGGAGAGGGGGGCAGCATCTCCCGCTTCTCAGTCTTCTATGCATACTAAGGTTGGCACTATCACCGCAACGAAGATGATCGGCACCGTCACGGTGACCGTTCACCGCTCCGTGTTCCATCCCCTCTACCGGAAGCGCTACCGCGTGAGTAAGAAGTTTCTTGCAGATTCCAAGGGAGTCAAAGATCTGGGCGTCGGCGACACGGTTCTCATCACCGAGTGCCGCCCCCTCAGCAAGAACAAGCACTTCCGCGTGACGGAAGTGATCAAGCGCGCTCCCCGCGTCAGCGAGGTCGCAGAAGAGGCGGGATTGAGCGATGTGATCACCAAGCGTAAGAAAGAAGAAGCCGTTCCCACTGAACAATGATCCAGCAGCAATCCATGCTCACCCCCTCGTACGCTCGCCGCTCCGCGGCGAAGCTACTCGGGGCAGGCTCCTCCCATCAACTATGATTCAACAGCAGTCCATGCTCACCGTTGCGGATAATACAGGTGGAAAAACCGCCATGTGCATCCGCGTGCTCGGAGCAAGTCGGCGCCGCTACGCGCACGTGGGCGATGTGATTATCGTTGTCATCAAGGAAGCCGCTCCGCGCGGCACGGTGCGCAAGAAGACCATCGAGACTGCAGTCGTTGTACGCACGCGCAATATGACCCGCCGCAAGGACGGGAGCGCCGTCCGCTTTGACGACAACGCCTGTGTAATCATCCAGAAAGACGGCATGCCCAAAGGCACGCGCGTCTTCGGCCCCGTCGCCAGGGAACTGCGCGCACGCGGCTACCAGAAGATTATTTCACAAGCACCAGACGTATTATGAAACTCCACACGGGCGACACCGTCCTCGTCATCGCCGGCAAAGATAAAGGGAAGACCGGATCCATTCTCCGCGTTCTGCCCACTGAAAATCGCGTCGTCGTGGGCGGCATCAACATCCGCACGCGTCACGTGAAAAAGTCCCCCCAGCAGGCGGGCCGGATTCTGAAGTACGAAGCCGCGCTCTCCGCGAGCAACGTGATGATTCTGGACCCGAAGACCGGTAAGCCCGCCCGCATCGGGTACAAGGTGGATGAGAAGGGGCGGAAGATTCGCATCAGCAAGATCAGCGGCGAAGAGGTGAAGAATGTGAAGCCCAAGGTTGAAAAGAAAGTCGCAAAGAGCACGGAAGTGAAAAAAGAAACCAAGGATGTCGGCGAAGCCAAGGATGCCAAAGAAACGAAAGTGGCTCCGGCGAAGAAGACGCCGTTCTGGAAGAAGATGGGCTTCGGATCGGGTGCGATGCAGGAGGATGCCGAAGTGAAAGAAGGCACACGCATGCAGCAGGATCACTCCATCCCTGATCAGCAAGTTCATGTCCGTTCCGGCGGACGCGGTTCTTAGTTTCATTCCCTCACCCGGACCGCTCCGCGGTCCACCCTCTCCCGCAAGCGGGAGAGGGTAACAGCCCCCCTCATCACTCATCCATGACCAAGTATGACTCCCTCCATAACCGGCTCAAAGGCCCCATTGCAGACGTTCTGAAAAAGGAACTGGGGATCAAGAATGTCCATGCACTCCCGCGGTTGCAGAAGGTGATCGTGAATGTGGGTATCAACAAGACGAAGATGGACAGCAAGGAACTCCATGAGTACATCGGAGACACCCTCAAGCGCATCACCGGCCAGAAGCCCATCTACCGCCCGGCACGCATTGCCATCTCAAACTTCAAGACACGTCAGGGAGGCATCGTCGGCGCGATGGTGACGCTGCGAGGCCGAGCCATGGAAGAGTTCCTCGATCGCCTGATCAGTTACGTGCTGCCCCGCATCCGCGACTTCCGCGGACTCCCGATAAAGCTCGACGGTCGTGGCAACTACGCAATCGGTCTGCGAGATCACACCATTTTTCCGGAAGTTCCCTCCGCCGATGCCACGAAGATCTTCGGCATGCAGATCCAGATCACGACCACCGCCGGTCGCGACGATTACGGACGCGCGCTCCTTAAGCAGATCCACATGCCATTCACCCCCGAACGAGCGAAGTCCCCTACCACTTCTAAAACAGGCGGAAAGCCTCACAAGGATGTTGATTCTGCTGATGAAACCCCCGATACTGACTTGCCCAAATCCTAGCTATGGCTCGCCTCTCTCTCGTCAACAGTCAGCGTAACCGGCTCGAAGCATACCTAAAGGCCAAGCGTGCCGGAAAGAAGTTTCCCTACCCCACGCGCGTGTACAACCGTTGCAAGCTCTGCGGCCGCCGTCACGGCTACATGCGTTTCTTCACTCTCTGCCGCATTTGCTTCCGTGAACTTGCCGTGCGAGGCGAGATTCCCGGCGTGACGAAGTCTTCGTGGTAATCTTCCCCCTCATTCACGCGACCTTTCTTTCATGCCCTCACCCCTAGCCCCTCTCCCGCTTCGCAGGAGAGGGAGACTGCCCTCCCGATTATGAGTATCACCTCCGACCCCATCGGCGATCTGGTCACCCGCATGCGCAATGCCCAACACGCGCGACGCGCGACGTGCCGTGCCCCGTGGTCAAAAATCAAAGAGCAACTGCTCGAACTCCTGAAGCGCGAAGGATGGATTGCCGATGTCGCTGTTATTGGCGAGGCACCCAAGCAGGATCTGGAAGTCACCTTCCACCCAGACAAGCCCCCCCTTGAACTCAAGCGCGTCAGCAAGCCCGGACGCCGCGCGTATTCCTCTTCCACCGACCTCAAGCCCGTTCTCCAGGGTTTCGGCATTGCCGTAATCACAACGAGCAAGGGACTACTCACCGACAAAGAAGCACGGAAACACAAGGTGGGGGGAGAGGTCTTGTGTACTATCTCTTAACGTCAGTCATCCTTCCTTTCCTGCCCTCACTCTCCCGTCTCTCTCCCTTCTTTTTACACCCCCACCCCCAACCCCTCCCCCGCTGCTGCGGGAGAGGGGGGCTGCATTCCTCTCTCGCTTTCCCTCTCTGAATAATGTCTAGAATAGGAGCAAAACCAGTGGCCATTCCTTCCGGCGTCACCGTCGAGGTCGTCCCTTCGACAGGCTCAGGGCAGGCAGGCATGGTGAAAGTGAAGGGGTCCAAGGGCGAACTCACGTACGCAATCCTGCCCGAGGTTTCAGTTGCAGTAGAAGGAACGGATGTGAAGGTGACCCGTAAGGACGACAGTGCCGATGCTCGAGCACGCCACGGACTGACGCGCATGATCATCCGCAACATGGTCCTAGGTGTGAGTCAGGGGTATGAGAAGAAACTCGAGATCATCGGTGTGGGGTACAAAGCCCAGATCAAGGGCAAGGCATTGGCGCTCAACCTCGGCCACTCGCATCCCGTCACCTTCAACATCCCCGCAGGCATCGAGGTCGCGCAGGATGAGAAGAACAAGAACATCGTCATCTTCCGCGGCATCGATAAGCAGCTCGTCGGTCAGGTCGCATCAGATCTTCGCTCTCTCCGTCCCCCAGAGCCTTACAAGGGCAAGGGTGTGCGGTACTTTGGCGAAGATGTCCGAAGGAAGCCGGGGAAGGCTGCGGTGAGCAAGGCTGCTGCTTAGTTTTATTCCCTCACTCTCCCGTCTCTCTCCCGCTTCGCAGGAGAGAGAGGCTGCCTCACTCACTTATCATCTCTCTCTGAATCCTGATTCTCTGCTACAATCCTCACCCCCATGTCCCGCCCCTCCAAGACTGATCTCCGGCAAGCACGAAAGCGACGCGTTCGCGCGAAGGTCAGCGGTACCGCTGTGCGGCCGCGCATGTCGGTGCATCGTTCCATCAGGGCTCTCCGTGTTCAATTAATAGATGACACCGCAGGCAAGACGCTCGCAGCAGCGTCCACCTTCGAAATCAAATCTCCGCTCACGAAGGCCGGAGCAAAGAAGCTCGGTGAACTGATCGCGAAGAAGGCGAAGGAAAAGAAAGTCACGTCTGTTGTCTTCGATCGCGGTCCGTACAAGTACCACGGACGCATCAAGGAACTCGCCGACGCAGCTCGCGCCGGGGGATTACAATTCTAATCTATGCAATCACTTGAACTTGTTGCCGCATTCGTTTCCTCCGACTGGGTACGAAGTCATGGGGTTACCGTTGATCCCGGTCCGAATGGTTTCGCTGTAAATGCCAAGGGCAATCTCATGGCGAGTGGAAAGATTGTCGAGCTGACGGAAGAGCAAAAGAGAAAAATGTCTCCGTATCTTCAACAGCTTGTTGATCCTAACTTCTAATATTCCGATTTTATGACTGCTAAAACCTCCCGTCCCGACCGCAAGCGCGGTGATCGAAGACAACGTGAACCGAGTGAATTCTCGGAGGCCACTTTGAGCGTCGACCGCGTGACGCGTGTAGTGAAAGGCGGACGACGCATGCGGTTTCGCGCGATCGTCGTCGTCGGCAATATGAAAGGGAAAGTGGGGCTGGGAACCGGCAAGGCGACGGAAGTTCAGGCAGCCGTGAAGAAGGCATCTGCTGCCGCCAAGCGCGCGATGATCCGCGTGCCGATCTTTAAAGATACGATCCCTCACGCTGTTGAATGCAAGTTCAAGGCCGCGCGTATTCGCATTATGCCGGCGTTGCCCGGTACCGGCGTGATCGCCGGTGGAGCTCTGCGTGTCATCCTGAATCAGGCAGGCGTCAAAAATGTCCTGAGCAAGCGCTTTGGCACTCGTAACAAGCTCGTCAACGCACAGACAGCCATCATGGCGCTGCAGATGCTCCGAGGAAAGGGAGGTCCTATGACGGAGACAGCGGTCATGGAGCCTGTGTCTCCGGAGGGTTCTGGTAAAAAACTCTCCGATGATGTGATGAAAGGTGCCGGTAAGGTGTTCGTTGCTGGCAGTTCCGACGAGGTTCGTTCAGGTGGCCTTGAACTCACCGAAATGACGAAAGAGCAGGCAGAAGCGCAGAGAGATGTGCATCGGAAAGGGAAGATTGAATAGGGCTCAGGATCCAGAGATCAAGATTCATGAAGGTTTGTTGAGTCGAGCCGGATAACAATGGACATGAGTATGAGGCCATCGTAGGCGGGATTGCCACATATAGCGGATGCCGAGTGGTTCAGTTGACCACTTATCAGCGAGAATCGGGTCGTTGCCATCCCAACCGAGTACAAACGCACTATGTCGGATGACTCCATTACGACTACATTGAATTGCGTATGGAAGTCCAAATTCTTTTTGGGCATCATGCATATCCATAATTCTTTCGCGTGGAGAGTAGTGATCTGCAATAGTTCTTGGTTTGCATTCGAGCACCCAATCCACAAAAGCATGGCAGTCGTACCGAGTATCATTGCGTATGTTTTCATCATGCAGGCAGTCAAAAACTTTTTGCATCACGCCGCAGCGGTATGTTTCGATGAGCCTTCCGTCCTCCATATGCAGACTAATGTGGTCGTCTCGTTTGTGGAGCACAAAAGGCGGACATCGTACTTCCAATGACGGCATAGCGGGGTAACAATGTACGCGCTGATGAGGCCAGACTTCCCTGGATTCCCACATGTGACGGATACAGATGGGGTCAAATACCCACTTGTCGGCTAAGATTGGTTCTCTGCCATCCCATCCGAGCATGAGAGCGCTGTGAGTAATCATTCCATTGTCGTTGAATTGCATTGCGTAGGGCAGGCCGAATTTCTTGTGAGCATCATGCATGTCCATGTCCGGTCCGCGAGGTTGGTAAAACTTACGATCTTGTTTACAACTATCATCAATAACACGGTCCAAAAATCCATGACAGGTGAACATCCGTGAATTGCGCGTTTCAGGATTATACAAACATTGAAAGACTTGATGCATCACTTCACTCGTGAACGTTTCAATAAGTGTTCCATTCTCCAGTAGAAGAGCGATTCGATTGTCTTCCTTCAATAGGATGAATGGGGAGCACCTGACTTCTAGAGGAGTCATAGTGAGGGAGTATATACTTGGTCTGTGAAGCGAACTGCCCTCCTCATTATCGCTCAGAAAGGATTTCAAGATGTTGAACTCCAGGGTACTCGTGACGGGCTGATTGCCGCCGGATTCCAGGTTGTCCTCTCAAGTACGGAGGTTGGGGAGTGTACCGGGAAGTTTGGCGGCCAGGAAAATGCGGAGCTCACGCTCGCTGAGGTAGATGTTGCTGATTATGACCGTATTGGCTTCATCGGTGGGCCGGGAGCGGCAAACCTCTGGCAGAACGCGGATGCCAAGCGGATCGCGCAGGATACGGTGGAAGCCGGGAAGCCACTGGGAGCCATTTGCATTGCACCCAAGATTCTCGCTGCAGCGGAAGTCCTCACCGGCAAGAAGGCAACTGTCTGGAACGAAGATGGCGACCAGGCGGGGTTTATGGCGCTGCATGACATAGAATTCACCGGTGAGCCGGTAACTGTTGATGGGAAGATTGTGACGGGGAATGGGCCGGGGGCGGCGGTAGAATTCGGTAGAGTATTTGCATCGCTGTAACTCTTACAAGCTCGAAATCCGAAGCTCGAAGCTCGAAACAATTCTAAAAGTATCCAAAATTCAATCGTTTAAACTTTTTAACTCTTCACTCATTTGTATTTGTTTCGGATTTCGAATTTCGAGCTTCGGATTTATTTCTGTTTTCCTCCAAAATGCTGCACCCATACACCCGCCACAATGCCGATGCCTGTATCGGTGAAGTCCGTGGTCGTGATTGCGGCTTTGTGCGCGGGGGATTGCATCCAGTCAGTGACGACCTCCTTTGCGGTCTTCTGACCGCGCGCCAGGTTTTCGCCCATGATGTAGCGCGCGACGCAGAAGCATTCGGATTGGAAGAACGGACGGTAGTAGCCCGATTTCTCCATGCGGTCTTTGAGTGTTTCTCCTCCCGGTCCTGTATGCCCAAAGAATCCGCGCTTTGCCATCGACTGGGCATATTGTTGAGCTGACGTCTCAAGGGTGACACTTCTTTTCAGAGGAGCAAGACCTGCTTTTGCGCGCTCGGCATTCACGAGTGCAAGCACGTCCTGCCGGAGTTTGGATATTTGCGACGGATTCGAACCGGCGGAAGCCGCTTGCGTCGCAATGCCCAGGTGCGGCGCGGGTCCGCGCGGCTTTACAAGTGCGATATTCTGCGTGCTTGTGGAGATGTTCTGATACGGGCTCGGCGGGGGGGCGTTGAGGGCGCGCTTCCACGCGACGGCATTCGCAGTCGCATCGCTGAGTATTTGAACCGTCTTCGCCACTTCGCTGTGGATCATGAATTCCTCAGGCCTGAACTGCGACTGATCCGGATCCCCCGGAAAGAGTTGCAACCTCTGGGCCATACCGGCCCCAGCCGCATACCATGCCTCCCGTGAGACATCGCTGTACGTGGAAGAAAAAAGCAAGGTGTTGATGCCGAACGTTTTCCCTGCCATGGAAATGAATTCTGCTCTCGTCACGGGATCATCGGGGCGGATGCGCCGCGTGACGGGATGTGCCTGCAGAATTCCGAGTCGTTCGGCAACTACGATGTACCGTTCATACCAGATGCCTCGGGGGACATCGGTGAATGCGCCGTTACTGAGGAGTGCCGGGATCTTGGGTACCCTCGCCTGCAGCAAGAGCATCGCCGATTCGGCGCGCGTCACGTAGGGAGTCCGAAACGACGGGATCTGTGCATGCGCCGGAGAGACTCCCGCAATCAGAATCATGACTGCGACGAGCGAAGAGTTGATATGCATCTTGAAGATCATTATAGCAGAAATAGGGAATTTTGGCTATCACTTGCCAATGTTCACACTGCCAAAATTTTGCACCCAGACGTCACCCGCATACCCCACGCCGAGTTCCTTGAAATCGCGCTTGAGAATATTCGTCCGATGAACGGTCGAGTTCATCCACGAGTTCATCACGTCGCGCGGCGACTTCTGCCCCTTGGCGATGTTCTCCCCGTACGAAAATCGTACCGAGCAATTGCAGGGAGGAGTGAAGTAGCCGACGGCACGGATGCGATCCTCGGGCTTCTTCTTCTCGGGAGTCTCGTGCGAGAAATATTTCCGCTTCAGCATATCCTGAGCGTGGCGCTGCGCGGAGAGATTCAAAATCGTGCTGGCCTTCATTGACGGGAGGCCGCGTTTTTTCCGTTCCTGATTGACGAGATCGAGAATGCTTTTTCGCGTGGCCTGTAATTGAGCTGGTACCGTCGCCCTCTGCGATGATTGAGACGATTTTGAAGAAGAGCTCTTCGAGATCACCAAATAGGGTTGTTGACTTGCCTGTCCCGTGAGACGGAAGTAGGCCGAGCCGGGGGTGGGACTCAGGAAGAGGAGCGCGAGGACGAACGTGAGCACGGAGAATAGCATACTCCCATATTGGCGCTTTCAGACCCCTTTTCTTTCCTTTTCTCTTCCCCTACACTGCATCTCTCAGGAATATTTCTCGCCTCCTTTCCCATGCTCCACACGCTCAAGCCCAATCCCGGCTCCCGTCGCACCCGTAAAAAGGTCGCGCGCGGCAACAGCGGCGGCGGCGGTACCACAGCAGGACGCGGCACCAAAGGCCAGCATGCGCGCACCGGAAAGGGATACCGTTTCGGTTTTGAAGGAGGCCAGGTTCCGCTCATCCGCCGTCAGCCGAAATTAGGGGGATTCACCCACCCGCGTCGCGAGGATTTTGAGCCGCTGAATATCGATACGCTGGAAGCGAGCCTCGATGCAGGCACGTACGATCCGGCCGGACTCCGTGAGAAGAAACTGCTTCGCACCAATCAACGCGTCAAACTGCTTTCCCGCGGTACAGTGAGTAAGAAGTTCGCACTCTCCGTTCATGCTGCGTCCGAAAAAGCCAAACAGGCGGTCGAGAAAGCTGGCGGAACAGTCACCATCATCAAAGACTGATTCCTCGGTACGCTCGCCGCTCCGCGGCGAAGCTACTCGGAATGACAAACTGTGATCAATGATTACCTACATGCAACAACTCTGGCTTCCTCGATACGCTCGCCTGCGGGCGAGCTACTCGGAATGACAATTTATGTTCACGTATCTACAACAGCTTTGGCGTTCGGAAGACCTTCGTAAGCGCATCCTCGTCACGATTTTTCTGCTCGTTCTCTACCGCGTCGCAAGCCACATCGCGGTTCCGGGAGCGGACCCCATCGGGCTCAAACAATATTTGGATACACAGGGGACGAGTGGACCGCTTGGCGTGTTTGCCGCGCTCACCGGTGGCGGACTGGATAACTTTTCGGTCGTGCTGCTCGGTTTGAGTCCTTACATCAACGCGTCCATCATTGTGCAGCTGTGCACGGTCATCTTCCCGAAGCTCGAGTCTCTCAGTAAAGAAGGCGCACAGGGCCAACAGCAGATCAACCGCTACACGCGGTGGCTCACGCTCCCACTCGCATTCGTCCAGAGCTACGGTTTCCTGGTGCTCATCGGTCGTGGGGGAGTCAATCTCGTGGATACCACGTTCCCCGCAGTCCTCGGTCCCATGCTCTACGTGACCGCGGGTTCGCTCTTTCTGATGTGGTTGGGCGAGATCATCACCGAGAAGGGGATCGGCAACGGTGTTTCGATGCTGATCTTCGTCGGCATCGTTGCGAAAATCCCCACGCGCTTCGGATCCATTCTCCTTGCTGGTGATAGCCAAGTGGGGGCGTTCTATCTCTTCGTCATCGTTTCCATCGCGACCCTCGTTGCGGTCGTGCTCTTTACTGACGCTCACCGCCTGATCCCGATCACCTACGCAAATCAAGGAGCCGGCCGTGGAGTCCAGGGCAATCTCCCTATTCGTCTCAATCAAGCCGGCATGATCCCGATCATCTTCGCCATTTCGCTCATCACGTTTCCGGCGATCATCGCGCAATTCTTACAAACAGCGCCGCGCTTCGCACCTGTCGTGAGCTTTATCAATGAGTACTTGAATTCGCAGAATCCGAGCCTGGTTTACATGCTTGGCTACTTTCTGCTCGTGATCGGATTTACCTACTTTTACGTCTCGGTCACTTTTAAACCCGAACAAGTGGCCGAAACCATTCAGAAGCGCGGAGGGTTTATCCCTGGCGTGCGCCCGGGGCCGCAGACGGCCATTCTTCTCGCCAAGACCAGTAATCGCTTGAACCTGTGGGGAGGCAGTTTCCTCGGCATCGTCGCGATCGTTCCGCTGCTCTTCACACGGTACTCGTCACTCGGTTCCACAGATCTTCTGATCTCCGGTTCAGGGCTCATCATCATCGTTGGCGTCGTCATGGAGCTGATTCGGCAAGTGAATGCGCAGATGCTGGCGCATGATTATGAGAAATTAGTATAAAGGGACCGATGTGTCTCGTTTATGGCTTGTAGAAGAGATTTTTCTTGCCTATGACACACAAGATCTTTTCTTTTTCCATTCTTTCTATAGGCTTTGGCGCTAATTCCTTCCTTCTTCGTTATGGGACACACTTTGGAATCGGGCTGGGCACAGATCAATCGTGAAAAGGTTGAATCTGGTCTTCGGTTGGTCCATCAGGAAATGGCCTTATTTGGTCACAATCTCTCCAGCATGGCTCAGGTTCGGAAAACACATGCTAGTGCTGCGCAGTATGTCGGAACATTGAACGGCTCACTTGCTTTGGAAAATCCTTTTCCCACTCCTCAGGCAGAGGAAGTTGAGTTGTGATGGTATTGAAGATTGATCGCCGATGATTGATTATCCTTCCATGGACCTCGTTCTCTTTGGAAATCTATAGCCGATACGCCTCTTTCCGATTTTTTACGGCTATCACAAACAGGATATGCACTTCAGAATGTTTGACCGAGCAAATGATGCGATAGTCGCCGATGCGAAAACGAAAGAGTGTTGCCTGCGGATGGACGAGTTTCTTCGCAAAGACCAGAGGATCATCCTGTGACGCGTACCATTCCATTTTTGCATGAATGCGTTTTCCGATCAGTGAATCCAGCCGATGTAATTGTTCTATTGCCTGCTCAGTCCACTGGAGAAGAAATTTCATAGCCCAAGATGCCGCCGAACTTCTTCGGAACCGAGTGTTTTTCCTGCTTTTACCTGCTTGAGCCCTTTCCGAATCTCTTTGTCATATTTTCTCAGGATGAGTTCATCGATCAGGTCATCTTCGTCTTCCAAAGGTTCCACTTTCCACATAGGCACGGAATGATGCATGACAATAAAACAAACCTTCTTTTGCTTCGAGAGTTTGCTCATATTCTGCCGGAATTCTTTGATACCGATGAACTTCGTGGTCATGAGATGATGGAAAGTGTACCTAAAGTGTACACTTTTTTCTCTACTCTGCAAGGGCAAAATTGCATTGATGATTGGTCATTGATCATTGATGATTGTTCCATGGACCTCGTCTTATTCGGTATCCAGGGCAGCGGCAAAGGGACTCAAGCCAAGCGTCTGGCGAAAGAGTTCAACTACGACATTTTTGAGGCGGGTGGTGAGCTCAGAAAGATTGCGGCGTCCGGCTCAGAGCTCGGCAAGACTGTGAAGTCGTTCATTGATGCCGGGCATCTGGTCCCGCACGAGATCATCATGCAGGTGGTGAAGGAAGCGATTCTCACGCGTCCGAAATCTCAAAAAATTCTCTTCGATGGGATTCCCAGGGATCTGGATCAAATGTGCGACTTCGACCGGGTCATGAGCGAGGTCGGGCGGGACTTCCACTGTATCCACATTCTCCTGACACCCGAGGAGGGGATGAAGAGGATCCTGGGGAGAGCGAAGGAAGAAGGACGGGCGGATGATGCCAATACAGAGATTGTAGAGCGCAGAATGAAGACGTTTACCGAGAAAACGATGCCAGTGATTGAGAAGTACAAGAAGGCAGGGAAAGTGATGGAGATTGAGGGAATGAAAGGCGTGGACGAAGTGTACGGAGAAATGGAAAAGGCTCTTCAGGTGTAAAATCCGAAGCTCGAAATCCGAAATCCGAAACAAACCGTGAGAAGCGTAAAGACAGAAATTGGTCGATTAGATTCTTCATTATTTGGTATTGTTTCGAGCTTCGTGCTTCGTATTTCGTGCTTTACAATCGCCCAGTGTCTTCATTCCAAATTTTCACTCCGGAGCAGATCAAAGCCCTGCGGATTGGCGGGAGGATACTGCGTGGGTGTTTGATCGAAACATCGAAGATCGTTCGTCCGGGAATCACGACGGGCGAGCTCGATCGGTTTGCCGAAGAGTTCATCCGTTCCCATGAGGGCGCAGTACCGGCCTTCAAGGGCTATCACGGTTTCCCGGCGACGCTCTGCACGTCGGTCAATGATCAATGCGTCCATGGAATTCCGGGGAAGAGAGAGCTGAACGAAGGAGATATCGTGTCACTGGATGGAGGTGTGGTCTACGGGAAGCTCTATACCGACGCGTGCACCACCGTTCCTGTCGGTCAGGTGACCCAGGATGTTTCGGAGTTTTTGAGAGTGTCGGAAGAGACACTAGAGCTTTCGTGCGCGATCGTGGCGCCCGGGGTGAAGATCGGCGATATCTCGTCCACTATTCAGAATGCAGTCGAAGGTCATGGCTACTCGTGCGTGAACGGCCTCACGGGACACGGCCTTGGCACCACGCTCCACCAATTCCCCGATGTTCCGAACATCGGCAAAGCAGGCACGGGGCCGAAGCTGCCAGCGAACACAATCATCGCGATCGAGCCGATCACTGCGATGGGGAAGCCCAATATCCGAGAGGAAGGGGATGGATGGACCATTGCGACTGCGGATGGCTCGCTTTCCGCACACTTTGAACACACTGTGCTCGTGACGGAGAACGGATATGAGGTGCTTGCCTAGTGATCACCGAGTTAAAGCCGTATCTACAATGCTTCCCATCAAGAGATGGAAAAGGCTTTGCTCAACGCGTCTCTGTGAGGTGATTCTTGGATCTTGGAATATTGCCGTTTGGTACTCATCGAAAGAAAGTTCCTCCGTGCTGGTATGCATTGGAGAGCGTGGGGCGCGACCGTGATGGACGACGAGCTGCTTTTCGAGCATAAGAATGTAAAAGTTACTGCCATGATACGCGGTTCCTTCATCTAATTGTTTATTATGAAATAAATTTATATTATAGCAATACAATTTTCCTTCCCCTGAGGTTTTCTCTATCCCTGGGCCTTGTCCAAGCCTCTTTCCATCCGTAAGATCTCTCGGCCTTTCGCCCCGCCGCTCACTCTTGTGTCCAAAGACGTTATCGAACTCACCGGCATTGTTGAGGAGTGTTTCCCCAATGCCACGTTCCGCGTCCGAGTCACGAGTGAACAAGCCGAGGGCCACACACTTCTCTGCCATCTGGCAGGTCGAATGCGCGTTCATCGCGTACGCATTCTGCCCGGAGACCGCGTGAAGCTGGAGATGACTCCGTACGACCTTGGCAAGGGAAGAATTGTGTATCGCTTCTCTCCCAACTCACCCACCTCCGCTCCTCCAGTATCGACGGCGGGCAAGCCTCCGTCTCCTCCAACATCCGCACCATCTCCTGATTCGCCTTCTCCTTCAGCTCCCCCCGCTCCATGAAAGTTAGACCATCCTGCAAACCGATCTGCAAAAACTGCCGTCTCGTCATACGACGGAATGGCGCCGGTAAGCGCGTGCGCCGGATCGTTTGCAAGAATCCCAAGCATAAACAACGCCAAGGATAACTCTTATGTCTCCTCATTTCTTCTTCACCGGCCAAGCGATAAGCGATAAGCGGCTAGCGATTAGCAGCTTACCGCTCATCACTAACCGCTAACCGCTTTTATGCTCCGTATCTCAGGCGTCGTCCTACCGGGTAACAAGCGCATCGAAGTCGCGATGACGTCCATCAAAGGCATCGGACGGTCGCTCAGCAAAAAGATCCTCAACGAACTCGGTATCGATCTGAACATGAAAGCCGATGCTCTGAGCGAAGCCGATCAGGCGCGGCTGCGGTCGAGAGTCGAAAAAGAGCTCACGGAAGGCGAACTGAGCCGCAAAGTTTCCCTCGACATCAAACGTCTGCAGGACATCGGGACCTGGCGCGGGTATCGGCACCGGCGCAAGCTCCCCGCCCGCGGACAAAGCTCCCGACGCAACGCGCGCACCAAGCGCGGTAAGAAGAAGACAGGACTCTCTGGAAGAACAGTCCTCACGAAGACCTAAGCATTCTTTCCTGCCCTCACCCGGACTGCTTCGCAGTCCACCCTCTCCCGCTTCGCAGGAGAGGGTAACTCCCTCCCTCTACGATCAATCCTCACCATGGCTGAAGACAAGAAGACACCAACGGCAGTAGAACTGGCTCTCGCAGGGGGTGACCCCGAGAAGCCGGCTACAGAAGTAGGCCCGGCTGTGCGCAAGAAGAAGATCAAGAGATCGCTCCCCAAGGCGCGCGTCTGTATTCATGCCGGCGAGAACAACACGATCGTCACCTTCACCGATCTCGACGGAAACGTTCTCGGTTGGTCGAGCAGCGGCGCATCGGGATTCAAGGGCACGCGCAAGTCCACTCCTTACGCTTCCAAGGTCGCAGCGGAAACGGCTGCAGGAAAAGTGAAGCCGTACGGCATTGAGACAGTCACGGTCGAGATCAAAGGTCTGGGTCCGGGCAGAGAGCAATCGATCCGCGGCCTCCAGGCCGCCGGTCTCAACATTGACGCCATCATCGACGTCACTCCCATCGCGCACGGCGGATGCCGGGCACCTGGTAGGCGCCGAGTGTAACCTTCATTTTCCCGCGGGCCGAAGGCCCGCTCTCCTAACTCTATGAAGTACAACGGTCCCAAAGCAAAGAAGTGTCGTCGCCACGGAGTGAACCTCTACGGCAGCGACAAGTACGACAAGATCCTCCAGCGCAAGCCCCATGGGCCGGGCAAGTCGCCGCGTGATCAACAGAGCAGGCTCTCCGAGTACGGACAACAGCTGAAGGAGAAGCAGAAGGCGCGCGACATGTATGGCCTCACCGAGCGCCAATTCCAGCGCATGTACCAGAGCGCCACGAAGGTCGCGGGCCAGACGGGCGACGCGCTCAAGCAGATGCTCGAGCGTCGGCTCGATAACGTCATCTACCGCGCGGGGTTCTCCCAGACGCGCATCCAGTCGCGCCAATTCGTTGGGCATGGCCATTTCCTGGTCGACGGCGTCCGCGTCACTATTCCTTCGTTCCAGGTGAAGCCGGGGCAGGTGATCACCGTGCGCACGCAATCCAAGGATTCGCCGGTCTTCGTTCCCATTCTTGCCGCGCACGAAAAATACCTGCCGCCGAAGTGGCTGACGGTGGACGCCAAGGCCATGCGGGTGGAGGTGACTGCGGTTCCCACTCCCGAAGATGCCGAACGCGCCGTCGAAATGCGGCAGATCATCGAGTTTTACTCCCGGAATTAATCTACTTCTACCGCGGGCCGAAGGCCCGCTCTTCCTCTCCTTTTTATGCACATCATCCAGGAAGACATCGGACTCCCTACATTCACGATGAACCCCGTGAAAAAAGGAGACACGAGCCACGTCATCTTCATCATTGGGCCGCTGCCTCCCGGCTACGGGATGACGCTCGGAAACGGCATCCGCCGGGTGCTGCTTTCCAGCCTCCCGGGCGCTGCAGTCACGTCCATGCGCATTTCGGGCGTGCAGCACGAGTACACGTCGCTCAAGGGCGTTCGTGAGTCGTTCCTGGATGTCGGGCTCAACCTGAAGCTCCTGCAACTGCGCAAGCACAGTAAGGATCCCGAGGTCATCACGCTGGAAGCCAAGGGCCCCAAGACCGTGACGGCCAAGGATCTCACGGTGAGCTCGGATATCGAGGTGCTCAATCCGGATCTGGAAATCCTCACGCTCGAGAAGGGTGCGAGCGTCGAGATACAGCTGACGGTCGAGAAGGGCGTGGGCTACGTGTCGGCCCAGGAGCGCAACAAGAAGCAGAACGAGCCGGGTCTCATTTACATCGATGCCATCTACAGTCCGGTCGTGCGCGTGCGCTTCGACGTCGAGGCCGCCCGTGTCGGCCAGCGGACGGATCTTGAAAAACTCACGCTTGAAGTGCAGACGAATGGGTCTCTGACTGCCGAAGAGGCCGTCGTGTTCGCCTCCCAACTGCTCCAGAGTTACTTCGTCTACTTCGCATCCGACAAGAAGGTTGTGGAGCCCGAGTTCGTCGCCGATTTCTCACGCGTCGCAGCTCAACATGTGGATGACGCCGGCCATGCTCCCGTCAAAGAGAGCTACACGCCGATCGAAATCCTTAACTTCTCGCCCCGCACGCTCAATGCGCTCATCAACGCGGGCGTTGGGAGTATCGAACAGCTCACCAAGTGCACCGAGGCAACGCTCCAGAACTTCCGTGGCTTTGGCGCCAAAGCCCTCGATGAGGTCAAAAAGACGCTCGGCGACCGGGGATTGAAGCTTTCCGATGATACTGTGGAAGTGTAGTCTCCCGTGCTCTCATCCTCTTCTGTTTTTCAGCCTTCATTTTCTGCCCCTCACCCCTAGCCCCTCTCCCGCGGGGAGAGGGGAATACCCTCCCTCATGAGACATCGTCATTCCAGATTACGGCTTCGTCACAAGCCTGCCTACAGCAGGGCGATGCAGCGCAACCTGGTGACGTCTGTGCTGCTCTACGAATCCATCCGCACGACCAAGAAGCGCGCTGAGGTCGTGCAGCCGATCGTGGAGAAGATCATCACGACGGCGAAGACGAAGGATCCCCGCAATGCCATCCGCGCCATCAATGCGTTCGTCGTCGATAAGAATGCGTGCCGGAAAGTGATGGAACTGCTGAAGGATCGTTACAGCAAGCGCTCATCAGGCTTCACCCGGATGACGGCATTAGGGCTCAGACAGGGGGATGGAGCAAAGATGGTTACACTCGAACTGATCGATGCTGTCGTTGGTACTTCTTCCGAAGAGAAGCCAACGAAGCCAAAGATGCCAAAGAAAACAGCATCCTCTAAATAATTATGAAGACGACAACTGTCCCTGTATCGGCTCCTCACTGGCATCTCGTTGATGCCGATGGCCAGACGATCGGCTTTATCGCCTCCAAGGTCGCGCACGTGCTGCGTGGCAAACATCGGCCGACATTCTCACCACATCAGCTGTGCGGAGACCATGTGGTCATCATCAATATCGCCAAGCTTGCCGTGACGCCGGAGAAAGGCCGCCGCAAGACGTACTTCGACCACACGGGACGCCTGGGGTCTGGAAGCATCACGAGCTTGGCCAAGATGATGGAGAAGAGCCCGGAAGATGTGATCCACATGGCCGTGTACGGCATGCTCCCCAAGAATCGCCTCCGCCCGCAGATGCTCAAGCGCATGCACCTCTGTGCGGGTCCTCAGCATAAGTATGCCGCGCAGAAACCCCAGCCTCTCAACCTCTCCACTCTATGACCTCCGCCCGTTCCTACCTCGCCGGCCTTGGAAAGCGAAAGACTGCCCGCGCGCGCGTGAAGCTGTACCAGGATGGCTCCGGTGAAGTGACCGTGAACGGCATGAAGATCAACAAGTACTTTGCCGCAGGTTTCCCGATCGAAAATGCTCTTGCTCCCCTCACGATTGCGGGCATCAAGAACACCGTCGATATCGAGGCTCGAGTCTCCGGAGGCGGCAAGGCTGGCCAGTCCGACGCCATGCGCCACGGCATCAGCCGGGCGCTCCTCCTCCTAAATCCCGATCACCGCCCGGACCTGAAGCGCGCAGGCTTCCTGCGTCGCGATGCGCGTATCAAAGAACGGAAGAAGCCGGGTCTCAAGAGAGCACGCCGTGCACCGCAGTTCAGCAAGCGTTAAAAGAAGGGACCGATGGGACAGAAGGGACCAAAGGGACCGAGGTATTTGGAATGGTCCTCTTCATCTATTATTCATTTGTCATTTACCCCTCTCTTCCATGGACGATGCCGTCATCCAAAAACTGTGCAATGACTTCCTCCAGAGTCTTGGTGTCCCCGGGTTCGTTGTCTTCGGTCGTCAGGATGAAGACCAGTGGAAAGTCACCTACTCACTGCACAAAATGCCGATAAAGACGGCTGTGCGCGGAATGCTCACGACGGTCGATCAGATGATTCAACAGAATGTGCCTTAAGCGGCCATCGTCAGATCGAGCTTCACGTAGTAGAGGCTCTTGCCGTCGTCGGTATCCAGGATGAACTTCGCGTCGAGCTGGCTCAGGTTCATGATCGTCTGGCACATCTTCAAAAGCATTCCCGGGGGCAGTGCTACCCCTGCTTCAATGCATGTTGCACACAGGCCGGCGGAATCCTTGCTGCGCAAATACTTCTCGCCGCGGCTCACAATCACATTCCTCAGCGATTCCTGCACAGTCAGCACAAACTTCTCCACATAGACTTCCAGCTCTTCCACTGGCACGTATTCCACTTCCGGAAGGGCTTCCAGGATATCCAGGTCACTGTGGATCGCGTGAGCAATGCAGGCGTCGATCGTCATAGATGTGTGTGGGTGTTTGTGCTTGGCCGCCGAAGCCCGAGGGCGAAGGTGGCTGAATGTGTGTTTCGACTGGAACCCACCAGTATAGCAAAAAGTGACGTGAATGGAAAGAGGCAAATGAGAAAAAGGAGGCAAAGGAGGCAAAAGAGAACTGCTATTCTAGAATCTCCTCTGACTCTTTTGCCTCCCTTGCCTCTTTTGCCTCCTTCTTCACTTTCGCGTCGGTCAACCATTCTCGTTATCGCATGTTTCTTTGCGCTGTCAGCGCTCGTGTATGGGAAAGCTGTTCTGCAGAGCGATTTCGTCCGCTGGGACGACGGAATGCTCGTGTATGAGAATCCGGCGATCCGAAGCATCTCCCCGACCACGCTCAAATACATTTTCTCGACCTATGACCCGGAGCTCTACATCCCGCTCACCTTCCTCACGTACCAGATCGATTACCAGATTGGCGGAATTCACCCGTTGCAGTACCACCTGACGAATTTCCTCTTCCATACGTTCAATGGCCTCCTCGTTGGCTGGTTTGCGGTTCTGTTTTTCCGCAGGTCGAAGACCTGCGCTGGGAATACTGCGATGTGGCTTGGCATTTTCTGCGGTGCCGTCTTCCTCATCCATCCTCTCCATACGGAAGCGATCATGTGGGTGAGCGGCCGCAAAGACCTGCTTTCCATGTTCTTCCTGCTCCTGATGCTGGTGATGTGGCTGAAGTGGCGCGAAGAAGGTATTCGTCGGCTCCTCTTTGCCGCCATCGGGTTTTTCGCGCTCGCACTGCTTTCCAAGATCATGGCGGTGACGCTGCCTGTGATTCTCCTCTTACTCGACTGGCGAGAGAAACGCACGCTCACCCGGGATATGTTCACGGAGAAGATCCCGTTCTTCGTGCTCTCCATTCTGTTTGGCATCATCGGGTTCCTGGGGAAGACGAGCGTGGTCGCTTCCTCAAGCACGTGGGAGAAAATCCTGATGGCAGGGAAGTCGTCGATGTTCTACCTGCGCAAAATCGTGTGGCCGGATTTCTTCTCGCTCCTCTATCCCTATCACCAGGATGTCGTCATCACCTCTCCTGATTTCTTTGTTCCCATCATTGTCTGGTCAGGAATTTTTCTCGTCATTCTTCTCTCCCTCAAACGAACGCGTGATGTCGCCTTTGGCATGGCGTTCTATCTAGTGACCTTGGCACCGACCTTCCTCAACTTCACGAAAGGCGGAGATCTGGATGTCTATTTTGCCTCCGATCGCTACGCGTACCTTCCGTCCGTTGGCGTATTCATCGCGATTCTCGGACTTGTAAATATGCTTCAGGAAAGCCAAAAGAATCGATTCAATGGGCAGTCGCTTCAGCGTGTTCTTGCCGGCGTTGCCTGCGTCATCATCGTGCTACTCGGCTACCTTTCGTACCGGCAGTCGCAGATCTGGCGCACGACGTACACGCTCCTCACGAATGTTCTTGCGCACTACCCCGAGTCGCACGTCGCGCATAATAACATCGGCAACGCCTGGCGGCTGGAGGGACGCTTGGATGATGCGATAGGAGAGTTTGAAAAGGCGCTTGCGATCAAGCAGCACCCCAAAATCTACGCGAATCTGGGCGCGGTCTATCGCAAGCAAGGGAAGCTGCTAGAGGCGATGGAAACGTACAAGAAGGCCTTGGCGTTGAATCCCGAAAGCAAGGATGCGCTCATGGGTCGCGGGCTCGTGTGGCTTGCGCGGAAAAATTACGCCGCTGCGGAGCGCGATTTTCAGGAAGCGATCAGAATCTATCCGCGATATCTGGAAGCACACACCAATTTGGGCGCGACGTACGCGTTCACCGGCAATATGCAAAAAGCGATTGAGGAATACCGCATCGCGATTCGCATCAATCCCTTCTTTCCCGACGCGCACTTCAACCTGGGCGTGGCGTTGGAGGCGATTGGAGATAGCGAAGGAGCGTTTGAGCAGTATGCATTCGCCGTGCAGCTTGCTCCACGTTCCATCTCCGCGCGCATCAATTACGCGCTTTTGCTCTACAAGGCAGGGGATCTGGAGGGCGCGAGAGAGCAGTTTGAAGCGATTCTGCAGATTGATCCCGGGAATGCGGCGGCATTGAGGGCGCTAAGGCAAATGGGACAATAAAATGTTCTTCACTTCGCCATCGCAATCATCAGAGTCCCTGCAAATATCAACCCCGCCGCGCCCAAGCGGATCCACTTGTGACGTTCTTTCAGAAGATGGCCGCCGAGGAACACGCCAAAGACAATGCTGATCTGTCGGAGAGACGAGACGTAACTGACACGTTCAATAGTGAGAGCCGTAAGAATAAGCGCATAGCTGACGGTTCCGATAATGGAATTCAGGATGATGTCTGCGGGACTCCTGTTCCATTCAGCCAGGATGGCAGATCGAGTTTTTGTCCGAAGAATAAAAGGCGTCCAGTAGAGTGTGGGAATTGTCAGTAGGAAATACGTGTAGAGGAGAGGATCGAGGTGTCCGACGATGATTTTATCCTGAATGGAATAGAGTGTTACGGTAAAGGCGGTGAGGAGCGCATAGCGCGTATGCCGCTCGCGTAGCGACTCCAGAGGCTCCAGGAAACCCTGGAGAGACATGCGCTTCATATTGATCATGTAAATGCCGACGAGAATCGTTGCAACTCCAATAATGGCCAGCGTAGAAACATGTTCGTGAAGGAAAATCACCGACAGAATGAAAATTGGCGCGGGAGCCGATCGCATGATGGGATACACGTGGGATAAATCCCCGCATTCATACGCGCGTGACATGAAGTACCAGTAGCTGGCATGGATAACAGATGCACCCAGTCCGATCATAAGTGCGTTCCAGGACATATTGCCGATGACAATCTCATACACAAAAAATGGGAAGAACAGAACGATCGAGACTACGCAAAAAAGCCACACAAAGATCTGTTTATCATGCGCGCGCTTCGTGATCAGCTCCCGCCACGCATGCATTCCGGCGGATGCCAGGACGAGGGCGATTGCGAGCGGGTGCATGGAAGGATCTTAATCCTTCTTGAACTGGAGCGCCGCCGAGTTGATGCAGTAGCGAAGGCCCGTCGGCGGTGGCCCGTCGTTGAATACATGACCAAGATGCGCGTCGCACGTGCTACAGAGGACTTCGGTGCGGCTCATGCCGTGGCTCGCGTCCGTTTCCGTCTTCACCGCCCCCTCCGTCACGGGTTGAAAGTAACTCGGCCATCCTGTTCCCGACTCAAACTTCTCCCCCGAGCCAAAGAGCGGAGAATCGCAGCAAATGCAGTGGTATGCGCCTTTCTCATGGTTGTTCCAATAGAGGCCGCAGAATGCGGGCTCGGTGCCCTTCTGCCGTGTCACGTTGTACTGCTCGGGAGTGAGTTTCTTTTTCCATTCGGCGTCGGATTTTCCGGTAATAGTCATGAACGTACTCTATCGATCGAACACGTTTCAGTCGAGAATCATGAAACGATCACAGTATTTCCATTATAGGAAACAGTCCATAAACCGCATTTAATTTTTTCTTCCTGACCCGGCGCAAGAATCAGCGAGTATGCACCAGTAGCACTTTCACCTTCTCGACATTGAAGCACGACTTTCACCAATCGAGTTTTTTCGTCCGTAGAGATTCGTTGTGCCTGAAGAGAAACATCATAATCCGTGCCATTTGAAGATTTCTGAAGCACATGAACCTGTCCACTTTTCCTCAGGACTGAAGTTGTACGAGTGCTGATCGTGTCATTTTCATGATCCTGAAACAGTACTGCAGCAATTTGTGCACATGTATCCGTATACAGGGGATCGCGACATTTTGTCCGCATAAAATCCGCCATTACATCAGGATTTTTTCTAAGTTCGGGAGGAAGATCTAAAGCCATGAGAAAAAAGAAAGGGCAACACCATAACAAAGAATGCGGTATATGCAAGTTTTTAGCCAATGAGCGACTGCCTGCAAAACTGGAGAAATTCTGGAGCCGCCGACCGGGATTGAACCGGTGACCCACGGTTTACGATACCGTTGCTCTACCGCTGAGCTACGGCGGCTGGAAGACATTTCGTAAAGATCAAAGCCCGCAGAGCATGCGGGATTTTGGCTCCCGAAACAAGTTACGTAACTCATATTTGACATATATATAATTTATTGTTATAATAGCAAGAATGCACCAACACAAACGCCATGCATTAAAGGCAATCAACACGCTGATTCCTGTTCATCTTTTTTTCTTCGTGCTCGCATTCTCCGCAATCATCCTTGTTCACGCGTGGCACATCGGCAGCATGCCGCGTGATTTATACGTGGACGAAACATCCATCGGATACAACGCAGCACTCATTGCGCAGACGGCACACGATGAACATGGTGAATTCCTACCGGTATACTTTAGAGCGTTCGGCGAATACAAAAATCCCCTGTACATCTATGCGACCGCGGTCCTCTTTTTCCTCTTCGGCGTATCCGATACCATTTTGCGTCTCACGAGCACATTCTTCTTCGCTTTATTCTTGGGTGGTCTCTGCATGCTCATCCGCCGCCTAACCACTCGCAAGGAAGTCCTGTGGTATGCGCTCATCAGCGGGGGATTCCTGCCGTGGTTCTTCACTCTTTCCCGCATTTCCTTTGAAGTGATCTCACAAATCACCTGTGTGATCTTCGCGTTGTTTTTCATCCACAGAACATTTCATCCGCTCCGCGGCGAAAAATCCCGGATTCTCTATCCCCTACTCGCGGGCTTCTGCATCGCGCTCTCCCTCTACAGCTACTCCACGGGCCGCTTGCTCTCGTTCCTGCTCTTCACTTCCGTGGCAGTCCTGTACTTCCGGCGTTCCACGCTCCGACAGTCACTTGCCCTCAGCGGTGCATTTTTCTTCTCGATGATTCCCTACTTCACTTACGCATTCGCGCATCCTGGTGCTCTAAGCAATCGATTCCGCTCTCTCTCGTTCGTGTACGACGCCGAACTTTCTCTCATTGCGAAAATATCAAAATTTGCCGGCCAGTATCTGACGTACTTTGATCCGCGGTTCCTGCTGCTGTCTGGCGATTCGAATTTGCGGCATGCAACGGGCTATGGCGGAGAACTCTTCGTCGCAGTATCCGTGCTTGCGATCATCGGCCTCCTCGCCTGGCCGCGGATGAAGAAAATCCCACCGACGTTCGCCGTGCTGCTGCTTGTCAATTTGCTGTTTTCTCCCATAGGCGGCGCTCTGACGAAAAACGCGCATCATTCGTTGCGCAGCATCCTGCTCGGTTTCTACATCCTACTTTTTTCCTGCATCGGGTTTGCCATTCTCGTGGAGCTTCGCCGGTCTCTACCCCGCATTGCTCTCCTCAGTCTTGTTTGCCTCACGCTCTCAGGAGAATCGGGCTTGTATGTGTACGATTACTTCACTCGCTATCCCCAAAAGACGCAGGCGGCGTTTGAAGTTTATGGCGCCCGCGCGGCGCTTGCGAGTGCGTTGTCACAGGTCAACGATCCCATTTTCTCCAATCGCCTTAATCACACGCTTCCCGGGTTTTATCTGAGTGCCTTCCGGGGAAAAACGAAACGCATCGTTACACAGACGATCAGCAGAGATACCGCGCAACCAGGGACCTGTATTGTGTACAGGCGGGACGATCAGAAAGAGCTCGAAGCAGTGGATCTGCCGGTCTTTGAGATATCCATCCCTGACTCCGCCATCCGGACCCGGTGCTATCCCACTCTCTCCGCAAACGGAGCGCTGCATGCGAGCATCATTAGTGAATGAGAATGTATTCACTTTATCGCACAGACAGCCGTGTAGTGTTGTTCGTGTGGCAATGCAGGACGGAAGACTTGTTGAGGATTGCGTTTCCGTAGAAGCTCCTCCAATTCCGCAGGGGTCACGAGTAAACCCACAGATCCACCCTGGAAAACCTGGTTGCCCCATTTCGCCGTACCCGAGGTTTTGCGCATTCTCCGAGGATGATCATATTCAAGTTTTCCATCAAGGTGGAAGTCAGTTCCAGGTAGTATTATCCGATCATCATCATTGGCCATTTTGACAATTTCATCATCGCCTGTTGTATCGATGTACAGCAAACCACCCGGCTTCGTCTTTGCGAAAAAAACATCAATACTTCTCTCCAACATCTCCTCACTTCGTTCTCGGTCAAAATCTGGCTCATCCTTATTCCACATTCCAGCATATCCGATACTGTTCCCACGACACATCACCAGATCAAATTGACCCGGAACCTCCTCTACGCGTGACCAATCCAAATGGCGAAACTCTATTCCTGGCACCGTTCGCATGTAGGCTGCCTCAATCATTTCGGGATCCGCATCAATGCCGATGCCGGTGAATCCGCGTTGCCCCAGGCCTTCAAGAATGTGGCCGCCGCCGCAGGCGCATTCAAGAACATGTTGCGCAGTATGCTCACGGAGAAGCTGAGCAAGTTCATCAATGAATTGTTCACCATACATCATTTCTGAGAGCTTCATCCAATGTTTCGACAGTGTGAGAGGCTCAGCACTTAGTATTTCTTGCGCTGCACTTCTCCCAGCAGTGACATCCGGCATTGAAATGTCTGTCTGTGGCCGCAGAGGTGGGTCGTTCTCGATTCCCATAAAAGCAAAGAGGAGAATAATAACACATATCGAAAGTGTTGTTGTTCCACAGGGTCGTGGAACGTCATACGGAGCTTGCTGAAGAGCAAAAAACGACCATGGACAAAAAATCTTTCGGGTACCCCCTTCATCTTCATCCCGCGATGAGTAGCGTGTATCTATGTCTGATTCCACCCGTCGCGCCGCCCTCTTCTGGTCTTGTCTCCAGGTTCTGAACCCCGAACGCCATCAGGCGTTGCTCAAGGTATTCGGGAACCTGGAAGAAGCAGTCAAACACGCCGATGGGCAACTTCTTCGGGGCCTTGGCTGCCGGGAGCAGAAAATCAGCACTGTTCTTGAGCGCATGCAGAAGTGCGACCTCGAAGCAGAAGAACAGCTGCTTGCTTCCGCATCGGCAGAGATTATCAGCCTGTCGGATCCGCAGTATCCCGAGCGACTTGCAGACATCAGCGATGCTCCGGTGTTCCTGTATGCCCGGGGCGATATTTCCATTCTCAAACAGCCGTGCATTGCGCTCGTGGGAACACGCAAGATGACCGGCTATGGAAAGCGCGTGGCACAGGAATTCACGCGAGCCCTAACACAAGCGCAAATTGTGACTGTCAGCGGTCTTGCGCGCGGCATCGATGCACTAGTCGCACAGGAGACGATGGAGGAAAAAGGGAAGACTGTTGCCGTCCTCGGGCAGGGGATTCTGACACTGTCACCACACGCGAAAGAATTAGCGGATCGCATTGTTGCTGCAGGAGGGCTGATTCTTTCCGAATTTCCTCTCCGGACGGCTCCCGACATCTTCACGTTCCCCCTGCGCAACCGCATCATCGCAGGATTGAGTCTTGCGACCGTGGTGCTAGAAGCTCCCGAAAGTAGTGGCGCACTCATTACCGCGAAACTCGCGTTCGACTACGGCCGCGAGGTGTTTGCGGTGCCGGGGCAGATCTTCGATGCGAACTTCGCCGGATGCCACACGCTCATCCGAAAAAATCAGGCACGGCTTTCGGCATCTCCGCGGGATGTGTTACAGGAACTAGGGGTGATTGTTCCCGAAGAAGATACGGAGAGGATTCAGTACGCTCCAAAGAACGCAGAAGAAGAAAAAGTACTGAGTATCTTGAGTACCATGCCGCAGATGGTCGATGCTCTTGTCGAAAAGAGCGGGGTGCCAATGGGAATACTGAATGCGACGCTCACTATTCTTGAACTGAATGGAGCGGTGAAGAATCTTGGTGGAGGGCAGTGGATTCGAAACTAAGCAGACAACGCTTCTGCAACCTGCACAATTTTTCGAAACTCTTCAGGTTTCAATGAAGCCCCTCCAATCAATCCACCATCAATATCCGATTGCTTCAGGAGCTCCTCCGCATTTGCCGCATTCATCGATCCCCCATACAGAATGCGTATCGTCTCGCGCTGATCTTTGGGAAGCAAGGAGCGGATGAACGCATGCATCTCCTGCGCGTCTTTCGGCGTTGCAGTCTTGCCGGTGCCAATCGCCCACACAGGTTCATAGGCAATGGTGATACCTGTCGGAAGACCTTTCATTTGACGTTTCACAACATCTTTCTCTTCTCCGGCTTTCCGTTCGCCTTCCGTTTCCCCAATGCAGACAATCGGGTGCAGGCCCGCTTCAAGTGTCGCGATTGCTTGCTCGGCGACAAAGCTGTCCGTTTCTCCGTGATACCGTCGACGTTCCGAATGGCCGCACAGAACATAGCGGCAGCCGATAGTCTTGAGAGTAGCGATGCTCACATCTCCGGTGAATGCTCCAGATGGCTCCGGTCGGCCGCATTGGCTCCCCACGATCAACTTGGCTTCGACACAGCGGTGAAGATCAATAAACGTTGGCAACACGACGACATCTACTGCGCTCTCCGTGCGATAGGGGGAATCTTTGGCATCAAAGCCCGCCGGTGCAGCGTTCATCTTCCAGTTGGCGACAATGAGGAACTTCCGGTCCATACGCACAGTAGAGTAGCATGAGCATGCCTATGAAAAAGATCGCCCGCGTCGTCCTCGGCACCGACCATGCCGGTTACAAGCTGAAAGAGATCATCAAGCAGCACCTGATTGATCAGGGGATCGATGTAATTGATGAGGGCACATTCTCCGAAGAGCCGGTCGATTACCCGGCAATCATCCGTCGCGCTTGCGCAGTCGTCGTTGAACAGAAGTGCCCGGGGATTGTGCTCGGTGGCAGTGGCATTGGCGAATCTATTGCCGCCAACAAAGTCCGCGGCATTCGCGCGGCTCGCTGCTGCAGCGTCGAAGATGCAAAGCTCTCACGTCAACATAACGACGCGAATGTGCTCAGTCTGGGCGGGCGCATTCTCGAGCCGGAGTTCGCGAAGAAGATGGTCGATGCGTTCCTCGCAACTGATTTTGAAGGGGGGAGACACACGGCGAGGATCAATGATTTGGAACCGGCCTGAATCCATTCGTCACTACTGTGATTTCGTAGGATGTTCCCTTGTTTCATCAATAGCGCTAACAATAGGAATGGTAGCAACAGTGCTTGCTGATCGCTGGCTTGGAAAAATTTGTTTGTCGACAACCGGAACCAGCCCTACAGGAACTCCTGCAGATATCTGAGGTTTTTGAACAGGGTGTATCGGTTTAATCTTTAGTTTGGGGACAGTCTTCCCTTTACAAAGATCTCTCAGTAACTGACCAATGATAGTTTCTGTTGCGAGTACGCAATTCGATGGAATTTCTAATGAGAAGTCGGCAGTGTTGCCCGTCTCCGCTCTTTTCGAGAGGCCGGCCTTCCATTTGTCTTCTGCCTTGGGAAAAAGCACTCGAAAGTCATCAGTGGAGAGTTGTGTGATTCCCTCTGGAATAAGAACCGGCGTCATCATGTGAAGAATACGCCACATTTTACTGTCCGCAACAAATCCATAAAAAGTGGTGCTACTATAGGTTTATGGTTCTCATTACTCCCTCCATCCTTGCCTGCAATCTTGCACGGCTGCAAGAAGAAGTCGACAGCGTGGAACCCTATGCCGACTGGCTGCAGGTGGATGTGATGGATGGGCATTTTGTGCCGAACCTCACGTTTGGCGCGCCGGTGATGAAGTGGGTGAAAACCAAGCTGCCGCTCGATATTCACCTGATGGTGAAAAATCCCCACGATCGCCTGACGGAATTCCTCAAGATTGGCGCCAAGCACATCACATTCCACTGCGAAGCGGTGGAGAAGACGGCTGACCGGCGCGACAGTATCAATCACATTCGCGAAGGGGGAGCGACGGCCGGTATTGCGCTCAACCCTGGCACGCCCGTGAGCGCTATTCAGGATGTGCTCGAGAATATTGATCTCGTCCTCGTGATGTCGGTGCATCCCGGCTTCAGTGGACAGAAATTTATCCCGGAAGTGTTGGAGAAGGTCACGGTGCTCAGGCGATCGAATCCTCATCTGATGATTCAGATGGACGGAGGCATCGATGTGAAGACAGCAAAGCAGTGCATTGCAGCAGGAGCCAACAATCTTGTTGCCGCGAGCGCGATCTTCGGTGTACAAGATCGGAAGTCCGCGATTGCCGCTCTTCGTTCCACGTAATCTTTTCTCCCTTCTCCTATGTCCCGCCTTTCGCTTTTGCTCGTCGCTCTGCTCACTGCGTGCTCCATGACATCAACGCCGCCCGCGACTCCTCCTCCCGCAGCGTCATCCGAAGCCGCATCGGTTCCTGCCGCAATGGAACTGGATCGCTTCCCTGTGCAATTGATCAGTGCTGATGGTCAGCAGATTCTCCAGCTGACCGTGGAATCGGCGGATAATCCTGATGCGTGGGCAACAGGACTCATGGGACGCGATCATCTGGAAACCGATACCGGCATGCTCTTCACGTTTGACCAATCCGAAGTCCTCTCCTTTTGGATGCAGGATACGTTGATGCCGCTCGATATCCTGTTCTTCGATGCCGATGGCAAGTTTGTTTCTGCAACGTCGATGGTGCCGTGTACCGAAGAGCCCTGTCCGTCGTATCAGTCTTCCGGTCCAGCGCTGTACGCATTGGAAGTGGAAGAAGGATTCGTAGAACGCAACGGTGTCGGTGCGGGATGGACGCTGCGTATTCATTGAGCTGTAAACGGGGGCAGGCATTCTTGCCTGCCTATCCGCGGGCAGCCCTTCGGCAAGCTCAGGAGCCCGCTCCCAAAATTACAGAATGAATTTTTCAGAGTTTCTAGTTCATGTACTGTTTGAGGTTCCTCCCGATCCTGCCGATGACGTCGGCATTCTCGGGAATGTGGAATTCTTCGCCCGTCATGCGTTCGTAGAGGTCGATATAGCGTTGTGCGAGCATCACGCGCACGTCATCGGTCACGGAAGGCTTGGGCCGTCCATCATCGACGAATCCCTCATTTTTGAGCCACAGACGGAAGAATTCTTTGTCCAGGGACTCCGGTTCCTGCCCCTTCGCGAAGCGCTCTTCGTAGGACGAAGCGATCCAGTAGCGTGAGGAATCCGGCGTGTGCACCTCGTCGCCCACACGTAACACTCCTTCCGCGTCGTAGCCCATCTCGTACTTGGTATCGACGAGAATCAGCCCCCGCTTTGCGGCGACTTCCTGTCCCCGTTTGAACAGCGCGAATGCGACGGTCTTCACGCGTTCGATTTCCTCGGGCGTCGTGAGTTTGAGGGCAATCAATTGCTCAGGACTCATCGACTCGTCATGCCCGGTCTCCGGTTTTGTCGACGGCGTGAAGATCACCGCACGCAGTTTCTGGTTCTTCTTCATGCCATCGGGCAGGGGATTGCCGCAGAAGTTCCTCTCGCCTTTTTCGTAATTCACCCAGATGGAAGTAGACGTGGAACCGGTCAGGTAGGCGCGCACGACCACTTCCACTTTGAGCATCTTGAGCTTCTTTGCCACCGTCACGTTCGGATCCGGCATGGCAACGACGTGCGTCGGCATCACGTCTTTCACCTGCTCAAACCACCAGTTGCTCAGCTGGTTCAAGACCTGTCCCTTGAGCGGAATGGTGCACCACTGGTAATCGAATGCCGACTGGCGATCTGTGGAGATTAGTATCACGCGTTCGTCTTTGGTGTAGACATCGCGCACTTTTCCCATGTACTTCTTTCCCAGGTTTTTGAAATCCGTCGCATCGAGTGTTGTTGCGAGAAAGGGTCGAAGACGATCATGAGTGATCATGGTGTGATCATAGAGATTTCCCCTGCTTGCGTACAAGGTACCTTCCGCCGTACCATAACCCACGATCTTTCCCCATTTTTCATGGAAAATTCCGCAGTGTCCAAAGGAGGAGGTGCAAGCAAGTTTCTCAGCTTCCTCATCGTTCTGGGTCTCATCGTCCTCGTCGTCGTTCTCGACATGCGCCGTCGCGATGCGGAGAAGAAACTCATGGATCTTTCGATGCAGGTGGAGAAGCAGCAGGGGAATCAGGAACAGAATCGCGAGGTGGCCAACCAGGTGATCCAGAAGGTCCGGCGGATTTTCGTGATACCCGAAGGCATCGATCCCACCGTTGCGACTATCGTGGACGTGAATCAGCTGCGGTCGCGCAATGCGTTCTACAACAAAGCGAAGAACGGCGATCACCTGATTGTCACCAATGACCGTGCCATCCTCTACGATCCGCTCACGGATAAGATCATCGATGTCGTTCCGGTGCAGATCCAGGCGCCGCCGCCAGCATCTGCGCAGGGGGGCACGGCTTCAAAGCCCGCTTCGGCAGCAGCTTCGTCGAAGAAATAACAGGGTGTTCCACAGGGTCATGGAACCGGAATTTTCTCTTCCTGTAGCGAAAAATCCCCTTCCTTAATTTTGAAGTGTCCTGAGGGGTATCGCGACTCGTCTTTTTGTACGGGAGACTGGCATTTCCCATGCGCTCAACTGCCCTCACCAGTCTCGTCATCATGTTGGCGCTCCTGCTCGGCGTGCTGCTCGGGAGGATCCTCTGTATCACTTCTCTTCCTATTCCTCCCACTATCCTTCGCAAAGACATAAGGCCGCTTGTGCCCGTTATACACATCACGGGTGCAGAAGACGGCCACATCACGGGAGTCACGCACGGCGGCGTCCGCGTCTTGATTGGAGAGACTGTCGTCATTCCCAATGGCAGCGGCGCTTTCCGCGTGCCCGCAGGAAATATCCTGAAACATCTGACAACACCTTCGCTTCCTTCGGGCATGCGATTCGTCGCTTCCAAAAAAGGGAAAAAATATTACCCGGCCAACTCACGCTCGGGGCAGAACCTCGCGCCTGCGAACCGCCGGTACTTTACGACCGCTCAGGAGGCGGAAGTGGCTGGGTATGAAGCGGGCAACTGATCCTCATCCCTTTTTCGTTTTGGGAAGTCGGAACAGCCGGTACGTCGTGTACGCCAGCACAAAGAACAGGAGAATATTGCGAATCACCATGATCGCGAAAATGCGCGGAGACGCGACAGAACCGTGGTACCAATCAAGATATTCGGTGTAGTACACCGGGTACACGATTTGCGTGAGGAGCAAGCTGAGCAGAACCGCGGCGACAACGAACCACCGGGTTTTTTTCCCAAACCAGGAGAAGGGCATGAGCGGGAGGAAGACCACCGCCCACCACAAGTACTGGGGATTCACGACTTTCGAGAAATACAGGAACGTAAGCAGGACGAGGAAGGCAAAACCGGGATCGGTGAAACCGTGCTTCCGTCCAACCCACAAGCACGAAAGTATGATGAGTCCGGTGGGGAGCATCCAGAAATTATTTAGGAATGCATCCGTGAGCATCGGCAGATCGGAACTGATGCCGTGCACGCCGTAGCCGGGCGTCACGCGCAGGGGGATTTCCACAAGAGACTGCACTATCGTAATCGTGTTCCCCCAAAAACTCTCAAGACCTATGGGTTTCAGCGAATGCACGCGAATGCCTTCGAGAATTTCCTGGAGTGATGCGCCAAAGACCAGCGCGAACATGACGGGAGTGAGAGTACCAATAGCGAAGAACATTCCCGTTCGCACGGCCTCCGTCCATTTGCGGCGATAGAGCAGAGCGCCGAAGAGCAGTGGAAGCAGGACAATGGGATACAGCTTGATGCTGGTTGCAAGACCCAGGAGCAGGCCCGATCTCGCATGATCTTCCTTTTGGAAATCCAGCCATGCCCAGAGCGTCAAGAGGCTCACGAGCAGCTCGAAACGGAACAGGAGGATCGGTCCCGTAGTGACCGCAAGAGCGAGGAAGAGCCATGCCGCATGCTTGTGGCCGTGTTTCTGGAACAGAAAAAAGTGCAGGGCGATGAAAAGCAAATTTATCATCTGCGTCGCCGTTAAAAACGCGTCATAATTTCCGAGCGTCGATGTCAACCATCCGATGAGTACAAAAAACCACAATGCCCCTGGCTGATATTCGTTGTAGTCCATTCCCGCCCAGCTCATGTTCGTCAAAAAATGGTTTGCCCTTGCGAAAAACGTATACACGTCCGCGGCCAGGTGCGCGCTCCATACCGGGTGATGCGCGCAGTCGAGCAGAAGCCACAGGGCGCCAAGCAGGAAGACATAGGAGAGCACGGAGACGTGCGATGCGCGTTGTCGGATCATTGTCGCATGATACACATGCGCGCGTGTGATCGGAACATTGTGTGATTTCGAAGCAAGATCACTACGCATACACGAGCTCGATGGTAGAATGAGCAAGTATGTTTCGTTATCCGGGAAGTGCAAAGTCACTCGCGCGCCATTGGCCAGTTGAACCCCTGATGATCATTGCCGTGATCTTCCTGATGGCATTCATGGCGATCCATACGCAGTCGTATTTTGGCGATGAAGGATATCACTTTGAACAAATGCGGCGTTTTCGCGAGGGGAACTTTGGAATGAACGAGCAGTTGACGATGTTGCCGGGGTATCACTGGTTCGTTGCGGGGCCAATGTTTCTGACCGGCATGCATGTCCTGAATTTCTACCGCGCAATCACCATCATTCTCAGTCTGCTTTCCGTCGCAGTATTCCAGGCGATCCTTCGGACACTCAAGTCGCGCGCGAGCGTGCCCCGTACCCTGCAGTACGCATTCATCCCGATTCTGTTCCCATTCTTTTTCTTCTTCTACACCGATGTCCCCTCGCTGCTGCTAATTCTCGTGTCGATTCTCCTGACGTTGCGTCGACAGTATGTGTTTGCCGCTCTCGTCTGCATCGTCTCGATGGCGGTACGGCAGAATAACATCGTGTGGCTGTTTCTGGCATTCTCGATATTCCTGTGGGATGAATGGCCTGCCTTCTTGCGCTGGCTTCCGCACCGCGTTCGCCGGTGGAAACTGCTTTCGGAACTTCGGGTGCGCTTTCGCGCCCGTGCCTCCACTGCGATGATCATCTCCGCGCTGCTGCTCTTCGGCATCGGGTTCTGTCTCTTCGGCGCGTTCGTCGTCTGGAACGGCGGCATCGCGATTGGCGATAGCGATTCCCATCCGTTTCCCGCTATCCATACGGGGAATATTTTCTTCGCCCTTCTCCTCTCATTCTTCATTTTCCTTCCGCTGCACATCTCCAATAGCAAAACAATCATTCGCAGGGTGATCAGTTCCAACTTTCTCGCTCCGATGACCGCCCTGCTGTTTTTGCTCTACATGATGACGTTCCACAATGATCACTGGTACAACCAGGGATGGGATTCCGTGTTCATCCGCAATCGCATTCTCATGGCGATGACCTACACGCCGTTCCTGAAAATTCTCTTCTTCATCCCCATCGGATGCGCGTTCCTCTCCTTCGTCGTCACGCCACTGGCTCGTCGCTCATTCTGGCTCCTGTATCCGATTGTCATCTTGTCCTTACTGCCCTCATGGCTGATTGAAGAGCGGTACTACTTCGTTCCCTTTGCGCTCTTTCTCCTGTTTCGCGAAGAGAGATCGGAGCGATTTGAATACCTGTCCGCGGGGTACAGCATGCTGTGCACCGTTCTCCTCTTCATCCCCGTCGCTTTGCGGTGGTTTTTCCTGTAAGACTCGCTAGGAGATCGGTAGGATGCCCCCGTGACGCTCAGTATCATCATTCCGGCGTATAACGAGGCACCGCGTCTTCCACAGACGCTCGCAGCCATTTCCGGATTTTTCTCGGGGTCGCCCAGAGAATTGACGCTGCAGGAAGTGATCGTCGTCGATGACGGGAGCACGGACAATACGACGGATCTTGCAAAGGGGTGGCAGGACCGGCTTCCCATCCGCGTCTTGCGGTTCGCGCAGAATCGCGGCAAGGGAGCTGCCGTGCGGGAGGGGATGCTCGCGGGCACGGGTGACCTGCTCCTCTTTTACGATGCAGACGGCGCGACGCCCATTCACGAAGTCATCCGCCTGTTCCATGCAATGCAGAAGGAGAACGCGCAGATTGCGATCGGCTCGCGCGTCGATGCGTCCTCGGGCGTGTCCATGCAGCATCACCGCAGACTGATCGGTCGCATTTATCACGCGGTCTGTTCCAATCTTCATCCCGGCATCCGCGATGCGGCGTGCGGGTGCAAGCTCTTCACGCGCGACGCCGCGCGTCAGATTTTTCCGCTCCAGACCATCGACCGCTTCGCGTTCGACGTCGAAATTCTTTCATTGGCGCTCCGTCGCGGATTCACCATTGCTGAAATTCCCGTGCAGTGGAGCGCGATCGAGAAGTCCAAAGTGCGCATTGTCCGGGATGGCGCGCAGATGTTCTGGTCCGTGCTCGTGTTGTATTGGAAAAAATGGGCTCGACGCTAGTTATTGCCCCGGTGCGCGCGACGGCACCGCGAGACCGTTTTCGCGCGGGCAATTGACACAGTGCATGTCCCAGAGGCTGAAGATGTTGCGGCGGTTGAACTGCGCGTCTGTGAGAGGTCCGTAGTACGTCAGCGGCCGGTAGAAGTGGTAGGCGAAGAACATGAGCACCGCGAAGACGAGCGCGAGAATTGTTTTGCCTCTTTCCTTCAATTGCGAGCTGCCGAGCGACTGGATTTCATCGAACACCAGCGCAACGAGAATGAAACTCACCATCAGCGGGATAAAGTAGTGATACAAGTACAGCACGCGGGGAATGCGAAGGATGGCGATCATGAAGGAGAGGTAGAGCGCCAGGAAGACCGCCATCAGAAAGCGGTGCTTGAGCGGCCGCTTGGGCGGGCAGAGGACGGAACAGATAAGGAAGCAAGCGGAGAGGAACACAGCGGCGGCGGCCCCCCACCAGACGATGGGGTTGGGGACTAGGTAGAGGTAGTGGTAGGCGCTGCTATCCGGCGTCTGCCAGCGGTAGTTGATGGTTCGAGCTCCCAATGGCCAGAAGTAGGGAGGACTGCCGTTCTCGTCTTCCTTACACAAGTCCAGCCGCGGCGCGCCACGGTTGTAGAAGGGGATGTAGGCGAGAGAATCGCGGAACATCACGGGGAAGGATCGCAGATTGCCCGTCATGCCATACGCAATGATGTTCTTGTATTCCAGGGATGCCTGGTAGTAGCCACTATCCGGAAGATCGGGATTGATCGTTTTTCCCAGCGAGAAGTGGATTTTCCAGATGCTGCAGAAGACGAGCAATGCGCTTGCGGCAAAAAGCGCGACGAACCCGAGCGCCTTTTTCCAGCGAGGGACAATCACCCAGAGTACGGGCAAGGTCAGCAAAATGAACGCGAGCCCGAGGACTTTCGTACTGACCATGAGGCCGAAGCTCATGCCAAAGAGGATGCTCCACAGAATAAACCGTCGTCTTTGCTCGCGATCACGCAGCGTCAGGAGAAAGAACAGGATCGTCAGGGCACAGAAAAAATCCAGCGATCCTTCGAGCATCGCTCCGCGGGAGTGCACGATGAGGGCGTTATCGAAAATGTAGACGAAACTGAGAAGAGCGCTGTGCAGAGGATTACGAAGCAGCAGCAGAAAAATCAAAAAAATCACCGGCGCCGTCCACCAGGCGAAGAGCGCCGAAAACAAACGGTACCCGGCAAACGAGAACCCTTCGCTAAAATCCGTACCGTAATCGGTTCCAAGGAACTGATCGGTCTGTACGTTGGGATGAATAATTTTTTCTCCGAGAGCAATGAGGAGTTTTCCCAGCGGCGGATGCTGTTCCATGAAATAGACGCCGTGCAGATACTTCTGAGCGCTCGCGATGTGGTAGTTCTCGTCCCAGAAGACGTACGGCGGATTCCAGTATTTGTGGAAGTACGTGAAGTACGAGAGAAGAAAGACGAAGAGTAGAAAAAGGAGAATATGTTTGCGTTCCCAGGGAGTGGCGGCGGGGGTTGGCATCGAGGGGGAGTATAGGGAAGGAAACGATGCACGGAAAGAAGCCCACGAAGCCAAAGAAGCTAAGGAAGCCAAAGAACGAATCGTCAATTTCCTACTTTTCTTCGTAATCCTTTCCTTGGCATCGCTGGCTTCTTTGGCATCTTTGGCTTCCTTGATTTTCGCAGGGAGAAGGGATGACTACGATCTTTCTCACTGCTATCCTCTTCCGCGTGCCACCTCTCAGCCGTCCTCCACAGCGCAATCGACAGCAATGGCTTTTGAGCCTTCTGCTGTTTGGCGTGCTCGTGTTCATGTCGATCGCGTTTTTGCTCAATCCGCAGTGGGAGAATGAGAAGAAATTCGCCGATGCGAAGGAAGTGCCCCTCAGTCGTATCACGCAGGGCTACGCAGCAAAAGAATTCAAGGACATCCTCATTCGTGACAATCAGGTGTACGCCACGCTCAAAGACGGAACGATCCTCCAGTCCTATAAGGAGATTCCCGATACCGTCAGCCAGCTCGGTTGGAATGATCCCAAAAATCCCACAATCGTTTCCATCGAAAACCAGGAAACCAGGAACTTCCTCTTCGCGATTCTTCCGGACATCCTCTTCTTCCTCCTCGTAATCGCGGGAGTGATCTGGCTCTTTCGGGGCATTGCGCGCAGCCAGTCGACTGCGCTCTCCTTCGGCAAATCGCGCGCGCGCATTGCCGATGCCAAACAGGTGAAGACGCGCTTCCACGATGTTGCGGGAGCGGACGAAGCGAAGGAGGATCTGGTGGAAGTCGTCGACTTTCTCAAGAATCCCGGCAAATACACGAGTATCGGCGCGAAGATCCCGAAAGGCGTCCTCCTGGTAGGCGCTCCGGGAACGGGAAAAACACTTCTCGCACGAGCGGTTGCCGGGGAAGCCGGCGTGCCGTTCTTCAGTATCGCTGGCTCCGAATTCGTCGAAATGTTCGTGGGCGTGGGCGCAAGCCGCGTCCGCGACCTCTTCACCAAAGCCAAGCGCAACGCGCCGTGCATCATCTTTATCGATGAGATTGATGCTGTGGGTCGTCAACGAGGTGGTGCAGGTTTCGGAGGAGGGCATGACGAGCGCGAGCAGACGCTGAATCAAATCCTCACTGAGATGGACGGCTTCGAGCAGGGCACGAACGTGATCGTGATGGCGGCCACCAACCGTCCGGACGTTCTCGATATTGCGCTCCTGCGACCCGGGCGCTTCGATCGTCGCATCTTCATCGATAAGCCCGATCTCGCCGCGCGGCAGAAGATTCTGGAAGTCCACGCGCGCAACAAGAAAATTGTAAAGAACGCGAAACTGACCGATATCGCCAAACAGACCGTGGGCCTGACCGGAGCGGATCTGGAGAACATCATGAACGAAGCGGCGATTTTCGCGGCTAAGCGCAAGCGCCCCGCCGTTTCCCAGCGTGATCTGGTGGATGCCGTGGAAAAAGTCACGATCGGTTCCGAGAGGAAATCGCGCAAGCTCACTGTGCATGAGAAGGAAATCACGGCCTACCATGAGTTGGGCCACGCGATCGTCGGGCACCTATGCACGCACAGCGATCCTCTCCACAAAATCTCCATCGTCTCGCGCGGCTCCGCACTCGGCGTCACGTGGTTTTTGCCGCAGGAAGATCAATACACGACGAGTAAGAGTAAATTCATCGACGAGATTTGCGGGCTCCTGGGCGGCCGCGCCGCGGAAGAACTGATCTTCAACGAGATTACGACAGGCGCGAGTAATGACCTCGAACGCGCATCACACATCGCGCGCGGCATGGCGATGAAGTACGGTATGGGCGACGACGCGCTGGGGCTCGTCACCTACGGTGAAAAGCAGGGATCGATGTTTGCGGGATTCGACACTGGGCTCGCGCAAAATTACTCCGATGGCATGGCGCAGAAGATCGACGAGTTCGTTCGGCGCATCATCGACGATCAGTACGTGCGCGCGAAGGGGTACCTGGTCAAACATCGCAATAAACTCGACGAACTGGGAAAAATCCTCTTACAAAAGGAGACCATGAGTGTCGAGGACTTCCTGGAAGTGTTCGACGGCGAGCAGGGGAAGGAGATTGAGAAGAAGAAGGCGAGGGAGGCTGGAGTGAAGTCGGATTTATTGGCGAAAGAGGCGGAAGCAGAGGACACCGAAGAAACAGTGGAGGACTCGGAAGAACGATAATTCGTTAATTCGTTAACTCGTGTACGAATTATCGAGTTAACGAATTAGCGAGCATGACTGCTCAATTGCGGTATGCTATTTACCGATGCAACCTCTTTCCCCATTGGACGGCCGCTACGCGAAGTCCGTCGATGCGCTCCGTCCATTCTTCAGCGAAGAAGCACTCTTCAAGGCGCGAGTGGAGGTCGAGATTCGCTACTGTATCGCGCTGTCGCATCTTGAAGGAGTTCGCGAGCTCAAGCGTGTCAGCCGCGCGCAGGAGAAGGCTCTGATGAAGCTTGTCGAGAAGTTCAATGATGCGTCTGTACGGAGAATCAAAGAGATCGAATCAGTCACAAAACACGATGTAAAGGCGGTCGAATATTATTTAAAGGAAAAAGGAGCCAGAATTGCAGGACTCAGGAATTCATTGGAGTTCATCCACTTCGGACTCACGAGCGAGGATGTGAATAACCTCGCGTACGGATTGCTCATTCATCGGGCCCTCCATCTCACCATCTCACCATCTCTCTATTCTCTGCTCAGTGAACTCAAAAAACTTGCGAGTTCCACCAAAAGCATCCGCATGCTCAGCCTCACGCACGGCCAGCCTGCGACACCGACGACGCTGGGGAAGGAAATGATGGTCTTCACATCCCGGCTCAATCGGCAGCTGGCTCAACTCAAGGTATTCAAGATGCAAGGGAAGCTCGGCGGCGCTGTCGGCAATTTTTCCGCGCACAGAGCGGCGTATCCCAATATTGCATGGGAGAAATTCCGTGTGAAGTTTGTCAAAAGTCTCGGTCTGATTCCCCTCGATTTCACCACACAGATCAATCCGCACGATGACATCGCAGAACTCAGTCACTTGCTCTGCCGCATCAATACGATTCTGCTCAATCTCAGTCGCGATGCATGGATGTACATCAGCCGCGGCGTCTTCCGGCAGAAAGTGATCAAGCGCGAAGTTGGATCCTCTGCCATGCCACACAAAGTGAACCCGATTGATTTCGAAAATGCGGAAGGAAACCTGGGCGTAAGCTCGGCACTCTTCAGCCACTTCGCCGAAAAACTCCCGGTGAGTAGGCTCCAGCGTGACCTGAGCGATTCGACCGTCCAGCGCAATATTGGCGTCGCGTTCGGCTATCACCTCCTGGCCGTGCAATCTCTCCTCAAAGGCCTTGGGAAGATCGATGTTGATCGCTCAGCTATACAGGCTGAGCTCGATGCTCATCCGGAAGTGGCAGCAGAGACCATCCAGATGGTGCTGCGCAAAAACGGCGTCTCCGGTGCGTATGAGAAGCTCAAAGCGCTCACGCGGGGGGAGCGGGTGACGAAGCAATCCCTGAAGACATTCATTGCTTCACTAGAGTTGCCAAAGAGCGAGAAAGAGAGGCTGCAGGCGATGCTCTGACGGTCACACAGCAAAAGATCGGGCATGTCATTTGCCGTTTCTCAGAGGTCATTTAGAGTGCTTTCCTATGCCGTCTATCCTTCAGCAAGCTTCTATCCGGCATGTGGGTCTGCTTGCCATTTCCGTGTTGCTTGGAAGTCTGTTCACCGTGTTTTTCTATGATACGTTGCCGGGACTCTCGTTTCCCATATTCGTCTTGTGCACACTCGGCGGATTCTTGTTTCTCGCATTTCTGTTTGAGAAGAAACTGCCAACCGTGACGCTCGCATTGATGGCACCGATGGTCTTCTGTAGCGCGATGGTCTTTGTCCGTGCCAACCCGTTCCTGCTGGTTCTCAATGTCGGCACGACAATTTTCCTCTTCTTCCTCGTTCTCCGGATGATGAAGGTTCCGCTTCGCGCATTCACTATTGCCGAATACTTTTGGACGATCAGCATGCTCCCATTTTACTGTATCGGGAGCGGTGGGCGCGTACTGCCGCGCATGCTCTCGTTTTCCGGAATGCGGGAACATCGATCCACGACGCACATTATCCGGGGCATTCTCCTCACGATTCCCATCCTCTTCGTTTTCCTGGTGCTCCTCGCATCGGCTGATCTGGTTTTTCAGCAGTACGTTCTGTCTCTCTTTGATTGGGATGTGAACCCGATGCTGCTCACTCGCGCGATGCTCGTTGCCGTTGTTTCCTTCCTGTCCCTTGGCGCGTTCAGCCTTACGTTCATGGGTGAACAGAAGTCTGCGGCGAGCGGCCTCCCTTCCAAGGAATTCGGCATCATCGAAGCAACGGTGCTTCTGGGCGCAATCAATGTGCTCTTCTTCCTGTTTCTCCTGGTGCAGGTGAGATACCTGTTTGCTGGTGAGAGTGCGATACAGCAGTTCGACTTCACCTATGCCGAATACGCGCGGCAGGGATTCTTCCAGCTTCTTGCAGTCTCTGTTCTGTCGTTCCTCCTGACACTGAGCGTCGAGCGATGGATCGCGCGCAAGGAAGGATCGCACTACAAACGATTCACCGTCTTTTCGACTCTCCTCATCGCGCAGGCACTCATCTTGCTCGGTTCCGCCTACATGCGATTGTCACTCTACGAGCAAGCCTACGGATTCACGATGATGCGGCTGCTCAGTCACACCTTCATGCTGTGGCTCGCTGTACTGTTTTTGTGGCTTCTGTATCACGTGTACAGGAGGATTCGGGAAGGGGATTTTCTGCTCGGAGTGCTCCTCTCCGGTCTCCTCACGCTCTCTGTTCTGAACGCACTGAATCCCGAAGCCTACATCGTCGGCATGAATCTGGAACTCGCCGCGGTGAACGGCAAGCTGGATACGGAATATTTCTGGAGCCTATCGGAAGATGCCGTGCCAAGAATGGCCGGGGCACTGCAATTGCCGGACCCCGTGATCCGGGACGAGATCCGCAAACTTCTCGTAAGCTGGGAAACGCGAATCGTATCCTCGGATACCGACTGGCGATCATTGACGCTCTCGCGCATGCGAGCGAAAACATTCCTGGAAAATCTTGATCTAGGCAGTAGGTGAGACAAGGGTTTTTCTCTCTATCAATGTCGCTTGGTTCCTACGATAGATAAAATTGATTGCACATCATCAATATTTTTACCCTGAATTGCTTCGATTGCTTTGATTATCGCTTCCTCCGAAGAAGGATAAAAAGAAATGTCGCGGCTGAAATGAGTTTTTCCATCCGCATTCACACTGTACTCTGCGGATACAAATCCTTTTGGCTCAAAGACATCCAAGTAATTGATATCGAGAATGCGCTGTTGCCCGAACCAGTTAAAATGTTTTTTTAATGGGAGAACTATCATATTTTTCCGTGAATTCGCCCGTCGTATGTGATCGTTCCATTGAGCTTGCCGCTGATAGACACTCGTTATGCTGTTATGAAGTGGGTATTCCCGTGCCGCATCACTGCCGTGATTGTTCCATTTGCATTGCAATGTCGATTCTCCATCAATTCCCATTGGATCTCTTAGTAACTTGAGCATGTCTGCGAGAACGAATCCCGTATTGTATCTTTGAATCATATGTACGGCATCACGTGGGCTAATCTTCAGCCATCTTGTGATAACTTCATCGCGTTCTTTGAGTTCCGCGGAAAACCCGACGGCTTTGGTAATCATCTCTCTCAGAGATGCTACTTCTTCTTCCAAGCGTTGAGCGGTTACTTGCTCCGGAGAAACGGAGGAATCAGTTTGCTGCAAAAAAACAGAAATGACTGGCGAAGCGGCGAGAACCTTTCGAGCAGGTCTCCCGATGTCTTTTGCCATCTGTTCCTCAAACAAATCCTCGTTCATGGAAATATCATTATAATTAATTTATATATATTGTCAATTATCACCATATGTCCATTTTGGCATTGTTTTATAGCTTAAAAACTAGGGATACTCATTCCATATCCATTCAATGTTTTTCGTAGCATCTCCATATCGTTTTTGGCTGTGTCATGAAAATATATCTGAATCCCCATTTGCGCGGCAACGACGAGATTCTCCTTCCGGTTATCGATGAACACAGCCTCCTCAGCAGTGCAGTGTGCGGCTGCGAGTGCGGCATCGAAAATTTTGGTGGTGCCGTCGTGCTTACTCGCATGAACCGCGGCCGAGATGATAATGGGATCGAAGAGGTTACTCAGATGCATGTCACTTTCAATCAATTGCATCCGCAGCTGCGTATTATCGGTAATCATGCCGACCATGTAGTTCTTGCGGAGAGACTTGGCGAGCGCAAACATTGCGTCGTTCTTTGGCACTTCTCTCAACGCATCGGGCAAAATTTTCGGATCAATGTATTTTCCCACGCACGCACAGAATGCATCCCAGATGTCTTCAAATGTGATGTGACCGAGGTTGAGTTGTGCGTTGTATTGCCTGTAGCAGGAGACGACATGTTCCAGTTCTAGTTCCGGCATCGCTTTACAGAAATGGGTACAGGTTGAAAGAGAACCCCGAGAATCCGTCGTCAGCACGCCGTCGAAGTCGAAGAAGATCGCCCGGATCACAATGCTCACAGTTTACTGATTCTTTCCAGATCCCGACATGGAAGACGCGGGGGCTTTGGGAGAGTGCGGAATGGACGCCTGCTCCGTTGGATGGAGATTCTCAATCGACGGACCATTAAGGACAGCGCCCTTACAATCAAACCGCGAGCCGTGGCACGGGCAATCCCAGGATTTTTCGGCCGAATTCCACTGCACGACGCATCCCTTGTGCGGGCAGAAGGCAGAAAATTCATGAAGGTCTCCGTGTTCATCGCGGTAGACGGCAATCTTCTTGAAGCCCCTGCGGACCACCGTGCCCGAGTCGAGGGGAATACGTACTTCCGGCATACGACTGCCTTTCGTCACGATGTCGAGAAACTGTTTTGCGACGTTCAGGTTTTCCTTGGCGTACTGCCGGGGAGCGCGCGTGAACCGCGAAGGTGCATAGAGTTTTTCCCACGGGTTCTTTTTCCCGAGGATGAGATCGGGCAGCAGCAGGCCTGCGATCGTGCCGTGCGTCATGCCATTGCCGCAGTCACCTGTAGCGATGTACACATTCGGGCTGTCTGCGGGGTACCGGCCAATCAGTCCCATACCGTCCGACGCTATCATCACTTGCCCCGACCATTGGTGGAGGACGGCCTCGGCCATCGGGAAGTGCTTGCGCATCCAGGTTTCGAGCCGGTGGTAGCGGAGGTTCGCATCATTCGCCTGTCCCGTCTTATGGTCTTCGCCGCCGACGATGAGCGTGTCGCCGTCATCCGTCTCGTGAATGCGGATGTAGTGGTAGGGATCGGGCGTGTCCCAGTAGAGCGCTTTAAACACCGACCCGTGCGGGATCTTCGCAGCAATCACAAAAGTACGGTATCCGGCTTGGTTCGAGTAAATCGGGAAGCCGTCGTTGATGGGCGCGTTCGTTGCAATGATTACTGAATCAGCCTCCACCGTCGCACCGTTTTTCACCGTCACGCGCGCGGGAGTTCCTTCTTTGAGTTTGGTGACGTGCGTTTCGTTACAGATGCGTCCGCCGCCCTGCGCAATCGCGCGTGAAAGGCCTTCCAGATACAGGAGGGGATGGAATTGCGCCTGGTGGGGAAAGACCAGACAAGGGCCGAAATCGAAAAAGTCCACCGGCAACTTCTCCAGCAGTTGTACACCGAAGAGGCCCGCTCGACTTGCGGCATCACGCTCGCGTTCGAGCAGCTCTACCGATTCTCCCGCGGGCAGAAACAAAAAGCCGTCTAATCGCTCGAATCCGCAGTCGATGCGTTCGCTGCCCACCACATGCTCGATGAAATCGATCGCGGACGTGTGGCTTTCTGCCGCAAGTTTCGCGCCGTCTTTTCCATGCATCTTCTCCAGATCGAAAAATCGCTCATCCAATGCATTCGCGATATGTGCGGTCGTGCGCTGCGTCTCGCCGCCGCCCACCGGCCCGTCGTCCAGCACAACGACGGATTTGCCTTGGCGCGTCAGCATGTACGCCGCCGTCATTCCCGCGATCCCCGCTCCCACAATGCAGACATCTGCTTTCGCATCTTCCGTGAGGGGAGCATGCGGGGACGTTTTCGCCGTTGCCATCCACTCGGACACGCTTTGACCGTCTGTCGGGCGCATATCCATTCTTTCTACCCTCCTGGCGCTCGCGCATCAATTTTTCCTCCGACATTTTTCTTTTCCACTCGTGTAAGTGTGGATCCGCTCGTTTGTCTTACGGGTAGTCACTGTATTTCTTTCCCTCTCTTTTTATGGCTACGGTTATTGAACGCGATATCCATCACGACGGTGATGATGGCTCCGCAAGTCTCTTCGTTGGTCTTGTCGCTCTCGTGATCATCGCCGGTTTGGCGTTCTTCGCCTTCCAGATGTATCAAAATCGCGACACGACTCCCGAGAACGGCATCAATATTAACGTGGAGGGCACGACTCCGACGCCCACGCCTACTCCGACGCCAACGCCCACTCCGCAGTACTAAGAGGGTTCCGGAGGTTTCCTCTGGTACACTCCATGTAAATGGAGAGCCTTCCACGCACGCGAGGGAAAATCTGGCTGTGGGCCCTGTATGACTTCGCGAATTCCCTCGCGTTCGTGAACGTGCTGTTCTCGTTCGGGCTCTGGTTCATTTCCGAAAATGGCGCATCCGATCTGTGGATAAGTGTGTCGGTTGCTCTTACGACCATCGTTCTGCTTCTCTCGCTGCCTGTCCTCGGAAGAATGTCGGATCGCATGGGCCGTCGCCTGCCGTTTCTTGCTGCTTCCACGTTCCTCTCTATCGGGGCGCTTTTGACACTCGGGATCGTCGCGGCGATCGGTCCCGTGTTCACACTTCCAGTCACGATTCTCGTATTCCTGATCTACTCGCTCTTCAATCTGTTCTACATGGCGTGTTTCCCCTTCTACGATTCCCTCCTGCGATCGCTCAAGACACGGAACAATTCGCTGGAAGGAGTATCGGGCATCGGCATGGGTGCGGGCCAAGTGGGCAACATCGTCGGGATCACCCTGCTCCTCCCCATCGCCACCGGGAAAATTTCCCTCTTCGGCATCACGGGGAAAGGAGGAGTGTTCATTGCCGCTGCGATTCTGTTTCTTCTCGCCTCCCTTCCGGTGTTCCTGTATTTCCGGGAAGAGCACGTGCAACTGGCATCATCAGAAAAATTAGGGAAGACGCTTAGGGAAACCTTCGCCGATTTTCGCCGCATTCGGCAGTACCCCGGTGTCTTCGCGTACCTGATCACATACGCGCTCTTCGCCGATGCTCTCCTGACCCTGTCCGTTTTCACGTCTTTCTATCTGGACACGGTGGCACATATGGACGACACGCAGAAGACGATGACGTTTGTGCTCGCGATGATCTTCGGCATCATCGGCGCGCTCATGAGCCCGCTCTTCGTGCGGATTTTCAGAGGAAGAAAGAACGCGGTCACCGCCTGCATCGCCTTTTGGGCCGTCGTTCTTGCCGGGTTTGCCTTCGCGCACAATACGATTGTGTTCAGCATCTTCGTCGTTCTCAACGGCTTTGGCTTCGGCGCGCTCTTTGCGCTCTCCCGAGCGTTCTTCGCCGCGCTCGTTCCGCCGGCCAAGCAAGCCGAAATGTTCGGCATCTACGCCATCTTCGAGCGCACCGCCTCGGTCCTCGGTCCGCTCCTGTGGAGCGCGACGGCCTTCGCCTTTGCGTCCTACGGTGACGACCGTTACCGCTTCTCGGTTATCGCTCTCGCGATTCTCATTGTCATTAGTCTGTTTACCTTTCAGTATGTGCGGGAGCCGGAATCTTTTAAGGAATAACTGCGAGACATATCAGTGCACAAGCAAAGGACCTGGCAAACGCCAGGTCCCGTGCCCCCTTTGAGGTGTTGTTGTCATCGGCTTTCAGTCGTTGAAGTTGACGTCGAGCAGCACGCTCTCTTTGATGGCGGGTGGCAGTGCATCGATGCACCCGTCGATAGCGGCCTGCGTGTTGCTCAGGTCGAGGTGTTTGCGAACGAAAAGGTTCACCTCATCCTTCCGCTCGTTGAGCATCGCTTGCACGAGCGCGTGCGTCGCGAACTGAACGCTGGGGTTGAAATGATGCAGGATGTAGGCGAAGCCCAACACCAGGTTCAGTACGGGAATGATGCTCAACAGGGACTGGCCGCGTTGATGGAGCAGGTCGGCCAGGTAGACCATGTCCACGACCGCGTGCTTGATCAGAAACCCTTTCTCGAACTGGGCTTCATCGACTCCCATCCTGAGCGCGCGCGGCCACTGGGCAGTGGAGCCCGCACCGCCGTTGAGGAAATCGAAGAACGCGGTTTGTTCGCCGCCGCCGAGCGTTCCTGACTGGAAGATGGAGGTGTGCAGAGAGGCGGCCGATGTCACGCCCCAAAGCCCTCCACCGACCATCAGGTGCCCGATCAGCTTCACTGCCGCCCCAGCACCGATGTCCTCGCCGAAGTACTTGGGCTTGCCCAGAAACTCCAGCGTCGGCTGCAGCAGGTCGATCACCTTTCGCGAACCACAGGTGAGAATCAGCATCGTCGCCGACTCCGCTCCTGCGGGGCCACCGGTGAGCGGTGCGGCCACATAGTCGATGTTGTAGCGGTCGCAGTAGGCGTACGCCGCTCTGGAGAAACCCGGACTGACGGTGCTCATGTGGACGACAACCGGCCGTTTCGCGGTCTTCGGCTCCAGGAGAGGAACCAACTCCCGAAAAATGTCGCGGTCGTCGCCGTTCTTACCCGCGCACACAAGGACGCCGTCCAGGTCGCCTTCGCCCGCAAGCGACGCGAAGTCGGAGACGAGCATGGCGCCGTGATCACGCCACGTTTGGCGGATCGCGTCGTGACTCGTCCCGGTTTTCCCCCGATCGTGCACCCGCACGATCGTCGCCGGACTGTCCGGTTTGCTGAGGTGCCTTGCGGCCGGCTTCAGCATCCAACCGAACACGCCGACGCCACCGAGTTGCAGAACGCTGGTCATGGAACTCTCCCATAATGAGAAACAATTGTTGATCCGACAACCAATCCAGTTTTTTGGTTGTCAGACCGTGAAAGCCGATGAAATTAAAGGAGCAACGAGCGCCTTCTCATCACTCCAAAAGGAGCTTTATTAAAATAACAGATAATTAATATTTTGCAATAGTGGAAACTCTTCCGAATCCGGCAGGGAAGGGCTTCTTGGTTCACACAAACTTCAACCCAATAATCCCCGCAAGAATCAGGGCCATGCTCATCCACTGCCCTATCGTCACTCGTTCGTTATACCAGCTCCATGCGAGAAGGGCGGTGATCACCAGTGACCCGCAGCCGATGGCCCCGACGATGCCGAGCGGGCCGCTGTGTAACGCGAGGCTGTACAAAGCCGTGCCGATGAGGGTTGGCCATGCGCATGCAGCGATCAATCCGAACTGCGACCACGAGATCTTCTGGATGTTATTTCCAAAGACGATCGATCGTGCGAGGAGCAGAATCAGGCAGGCGATACCAATCGAGGTTTCCCAAAAATAACCGGCGACGAGCGGACTTGTCTGCCGACTGAGAATCGCGAGAACGAACTTCACGTACGCGACCGGCAGGGATCCGATGATGACAATCGTGATGCCGAGTGCGAATCGACTATCGAGATGTGGCATATGCGCGTGTTGCAGCCCAAGCAGAACAGTTCCCGTCAGAATCACGCCGATCAGAAGAATGCTCACTCCCGAGAGGACTTCACTCAAAAAGAGCCACCCCAATATCACCATCATGATGTTACTGATGGCCATCGATATCGTTGAGGAGATTCCCGCAGTCAGAAATTTGTATGACAGAAAAATCAGTGCCAGAAAGAACGCACCCGCGAACCCCGAGATCATCAACATCTGCCAGTGCGCGAGCACTGCCCGGATATCTTCATTAGACGCCCCGATCAACAACGGAAGGAGTGTGATGACGAAGGAAATATTGCGATAAAACACGAGACTCAATCCATCAATCTTCCGCGCATGGTGTACGAGCAGTGTCTGTTGCAACGAGTACCCGAGCATTGAGCCAATAGCGTAAAAGTAGAACATGTTACAGAAGGTACAGAATTGATCGCCGAATACCCATCGTGCCCAGGAGCGTGTGGAGAGCTGCCAGGAGATAGAGGTCAGGCACTATTGTGAAGAGCGTAATAGAAAGGCCTCCCCAGAGGGATATCAGCAGCACTCGCAGACGCCGATGACGAACGTTCTGCGCGTGACCGAGAGTGAAGATGGGCAGAACAAGGAGGAGAACAAGAGGGAGGGAGAGAAAATGGAACAGCAAGAATGAAGTGGAGAGGATGGTCAGTTGTTGTAGGAATGCGGAGAGGCAGTACCACATGCCGAATATGCCAAGCAGTCGCATCGAAAAACATATGCTTGCAACAAAAAGAACTAGGGAGAGGGGATGAGCACGCCAGGGGAAATCAATGTTGAGTGAATGGAGGGCGTAGTGACTAGCGAGAATCGATAGTGCAAGTCCTGCGTGAATAATGAGTGCATCGCGCATGATATTGCTCCTATGACGAGCGAAGACGTGCAGAACTCCACTGGTCACCAGTGCCGGTACTGTGTACGTGACCAGCCACAGGGAAACGGCATGCATAGTGGTCACTCTATTCGAATACCTGTGTCATGCGAACGCGAGCAGTGTATTGCTCTTCCGCAAGCGCTTGGTACACTTTGGGTCCTCAGACGTTTTTTGTGTCTGTGCCCAGGTGGCGATCCTTCGACTCCGCTCAGGATCGTGGCCCAGGCAAAAGGCTCCGATTGATCTTTCCCCGTTATTCTTGCCCAGGTGGCGAAATGGCAGACGCGCCAGCTTGAGGGGCTGGTGGCCGCAAGGCCGTGGAGGTTCGAGTCCTCTCCTGGGCACCATCTCACACACAATCCATATGCTACTATTGCCGCATGAGCTCAGTGTGCAGTGACTGTGGCCAACGCTTCTCTATAGCAATGCAGGAAGAGAACTACTGCAAAGACAATACCCTGCCTCTTCCCACGAACTGTCCGGACTGTCGAACACAGTCGATTTTATTGTGGCGCAACGAACGATTCATGCATCGTCGATCATGCGACAAATGTAAGAAGACGATGGTATCCATGTTCTCCGATGCATCGTCCTCCGTTGTGTATTGCGATGAATGCTGGTGGTCCGATGCATTCGATCCACTGCAGCACGGCAGGCCCTTCGATTTTGGCCGCCCATTCTTTGCACAATTCGCCGAGTTGCTCCACTCCGTCCCCCTGCCACGAATGGTGATCGGTAACAGTCAAAACAGCGACTACACCAATTATGCATGGCAGAACAAAGACTCCTATCTTCTCTCCAGCTCCGATTACAACGAAGACTGCTTCTACTCCACCTATCTCTTTCGCTCACGCAGCTGCTTCGATTGCTTGTTTGTGAGCGACTCCGAACTGCTCTACCAATGCATCGACTGCAAGAAGTGTCATACAGGGACGTTTTTGCAAAATTGCCAGAATTGTTCCAGCTGCTCCTTCTGTTTCGATTGCCGTTCTTGTCAGGACTGTTTGGGCTGCACGGGGCTGCGCAACAAGCGCCACTGTATTTTCAACAAGCAGTATTCCAAAGAGGAGTACTCCCTGCAGAAGCAGCAATTCATGAATCAGTACCGGACACTTGATCTCTTCGGCGCGCATTTCCGGGAGTGCAGTCTTCGGTTTCCGCGGAAGTTTGCAGATATCGAAATGTCCGAAAATGCCACCGGCGATCATCTGCTGTCGTGCAAGGACCTCCACCACTGTTTCGATTTGGTAGAAACGAATGACTGCTCGTTTACTACACTCGGACTCAAGGCGCATGGATGCGTCAATTGCGTCGGTGTGCCGCAAGCAGAGCTCTGCTACCAGTCGGTTGCCTGTCCGGAGAACTATAACCTCCAGTTTTCCGCCGTCATTTGGCCGAAGTCATCCCACTTACGTTACTGTGCGTTTTCCCGCAGCTCGGAGGATTGTTTTGGATGTGTGGGTTTGCACAAGAACAAGTATTGCTTCCTCAACAAGCAGTATACGAAGCAAGAATATGAGGACCTGATGCCGAAGGTGATCGCACATATGCAGAGGAGTGGAGAATGGGGCCGCTTCTTCCCCAAAGAACTCTCGCCGTTTCCCTACAATGAAACACTCGCTCAGGAACAATTTCCCCTTACCGCGGAGCAGGCAGTATCTCAGGACTTACAATGGAGAGCGGCGGCGGATGATGTACCTGCGGTGACCAGGGTGATTCCGGCGGAACAATTGCCGTCTATCGATGCTATTCCAGACGATATTCTTTCCTGGGCGATCCGTTGCACCGCGACAAAGCGGCCGTTCCGCATCCAGAAACGCGAGCTAGAATTTTACCGCTTCATGCATTTGCCGGTGCCACAACTCCATCCCGACGAACGGCACAATCGTAGAATCACGTTGCGCAATCCACGCAAACTTTGGGAGAGAAGTTGCATGAAATGCGCGAAAGATATTCAAACGACCTTTGCTCCCGAGCGCCCGGAGATCGTGTACTGTGATAATTGCTACCTTTCTGAAGTATATTAATACAACTTTCACCCCGAGCGACTCCGAGCGAAGCGAGGAGGAGTCGAGGGGCGAAAGCTGTTATCTGCAGGAGGTGTACTGAAGGATTACTGCGGCTAGGTTTTTATCTCTTCTGGCAGCTTGCCCGTTTTGTGAACCTCCACGACATGGTTCCATATTTTCGTAGGGATGAGGACATTCCCGGCACGCGCCTTCATTTCCTCACGATACCCTCGCACTCCAGGGAGGAGGCCGCGCCGAGAACTACCTGGCTGAACCTTCGCGTTCGCCGACCTGTCCGCCATTGACCTGAGAATTTGCTCATGTGCATCGCCTGGTATTTTTGTCAGCATAAACCAGACGTTGTTGACGCCGTGCGGATGCGTTTTTCGTCCATCCGTTCCGAGGTGACTTTTGCCAACCAGAGCTGCAACGCTTGCATCTGCCATGACACCCATCCCCAATCCTTTGTGCTTTCCAGCGGCCGTGAGCATCGCGGTTGGTTCTTTGTAGAGACGTCTCGGATCAATCGTCCACCTGCCGTCCCGTTCACGCAAGATGCCCAAGGGAGCAAGCAATTCTTGTTGCAGCATAACATTGACCGCTCCTTCCGGCTGTTCCGTGGTTGCCATATCGAAAACGATAGGCTCACAGCCACCCGGTACAGCGATACACACAGGGTTCGTCCCGAGCAACGATTCGATGCCGTCCATTTCGATTGCCGCTCTGCCGCCGTTAGTTGTCGCCATGCCGACGAACATAACATCCTCTCCTATAGATTTTTGTGCGGTGTAAGCCAGTCTCCCGATATGTCCCAAGTCGGCTCCGGCCATCGCGTAAGATCCTCGTTCCTTTGCAATAGGTAGAGCCAGTTCCAGTGCCCATTGCATGCCGACCTGACCGAACGTGCAGGCACCGTCGAAGCGTCCTAGGTGGTCGTATTCTTCCGTCATCGTGCATGCCTGGGTCGCATCTAATCTCCCGTCACGCATCCAGAGAAGGTAGCGAATGATGCGTTCCACTCCATGGGAGTAGTGTCCATGCGCGTCGGAGCTCAGAAGTGCATCGGCGACCACGTCGTCGTCGCTTTCGAAGCCGACGACTTTATTCGGCGTGACAAAATTGGAACCCAATTCGCGATTGAGGCGTAGTGGACAAAAATGGGTGGTAAATTCAGCTCATTGAGAGCGTAGGAAC
>CAYUZT010000007.1:0-91789 GCA_964449445.1 uncultured Candidatus Peribacteria bacterium | reverse complement strand
GTTCCTACGCTCTCAATGAGCTGAATTTACCACCCATTTTTGTCCACTACGCCGTGAAATTCATTGATAGAAAAGCTAACCAGCTAATTAGCTAAGAAGCTAAAAAGCTACTATTGGCAATTCCTCTTGCGATCAGGACTTTGTAGTCTCTGTACGTCTTTATTTCTCTCCGTCCGTTTTTTTATGAAGAAATTCGTCAGTCTATTCTCTGCTGCAACAGTCGCACTGACCATGAGTGTCAGCGTGTTCGCGCAATCGTCATCTTCATCGTCTGTTTCCTCAGTAGCTTCCACTTCCTCGATGGAATCGTCTTCCTCCACGTCGGTGTGGGTGTTCACCGCTCCCCGTGGCAGTGGCACCAAATGCAAAGATCTCCGCGGCATGGCACGAATGCGGTGCAATCAGGGGGCATTCAGCGATGCTCTCAATACCATTCGGGGTCGCATGAGCGGCGTCAGCAATGCGGTCATGCGGCACGACCGCAACATGGAACGCCAGGAGAAGAAGAGCGTCATGCAAACCATCCGCAGATTCCACAAGCGCGAGGTACGGCAAATTGAACGAGACCGGCAGCGAATGCAGAGAGATGCAGACAACGCCCGCTCTGCAGCAGCGTCCACCAGTTCTAGCACGTCAACGAGTTCGTCGTCCTCGTCGGCATCGGCGCAATAATCAGAAGTGTGTAGTGAAGAAAGCGGAGGGTTTCCTCCGCTTTTTTTGTGATGGGCTTCTGCTAATCTTGACTCGTTCCCCCATCACGAATGAACGAGAACGGCCGCGTATTCCTCCTCGAAGTCTATTGCACCGATCCAGAGGCCGTCTCCACAGTGAAGGACACCCTCCCTGCAATCCATGCCTCTATTGCAGGCCGAATAGCAACGCAGATCAGCGGCATCTCGCGAGCGTACGAAAAGTCTCCCACAAACGCATCGCAGCTTCTCCCTGTGCAGAAGGGAAATTTCGTCGTAGTACAGGCGCCAGCGGGCCCCGCGGGAGACAGAATTCGCAGAATCATTCAAGACAGCAACGGACCAGGGTGGTCGGTGAGGATCCATCATTCATTTGCGTGAAGGAATAGGATTCAAGATCCAAGAGGCTGACGCCATAATCGGCTTCCTTGACCCCATCAGTATGTATCCGTACCCTTTTGCGGTTCGGGCGATTAGCTCCCGCCTTCGCTCCTCGCTCTGCTCGGAGCTACGGACGGCCAGGCAGGGGTTAGAGCCTGTCATTCACATTCAAGGGCGATTAGCTCAGGGGTTAGAGCGCGACACTGATAATGTCGAGGTCGATGGTTCAAATCCATCATCGCCCACCATCTACATCAATTTTCGACTTCGATCTCGTCTTTACGTCTTCCATAAGCTTTTTGACGGTCCTACCCACCAGTACATCCCTTTCGAACTTTTCAGGATTGAAGCGAAAGAAGACATCTCCCGTGACATTCCATTCATTGTGGACTTTGCGCCTGCGCATTTCTACACGGTCAACGAAGAGCTGACAGAGAACTTTCTTTTGTTTCCTATCGAGATTGTCCAAGCGGTACTTCACCTGCTCCGAGGCTGCCTTGAGTTTTTCGATCTCAACAGCATGGGAACTCACGACACTTATTTGATCCTCAATGTCCTGTATTAGTCCTTCAATCTCGGCACTTTCTTTATTCCGCTCTGCAACTTTCTCTTCCATCTTCTCTTGTGAATACCCTCCCTCTTCGTATGCGTGCTCGATACGCGCGATGGCGATTTCATTATTCGCTTTGCGTGCGCGAAGTGCGCCAAGTTGTTGCTGTAATTTCTCGGTGCGTTTCTCATCTCCGTACTGACGATTCAGGTAACGTTTGATGAAATTTTCGGGGTCCTTCATGGCTTCCATGACCTTCCCCCACACGTACTCTTCCATTTGCTCTCCTGGGATTTCAAAGACCTTATAGTGCTTGTCGCCTTTATCGAACTGCTTTCGCCTGTAACTGAACCCTCCCTTGAAACGCTTGGCTCCCGTGAACCGCTTGTTTGGAACTAAATCAACATCTACCAGCTTTCCGCTTAGCAGGTAGTCCGTACCAGCAATGTTGCTTACTCGGTTCCTACGGGCTTCCTGTGCTTGTAGAAACGTGAACTCTGAGACGCACGGTGGAACTGCTACGAGCGTCCATTGGCTTTCAGGAAGCATAAGATTCATTTCATCAGTTCTGTTTGCTATGAACTCTCCACGATAGAGATGGTTCGTAAGGATGGTGCGAACCATGATATTCGTCCACTGAGGACTTGCCCTGCTCGTGCGCTGATGATTTGTCTTCGGCACTTTGAATTCATTCAGTCTCGCAGCAATCTGCCCGTCACCCATCATTTCATAGATGTACCACTCAAATATCTGCTTCACCCATTTTTGCTCTTCAGGAATTAGTTCAAGCCTACTCCCTTTCCCATTCTCGCTTGATACCTTCCTGTATCCATATGGGATGCTTGTCCCTGTGAAGTTTCCCATTTCCGCAGAGGCAATACGTCCCATCTGCGTGCGTCCCTTGATGAGTTCGCGCTCGAACTGCGCGATGGCACCGAAAATCTGAAAGATGAGGTTGCCAATAGGTCCACGAAAATCAAGATTCTCCTGAATGGAGATAAAGCTCACATCATGCTTCTGAAACTCTTCGAAGATGGTTAGGAGATGTTTGAGGCTACGCGAGAGACGGTCAATCTTCCAGACGAGCACTGCATCATATTTTCCTGCGGCTACATCTTCGCGTAGGCGGTCCAGCCCTGTGCGCGCGAGGTCACTACCCGTGTGCACGTCGGTATAGAGCCATGCTTTCTTTGTTTCCAACCCTAATCCTTCGTTCTTCTCTACATAGTCAGTCAGACGTTTCTCTTGTGCCTCCAAACCGTATCCGTCCATCTTCTGCTCCTGTGTAGAAACACGTATATAAATCGCTACACGACGCTTTTCCCTGCTATGACCGATTGATGACATGCCCCAATTTTAACCACTTTTGTATCAAACTCAATCATAGTTAGTCATTCCTGTTTAATCCCGTCAAAAATGCCAAGGTGTGCCATGACCGTCACAATATCATCGAGAGCGTCAATAGGGTTCTCCTCGGGATAATGGATGTTGAACTTGATGTTCTGAGGACACCGTTCTCTGTGCCGTGTCTGACTGCTTTCCTTGGACATCGTAAAGCGTGCCCGCGCGTCCCGTGGGACGTGTGGCTTTGGAAGAGAAATAAATGATGTACGGACAGTTTATACGAGGACTCCTATGTCTGCTCTATGAACAAGCAATCTATCCTTGCCTCTCTTTATCCAAACCATGTCACTAAAGTAACGCTCAAGCTCATCGAGGGAACCAAACGGCTTAAGGATCATCTTTGCCCTTTTGCGTGCCTCTGGATCGTCGGAGTGCAATGCTTCCAGCTCTCCCATAATCATCTCAGCGAGCATTTCAAAGGTCTTCGCAAACTTATCGAGCACAAGCGGAAAATTCCTTACCCTCTCGGCGTGAAACCGTTCCTGTTCCTCGGTCATCATTGGCTGCATACAACACATTATACCAGAGGTCATACTGGTGGATGGCATACCACACATTCTTTGCATCTTTTCTCGTCCTCTTCCTCTTTCGCCCATGCTGCCCGTGCCTCCTCAATCGTGCTATATCGCTCTGCATCCTGTAAGCGTCCTGCCTCTTCCAACTCCTCGTACGTAACGGCATTTACTGGCTTCTCTTCCTTCACCGTGCGCCCGTACTCATCGGGGCATCGCCGCTCCAACCACCACGCAGCTGCCTGCCAGCTCTTCTCAGAGGCTTTGAGGACTGTTGCGATGCGTGCAGCCTTGCATTCGGCCTCCGCTTTTTTTAAGGCCACAGAAAACACAGATTTCTCGCTCTGCCACGTTCGAAAGGTTTCGTAGCTGATTCCCTCCATGGCGCAAGCATCTTTGAAACTACAGCCCTTTCTGAGCCATTGGCAGAGTGCTGCCTGCATCTGAGGGCTGTACTTCGATTTTCTGCCTGTTGTTTTATTCGCGTTCGGCATAAGAAATATCTTACAGATCGAAATACAAATGGAATATGTGCAACTCTGCTCTAGAATCGCCATAATAACGAAGTTCGGTAACTCCCGTACTAACATGATTGACTCGCAAACCCCTGAGACGAAGATCATAACATTCATCAGCTACCAGACACTTTTCAATCACGTTCAAAAGAATGGTCTGTTGCTTCCCATCTCCTACATAAACTCCGATGAGAATATTGATGCTCTGATAGCAGACATAGCGAATGATTTTGAGAGCATAGAAGCGATCTCATACAGCTCTTTCTTAAACGCGATGGTGCAGACCTATAAAGCAGATGACATCAAATATTGGGGATGGAATGAGTTGAAGCATTGCAGATTAGTCAGCGAGAAAGAGAGTAAAGGAATTGTTTTTCATAGGGATAATTTGCTCCACATGCTCGGTATACTGATAGATAAAGAGAGTCTTGGAACCAAAAAAATTACAGGCCAGAAAACATTTGAGAACGCGGCAGAGTATTACAAGGCGCTTCTGCTAATAAACAGCAAAAAAGTATTTCATCCTCCTGAGCAATTCACTGAACAAACACTATTAAAAGATACGTTTTTGAGAAGCTATCCCTATTATTATTTCCCTGACATTGTTGAAAGCATTTATCGAGTACGGCTCCAGAGATATTGGTATATCTATCACGCTCTGATTGATGGACTGCAAGAGGAAAAAATCAATCTCATCAAAGATGGTCTCAAGAAAATTACTGAGTCATATTCACTCTCATTGAATGAATATTTTTATGGGCTAGTGGGTGTCTTTGGATGGTTTCTACAGACTCCAGTTCTCAAGAACGCGGACTCAACGAGCAAAGAAGCGCAGAAATTAGGATTCAATCACAAGAATCTCGAATCGTTTTACATCCGCAGACGAAACTTTGGCGAGGCCAATAGCACCTTTACTCTTGTAGAGCGTCTTGCGAAGGATTTGAACGGTCTCAAGGAGAATTTACACATGCAGCGCAAAGACCCATTGGAAGGCTTCTACAAGTTCTTTAGAACGTTTTTCGATTGCCCAATTTACAAGATCGATGCCAACAATTATTGCATCATAGATTTGAAATTCTTGCTCGAAGGGATTTGTTCAGGATTCCTATGGAAGATCAAAGAAATTTCCTCACTGGATATTGGAAAAGTAAAGACTCAGTATGGCTATCTGCTTGAGAAATATTTTGTGCACCTTCTCAAGAGAATATTCGGGGAGGGGTCAGTAAAGGAAGAATGCGCAGAAGGAGAACCTGATGCAATTGTGGAGACGGATCAATACATCATCATTTTTGAGTTTACGATTGAATATTACAGATTTACTTCGCTCTACAGCGAAGACGGCAAGCGATTCGCAGAAGATGTGCAGAGACTTCTTTTTAATAAGGGTGAGGGCGATCAGCATTCGAGGAAGAAAAAAGATAAGGGTAAATTCTTTAAACTGAATAGCTATGTTCAAAAGTTTGCTGATACCAAGAAAACAATTATCCCGATCTTGGTGACAGAGAGCTACTTTGGAGATAGCGAGCTTTTAGAACGCTTTGATGGCTGCATTTCAAAAGGCATTGAAGAAAATGGCCTGAACAACCTCAAAGGTAATACACCCCTCATTTTAAATCTGGATGACATTGAGCTGTTTTGGAGGATTTCAAATTCTAAAAAGGCAGTAGAGCAATTTACTGGCCTTATAAATCAATGGAATCAATTGGGAAAAGGGAAAGGTCAGTACCATTTTAGTTTTTCATATTTCATAAGTAAGTCGGATGAGAAAATAGACAATGATTTTAAGAACTTCTTTAATTGGGCTGATTTTATGGATCAAATAAAAACGCCTCAAGTTTCTTGAACGAAACCATCTATCTTCATCGCAGCTACCTCACTTTCTTACAAAGATAGCCTGTTTCCCCAAACGCATACTCCTGCTCCTGACGAAGGACTCTTACCGTCTCAATTCCTGTTAGTGAGGGGGTAGGAACCTTTGCATCTTCTTTTAAGTTCCCATAATTATCTAATCCTGCGTAAATGTTTAGCATCGCCTCTGGAAATTTAAGTTTCTCAAATTCTGTCATATTGGGATTTGCAGCTCTGACTCTATCCACTCCTGCTTGAAACTTAGCATCTTGCTCATACATCATTTGGAAAATTGCATCATCAGACTTGCCACTTTTGCGCAGGGCAATCACTTTCCGAGCGTTTAATGGGATGGCCATTTCTTCGAGCTTTGGCGTACTCAAATTATCATCCAACTGAAAATCGGGTGGAAAAAGACAAAGGATTTCTTTTGTATGACCAGTACTGCCATTTTCGTAGACGATCAGTGTTGTTTCAGAGTTCGTGTCGGTATGCGGATAGTGACTAACAATTTTTCTGACAGTGTATTCACCTTCACCTTTTGCTTGCATAGAACCCTCACTAGCAGAGCTATATTGCTTCATTAAATCCTTCATACTTTCGGGTAGATCATTTGGGTCATGCCCTGGTGGAAAGTCACGCTTTAAATTATCAGACCCATAGCACGGATGCTGCTCACAAGGATCAACGTAGGCTGTACTTGGAAAAAACTTATCTGCAAAAGGAATAAAGGAAATGTCATACCCCGCTCTACCTATAAGACCAACAACAAAAAAGGCGGAACCTGCGAGGGCTAGTGCAATGAAAACAATGTTTTCTCGGGATAGCTTCATATCTTTTGAAAAAGAGAACTCAAAGACTCAAAATTATCCAAGGTAATAACATGCTTATGCCGAAAGCGTAGATAAGATCGAACCAGAAGAACCGCAGTGCATTCGCAAGTTGTAGAAGCAATGCAAATAACTTTGCGGCAAAAAGTAACGCACCTTTTTGCTGCGACTTTTTAATTTCGGCCAAGAAGTTGTTCATGTCTTCGTTGCTTGGGAACGCGTGCATCCCTATTGAATATCCAATCCATGCTAACAATAAGAAAATGCCACTGTATTCCTCTGCTTCCAGATAGATGAGAGGAAAGACTGCGGTAAACGTGATGAGAGCGCAGAGGGCAGTATTGACGATTAAGGGACCAATGGAAATTAAGAATGATTGCTTCAAGGTTTTTGCTGGTTGGTGGATGACGTAACCAGCAGGATTGCCTACTCGAAAGTAACAGATTTTGAAGACTGGAACTTTTGCAATATCTGCAAAGAACCTATGTGCTATTTCGTGCACAATCACACCTGGGAATGTTGCCAATGAGATAAGCCAACCAGGAATGAAGAACATAATTTAGCGAGGAATATCTTGGAAGTATTGCTGATATTCAGAAGGCATGACTTTCGAGAGCCTTGCCCATGCATCCGTGTCGAGTGTGATACCCCTTAATGCATCGAGTCCCATAGGAAAATCATCAGGGTTTCCGCTTCTGAAAACAGCCTCGGCAAAACCTATCTTTGCTTTTTTTGAGCTAGGTACTGCGTTCAGCACGTAACTATATTCTATGGCTGCCTGCTGGAATGAACCCTGTGCGTATGCAGCCTCCGCACTTTTTAATTTTCTTGCTGCCCCTATGTATCCAGGCAGAAAAGTTAAAGAGTACAAGAGGCAAAGAGCTATGGCGAAAGCAAACAGCTTCACCCATGCAGGGTATTTGTGAGGTGGCAGGATGCCAGTTTGGGGCTTGGTAGTTTCGGACAAAGGTCAAAAGAAAGGATTGCCGATAGGATAGCAAATAATAATAGCTAGCAATCTATATTACCAACCTTGGTTTGTAAACCAATGCATCAAAACAGAAGACAATAAAATGGTTGAAGAACAAGGATATTCGCATCAGGCTCGCAGAACGCATTCGACAGCTTCGCGCTGAACGTGGTCTGACCCAGGAAAAGCTAGCGCAGAAAGCTGGCCTAAGTCTCTACTATGTACAGGTATTAGAAGCACGTGAGCAAAAGAAGAATGCCACAATCATTACACTAGAAAAATTAGCCAACGCCTTTGAGATGGAAATGTGGCAATTCCTTCGGTGGTAGTTCTAGCTAATTCAGCAAGAAATGGAGTAGATATTGTATTCTGCGAAACGATTCTCACCCGTTTCGGAGTCGTGAATCACATTATCAACTTTTCGCACATCGCCATCGAATTTCGTGTCATCCAAGAGCTGTGGTCTTGGCAGTGTCATCGCTGAATATTCCAGCGTCTTGTAAACGTATCCCACAAAAGTACCCGTGTAGCGGTAGCGCTGTATGCAGCTCTCGATTTTCTGTGGCAGTTCATGGGAGAACCATTTCCACCGCCAAAGTAGTGGGTAGGTATCAATCCAGTCTTCTGCCATGAATCGCATGTACTCCATGAGTTCTCGTTTTGCATCGAGATTGCCTTTCTGCGAGAGCCGAACAAGTGCAACGCTAATGAGGTTGCGCATCTCGTTGTCTTCTTTGTCTTTCGTGAAAAAGACATAGCGCTTGTCCAGATACTTACCCATCACGAGAAGTAGCTCATGGGGATCACTGTATGGCTGAAGCCTTCGAATCCTGCGCTCATGCCAACGTGCTTGGAGAGAGCGATCCAATTTCACAGTAACGCGGTCCCAATCAATAGTGCCGAGTTCCGTCCGAACATTCTTCAAAATGAAACGATAAACTCTTGGCTCATTCCAAAAAATCCAAGAACTACTGAATTGATGAGGATTCTTCTCTTCCAGAACCCATGTTAGAAGCTTAATAGCTCTATCAAAATCCATGTCCCTTAAGATATAACAATATTTCTTCTATCTCCTCTATCGCGCTAATACCTCTGCATCCCAATATCGTCTCTCTCCTGAACTCATGTCCCGTTCCCTCACAACGACCTTTTCATAGCCTTTCCTGAACCTCCCGTTATCCACAAAGTGCACTTTTTTCTCAAGCTTTATTGGAATATGGAACAGTAAATACCTATCCTTCGGTCGCCCACCATCGTCACTTCCAGCCCAACTCACAAGACCTTCCAGCGAAAGCGCATACGGCATCGGTTCGCCGTCGCGCAGGATCTCGGTCACCTCGCCCGATGTCAGATTGAGAGTGAAATCGTAACTGTGCTCGCCGGTCGACGTTGCAAACAGGAGACCCGAGACTTTCACCAGGGTAGCGCTCGTTGCTTCCAAGGAAGTCTGCGTCGTGAAGAGTGCGCTTGTCCCGAGGAGAAGATTTTTCGCCTGCTTCTGCACTGCCACTGCATCGAACTCTTCCTGCGGAACGTCAGCCTCTTCTACCGGTGCAATGACTGGCGCGGGCGAGACCTCTTCTGCGATGCGTGGCGGTGCTTCGCTGTAGGGAGCAATGGCATCGACATCGTTCCAGCGAGCGTAGAGCACCTGTGCGTCCGCAGAGAGTGCCTGGCTCTGCGAGCCGATGATCTCCTGTACGGCTCTCGCGTAGCGCCGCAGGCGCTCGGGGTACTCCTGTTCTTCTAGAAAGGAACGGAAACCACGCAGTGATTGGAGCAAAGATTCCTGGAATTCCACAGAATCCGGAATGCTACGCACGTAGAGCGTGACTTCTCTCTGCCACTGATCAATCACGCGCGGCGCAATGGCATCGGCGACGTCGGATGACGGAAGCTGTAACCACCGAAGCAGTCTGGCATTGGCGGGAATTGTCAGCGGGCCCGAGGTCTCCCATGCCGCAGAGCGGTAGAGAGGATGAAACGAGAGAAGCGACCAGAAGTCATTGTCAGTAACGTACTGCAGCAGACGTTCTTGTGCGCTTGGGAGCGTTCTAGCGCTTGCAAGGAGCGTCATCAGGAGGTCTGTGGGGAGATCGGGTGAGGACAAGATCTCTTGGAGTTCGCGCTCCCGCAGTCGCGCATGGACGTCTTCGGCGTTGCCTGCTTCCAGGAGAGCGCACAGCTGAGAAAGGCGTGAGGCCGTTTCTTCCCGCGTCAGGCGCTCCTGCGCTGCCGGAAGCGCGAGCGTGCGCAGGAAGGGAGAGAATGCCGATGCTGCTTCCCACGGCGGGAGCGGGGCAGCGGGGAGGCTAGAGAGATCCTGCAGTTCCTCGCGCGCGACGACATCGTCGATCCTCCGCATGCGGTCGCGCTCCTGTGCAACGATTCCCAGATCGAAGAGCGACGGAATATCTGCATTCATCCATTGCGATTGCATACCGGCGGGAATGACCAGGCGAAAATCTCCGTGTGCGAGCAGGACGGGGGTTGTGACGGCGTGGACCGAGAACTTCGTGCCGTTGGTGGTCACCAGGAACCCGCCATCGAACGCTTTTACGGACGCAGGACCGATCTGCACCTCCACAAGACCGTCGGACGCAAGCAGGAGCGTCCCGTCTGCCAGCGTCAGGACATTGCCATCGTCATGAACGCTGCCATCTTCACGCACAATGCCGGCAATTCCGCGGGGAAGCGTGAACACCCTGTCTCCTCCGCGCGCCAAGATCTCCCCTGCCGCTGCGGAGTCGCTTAGCATGCTCGCCTGGAGCTTGGTGCTGCCCGTGAGGACGAGTGCCGCAAGCAGGAAGGCGAAGAGCGGAAACGCCAGAAAATGGCGATGATGCTTTGCATCACCCTGAGCGATAGTCGAAGGGTGAACCGTGGGGCCTGATTGGAGGTTCTTGATATCCATTTTTCCTTATATTGTAGCAGAAAACAGGTGTTTTTTCTACACTCAAAACCCCCTCCCCCACGCTCGAGCATTTGTCACAAACCCCCTATCCCCAACCCCTTTCCCCCGTGCGCGGGAGAAAGGGGCTTGGCTGAACGTGAGCATCTCCCCTCTCCCTTCCCGAGCGAAGCGAGGGATGGGGGAGGGGCTGGGGGTGGGGGTATGCTTGTTTCATGCGCATCCTCGGTATCGACCCCGGCCTCGCGACCATCGGTATCGGCATCGTGGAAGCGGAGTCGGTGCACCGGATGCGTGCGGTAGAGTGGCTGACCATCGAAACGCGGGCGGGAACGCCCGCTCCTGAACGATTAGAAGAGATTCACCGCGATCTTGCGGAGTTCCTCCGGGAGTGCCGCCCCGATTGCGCGGTCGTCGAGCGGCTCTTTTTTGAAACAAACGCGAAAACCGCGATGGACGTGGCGCAAGCGCGCGGCGTGATTCTCCTCACGCTGGCAGAGGCACAGATCCCGGTGATCGAACCGACTCCATTGCAGCTGAAATCGACCATCACGGGAGACGGCAAAGCAGACAAGCGGCAGGTGCAGGAGATGCTCAAGAGGATGCTGAATTTGGAGACTATTCCGAAACCGGATGATGCGGCGGATGCGCTGGCATTAGCTGTATACGGGGCAGTTGTTCAGATTCCAGGAGTTGTGATCGCAGATCCGAAACATGCTCGATAACTCGTTAACTCGTATGAGGTTTTACGAGTTAACGAATTAACGAGTTATCGTCTGTGTCCCTTCTTCCCCTCCCCTTCGCCACAAACGGCTTGATCGAAGCAATGTCTTGACGCCGGATCGCCGCGTCTACTTTGTCGAGGTAATGCTTGAGATCTTCCGCGTACGTGAGCGACGGGAACTTCGCTTCGTGCAGCGCATCGGCCGTGCCATAGCGGATCTTGAGCGGACGCGCGAAGAACAAGACGTCCAGGAATTGGCGATGATCCGCTTCGCACTCCTGATACTGCGGCCATTTGACCGTGTTCATCGGCGCATGGAAGAACGTCCGCGGATTATCGATCAGAATCCGTTCAGTCGTGACCCGGAACGTAGCATGTTTCCACCGAGACACTCGCTGATATTCAATCAGAAGCAGGATCAGCAGCGAGAGAGCGATCAAAAGCCACCAGAGAACGGTTGTCGACAGCATCACGGAAAGAATCAACATCGCAATGGCACAGAAAATGCTCACAAACACCGCATCCGCGAGCCCCCGCAGGAGCACCAGTATCAACATTGCCGGTGACGATCGCCGGTCGCATAGGAGCGTTTCGCCTTCGTGGAGGTATCGATCGGACATCGTGCCTACTATACCTCATACGAATTATCGAGTTAACGAGTTAACGAGCTGCCCCTTATCCATAACCGATACAATCCCCGGAAAATCCTGTGCCGGAACCTCCGTTGCCGTCAGGATCACCTGATGCCCGGAAAACGCATCGAGCAGACGTTCACGATGATCTTCGTCGAGCTCGGAAAAAATATCATCCAGGAGGATCACCGGCTTCTCGCCACGGCGCACTTCCAGATACGAGCCCTGAAGCAGGAGCAGTGCGAGCACGGCAACGCGCTGCTGGCCGCGGGATGCAAAGGTGATCAGCGACCGCCCGGCGACCTCCATCGACCAGTCATCCCGGTGCGGTCCGACCGTCGTCGTGCGCAAAATCACATCACGCTCAAGTGCGCTCTGGAGTTCCCCAAGAATTTCCTGCTGCAACTGTTCCTTTTCACACGCCGCACCGGTCCTCTTGTACATTACCAAAACATCTTCCCACCGCTCCCCGAGCGTTCGGACCTCTTCGCGCAGCGCGAGATTGAACGTACCGATCAGTTCCAGCCGCAGGAGCGTCAAAGAGCTTCCCAATGCCGCAATCTCTTGATCCCACGGAGTGAGCATCCCCGTATCCGCTTGTCCTTCTGCAATGCTCTTGAGGAGAGCGTTTCGCTGCTTGAGTACTTTTTGATAGTCCATCAGTGCCGAGAAGTATCCCGGGGACACCTGGCTGAGGATTTGATCCAGGAATCGGCGGCGGTCGCTCGGGGGACCCATGAAGAGCGAGAGTTCCTGGGGCAGGAAAATGACGACGGGAAGGCGCCCGACCATCTGCGAGAGCGATACTTTCACGTCGTTGCAAAAGCAGGCCTTCTGCTTGCGGGGGAGCACCTGGCTGACAATTTCCAGTTTCTCTTCTTGCCCACTGTCGGTTTGGACTCTCCCCGTGACTCGGTAAAATTCCGTCCCCCACTTCCGCAGATCTTCTTCTTCGATGCTCAAGAATGATTTTGTGAGCGAGAGGAGTGAGATCGCTTCTAAAATATTCGTCTTGCCGCTGCCGTTCGGTCCCACGAAGAGGTGTAGATCATCGGCAGGGAAATCGAGTGTGAGTCGATCGTAGTTGCGGTACTGCTCGAGTGCGAGAGAAATCAGGCGCATAGAGAGAGTGCTTCGGTATAGAGTCCCTCAACGATTTCCAGATATTCCTTCCGTTTAATGTACAGCCCCAATTGAGTGACATCTACCCACGCCTCCGCGTCCACTTCCTTCCCATCCACCGTCACCTTCGCATCTTTCGGAGCAAGAGCGAAGACGTACTCGATCCTCTGGCCGCACACGTTATCGGGACGAAATCTGCGATAACTCTCGGGGAAATCGTATTGATACACACGCTCACTGACGCCGATCACCCTGCACCCGTCCAATCCCGCTTCTTCTTTCAGTTCCCTGAGCGCGGCTTCCGTCGCATTTTCTCCCTCTTCCACTCCTCCCTGCGGCAACTGCCATGCATCCTTCTTGCGAGGCTTATGGAGGAGGAGGATTTGGTAGACGGTCTCGCAAGAGCCTGTCCTGAGCGGAGCCGAAGAACCTCCCGGGGAACACACGTCGACCGGACGCAGGACGAGGATGGAGGCGGCGCGGCGGTAGACGTCATTCATGCGATGAGTATAGAGGAAGCCAACGATGCCCATGAAGCCAAGGAAGCCAAAGAAAGGAAACCAACGAAAAGGAAGAAAAAGACGATCTCAAAGATTCCTCTTCATCTTGTTTTTCCTGAGCATCCTTTTCCTTGGCATCGTTGGCTTCCTTGGCTTCTTCGGCTTCTTTTGTTTACTTCGAGTGTCTCTCCTCCTTCTGCTTGGTCGGTTTCCTCACCCTGCATGTCGAACAGAATTTTTCCACTTTGAAATCCTTCCACGTCTTGCCTTCTTTCTGCCTGTGGAGCCGCACGGTTCCCACCCGCATATTGCAGCTGGTACAAAACATCCCAAAGACGGTGCGCTTTCCTCGTGGCATAGCTGGAAGAGTCTACTGAGGCAGCGCCAGGAGCGCAAGGCCCGAGAAGACGATGAGGAAGCTGATGATTTTGACCGAAACGGCCTGCCGGGTGAACAGTTCACGCGGAGCGAAGGAGGGCGCGATCTTCCAAAGCATCCAGGCGGCGAAGAGGACGAAGAACGGCTGCACGTTCGAGACGACGGATCCGATCGAGAGAGGGCCGATGTTGTACACCCACGTGTTCAAATACGTTGCTGTAAAAAAGAGCGTGACGACGCTGCCGCAGATCATCAAAAACGGCCAGCGCACTCGCCGTACGACAGAAGTGACCGCCCCCCTCCAGTGGGGCACGAGCAGAGGAACCGCAAAGCAGAGAATTTCACGAGAGAGCAGAGGGACAACGAACGCGAGCAGTACGGTGGTCCCATCGCGCATCGCTGCTTTCTGCACGGCGTAGAACGGGACGTAGAGTATGGCGAGAAGAAAGAGCAGGAGAAAACCGCCTTTACCAATCAATCCTTTTCCATGGAGCGAGAGAAACAGAATGCCACTCAGGAGAAGTATCACGCCGACAATCTGGACGCTCGACCATGTTTCGCCGAAGAAGGCGATGCTGATCGCACTCAAAAAAACCGCAAACATCGCCCAGGCAATTTGCACCACCGATGCATCCACGCGATCGAGCACGGCGAAGAAAGTGATATCCCCCAGGAACGCGATCATCCCTGCAATTACGAGAGGAATCATCCACGGAGTGGAATGACCGGAAAAGAGGAGAACGGCCAGAAGTACCGGCACGCTGAAGCAACTCTGAAACCACATCAACACGTATGGTCGCTTCTCGTAGTGTTTCACGAGAATGGAATCGAACACGGCCACGAGCGCCCAACAGAGAGCGGCGAAGAGCTGAAGCGAAAGCCACATGAGATAGCAGAGTACCTCACCTTAGGAGATCATGCTTCACGGATCGAAATGCCCCCACTGATTATATTTTGCCTTTGAACAAAAATAGGATCTCTCCCTGGATTGAGCGCTTCGACGGTAAGAAGCTCTCGCATATCATCGTAAGTAATCCTTACGGCACTCTCTAAACCCAGACGAGTTGCGATGCCCGGCGGTAGCGTTTTGCACTTATGTTCCGAGTAGACTTCGTTGTCATTCACAATAACTCTCCATGGGCGACCAACTGTGTCAAAGTAAAAAGGATCGCTTTTCGATATTCCCACGTATTTGTTTGCGACACTAAAATGTAGATTTGCGGCGACTTTCATTATAAGAGTGACTGCTTTGCAACGGACATGTTCTTGCAGACTTGCCACTTGCTGCTGCTCCATTTGCGAGAAGTTTTTCAATTTATCAGCGAGTAACGACAAACATGATGCAATCTGATCGGCCCATAACCTGAGATAGGCCTGCAGATCATTGCTATAGAGAGCAGCATCATCTTTCGTTCTTTCCCGCCATCCCTTATCGACAGGTCTACCCAAATGAAGAGAGTATTCGATTTTGCTCTCCAGAGTTTCTGAAAAAAATTCTTCTATTCCGCGGATAATCATCAAATGGAGAACATTCAAACGGAAATTTTCCAGTGTGTTTTCCTCTAAATTAATAATATCCACTTTTCCGTCGGCATTTCTGTTAACATCATCGACTACAATGTAACTGCGCATTTCTTTGATTTCATCGAGAGAAAAAATTTTCGATAATTTTTGATCATCAAACGAAGCGAACCTCTCGCGCAAAAAATTTCCGAGGCGATCCCTGAGAATTTCTTTCTCGGAAAGAGACAGAGTTGAAGGAAGAAAGTCGAATACCATGGCTTCTCGTCCATCGCTATCGTGTCCCCAACGCGGAACCTTCTTTATCTCCAGATTCGACTGATGCGGTGTATTTACGGATTCACGCATAGAGTAATACTCTAATTTATTTTTTATTTTTGTCAACCTCCCGCCATATACCCGAATTTCGCACCCACGGTGCTCAAGTAATTGAACACGCTATTGGCCGCAATCGATCCTTCGCCCGCTGCAGTCGCAAACTGCGCGAAGTAGTTACTCGCCGTCGTCACATCCCCTGCAGCGAAGAATCCGGGGATATTCGTTGCCTGATCCACGCCGACCTTCAGGTACCCCTTCGCATCGATCTCCGCACCCAATTGCGTCGCAAGCTCAACGGACGGAGTGGCCCCCACTTCGATGAAGACACCATCGACAGTCAGGCTATCTGAGCCATGAAAGGGCTTCGCGAGCTTCACAGACCGGACCTTGGTATCGCCAAGCACTTCTGTGATCTGATTCTCCAAGACGAAGGTGACGTTATCGCGCGCTTTGACGCGATCGACCCAGTAGGGCTCCGCGCGGAACTCGCTGCGTCGGTGGATCAGGTACACCTTCCGGGCAACCTGTGCCGCAATGGCGGCGCCCTCCACCGCGCTGTCCCCTCCCCCAATCACCGCGACGTCTTTGCCCTTATAGAAGAACGCATCGCACGTGGCGCAGTACGTCACACCTTTCCCCGAGAACTCCTCCTCGCCTTTCACTCCAAGATGACGCTTCGCTGATCCCGTTGCGAGAATCACCGTCCTCGCCTGAACAACCTCACCACTTTGAAATGTGACTGTGAACACTTCCTCTTTACCCTCTCCGCCCTCTTTGCCCTTTTGAATCTTCGTGACGAATCCCACTTTATGAGTGACTTCACTAAAGCTGACCGCATGCTTCATAAACTTCTCCATCAACTCCGGCCCGCGGATCTCGATCTCCCCTGGCCAGTTCCCCACTTCCGCAGCCGTGATGCCCATGCCGCCGTCCACTCCCCCGGTGATCAGGGTTTTGAGCTTATATCGCGCGCAGTAGATGGCCGCGGTGTAGCCGGCAGCGCCCAGGCCGATGATAACCACATCAAACACGTGTGAAGTTTAGTGGAAGATCCCGTAGAGGGCAAAAACCGAACATGCTCGTTGATTCGTTAACTCGTTAATTCGTACGAAGTTATACGAGTTAACGAATTAACGAGTTATCGAGCATCTACCCACCCCCTCACCCTCATCGCCTCCACAATCCTCTTCACTCCTACCAGGAAGGCCGCCTTCCGGTACGGGATCTTCCTCCGATGCACTTCACGCCGCACGTCTTTGTAGGCCGTTAAGATCACGCGTTTGAGATCACGATCCACTTGTTCGTCGGTCCACTGTTCACCCGATCTCCCTTGGGTCCATTCGAAGTAACTGACCGTGACGCCTCCGGCGTTGGCCAGCACATCCGGCACCACGCGAATCTTCCGTTTCTCCAAAATCGCATCGGCTTCCGGCGTCGTGGGGCCGTTTGCGAGCTCCAGGATGACTTTCGCTTTGATCTTTCCTGCATTCTTCTCGGTAATCACGTTATCGAGCGCGGCGGGAACCAGAATGTCGCAGGGAAGTTCAAGCAACTCTTCATTGCTGACATGACGAACCCCATCCATCTTCATCTTCTCGATATCACACACCGAGCCTTTGCAGTACTCGCCTGCAACAAAGCCCGTCTTCTTTTTGTACTTCTCGATACGCACCGGGTCGATGCCATCGGGGGAATAGATGCCGCCGTGAGAATCGGAGATTGCAACCACGGTGTACCCCGCATTATGCAAAAAATGCGCCATCGTAGCACCCGCATTGCCAAAGCCCTGCACAACGACGCGCAGTTCTTTGGGATCAAGAGCCTCGCTTTCCACCAGTTCCTGCAGGATGAAGAATCCGCCTTTGGCGGTTGCGGTATCGCGTCCGCGGGATCCGCCGAACGAGAGGGGCTTGCCGGTGATCATCGCGGGAGCGTAGCTGCGGGTGCGCTTTTCGTACTCATCGCGCATCCACGCCATGATGTCCGGGGTCGTATTCACATCCGGTGCGGGAATATCGATATCGGGCCCGACGAACTCCTGAAATGCGCGCACATAGGCGCGGGAAATTTCCTGCACTTCGCGCTTGCTTAAGTTTTTGGGATCCACCTGAATTCCGCCCTTCGCACCGCCAAAAGGAATGCCGACCACAGCGGTCTTCACCGCCATGAGCGCCGCGAGCGCCTTCACTTCGTCTTCATCGGCGGCTGGATGGTAGCGAATGCCTCCTTTGTAGGGACCACGGGCATTGTTGTACTGCACCCGAAATGCGGGGAAGGTCGCCTTCTTGCCATCATCCTTCGTGATCGTGATGGACTTCTTGTGATTGAATTGCGGTTCTAAAAGAAGCTTCCTCTCCGCAGGGGAAAGCTTGAGCAGATCCATCGCGTCTTTCAGATTTTTGAGGAAACGTTGATAGGGAGTGCGTGCTGCCATGCTGCTAAGACTACGGAACAGTCGCTGCTCTTACAATCCTCAACACTCCATCGAAATGCCGCGAAGTGTGCAGACCGCATCCAGAAGCTGATTTTGTGCGGTGAGCGAAGTCCGTGCCGCGGCAAATGCAGGGAGTTGATCAACCTCCATCGCTCTCCACAACTCCAAATGCTTCTCTTCCTTCAAATGCTCGTCGAAGTAGATCTGCGCGTCTTCAGAGGTCAACCCATAGAAATTGCAGAGGCCGTCTTTCTTCGTCTGTGCGATTTTGGGGAGTTCGGCCTCCAGCGCATACATGCACACGATCCCCTCCTCTGCTCCTTGCTCTGCAAGCTGCTCGAGTGAACGAACCGCTTCTTTCGCTGCACTGGATGGCTGATACGCAACGAGTTCTCCTTCAGAAATTCCCAGACTCTTCGCAAACCGCTTCCAGAGCTCTATATGTTCCTGTTCTTCACGCATATTTTCATCGATACGATTCTGCAGGTCCCGGTCCCGCCGAAGGTCCCCCGAAGGGGAGACCCGGTCCCGGACCCGTTCAACGATTCCCGGGATACGCTCGACCAGATGGAAGTATTCCTTCGCGTACACACGGAGATCTTCAAGCGTCAGCTCCCCCTTTGACCACTTCTGATAGAAAGAGTGTTTGAGGAGGCTGCGGGCGGCAATGACTGGGTCGAGGGCGGAGAGTTGCATAGTGGAAACAGAGTACGTTAGTTAATGGAGCATTTCAAACAACCATCCGTAGATCCGCTGCGCACCCTCAACAAGCCGCGGTCCCGGTCGATTGAGCAGCGAGTCATCAATTACGCGAACATGACCATCGCGGATAGCTCTCAGACTCCCCCATCCCTCCCGCTTCATCAAAATGTCTTTATCCGCCAGTGCTCCTGCTCCGCACCAACTGATAATGATCAGATCGGGATCAAACCTCGCGACTTCATCCAGCGTGACTTCCCGGCTGAGTTCACCGTCTTTGATCGGAAACGATTGACCGCCCGCAATCCGAATCACCTCCGGTACCCAATTGCCCGAGACCATGGACGGACGATGCCATTCTTCCACGAAGACCTTGAGTTTTCTCGGCAACAGAGATGATTTCTTTTTCGTTGCATTAAGTGCCTGCTGCATCTTCAGAACCAGATCATCAGCCTCCATCGGTCGTTCAAGGATCGTCCCAAACTGCCGGATGCTCTCGTAGATCTGATTGATGGTTCGCGGATCCTGGTGGATCACTGCGAAGTCCGCTTCTCTCAATTCCTCAGCCAATTTTTGCTGGATGACGGTTCCCGTGATGACGATCTCCGGAGAAAATTTCTTCAAGTCCTCTGCATGAATCTCTTGATGACCCTTCACATGCGGCAATGATTTTGCGCTGTCAGGAAAATTACTGAACTGATCAACGCAAACAATTTCATGATCGGTCCCGAGCCCGGTCCCGAGCCCGAATAGAATCTCCGTCGCCGCTGGCGAAAGTGAGGCGATTTTCATGCCACATGCAAAATACCCTTCTATAATAGACCAATGACGTCACTTCCCTTTCCCGATCGCGACAGTGCAGGCAGCGTTCTCGCTCAAAAGCTTGTTACGTTCAAAGGGAAGAAGGACACGCTCATTCTCGCACTTGTACGCGGTGGCGTGGTGATTGGTGCAGCAATGGCCTCCGTACTCTCCCTGCCGCTCTACCCGTACATTGTCCGCAAACTCGGCCACCCGGCGCACCGCGAATACGGCATAGGTGCCATTGCGGAAGGCGGAGCAACGCACATGGATGATGCAACGATGCGGGCATACGGAGTCACGTGGGAGGAGATGCAACCGGTCATTGAGGAGGAAACGGAGGAACTCGCGCGGCGGAAAGACACCTATCCTGTGAAGGCGCGCCCGCCTCTGAAGGGGAAGACCGTGATTCTGACCGATGACGGTGCGGCAACGGGCGTCACGCTCTTCGCCGCGATCGACGATCTCCGAAAAGCGTCCGTGAAGAAGATTGTCGTCGCGCTCCCCGTCTGCCCGCCCGATACAGCGCAGTTGTTGCGGAAGAAAGCGGATGACGTGATTATCCTGGCAACCCCAGAACCGTTTGATGCTGTGGGAAAATGGTACGTGGATTTTCCTCAGGTAGAAGATGATGAAGTCCTGCGGCTATTGCAGACGTAGATTGCTACAATACTTCCATGCCGAAGTGGCGGAATGGTAGACGCGCACGACTCAAAATCGTGTACCGCAAGGTGTGAGGGTTCGACTCCCTCCTTCGGCACCACCTACGCCGCAACACGCACATCCGATACATCTCCCAATCGTGATTGCTGCTGCCGACCGCTCTGGCGCGGCTGCAGAGGAAGTTTCATCGGCTGCTCCCGAAGGCGACCGGGCTGCCAGTATTCGCTTTTCTGCTCTTCGCGGACCAGTCGCTTGAGAAAATGACGAAGATCTTTCTGTGCTTGGGCCATGCGCTCTTCAAAATCCGGTACTCCGTACCATGTAAAGACCGCTGATTCCACGCAATCTCTAATCAGATGTTTGGTTGCTTCTCTGTGGTGCGACCATGTGGGCAGATAATCCTGTTTTGCATCCGCAGCAATAGCTTTGCGTACGTAGTAATCGCGAATCTGGTATGGCGCTAATCCCTGAACAGGCTGATACAACGCAGGAGGCCTCACCTCAAAGACCCCGTCAATCCACGGAGGTACTTTGTAGATGCGTGACTCCACGCTCTGATACTTCTTGTGGAAGTTGCCTCGCAGACGCTGAAAATGTTTCTTATAGAGCATGTCTACTCGCCCGGCGAGCTCTGCGGCATTTTTCACGTGCCGTGCCGCCGCAACCTGATCGAAGGCGGAATCGATGTTCTTGTCGAGATCCTTCAATGCGTCTTCTCTTTTTGGAAATTCATTGTGGTCCAGCTGTGCGATCAGTGCTCGTATCTCCTCTTTCGTGAGAACCACCATCTTCTCCTCCGCTTGTTGCACTTGAGCGGACCCCGGAGGCTCTTGAGCGTGAATGTCCGCGTTGGAAAGAAGTGCCGCAACCTTCAACATCACAGCAGTGCTGATCGCTATTGCCACATTCTTCCATGGCATCAGACGTTCAGAGACAGATGGTTGCCGCACTTCGCTGTTGTTCCTCATTGGTGACGTATTCTGAAAGTCTGCAGCGCCGCGTCAACAAGAACCACTTCACGAACGAACACTGCGCTCTGCAAGAAGCAAAAGTCCCTTCCTGCTACACTGCTCTCCCCATGAAGCAGTACGAAACCTTCATCTTCGACTCCTACGCGTGGAAACCGCACGCGGGCGCAATTGAACTGCATTACTCGCTCGACGATGAAGTCCATTTTACCGAGACGCTGACCCTGCCCTCCCCGCCGTTCCTGAAGCCCGAGAAAGAAGATGAATTCGACAGGGCACTCTTCGCACTGCACCTGATCGGCGGGATCAGTTACTTCAAGACCTGCCTGCCGAAGACCATCAAGATCCGCTCCGGGACACTATCCCCTGAGCAGGCAAAGTTTTGGACTGAGGTCTATGAGAACGGCCTCGGGGAATTTTTCTACAAGAATGACATCAATTTCACGGGCCTCATTCAGTTCCCCAGTTCCGAATCCGCAGCTGCCCCTTCCGTCGTTCCCCAGAAAGACTGGGAGAAGCGCCATCGCACACTCGTCCCGATTGGTGGAGGAAAAGATTCTGTCGTCACGATGGAACGTCTGCGCGCGAAAGCCGACCTTACCCTCTTTCGCATAGGGCACCACCCGCTCATCGACGAACTCGCGCGGGTTGCCGGCCTTCCACTCCTCACTATCAAGCGCGCGCTCGCGCCGGAGCTGTTCGAACTCAACGCATCCGGAGCCCTCAACGGCCACATCCCCATTACCGCCTACCTCTCCTGCGTTACCATCGCGATTGCCATCCTCTACGACTTCGACGCTGTCGCGATGAGCAACGAGAAGAGCGCGAATATCGGAAATGTGATGTTCAAAGGAAAAGAGATCAACCATCAGTGGAGCAAATCCGAGGAATTCGAGCAGGCGTTCCACACTTACGTGAAGACCTTCATCACGAGTCGCGTGGAATACAGGAGCGAGCTCCGCTCGATGAACGAATTGCAGATTGCCGAACAATTCGTTAAGTATCCGCAGTACTTCCCATGCACAACGAGCTGCAATACCAATTGGAGAATCTTGTCTAAAAATTCCCCCTCTCCCTCGCCGAGCGACGCGAGGCGTGGGGGAGGGGGCCAGGGGGTGGGGGTGTGGTGTTGCACCTGCCCCAAGTGCGCATTCGTCTTCGCGCTGTACACCGCATTTCTTCCAAAGCAGGCTGTCCTCGACATCTTCTGCAAGAACCTCTTTGACGATGCATCACTCACGCCCCTCTATAAGGAACTCCTGGGACTCGAAGGCTTCAAGCCGTTCGAATGCGTGGGTACACCAGAGGAAACCAAAGAAGCATTCACGCTAGCGCACAAAAAGGGAGAGTGGACTGACACCGCAATCATGAAGATGTTCCTGAAAGCCTTTCCATGAACATCACGGACCTCAGCGGCAAAAAGATCTGCATCCTCGGCTTCGGCAAAGAAGGCCAGGCGATGCTGAAAGCACTGGATAAACATTCAGTGAAATCTGACGTCACTGTCGCCGATAAAAATCCCGTGCCACCGGCCACTGGCTACAAGCTACAAGCTGGTCCGAACTATTTGAGCGACCTCCAGCGCTTCGATGTCATCATCAAATCTCCGGGGATCCCACCCCAACTGGAATTCAGGGCTGTAGAAGAGAAGATGACCTCACCAACGCAAATTTTCTTCGATTCCATCAAAGACTCGGGTGCAATCGTGATCGGCGTTACCGGATCCAAGGGCAAGAGCACCACATCGACACTCATGTACGAAATCCTCAAAGCGGGAAAGAAGGATGTCTCCTTGATCGGGAACATTGGTGAGCCGGCGATTTCTCATCTCGGCGAAACGTCTCCCAAGAAAATCTTCGTAATGGAGATGAGCAGTTATCAGCTGATGGATTTGACCGTGAGTCCGGCAATCGCCGTCGTGACGAGTTTTTTTCCCGAACACTTGGATTACCACGGCTCGCTCAAGAGTTATCTGGAAGCCAAAAAGCACATTGCGAAATTCCAAGGCAAGAATGATGTCATCTTCTATCCTGCAACCTCGGGAGGGGCACGGGAAATTGCAATGCAGAGCTCGGGAACGCAAATCCCCTTCTCTCCGGATGAATGTCCGATTCCGATTGAGCAGACAAAGCTGATCGGCGAGCACAACCGGAGCAATATCGCTGCTGCATACAAGATCGGGATGCATCTGAAGATCCCGAGCGACGTGATGCTCAAAGTCATCCGGAACTTCCAGGGACTCCCGCATCGCTTGCAGTCACTCGGTGTCCACCACGAGATTGAATGGGTGGATGATGCGATCTCCACAACACCCGAATCGACCATGGCAGCACTCGATGCGCTCGGTGACCGCGTCGCGACCATCATCCTGGGCGGCCAGGATCGCGGGAATGATTTTGGAGAGCTCGCCAAAAGGATTACGAAGTCCTCCATCAAGACGGTGATTCTCTTTCCGGGGAGTGGACCCAGAATCCGGGAAGCCATCGGTGATGCGCGCGCCGATGTCTGCTTTCACGATGCCGACTCTATGGAGAAAGCAGTCGACTATGCCAAGAAGCATACGATGCCGGGGAAAATCGTCCTGCTTTCGACCGCGTCTCCCAGCTACGGGATGTTCAAGAATTTCGAGGAGAAAGGCACTGCGTTTGCGTGCAAAATAAAGGAAAATGTGTTATAATAACTACAACATGCACATCCTCCGCCAATACCCCCGATTATTCCTGCTCGCATGCTCCTTTATCGCAGCATACTTGCTGCTGCACTTCGGGTACTTCGACATTATCGAGCACAAGCTCAACGGGCATGGCTACATCTCGGTGTTCCTCGCGGGACTCCTCTTCAGCTTTGGATTCACCTCGCCGTTCGGCATCGCATTCTTCATCGAGGTCGCTCCCCACGTGCATCCGCTGCTCGCAGCGCCCATCGGCGGCTTTGCGGCATTCCTGATGGACCTCTGCATTTTCGAGCTCATGCGCTTCAGTACCTTCCACGATGAGCTCCACCGCCTGCGCACGACTGCGCTGTTTGAGCGCTTGCATACACTGTTGCATCACGAAAACATCTCCGAGCGCGTGCGCCTGTACCTTCTGTGGTCCATGGCGGGACTCGTGATCGCCTCTCCCCTCCGCGACGAAATCGGTGTGACGCTTGTGAGCGGCATCACGAATGTCGACACGCGGAAGTTCGGGCTGCTCTGCTTCGCCATGAATACGCTCGGCATTCTCGTTATTTTGCTGATCGCTCATTAAGATTTCTGACCCGGTCCCGGTCCCGAGCCCGAGCACTCCTGTCATTCTGAGCGTAGCGAAGAACCATCCCCCACTCTCACCTTCGCCGGTCGGAGAATTTTTCCGTTCAGCTCGTAGCCGTTCTCGATCACATCGATGATCTCCCCTTCTGTACCGGGACCGATGGTGATCACTTCATGCCGTGCGGTATCCACTTGGCTTCCCAGGCACTCCATTTTCTTGAGTCCCATCTCCGTCATGTGCCGCATCAGATCCTGCTCGATGGCCGTGATGCCTTTGACCCACTCATGATTCTTGAGGTCATCGGGCAAATGCTGGAACGCGCGCTGGAAGTTATCGATCGTGGGCAGAAGTTTTTGCAGGAACATCTCCGAAGCGAATTTCCGCAGATCGTCGCTATCCTTCTGCATGCGGATTTTCGCGTTCTGCAGATCCGCCTGCGCCCGCGCGGCAATGTCCGTCATCTGCTGGAGCTTCACGGTGAGCTCTTTGATCTGCGTTTCGAGCTCTGCAATGCGATCATCATGCGCTTGTGACGATGCAGCGTCCGCCGGCGGTTTCTTGGAAGAATCCATGACAGGAGTCTAGCAAATATGGTATGATATGGCAGAGATGTCTGAGACGAATCCCCCTTTCTCGACCTGTTCCTGCTGCTGTGAGTGCAGCACGGAGAGTCGTGTCTCATTGTGGTTGAAAGCGGGAGGGATGCTGGTTTTCGTGATAGCGCTCTATATCGTTTTCAAGCAATTGGGTATTTTCACGCTTTCTTCGTCCATCGAAGGAACGGTCGGTTTGGGTGCCGCATTCCTCACGGGAGTTATCGCTGCTACCAGCAGCTGCCTTGCCGTTGTGGGCGGGCTGCTGCTCTCTGTGTCCGCCAAGTGGTGTGAAAGTCATCCCGATGCTGCGCACGGGCAAAAATTGCGCCCACTCCTGACATTCAATCTGGGACGCCTGGCGGGATACTTCGTCCTGGGAGGTCTCGTCGGCCTGCTCGGCCAGTCGCTCAGCTTAACCCCACGCAGCACGGGGTACGTGACGCTCTTTCTTGCGGCCGTCATGCTGATACTCGGGCTCAATATTTTGCGAATTCTCCCCAAGAAGTTCTGTCGCATTCCCCTGCCTGCAGGCATGACGAAGAAGATTCAGGAATTCTCCCACTCGAATAATCCCACGGCGCCTCTCGCGCTTGGTGCGTTCACGTTTTTCCTGCCCTGCGGATTCACGCAATCGATGCAGTTGCTGGCACTCGGATCGGGCAGTTTTCTGGCGGGAGGCCTGATCATGCTGATGTTCGCACTGGGAACACTGCCGGCACTCCTCGGTATCAGCATCGTCAGTTCCTTTGTGGAAGGCGCGCCTGCACGGCTGTTCTTTCGCTTTTCGGGCGCTCTCGTTTTGCTGCTTGGATTCTTAAATCTCCGTGCAGGACTGATACTTTCGGGAATCGATCCCGATGCGCTTGCCGCGCGATTTATTCCCGGTATGGCTCTGGAAGAGAGATCGAATGACCCGTTTGTGACGATCGACGACCAGGGACGACAGGTGATGAGTATGTATGTGACCGACCGCGGGTACCAACCTGCAAATTTCACAATCGCTTCCGGAAAAGAGACGTGGATCTATGCGCTTGCCCCGAACGGAGTCTCGGGATGCGCCTCGATGCTTGTGGATACGACGCACAATCTACAGACACCCATCAGGCAGGGCGGCAACTGGCTAGGCCCCATCGCGAATCTTGAAAGCGGGAGCAGTTTTCTGCTCACCTGCTCCATGGGCATGTTCAAAGCGAACGTGCACGTCATGTAACCTATAACATGCATGGCACCGTCGGATCGGCGATGCAATTTTCCATAGGCGGCGCTCCACGCCAGGGGCACGTTCTACTGTACTGGCAGGCATCGTCGGTCATTTTCTGTAATTGCTCCGCGATGACAGAGGCATCCTGGGAATCCGTTATGAGGATATGGTCGCCATCCTGAAAGACGAATTCACCGATCCTTCCGGGATACTGGGAATCGAGGAATTCCTTCCCATTCACAAACATGTGGAGAGGACTACTTGTGCAGCCGTCTGCCGGAGTATAGAAACAACTGCTGCTGCCGGAGTACGCGAGATTGAGTTGAAGATTGGATGCAAGAAATTCATTGAGCGTCAGTCCCGATTTGTGCCGGTGAATCACAGAACCGTTGCCATCATGCAGGTGCAAATATTTTCGCAATCCTTCCGTTGGATGAGTGGATCCATCCGTGGAGCTACCGGACATATACTCATCCCCCGAAAAATCGAGATAGCTGCCGTTCACCCATATTGCAAAATCGGCATGCGTGTGGTTGGGATCGGGATTTGCGGGCGGAAAGACGAGAATGATTCCGACCGCGAGCGCGATGCCCGCGATAATGCTGACCAAAGGCGGTACGAATTTGTTCACGAAGACAGTCTACGATCCTCTGTTTCCTCTGTCACCTCAGTTTCCCCTGCCCACCATAGCCTTGGCGACGGAGGGTCTGTTCCCTATTCGATTGTGATCGTCCCCGTCATCTCCTTATGACCCGGCCCGCAGGGCACCGAACAACGGAATGCAAAGTTGCCAGCTGCATCGGTCGGAAGCTCGATATCGACCGTCTTTCCTTCGGATATCACAGTATTGATGCCAAGCCCAGGAATCGCCATGCCGTGGTTGCCATCATTGCTCCGTAGTCTCAGGGTAACCTTTTCGCCCTTCTTCACCGAAACCTGCATCGGACTAAACGCGAAATTGGCTGCATCGATTTCGATGACACGTGCAGATGCCTGCATCGCTGCATCCACATTCACTTGGACATCCACAGCGGCCTCGTCATCCGATTTCTCTGTTGCATCAGCATTGTCCGACGCCTCCATTGCATCGTCATTATCTTGGTCATCCATCATAGCAGCTTGAGAACTCTGCTGTGAGCCGGAATCCGCGGGAGGGGTTGCAGGAGAACAGGCAGCCAGGAGAAGTGACATGCTCAGAAGACTCAGGAAAGATGATGTGCGGATCGTCATGGAAGGAGGGGGGAAAAGAAAACGGGAATACATGGTAAACTGAGGACGCATGGATCGCAAAGGTCTTACGACGCTATTTCTCACGGCGGGACTGGTGATTGTCTTCGGCTGGTTCGGCATCGATAAATTTCGAAACGCCTTCCTGTGGGTCGGCTTCCTGCCGGCATGGATGGATGGCTTTGCGGGAGTCTCGAAAGATGTGTGGATCATTGTGATCGGAACGATCGAGCTTCTGCTTGCACTGCTGCTCCTTGTTCCCGTTCGCCGCGTCCGTCAGACCGCAGCGTTGCTGATGGCGCTCCATCTTGTGGGAATTCTCTGGCAAGTGGGCTGGAATGATATTGGTGTGCGGGATCTCGGTCTGCTCTTCAGTAGCCTCGCACTCCTTTGCCTCCTTTGACTCTTTTGCCTCCCTTGCCTCTTATTTCTTAGGAAGAGGTACCTTGGCTCCTGCTTTCCGCGCCTCACTCAGCCCAATGGCAATCGCCTGCTTGCGACTGCGCACGGTCTTATGTGACCGACCGCTTTTGAGCGTGTGATGCTTAAACTCGCGCATCACTTTGTGCACTTTCTGCTGCGCTTTCTTGGAGTATTTTCGTGCCATAGAAAAAATGGGAAGGACACTAGTCATGACACGACTGCCATCGGAATCTTTCTAAAGAATGCTCATTTTCAAAAACCCTGGCACGCATGCCAGGGTCTTTGTTTTTTAGCTCCTTTCTGTGGATTCAGTTTGAGGTTGAACTACGCAGCAATCTTCGACTCGAACAACTGCATTGATGCGAGCAGGTCCGCTTGGACCTGAGCCGGGTTGTTCGAGTGGGGAATGTACTCGATCAACACTGGTGTGCCGATGGGCAAATGCCTGGCAAGCTTCTCGCCGACGGCAGCAATGTCGATCTCGCCCGCAAGGGTCAATTCCCCGCGGTTCGTGGTTTCGTACCCGCCCCCAGCCTTCAGAACGACTTGGGCAACGTGCACGTAGCCGATGAGATTGTGGTATTCGTCGATCAGGGCAAAGAGGTCTTCACCCATCATGACGATGTGGTAGATATCGAAAGCAAGCAGGAAGCACTTGCTGCCGATCGGCCTGACGACCTTTTCCACCAACTCCTTGGTCGAACTGCCCAAGTAACCCTTGTGGCCTTCCCACGTCTCAGGGTTACCGAGGATGTTCAGCATCTCAATCAGGAAGACGATCCCCAATTCTTCGGCCATCTCGATCAACGATTTTTGCGCGCTGCCGCGGGGCTTGGTGAAACAATCCACGATGCGCTGGAATTGCACACCGCGCTCTTCACCGGTATCCATACCGGTGAAAACGATTACGTGCTTGATGCCGGCAGCAGCAGCGCGCTCAAGCGCTTTAACGAGCGCGGCGTACACGCGCTCTTGTTGCTCGAGGTTGTTGAACCCGGGAACGAACGGCGGCATGGGCTCGTACGCCGGGGCTGGCCCCACCCCCATGTCGGGGAGGACACAGCCTTGTTTGACCTTGCTTGCCGCGATCTTGCCCCACTTTCCATAGGGCGTAAGGTCAAGGCCAGTGCCCAATGCGGTTGCCGCTCCGCATTGACCCCCGACGCCAAATTCGCCGCCGAAGAACTCAAGGCACCAATTGGTCAGGTACCAGCCGAAATACCACTTCACGGGAGACTCCTTCTTCGAAGAAATGCAGTGATGTCACGAGAGCTTCTTTTATGTGCTTCGCATCATCACTCTGAACAAAGACGCCGAACACCGGCGTCTTAAAACTTAGGACAACGTGTTGGCACCACACTGCGTAATTAAACCTCCTCTCTGTAAGAATAATGAATCCACAGTGATGCCAAAAAACATCGATCTACTATGAGCAGATCTAGGACAATTTCATACTTTTTATTGCTTTGTGTCAATGAGTACAAAAACCCCCTTCAGTCATGAAAGTGGCGTTCACACGTCTTCTATACTGCATCTATGACCCTCCGAAAAATTTTCCTCACTGGAGTACTCGTCAGCCTGCTCCCATCGCTCGCGATGGCAGCAACCATGACGAAGTTGCCGATCAACGGAGATGCAAATCAGGTCTACTTTACGGATGGAACGGGGATGTTCTACAAAATGGGCGACGGAAAGCTGGGTCCGCACTACGTAAAGCTTCCCGGAGCCCGCAAAAATTCCTTCCGGTTTGTCGCAGGTCAGGGAGCCGCAGGCGCGTACGTCCAGGACAACCGATTCGTCTATTACTACTACAAAAAAATCCCCCGCGCAGATCCGAAGACGTTCGAAGTAATGGATGGCACCTATGCGCGAGACTACCGTTCCATCTTTCACGGTACACGCAGACTCCGCGTCACCCATGCCGACTTTCATGTCCTGGGCGATCTGTACGCCACAGACGGACGCACCGTCTACCACGACGGCACGCTGCTTGCCGGAGCGGATGCGAAAACGTTTGAACTCACCGGGAATTTCTGCGCGAAAGATGCGAGGAACACATACTGCTGGGGTCAGGTATCCAGAATCGCGAAGCCAGAGTCATTTGAGCAATTGGACATGGGGATCTCCAAGGACAGTAAGCGCGTCTTCTGTTCTGGCGATACCTACACCCGCTTCGATGCGCCAACGTTCACCGCCTTAAGTACGTTTTACGCCAAGGATAAACACAGCGCGTACTGGATGACGATCACGCCCAGCAAGTGCACATTTGAGCCGATCCCGGAGGCCGATCCGTCCACATTCACGGCTGTTGTCCGTGATGGAACCATGTATATGAATTACGCGCTCGATGCGAATCACGTCTACTTCGACGGAAAAATCCTCGCAGGAGCGGATCCGAAGACGTTTGATCCGCGGCAACGATGAGCAGTTACTGCAGACGCAACTTGAATGGTGCCACGGGCCGGGCTTGAACCGGCGACCCCAGGCTTATGAGTCCTGTGCTCTACCAGCTGAGCTACCGTGGCGTTGCACCAGTATAATCATCTTCCTCTGCGCTGCTAGGGAATGATGAAGGCAATTACCCAAGAATATCCTTCGCCTCCTGATAAATCGTTGATCGATGTCCAAACAGGATGACTTGCACTGTTTTCCCTTCAATACGGTATATCACACGATATTCCCCTACCCGCAGACTCCAAGAGCCCCAAAGAGAAAGTCTCAGCGGCTTGCCAAAAATGTCCGGATGCTCTGCCAGCTTTTCCACAATTGCACGATGGATGCGAACTCGATCGCTTTTGGGAATTTTTGAAAAACGTTTGCGAGTAATGAATTCGCTGTACTGAATGACATACGTCATAACAACTTGGACCAAAACTCCTCGTGAGAAATAAATTTTCCTTTCTTCGCTATCCGTTCATCGGCAATCTTCGCAAAGTAGGCATCTTCCTCGATCTCCATCGCCATCTGCACAAGCTGTGCTGCCTTCGTGGCTTCTGGGACTTCATCCCGCATCGCGAGCTTCTTCAGGTACACACGAACCTGCTTCGGCAATGTGATATTCAAGCGCTTCTTGGAGGTCGGCATAAGAGAATGGGAAGACGAATCAAGTGTATCAAAAGTGTATCACCTGTGCAAGAGCGTCCTTCCGCTACAATGCATCATGATGAAACCTGTTCTCCTGTGTTTACATGGCTGGGGGGGCTCGAAAGAGTCGTTCACCGAGCTGCGTGCCGCTTTGGAGGGAACAGATGTGGAAATTTTGACGCCGGATCTCCCCGGCTTCGGCGACGAGCCTGAGCCCGATCGTCCATGGACGACCGATGACTATGCAGATTGGGTTATTGATTGGTTCACGAAACAACGAGTTAACGAGTTAACGAGTCAACGAGTTTTTCTCCTCGGCCACTCTCACGGCGGTCGTATCGCCATCAAACTCGCCGCCCGTCTTACCATCCAACCATCCAACCATCCAACTATTCCGATCGATCATTTATTTTTGTGTGCTCCTGCGGGTATTTGCCACCCCCGCCACTTCAAGCGCATCATCGGTCTAACGCTCGCGAAGACCGGCAAGTTTTTCCTCTCCATTCCGGGATTAAAGTCCCTTGAGCCAGTGGGAAAGAAGCTTCTCTACAAACTCGTCCGTGTGCACGACTACGAAAAAGCGAGCCCCGTGATGCGCCAGACGCTCATCAACGTCTCGAAAGAAGATCTCACTCCCCTGCTCCCATCGATTAAGGTACCGACGGATATTTTCTGGGGAGCAGAAGACACCATGACTCCCCTATCGGACGCCCGCCTTATTGTCAATCTGATGAGCAAAAGCAAGCTCTTCGTTTTTCCCGGGGTGCGGCATGCCATTCATCGCGACAGGCGAGTTTGCGAAAAGATCGCGGAAATTGTGTCTCAAAGAACCTTGCTTTGAGGGGACTGCTTCTTTGAGTTCCTGTTTGATTTTAGGAAGAGGAATTTTTCCTGGAATACCTTTTTCTATTAAATTGATTGCTCTGTTGATGCCCGCAACTTCATTTTCTTTCACATTTTTGACATCCTTTCCAGGAGTGATTGTTACCGGCGGATTAGCGAGTAAACGCCTCCTGTATTCTTCAAGATATACACGAACTGGGTGGTCCGCATCTACGGGAATATCTGAATAAGCAAGATACCTGGCCTCTCCTGTTTCTCTGTGAGAGATAGCAAAACCAGTCCAAACGTCCAGAATCCTCAAATTTGCTTCCCTAATTTTATTGGCAAACTCGGGATCATCCATATCAAGCAAATGGCATGTTCTTGTTTTTCCTTGTGCTACCTTCATTGGATTTGCTGTCGGAGAAAGACCTTTCACAAAGGAAGAATATCCTTGCTTTTCTGCGGCATCGTCACTGAGAACCAGACCCCTCATGACGGTTTTTCCATTCTTATCTTGAAATAAATTAATATATTCAGCACCTCGATTCAAAAGTTGCTTGTTTTCAACATCATCTACCCTAATTCCATCTTCAAAAGACATTCTAAATGGGGCATCTCGGAAAAAATCGTCAAGCATCTTTTTTTGCTGCTCTAATCTGTGTCGAAGTCGTGCCTCTTCTTGTTCTGCTTTCAATGTCGCATCATCCTTTTTCGCGACAACGGGTTCTTTGGTTTCTCCCTTTTTCTCTCCATTAATTGGCTTCTCATCTGTATTTCTTCCAGCCATAACAATAACACCCAAGGCAGTAAGCGCTACCGCACTCAATCCTGTTATCACTGTTTTCTTGGAAGTCCAGAATCGCGATGAGGGATTACTCTTTCGAGGAAGAGAAATTATTTTCTGCCCTCCAGAATACAATTGGGTAGGATCGATGGTCCGCCGTGCATTATTCGCTTGCAAGAACTCTTCCCATGTTCCAAACAATTTCGTGTGTCCACTATTTTCAAAAGCAAATTTTCCTGCTTCATTGATACTTTTACGCTGGTTGATATCTCTACGCGTCAGTTCTTCTATCCAACCCCGAACTTCCACAGGAAGGAGAGATAGATCTGGATTACCAGGATCAGGGTTCTTTCCCGTCAGCAAAAAATAGGCGGTTGCTCCCACCGCATACGCTTCATTGCGTTCATCGAGCTTCGAGGAATCCTGTAGCATCTGGGGGGACATGAATGCGGGCGTACCCATCACATGTCCTTCTCGAGTTTTATTTTCACCTGCTGTATCACTTTGGCCATTTTCTCCTTCTATAGCCATGATCCCGAAATCAATGATTTTCACTTCTCCTGTGCGACGATTCACCATTACATTCTGCGGTTTTATATCGCGATGAAATATTTTATAGTCATTCACCAAATTTGCTGCTGCTGCTGCAAACGACGCAAGTACATCATATGCCTGCTCAGGAGGAAGACGACCAAATGCTGCAAGATTTTCGCCATCAATCCAGTCCATGATGATATATCTTTCCCCATTCACCGTCTCCACGCCGTCAAATTGCGGCCCAATGTTGCCATCGAGTTTCTGCAAAGCGGCTTGTTCTTTGAGGAATCGCTGAACTAAATCCGGGTTGCCAGGATTGAGCAGTTTTTTTGTAGCTTTGAGTCGGCCGCGTATAACCGCTTTTCGCAGAGAACCCATGCCTCCATCACCAATGTTTTCACCGAATATTCCCGAGCCGATACGAATATTTCCTGGAACGAAATCGGGGCTTAAAAGGTCTTGCAAATGCTTCCGCAGTGTCCCTATATGAATACCTAATTCATCTTTTAGCGCTTGTTGTTTTTCCAAGCTGGTACTTAATTTTACGTGAAATGCTGATGCATTTTCAGCCTCCTCCTCACCTAAAGATCTTTTCGCTTCTTCGATAGCTTCACCGAACCCAACGAGGCCGGAACAGCATCCATCCACTCTCGTCAGATATTCTTCCAACGATACCGTAACGGGATTGAAATTTTCAGTTGCTGCTCCCTGCTTAATAGATGACTTGCTATCGCGCATCCACGGATTGCTATCCGCCGATGATCTTGGAATGTCACCAATTGCCATAAAGGCTTGCGATTCTACGTTTTATACATAAATTAGTCAAGTTAAGTTGACATTATATATAAATATGGGATTTATGGGCTAATTCTCCCTACTGCAAAAAAAGTGAGACACCATGCCTCACTTTTTATGGATGCGAAATCTACGACTTTACTTCCCAACCGATGCAGAAGATGAAGAGGACGAAGAAGATGTTACAATTTCATAATCATCATCCTGGAAATTAACACTCACTGAAGATGAAGATGTTTCAATTACGTAATCGTCGTCTATGTCATCGTCTGCTCCTTCATGAACATTTATCTCGTAATCGTCATCTATATCCTCATTCACCCACGGCACACTGCAAATGCCTGTCGCACAGGGATAAAGGAACAACTGAACGTTCTGCTGAGCCGCACCGCTATTACCCGGTGACGTTTGACCTTGGTTCGTGTTCTGCCCATTGTTGACCGCAGACGGAGCCCCCTGCTGACTACCCTGACCACTCTGCTGTTGCTGTTGCTGATACAGCCGCTCAAGGATGGCTTCCCAAGTGTTCAGCGGCGGGTTCAAGACCTGCACTCCCGGCACGCCTGATGTGTTTGGATTCATCACTGGCCCTATCCCGGGCCTGACCATCAAGCCATCGGGGTCAAAAATCACTGTCGATCCCGCTGCAGTTGGTGTGAATACCGTTCCCGTCGACCTGCCGTACGAACCTGTAACGGCATTCTGCCACTGCTGCAGTTGCACTGGCGTCTGCAGCCGGGGATCGGCATTCGATCCGGGAATGAACACGTTGCCTGTGGTGTACATGTACGACGGCGTAGGGATTCCCGTCGGAGACGAAACGGACGGTACCGGCAATCCTTGTGATGTCGGTGCACCGTAGAGACCCGGCAAGGCATTGTTGTAAGTCCCTGGAAGTGCAGGCTGCTGATCCCTCAAGATGTCTGTCGGCCATGCAATGGAAGGCCCAAAGCCCGTCGTTGCCGGGATCTGAATGTTAGAAGGCGACGTGTGAACCGCACCTCCCGGAGTAGTGGTGGTATTCCACTGATCAACAGGAGAAACGGGGAAATCGTCTGGGAGCGTTGCGGGACTCGGCTGATAGGCGGGAACCGTTGTCGATTCATTCACTGCACCGCCAGAGTTTTCCGCAGCGGGCGTGGGAGCCGCAGACCCCCAGAACAAATCCCACAGCGAGGATTGCTCCTCCTGGGCAGGTTGCTGAATGACGGGCGTCGGAGCACTGGTGATGCCGACAGTCTCCGCTATTCCGGCCACGACATCCGTCATCGCGGTCCACAGAGATGCGGAAAGCCGGTTGGCATTGCCGCCGGCGAGACCGGCGATGAGCGCAAGCGTGATGACCGCGCGGTTCAACTGGAAATGGGTATGTGTTTTCTTTCCCATAGTGTGTGTTTGGAAGTAACTCGTATATTATACAACTTTCTGTGTATTTTGCAAATACCAGCGTGGTACGCTACCACCACTTTGCCTGTGATTTTGCTTGTTCTGACGGCTATAGGGGCACTTTCGCCCCTTCTGACCTTGGTGTGGCTATGGCAGATAAAGGAGTGGAGACCGGATAGGATGCTGGAGCATCTGCGGCGAGAAGGGTGGCTGACGCAACTGTGGGGCAAATCCCGCCCCGCGATTGTCGCTCTCTACGCTGTCGCCTTTTTTCTCGTTCGAGAGGACAAATTCTTCCCGATCATTGTCTTCACTCTCGCGCTCATCGTCCTCGCAACCCTGTCGTTCGCGCAGATTACCCTGGGTCGGCAACGCTATCCCGTCTTCACGAAGAAGGCGGTGATGCTCACGGCGACCGCAGGCCTGCTCACCATCCTCATCGCATTGGCAGTCGCACCGACCGACCTGATCGTTCTGCTTCCCGTGCTGGTTCTCCTGCAACCGCTCACGCTCACCGTTGCCTGGCTGCTGCTGTACCCGGTGGATGCGCTGCTCAAGAACCGGATCATCGCGCGCGCCAGGAGACTGCGTGAGCAACATCCCGATCTGACCGTGATCGGTGTAACCGGAAGCGTCGGCAAGACGACGACCAAGGAACTCCTTGCATGCATGCTGAAGGACCTGAACCCGGCTGTGACTCCTGCGCATGTGAATAGCGAAATTGGCGTTGCCCAATGGATAAGCTCTCGTCTTGCCGGTCCCGCTCCCGAGCCCGGTCCCGATGTTCTCATTGTCGAGATGGGCGCCTATCGCAAAGGAGAGATCAGCCTCATGTGCGGCTACGTCCGCCCGACACTCGGCGTCGTCACCCACGTCGGCACCCAACACATCGCACTGTTCGGCTCACAACAGAATCTGTTCGAGGCGAAAGCGGAGTTGATTCGGTCTCTTCCTGCCGAAGGCCGTGCCTTCCTCAACGGCGACAACGAACTCTGCAGGAATATGGCGAGTGTTTCTCCGTGCCCCGTCGTGATCGTTGGCACCGGCGGGCAGTGCGACCTGGAGGCGTTTGATATCGAGGAAACTCCCCGCGGTATTCGCTTTCGCGCGCGTGATACGGTGTTCGATGTTCCGCTCCACGGTACCCATAACGTTTCGAACGTCCTCCTGGCAATCGCTGTTGGTGAACATGTGAACGTCGCGTTCCCTCGCATGCGAGAACTGCTGCTCCACTTCACTCCCCTCTCCCAGACTTTCTCTGTCCGCGAGGAAGCAGGCGTGAAAATTCTCGACGATACGCACAATAGCAGCAGTGCAAGCTTAAAAGCCGCTATCGCCTGGGCGCGCACACAACCCGAGGAACACAAAGTCCTCCTTGCGGCAGGTCTCATTGAAATGGGCGAATTTCAATCACCGGCAGAACAGGAACTGGGGGCATTCGCCACGCAGGTCTTCGATCGCATCATCGTGATCGATCCGCAGAGCGCGAGGAATTTTGCCGCTGGAGGGGCGAAGAATATTGAAGAATTCTCACGATCAATGCCGGAAGTTCTTAGCGGATCTCTACTCATCTGTGCCGGGAGAATGTCTCCTGCCACCATCCGCAAAATCTTGCCCATCCATAATTCATAATTCAAAATTCATGCTTTTTCGTCCTATTCACCACACGTTCGCTCCCCTCGCCGATACTCGGTTCTGTCTGCGCGCGCTCAGTCTCCTTCTGCGTCCATGGCTCTGGAAACGCGGAAATGCACAGCAGGAACTCAAAAATGCACTCCGAGAGAGATTCTCCGCCGATGCCTTTCTCTTCTCCTCAGGGCGCGAAGGGCTCTACGCGCTCCTTTCTTCTCTCGGAATCGGCTCGGGCGATGACGTCATCGTCCAGGCATATACCTGCGTCGTCGTGCCGAATGCGATAGCAGCTGCGGGTGCACGAGCTGTGTTCGTGGATATAGAAAAGGATACGCTGAGTATGGATCCACAGGAAGTTGTCAAAGCCCTGACGCCGAAGACGAAGGCGCTCATCTGCCAGCATACGTTCGGCATCCCCGCACCTCTCGAAGACCTTCGAAAGATCTGCAATGAGCATCGCATACCCTTGATCGAAGACTGCGCGCACGTTATCGCCGACATAAACGGTCCATCGAGAATTGGAACGACCGGAGATTTCGTTTTGCTGAGTTTTGGGCGCGACAAAGCGATCTCGGGCGTCACGGGAGGCGCAATCCTCAGCCATCGGATGGACATCAGTCACCGTCTGCACCGGCTGGAGCAGCAGAGTAGCAATCTCTCTTCTCTGACCATCCTGCGCCTTCTTCTCTATCCCCTCCTCTACGGAGTTGCCCGCCCATTCTACGGCCTCGTGATCGGGAAAGTCTTCTTGAAACTCTGTAGCCTTCTGGGTTTGCTGATGCCCGTTGTCACAGCAGAGGAGAAAACCGGGCAGCAGTCACATGTGCTGCACGCGCTGCCGAATGCCTGTGCCGCACTCGCACTCGATCAACTGAAGCGACTGGAGGTAATCAACAATCACCGACGCGCACTCACGCGATTCTATCTGGAGCAGTGCGCGAAGCGAGGCTGGCCGGTGCTCCACGGCATCCGGAGCGATCTCCCCCTCAACAAATTCCCGATGTTCGTTTCGGGAGCGGAGAAGATTCGTCAGCAGCTCAAGAAGCACAATATCCACCTGCATGATGGATGGACGGGGTGCGTAATTTGTCCTCCATCGAGTGACACATCCATCTATGGATATAGGGACGGCGATGATCCACGGGCGGAGGAAGTGGCGGAGAGTATCCTGAGTTTACCGACGCATCCGGGAATGACGCTTCTCCAGGCAAAGTTGCTTATCGAGAACATGAAAAGAGAATTATGAATTATGAAGTATGGAAAAAATACACAGAGCCATTTACTGATATCAAATTCATAATTCTTGATTCATAATTCATTCATGACAATCACGGAAGCTACCAGCGCCAGCGAATGGGATGCCTTCCTGCTCTCCCAACCCTACCGCCCGTTCCTTCAGAGCTGGGCAATGGGCGAGGTATACCGTCGCATTGGGCAGGAGCCGGTCCGGCTGATGATCAAAGACGGTGATGTCGTGCGCGGGATCTGTTTTGCGCACATTGTACCCGCAAGGAGGGGGAAACATTTGTCGATTCCGTATGGGCCGGTGATTACAGAGGACAGAGGACAGAGGACAGAGGACAGTATGATCAAGATTCTTACGGATGAATTGAAACGAATCGCTCACAAACAAAAATGTGCGTTCATCCGGTTGAGTCCCTTCTGGAAGACGTCACAACAAGTTGATCAGATATTGGAGCAGATCGGCGCCAAACGCTCCCCACTTCATCTGCTGGCGGAACATCTCTGGTATCTACCCCTGACAACTTCTGATCCTTGGAGCTCATTGTCCACTGTCCACTGTCCACTGTCCTCTGTGCCACGAAACGAGGAAGACCTCCTGAAGTCCATGCGCTCCACAACCCGCAACCTCATCCGCCGTGCTCAGAAAGAAGGCGTCACCGTGAGCGCATCGGGAAACCTCTCCGCAGACCTCCACCACTTCCTCCGCCTGCATGACGAAACTCGCAAGCGCCACGGATTCACGGCGTATACGGACGCCTTTTTTCGCGCCCAAGTGGAAGAATTCCAGAGCACGGGCTCTGTGATTCTCTACCTGGCCCGTCACCAGGGAGAAGTAATCGCTTCGTCGATCCATATGACCTTCGGCGGCGAAACCAGCTATCACCACGGCGCGAGTGTGATCAGCAAAATCCCCGCGAGCTATCTGCTCCAGTGGACCGCAATTCAAGATGCCCTCAAGCGTGGTGATCACGTCTATAACTTTTGGGGAATTGCCCCCATGCTTCCGAGCCCGGTCCCGGGCCCGGTCCCGAAGCACCCCTTCGCCGGAGTCACGCTCTTCAAGACCGGTTTCGGCGGCAAGGTGCTCGCGCTCACCCACTGCAGGGACATCGCTCTCTCGCCGCGGTACTACGTGACGAGAGGAATCGAGACCATTCGCAAGTGGCGGCGGGGATTCTGATATACTGCGCATATGCCCGAGAACGACAAAATCCTGGAACGTCTGGAGCAGATCGAAATGCACCTGAAGCATTTAGACAGCCGCGACCGCCTGCGGATGATCGGCAGCACGATCCGCAGCCTGATCGGCTTCGGACTGCTGCTCTTCGCCATCTGGAGCTCGGTGTATTTACTGCAGAATCTTGAGGAGATCATGAAAACCGTCGCACGCGAGGCTGCAAAGCAGACGATGGAGTACAGCAAAGAGGGATCGAAAGATTTGATGCAGCAGATGCAGGAAATGTTTAAAAAATAATCATTTCACTAACTTGAGAACATCCTCCCCCATCATGCCCGAGGTGATCGTGTAGCTCGGAAGACGCAGGAACTGATCGCGCGTGAAGACCACATCGGGAGCACTGCCCATGCCAAACAGGTACCCGGCGTCGGCAGCCTGCGTGAGCACGCGGTCATTGGCGCCTCCCTGCGGATAGGCGATAGCGAAGACGGTTTTGTTCGTGAGCTCTTCCAGAATCGTGCGGCTCTGCTCCAGCTCCAGCTGGGTCTGCGCGTTTGTGAGCGTGCGCAGGTCGTCTCCCGTGTGACCGGCAGACTGGATATCGAAATCGTTTGCCTGGAGGGTCTGCAGCATCTTCTCGCTGATGCCGGAGAGTCCCACCTGATCGGTCTGGATGAAGAGCGTTGCTGGGACCAGCGCGGCATTGAGCGTATCGGAGACCAGCTTCACGTTCTGCGTTTCGATCCCGGAAATCGCGAGTACGACGCTGCGGGGCGGAATCCGCACGTCACGGACTTCCTGCGTCTGCACAGTATCAAACAGATCACGGAGCGTGAGAATTTTCACGCCGTCCTGCTTGAGCCGCGCGACGTGCTGCGTGAGCGCGGTCAGGACGCCGTCCTGCCGGACGTCGTAGTGGAGGATGGGAAGCGTGTAGCGCTCCTGCCGCACCAGGAAATTGGGACGGAACGGCGACAGGTATTGTGTCGAGACGTACCCCTCTCTCCCGTTGATTCCCACGCGGGCCCAGTCTTTCTCAATCGCAATCGGCCGGACGAACGCCTGGCCCGGAATCTCGCCGATCTTGTCGCTGCCCGTATCGGCGGCTGCGCGAACGTTCACGAACGCGAAATTCACGAAGTACTGGCCCTCGAATGCCTTCTGCTCATCTTTCAGTTTCTCCTCGGTTGTGAGCTTGGAGAGGTACCGGTTCGCCACGTACCCCTCGCCTCCGCCGGGCATCGCGATTTTCGCCCAACTGCCGTCGACGAAGGTGATCACGCTCACCAGATCCCCCTGGTTCAGCCTTGCAACGAAGGCGGCGCTCACACTCGGCTCACTGCGGACATTCAGAAACGCGTTGGTCACTCTGTAGACGTTCGCCCCTTTGCCGGTCGAGGTCGCCCGGTACGCGTCGTACTTCTTGCGCAGAGCGGGATCCACCGTGGAGACCGTGGGGACGGAACTGGACGCAGCGTTGAGAGCGACGGGCGCAGCGACGGAAGCCGTTGACCCGGCCTGGACGGAACTTGCCGACGAATCGATGCCCGCCATGCCATCGGAGGACGATGCCTCGTCTTCGCGCTGCTGGCTCAGTTGCTGGAACCGCGCGATATCTTCCGCCGTGAACGTGTCATCCTCCGTTTGCTCCGCGTCCAAAGGATTGCTGGTACACCCGGTCACGAAGAGAAGGCCGAAGCAGGCAATAAGAAGAAACGCGACGATCGGGCCTGTCGCTGGCGAGGAGGAGGACCTCCGGGCGGAGTGATAACGGTTCATGGGACGGGGCGGGGAATGAGGATGGGAAGGAGCGCGGCCTTGCTGGCCGCAGAAAAATTACATTCGCTCCGGCACCCGGAGCGTCAGAATCTGTGCTCCGGTCTTGAGCACGTTTGAAGAAAACGCAGTGAGCGCGATGCGTAGTTCTTTTATCGATCCCTCTGCGGTCAGGATGGGATCGGTGTTGTAGAAGGCGTTGAAATCCTGGCAGAGTCCGTACAGGTACGTCGCGAGCGTATGGGGCATATGCGTTGCACGCGTGTCTTCCAGAACCGAGGGAAATTTGAGGAGCGTGCGAATGAGCACACGCTCGGCATCGGTGAGCGTCTCAATGATCCTGGGGAATCCTGTCGTCTTCGCCCCGGCTTTGCGCAGCACCGAGCGAGCTCTCGCATAGGTGTACTGCAGGTACGGCGCGCTGTTGCCTTCGAAACTGAGCATCTTCTTCCAATCGAACACCATGTCCATCTTCCGGTTCTGGCTGAGGATGCCGTAGACGAGCGATCCGATCCCCATCATCTCCGCAAGCTCCGCGGCATCGTCCGTCTGGATGGTATCGCCGCGTTCCTTGATGATTTCGTCAGCGCGCTTCACCGCTTCATCCAGCACATGCTCCAGTTTGAGGATATTGCCTTTGCGCGTACTCATTTTCTTCTCCGCAAAGCTCATCCGTCCGATGATCACGTGCTCCAGGTGCGGCAGATCCCATCCAAGGCGTTTCACCGTCGCGAAGAGCTGCTGAAAGTAGAGCTGCTGCGCCACATCCACCACGTACAGAAGCGACTGCGGATGCCAGGCGTCCACGCGGTACCGGATGGTCGCAAGATCGCGCGTGGAGTACAGGGTCGCGCCGTCTCCTTTCAGGATCATGTAGGGAGGAAGCTTCGTCTCCTCAGGAAATTCCACGATCAACGCTCCGCCTTCGCCTTCCGTGAAGATCCCCTTCTTCTTTCCTTCCTCGACGATCGGCTGCATTTTGTCTTCGTAGAAACTCTCGCCGTGCACGTAGTCGAACGACACGTGCAGACGCGCATACATGTCATCGAGAGCTTTCGTGGTAACCGCGACAACATCCTTCCAGAACAAGCGCATGGCAGTGTCTCCTTCTTCGAGCTTCCTGAATGCCGCACGAGCCTCATCGTCCATTGCAGGATCGTTCTCCGCTTCAGTATGGAACCGGATGTACAGGTCTAACAGACCATCCAGACCGAGCTCCGCTGCGGATTTTCCCTTCCCCCAGCGCTGCATTGCCACCGAAAGTTTTCCAAACTGCGTCCCCCAGTCCCCCAGATGATTGACGGCGATGGTCGAGTACCCGAGATGACGGTAGAGATTACTGAGCGACTGGCCGATCACCGTGCTGAGGATATGGTGGATGCCGAGCGGCTTCGCGATGTTCGGCTGGGAGTATTCAACAACCACCGGCCGTTCGTTTTTTGCAACGGGCGCGGGTGTCTGCGCCGACTCGGTCTCGGTGAGTTCTTTCAGCAGTGCGTCGGTCGTCAGCCACACGTTCACGTACCCCGCGCCGGCGATCTCGACCTTCTCTACGTCCGGCAGACCCTGGAGCTCATCCACAAATACCTGCGCAACCTCGCGCGGCTTCTTTTTGAGTTTTGATGCGAGCTGGAGAGGGAGGCTTAAAGAGGCATCACCGAAGGAGGCTTCCTTCGGAACCGTCCATTTCACCTCAAGATCACTGACCGAAAAACGGCTTCGGAGCACCGCAGTTGCCTTCTCTGTCAGGGACGAAAACATAGGAGCGAAATTCACCTCGTTGAACAAAACTGATACTCGAGAGAATGCGCAGACTGTAGCACTCAATATGGCAATTTCACGTTGAAACAATAATTTGATCTTGCATACAGAAATTCCTCATGTTTTGAACACAATTTGTGTGCACAAACGTCCACCATGCGATTCGCGCCCTTCGGGCGCTCACTCATGGTCGTCGCGCTGCGCGCTCCGGCCCCTCCCTAAGCGCGAATCGAATGACACTGAGCGAGATTTTGCGAAGCAAAATCGAGTCGAAGTGCCCTTCATTTTCTGCTATACTTAACAGTAATACACATGACACTCCGCCGTACTCTCCTCGCGCTGTCTTTGGTCGTCCCGCTGGCACTCTCCGCGTGCTGGAACTCCGCTGCGCCGAGCGCTCCGGAGAAAACTCCTGTGTCCGACGAGCGGGCGACGGTCTCGGGAGCCCGCAACGCCATCGCCTACAGTCTCTCGGTGCTGCAGACCGTGCAGCCGACGCTGCGAGCTGCGCCGCTCCTGGGGGTCTACGTGAATATGTTTCTCGCCGATGGACTCGCGGTACCCGTGAGTGCCGCACGCGCGGGCATCGAAGCGCAGCTTGCGCTGCACTCGCTTCCCACCGAAGAGCACGTGGAAGATCTCTACGCGCTTCTCGAAGAATTCGGCGCGGTACTGCACGTGGATATTGATGATCTGCTCAATCGCAGCGATAGCCGCGCAAAGACGCTCGATGCGTACGCTGTGGGACTGGGAAACATCACCGAGCGCAGTACGCGGCGCTTTGAAGATGTGAAGGAGCAGATCACGCAGCTGAAAGCCGCGGAACGCGAAAAAAAGGCGACGGTCTCCGGCCTAGACAAGGAAGTGAAGAAAGCAGTGAAAGCGAAGGATTTCAGCACTGCGCAGGAGACGCAGAAAAATCTGGCAATCGCGCAGGGGGAGTTGACCGAAACGCAGTCGCAGTTAAAGGAAATGACCAATATCCAAAGCACGCTCAAGGAACTCCTGGAGATTGCGCAGGATCGCATCTCCGCACTACAGCAGAATCGCGAAGTGCTCATTGCAGGGCTCAAAGTGGTCGACGTTCCGGGCGTGGAAGATCTTGGAGTGCTGCAGGGCAGGACAAAGAAAGGATCGACACGAGGAGGGTTTTCGCCGTTCGGAAACTAAGGGGACCGAAGAGATTCATAGCGAAGAGACAAAAGAGGCAAGAGAGTCAAAGGAGGCAGAAGAGAACTGCTTTCTAGAACCCCTTTGACTCTTTTGCCTCCCTTACCTCCTTTGCCTCCTCCTTTCCGCTGGATCTTCCTCAAACCCCCTCTTTCTGCTATAATTAGTAGATTTCCTGTGGCTACACCCACCCCACCCGCCGGCACACCTGTTCGGGCGAGCAATCCCCTGCTCTACGCGATCGATGACCTGCTGGGGCTCCACAAGAACGTGGAGACGATCATCAATACCGAAACCGGGCAGCCGGAGACGCTCTCGGGCGAGGAGAAACAGGCGCTCAAACAGTACGAGGAAGGTCTCCAGAAAATTCTCGATCTCATCGCTCCGTCGGCGATGGAAGTGAAGCGCAACGAGATCGTCCTGGGCGACGTGCGCTCGCGGACGCTCTACGTGATGAACTGGCCCAACTACATCTACCCCAACTGGATGTCGCAGCTTGTGAACTTCGACGCATCCATGGAAATTTCGCACTTCATCTATCCCTCCAGTAACGCCGCAATCATGAAAGTGCTCCGCAAGAAAGTCGCCGAACTCCGCTCGAGCATCCGCATGCTCGAGCAACGTGGCATCGTTCGCGATCCGGGGCTGGAAGCCGCTCTCCAGGACGCCGAGGAACTGCGGGACTTGCTTGCGCGCGGCCGGGAGAAGCTCTTCCAGTTCGGCATGTACGTGACGCTGTATGCCGAAGACGACGACAAGCTCAAGAAACTCCAGACGGACATCGAGTCGCTGCTCGGCGGCCGATTGGTCCTGACGAAGCCCGCGATGTTCCAGATGGAGCACGCGTGGACCTCCACCCTTCCGCTCTGCCTGGATGAACTGGAGATCAGCCGCAACATGAACACATCGCCGCTCGCAACCAGCTTCCCCTTCTCCAGTTCGGATCTCACGGACGACCACGGCATCCTCTACGGCATCAACCGGCATAACGACAGCTTGGTGATCTTCGATCGCTTCGATCTGCCGAATGCGAATGCCAACGTGTTCGCCACGTCCGGCGCGGGAAAATCGTTTTCCGTGAAGCTCGAGATCCTCCGCGCGATGATGCTGGGAACGGACGTTCTCGTCATCGATCCGGAGAACGAGTACGTCGAGCTCTGCAAGACCGTCGGCGGCTCATTCGTGCCGCTCTCACTCCAGAGCAGCTTCCACATCAATCCGTTCGATCTGCCCAAAGCCATTCGCGGGGACGAAGCCGAAACCGGCGAGGTCCTGCGTTCCGCGGCCATCAACCTGCACGGTCTGTTCCGCCTGATAATGGGCACGCTGACGCCTGCCGAGGATGGTGTGCTCGACAAAGCGATTCTCGATACCTACGCGCTCAAGGGGATCACGCTCCAGACGCCGGACCCGACGCACATGGAACCGCCCACACTCCATGATCTTGTGGATGTCCTGATGACAACCCAGGGCGGCGAGAACATGGCAAAGATCCTCCAGAAGTACACGGACGGTAGTTACGCCGGCATCTTCGACCGAGCCACGAACGTCGAACTCAATAACCAAATGGTCGTGTTCCAGATCCGCGACCTGGAAGAGCAGCTCCGCCCGATCGCGATTTACATCGTCCTCAATCACCTGTGGAACATCGTCCGCGCGGAAATGAAGAAGCGCTACCTGGTGATCGACGAAGCGTGGAACCTGATGCAGTTCGAAGACTCGGCCCGGTTCCTCTACGGCATCGTCAAACGCGCCCGCAAGTACTTCCTGGGCATCACGACGATCACGCAGGACGTGGATGACTTCGTCAATAGCCCCTTCGGTAAGCCGATCATCACAAACTCCGCGCTGCAGATCCTGCTCAAGCAATCTGCGTCCGCCGTGGATAATCTCCAGAAACTCTTCTACCTCACGGAAGGCGAAAAAGATGTGCTCCTGAACTCCGCCGTCGGTCAGGGTATTTTCTTTGCAGGAAACAAGCACGTCGCGATCCAGATCATCGCCAGTCCCGAGGAAGCGGCGGTGATTACGACGAAACCGGAAGAAGTGCTGGCACGGCAGGCAGCGACTGCAGGTATTCCACAAACGCAGGCTGCGGCTACTCCACAAGCGACAGGCGAGGACTCCAAAGATTCCAAAGAGTCCAAGGTCTAGTCGTGAATGGAAGATCGGAAACGAGTGAGGAGAAAGCTCACACGATTAATGTGCTGATCTGTTTGCGTAAATTGTTCTGAGCTTATGTATTTCAGATCACGAGCGATGCAGGTCTGACAATGCAGTTCTTCCAAAGAGCCGATCGCAATATCCATATAATGTCTCTTGTCTTTCGCAGTCCTCTTGGCATTTCCTTCAGCAATGTTTGTAGGAATGCTGAATGCAGATCTGCACATTTGATCAATCAAGCGATATCTTTCTGCAGAAGGAAGATGTGATGTCAGATCATATATCCAAAGACATAGAAGGTATGCCTCCTGCCAGACAACCAGCCTTTGATGTGGACGTTCGTGCATATGCGCACAGTAACTCCATGGAAAATGAGTGGAAGAGCCGCTATCACAAATAAAATTGAGAACAGCATTTTTATAGCTTTAGAAAGCCATTAAAGAGGTTCCACACCCCTATGGAACGACCTTGGACTCTTTGGAATCTTTGGAGTCTTATTCCTCTTCTACTACCTTCCACCTGACCTCCGGCTTCAATTTCCCGGGCAACGAAAACCCCGCCGCTTTCTTGTGTCCCCCGCCGCTGAATTTCCCCGCCATTGCAGATACGTCCACATCGTCACGGAGTGTCCTGAGCGATCCTTTCACTTTGCCGTCCCGCTCGCTCAGTATTAAGGAGAAGCGCATGCCCGGAACGGCGTTCACGTAGTCGATCGCGCCGGTGAGCTCGCTGGTATCGGCCTCCGTCGCGCGGAAATCGCCCTCGGTGACGGCCGAAATCGCACCGCCTTCGTCGGTCAGGCTGATTTTCTCGAGCACTCTGCCCCAGAGACGGAGTGTGCTGAGTTTTCCCGTGCGGAAGACGGCATTCACCACTTCCTGACGTCTGCCGCCGCACCGCTGGAGGTGCGCAACGGTGCGATACACCTCGGGTGTGACGTTACTGTGGAGCAGGCCGCCCGTATCGGTGTAGAGACCGGTTAAGAGGCACGTGGCGACGTCGCTCTCAATCTTCCAGCCATTCTGCTCAGCAAACCATGTAACGATCTCACAGGTGGAACAGGCCTCAGACAGGAGGAAATTGACCGTTCCGAAGAGCGGATTCTTGTGATGGTGATCAAACATGAGGGACTTGTACGTGCCATCGAAGAGCTGCGGATGCGTTTCGTGCAATTCCGTGAGTTTGGGCTCCCCGCAATCGAGGAAAATGAAGACCGTTCCCTCAGGTTCGGGAATCGGCTGAGGAAGAATGGACACGCGGAACGCTCCGGGAAGGAAATGGAACATCGCGGGAACAGGATCCACGCAGTGGAAACCGACGTCTTTGTCCGGAAGCGCTTGTTCCAGAAGCAAACCCATCGCGAGCAGCGACCCGATCGCGTCTCCATCGGGATTGCGATGGCACACGCACAAAAAACGCTCGGCTCCTTCCAGAAGGGTGCGAGCCTGTGCGATGTCCTGCTCGGGAAGTCGCATAGTGTGCAAAGTTCACTGCAAGTAAAAGGATGGGAGTGTATGTATGAAGGGTGCCTCACTTCAATGAGCTCCTATTGCGAACTCTCTGAACTCTCTTCTGGTGTACTTCCCGCTGCGCGTTTCAGCAACTGATCGATGCGTGTGCCCTCTTCCGCGGTCTTGTCGATCCGGAAGCGCAGCTTGGGTGTCTTGTGTGTTTGTAAAGTGCCCATGCGCTTCTGGAGTTCGCGCTGCCTGCCGTCGAGAAACGCAATCGCGGCCTTCGGTTGCAGAAGCGAGCTCACGTACACCGTCGCAAACGACAAATCCGGTGACACATCGACGTCCGTAATCGTCACGACCCCGCATTCCCGCGGGCATTCGCGAAGAACGGGAGAGATGATCTTCCGGACGGCGGTTGCGAGGAGGAGAGGGCGGTTAGACATATGTGCTCGATAATTCGTTAACTCGATAATTCGTATACGAGTTAACGAATTAACGAATTAACGTGATAGAAGTGTACACTTCCATACATGTCCCTCGAAAAGAAAACACCTGTTTGGTTTTTAGGCACTTCTCCCTTCGCTGTCCCGTCTCTGGAGGCACTGGTCGCTGACTCCTCTTTTTCCGTTGATCTTGTGATCACACAACCGGACAGGCCTGTTGGCAGAAAGCAAGAACTGACGACGACACCAGTGAAAACCATTGCCGATAAATACGAACTGAGGATTTTACAGCCAGAAAACCTCAATTCTCAATTCTCCATTCTCCATTCTCAATTCGATCGCCCGAATTTTCTCATCGTCGTCTCCTTCGGCCAAATCCTCTCACAAGAAATTCTCGACCTGCCGACAATCGCCCCGGTGAACGTCCATGCCTCTCTGCTCCCGCGCTTCCGCGGCGCCTCTCCCATTCATCACGCGATTCTCGCAGGCGACACGGAGACCGGCGTCACGATTCAGAAAATGGTGAAGGAACTGGACGCCGGTCCGATCCTCGCACAGGAGAATGTTCCCATAAACGCGCGGGAGACCGTGACGACGTTGCATGAAAAATTGGCGTCTATTGGAGCAAAACTCCTTCTCGAAACACTGAAGAATCCTCTGCATCCCGTTCCCCAAGATGAGAGCCGCAAGACTGTCTGTCACAAGCTGAAGAGGAAAGACGGCGAAGTGGATCCTCGAACGATGACGGCGCAGGAGATTGATAGAAAGGTCCGCGGACTCACGCCGTGGCCAGGAGTGAGCATCATTCTTCCCCAGATGAAGGTGCCGCTGAAGCTTCTTAAAACATCACTGGAAGCGACCGGCGACTCAACTCCCCTGCCCTGCGCAAACGGAAGCACCCTGCATCTGGCGCAAGTGCAGCCGAGCGGGGGCACTGTGATGAGTGGGACTGAGTGGAAGAGAGGGCAGCAGTAAAAGATGCCAAGGATGTTGAAGAAGCCAAAGAAGCCAAGGTCGTTCGTTGGCATCTTTGGCTTCCTTGGCTTCGTTGGCTTCCTAGAGTTTGGTCTTCATCTCCTGCAGCGCCGCAATGATCTGATCCAGATCCTCGACATCGAACATGATCGTCGTCTTCTGCCCGCCGCGCGACTTCTCGGAGATCTTGAAGAACTTGCCGTTGCCAGATTCCTTCAGGTCAACGTAGAACGTCCGCTGGCGCGCGTGGATCGTCACCGAGTGAAGATCGGTCGCAAACCTGCCGCCGGCTGCTCCGGCTCCTGCACCGCCTTGCGGGCGAGGAGCGCGGGGAGGAGGACCGGAGGGAGCGCCCATTCCAAAGCCGTCATTCGACGGTCGGCCCGTGAGTTCTGACATGGGATCGAACATAAAAAGAAAAGAAAGAAGTAGAATCTCTCCCTGCAGTGCAGCTTCCGCCTTCACTGTCTCCACGTCCTCGCGGCTTTCGCCCGATCCGTGCTGGGGAGAACATCCTCAGTATACGCTGAAAAAGAGACGGATGCAAAAGGAGCCTGTCTCCTTGAATTTAGGAACAGTTTCACTTTGCGAAATGAAAGTGAAAGTGAGAAGACAGGCTCTGCGTCACTCATAGGCACCTCCTTGAAAAAGAAAAGATGCGAGTCGAGTAACTACGTGAGGTTGTTGAAGAGGAGGAATTCTGTCAATTATTCCACCGGCGCAAACAGGATTTTTGGCTCCCCAACGCTCTTCCATCCCTTCTCACTCCCCCACTCTTTCATCTTCTTCGTGACGATAAAGTCTTTTTGGAGCATGTTCCCTGTGTACGACACATTGAGTTGCTCGCTGATCTTCTGCGCGGTTTCGGGAATGAACGGGAGGAGAAGCAGCGCGACATGACGGAGTGACTCCGCGAAGCGACTGAGCATCGTGAGCCTCTCCTGACCACTAAGCTTCCACGGCGCTGCTTTATCGAACCCCATGTTGAGTGCAGCAACAAGATCGAATGCCTGCTGGATTCCTCCGTAGACATCGTAGGCATCCATTTTGGTCGAAAAATCTTTCCACCCTTCTGCTGCGCGCTTACTGTCCTCAGGACTCTCGGGCACCGCGACTGCGCCTCCTTCTTTCTTCAGAAGAACCAGGACGCGGTTCAGGAGATTGCCCAATTGATTGCGCAGCTTGCTGTCGTACATCTCGCCGAACCTCTTCCAGGAGAAGTCCCCGTCATTGCCCACCGGAATTTCGTGCATCAGGAAAAATCTGAGTGCATCAACTCCGTACTTGCTGATCACATCTTCCGGCACCACGACGTTGCCTAGAGACTTGCTCATCTTCTGCCCTTCACTCGTCAGGAAACCATGGATGAGCAGCCTATCCGGCGTGCGCACGCCCGCGTGCTTGAGCATCGCCGGCCAGATGAGTGCATGGAAGCGCGCGATATCTTTACCGATCACACACATCACCTCGGCTTCATCCCACCATTTGTTCTCCGCATGATCGGTGAGGAGTCCAAGACCGGAGATGTAGTTTGTGAGCGCATCGCACCAGACGTACATCGTCTGGTTCTCATCCCCCGGAACAGGCACGCCCCAGCTGAGCGAGCTCTTCGGACGCGAAAACGAGACATCCTCAAGCCCGCTCTCGAGCAAACTCGTCGTCTCCGCGCCTCTGAATGCCGGAACGATCTTGTACGTTTTCTTGAGAAGATCCGTCAGCCACGCCTGCTCGCGACTGAGGAGGAAGAACCAGTTCTCCTCCTTCACTTCCTGCGGCGGAATTTTGTGATCGGGACAGAGGCCATCAATAAGTTCTTTTCTCGTCATGAACCGCTCACATCCCGTGCAGTAGAGACCGGTGTACGTTCGCTTTTCGAGCGCCCCTGCTTTCTGAAGACGTTTCCACAGTTCAATGACCGTCGGCCAATGGACTTTCTGATCCGAGGTGCGGATGAAGACGTCGAAGGAAATATGCAACCGCTTGTAGAGCTCCTGGAACAGCGGAACGTTGCGATCGACCAGCTCTCGCGGCGTCAGTTTTTCCTTGTCGGCCGTCTGCTGGATCTTAATGCCGTGCTCATCGGTGCCAATCTGAAAACGCACCGGATCTCCCCGCAGACGCATCCACCTGGCACACACGTCCGCGAGCACCTTTTCCAACACATGCCCCATGTGAGGCGGTGCATTGGGATAATCGATGGCTGTGGTGATGTACTGGCGCGACATGCGCCTAGACTAGCCTCCAGCGGCCAACTTCACCATCGTCTGCACGTAGATGACGATGGCATCCGTGCCGATGCACAGGACGAGTCCCAAGCAGGCGTAGATGATGATCTTCTTGGCTTCACTGTGGGCGTTCTCGTCGGCCACCGTCATGATCATCCGGATGCCACCATACACGACCATGAGCACGGCGATGCCGGCGATGAACCGCAGGATGATGTTTGCGAGCATCAGAACGACGAACAGTAGTCCGCCAGATCCCATATCGGTGTGCGGAAACGTCTGCTTGAGCTGGGCCCACATGCTGTCGATGCCGGGAGACCCGGCGCCAATCTGTTCGATCGAGCTCGCATGAGCTCGACCCTGAGCGAACCCGAGCCCTTCGAGCACTCTCAGGGCAGGCTCCGCGAGGGTGAGTCGAAGGGTGGAGCCTATGAAGAATAGAATGTGATACATATCAGAGATTGAGCGCGAGCAGCGCCTGGACGATGGCCTTGGAAACGTTCACGACGATGGCGCCGATGACCGACCACTTGATCATGTTGCCACCCTTCTTGAACTCGTCTTGGGCCCCCTGCGAGGCGATCATGCGAATGCCAGCGAAGATGATCACGATGCCGAACGCCAGGTTGAAGAACATAATCAGAATGCGCACCGCCGCCGCCATGATGCCGCCAAGATCGGTTGCACCGGCCGTGAGGCCGTACTCTTCCGTCGCAACGAAGGACACAAGGGACGTTGCCGATAGAGCGATACCCAGCCCTCCGAGCGCGAACAAAATCGCTTTGCGGGCGTTCGTGACTTTGCTCTCGTCGCTGCTCCCGATCACCATTTGCATTCCCGCGTACACGATCGCAATCACCGCGCCTCCCGCGGCAATTTGGATGAGCACGCCGCCAATCGTCGGCAGAGCGGTCTGCAGAATCACATCACCCGGCGGGCTGCCGCAGCCGTAGAGACCATTGCAAATGATGGGCGGATACTGGTCCACCGCCCATGCCATGCCGGGTATCGCCAGAAGAATGGCGGTGAAGAATGCCGTGAGAGAGTTGAATCGTGTGAGCATTATGTGTGACGGATGCAGCGCGGCCATACTTGGCCGCGATGAAAATTTACGTGAAGAACGACGGGTTGAGCGCGTTCATGATTGTCGCGGAAAACAGGATGAGCAGCAGCCCTCCCAGGGAAATGAGCAGGCGGTTCTTGCCCGCGCTCACCGCCGCCTGATCACTGCCTGCACGAATCATCTGGATGCCCCCGATCATGCCCATGAGCACCGCGACCGCGGCTCCCATGCCCACCACCCACGGGTACACGAGACCCATGTAAAAGCCGAACATTCCGAGCCCCGCATTCCCCTGGATCGGGATCTCCGTGACGCCGCCGATCGGTTCCATCAGAAAAACTCCCTGATCCGGGACGGCATGCGCCGTCATCGGCAAAAGCGTGCTGAGAAGAGCAAAAATGCGCAGGGAGAGACGGAGAGACATATCGAAATAGTATAGCAGATTTTGGCTCTCTCTGCGAGTACAGTATGCATCGTATGCGGAACTCCATTCTGAGGATTATTCCATGCCAAACTTGACGAAATATTATTGCAGCGGAAAACTCTTCTCCCTACACCGTTGTTCCTCATGGAACTCTGTGCTGAACGTTATTACAACCATGATGTGTTCTGTTCGGAGTTTGTGTCCATGACAACCGGCACCGTCTTTCACTGCAAAAGCGGACAGTCGCCTGGTACCGAGCAACTGTCCGCAGCCGATAAGTGAAACTTACACCCGCTCCCACTTTTCCACGACGAATTCGATGATTTCAAGGGCAGTGTCCCCTTTCGCATTGAGTTCCGGAGCCTTCCACCGCATTGGCCATGCTTCGAAGAGGTTGTAGCGCAAAACCTCTTTCCCCTCACGATCGAGATAGATGATGGAACCCGATTTGCGATCAGTCTGCCCCGCCAACACCTTTTTGTACCACTCGTAGAGCGAAGGATCATTCACGAAGCCCCGCTTGAGGACGATATTGCTGTACTTCACTTTCCCGGGCCGCTTGTGGGCGTCCGTATTTCTTTGATTGGCATCCTGGTATTCGATTACTTCAACTTCCGACTCGATGCCGGAGACTTCCTTGAAACCCTCAACAACCACGCCGTCGAACTCGACTCTGAAATTGGAAGGCAAAAATAGTTTCTGCTTCGTGCTGTCGGCTGACGGGGCGGGACTCGCCGCGATCACGAAGGGCAGGAGAACAGCGAAACCTGCGGCTGCGGCGAGGAGGCGCAAGCCCGATGATGAGCGGGTGAAGGAAAACATAGATCAGTGAGGGGAAGAAAGAGGAACATGATACTCCAACATGGGCCACTCTGGCACAAATAACGAACTATAGTTGTATTTCCGGTTACGGTCACATTCTAAAACATCTTAAATCGACAAATTGAAACAAATTTTGGTGGAGCTCTAAGCTAGAGGAAGTTAGAACTCGGCTGATGCGTTAGAACTGCCCGGCTTCGTCTGCGGACTACGCCGAGGCATCCGGCAAAAAGATGAACAGAGCGAAATCTCGGCGTAGCTCCCGCAGGAGCGTAGCCGGATGGAGCGGGATACGGGAATCGAACCCGCATCTCAAGCTTGGGAAGCTCGCGTACTACCACTGTACTAATCCCGCACACGCGGAGGGAGAATACAGAACGTACACATGGCTGCGCCACGTGATCGCGAGCAGCCACGTAAAGCTGCTGCGCAGCCACGTGGCACGTAAAATAGCTCTCGCTTCGCTGCGAGCGATTTTACGTGGAGCGCATGACGGGGCTCGAACCCGCGACCTTCGCCTTGGCAAGGCGACGCTCTAGCCAACTGAGCTACATGCGCTTGAGCCCGGGAATCCTACTAGCTGTACCTCCCAATGCAAAGACCTAGCAATACCGTTTATTTATTCGGTGCCACCTGCTTCGTACGATCGGGTTCCTCGATCTTTTGAACTTGTTTCCCGCATCCTCCGCGAAGTTGCACAACGAGGAATATTGCTGCAGCCACTAAAGCGCTAATCCTCGCAAGATGTTGGTAAAAGACAGTGTTATTTCGTTCTGAAGAAGAGCTGGATGATTGCCGGTCGAGATGACGTTTTCTCATAGGGAAGTCTCATGAAGATGGTGCGCTCGGCGGGATTTGAACCCACAACCTTCGGCTTCCACCTTCGCCCCTTCGAGGGGCTTCGGTGGACAGGTCGGAGGCCGACCTGCCGGCCGTAGCTCCCGCAGGAGCGAAGGTCGGCGCTCTATCCATGGTGCTCCCGACAGGAATTGAACCTGTATCTTCAGCTTCGGAGGCTGACGGTCTATCCGTTAACCTACGGGAGCAATCCAAAGAACTGTACCGTATTCTTCGTTGTGATCCGATCAATCTCTTCAAGAGAAATTCCTTTGATCTCCGCCACGCACTTGGCCACTTCCATCACGTATGCCGGTTCATTCCTCTTCCCTCGGTAAGGAACAGGAGCCAGGAATGGCGCATCGGTTTCGACCATCAATTGCTCCAGAGGGCACTCTTTGATCGTGCGACGAATCTCTTCCGATTTTGGATACGTCGCAATGCCGGTGAAGGAAAGCATGTATCCCCTCTTCACAAACCTCTCAACATCCTCCCATTTCTCCGTACAACAGTGCACAACAAGGCTCGACGGCTTGATCTCATTAACGATATTCCAGACATCCTCCACCGCTTCGCGACAGTGAACAACGACCGGCAAATGGAGCTCGCTTGCAAGCTCCAACTGCGCCCGGAAGACGTCGCGCTGAGTTTCCCGCGGCGAAAAATCGTAATGGTAATCCAGCCCAATCTCCCCGATGGCTCGCACTTTTTTTGAGCGATGAACAAAATCTTTCAATAATTTTCCACTTTCCACTTTCCATTTTCCACTAACATGAGGATGCACCCCCACTGTACAAAATACTTGATCATATTTCTCCGCAATCCGAACTCCTTCTTCACTTTCTTCAATCGTATCTCCAATACAGATCATGCGCTCGACGCCTGCGGCGTGTGCTCGGCTGAGAATGGCATCCAGATCCTCCGAGAATTGTGGAGCCGCAAGGTGACAATGTGAATCAATCACAAATCCATAATACCCGTTGTCATCCCGAGTAGCTTCGCCGCGAAGCGGCGAGCGTAACGAGGGACTGTACAATACACCGGTGAACTCCCATGCACCCATTGCCCTCCGACTGGAGAAACACTGGCTACTTCTCTCGGGCATTGCCTTCCTCGTGCTGGGCTTCTTCCTGTACGCCCACGCTCTCCAATACGAATTCATCGAGCTCGATGATCCCCTCCTGATTCTCGAAAATCCCGCCGCGCAGTCGTTCTCGCTCACGAACCTCAAGATCATCTTCACCACGTACGATCCCGAGCTCTACATTCCGCTCACATTCCTCAGCTATCAGCTGGATAGCGTTCTTGGAGGCCTGCATCCGTTCTTATTCCATCTCCATAATCTCCTCCACCATATTCTCAATGCATGGCTGTTCCTAGTACTCGCGTACTGGCTGTGTAAAAAAAGAGAAGTTGCCCTCTTCGCCGGTCTGCTGTTCCTCCTCCATCCCATACAGGTGGAAGCAGTTCTCTGGATAAGCGGGCGCAAGGATCTGCTCTCCACCACATTCTTCCTCCTCTCGCTTCTCCTCTATCTCCGTTACCTCCGGAAAGAAAAATGGAACACATACGCAGGAAGTGTGGGGATGTTTCTTTTGGGATTGCTCGCAAAAGTCTCGGTGATCTCGCTCCCGCTTCTCCTCTTTCTCATCGATTGGATAGAAGGAAGACTCCTCACGCGCCGGTCACTGATGGAAAAACTCCCGTACATCGCTCTGGCACTGATCTTCGGGATCATCGCGCTCTACGGCAAAATCGATGCGCCATCGCTCACCATTCTCGAACGCATGCTCATCGGCGCACGATCGCTCGTCTTTTCCGTAGGGACAATCGTCTGGCCATTCGAGCTTTCCCCGATGTACGCCGATGCTGCCCCCATTACGATTGCATCTGCACATTTTCTGATGCCGCTGATCATTGTTCTTTCAATCGTCATCGCAGCAATGCTCATGCGCAGACGATGGAAAGCATTTGCCGCCGCTACCGCATTCGTCATCATCACCTTCGCGCCCTCCTTCGGAAACCTGGTGAAAGGCGGCGAGTACTACATAACCGCGGATCGCTACGCGTACATTCCGTCGATGGCGGTCTTCCTCCTCGTTGCCCTTGGATTCGAGAGAGTGTGGCACGTACTCGAAAAACGAACCTCGCGTGAAAGCGCACGGAAAACGGTCACGTCCTTCGCTGCGATTGTGCTCGCACTCCTCTTTTTGCGGAGCCTCGCTCAGACCCGAATCTGGAGCGATACGCTCACGCTCAGCCGGTACGTCACGCAGGTATCCCCCACCGCGCGGCTGGGCCACGTGTGGTACGGAAACGCGCTGCGGGATGCCGGAAAGCCTGATGACGCGATACAGGAGTACGACATCGCATTGGCGATGAAAGAGCATCCGCAGACGTACTACAATCGCGGCCTCGCGTTTGAAGCAAAAGAGAATCTGGATGCGGCGATGGCCGACTACCGCAAAGCGATTGCACTGGAACCCGTCTACCCGCTCGCGCACATCAATCTTGGGCGGCTGCTGTATTTGCAGAATAAAAAAGACGACGCGCGACGGGAATTCACGCTCGCATCCGAACAAGCGCCGCAGCTTGCGATGCCGTACTTCAATCTGGGCGTCCTCGCGGGAGAAGAAAAAGATTTCGAGCGTGCGATTGAGTACTATCGAAAAACTCTCGAGCGCGATCCTGCATTCAGCGACGCTCGCGGCAATGTGATCGCGGCATTGCTGGCACTCGGAAAAACATCCGAGGCAATAGCTCAGCTGCGCATAGTGCTTGAGCAGGATCCAGGGAACGAAGCTGCGCGCGAACTCTTGCGGGAATTGACAAAGTAATAAAAAGGATAGATTGTATTCATACGATGAACGGACACCGAGATATCGAACCGGCATTTCGACGCGTGAAAGCGGCGCCTCCTCCCGTTGAAGATGTGCCAAAAGATGCACTGGTACGAGCAGCTTTGCATAACGGAGTATCACCGGAGCAGATCATGGGAAAAACCGCCGAATCCGTGCAGCGACTTCTCGCTGCGAAAACGGGAATTCCCGTGATGAAGTTTCATGTCGACTCGAGGCAAGTTGAAGAAATGTACGTACAAGTGAGAGATACGCCCGATGCGCCCACACCCCAGCAAATACGAATGGCTCTTCGCCTGGAAATGAGCCCGGATACCATCAGAGCAAAGACAGCGACAACCTTAGGAAAAGAACTGGACGAAATATTGGATGAGCGAAAGTACCAGTTACTGTTGAACACTGCGGTTAACATGACAGGCAGAGATCTCCGGAGAGTTGCAGAAGAATTTCCAACAATCGAACGAATCAAGGGGTTTATTGACGAGGTTGAACGAAAGGAAAAAAATTATCAACGCAGCATAATGCCGGGAAAATATCCTCTCAATACAACTGTGCATTTTCAGATAGAAAGAGATCCCGTCAGAACCGGCACCATCACTGGTCATAACCACGACGGGAGTTTGAGGGTTTGCGTACAAGATCCAAGCACGAAATACGGCACCCGCTTGTTCGATATACGCGAATGGATGCTGATCAAAGACGAGACATCGAGACAGGACTGTGCAGCAAGATCAGTTGAGCTATAGTTGCTGTGCCGGGTCGGTAGCTCAGTGGTAGAGCAGTGGCCTTTTAAGCCATTGGTCGCGGGTTCGACCCCCGCCCGACCCACCATCGCAAATACAAAAACGACCCCGCGTGATGCGGAGCCGCTTTCAGTTCATTGTTGATTACCGAACTTTGCACTTGCCCGTACACACCTGGCGGCAGGGGTTGGAGCCGGGTTCGCAGATCTGCTTACATTCGCCGGTATCGACGGTGCAGTAGCCAAGTGGCGGGCGGCATTGATCAGTAGAGAAGCAAATGAGACCGACGGGCACTTCTTTGATGCGCGCGTTGAACTCGGCTTTGCAGCGCTTCTCTTCGTTCTTGAATTCCGTGTTGGCGTTCTTCAGTTCGTTGCGGTAGTTCTTCTCGATATCGCGGAGAATATTCTTCGCGTTCTTCTCGGCATCGCGGATGATGTTGGTACGGTCCTTGTCGTTCTCCACTCCCCACGCATCAAACAAACGCTGGCGGCGATCTTCCAGAGCCTGCTGCCAGCCACTGTGATAGTTACGCGTGATATCGAGAATCCTGTTCTCGCGATTGTTCATTGCAAGCTGCATGCAGAATCGGAATTCCGCATCGGAGTTCCTGGCAGCCATTGCCGGCATCGGCAGGAGCACCAGGACCAGCAGAAAGGCGGAGAACGTAGAACGGAAGGACATAGCGAGAGAAGGAAAAGTTATGCATAAAATACATAACATTATCGTTCTTGTCAATAGGGTATGATCCCGGCGTGAAAATAGCCCTAGTCCATGAATTATTGACCATGCGCGGGGGGGCCGAGCGGGTGCTGCGGGTCTTCTCGCAGATGTTCCCCGATGCCCCTATCTACACGCTTTTGTACGACGAAAAGAAGCTCGGAACATGGTTTCCCAAGGAGCGCGTGAGAACAAGTTCTCTGCAACCGCATTTTCCATTTTCCATTTTCAATTTCTCATTCAATCACCACCTCCACCTCTCCCGCTTCCCCCCTGCCGTCGAAGCGTGGGACTTCTCGGAGTTTGATCTGGTCTTGAGCAGTTCCTCCGCCTTCGTCCACGGCATTATCACGAACAGTGCTCCACGCCACCTCTGCTACGTGCAATCCCCTGCCCGGTATCTGTGGGATCGGACACATGATGTCCTTGAGCGCGCGGGCAGAGGAGTTCTTGGACCGCTGCGACGTTCCTACCTCTCCAAGAAATTTCATCTACTACGCATCTGGGACTCTGAAGCCGCCGATCGTCCTGACCGATTGCTTGCGGCATCGAAAGAAGTGCAGAGACGAATCGAATTATATTGGCGTCGTGAATCTGACGTTATTCACCCACCGATCGATGATTTTTGGCTTCAACCATCCAACCATCCAACCCTTGCCCACCGTAGCCTTGGCGAAGGTGGGATCCAACCATCCAACGATGCGTACTATCTCATTGTTTCTCAGCTTGTTCCATACAAGCGCATCGATCTCGCCATCCGCGCGTGCAATGAGCGGAAGGCCAGGCTGATCATTGCAGGAGAGGGACCAGCCAAGCGTTCACTGCAATCGATTGCCGGACCAACGGTGGAATTCGTCGGGTACAGGACGGATGCAGAACTCAAAGAGCTCTACCGCACTGCAGTCGCACTGCTCTTGCCCGGCGAAGAGGACTTCGGACTCACGCCGATCGAATCGCTCGCATGCGGCACGCCGGTGATTGCCTTCAATGGCGGAGGCGTTCGGGAGACGCTCACCGCGGAGACGGCGGAGTTTTTTGATGTACCGACATCTGAATCGCTTTCGCAGGCAATGGCACGAGCGGCCGAGCGCCGCTGGGATCCCGCCGCATGTGCAGAGAGAGCGCAGCAATTTTCCCGCACGCGCTTCGAGGAACAGATACACAGACAAGTTGCCGCCATGATGCACAGGTAATACTTGCAATATTTTGCATTTATTCTAAAGTAGAACTATGGAATCCGCTGAGGTCTCCTTTACCCTTTCCATAAAGGAAAAGCAGGAATACCGCACCCTGCTTGGCAAGAGTCTGATGGCTATCCGGGGTCGGTGAACGCGACGCGCTTGAGGTACACAGCACTCTTCAAAAGCTTGATTGCTCTCGAGCAGTGGATCTGTGATGCCTATCGCGAGCGCGGCATACCGATCATCGATCGTGACGAAGCCGAGCGACGAATTTATGAACAAAGCATAACGACCGCGAGGCGGCAATGGACCATCAGCACATTGCTCTCACGCGCGCATCTGCGTATGCAGCAGATCACCAGGGACAGCAGCAATACTTCCGCAATTGTCAAAACACTCGGGCTGAACGAAGAACAGATCGATGGCGTCCTCATCCCTCCGGAGCACGGAGATGCTCCGCACACGGGGAGCGGCACTGGGTGGGAGAAACCGCGGTTCGAGCCGCGGCTCCAGGTGCTGATCGCAGCACTGAACAATCATGGTGTGTTTGCAGACGACTGCATCGCCCACACTGGGATCTGCCTCTCCAGCCAATTGCGGAAAACCAGCTACACTCTCATTGAAATCCCTCGCTTCAAACGTGAAGTCCTCGTATGTAACCAAGTAGGAGAATCGACGTTCGTGAGTGAGAAACCTCTCGGCATCGCAACATATCTCCGATCGACTAAGAGCGAACTGGAGCAGATGCACGGAGTCACACAGGTGATTTGTCGGGATCTCGAACAGTGGGCTCAGGATGTATGCGGTCTCCTGTTGCCCGAGGAACATCTGCAACGAGACGCGCGAACAGACATTCGCCGATTCGTCGCAATCCGGGAGGAGATACGACGCTGTTACAGCGCGGATCAGTGGATGTCCATCCCCCCGACGCAGAGAAAGAACCTGAAAATTTTGGGGCTGGGAATCAAGGCGCTTGTAAGCGCGCTGAGCATCGAGGGAAATCCTTACACGTGGAAAATGCATGTAGACATCGGAGCGGCCGTCTACGGCGAAGGAAACCCTGCGATCGCGGAAGCGCAGCGTGTGCTAAGAGAGAGGGGGCGCTTGGGAGATGACCCGCAACGATGGAAAGAGACGGTGCGACAATCGATATCGGCAGAGCAATGGGTTGCAATCAGTTATCGGGATAGACAAAAAGTACGCATTGCTGGAAAAGGCCTGCTCGGCATCGCCAGAATCCTCAACGTGGAAGGCGACACATTGAGCAATAGAGAAAATTTCTTCATATTGGGCGCGGCTGTTTACGGTGAGGATGATCAGATGATCGCAGCAGCTCTGGAAAAAATCCAAATGGAACGGAATACCGATCGGGAAGTATGGCGTGAGCACATAAAAGAGGTGATTCCCACTGCCGCCGACTGGGTCTCATTGACCCAGGACCAACGATTGAAAATCCGAATACTCGGGAAAGGTCTTGCGGCCATCGGCACCATGTTTGGCATAGAAGGACTAGCTACTGCGGATACAGCCATCCACATTCGCTTAGGGGCGGCAATCTACGGCGAGCAAGACCCAAAGATCGCGGACATGACGGCAAAAATAGAGAAAGAACGGCAACAACGCGACGACTTCGCCGAAGATCCTGAGCGATGCAAAGCCGCAATCAAGGCTTTCATCCCGACTGCAGCGCAGTGGTTGGGACTTTCCATGCAAGAACGGAAAGTATTCAGAATCGCAGGATACGGACTGCAGGCCATTGCCAAAGAGTTCGCCGGCATGGAAGGGAAGCCGACATCGACCCGGGAGGCATTTGTGGACCTCGGTGCATGGATTTACGGAAAAGACGATACGGTCATTGCGGAAGCACTCAAGCAAATGTGTGCATCGCACGAGCAGCGCGACCAGTTGGGTAACGATCCAGAACGATGGAGAGAGGCAGTGCGGCAAATGTTTCCCGATGGAGAAGCATGGATGTCTATGACCCAAAAGCAGAAGAAAAACCTCAGTATCGGCGCACGGGGGTTGCGAGGATTGGCAAGCATCTTCGGCGTAGAGGGGAAGCCGATGCAGCATACGTCTGCTTTCGTCGAACTGGGTGCGGCTATCTACGGCAAAAATGACCCCGTCATCTCCAAAGAACTCGACAGGCTCGGCCTCTTGCAAGATCCCGAGAGGCTGCGTCAAGAGATACGGAACGTGATCCCGACTGCCGCGCAGTGGGTGGGTCTCTCAGGAGACGAGAGGAAGAAACTGAAGGTGCACGCAATGGGCATGCACGCGCTCGCACACGCGCTCGGCATATCCGGAGACCCGGCATACAGAGATGTTCATGTGCAATTCGGAGCAGCGATCTACGGTGAGAACGACCCGGCAATCGTCAATGAAATGTCCACCATCGGTCGTAATGCACAGAAGAGAAGCGAATTAGGAGAAGATCCCGTGCTCTGGAGAATCACATTAAAAGAAACCGTACCAACTGCCGGAGATTGGTTGAGTATAGTAATTGCGCAACGGCACACGATCAAAATTGCAGGGAAAGGACTCCATGCGCTCGCGCATATCTTTGGCATACAGGGGAATCCTTACAACAATGATATATACCTCGCACTTGCAGCAGCCATCTACGGCAAGGACGACGCGTTGATCGTTCAAACTACGGACGCGAGAACAACGGCAACGGATGCAGACCACCTGCGGGAAGAGATTTTGAAAATGTTTCCCACTGGGAAAGCATGGATTTCCCTGAATCAAGATGAGCGAGGAGCACTCAAGATCCTCGGGCAAGGATTGACTGCGATTGCATCGATCTTCGGCTTGGAAGAAAAGAACGCCATCGCAACCCGTTCCGGGCACGTGATACTGGGAGCAGCAATATACGGCGAGGACGACTCCGCAATTGCAGAAGCAATCGCAGGACTTCAGATGCGAACGGATCCGCAGCAGTTGCGGACTGCACTTCGTCAAATAATCCCTATGAGTACTGAATGGCTTGCCCTGAGTCAGAGACAGCGAGTGAAGCTGAAAGTCGGAGAGATCGGCATTCAGGCCATCGCAACAATACTCGGCGTAGAAGACGATCCCGCCAACACTCCAGGTCATGTGAAGCTCGGTGCGGCAATTTACGGGGAAGACGATCCTCACATTCATGATGCTCTGGCGAGCTTGGAACTAACAATGGATCCGGCAAAAATGCGCGAAGCAGTTCTTGCTGCGATTCCCAATGCTACAGCATGGCTCGGATTGACGCAGGCAGAGAAGCTAAAGTTAAAAATACGAGGCAAAGGAGTACGGGCGATTGCAACAATTATGGGAATCGAGGAGGAAGCACAACATACTGTGGGCTACCTGCGCCTGGCAGCGGTGATCTATGGCGAGAATGATTCCGCTGTCCTTGCAGCAACCAATGCATTCGACGCTGCTCGGCTAGTGAAGGGAGAGCTTGGTCAGGATCCACGACGATGGAGAGAGGAAATTCGGAAGTGCATTCCAACTGGCAAGGACTGGCTGTCCATCAAAAGTGCACAACGATCGTCAGTCCGAATTGCGGGAAGCGGCCTTATGGGACTCAAGATGCTTTTCGGCATACAGGGCAATCCCTATCGCTGGGACAATTACGTCCAGTACGGCGCGGCCATCTACGGAGAGGATGACCCCTCCATTGCTGCCGCACTCTTGACGGACGGACACCCAGGCGAAGGCCCCCCATCAGGAGAATGACGTGATGGAATGACGTGGCATCCCTTCTTAAAACATTGCAGAGCAGAGCAAGGCCATATAGGATAATAGTATGAAGCATCTCACTCTCCTGCTGATTGCAGCGCTGACCATCGGCAATTTCGTCACGCCGGCCAAAGCCTGTATGCCGCCACCTACCTGGAACGCAGATGCAGCGGAGGTCGTCAGGACACACGTGACTCCCGGCATGCACTACTCCCGCCGGATGCTGCGTAACCAGGTTCGGGGAACGTGGAAGACCACCCGGTCGTCGACGATAGGCTTCTGAAGAATGCCTTTGCGTCCGCCAAGAGCACGTCTATCATGCTCTCCTTTATGAAGATGTCGCTCCGCATGATCGGCCTCCTCGTAGTCCTCGTGCAGCCGTGTATCGCTGCTGCAGCTCATGTTCCTGATACGCAAGGAATGGACGCGGAGAACGGTTCTGAGCACATAGAGTGGCCCAGCAGGCGCGCGCTTCGTGCGGCCGCGTACAACCCCAATCCGTTTCGTCCGGGAATGATCACCCTCAAGGATGTTCCTCTCGATCGCACATTCACGGATACGGAGTATGGAGTGAAGTTGCAGTATCCCTCCTCGTGGGAAGTGATCGATGCACGGCAGGAGACGCCGCCGCTCACGCTGGTCGTCATGTTCCTGTCGCCGGAAGAGGAAGAGCAGCGCGGCATCCGGCAGAATGCGAATCTCGTCGTCGAGGAACTTGCGTCCGAGCTCTCGCTTCCCGAGTACACGAATTTAGGGATAGCGATGGAACGGGAATTCTTCGAAAACTACACGCTCGTGACATCCGAAAATATCCTTCTCGCGGGTGCCTACCGGGCGCATCGGGTCGTCTTCACTGCGGCGCTCAGCGGCGGCGAAATGACGTTCGAGCAGATTTGGCTCCTGCGTAGCAAAACCGCACACGTCTGGACATTCGCGGATAGCGCGGGAACGTTTGATGAGCATGTGGTCACATTTCGAAAGATGATGGACACGCTCACGGTGCGATAATCTCTCTCACCATCTTACCATCTCACAATTTCATTGGATGGTTGGATGGAATGATGGTTACAACAGAGTGATCTGTGCATTCTCCGGAAGCGCCTTGCCGAGTATTTCATACGTCTTTTTCGTGGCCATCCTCCCCTTCGGCGTGCGCTGCAGGAACCCCTGCTGGAGGAGGTACGGTTCGTAGACGTCTTCGATCGTCTCCTCTTCTTCGGCAAGAACGGCGGCGATTGTCCCGAGCCCAACGGGTCCGCCGTTGAAGGTTGTTACGATCATGTCGAGAATCGCGCGGTCGGTGTTGTCGAGACCGCGGTCATCCACATCGAGAGCGGCGAGTGTCGTCTCGACGCACGCGCAGTCGACGATCTTCTCCCCTCGCACGTGCGCGTAGTCGCGAATGGCCCGCAACAGGCGGTTGGCAATACGGGGCGTCGCGCGGCTGCTTTTGGCGATACGATGCGCGGCGTCGCTCTTAAGCGAAACCTTGAGCAGATCGGCGGAGCGCTCGACGATCAGCTGCATCTCGGGCAGCTCGTAGAACGCGAGCTTGAAATGATTGATGAACCGGTCTCGCAGCGGCGCGCTCATCGCGCCCGCCTTGGTCGTGGCACCCACGAGCGTGAATGGCTTTAAGTTCAATCGCATCGATCGCGCCGTCGGCCCTTTGCCGATCACGAGATCAAGCGCGTAGTCCTCCATGGCGGCGTAGAGCATCTCTTCCACGATCGGGCGGAGACGGTGAATCTCGTCGATGAAGAGCGTGTCGCCCTCCTGGAGGTTACTGAGGATCGAGGCAAGGTCCCCGGGCTTCTCGAGCGCGGGCCCGGAGGTGATGCGGATCTGCGCGCCCATTTCGCGCGCGAGGATATTTGCGAGCGTCGTCTTTCCCAGTCCCGGCGGGCCATGCAGGAGCGTATGACCGAGCGGCTCCTTGCGGGACTTCGCCGCCTGGATATGCATCAGGAGATGCCCCTTGATCTTGCTCTGCCCGATGTACTCCGCAAGTGTTTTTGGCCGAAGCGACTGCTCAAACGCCGTCTGCTCCGGCGGTGGCGGGGAAGCGTGCACGGGAGAGGCAGCCGGGATCTTGGCGCGCTTGATGACCATCGCAGGAATCATACATCAAGCAATGGAGAAAAGGGACCGATGGCACCGAGGGGACCAATGGGACCAAGGTATTTTGACGTCGGTCCCCTCTGTCCCTTTGGTCCCTTCGGTCCCCTTCTCTATACTTCCAGAGTGACTTCAATTCAAAAGCTCCTCGCGACCCTCGGCTTCCTCGCCATTCTCCTGATCCTCGGGACCGCCGATGCGCTTCTGACCGGCGGGACTCTTCGCATGCCAGCGAGCGCCGGAGTCGTGAAACAATCGGGCCCCGATGTCCTCGCTCTCCTGCAGGCGCGCGGATTCGTGATCGAAGAAACGAACGAGGACTTTCTCCTGCAGGCGATTCTCCCGCCAGGAACTCCTCTCACCTCCCGCGTCCTCCTTCAGAATAACGACCGCGTCGCGGCACTCGCGTGGATCGATTCGCCGGACGTGAAACGCTCACTCGCGACGCTCCGGGGAAAGTTGCACGCCTCCTTCTCGCCGGATTTGCGGGATCTGATCGATGAAACCCAGTCGCAGCTCGGAAAGCCCCCCCGCGACCTGCTCTCTTTCTCTGACCCGACTATCCACAGCGAACGCATTGTCTTCGCCCGCGTTCGCCAGCGCCTGTACGAGTTTCATGTGAGAGACGGCAAAGAGAAGGAGATTGATTCACTGGTGGATGCGTTCACGGAGTGAAAGATGCCAACGAAGCCAAAGATGCCGAAGAAGCCAAAGAAACTGTTTTCGTTGGCATCATTGGCTTCTTGAACGTCGTTGGCTTCTTTCCGACCGGGCATTGACCGCAGACATTTGAGCTTCTAGGCTGCTCCCACTTTATGGCCAAGACCGTCAAGAAAGTCATCAAAGTGCAGGTAAAGGGCGGGCAGGCGAACCCCGCGCCTCCGCTGGGACCTGCGCTCGGCCAGGCAGGCGTGGATATCAGCGGCTTCTGCACCAAGTTCAACGACCAGACGAAGAAGGATAAGATGGGTCAGCTGCTCCCGGTCGAAATCACCGTCTACGAAGACCGTAGCTTCTCCTTTAAGGTAAAGCAGCCCGCCGCTTCTACCTTGATCAAGCAGGCGGCGAAAATCGAATCGGGCAGCGGCGAGCCGAACAAGAATAAGGTGGGAAAGATTACCAAGGCGGACCTGCGCAGAATCGCCGAGACGAAGATGCCGGATTTGAACTGCACGGATATCGAAGCGGCGGAGAAGATCATCGCCGGGAGCGCGAGGAGTATGGGAGTGGTTGTTGAATGAAGAAGAAGCCAAGGAAACCAAAGAAGCCAATGATGCCGAGGAGAGGAATGAAAAGAAAAAGATGACGAACATGAATTCTTGATATCGTTGCATTTCTTTGTTTTCTTAGACTTCTTTTTCCTTGGCTTCCTTGGCTTCGTCGGCATCATTGGCTTCCTCACTAGATCATGTCTTTTCCCATCCGCAATCCCATTCATTTCCGCAACGCGGTACCCTGACTTCCACTCACTCCCTTCTCCGCCCATGATTCTCACTGCCTTGAGCGTCTCCACGCTCTTCACCTTCACACTCGTGCCGCTCGCGGTTCTCGCCGCGCTCGCGATTGCGTTAATCCCGTGCCTCATCGTTCCGGGGGCAAAAGTGGGAGCGTCCATGAAGGCGCTCTACTGCTACATAATGCAGTGCATCGGCGTCGCGTTGATGACGGCGGGTGCTCTGCCAGCCGTGTACGGAGTTCTCGAGAAATTCTCTTTGGGAGTCGAGCGCTTCAGCGCTGAAATGTATTTGGGCCTCCTGATCCTCTTCAGCTGCGGGGGTATTACCTTCCTCTGGCATGAACAGGTTGCGGAGAAAATCGAAGATGCCTCGCGCCGCGTCCCTGCTCTCCTCTTCTGGTACACCTTCAAGGCCATCGGCTGCGTTGTGATTCTCGTCGCCGTCCTCTCGTTCCTCTTCACCATGCTTCTGACCCGTCCGCTGGTAGGGACCTGGTGGATCACGCCGATCGTCACCGGCCTCTACGGCCTGCTGCTCTCCTGGTGCACGCGATGGCCCAGTTCACCGTCTTCCTTCCGCTCGTTGCCACTCAATGGAGGGAAGGGGAAGAAGAAGTGATAGAAAAAGGAACCGAAGGAACCGACGGTACCGAAGGGACCGAGGTTTTTGATACGTCGGTCCCCTCTGTCCCTTTGGTCCCCTCGGTCCCCTTTCACAGGTCTTGCTTTTACGTCATTCGTGAGGCATATTCTCGCTCTCTCGTGGGAGCTCACTTGAGCGCCACTACCACGTTCCCCCCATCACTATGGCCTCCAAAAGAAGTCCCCTCGCACGCAAGAAAGGAAAGAAATACGCAGAGCGCAAGGCGCTCATCACAAAATCCATCTACCCCATCGCCGAGGCAGTGGAGTTATTGCCGAAACTGAGCACCACTTCCTTTGATGGTGCGGCGGAAGTCCACATCCGCATCAATGCCGATACGACGCAGGCGGATCAGTTGGTCCGCACCACCGTTCCCCTCCCCCATGGAACCGGCAAGTCCGTTCGCATCGCCGCATTCGTCCCGGATGATCAGATCGACGAAGCGAAAAAAGCCGGAGCGGATCTGGCGGGCAACGAGGATCTCATCAAGCAGATCTCCGACGGCAAGATCGACTTCGATATCGCCGTTGCGTCTCCCAAGATGATGAAAGACCTGGGCAAAGTCGCAAAGACGCTCGGGCAGAAAGGCCTGATGCCGAGTCCCAAGTCCGGAACGGTCACGGAGAAAGTGGCGCAAGTGATCGGTGAACTGAAGAAAGGCCGCATCGAAGTGAAGATGGACAAGCAGGGCATCATCCACACCGTCTTCGGCAAAATTTCCTTCGGTCCCAAGAAGCTGCAGGAAAACCTGGAAGCCCTCCTCACCGCCGTCAAAGAAGCGCAGCCCAGTGGTATCAAAGGGGAATACATCCTCTCCGTGGGAATTTCACCGACCATGGGACCGGGCGTGAAGGTTCAGCTCTGAGTACTATGCATGCAACAGAAGACCTTGCAGCAATCAACAAAGCGCCATGCGTGCGCATCGCGCATATACACGCCCGAGGATTGCTCGATCGCATTTTGAGGAAGGAAATGCACGCTCTCATGCAGAAAACGTTGCATGCATCGAAAAAAGAAACCCGCGGAAAGGAAAATTTACAGGATTATGCATCCGCGTACATTGAGCGGAAGTTGGCCTACGCCGATGTCCTCTCGAATGCCATCGCCTATATCAATACAAATCCCCTCTTCACAAAGGAAGAATTCCTCGCGCATATTCCACTGAATGCCCTGTCCGCTGCTGCTCGTATGAAAGTCGCAGCGGCAGTAGAAAAATACAGCACCAACGCACGATTGCTCGATTCATTTCTCGAGGAGAAAAAATTGGCTGGCAATGCCAAAGCGACTTTCACGTATTTTACGGGGCAAAAACCCCTGCTGCCCCTAGCCATGCACCACCATGGAATCTTCGTTCATCTCGACACCTGGTGCAGTCCGGACTACGAAACGCTCTGGGGTGCCAGTGACGAGAGCATCGCATTCCTCATGCCAAAACAGTTCAGCGTCCGCAATCACGGCCAGGAAAAAATCATTCCCTATTACCTCATCGGAACCAGCATAGGTGACCGAAAGGCCTTGCACGCACGCTGGACGCATGAACGTCAGCATGCCTATTATCACTTGCTCCACCGAACAGAAGCGGGCAAGGATATCACTCTGCATATGAACTCCGAAGAACAATTGCGCTACCTCTGTCGGGGATTTCGCGATGAACATATCGTGGACGCTGGCAATGAGCTCCTTGCACAGGTACATGACGGAGTGAGTGATCTCCATCCAGAAGATTTTTTCGGAAAAGATGATTTGTATTTTGCCCCAGCAGATATGCGAAAGTTGCTCAGGGAAGAACTGGGTGACGCTGCTTTTAAGAGACTGGGTGCAGAGAAAATATGTCAGGAGGAAAATGACCTCTACTTCCGCAGCAAAGTGAGCTTCATGCGCAACATCGCGGTCCAGATGAGACTCTTTCCATTACGCATTGCTCGGCTCTTTGACGTGGAACCTCCGAGTGCGTGGTGGAGATTGTATCGCTGGCTCTATGAGCTTGGCTATCTGTCAAAAAAATCTGCATCGCCAGAGATTCTTCGCGCTCGGGCAGAAAGGGAATACCATAAGTATCATCACGGGAAGCCCGGCTCTTCAGCATCAAAGTGAATTACATCCTCCGTTGGAATCAGCCCGACGATGGGGCCTGGCGTGAAAGTGCAGTTATGAGGATTCTTCATCATCGATTCTCATTCTTCCGGAAGATCCGGATTATCTAGCTGTCGTAAACGCTCAATCGATTCCCGGACGAGGCGCTCAATGTTGGGCGGACAACCCTGCTCTCGCAATTCTTCATCGCGTGCCTTTTCTTTAGCTAGCCATGCATCGAATCCTCCAAGCCATTTCGCCTGCTCATATGTTCTGCGTCTCTCCGGCCACTTGAACCATCGTGATCTGAATGTAGGCATAGTAAGTAAACGAAAAGTCTTGCGGTAATATTCCCGCACCCAATGCACCCGAGTGGCTTGAATGGAGAATTCCAAAAATCTTTCCTCAAAATCGACATATCGGTCGTAGAGGTCATCCAGATCAACAATATCTGACATAGGAATGATTCTACTCTTTGCTCATGCGCAAAGAATCTCCTTCACCTCCTCCAACTTCTCCACCCGTACCAATCTCTCGCGCATTTCCTTCGCGCCATCAAACCCTTTCACGTAACTACTCAGGTGCCTCCGCATCTCGAGCATCCCTTTCCGCTCGCCTTTGAACCGAACTGCGAGTTCACAATGATCCAAAATCCACGGAATTTTCTGCTCGAAGGTAAGCGGCCGCAATTTTCCCTGCCCGTCCGGTAGGCGGGCATTTTCAATTTTCAATTTTCCATTTTCCCCTGTCAGAGCGTCAACAATCTCGCGCATCACCCATGGGTTGCCGAATGTCCCCCTCCCCACCATCACGCCATCCAGATTCCCGATCTTGCTGACTGCGTCCTGCGCGGAGCTGATGTCGCCGTTGCCAATGACAGGAACCGAGACGTTGCGCTTGAGGTCGTAGATCGGTTCCCAGTCGGCTTTGCCCGTGAACTTGTCGCAGAAGCGGCGTCCATGGATGGAGAGCGCTTGCGCCCCCGCATCGACCAGGCGTTTGCAGAAGGGAACGAGGGTGTCTTTCTTGTCCCACCCGAGTCGCGTCTTCACGCTGACGGGGATCTTCACGGCGTTGACCGTCGCTTCCACGAGTCTCGCTGCGAGATCGGGCTCGCGGATGAGTGCAGAGCCATGGCAGGACGAAACCACTTTCGCCGCCGGGCAGCCCATGTTGATATCGATGCCGTCAGCACCCAGTTGCTCGACGACTTTCGCCGCGCTCAGGAAATGATCCGGATCGTGCCCGAACACCTGCACGATGAACGGCCGCTCGAGCGAAGGATCGAAGTGCAGCATCTCGAGCGTCTTGCTTGCCCCGTAGTGAATGGCATCGGTCGAGAGGAATTCGGTAAAGACGATCGTCTCCGGCGCGATCCGCTTGATCAGCTGGCGGTAGGACGCATCGGTGACTCCCGCCATGGGAGCAAGGGAGACAATGGGACGAAGGGTGGTGGACCAGGAAAACATGACAATTGTTATATTGATATATTGCCATACTGTTCGCAAGCACGTCACCGATCACTCCCCAGTTTCAACAATATAACAATATATCAATATAACAATCGCTGCATGGCACAATTTGCCGCACAATATGTTCCTGTGACAAACCGCTTCGGTACGTTGTTCGTCGGAATCTTCCTGCTGATCGTGCCCGGCGTGGCGATGCTCCAAGGACCCCAGATCATCCCCGAAAGCGGGACCATCGGCAGCTGCAGCTTCATCACCGGCGACTTCGGGTTTGAATGTATTCCCCTCTACCTCGCCTATCTCATACGCATCGCGTTCGGTCTCGCTGGCGGCCTCACGCTGTTCCAGATCATCCAAGCCGGCTATGAGTACGGAATCTCCGGTCTGCCAATGGGACTCGTCGATAAGGAGGCAGCGAAGAAACGCATGATGAATGCCATCATCGGTCTCGTGGTGGTGGTCCTCTCCTACCTCATCGTGGATACCATCGTCTCCGCTCTCTTCGGCGCATAACTCCCCGACTCCCTCCTATGAATCCCAAAAAGAACACCGGCTCGTTCACGTCACTGCGCATCATCGGGGAAAAGGCGCAAAAGCTTCTCGCGCGCGCGCGTGAAATTCAGCAGAACAAGTTTATGGATCGGGAGCCACCTCGAGCGCCCAAGGAAGAGGATATTGCGGAAATTACCGTCCACCTCTCTATCCAGAGCGTGGTGAAAGCGTCCTTCGCCGTTCTCGCGATCGGCGTTGGAGCGGTGCTGCTCTGGCTCCTGCAGGACAAAATCGTGCTGCTGCTGCTCAGCATCTTCGTCGCAATGATCATCGATCCCGGCGTGCAATTCTTACGACGACTGGGGATTCCACGCGGGCTCGGCATCCTGATTCACTACTTCGTCGCACTGTTCCTCCTCGTGTTCCTGCTCGTCTCGCTCATCCCGCTCATCGCGACGCAGCTGATTGACCTGGCCGGATTGATTCAGACGGAAGTGAACACCTTCCTGCACGACCCGCGCATTTCGCTTCCGTTCCTCACCGACAGCGCAAACGCGAGCCTCACGGAGCTCCTGGAATCGACACTGCGCAATCTCTCCATCAATCAATTCGCCGACGCCCTCCAACAATTTGGTCAGAACCTGGCCGTCGCGACGCAGAGTTCCCTTCTCCTCGCCGCGCAACTGGCGGGATCGGTGGTGAATTTCTTCGCGAACCTCGTGATCATCCTGGTGATGGCGTTCTTCATTCAGATCGAGAAGGAAAAGGTGATCGCGTGGGTGAAAAGTTTCCTTCCCTGGAGAATGCGCCCCTATCTGGACGACAAATCCGAGGCCATCCAGACCAAAATGGCGCAGTGGACGCGGGGGCAGCTGGTACTCTGCTTCTTCATCGGCTTCATGGTCTTCCTGGCGCTCACCATCCTGCGCATGCCCTACGCACTGACACTCGGCATTCTGGCCGGCTTCACCGAATTCATCCCCGTCATCGGTCCGTTGATCGCCGCGATTCCGGCCATCCTCATTGCCGGAACGCAGAAGGGATTTTTCTGGATCCTCGTGGTGGGCGCGGTCTACTACGTCATCCAGTGGTGTGAGAACAACCTCCTCGTTCCGCTCATCATGAAGCGCGCCGTGGGCCTCTCGCCGCTCGCCATCATCTTCGCAATGCTCGTCGGCGTCAGTTTCCCCATGCTCATCCACCCTATTCTCGGCATCATCCTGGCGATTCCGGCGACCACGATCATCGCGATTTTCATCGAAGACTGGAGAATTCACCATAGGAAGCGCGAGAAGCCGTGAGGGAATGTCTATAAAACTATACAAAAATCCTTCTCGCAATAATCGTGACCTGTAAGACAATGCCTTCTGCGCCGTCTTTCGAGTACAATAGTCAGAAGTTTCTCGACAATTAGCACTCGGACATATAGACTGCTAATTGCGCATCGCTTCTCCTCTCCCCTCCTCCTCGTATGCACCCCTTCGACCGCTTCACGCCCAATGCCAAGCTCGCGCTCCAGATCGCCGAGCAGGAGGCGAAGAACATGAAGAGTCCCTACATCGGAACGGAGCACTTGCTCTTGGGGCTTCTGAGTATCCCGAAGTCGTTGGGATTCTCCATTTTCACGGGAGCCGGCGTCACGCAGGAGAACGTCCGCATTCTCCTCAAAGCAATGAAGTCGCCGAATATCGAGGGCCAGAGCGTCAAGCACGGTCTCAGTACCTTCCTCCATACCGTCATCGAACAGAGCGTGATCACGGCGCACAAGTTCCGCCACGCGAATGTGGGCACCGAGCACCTGCTCCACTCCCTCGTCTCGACAGGCAAGAACGCCGCCACATTGCTTCTGGAAAACATGCAGGTGGACCCCGAAGATCTGAAGACCCGCGTGGAAGAAATGTTCGGACAGATCAACACGTTCAAACAGCAGAACAGGAACCTCGAGCAGTCGCTCGAGGCGTTCTTCCACGGCCTGCAGGGAGCGATCGTCGGCATGCAGCCGGGAATGGCCGCTTCTGGCGAGAGCGAGAGCTTGAAGCGCAAGAAAGGCGATGGGAAGAGCAAAACGCCTGTTCTCGATTACTTCACCGATGACTTGATTGCGAGAGTGAAGGAAAAGAAGGTGGACCCGATCATCGGGCGCGACGAGGAGATCGAGCGGCTCATCCGGATCCTCAACCGCAAGACGAAGAACAACCCCGTGCTCATCGGCGAGCCGGGTGTGGGGAAGACCGCGATCGTGGAAGGCCTCGCGCAGCGGATTGCCGCAGGCGACGTCCCCTCCTCCCTGCAGAATCGCAGGCTTTTGATTCTGAACATGGGATCGCTGGTCGCGGGCACCAAGTACCGCGGCGAATTCGAACAGCGCTTCGACGACATCATCAAGGAAGCCGCCAAGAGCGATAACTCGATCATCCTGTTCATCGATGAAATCCACACTGTGGTTGGAGCCGGCGCCGCAGAGGGATCCCTGGATGCCGCAAATATCTTAAAACCCGCGCTCAGTCGCGGCGCACTGCGGGTGATTGGCGCAACGACGCTCGACGAGTACCGCACGATCGAAAAGGACCGCGCGCTCGAGCGCCGGTTCCAGTCCATCATGGTGCAGGAACCAATCGTTCCCGATGCGATCAAGATCCTCCAGGGAATCAAGGAAAGCTTCGAGCAGTTCCATCACCTCTCCATCACCGATGGAGCGCTGGAGGCTGCCGTCACGCTCAGCAAGCGCTACATCACCGAGCGATACCTGCCCGATAAAGCCATCGATGTGATGGACGAAGCGGCCGCAGGCAAAAGCCTGCAGCACGTGGGCAACGCTCCCGAAATCCGCAAGATGGAAGAGAAGCTCGAACTCCTCGTCGTCAAACAGCAGCAGGCGGTCAAGGAGCAGAAGTATCACGTCGCGCTGAAGATGAAACAGGAGCAGCAGGATCTGAAAGAGAAGCTCGACCAGCTGAAGAACGCGCAGGACGGCGACCGCCGCACACCGATTTCTATCACCGAGGACGATATCGCCCAGGTCGTCGGCCGCATGACCGGCATTCCCGTTACGAAACTGCTCAAGTCGGAGGCCAAGCGTCTCACGAACCTCGAACAAGTCTTCCGCAAATCGATCATCGGCCAGGACGACGCGATCAAGAAGGTCGCGCGCGCCATCCGTCGCTCGCGCGTCGGCATCAGTGATGCCAAGCGTCCCATCGGATCATTCCTCTTCCTGGGCCCCACGGGCGTCGGCAAGACCGAACTCGTCCGGACGATCGCGAAGGAAGTCTTCAACCGCGAGGACTCGCTCATCAAGATCGACATGTCCGAGTTCATGGAGCGTCATAACGTCTCCAGACTCACGGGAACCACCGCTGGCTACGTCGGCTACGAGGAAGGCGGCCAGCTGACCGAAGCGGTCCGCCGCAAGCCCTACTCCGTGGTGCTCTTCGATGAAATCGAGAAGGCTCACCCGGAATTCTTCAACATCCTCCTGCAGATTCTGGAGGACGGTTCACTCACGGACGGCCAGGGCAAGCAGGTCGACTTCACGAACACGATCATCATCATGACCAGCAATATCGGCGCCGAAAAACTGACGAAGCAGGCGGCGCGCATCGGCTTTAAGCTGGAAGAGCAGGCCAAAGCCGAGGAGCAGGAGTATGAGGAGAAGTGCAAGGAAGTGGTCGAAGAACTCAAAGACCATCTGCGTCCGGAATTCCTCAACCGTGTCGATCACATCATCGTGTTCAATGCCCTCAACCAGCAGCACATCCGCAAGATCGTGCGCATGCACATCGATCACCTCGCAAGCCGCCTGAAGGAGCAGGGCTTCACGCTCGATGTCGACGCAAAAGCCATCAACCTGCTCGCGGAGGAAGGCTTCGATCCCGAGTACGGCGCGCGTCCGGTCCGCAGGGTGATACAGGAGCGGCTGGAATCCGAGATCGCCGAGCACATCCTCAAGGATATTTTCACGCACGGCGACGTGATCCGCATTGTCCAGAAGGGCGAGAAGGACCTGGAATTCCTCCACGGGGGCGCCAAGAAAATCTCGAAGCCGTTAGAGGTGGAGGAGGAGGTAACGGCTTAAGGAAGCCAAAGATGTCAATGAAGCCAAGGATGCCAACGAACCAAAATCGTTGGCTTCTTCGCGTTCCTTGGCTTCGTTGGCTTCTTCCGCGAAGGCGGATTTTCTGCTATAATTATCAGATTTCCGTGAACCTCATCTATGCCCGTCGACCCCGTGAAGATTCCGCAGAACGTGCAGATCGAGGACCGCGTCGTCGGCCCGCTGAGCCTGCGACAGATCATCATCATGGCTGTCGGCGGCGGGTTCAGTTACATGATCTATTCCGGCGTGCAGAAATCGGTGGGGTACGTGGGCATACCGCTCACGATCATCATCTGGATTCCCGCGCTCATCGCCGCGGCATTCGCGCTGGTGAATATCAACGACTTAAGTTTGCTGCGCATCTGCTGCCTGCTCCTGGAACGGTTGCAGAAACCCCGCGTGCGCACGTGGGCACCACGCGAGGGCATTTCGATCACCATTCGCACGTCCCGTTTTAAGGCGGAGGAAGCGCCGAACAAGGTAGAGACGGTGCAAAAGCAGAACACGCAGAAGCAGATCGCCGATCTCAGCTCCGTCCTGGATCAAGCGAGTCCCAAGGTGCAGGAGGCTGCCCCCCTCGTCGAGGCCGCTCCTCTGGCTGCAGCGGTTCCCGCAACCCTGACAGAGATCGTCACGCCGCCTGTGGAGTCCGCGGTCGTCGCAGACGTTCCCGCCGTCCCCAAGCCACCGGTGAATCCCGAGCGCGTGCAGGTGGATACTCCCCGCACAAGTCTCCAAGCGCCGCAGATGAGCGATCTCTCCGTCTTCCGTGACATCTTTCCTCCCCAAACCCAATGGCAGGCGTGAATTCTTCGCAGGCGAGCACCGTGCGCAACCGCAAGAAGGGCGTGCTGACGTCCACGCAGCGTTTCCTTCCGATCGCGGAGATCCGCAACGACACGGTGATGCTCAAAAACGGCGGCCTCCGCGCGGTTCTGCGCGTCGAAGCGCTCAACTTTAATTTAAAAAGCGAGATGGAACAGCAGGCCATCATCGCAGGGTACGGAGGACTCGTGAATACATTGTCGTTCCCGCTGCAGATCGTCGTGCGATCTTCCAAGATGAACATCGACCCGTACCTGGAGCACCTGCGAAGCCTCGGCGACAATCAGAAGAACGAACTGCTCAAGACCCAGACGTTTGCCTACGCGAACTTCGTCGAGCGTCTCATCGATGTCGCCGATATCATGCAGAAGCGTTTCTACGTTGTGGTTCCCGTCGACATGAGCGCCAGACGCCACGGGCTCCTGGAGCAGTTCTTCGGATGGATCAATCCCGACGATTCCACCGCCAAGGCCGCACAGCGTTCCCGTGATTTTTCCGCCGGAAGCCGCACGCTCAAGGACCGCGTGAACCTGGTCTCGGCCGGCCTCGAGAACATCGGCCTGCAGAGCGCGCGGCTCACCACCCACCAGCTGATCGAGCTCTATTACCAGATCTACAACCCCAAGACGAGCCAGGAGCAGAAGTTGCCAGATGAGGAAAAACTGAAAGTAGACAGAACTACTTTATAAGGAAGCCGAAAAAGCCACGAAAAAGAAGCCAACGAAGCCAAAGATGCTCAGGAAGCCAAGGAAAAGGAAGACAAGGAAATGACAGGATTGCTCAACCGTTCCATAGGGTCGTGGAACGTCTTTTTTATCTTCTGGATGCGGAAAAAACAGATGTCGCTGAAAAATCTTTGTTTGACCGTATTTCATTCCCTATTCGTGAACATCATGCTCATCCTATGTATCAACGTCCCTATGAACGGCTTATCGTCTGGCAAGAGGCTCATAAATTATTTCTGTGGGTCAATGCTATCGTGAATGATTTTCCCGCTGCAGAAAAATTTGCCCTTTCAGATCAAATACGTCGATCTGCCTACAGTGTCCCAATGAACATCGCCGAAGGCAACGGCCGACGAACGAAAAAGGAGAAAAGGCGATTTCTTGATATTGCCTCTTCGTCCCTTGAAGAATTGCACTGCCAGCTTCGCATTGCCTATGACTTACAATACATCTCGCAGGAAAAATTCAGTCACGCTGATCAATGGATTCATCGAGTGAGCTACCTACTCATGCGTCTGCATCAATCATTGCGATAATCCTTTCGTTCCCGTTTTTCCTTTCCTTGGCCTCTTTGGCTTCGTTGGCTTCCCTGGCTTCTTTATCTCCTGCCTTTGACACTGCCAGACGTTCCTGTACAGTTCCTTCGCAATCCGCTGCCCGTGCAAGGGCGTGATTGCATCTATTTCTCCCACTTGCACCCCCTCTTTGTATGTCCCCGCGCACTGCAACGAAAGCCAAAACGAATTCCGTGATGGAACAATTGATGAAAGATGCTCCCATGCCTCTGAGGGTGAAGCCTGGAGAGTTGATCGAAGGAAACGTGGTCTACCGCGGAAAGAACAAGTTGCTCGTCGATATCGGCGGCGTTGCAACCGGCATCGTCTCGGGTCGCGAGTTGCGCGATTCCTTCAATACCTTCCGCGAACTCAAAGTCGGCGATCCCGTTGCGGCGCTGGTGTTGGAGGAAGAGAACGACGAAGGCATGATCGTACTGAGCTTGCGCATGGCGAGCCAGCAGAAGGCGTGGGACCGGTTTCACCGCATGGTGGAAGGCGACGCGACGATGGAATTCGTCGCGCAGGAGGCGAACAAAGGAGGATTACTCGCGAACATCGACGGCATCCGCACGTTCCTGCCGGTCAGCCAACTCGCGCCGGTCAACTACCCGCGCGTGAACAACGCCGATGCGACCGAGATCATCTCGCGCCTCCAGAAGTTCGTCGGCCACAAGTTCATCGTCAAAATCATCACGATGGATGAAGAAGCGGGGAAGATTGTCGTCAGTGAGCGCGAAGCGCTCTCGGAGCAGCGAGCCAAATCGCTCGAGCACCTGAAGATCGGTGATGTCAAAGAAGGACTCGTCAGCGGCATCGTGAAGTTCGGCTTGTTCGTCGCATTCGACGGGCTGGAAGGCCTCGTCCATATTTCCGAAATCGCATGGGGTCATGTGAAGAACCCATCGGAATTCGCCCAGATCGGCGATCGGGTGACCGTCCGGGTGATCGGCGTCGACGGCGAGAAGTTGAGCCTCTCCATCAAGCAACTGACCAAGGATCCGTGGGAGGAGATCGCGGAGCGCTACCCGGTGGGCAAGCGTGTGACAGGAACCGTCGTCCGGTTTGCCGATTACGGCGCCTTCCTGAAACTGGAGAAGGATATCAACGGTCTCGTCCACTTGAGCGAACTCGCGCACCACAAGGTCACCGACCCCGCGCAGGCTCTCACCATCGGACAGAAAGTGGACGCGCAGGTGATCAATATCGATGTCGACGAACGCCGCATCGGCCTCTCGGTGAAGGCGCTGAAGCCAATCGATAAAGAGACGATGGAGAGGATCAAGCGCGAGCGTGAGGAGGATGAAGCGAAGGCGAAGCTCAAGGAAACCGAGGGGTCCAAATCGACAGACGTAGCCGCGGGTCTTCGACCCGCGGACGCCGCCGAAGGCGGCGGAAAATCCGCACCCGCTTCGGGGTTTGTGGCATCGAAAACCGGCAAAAAATACTATCCAGCCGATTCTGCTGCCGCGGAGAAGATCAAAGAAGAAAATCGCGTGACGTTCGCGACGCAAGAGAAAGCCGAAAAAGCAGGATACTCGGCCTGAGCGCTTGCCATCGTCTTACGGACAGGTACGGTGATCTCATGGTGCGATCCAGTCCAAATACCTTGCTCATGGACCTCAGCGGGGGGCGCAGTCTTCTCGCGAATGAGTTGCTCGGTCAAGTAAAGAGTCCACCCGATAAACCCTCTCCAGATTTCCTGAAAACACTGGGATCCGATCCTGCGGTGGGCGACCGTCTGGAACTCTTCCGCGATATGTACTCCTCGCAGGTGAAACTCGGCGCGTGATCACATCACCTGCTCGCTCAAGAAGTGCAGATGCAAATACGGCACTTCCTGCCCTCCGCCCTTGCCCACGTGAAACGTGAGCTTGTAGCCATCAATCCCCTGCTCCTTCGCAAACCGCTGCGCTGTGAGAATCAGCATGCCCGGGATATGCGCGGTTGCGGCAGTGACATCGGCAATGGACGCGACGAAATGCTTGGGGATGAAGAGCAGGTGCGTCGTCGCTTTGGGGTGAATGTCTTTGAACGCCAGGACGTCGTCGTCTTCGTAGACGATGGTCGAAGGAATTTCTTTGTCTCGGATGCGATGAAATATCGTTCGGTCTTCCATAGGCCGAGATCGTACCAGAAAGATCCTCGGTTCCTCGGTTCTCTCGTTTGCGTCGATCGCCCTTTACGTTGACTTTTAGGCGTAAAAAAGGGACAATATACAGGTAATGGGCAATGCGCTCTCCTCATCAACCGACAAGGGCTACTCGTCCATCAAGTCGCTCGAAACGAGCAGATTGATCGTACGGCAGCCGGGAAAGCTCCAGGAGTTAACGAACCTGCTGGAGACGTTTGAGAACTTCAGCGCGCGTGTGTCCGAGCGCACGGGCGAAGACCGGTCGGGCGACCTGGGCGGCGCGGGCGCGGGACCTGCGGCCGGAGGAACGCAAGGCACGCAGGGAACTTCCACGCGCGATCTCGCCATTCAAAACATTCCGGTCGTGGCGGTCATGCAGGAAAAATTGACCAAGCATATCCGTCAGGAGACGGCTCGCCTCGAGAAGCTCGCACGCCGGGTCGCGCACTCCTCCGCGCCGGGCTCCGCGCACACGCTCAATGAACTGTACGCGAAGATCCGTCGGCTCAATTCCATGATCTACGACCTCGTCGAAGCGTCCATCGAAGTGCTCAAGAGGCTCTTCATTAGAGTCTTCATTGATCAACAGCCCATATTGTAAAAGCTCGAAGCACGAAATTCGAAGCACGAAAACATGACTGTTTTCAAATTTCGTATTTCGAATTTCGTATTTATCGTCTCTGTACATGCTCCACCTGCGTCGCAATCCTCCCGATAAAGTCTCCCAGAATCGGCACCCATTCCACATGCCTGAGCATCGTCACGAAGAGCGGGATCAAAATGGCGAACGCCGTCAGCGCGCCGAGGCCGTACAGGATGCCCTGCAAGTAGGCGACGAACAGATGCTTGCCCGGATGAATCACGTACTCAAACTGCCGCGGAAGACGATCAACGGACGACTCCAGCTTATGGAGTGCTCTGATCAGCTCGCTGCCTTCCGCCGGTGATACGGGCTTTTTTGTCATCGCAGGATGCCTAAACTGCCTCCACGTCGAACGGCTTCCCGTCCTTGTTTTTCTTCCTACCCTTCTTGGAGTGACTGACGTGAGCGATGACCCATGCGAACGCTTCATCAATGATTGCGAGAGGTTTGAGGATCATCGCCTCCACTTGGGCAGTCGTCTCTTCGAATCGCCGCATGATCTTGCGTAAATCCACGACAATGAAGAGGACGTGATAGAGCACGACGATAATCATCACTGCGACAATCGCATACAGAACGGACAGGAGCCCCTGCATCGTGACGGTAATGTTGGAAAAGTCGAGCATCGGTTGCCATTGAGCGTAGGGAAGAGGAAAATGATGATCAATTCTCTGATTCACAATTCATGGTAAAGCAACTTCTCCTCGCTCTCTGGCACCTGCCGCGAAATCTCCTGATTTCGATGATCAATCTGTATCAATTCACCCTCTCCCCCGATCACGGACCCCTCAAGTCCCTGCACCCCTATGGCTTCTGCCGCCATGAGCCGACATGTTCGGACTACGGAAAGCACGTTCTGAAGACGCGCGGAGCAGTGATCGGAGTTATGCTCCTGATCGTGCGAGTGCTCTCGTGCAATCCGTGGACAAAACCAACGCGTCTCATCACCATACTACCCCCTCCGTGATCATGGTGCCCTTTGTGAATAGTTTTTTCATCCGCTGAACTGACGGCTGAGTGCTTCCTACAGCGCCATCGAGCCCAGGGAATCCCGTTTCGGATTCGAGTACATTGATCACTACCATATTCGCCGGTTTTCCCGGAGCAATATGAGCAGAATTCCGCGGGAAACCGATCGCCTCGGCAGCATTGGCGGTCACCATCCCGAATACGTCATTCATCGCGATGCCTACATGATGCATTTTCGACATCACATGCAATAGGCTCTTTGCATTGTGCTGGGAAAAATCATGCAAGTCACTGCTGATCGTATCCGGGTCGAATCCCAGTGATACAGCCGCGAAGACGACATTCCAGTCGAAACTTCCTCCACCGTGACCTACGTCAAACAAGATTCCGCGCTTTCTCGCATTGATGACAGCTTTCATAAGCTTCTTATCTCGCAGAATCGTCATCTGATCGTGTGGTTCTTTACCGTGGTAGCAGTGCGTGACGATATCGCCTTGCCTCAACATCTTCAGAACTTCCTCCAGTGGTGGCGGACCATCTGAGACATGAACCATGATCGGCTTACCGATCTTCTCTCCAACGTTCTTCGCGTCGCTCAACACTTTTTTCCAATTCTCTCTGCATTCATTCGAGCCAATGCGGACTTTCATTCCCACGATCACGTCCTGATTCTCTTTTGCAATCCGGATTGTTTCGGGCAGATCCGCGAAACGATACATCTCCCTCGCTTCACCATTTGGAAGGATAAGCCCGCCGGGCATGATATTCAGAAACGCGAGAACATGAGCACGGATCCGCGGATCGTCGATTACCAACTTGCGGAATCCCTCGAAATTGATGGCACCCGTGGATCCTGCATCAACGGCGCGGCCAGTGCCACGAGCGTGACAATGTTTATCTGGATCCATGTAACGACTCCAGAAAATATTTGCGAGGTGGACGTGAAGATCGGTGATTTCGGGCAGGACAATTTGGTTCTCTTGAACATACACGACATCAAGCCCAGAGTCTTCCGATACGTTTCCTACTGTTTTAATCAAACCATCCCGGATACCGATACCAGCAGTCTGGAGAATTTTATTCGCTTTGGCGTCGTACACATTGATTGGTTTACCATCGATTCCAACGAGAGCCACATGATGTTCACGAACTTGTGGGCGTGGAAGATTCTGAGCAAGACGAGTAGGCATTGGAGGTCAGTATCTCACTCGCCGAAGTGCCATGACAAGTATACATGGAACGGCGCACAAACGACCGTTCGAAGCGAAAGTACAAAAGATGCCGCTCGAATAACAGAGTAAAAAATCGAGTATTCGATTGTTTTCTGCTGCACGCTGAATAGAATATTTCTCATGCCGAAGCCCAAGAACACTCGACGACCGGCAAAAAGCAATGGATGGAAGACCTGTAGTCGCGGACACCGCTACAAGGGAAGCCATTGCAACATTTGTTGGCCGAAATCACAGTAAGGCACATAGTTCTCAGGTGTCTTCACTATGGAACAATTCCTATTTCTATGCTGAATGTCATTCTCATCATCATTGCCGTCATTATCGTCGTTCTCGTCATCGTCATTGCCCTGCAACCAGCAGAGTCGCGGGTCTCGCGATCAACAACCATCTCCGCCCCACCCGCAGCGGTCTTCGCGCACGTGAACGATTTCCACATGTGGGAAGCGTGGTCCCCGTGGGAAAAAGTTGATCCAGCCGTCAAGAAAACGTACGGCGGCTCCCCCACCGGCGTTGGTGCAACGTATGCGTGGGAAGGCAACAAAGAGGTAGGAGCGGGAAATATGAAAATTATAGAGAGTCGCCCAGGCGAGCTGATCCGCATACACATGGAATTCCTGAAGCCGATGAAAGGCCTCAGTACGACGGATTTCACGTTCAAGCAGGAAGGTGATGACACCATCGTCACCCAGACCATGTACGGTCCCAAAAACTTTGTCAGCAAGGCGATGTGCCTGGTGATGAACATAGATAACATGATCGGCGGCATGTTCGAGAAAGGTCTTGCGAGTCTGAAGTCCGTTGTAGAACGTTCGTAACCTATTTCTTTCCCACCTTTCTATGAGCTACGTCGATGGATTCCTGATTCCCGTCCCGAAAAAGAACGTGAAGGCCTACCGCAAGATGGCGCAATGGGGCAAGAAGGCATGGATGAAGTACGGAGCGACCGATTACAAAGAATGTGTCGGTGATGACCTGAAAAACGCATTTGGCATGGCTTTCCCGAAAATACTCAAACTGAAGCCGGGCGAAACGGTCGTCTTCGCGTACATCGTCTTCAAGTCGCGCAAGCACCGCGATAGTGTGAATAAGAAAGTGATGAGCGACCCCGCGATGAATGACCCCGACATGATGAAGAATATGCCATTCGATGCGAAGCGGATGGTCTACGGGGGATTCAAAGCGATTGTTGAAGCCTGAGTATTTAGAGCTATACTCACGCGCTTCTTCCCTCCTCCCGCATCGACCACGGCGACGTTCTCCTCCGGTTCCAGGACGTAAAATTCCATTACGATCACCATAAACCCGTTCTCAACGGTGCGAATTTTTCTGTGCGCGAGAATACGAAGCTGACGATCATGGGCCAGAACGGCGCGGGCAAGAGCACGATCTTCAAATTGATCACGGGCGCACTCAAACCGCAGGAAGGTTCTGTGTACATTACGAAAGCAGCGACGATCGGGATCGCGAAGCAGGTGATCCCGCATGATGATCTAAAGAAGTCCATCCGCGAATTTTTCGAAGGCGCGTTCAGTGAAAAGACGTACGATCTTGAACGGCACATCACCCGAGTCCTCGATGTGGTGCATCTGGTCGCACCGCTGGATAAAAAACTCTCCGCCTTCTCCGGCGGGCAGAAAGCCAGATTGCTCCTGGCATTCGCGCTCATTCAGGAACCCGATATTCTGCTCCTGGATGAACCCACGAACAACTTGGATCGCGAAGGTATCGAACATCTGACGGGCTTCCTGGTAATGTACGAAAAAACATGCATCGTGATCTCCCACGACGCGGCATTCCTCAACAGCTTCACGCACGGCGTACTGCATCTCGATACGTTCACGCACCTGGTAACGCAGTACGTCGGCGATTACTTTGACGTTGTGGAGCAAATTGAGGCGCAAATCGAACGCGAACAGCGGCTCAACGCTCGTATGGAGAAAGATATTCTGAGTCAAAAGGAAAAGATTAACTTCTTTTCCCACAAGGGAGGAAAAATGCGCAAGCTCGCGAGCAAGATGCGCTCGGCAGTGGAAGAAGCGGAGGAAAATAAAGTGGAGGTGCGGCGGGATGATACAACACTCCCCTCTTTCTCCATTGAATCCGAATCGTTCAAAAAGCCGCTCGTGCAGATCCGCTCAGTGACGGTGATGAAAAACCACAAACCGACGAAGAAGAAGGTGGAAGTGACGGTGCATAACCGCCATCGGCTGCTCATCACGGGCCCCAACGGCATCGGCAAGAGCTCGCTTCTGGAAGCCATGGCCACTGGTACCGAGAAGGGCGCGGTGATCGCCGATGGTGTTCGTGTGGGGTATTACCGTCAGGATTTTTCCGGGCTGCCGATGGAGAAGACCGTGTACGAGATCTTGGAACAGGAAATGGAAATGCCGAACAAGCAGCAGGTGTACGCGACAGCCGCGCGCTTCCTGCTCCCCGGCGATAAATTACAGGCGAAGGCGGGCTCGCTCTCCGAAGGCCTCAAGGGGCTCCTCTGCTTCGCGCGATTCACGCTGCAGAAACCGTCACTGCTGATCCTGGATGAACCCACGAACCACATCAACTTCCGCCATCTGCCGGTGATCGCCGATGCGCTCTGTCGCTTCGAAGGCGGCATGATCCTGGTCAGCCACGATCACGACTTCGTCAAACAGGTCGAGATGAATGAGGAGTTAGACCTCGGAGCGTAGTGAGAGCACTCAATACACTTCTTTCAGATAGCATTCTTCGCAGTAGATGATCTCCGGTCTCTCAGATGCATAGGAGGTTTGGATCCCCTTCCCGCATTTCGCGCATTGCCGATCCCAGAGTTTGCGTGGATTTCTTTGTGCCATGCGCCATCGATGTCGTTCGTCGGGATGTAAGTGCGGGAGAGGCAATTGCATATGACGATAGAAGTCGAGCTCCTGTTTGATAATTTTGAAGGGCTTGCCGGTCACTTCGCATTGAATAGCCGATTGCAGAATATCGTCCGAGACAGTGTCGATTGCATGAGGGAGTTCTTCTGCCGATATGACCTTCTCCGCATGTGGTGGAGGAGCCTCATAGTCGGACCATTGGAACCCTTGTTGCACTGCCTGCTCTTTGGTGAGCGGAAAGTATGCTTGCGCCATGGTCTCGTTGTAGGCGAAGGGACTCATCGCTACCGGAAAGAATTCGCCCCACTCACCGTCTTCTTGCATCTTCGTGATGATCGGAGGCACGAGGCGCTCGTATTCTTCCCGGGTGTGCTGCCGATTCAAGATGCAGTATCGTGCATTCTTCAACCCCACACATCCAAAGCAATCTTTGCAGGAGAAGCAGTTATCACAGTACGTCAGATTCGCGCCGACGCTCATGCAATTGGCGCAGCAGACGATCGACTGCCCATAGCTTGTGAGGGAGTTGTAGGCGAGTTCAGTTTTAATGGCCGCGAAATCGATATCCATCGCATCGGTGAAGTTGCTCAATGTCGTGCAGTAGGCGCAATCCTCACTATTCTGTAAATCGAATGAGTGCCGGACGTTCTTGCAGTTGTAGAGATAATTGCCGCTGACGTTCTCTGCATTAGTGGATCGAACGGCTTTGACGATGTGCTGCGGCTGAAGTGCATCCATAGTTTTTCGGATCACTTCTGGATTCTTGAAAAGCGTTGCTACGCGTGATAGGTATTCTTTCGCAGGGCACGGCACGTTGAAAATGTGATGCTCCTTGCTGTGCAAACCCACGCAGCCAAAGCAATTGCGACACCCTGTGCAATCATCCAGAAACGATGAGTCCGAGCAATTCGACGCATCGCGCGCGTGTCGAACATTGTAGCAGTCGCTGCAGCCCACACACTCGTAACAGTATTCGCATCGATAACTGTAGAGGCTGTCGACCGTGCCGCGGGAGAACCACACGATGTGACCGTAGAGACACTCTTCATTCTTCACGCAACCGGATACAAGGTAGGAATTCTTGGACTCGAAGCAGAAGTTGCAGTAATCGCAGTTTTCGGACTGCGCAACGACGTTCGCAATATGGGGGACCCGCGTGCTGAGAGCGCTGATCTGACCGAGAATCGACGTACTCATGTCGATGTCCTGACCGTAATCCTGCCCTTGCCAGGAATCGCTCCACCATTCGTCGACCGCGTAGACGGGAACAGCAGCGTCCGGTCGGTACATCGAAACCACCTTCCGATCGCTCTTGGAGGAGTTGCGCACGTACAGCCGAAAGAAATTCTTGTGATACAAGCGGAGTTGCTGCCGACACATCGGGCAGAATGTTGGAGGCGGAATCAGATACTTCTTTCCGCCAAAGACTGGTGACACGCGATCGTAGAATGCGAGATCATCATCCGTGACGTCAAAAATCGCTCGACACTGGCGGCAGGTCTGCTGCATGTGCGTAGTATAGCTTATAGTGGAGCGGGTTACTGGAAGTTATTCAACCATGAGGCCCAGCTCATTTCCGCTCTGCAATGTACCCAATGAGTTTTTTGATTTTGCCATTGTTCATCTCGAAAACATCGCAGAATACCAAATTGAGCACATCACCACCTTTCTTTTTCGTTTGCACAGAGCCTTCTGCAATCACCACATTCTCTTCTTCGGTCATGCGAGTGATGACGATGACCGGAGTGCCTTCAAACGCGTCATTCTCAATTTCTTTATCAAAAGCCTCTTTGCCGACATGATGAAAGAAGCCGGGCATATCCCAGACGATATCGTCCGTAAGACACGACAGAATTTGCTCGTGATCAGTTTTGTTAAAGCCGTCGATATATCTCTCGATCGTTTTCTTATTGTCCGTCATATGTGGGACTCAGTGTATTTTTTGAAGTTATCGAGGATTGCCTGCCAGCCTTCTCGCTGCATCTCGACTGGATTCTCGCTTTCCGCATCAAAGGCTTCGGTGATGTGCGTCTCTCCTCCTCTGTCTTCAAACTGAACCATCACCGTTCGTCCGTCATCCATGGTATAGGCAATGTGCTTGAGTGGTATAACTTTTGAGTAAGTACCTCCGAAATCAAATCCTGCACTCCCGTCTTTTGCTTCCATTCTGCACGTAAACTTTCCGCCTTCACGGAGATCATTTGTCGCACTGGGTGTGTGCCAGTCATCTGATGCGTTGTTCCACTGCGTGATGTGCTCGGGCTCCGTCAAGTATTTCCATGTCTTCGCGACAGGTGCTTGTACCGTGACATCTACGGTGATGTTCTTGTTTTTAGCCATGGGGTAATAGTATCACTATTTTCTGCGTGGAGCGGGTTACTGGTAATTATTGCAACCGCACTGTACTCCCCGTCTTTTTGATGTTTTATTGTTCTATTGGCTTCCTTATGTCAAAATCGAATGCTATGGCATTCGAGGCTTCTGTACAAAGAAGGATTGTATATAGTCTTAGACCTGAGCCGATATCGAAGAGTCAGTATGCAACACAGCGTCAAAAGTATCTTGATACAGCAACTGGCGAAGCGCGAGAAACACTGGGTGGCCTTCTGCAGTATCCCGAACCACGCAACCTGGAACTGCCAGCAATAGATCCTATTCGCAAAGAGCATGTTGGAAAGACAAGACAGGACCTCGCGACATTGCACCACGTCGTCCACACGTATTCCATTCCTGACCTATCACCTGCAAATCTGCAGAGATGCACCATCCAATCACAGGTTGCTTCCATTATGCGGCAACATGTCGATGTGCATCTTATGAAAGCAATACAGGAATCTTACAGCAAAATGCGGGAATGGATGCAGAGAACAGGAGTGCAAATCGCCACAGTCCATCCCGGAGGAGGAGAACAATTGCTCTTCGAACTTGCAGGACCTATGGATTTTGATCCAGCTGTAGATATGAGGAAGCCACTAGAGTGGGTACCACCAGAAAAATCCTCCGCAGAAAATCACTGGCAGGCAAGCGTGCTTGTTCGAAGAATTTGTAGCGTCTTCTTCAAGTCGTTCGTGCAGGAATGGAGGAGAGATGCGAGCGAAGGAGAAACCTACAGAAAACTCCAGGAATGGGCACCCATCACGTTTATGCTGAAAGGGAAAGGCCTTGAATATGCAACACCCGAGGCGATTGTGCGGAGCGGTGCTTCTACAATGGTTGAAGAAACGGCAAACAGTGCAGACAAACTGTGTGAGTTGATGGCACAAGCGCATTCGGTCGATGTGCTGGATGCAAATAATCCTTCCTACCAAACGTCCATCCGTGATCATGCAGGATACCTTGCTGAACTTGCATCATTCGGTATTGAGCCTTTTTCGCGCTTTGCACAAACGGTGCTTGCCGGTCCCCACAAACCCGGGACAATGCCAAAGAATTATAAGGATTTTCTGAAACGATTTGGATTCATCCTACAGAAAGTGGACGATCAAGATAAAGAATGGGGAGACATTCACTCACATGACTGCCCGCTCATCGATACATATTTTCAATTGGGAAAGACTGACAGCAAAAGATTTGTTCTTGATATCAACATAGAGAAATTCACGTCAGAAGAAATAACGCAAATGCTCTCCACTGGTCTGTACACAAAATGCCATGCGCGTGGGCAGGTAATGAAGGAGATGCTTCAGTGGTTTCTGGAGATCTACTCAAAATGGGTACTCCCAATGTTTCAGTACGAATCGAGAAGAGGATGAAGCGAATGGAGCGGGTTACTGGAAATTATTACAACCACTTGTCGGCCGAAGATCGGAAGCGAAGGCTGATGATGAGCCCTGCTAGGAGCTTGTGTCCATGATGTATATGGTGAGCAGCCAACCCGAAGGATGAGTTTGTATCTATGACAGTCCTGCATGGTACAATGTACGGCCTATGGCACCTCGCATCAGAAATGGGATGCTAGCCGCACTGCTTATGGTTTCCTTGGGGATCATCGTCACCGCCGAGGCGAGGCCGGTTCCCGCCAGGCAACCCATGCAAACGTCAAGGGTGGCGCAGCGTCTCGCGCAGCGCATGGCCGCCAGGCAGGCACAACAACGCAGGCTTCCGACGACCAAGAAGCAGACGCAATTAAAGGGGTCGGTCACGGCGGTGCGGAAACGGCCTGCGCAGAGTTCCGCGACGGCATCTGTTGCCATCCCCGAGCGCGACTGCCTGGGCCTGGCGCCGGAAAAGGTCCAACGGGTGTGCGGATCCGGACCGCTGCGAAAAGAGGTTGGTCTTATCTTGAATGGATACACGTGCACCTACTCGGCACTTGACCCGGAGGGTGCCGATCATCCAATCATCGGGACGCAGTTGACGCTCAAGTACAGCGGCGGGAAGGAGAACATGACGGAACTTGCGCGGCAAGTCAGAGAGAACAGTCCCGATGCACGCATTGAACTTATGACGAACGGCTTCCTCGCGCTAATGCCGCACTCCGTCGAGATGTACCGCAATGCCGGTCCTGTCTTCATCTTCCTATCCGGGACTACTCTGGATTATGCGCCACTGGATATGAATCCCACGCTGGAATGTTCGCTTGGGGAGATGTGGGACCTGCTGGAGTTCATCGCCCATGAAGACGTGAGCAGGGAGAAAGCCTCGTCACTCAACGCATACTCCGCCTGGACAGGCCAGCCCCCGGCGGCATCGACGCGCAGTGCAACGGGCGAAGAGGAAGACTGCCCCTGTCAGATCATGATCGTCGAGGTGAAAGGCGAAGCGGACGTGAAGCGGGGTGACGAGCTCATGACTGCGGAGAAGGAGATGATGCTGGAACAGGGGGATGAGGTGTACGTTGGGGAGAATTCCCAGGTCGTCGTCGCATTCTTCAATTGCGGATTCGGACCCGAGGGAGCCGATATCGGCATCGCGATCATCAGCGCCAAGCATATGGGAAAGATCACGACGAAGAACGGCAAACCGGCGGTATTTTTGGACCCAGGGGTCGCCCAGGTTTCGGTGAAAACTCTCTCCCAGTTCCAAACAGACTTCCAGGTGAGCACGCCGCGGATGGTGTGCGGTGTGCGAGGGTAATTACTGCTTGGTTCTGTTGAGCGCGACGCTGGTTAACATTTCGGACGAGCCTTCCTCTGTATTGTCGCCGCAGGTCACGGTCAACGCGTATCCGTTCTTCTGGAGCGTCTTGATCATTGCTCCGTCGACATCCATCTCGAAGCCGGCCGACACCTCCCAACCTGCCTTGGTCAGGAGATCAATCTGATCGTTGCACACTGTTCTGTACTCCATGCCGGAGATTTCGTAGGAGAGTACATCGTTGCCGGCGATGCTCATCCATCCAAAATTCCGGGCGCCGGCGACATTCGGCAGATCCTCCGGGGCTGAGCTTGGTCGGATGCCGCTGTCGCCGGTAGCCGTTGTTCTGCCCCGATTTTAGTTCATTGCTTCAGGGTCACGACCGGTGTCCATGTCTTCATTGGACACCGAATCAGTGCTTCTTTGCTTCTCAGCCGGCCCACAACCGCTGATCATCAGCAACGCAGACACCGCGATTGCGACAGATCCGATCGTTATTGAAGATTTTGGCTTAATGGGAAATTTTGGGGGCTGAAAATGTAAGTTTGTCTCTTCTTGAAG
>CAYUZT010000006.1:0-93028 GCA_964449445.1 uncultured Candidatus Peribacteria bacterium | reverse complement strand
ACTCATTCAAGAGCTCTTACGGGGAAAGTAGCCCCCAAAATTTCCCATTAAGCCAGGAACGGCAAGAAATCGACAAATATCTTTCGCATACATTTTCTTCCCAGCGTTCCTTGCTTTCCTCTCTTTGGCTTCGTTGCCATCTTTGGCATCTTTGGCTTCTGTACGGATGACAAGTTCTACTCCAATCTTCCGCGCGATAACAACTGCTTCGTAATCTGCTTCCCCACCTCCACCGCCGGCTGTCCGTAGGGATCAATGCGGTAGAGCTTTCCCAGGAAGACGACTTCTGCGAGTAGCAGATAGAGCAGCTGCCCCAGGTGTGCGGCATCCAGGCGAGTGAGGGCAATAGTCACATGGGGTCGTTTGGCTCCCGTCAGTGCCCGGGCTGTGCCTTCGTAGCACGCGTCGAGCAATTGTCCGAAGGTTTTGCCGCCGATGTACTTCCAGCTCTCGTCGATATTCTCCGGCACGTTTAAGCGCGGCTTTTCGAGTTCCCGGATGAACAGGTGCCAGCAGACGCGAGGCCCCGCCATCCACTGCTGCAGCAGCGAGTGCTGGTCCTGCGTCCCGATGGCGGCGAGCGGAATGGGGTTGCTGGTTTCCGTTTTCCCCAGGCTCTCCGCGATCAACTGCTGGTTCCACCGCGCGAGCGATTGCAGGCGGACGCTGTAGGGCATGATCACGCGCACGGAGTATCCGCGCCGCGTATCGAGCAGAAACTGCGTGGCGGCGAGGAGCGCTGCGGGATTATCGTTCAGCGATGTGTGCTGGCAGAGCGTATCCATTTCCTTGGCGCCGCGGACAAACGCGTTGAGGTCTCCATCGAGGAGAGCAATCGCCAGAAGTCCGATGGGCGTGAAGATGGAGTAGCGACCGCCGACTGCGGGAGGCAGCGGGAGCATGGGGATATCGTTGAGGAGACAGAAATCGTGAAGCGTGCCCTTCTCGGGATCGGTGATCGCGACAACGTGATCCTGCGCCCGCACCTTGCTGCGCGTGTTGAGATGTTCCCACAGCAGGAAAAAAGCGCTCATGGGTTCCAGCGTGTCTCCCGATTTGCTCGCGATCACGAGCAGCGTTGTTTTCCACTCGACCATCGAGAGCAATTGGAGCAGCGCCGCGGGATCGATGGTATCCACCACAATGAATTCCATCGTCTCGGGACCTTCGAACACTTCCTGGATCACTTTTGGGCCGAGTCCTGAGCCGCCGATGCCGACCCAGAGGACCGTGCGAATTCCTCTTCCCTTAGCCGACATCGCCACTTCCTTCACGCGCTGCAGCGCCTTTTTGTCGTACGGGTCCATGGACCACGCGTGCTCCCCGCGGCTGCGTTCCTTCAACCAGTCCTCGACGTACTTTTTCATCGAGGTCCTGAGTGCCGACATATCGGCATCCGGAATACCCATGGACGGCGTGATGGCTTTGGCGAGGGCGGAGGAGATGTCGAGAGTGAGCATGCGGCTCGAGAGGAAACTGAGGAAAAGAGGAAATGAAGAGCGGCCTTTCTGGCCGCAACTTTACAGCGAACGCAAGGCAGCAGCCACTCGCTCCTCCGTCGTCTTCACAGTGGGCGGGAGATCCTTCAACGCATGGATGACGGTCGAAGAATCGTAGCCGAGCGCGGTGAGTGCGGCGATGGCGTCCTGATCATATTCCCCCCGCGATGCGGTCACCCCTTTCACGATGAAGATCTGCGGCTTGCGTTCGGCGAGCGAACGCAGTTCCAGGAGCAGCTTTTCCGCGGTTTTCTTGCCGATGCCTTTGATCGACGTGAGCAGTGTGACGCTCTGTTCTTCCATCGCCTGCTTCAGTAACCCGCGCGGTACGGCGCACAGTTCCAGACCCAACTTCGGCCCCACGCCCGAAAGCTTTATCAGCTCTTCGAATAGGATCTGTCCGTCACGGTCACTGAAACCGTAGAGATCGAACCGATCCTCGCGGATGTACGATGAAACCCAGAGCATCCGCGGCTCCGCCTCTTTGAGTTCATCCCACACATCGAGCGGGACACTCACCCTGTATCCCACTCCGGTAACGTCCACCGTGACCTCTCCGGGGTCCATTTTGTGCACTGTTCCTCTCAGGTGAGCGAGCATGAACGGAGTGTAGCAGCTTCGGCAACGTGATTTCTACTTTCTCCCGACTCCTTTTTGCTTCTGCGAGATCTTCCGAAACGATCGTTTTTCTGCTACAATGAGGGGAAAACATGAAACACCGAAACCGCATCCTGCTGCTCACGGCACTGTTGCTTCCGCTCGTCACGCTGGGGGCGGGGGCAATGCTGCTTGGTACACTGATTTCTTCCATGCACGTTCAGCTGGATGACGCGCTGGAGCAGGCAAAGGACACAGCGCGGCAGAGTGCGACACTCGGCGCGATTGAAACGGAAAGCGAGAATGACCTCCGCGAGGGGTTCAAGCGTCTGCAGGAACTGGGCCGGCAGAAACGCGCAGTGCGCTTGAAAATCGCCGCAATGCTTGCGGAGATCCGCACCATTGGGAACAAACAGGATGCGCTGCTCCTCAGCGAGCAGATCACACTGCGCTCGTACAGTCGTGAACAGGAAACGTTCGCCGCTTTTCTCCGCTACGCGCACGTGCGTCAGCTGACCGGAGCATCGGGACCCGTACACAGCGCCTGGGTTCTGCGCAGGATTCTGGGATTTTCTCTGGGCGAATCCATCGATGCCGATCTGCGCGATCATGCACTTGCACAGGCACGCGAGCAGATTTTGGAACGCCTGCTGATCGCGCATGAATCCGATACGTTCAAGCGCGAGCAACTCCATGCGGCAGCAGGACCTCTTGGCGTCCAACTCGCGGCACTCCGCGAAGAACATGCGACGCTCCGGCAGAAATACAATCAGGTACTCACCATGCTCGATCGCGCGCAGAGGAACCTGCAAGCGAGCGCCGAGCAGATGGAGCAGATCAAACGCGACGCTGCCCAGGTGGAAGCAGATATTCTGAGCCTTCAGAGCGAGCTTGCGCGCATCGACGGGCGCCTGCGCGCGAAAGCCGAGCGCGAGCTGGTGCAGAAGGGATTGATGGAAGACCGCCCGGACCGGTTCCGTCAGCGCACGACCATCGGCAAAGGACAATTCCTCTGGCCCGCCTCGGGTCCCATTTCCGCCGGCTTCCAGGATGCCCGCTACGAGCGATACTTCGGGCTGCCGCACAAAGGCATCGATATCGTCGTGCCGTTCGGCACCACTATCACGTCCGCATCCGATGGCATTGTCTTCATGGTGAGGATGGGCGGCGCGACGGGATACACGTACGTTCTCATCGGCCATCGCGGAGGATACGCGACGGTCTACGGTCACCTTTCCTCCGTCACCGTCCGTGCAGGGGATACCGTCATTGCCGGGCAGACGATTGGTCTCAGTGGTGGTGCTCCGGGCACCGAAGGCGCGGGACCGATGACAACGGGACCGCATTTGCACTTCGAAATGATCGAGAACGGGGGGCACGTGGATCCACGGTCGGTGTTGCCATAACGAAAGGAATCCGAAGATTCCGAGGATTCCGAAGAGTCCAAGGACGTTTTTTTACAATGGTCCCACAACAACAACAAATTCCCCCTTTTTGGTGATCGTCGATGACGTTGTTGGCAATGCACCGACCGTCGTCCGCACGAATTCCTCGTGCATCTTCGTGAGTTCGCGCGCGATCACGATGGGTCGTTCCGGCTGATCTTTCAGCGCCTGCGCTACCTCCATCAACGTCTTCTCAATCCTGTGCACGGACTCGTAGAACACAATTGTTCTTTCTTCTTCCTTGAATGACTCGATCAATGTCTTCCTCCCTTTCTTCAGTGGCAGGAATCCCAGGTAGATGAATTGATTGATGGGGAGGCCGGATCCGCTCAGGGCTGCCAGGAACGCGGAGGGCCCAGGAACGACCTCGATCCGGATGCCCGATGCGGATGCCCTGCTCACGATGGCGAATCCCGGATCAGAAATCCCCGGCGTCCCGGCATCGGTGACGAGCGCAAGATGCGCTCCTTCCTTCAGTTTTCGCAGAATGAAGTCGATTTTCCCTTGGTCACTGTTTCCGTGAAAACTGATGAGTTCCTTCTTTTCGATATTCAGTTGCTTGAGGAGGTTTCCCGTGACGCGTGTGTCCTCGCAGACAATCGCATCGCATTTCTTGAGCGTTTCGATTGCACGCAGGGTGATGTCACCGAGATTCCCGATGGGGGTGGAAATTATTGAGAGCATGGAAAGGGGACCTGTGTCTGCGAGGGTACCGAGGGGACCGAAGAGGCGAAAGTATACCCGTTTTGCGCGGCCCCGTCGGTTGCTTTGGTCCCTTTGTCGCCCTATCATCTTTCCGCCGATGAATCGGTTTTCTTATGCCCGACAAGAAGGATCCACCGCAGCCTGCAGACCAAAAGCCCAAGAAGCCCGAGGCAACCGATGAGCTCGGGACCATTGGGAAAATCGCTCCCCGGCCGATCGTTGCGGAGATGGAGGAGAGCTACTTGAGCTACGCGATGAGTGTGATCGTTGCGCGCGCGCTTCCCGATGCGCGCGATGGACTCAAGCCCGTTCACCGTCGCATCCTGTTTGCCATGCACGGACTCGGTCTGCGGTCGTCTGCCAAGTACCGCAAATCCGCACTCGTGGTTGGTGACGTTCTTGGTAAATATCACCCGCACGGCGATAGCCCCGTGTACGAGGCGATGGTACGTATGGCGCAGCCGTTTTCCATGCGCTACGTGCTCATCGATGGACAGGGAAACTTCGGTTCCATCGACGGCGACGGTGCCGCTGCCATGCGTTATACGGAAGCGCGCATGGGCAAAATTACCGACGAAATTCTCTCTGACATCGAAAAGGACACGGTGGATTTTGCCGAAAACTACGATGCATCCCGCACCGAACCCACGGTCCTCCCCAGCAAGATCCCAAACCTCCTGCTCAACGGCACCGTCGGCATCGCCGTCGGTATGGCGACGAACATCCCGCCGCACAATTTGGAAGAGATCATCGATGCAACCCTGCATTTGATCGATAACGAAGACGCCACGGTAGAAGACCTTCTGCAGTTCATCCAGGGGCCCGATTTTCCCACTGCTGGCATTGTCTACAATAAGGAGGCAATTCGTCAGGCGTATCTGACGGGCCGCGGGTCCGTGATTATCCGTGGCAAGGCGGAAATCGAAGAGGTCAAAGAAGGCCGCTACCACATCCGCATCAGTGAGATTCCGTACCAGGTCAACAAGAGCACGATGATCGAGAAGATGGCGCAACTCGTAAACGACAAAGTCATCGTGGGGATCAGTGATATTCGTGATGAAAGCGACCGCGACGGCATCCGCATCATCATCGAGCTCAAGAAGGATGCATATCCGCAGAAGATCTTAAACCAGCTCTTTAAGCACACCGATCTGCAGACGAGCTTCGGGTACAACATGATCGCGCTCGCCGATGGACTGCAGCCGCGGCTCATGAACGTGCAGGAATTGCTCCAACTGTTCGTCGCTCATCGACGAGTTGTGGTACGGCGTCGCATCACATTTGATCGCGATCGCGCCAAGGAACGCGCACATATTCTCGAAGGACTCAAAAAAGCGCTCGATCACATCGACGAAGTGATTAAAGTGATCAAGAAGAGTGAGACGAAGGAGATTGCCAAGGATAACCTCATTGACCAGTTCAAGCTCTCAGAGCTCCAGTCCGATGCGATTCTCCAAATGCGCCTCCAGACGCTGGCCGGTCTCGAACGCAAGAAAATCGAAGATGAACTCAAGGAGAAGCGAGACTTCATTGCCGAGTGTGAGGCGCTGCTCGCAAGTCAGAAGAAAATGGATTTGCTCATTAAAGGCGAATTGACGCAGATCAAAGCGACTTTTGGGGATGGACGGCGCACGGCGATCGTCTCGCATGCCGTCGGCGAGTTCAGTGCCAAGGATACGATCCCCAATGCCCCGATGATCGTCACGCTGACGCTCGGGGGCTACGTGAAGCGCCTGTCGCCGATACAGTTCCGTTCCCAGCACCGCGGCGGCAAGGGCATCAAGGGCATGACAACCAAGGACGACGACGAAGTGCTCTCCATGGTGCACGTGATGAATCACGATGACATGCTGTTCTTCACCAATACCGGACGTGTCTTCAAATTGCCTGTGTACGAAGTGCCGCAAGCCGGTCGTGTCGCCAAGGGCCAGGCTATCGTGAACCTCTTGCAGCTCCAGCCTGACGAACGCATCACGGCAATTCTCAAAGCAGATCTGAAAGATAAGAAGCACCTCTTCATGACGACGATGAAGGGTACGGTGAAGCGCACCGACCTGACCGAATTCGATAACATTCGCCGCTCCGGTCTCATCGCGCAAAAACTCCCGCCCGGTGACGACCTTAAATGGGTGATCGCGACGAGCGGCAAGGACGAAGTCTACATTCTCACAAAGAAGGGCAAGTCGATCCGCTTCAAAGAAGACGACGTCCGGTCGATGGGTAGAGCTGCAGCGGGCGTCCGCGGCATCCTGCTCGCTCCCGGCGACGAAGTGGTGGAAGCAGCACTGATCACCGATCCCAAAAAGTCACAACTCCTCGTTGTGATGCAGAACGGACTCGGCAAGATGACGGCAGTGGAAGAGTACCGCCTGCAGGGGAGGGGAGGCACGGGCGTCAAAGCCGCCCAGCTGACGCCGAAAACAGGAGACATCGTCGGCGGGCACGTGCTCACCGAGGGAGAAGACGGCGATCTGCTCTGTATCAGTAAGCAGGGCCAGATGATCCGCATGAAACTGAGCGATATTCCCTCCCGCGGCCGAGCGACGCAGGGCGTGATCGTCATGCGGCTCGGGAGCTCCGACAAGGTCGCGACGATGAGCGTGATTCTGGAAGATAAAGAAACGGAGGAGGCGATTGCCCAGGCGGCGGTGGAAGAGCGCGCGGAGGAAGTGGAAGCGATCGAAGATGCAACGCAGGCGGTCAAACGCGCGGCCAAGCGCGCGGCCAAGAAAGCGGCGCTTTCGGGAGCCGCGACCGCCGTGGCAACTGCTCCGGTGAAAGTCGCGCAGAAGAAAGAAGAATCGAAGCCGACCCTTCGACTCCGCTCAGGACAGACAGCTGCAGCACCCAAGTTCACGTCGAAGCCGGTGGGGGTCAAAAAGGCAGCGGCGAAAGCTCCGGTGAAAAAGACGGTGGCAAGGGCGAAGCCGAAAGCTTTGAAGAAGAAAAGGCGGTAGTTGCGGGTTTCGAGTTGCGAGTTGCGGGAGCGCGAAACCCGAAACCCGAAACTCGTAACCGGGTCTTGCAGCTACGGAAATCTCCTGTATTCTTCCTCGGCTATGAAAACCGGTATCCATCCACAGGTCTTCAAAGACGCTAAAACCAGCTGTACTACCTGCAAGTCGGTGTTCCTGATCCCGAGCACCGTCAAAGAACAGCAAGTGGAAGTCTGCCGCATGTGCCACCCCATCTACACGGGCAAGAAACAGACCGAAGCGCGTGGAGGTCGTGTGGAACGCTTCCGCAAGATTCAGGCAGCGTCCAAGGGGAAAGCGACTCCCGTTGGAGCGAAGGGGAAGGGGAAGAAAAAGTGATTACCAGATATTCACACGTTCTACGATTTTTGCTCTGCAGGCGCGGATATTCTCAGATGAAAGAATGTCTTGATAGCGTTCATTATTCAGCATGCGCTGCATGTGTTCTTTCTCCACTCGTCCAATCTTATGAATGCGCAGTTGATTCAGCATGCGCGTGTTGATGCTTCCTCCGTCCTCCCGTTCATGTTCGCGCATGTAGCGGGCAAGCGATGCAACCGCTTGAGGGAACGGTTCGTTTTTGAGCAGTAGGCGGACCCGTCGCAAAATCAATTGCAAAAGGTGGTCCAGAACTTCCAGGTGATCACAGATCCCGCGCAAGCCGGCGCGAGCCATGCTCCTCCCTACAATCCTGGCCGACTGCTGGACATCGGTTTCCCTATCGTCAAAAACATTGGGCATGAGTTCATAGACAGATCTCCAGGGGAGGCGGGCACCCGATGCAGCAGTGCCTGCGAACTGCTCGGTCAATGCGAGATGATCGGGGAGTCCGTGAGCGGTCTCGACAAACCCATACGAATTGCCCTCCCTCTTAATCGACCAGGCTGTAATAGACACATAGTTGAGCAGATATACAAGTGCATGGCCGCTTTCGTGCTGCGATGTTCGTTCGACGTTTGCTCGCATGAAGACAAAATACACGCAGTCAGGCAGCATCGAAGTGGTATTTGCATTATATTTTAAATTATGTTATAATAGTAGAAATACTATGCAGATCACCCAAACACAAGTTCATCGGTTGATCGCGCTTGCGCAGAAGACGCGTCACTTTGCGTTTGCCCACCGGTCCGGTCATCCGATTGGCGCGAGTGTGCTGACTGTGGACGGTCGCATCTACGGTGGATGCAATATTGAGAGTGTGATCAGCGGCATGGGCACCTGTGCAGAGCGGACGGCGATGGATCATGCCATTGCGCATGGAGCGTACGAATTCCGCGCGATTTGCACGGTCGACAACGGACTCACTCCGTCGTGCGGTGCATGCTTGCAGTATGCGCTCCTTTTTTCTCAACTCGAGAACGACGATATCGTCGTAGTGACGGCGGATACGCACGGTCACTACCAAGTCACGCCCTTGAGCGTCCTGCTCCCGGATGGCTACAAAACGAAGCACAATCTTTCCGTGATTCGATCCTTCCGAAAGAAGGCGAAGCGGAAGTCTAAGACGGTAACGCGGCGAAAGAAATAGCTGAACAATCGTCTATTCTCATCGAAAATAGACGTCTGCTCTAATAGCACTCTCCTCATAAGACTGCTATAATTCTCGCTATGGACCCCCGCCAAAGTAAGCTCCTCGCGGCCATTATTGACCAATTCATTCACACGGCCGTTCCTGTCGGGAGTAAGGAACTCCTCACACACTGCGATTTCTGTCTTTCGGGTGCGACCATTCGCAATGAGATGCGCGTTCTTGGCGATGAGGGATTCTTAGAACAGCCCCATATCTCTGCCGGTCGTGTACCGACGGCGAAAGGATATCGCTTGTACGTGAAGGAATATTTGAACCCAGGTGTGCAGGAGAAGATTGTGAAGAAGAAGTTTTTGACGCTCAAAGAACAGTACTTCCATCGCAAAGATCAGGAGCGCGCATACGAAGCCGTCGCGCTCTTAAGTCAGATGATCCCCAACATCGCGTTTGCCACCGTCCCGCACAAGCCCGGCGTGTACTTTCTCGGTCTTGCCCATGCGCTTCGGCAAATCGAATTCCGTGCCGATCCGATGCTCGCGAGTGCGGTGGTGGAGGTACTCGAGGAGCGGCTCACGGAGGTGCTCAAGAAGATCGACGTGGACGACAAAGTCCGCTATTACATTGGCGAAGAGCACATCCTCCCGCAGTTCCAGAGCTGCAGTATGATGATTACGGGATACAGCATGCGGGGGGGCACGGGCGTGATCGGCATTCTGGGCCATATGAGAATGGATTATGGGTACAACACCGTTGCTCTTGAATTAGTGGCTGATCTCCTTCGCTCCACGTAATGTCCGATCAAGTTCTCCTCCGCATTCGACCCTCGCTCCCGGATCCTGATGAGGTCAGTGCTGCGCGTGGGCCGCTGATGACGGAGACCGTCTTAGCGTCGCTCCATTCGCTCAAAGGCAAAGATCCCGTGAGTCTGGAAATCGGCCTCTGCGAGGGGAAAATCGCCTTATTCGTGCGGTCAACGGCGCGCGCGGCGCCGCTCGTCGAAAGCCAGTTGTACGCGCAGTATCCCGATGCCGAGATTGAGCCGGTGCCGAGCGATACCTTCAGCCCACATGAGAACGAGATCGTCCTGAGTCGCGATTTGCGGCTCATTGATCCGGAGGTCTACCCGATCAAGCGCTTCCCGCAGTATGTGGACATGGTGACGCGCCAGACGATCGATACGATCGCCGGCATTACGTCGTCCATGGTGCGCTATCCGGTGCCCGGTATGCGCGGCCACGTGAGCGTCACGATTCGACCCATCGGCAAGTGGCACCGTCGCCGGGCGCTGCGCTTTCTGCCGCTGCTGCTGCAGGGCCTTTCGAAGCACTGGGATTGGTACGAGGATCTGTTCGCCACCGCCCACCTTGCGCGCGGCTGGCGTCGCGTCGCGTACTTTCCGCTCGATATGCTCATGGGCGGTTTCCGGACGTGGTTTCGGCGCCCGATCAACGTCTCACTCACGACCGGTGAGGTGAGCGACGGCCAGGATGACGATGACGAAGAAAACGTCGTCGGCATGCGCAATCACGATCGGGAGAACAAGGAAACAGCGGCAGTCGACAAACTCAACCGCCTGCTCTTTGTCTGCAACGTCCGCGTGAGCGTCATTACCCCGACAACCGCGCGCGTGCAGGCTGAGGCGAAAGTGGAAGAGATCGCTGGCAGCTTCCGGCAGTTCAATTTGCCGCACTGTAACGGTTTTGAGCAGCGCCGCTTGGTGGAGAGTGCGGAGCTGCCGCTCGGTTTTCGCGAGGTGCCGTATATGCTTTCCAACGAAGAAGTTGCCACGCTCTGGCACGTGCCGAATATCCTCGTCAAAACTCCCAACTTCGACTGGGTGCTCAGTCGCAAGCTCGAGCCACCCGTGGATCTGCCTATTGTCACGGACACGCACGATGATGACCTGACCGTACTCGGAGAATCAGTCTTCCGCGGCCACCGGACAAAATTTGGTATCCGTACCGACGATCGGCGGAGGCACGTGTATACCATCGGGAAAACCGGCATGGGCAAATCGACGCTGCTCGAAAATATGCTCTACAGCGATATTTATGGTGGCAAAGGAGTCGCGCTCATCGATCCGCACGGCGATCTGGTCGATGCAGTCTTAAAGTTCATCCCCAAGGAGCGGACAAATGATGTGATTCTCTTTGATCCAGCCGATAAAGAGCACCCAATGGCATTCAATATGCTCAGTTGTGCGGATCCCGAGCAGCGGCCACTGGTCGTCTCTGGTCTCATGAGCATTTTCAAGAAGATGTGGCCGGAAGCCTTCAGCGGACGCATGGAATACATTCTCCGCAATACTCTGCTTGCGCTCATCGAAGCCGGGAATCAGTCGATGCTCGGCATCATGCGGATGTTCAGTGATCCCGTGTTCCGCAAGAAGATCTTGGAGCACGTGGAAAATCACATGGTGAAGAGTTTTTGGGAAGACGAGTTCACCAGCTGGTCCGAGAAGTACCAGACCGAGGCGCTCGCCGCGATCCAGAACAAAGTCGGGCAGTTGCTCTCGGCACCGCTCCTGCGCAACATCGTCGGGCAGGTGGTCAGCAAAGTGGATTTCCGCCATGCGATGGATACCGGGAAGATCGTCCTGATGAACCTGAGCAAAGGCCGTCTGGGTGAAGATAACTCCGCCTTCCTGGGATCGATGTTCGTGACCAAATTCCAGCTGGATGCCATGAGCCGCGCCGATATTCCGGAGAAAGAGCGACGGGACTTCTACCTGTACGTGGATGAGTTCCAGAACTTCGCGACGGAATCGTTTGCGACGATCCTCAGCGAAGCGCGCAAGTATCGCCTCAACCTCACGGTCGCTCATCAATACGTGAATCAGCTTCTCCTGGAAGGCAATAACACCGCGCTCAGGGATGCGGTCTTCGGCAACGTCGGTTCCATGATTTGCTTCCAGATTGGCGGCGATGATGCCGAGCCGCTGAGCCTGCAATTTGAGGAATTGGTCCTGCCGAAGGATATCCTGAGCCTCCCCAAGTACCACGCCTACGCCCGCCTGATGATCAAAGGCGTGCCCAGTAAGCCCTTCTCCGTCAGTACACTTGCTCCGCCCGAACTGGAGCGTGACGAAAAGCGCATCGAAACCGTCAAGCGCCTCAGTCGCGAGCGCTACGCGGAAGATCGGAAGACCGTGGAAGACAAGATCACCAAGTGGGTGCAGAGCGCGCGCGAGAGTGCGGGGGAAGTGAAAAGCGCTGTGAAACTGAAAGAAAAAGAGGACGAGGAGAAGAAGAAGGCAAAAGCGAAAGGCATGAAACTCGACGAGTACCGCAAATGGCGCGACCGCGAAATGTGGCTGAACGATTTCAATATGCTCAGGAAAAAGAAATTTAGGGGAGAGACGCAAAATATTGCGTCTCCACTTACGGCAGAAGATCAGGCGAAAATGGCAGATCTAGAAAAGAAGCTGGAAGCGAGTGGGGGAGTGCCGCCGCCGAGTAAGACGATGCTGGGGGAGGCGGGGAAGGGCAAAACAGAGTGAAATATTGCATAAATAGTAAAATATGATATTTTATGTATTATGCAATCCATAGACTTTCTTGGTCGTCATGATGATCGCGGGAAAAAGGTCTTCCGGCAGAAGTGTTTTCATGAACGTTCAAATTACACTGCACTGACAGGGGTTCTTGGCATGTATCCAGCGGAAGTCATTCAGAATGCAGCGCAATTTTCCCAGAGTCTCCTCGAGAGCGTTCCTTCGAATTCCACGATCGTCTACATCGGCGGCGGGTGCACGGAGCCAGATCTTTCCGCAGCGGCATTGCAGCAAAAGAACGTGAGCATTCTGAACATTGATTTCGATAGGTTGGCCTTCACGCCGCGCGTTCTTATAGACATCAACACCGTTCCCGATGATTTTTTTCTGTCACAAGGAACGCTGGTGGAGCGTATAGAGAGTATGCGGGGCAGGATTTCCCGTCGCTTGCATATGCAACTGGATGCGTTGCTGGAAAGTCTCACGGAGCGTCCCGCGCGTACCGCTGTGCTATCGCACGTCTGCCCGTACCTATCGCAAAACAAGCGCAAAAAATTATTTCGCTTGTTTGCAGATCCTGCTGTCTCTGCTGACATCATCGTCGCCGAAAGTACAATCGGAGAATACGAATCCTACGACTGGACTCTCGCAGGCAAGCGCGGTGATCTGGAGTTACAGGAAATTCTCGAAGAACGGCATGACCTGACACTTGAAAGAAAATTCCTCGTTCCAATCATCCCTGCAGACGCGCCAAGAATCCTGCTGGAATGCAAAGAGGCGATTGCGAGGTCGATTCTCGAAGGGCAAGCGACAGTGGAAGAACATCCGTACGTTGAAGATCGTGAATTTGATGAAGAGCATCAGGAACTCGATGGCAAACGTATTGCCTGGAAGTTTGCTGAAGTGATTATGAAACTACGAAGGAAGTAGTGACAGCAAAAAAACCGCTGGATAAATACCCAGCGGTTCAAAACCTTCACACGGTTTTCAGAGAGCGGCGGTTCGGCGTGATGCCTTAGACATAGATGATCTGCCCGATGTGCTGGGCGACGGACCCAGCACCGCTGCTGACTTCGAAGCTCCTAAAGCCGACGTTAGACCTCGTGCCGTTAATGGACACGAGGAATCGCATCGACGATTGGGAGCTAACGAAGACAGGTTGGTGGAACGCAATGGTTCGCGTCCCGTCGGAATTGAGGTACGTGGTGGACGAGACAAGGATTGTGGCCGTGTCCGTCTGGTTCGCGTCGCTTCGGCGGACCTCAAAGCGTTGGTCACCGTCGTTGCTGCCCGCAACGGTGATCGAATAGACCCACCCGAAGTCAAACGAAGACGTGTAGAACATGACGTCGTTCGTGAGCTTCGGACCGGCAGCGCCCGCCGATTGGGTGTTGACGTTGGGGCTGCTGTTTGGCGACAGCAGATAATGTCCCGCCCCGATCTGGTAGCCGGTCGGAAGCGGCGGTTGGGGCGGCGGATAGACCGGCGGCTGTGGTGGAGCCACCGTTGGCTTCCACGTGGGGTCGTTCTTGATCCAGTCACCCCACCCGCAAGGGTCAGGGGCAACCGTATCTTCGAACAGCCTTCGGTAGATGGTGTCGCGCTGGTTAGGCGCGGGGCAGCCATTCAATCCACCACTCAGATAGTCCTTGTCGCCACCCCCGTAGAGGGTGTCGATGCCTGCCTCACCAAAGACGCGGTCTTTGCCGGCGTTGCCGAGCAACACATCGTGCCCCGCACCTCCCAAAATCAGGTCGGGTCCGGAACCGCCGCTGATGCGGTCGTTTCCGGCCTCGCCGAAGAGAGTGGTGGGGAGGAAGACGTTGCCGGAAACGCTGACGTTGTCGTTGCCGTTGCCGAAATGGCCCACGATCGCGCAGACCGAGCTCGCCTTGAACGCATAGACGTTGCCGTTCAAATTGACCCGGTAGGCATCCACGCCATTCACGTTCGCGCGGTCAATCACAACCTTGTCAGCCTTCGGCGTGCCGAAGACCTCGATGGTTTGATTGTTCAAGAACACCGCGGCCGGCGCATCCCTCCTTTCGAGAGATTCCACCGCGGGGCGAACGTTCCTGGACGTGGGCCGAACTTTTTTTTGCTTCCCGTTCGGCAGGAGGAAGTTTTTCAAAAATCGTAACATGACGCACCTCAGGACTTTGGGCGAATGGAACTGGAAGACGTAACACACGCCTTCCCTGCATAGGCACATCACCGAAAACGTTTTTCTCCTTTCTGTAGAAAAACCGTGATGTGAAGGACCTATCTCATCAGCCAAGCACCATGCTTAGCAAAAAGTGATGAGTAATCCTGTAGATGAACTACAGCGGAATAGATTACAGTTTTCTATGGCCTTGGCTAGACAAAATCCTTATTTCGGATATGGTAGCTATTAGCGTTTTGAGGGGTGTTCTAGAGGAGTTTGGAACGGGGATTTTGGCTTACATACGACAAAAAGACCCCTCAATCGGAGTCTCTTTGTGTTTCTTTTCTCCTGCTTTGCTACTCGCGTTTCTTGTTTCTCCTCGGGTCGCCCCCGAAGTTCTCATGGATGGTCTGCATCGAGCGCATAAAAGCGTCCGGAAGACACTGAGAAGCAGGTGTGCATCTTGCCTTCCCCGGAAGGACGAGATGGCTTCGTAGCGTGTAAGCAGAGAGGATAGTGGCCACGCACTGACTCCCTTGGAGGGAAGCCGGATGCAATGACGATCGCTATGCCCAGAAGTGTGCAAGTGAATGCAATTCAGTGGCCGGGAGGAACGTTTGCGACCCTGAGCCCGCCCGCACTTTGTTTTGCAAGAGTGCGAGGCAAGCGTCGAAGGGTGACCACTATTCTCTCTACTTGCCCGCCGTAGCTCCCGGAGGGAGCGAAGGGGGGCGGACGGTGATGTGAAGGGACGTTGACCTGGGGCTTTTTCTCCCCCGGATCGCGTTATCGTATGCTCAGTTTTTGTAACTGCAACAAACTGAACTGCCGTAGTGGCAAGAAGTATGGTTGAATAGTATTTTTGTTCAGTTGAATGTATGGAATATCCACATCCAGATGCGATTACCGCGTGTTGTATTTTTGTTGATTAAAAAATTTATGCAAGCTTTACCGCGAGAGCTAGGGCTCAAAAAGTGAAGAGTCCTTTTCACTGTATTTGCATCCACCAGAGATACAGATGTGGTGCGAAGATGATTGTCAGAATGATGCCCCAGGCAAGGGCACAAATGAGTGAGGCTCCCGCGGCAATATCCTTCGTCGCCTTGATCGCCAGCGTGTGGAGGTCATCCTGCTTCTTGGCATGGGTATAGAAGGCATCGGAAAAGTGTTCGAGCGCCGTGTTCATCAGCTCGACGGCCAAAAAGATGCCGCCCGTGAAGATCACCATTTGCCAATCGCGCGCCGAAATCTCCAGAGTCCACGCGAGAACAAGGGAGAGGACGTAGAGTGCCCCGAAGAGCTTCAAGTTGCGCTCCGTGCCAAACGCATGGGTCAGGCCCTCAAGTGCGTAGCGCAGACTGCGGATGTAGGGTTGCATGGAATCAGGAGATACCCGGGACGGGGAATCGTGTGCAGAAACTGATCACTTCGTCATGGAGCTTCTTGAGAGCAGACTCATCCGACCGCTTTTCGACGGCTTTCAACATGAATTCCACCAGCTTTTCCGTATCGGCTTCTTTCATGCCACGCGTTGTCATCGCGGGACTCCCCAGCCGCAAGCCGCTTGGGGAATACGGAGGACGAGGATCATCAGGAATCGTGCTCTTGCTCGCGGTAATGCCGATGCGATCAAACAACTCCTCAGCCTCTTTCCCTGGCAAATTCCAGGACGTGATGCAGTCGACGATCATCAAATGGTTATCGGTGCCGTTGGTGACGAGCTTGCAGCCGTTCTCCATGAATTTCTTCGCCATCGATTTTGCGTTCTTGAGGATCTGCTTCGCATAGTCCTTGAATGCAGGCTGCATGGCTTCGCCAAGCGCTACAGCGATCGCGGCTGTTTGGTGCATGTGCGGACCTCCCTGGAGCCCCGGGAAGATGCTGCGATCAACGAGTGTGGGCAGATTCTCCATCGTCTTTTCCGGTGCTTTGAGGGGGTTACCGACGGTTCCGCGCGTCAAAATCATCGCACCGCGAGGGCCCCGGAGTGTTTTGTGCGTGGTCGTGGTCATCATCTGAAAACCCGCATCGAAGGGATTCTTGAGGACATCTGCGGCAATGAGGCCCGCAATGTGTGCCATATCCGCCATTGCAATGGCCCCGACTTCATCCGCGATGGATTTAAACGCGGTGTAGTCGAGTTCGCGCGGGTAGGCAGAAAATCCTGCCAAGATGATCTTCGGCTTCTCCTTCTTGGCGACTTCCCGCATCTGGTCGTAATCGATTTCCCCCGTTTCGATATCCTTCATCTTGTAGCGAACGAATTTGAAGATTTTCGACATGTGGCTGACCGGAGCGCCGTGCGTCAGGTGCCCGCCATGGCTCAAATCCATGCCGAGGATCGTGTCTCCCGGCTCCATCCAGGCGAAATACGCTGCAACGTTTGCTCCCGCACCCGAAGACGGCTGCACGTTTGCATGGTCGCAGCGGAAAATCTTCTTTGCCCTGTCGATCGCCAGGTTCTCCACTTTGTCCGTGAACTCCTGCCCGCCGTAGTACCGCTTGCCGGGGTAGCCTTCGGAATATTTGTTCGTGAAGGGACTGCCGAGCGCTTCCAGAACGGCAGCAGACACGTAATTCTCGGACGCAATCAGCTCCACCCCCTGCTGTTCGCGCTTCATTTCCCCCACGACAGTGGCAAATACATCAGGATCGCCTGCCTGCAGAGACGTGTAGATGGGCACGATCCCATCATGAATCACGGCTCACGAATGATCAATGCCGAAACCGTCAACTAGAGATCAGGCTGACCGAGCCGAACTTCAGTTTTCCGCATTCATCCACGTACTGAGAATAACGATCTTTCACTGCTTGTGGGATGAGCTGGTTTGCTTGTTCCAGAGCGACAAGCGTCGTGTGAATATTCTGCTCCAGAGAACGTACAGCCTGTAATGCGGATTCTATGGCAACGATCGTTTTTGCACGCCACGCTTGCTTGAGTGAGCTCCAGAGAGGAATTGCAGAAGGCGTGTGTAACTGAGACAGTCGTGTTTCAAGTTTTCGTTTCAATGCCAACGTTTCTTGCTGGAGGAGTTCCAAGTTCGTTTTGTAGAATTCCCGTGCACCCTCGAAGTCCGGTGTCGATGAAGGAAGATTTGGTTGTGTGCTCGCGGAAGGAGTGGATTCGTCTGGTTTGTTCTGCGGGGCCGTTGGGTTGAACGGTTTCCCATATTCCCTTCTATACATTGCTTCCATTTTATCGATAAACCGTACCCGATCGAAACGTGCGACTTCCCACGGATCAGGAGGAGCCTTCCATTCACTCCCATATGGATCATTCGGTGATGGATATCCTTGTACAGCCATGGAAGACGATTCTGGAGGAGAAAGGAATGGAGGTCAACTTTTCTGTACATTCTTGCCGATACGCTGTAGTCCTCTCGCCGTCACAATCGCATCCACCTTCTCATCATGCGCTTCGCAGGGAATCTCCTGCGTCAGTTGGCATTCTAGCGCGACTCCCCAGAATTGTGTTTTCGGATTTTCCTCTCGCTGTTTTCGGATCCAGATATCGTAGCCACCATTACCCCGACCAAGACGATTGCCGGAGTGATCGAATGCGCGGCCGGGCACGAGGGCGATCGTAAGGTCTTTGGCCTCTAGTCGATCATTCTCCATCGGTGGTTCAGGAATGCCGAAGTCACCGGGCACCAGGTTTTCGATGGAGCTCAACTTCCGGAAGAGAAGCTTTCCCGCCTCATGTGCTGGCAGGAAAATAGAATCTCCACGTTTCAGGAGTTCTCCGAAGAGCGGTAGAATGTCTGCTTCGTCGGAGAGGGGATAGAAGGCGCAGAGTGTGATCGGTTCCTTAGGGAGAGCTTCTAGAATTCTGCGGCACACAGAGCGGCTCTCTGCGGAGCGGTCCTTCGCACTGAGGTGAGAGAGGCGCTCTTTAATAGCAGCTCGAAGCCCAGATTTTTTCTCCGGGATACTCATGCGTATAGCTTATTAGCTTTTTAGCTTGTTCGCTTTAAAAAAAATAAGCTAAAAAGCTAAACAGCTAAACAGCTAACAAGCTCAGAACACTTCTGCCGCCGCCTCTGCAAGATTCACCATCTCCTTATCCGGCCCGCTCGGCGTCTGTTCCTCTTCTTCCAGCGTGCATTCGATGTGCAACTGGCGCTTGAAGATATTCTCGAGTGTCTGCTCCACGGTCCGTGCCGCGTCGGTCTTGGCGACTTTGTCGCGATGGAAAGCGGACGAGAAGGCGAGCGTCAGTTTGGTGCCGCTGAGTGCGTGCACGTGGCCGTTCTTCAGTGACATTTTGAGAGAAGCAGGAGAAAGATCGCGCACCACCTGCGGCCAGTAATCGCGGACGGAGGAAATCGTGAGCTCGGGGGCTTCGACGATCGCTTCGGAGACGGGACCCCCCTTCGCTCCTGCTGGAGTTACGGCGGGCAAGCCGGGACCGGGAACAGGCTCGGATTTCTTCGGTGATTCACTGGCGGGTTTTGATACGACAGGAGCAGCAGCAGTTTTCTTTCCAAAGAAACGAGATTTCCCTTCAGCGGGCGATTCGTCTATGTCCATACAGAGCGACAGCAGCGCCGCTTCCAGCACGAGGCCCGGGAGTGGAGCGATGCGCATGTCGCGCAGCGCCTCGAGGAGCGTTGTGAGCGCGTGTGTGAATGGTTCGATCGGTTGCTTGTCGTCAATCGCCTGATGCAGGCGGCGGCGCACTTCGGTGAGCAGTGCGCGTGCGACGGTTTCGAGCGATGTGCCGGTACTTTCCATTTTCCGGACAAGAGAAAGAAGCTCCGGTTGGTTGCGTGCCTCCAGTGCCGCGACGATTTGCTCAGTCACTTCGTGCCCGCTCTCGCCGCTGCGCTCTTTCACATCGTCCAGCGTGATCTTGGGGAGGCTACGCAACTGATCGAGCAGGCTGATGGCATCCCGCACCGCACCATCGGCGTGATGGGCGATGGCACGCAGGGCCGTGCGGTCGACCGGAATGTGCTCCTGATCGGCGATAAACTGCAGGCGGCGGATGATGTCTTCCTCGGGTACCTGGCGGAAGGCGAATCGCTGGCAGCGCGACTGAATCGTCGCCGGGATCTTCTGGAGCTCAGTGGTTGCGAGAATGAAGTACGCGTAAGACGGCGGTTCTTCGAGTGTTTTCAAAAGCGCATTGAACGCTTCCTTCGTGAGCATGTGCACTTCGTCGATAATGTAGACCTTTGCGGCGGCGGCGACCGGCGTGAACTGGATTTTCTCCACGAGCGAGCGGATGTCGTCGATGCCGCGGTTAGAGGCACCGTCGATCTCGACCAAATCCACGAGCGAGCCGTCATCGACCGCTGTGCGGATCTGCTCAATCAGTTTTTCCTCCTGCATTCCCTGCGTGAGCATCGCCTTGGCAAGGATGCGCGCGACGGAGGTCTTCCCGGTGCCGCGGGATCCCGCAAAAAGATACGCATGACTCAACTTCCCCTGCGTGACCGCGTTCTCCAGTGTCGTCACAATGTGATCCTGCCCGACGACGTCGGGGAAGGCCGTTGGGCGGTATTGGCGGTAGAGGGACATGGGAGAGGGAATTGTACTCTCAGTGATTGAGAAAGTTAAAGGAAGCTAGGGGGAAAAGAAGCCAAGGAAGTCAAAGAAGCCAAGGATGACAAAGAAAGGAATGAAAGGAAAAACATGAAGAGAAGCGACACCGACGATATCCTCATATTCTTTGTCCTCTTTGATTTCTTTTTCCTTGGCTTCATTGGCATCCTTGGCATCGTTGGCTTCTTTCGCTACGATTCAATTCTATGAAACGCCTCCTCGCCACCCTCTCCTTCACAGTTCTCATCGTCTCCTGTGTGGACACTACCGGCATTTCGCCGCAGTCGACCCGGACGCCCAAGGGGAACCCGCAGTCCGTGGTCGTCGTGACCGAGTACGCCGATCTCGAATGTCCCGCGTGCCGCGCGGCGCACACGACCATTGCGCTGCCGCTGGTCCAGAAGTACGGCAACCAGATTCGATACGACTTCAAGCATTTCCCGCTGCGATCCATCCACCGTCACACCATGGAACTCTCCGAAGCTGCCGAGTGCGCGGCGGATCAGGGGAAGTTCTGGGAGTTCGTCGACATCGCGTTTGAAAGACAGCCGGATCTCACAAAGGGTGCTGCCCAGGAGTGGGGAGAAGCGCTTGTGGAGGACGACAGTCTCTTCTCGCGCTGCGTCCGCTCGCACATCAAGAGCGACACGGTGATGGCCGATTACAACGAGGGCGTCGCGCTGGATGTCCTCGGCACGCCGAGCTTCTTCGTGAACGGCGCGAAGGTCGAATCCACACTGGATGATGTCTCTGCGGCGATTGATGCGGTGCTGAAGGGCGCGCGGCAGCGATTATAAAGAAGGGAAGCGGGCATTCCTGCCCGCGGTGTCGCAGGCAATCCTTCGTCAGGCTCAGGAGCCTGCTCCCTTGTTTCATCTACTCAGTTGAGCAAACCCAATTAATCGCTCGAGCTTTGTATCGTAGAGCACAGCCGTGCGGAATTCTTCGTTCATCTGTCCCTCGGGTACTGCATATTCCTGCGGGCCATACGCTGTTTGGAGTGGGCCAAGGTCGATGCTCGTGTCATCCGGGAATTGAGCATCCCGTGGATCGATGATCGTCGTCAGGTAGACGCGGACGGAAGGATTCGGATAGCTGAGGAAGCTTGTCCCAAAAGAGAGTGTGTTTCCCCTCAGCAGCACTTCGCCCTCGGTATCTTCGCCCGCGGGCTTTGCAAACAGACCGATCATGCCTTCGTGCTTCAGTTTTCTCGCCTGCGCAACGCGATCGAGCGCGCGCGTCCTCTCCGCTTCAATAACGGCGGCTTTTGCGGGATCGTTCATCATCGGATCCTTCAGCCGGACGAAGTTGGCCATGTGCTCGGCCATCTCCGCCCAGTACCGCTCGGCGACCAGCGGATTACGGAGGCGTTCCTGGAGGGGGAGGGAGTGCGGCCCGGATGTTGCGGCTGTGCAGCTTGCGAGGAGGAGGCTGAGGAGTGCGAGGGACAGGGGGTGTTTCATAGGGGAGGATCATAATGAAGGAAGCCAACGAAGCCAAGGATGCCAAAGATGCCAATGAGAGGAAGATTATCCCTTTGCCATCACGATATGATCCGGCTTCACGGGAGAAGTGCCTTCCAGTCGTACGCCCATCTGTTCCATCTGCCGTGCCAGCTTCTTCATGCGCGGGTGGAGTGTTTGGACGATGTTGAGATGCGCCGCATACTCCACTCCCTGGGGGATCATACTTGTCCAGTACCAGAAATTCCGGTCATTCTTCTGCGCATTAATTTCCTCCACGATCGTTTCGTCGCTCCGCTCCTCGGTGAAGAGAATCTGCGCCTTTCTGACGCCTGCCTGATTACGGATTGCCGGACGGGTGTTCGTACTGCCTTTCACGTAATTCGCTTCGACGATATTTTTGTTATGCCCCTGGTCGACGCGTTCGATCGTTTTCTCTTTCGCGTCTTTTTCCAGAGTTTTCTCTCTGCCGACATCGAGGAAATTGTGCTGGTGGCACCACACACGGTTGTACATGAGCGTCGTGAGCGCCCAGAAGGCCTGATAGCCTTTGCCGAGCGCCTTCTTATACGTGCGTTTCAGCTGATCTGGCAGCTGATCGAGCAGCTCATGCATCTCCGCTATCACATCATCCGGTGATGGTTTCTCTTGGGATTTTTTCTCCTTTGTATCGGTCCGATGTTCACGCAAGAATTTTTCCATGACGGAAAGTTTGTTGCGATTTTCCTCACTCATGAGGAGGCTGCCGTCGTTCAGCTCACTCTTCACGCTATCGATCAGCTCGTCGGCCGCGTCCCAGTCTTTTGCTCCCAATTCGTGGCGGATTTTGAGAAACACGTACGATTCATCCCGAATGTCCGTGAAGCGGTTATCGGCTTCATTCAAATAAGATGTGCGTTGGTCGTATCCCCAGTTCAGGAAGACATCCATTTTCACGAAATGGAAACCACGCGGGGAACCGAGCGCCTTCCGCTTCGCTTCAATCACCTGGTAATGCTTGCTCGCCTTCGCCCAGTTGTCGATCAAACTCTGCAGCGGCATTGATCCCTTGTTGTTCAGGAACTGATCGATCTCTTCGGCCTTCGCCTCGCTCTTAAAAATGCGCTCGAGCCAGCTGCCGACTTTACTTGGGCTTAACGCCTGCCGTTGCACCGCCCAGTTGAGCATGGTCTTGGCTTTCGTATAGAGCTGAGGGATCTGCATCTCCTTTGCGGTAAGTGCCGCGTCGACGGTTTTGACCAAGGCTTTGCGTTTCTTGTACGAGAGTGCGAGGAATTGGCCGACGTTCTGGAATGTCGTGAGTTCGGGGACATCGGCGCTGGTCAGGTATTTCATTTGAGGATGCCCCCGAAGCTTCTCCGCTTTTTCCGCGACGAAACGCCAATTGTTCAGGAACGCAGTGAAGGCCTTTTCGTCCGTGAATTCCTCGCCTTCTGTTTTATTTATTTGCTTCATGATGAACAGGTGCTTCTTGTGGAACGGTATCGACTTATTTTCAAGTTTCCCGATCCACCAATTGGCTTTTGCTTCACTGATCCACTTGCCGCTTGCCATCTTGATGCCTTCACGGAATTGCCGTTCCAGTTTCTCCGCATCGGAAAGGAGTCGCTGTACCATCGATTTTTCGATATCTTCACGAATATATTGGACTTTGTCCTGATGCCGTATTTTCCCCACACTTGCGAGCCGTTCGTCGGACATTGCCTCTTCATAGACTTTTATGTCCGCATCTCCGAGAATTTTCGACGACGAGAGCCGTCCTTTGATCGATGCTAGGCTCTTTCGCCGCACCTCAGCGAGCTCCCGCAGCTCATTGACAGCATCCCTGCCAATCGTAGATTCACTTTTTTCTGTAGACATAGGGGATTCTCAGTCTATGCAGAGGCCTTCTGTCTGCCAAGAAACTTTGGGAGATTTTCTGGTCTAATGCTACGCTTCGCGCATGATTCTCTCCGATAGGGACATCAAACTGGCAATTCAGACAGGCAGAGTGAAAATCGAGTTTCCCAATGGGCAACTCGATGCCGACAAATACGCGGAGCATATCCACGCAAGCAGCATGGATTTTCACCTCGGGAATTCCTTCAAACTCTACGAACACAGCAAGTTCGCCGTCATCGATCCCCGCAGGCCGGAGACGCTCCAGGGCAACATGCGCATGATCACGATTTCCGACGGCGATCCCTATATGGTGCAGCCAGGAGAGTTTGTGCTCGGAGTCACGCAGGAAATTCTCACAGTTCCCGATGATCTTGTCGCTCGCGTGGAAGGCCGGAGCAGTCTCGGTCGACTCGGCATCATCGTGCACTCGACCGCAGGTTTCGTCGATCCGGGATTTTCTGGAACCATCACCCTCGAAATCAGCAACTTAAACCGCATGCCGATCGCGCTCTACCCCGGCATGCGCATTTGCCAGATTGCCTTCGAACAGATGAGCAGCCCGGCGGATACTCCGTACCATGCGAAGCCGTTCAGTAAATACCAGGGGCAGATTTTGCCCGAGGAGAGCCGATTAGAGAGGGATCCGGAGTTTGCGAAGAAAGATTAGTATTGTATACTCTGCTAAACTTCTCTTTGATCTATGTGTGCCAAGAAAAAGAGTCTTGATGATCGCGAGGTGCAAGTGGCGGACGATAAGGGTTCAAAAAGTTCCAGTGTAGGCAAGAGACTGTTGGGAAAGTCAGCGCGTCTGCGAGAAATCATACGGAGGGCGGTGATTAACGGAGGTCAGGTGACTGACGATGATTGTATTGATTTATACGACACAAAATTTCCGACGCCAGAAAAGTATCAATAAAAAGACAGTGGAGCACTAGAGGTCTTCGAATGAACATAATTCAATCTTCCGTTCCTGCAGCACTATCCGGACGTCGGGATTCGTGAGCATCGCGAGTTCCGTCTGCCGTTGTGGATCCAGATCGAAATCACTGCCAATAGGAGTGGGACTGCCGGGATGGACCATTAACTCCGTCGTTCCTTCCGGCAGTCGCGTGAGAATATGTCGGAGATTTTTCTGTGATGCGTTGCCACTCAGCGTTGTTCCACGAAAGTGATCCGTCGTACGGATGCCATGTGCAGTGAAGAGTGTTTTTGCGTGCAGGGCTTCCCGCGAAAGAGCCTGTGTTGCCTCCAATTGCTCTTTCTCAATCACGTAACCGTATGGTGGTAATGGTTCTTCCGCAGGAATCCGCACGAAGCCAATCCCGTAGCGCTCGAGAATGGGGATGAGCAGGGGAGTGACGGCGGGATGAATGTGGATGTGATGGTGGCCATCCACATGTGTCGGCGCGCCGTGATGTTCTAAAAACCACTCCATCTGCGCGCGGATCTCTCGTTCGATGTGCAGCGGATCAACGTCACCATTCTCCAATGCCCGACGCTGCTCATGACGGCCGCGAAAATCGCCGGTTCCTTCCAGCAGACTCGAAACATCCTGCGGTCTGCTCAGGGGCGAGCCACTCGTAAGGTTAAGGTGCAGTCCCGTTGGGAGATCTTTCTCCCGCGCATGTCGCGCGGTCCTTTCGGCATCACTTCCATTACAGATGAGTGTTGCATTCGTAACGATACCGAACTCAAACGCCTGAAAAATCCCGTGTGTGCGGGAGGTATTCATTCCCAAATCGTCGGCGTTGATGATCAGGCGGGGCATGAAGAGAGTCTAACTGATTGCGAGAGAGAGGGCAGTATGGCTAGACTCTGGACTCTCCGGGCAATTAGCTCAGCTGGTTAGAGCGTACGATTCACATTCGTAAGGTCACTGGTTCGAATCCAGTATTGCCCACCATATTTCTTCCCCCTTCTTCCCATGATGGCACCCCTTTCCATCGGCGGTTACGGTCCTTCTATCGGATTTTTGTTTATCCTCCAAAAACTCTCGCCCATATTAGTTGTTGCGGGCGTCATCATGCTTGTTGCGTGGGCGGTGAAGCATCTCTCGGGACCGAAGCTCAAATCCCTCGGGCTCTGGTTGCTGGGGGTCGGAATTGCAGGATGCCTTCTCGCAGCGCTCCTCGTTGCCAGTGGAATGGGCGGCGACAAAGGAAAGATGATGAAGGGCGGCTCGATGCCGATCAACGGCATGATGCGGCTTAAATGAGTGATTGAACCTCACTCACCGCAACGCTTCCGACCGTTTGATCAACTCATCGCGCAACTCTTCCGCGACGTTGATCTCCAGACCCGGCAACATTCCTTCGGCACCACCCATCTGCATGCCGTACCGCCCGACAGTAGCGCTTGCTCCCGCCGTCTGGATGTGGAGATCCGAGAGGCCCAGGATGCGCGCGAGGAGTCCGCGGTTGATATCGACGTTCTGGATCTTGCTGTAGGGAATCGTCACGTACTTCTTGTTAATGACGCCGTGTTCCTTGCGGAAGCCGTCACTGCGCAGTTCGTAGCGGTAGAAGTGAGCGCTCAGTTTTGCCCAAATGAAGAAGAGGACGGCGAGCGCGAGGAGGACCAGGAAGAATCCCGTTCCAACCGATGCCAGAGCATTCTCGGAAAGGCCGAGTTCTGCGCCAATCTCGGCGATAAATCCCGCGATGAAGACTCCAATGAAGAACGTCAGGAACAAGAGAACGATGAGCGACCGGAAGAAGAAGAGCCAGGCTGCGCGAGAGGGGAGTTGCTGCATAGGAGAAGGGAAGGAGAAGGAATCATACTCTCTTTACTGTGTAATGCTGAAGACTGTTTATCAGTGAACAATTGCTTGTAGATATGACGAAGAAACCTCAAACGAACTAAAGCCATGACCGGATGCTCAAGTAGTTCATTCAGCTGAGTTCGTGCCAGTGCACACCATTCGCGTATGTGCGTTTCGCCAGTTCTCTGAGCGTCCTCTTCTAGCCGGTTGAGAACTTTCGTAAACTCGTCAAATTCAGCACCCGTGATGTAGGTGGTCTTTGCGAATCCACTTCTAGAGTGAACATTTCCTTTCTCGGCTGCATTATCCTTCAGGCGATCTAACAGAAACAAGGACATCGACAATCATCATATCCCCATTTAAGAAACACAGGTGAAAAAAGTATCTTGCAAAGGCTGCAGGTCTTTGGGAAGCCACCGATTAAATCAGTGGCTCCTCAAATTGCTCCTCCACTGCCGCCTGCTCCTCCTTGCTCGGCGGTGCCGAGGCGGCTTCGTCCCACTTTTTCATCATCGTTTCCACGTCGACCCTCGGGAGGCAGTACTTCTGCCGCGAGGAGGCGATGATCTCCGGTGTCCAATCTCTCACAATTTTCGGCACATCCAGCGTCCGGCCCGAAAACGCTTCGCGGAGTTCTCCGCTGACAGACATTTTAATGTAGAACTCCCGGACGCCCAGGTTAATGATGTCGCGTTCCTTAAAGACCGGTGTGTATTCCTCAGCCAAAATCACCGCGTCTTCCGCACCCACGCGGAAGTTGATGATGGAACCGACGTTACCAAAGACGGTTTTGCGAACGACATCGTTCAATTGACCCATGTACTGGTGTGCCAGCGTCATATTCAACTTGTATTTGCGGGCCTCACTCAGAATTTCTGCGAATGTATCGGTTGCGAAGTTCTGGAACTCATCGACGTAGAAGTAAAAGTCCGTCCGCTTGTCTTCTGCAGTATCGGCGCGGCTCATCGCGGCCTGGTAGAGCTTGGTGATGAACATGGAACCGATGAGCGACGAGTTCTCCTCACCCAAAAGTCCCTTCGACACTTTCATCAGCAGGATCTTCTTCTTGTCCATGATCTCGCGGATGTCGAACTTGGTCTTCGGCTGGCCGATGATGTTACGGATCATGTTGGTTGCCACGAACTGACCAACTTTGTTGAGCAGGGGAGTGATCGCGTCAGCATCGAATTTTTCGCTCCAGGCAGCGAATTCCGCGACCCAGAAGTTCTTGACGACGGAATCCTGGATGCGCGAGACGATCTTCTGGCGGTAGTTCTTGTCCGTCAGCATTTTGAGGATGCTCAGGACGGTAGTATTCGGACTATCGAGCAGAGCGAGCGTCGTGTAGCGAAGCACGTGCTCGAGCCGATCACTCCAGTTATTGCCGAAGAGCTTCTTGAAAATCTGCAGGAAGCCAATCGTCACCTGCATCTTGAAGGCTTCGTCGACCTTTTCGAGCGGGTTGAAGGCGATGGGGAACTCCGTATCTCCCGGATCCAGGAGCACCACGTCATTCACACGGTTCTCTGGAATGTAGCGCATGATCGCGTCGATCAAATCACCGTGGGGATCGAGCACTGCGATGCCTTCACCATTCATCAGATCTGCGTGTATGAGGAGTTCCAGAAGTTTGCTTTTTCCGGCACCCGATTTTCCGATGGTGTAGAGGTGTCTGCGTCGATCGCTTCGGCGGATCCCGAAGGGCACAAAGTTGTTGTGGTAGTTGGTCACGCCAAACGCGCTCACGTCGCTTTCCCCTGCCTTGGGCAGATCTTGCGGCGGATCGGATTTGCGCGCGAGCACGTGGACGATGTGCGGCACGAAATCGGCGTTCGGGAAGTGGTAGAGCGTCGCGACTTCCTTGGCGCTCAGGATGAACGGCACCGCGTGGATCCGCGCTCGGTACTGTTCGATGAACTTCTCTGTTTTGTTGGTCTGATGACCGTGCATCTCGTTGATGTCCTTCTCGTTGAACTGCGAGAAGCTCGACATCACGGCTTCCAATCTCTGGCTTGCGGTTGCGGCATTCGGCGCGATGTAGGCGCAGCGGATGCTGACGCGGTATGGTTTGATTCCTGCTTTCTCCGCAGCCTTTTCGTGGCGCCGGTGACTGACGCCCTTACGCCCTCCTTCGCGCAGACGATCCCGCAGCGAAAAGAAATGTCCCGCATCCGCGCGGCGCCTGCGCCAGTTGCGCAGGTAGTGGAACGCGCCGGTATCATCCTTGGGTTCCGAGAGAATCTGCACCCATACTTGATCGTCGCGGCCGATCTTGCTGATGACTGAGAGCAGACGCGCGGCGCTATCTTCCTCGAACATGTCGTAGGTTTTGATCGGGTAAATGTCCGCGTGATGCAGCGTCATATCCGCACCCGCGAGCGCCTGCTTCTTGGGATCGAAGTTCAACGTGTAGTCTTTCGTTTCCTTTACCTCGGCATCCGGGAATGTTGAGTAAATGAGACCTTCCACAGTCTCATAGAGTTTCTCGTCGAGGACGATGTAAAAGTACGTGTACTGTGCGTACCCATAGAACTCCAAGGATATGCGCGAGCCGGTGAACGTATTCCACAAGTTCACGAGCAATTCCTGAAACCGGGATTCGAGTTTCTTGCTTCCCTCGACTCCCTGAGGAATAACGATATGCATAAATCGCAGACCAGCCATAGTATTACGTGAGGTAAGGGTCCTGCCCTGAGTGAGGAGCGGAGCGACGAGTCGAAGGGATGTACCGCAGTGCCATACGGTATAGTGTGCCAGAGATTGGCTTCCAGCAAAAGAGAAAACAGTTCCCTCTCCCTTTTAAGGGAGAGGGTTAGGGTGAGGGTTCTTCGATCAATACACCACTTCCAAATAACACTTTTCACCCACCTTCGCTCCTGGCGGAGCTACGGTGGGCTTCGCTCTCTAGCTGCAAGTTGTACAAGATCGTATCAGTAGACTGTTTCAAGATAACAACGCTCGCAGTAGACGATCTCCGGCCTGTCCGGCGCAAACGAGGTTTCGATGTTCGCTGCGCACTTCGCGCACTTTCTTTTCCACAGCCGGTAGGGATTGAGCATGTCGCGCCTGCGCCGCATGCGAACATCGGGATGATGACGAGGGAGGGGACAGTGGAAAAGCCGGTAGTAGTGCAATTCCTGTGGAATGATTTTGAATTTTCGTCCTGTTTGTTCGCAGAAGAGAATTTTCGTTGTGATGTCATCGGTCACTTCATCGATACTGTCGGGGAGTGTTGAACGATGCTCTTCTCCATCTTGCGAAAGTTCCGGTTGATCCTCCCATCGCCAGCCGCGCGAGAGGACTTCTTCCTTCGAAAGGGTGAGGTAGGTCATTGCTGATGACTCATTGAATGCAAAAGGGGAGCAGTCCACCGGGAAAAATTGTCCCCACTCAGCCGTCTTCTTCATGTGTGTGATCACATCGCGCACCGTTTTTTCGTATTCCTCCTTTGTGTATTGCGTATTGAGAATGCAGAACTGCTTGTTACGAAGTCCCGTGCATCCAAAGCAGTCTTTGCAGGAGTAGCAGTCGATGCAGTACGTCAGATTACTGCTCAGTCGGCATTTTGCACACATGCGGATGAAGTAATTTCCTCCGCCGATGCTGCCGGAGTTGAACACGAGTTCGCCAATGCCACCTCTGGTCACCTCCATCCAACTGACGCATTCCTTGCTCGGTGAAAGATCCCAACATTGTCGATTCTGGAAACAATTGCAGCAGTCGTAGCATTCAACGCAGGCTTTGCAATTGAGCAACTGATCACCCCGGCAGTCTTCGCAATTTACTTGCAAGACATTCGGCCAGATCGTTCGCTTGTGTACATTGTTCATTCTTTCCAGATTCTGCAGCAATGTGGACTGGCGCCCATCGAGGACAGTCGCTTTGATTTTCGTGAATTCCTCTTTGGAAACAGGACGGTTATCCACGTGGTACGACGTATTGCGCAAATTCGAGCAGAACAGACAATTGTCGCAGCCCCGGCAGTCGATACAGAAGGCGCTGTCGCGCGTGCCGAAGCACCGATGCAGAAACACGCCGTAGTGGCAGTCCACGCACTGCACACACTCCCAACATTCGCTGGATTTCTGGCATCTAAGACAGTCGATGAGATCATGGTTGTATCCGGTGACAGATTCCGAGTAGTACATGTCCTCGGATCTGTACGCGCGCAAACAATAGTACGCATTCTTTGTGTTGCCGGTGTTGCAGCTGTAATCACAGTTCTCGCTGTTTTCATTCAACGTGGCCATTTTGGGAACTTTCACAAAAAGATTTTCGAATTGTGGAAAGAATGGACGGGAAAGATCGACAGGCTGGCCGTACGTCATTCCATCCCAGCTATCACTCCACCACTCGTCCACCGAGTACACGGGAAACGGCTTTCGTTCGCTGAAAATAGAGAGAAGAGACTTGCCGGAAAGATCGGATTTCCTGCTGTGGAGAATCAGGTTGGCGGCAAACATTGCGCGGTAGATGTGCCTGCAGGAAGGGCAATGCTTCGGATCCCACTCCACATCAAACTTCGCCGCCATCGCGCGATCATCCTCCAAGATCTCAAATGCCGCTTTGCACCAGGAGTTTGCACAGATTTTTCGCATGCGGAAATTCTATCACTTGTCTTCTATAGAATAGAGGTCTTGTTCATCTGCAAGGCAATTGAAGCTTGTTGAGGTGGCATTGATATCAGTGATGGGAACCGGAGATGTGACATCAATCTCAATAGTCTTAAGAGCATCCCATCGACCTGCCCATTGAGAAGGGGCTCTCTCATGTCGTGGTATGCGCCTATTTCTATAACAAAGTCTCATGAATGCAGCTTGCCATCTCTGTTGGCAAAAATCAGCAAATTCCTCGAAAAATTGCATTAATACATTTCCCTGAGATAGCAATTTTCACAGTACACAATCTCCGGTCTCTCGGGAGCATACGACGTCTGGATCTCTGTCCGACACTTCGTACACGTTCTCGTCCAGAGTTTGCGGGGGTTGCGTAAAGAAAAGCGTCGACGATGTCGCTCGTCGGGATGGAGACTAGGAACAGGCAAGTTCTGCCGACGATAGAAATCCAGTTCCTGCGTAATGAGCCTGAATGGCCTTCCCGTGACTTCGCAACGGATAGCCCAGTTGAGGATGTCATCCGGAATATCATTGATGCGCTCCGGGAGGTTTTGTGCATCGACAATTTTCTTAACGTTCGGAGGTTCATCCCTTTGGTGTCTCCATTTGAAATTCTTCTTCCTCGCTTCTTTTTCTGAAAGGGGAAAATACTCTTGAGCAATGGTTTCGTTGTATCCGAACGGAGAGAGCGATGAAGGAAACATTTCTCCCCATTCTCCAGTTTTTTGCATGTGGACAATGATTTTCGGGACGAGCTCTTCAAATTCCTCTTTCGAATATTGCCTGTTGAGAATGCAATACTTGCCGTGCTTCATTCCCACACAGCCGAATAGATTGCGGCTATTATTCACACACAGGAAGCAGTACAGCAGGTTGTAGACGTCGTTCCAGCTGAGTCCGCAGAAGAGATTGTTCGATCCCGGTCCAACAGAAAAGCACTCATAGAAAAGTGTTCCACTTCCGCCGGTGATGTCGTAGCAATCTTTCGTCATGAGCGGGACGAGAGAACAATATTTTGAATCTTCGACATTGCGACCGTCGTAACAATCGATCGCATTCTTGGAATTTTCGATATAGTCCCCCGTGCTATTTTCGCAATTTGTCAGAATGGCATGGGGATGGGGAAGTGTGAGTTCAAAGTCGTAGGCTTTTTTACGATACAGAGCGATAGCAGAAGGAGTGAGTTCGATTTCTCGTATTCTCTTTTCATAATCTTCCTTCGTCAGCTGATCGTTAAAGAAGCAGTATTTTTTATTGCGTAACCCGCAACATCCAAAGCATGACGTGCAGCCGCGACAAAAACTGCTAAACAGACAGTCTGAGCAGTTGACACAGTCCCTGCTGAAAAATGTCTTGTAGCACTTAATGGAATTGATACTCTCTATGCACAGTTCGCAATCGTGAAGACCCAGGCAATCAATGCAATTTCTACAGGAAAATGAATTTTCGACGTAATAACAGTCTTCGCTGAGGTCTGTAGCGATCGTCATGTAGCAGTTCTTGTTGTGATAGCACTGATTGGCGTATTCGCTGTTCTCACAATCGGCATTCATCAATGCAAGCTGCGGAACTTTGTGGAATAGTGACTCAAATTGTTCAAAAAACGGTTTCGAGAAATCAAACTCCTGTCCGAAACTTTTCGCATCCCACGTATCTGTCCACCATGCATCCGTACTATAGACAACATAGGGTGCTTCTGGGGCAAAAATGGAAATGATGCCTTTGCCGGTTGCAGAGCATTGGCGTCGGTGGAGAATGCGCTCATTCCGAAATGTATACCGCCGTTGCATTCGACAATCCGGACAGAATGTCGGTGGGGGAATTGCATACTTCTTCGCGGCAATCACCGGCGACACTCGATCGTAAAAGTCGAGATCCTCCTGCGTGATCTGAAACGATTGGCCGCAGTTCTTGCATGATTTCTGCACCAGGTCAGTATACCGCTCAGGTGTCGTCGAATTGCGAAATTTCTATCCCAAACGCTTGTACGTGCTCTCATTTCTCCTCGTTATGCGTCTTATCTCCGTTTTCTTGGTCACAGGATCCACAGCGAAGATTATTCGATACTTTCCCATCCGAATGCGAAACCACCCTTTCATTCCTTGGAGAGCGACAACACCAGGAATCTTCCGATAGTCGCGCTTCACCTGCTCCATGAGAAGGAGCATTGCCTCCTTTTCTTTTGGAGTGAGGGCGCGGAGAATTTTCTCAATCTCATCCATGACGAATTTTCTTGAGAGCGCGGATAATCTCGTCCGGGCTCACTCCCTTACCGTCATTGTCGCGATCTGCATCAAAGAGCACTTCTTCATCAGAAGCCTTGTTGAGATGAAAGGGTATGATCACGAGCCTGTCATCATGCATTTCCACCAGGTAGTTATCGGTGGAGAAGTGATTCCTCCATTGTTTGGGGAGCGTGATCTGTCCGCGTTCTGTGCTCTTGAGAACTTTCGTTGTCATAGAAAGGTAAGGAAGTACAAAAGTAAGTATATCGTACTTTTAAGTGATGAGCAAGATCAATACACCTCTTTCAGATAGCACTCCTCACCCTTCGACTCGCTTCGCTCGCTCAGGGTGAAAATTGCTAATATACTTCGGAAAGGTAGCAATTTTCACAATACACAATCTCGGGCCTGTTTGGTGCGTAGGTTGTCTGAATGGCTTTCTGGCACTTCCCACACGTCCTGTTCCAGAATTTTCTTGGATTTCGAGCTTGAAAACGATCAAGGTGACGCTGATGCCAAGCGCGGCGGGGTAGTGGAAGTCCGAACTCGCGAAGAAAGCGCAATTCCTGAGGCTGGATTTTGAACGGTCGGCCAGTGACCTCACATGTGATCGCCCAGTTGAGCACATCATCGGGAATGTCTTTGATGTCATCGGGTAAGCGCTCCGCGGGAATCACCTTCGTTGCTTCCGGCACTGGTAAATCAATATCATCCCAACACGCGTTTTTCTCTAAAGCGTCGGATTTTTCGAGAGGGTAATATTGCTGTGCAGTTGTCCTGTTATAACCGAATGGTGAAATATTCATGGGAAGGAATTGACCCCATTCACCTGTCTTTTTCATATGTTCGATGATCTTCGGGACCAATGCATCATATTCTTCCGGCGTGTATTGCTTATTGAAGATGCAATGTTTTTTCTGTGAGAGGTTTACGCATCCGAAGCACGACTTGCTCCGCTCTGCGTACCAGCAATACACCAGGTCTGAGGCCGTATGACCACCGTAGGTAAAGAGCAAATGATAACTGTTTTCTCCGACAATCGCGCACTCGTATGATTGTTGCAAGTTGAGACCATACTGATAGATATCTTGCACATCTTTGGCACCGGTGACGATCTGGTAGAGGAATTTTCCCTGCTCCACGTTTTCACAATCGAAGCTCTGGTAAACATTCTTACAGTTATTCAAATGATCCCCGGTGCTGCTTTCGATGTTGTTTCCCTGGAAGAATTTGAACGGGTGAGTAGCTTCCAGATTCCTTCGTTGAGTAGCACATTCTTGGTACTGACGATGAGAACGCAGGCCGTGCTCTTTGATTTTCTTCTCATACTGTTCACGCGTCATTTGCTCATTGCCAAAGCAGAATTCCTTATTTCGTTGTCCCACGCAGAGGAAGCAATTTCTGCAGCCAATGCAGTCACGTAAGAATGCTCCATCAGAGCAGTTGGTACAGTCTTGGCAGTGGATGAGGTTATAGCATTTGAGAATATCGATGCAGTCGTAGCACCGTTCGCATTGGAGATTGTAAAAGCCGTCGATGCAGGAACGATTATGTTTGAAGCCGTATCCGTACATGCAATCTTCGCAGAAGTCTGCGTGCATGATCAGATAGCAATTCTTCGAGCTGCCTGCAAAATGGATGTACTCGGAATTTGTCAGTTCTCCTTGTACATCGAGCGCGAGTGACGGCACCGCCCGTTTTAACTCGGAGAGTTGTTCAAAGAATGGGCGTGAGAAGTCGATATCTCGTCCATACGAGAGTGCATCCCACGTATCACTGTGCCAGCATTCTCGGCAGTAGTAGGGAATTCCACTGTCTTTCGGAAATTGCGTAAGTGTTCGCTTTTTACAGAGACCGCATTCACCCGGGTAGAGATTGAACTCATTGCACTGCGCGAGCCGGCGTTGCTGCCGACAGTCGGGACAATGGGTTGGCGGTGGAATTGCATACTTCTTCGCGGCAATCACCGGTGACACACGATCGTAAAAGTCGAGATCGTCCTGAGGGATCTCGAATGCTGCTTTGCAGTTGCTGCATGCGTGCTGCATGAACTCAGTATACCTCTTTTAAATAGCACTCCTCGCAATACATTTTCTCAGTGCTTTCGGGCGAGTAGGTCGTCCGAATCTCCTTTCCGCACTTCATGCATGCCCGCTTCCACAGGGTGATGGGGTTGCGTTGAGACATGCGATACAAGTGGCGTTCCGTTGGGTGCATGCGCGGCAGTGGGAGTCCAAAACGATGGTAGAAATCGAGTTCCTGTTTGATGATGCGGAACGGTCGACTGCTCTTTTGACAGCGGATCGCCCAGTCGAGGATCTCATCAGAGATCTGCGCGAGCCCGTCCGGCAATTGTGCTGGTGAAACGATTTTTTTCATTGCGGGTGGATCTTCTTCATACTCACTCCAGCGGAAACTCATGGCGACCGCATCTTTTTTGGAGAGCGGCATGCGATCTTGTGCTGCTGTTTCGTTGTACGCGTGAGGGAAGGAGTTCAACGGGAAGAAATGGCCCCATTCGCCAGAGCTCTTCATGTGCTCGATGATCTTTGCTTTCAGCGATTCGTATTCTTCCTTCGAGTATTGCTTATTGAGAATGCAGTACTGCTTTTGACGCAGACCAACGCAGCCAAAGCAATTGTGGGAACTTTGGCAGCTGTCGCAGTACCGCATATTGCTGCAGAACCAGCTGTACGTGCAGTAGGCGAGATCCGTTCCGCCGCGCGTCATACTGGAAAAGTAGACGAGCTCGCTGCCCGGCCAGCCGGTGGAGTAGCCACTGCAGACATTCTTGGAGTCGCCGAGCGACACTGTGAATGCGCAGTCTTCGCAGTTCGTTCCCTCAAAACATTCCGTGCAGTTTCGGGAATTGTAGATGTGATCGCCCGACACGTTCTCGCAGTGAAGCATGTGCACAGGCCGGTGCACGCATGCCCTGCGGATGATCCGCCACTCGTCGTAGGCTTTCTGCCACTGGGTGTGTGACCCGTTCAAAAGCGCTTTCTTCGCTTGTGCGAACTCTTCTTTCCCGCAGGGCTTGTTGCGAATGTGGTACGTCTTGTTGGCCAGGTTCGTGCAGAACAGACAATTTTGGCACCCGGTGAGTTGATACGAGAAAAAACAGTCGCTGCAGTTACTGGAATCCTGCAGAGCGATGCAACCATAGGAATTATTCACGTCGATCACTTCGTAGCAGAGCGTGCAGTCGTTGGTATACGCGCAGTCGATGCAGTTCTTCCCTCTCACCGTCCAGTAACTGTAGTAGATATCTTCGCAGTTGGCTGCGAGTGAATTGAGGTAGCAGTTGCGCGAAAATCGGACATGGCTGTTGTAATCGCAGTTTTCGCACTGGAAGACCGAGGTGCCTTCGCGCGGGACCACGTTCTGGAGTGCGAGGAACTGCTCGAAGAAGGGTTTAAAGAAATTGAACTCCCGGCCGTACTCAAGAGCTTCCCAACTATCGCCCCACCAGATGTCGTTTCGATAAATCGTGTACGGACTTCCCGGCGGGTAGCCGCTGATTATAGGAGTGCCGGTCTTATCGCACGTTCGATGGTAGCGCTTCCACTCATTGCGTTCCGCCATGCAAATGCGCAGACGTTCCTCAGGGCAGATATCGGAGAGGGGAACGTTCAAGCTCTCGCACAATGCGATTTCTTGGGGCAAAGCGGTGAACGTCTTTCCCGTGAGTCTGCATGTCCGCTCCATAGGAGAGTCAGTATACCCGGCTTCGCGCAAATTACTTCGCCGCGGCAAGCCTCCTAATACACCTCTTTGAGGTAGCAATCTTCACAATAGACAATATCCGACCTCTCAGGAGCATAGGTTGTTTGCATCTGCTTCCTGCATTTCGCACACGCGCGCGGAAACAGTTTAACGCCGGAACGCCGGGCAATGCGCTCTTTGTGCCGCTCATCGGGATGTTTACGCGGCAATGGCAGATCCAGCTGCCGATAAAATGCGAGTTCTTGTTTGATGATCCGAAACGGTCTCTTTGAGACAAGGCATGTGACAGCCCAGTTGAGTACATCATCGGGAATCTCACCGATAGACTGCGGTAACTGCTCGGCACGGATCACTTTAGGAACATCGGGTTTTTCGATCTGCTCGTCCCGCCAGTGGTATCCGCGTTTGATCGCTTCTTCTTTCGTCAATGGGAAGTATTCCATGGCAATCGTCTCGTTGTAGGCGAAGGGACAAAGGGACTTCGGGAAAAATTCTCCCCATTCACCTGATTTTTTCATATGCGCGATCAATTGGTCTCGCAGTGTCGCGTACTCTTCCTTGGAATACTGCTTGTTGAAGATGCAGTACTTCTTCTTCCGTGTGCCGACGCAGCCAAAACAATCGGAGCAGCCCGAACAATGCGCGCAGTATTCCAAATTGCTGTTATTGGTGGTGCAGGTGGTGCAGAACTTTAAGTTGTAGGCGTTATCGCCGCTGGAGGCACACTGGTACATCAATTCAGATTTATCTCCCCACGAAGTGTAATCCATTGAAGATTTCACCGAGAATGTGCGGGCGCAGCGTACACAGTCTTCCAGATCTTTACAGTCGTAGCAGTCCTCGGCGTCCTTGGAGTCGTACAGGTGGTTGCCGCTCGAACGCTCGTTGTGTTCGTTCTGGACGGACTTGTGCGGCTGGGTCGCAAAGAACGTGTCGGCATCTTTCCGCATCTTCTGGACTCCATCGTAGGTGTTGAGCTTGAGCCCCGCTTTCTGTCGCTCATATTCCTCCTTCGTCAGCTGCTTGTTCAGGATGCAGTACTGCTTTTGCCGCAGATTGATGCAGCCGATGCAGTCGCGGCAGCCGATGCAGTTATCCAGGAAAAAACTTTCGCTGCAATTTTGGCATTCCTGACAGAAGCGCAGTCCGTAGCATTTGATGCAGTCGATGGATTCATAGCAGAGCTCGTTCTCGTAGACATTGCTGCAGTCGACCATCGATTTATTGTGAAAAATCCGGTTACCGTAGTAGCAGTGCTCGTTGTAATCGGTTTCGGCGATCAAATAGCAGTCCTTCAAGTACCCCGCGCAGTTCACGTAGTCACTGTTCTGCATGGTGCCCGGGACCACAAACTGTCCCTGATGGGGAACGGCGTTGAGCAACTGTGAGAATTGCTCGAAAAAGGGACGAGAGAAGTCGATATCGTGTCCGTACTTCATTTCATCCCATCCGTCACTCCACCAAGCATCGGGAGTATAGACGGGAAACGAGTGATCGGGATGGTAGGGAGAAATAAAATCTTTGCCGGTCAGATCACATTTCCGTTTGTAGAGCGTTCGCGCGTTCCTTTCCACGAGCCTGCGCATCAAGCGGCAATCGGGGCAGGATTTCGGCGGCGGCACGTTCATCTGATCATAGAACGCCTGATCGCGAGAACTCACGTTCCATGTTGCTGCGCATTCTGTGCAGGAATTCGGCATGAGGTTAGTATACCTCCTTCAGATAGCATTCTTCACAGTAGATTTTCTCCGGACGATTGGGTGCATACGTCGTCTGGATCTCCTTTGAGCACTTTGCACATGTTCTCTTCCAGAGTTTGCGGGGATTCCTGCGTGTCATTCTTTCTTTGTGACGCTGATCCGGACACTTCCTGGGGATCGGGATGGCCATCGTTCTATAGAAAGCGAGTTCTTGCGGAATGATCTTGTATGGCTTGCCGGTTGCTTCGCAGATGAGAATTTTCTGGCAGATATCATCGGTAACGTCGGCGATGGAATCGGGAATACGCTCACTCGGTCCTAAATATTTTTCGCGAGAATCATCTTCGTCATTCCACTTCCATCCGCGCGCGAGGCACTCATCACGGGTCAGAGGATAAAAGCTATATGCATTGCTCTCGTTGTAACCAATCGGGGAGAGAGCGACTGGAAGGAATTGCCCCCATTCTCCTGTTTTTTGCATGTGTTGAATGATTTTTGGGAGGAGCTGCTCGTATTCTTCCTTCGTATATTGCGTATTCAGGATGCAGTATTGCTTCTGCCGCAATCCGATGCATCCGAAGAGGTCGCGCGAATTGTGACAATAATTGAGATAGTACGAGTCGGAATTATGCCAGCTGAGGTACGAAAACATCACATGGACTCCTCCACCTGCCGCAATGTTGTCATATTGCAATTCTCCGCCCATCATCGCACCGAAGACGTCCATGGAATCTTTGAATTTATTTGTGTTATGTGAATAGGCGATGTCTTCGCAGTCCTCGATTTCAAAACAGGAAAGACAGCGCCTGGAATGGAAAATATGATCACCAGTGCAATCTTCGCAGCTCACCTGGAAGCTGGCACGGTGCGGCAGTCCAATTTTCAGCTGTCCGAACTTCTTTCGCAAAGCCTCATATGCCGTATGGGAGTCAAGGGACCGGCGCATTTTCTCAAATTCATCTTTTGATACGGGTGCATTAAATACATGGAACTCTTTTTGACGCAGACCGACGCAGCCGATGCAATTTTTGCATCCCGTACAGTCGAAGCAGAACGTGCAATCTCTGCAGTTGATGGCATTCTGAACATCTGAGCAGCGGTAGCATTGTCTGCTGTTGATACACTGGTAGCAAAGTTCGGAACCCGACACGCTCAGGCAGTCGATGGCATCCCTGCATTTGACGAGGATGTAATCGTAGTAACAATTTTCGATTTCCAGAGCAGCAAAACAAAGGTAAGAGTTTTTTGAAAATGTCGTGTTGTGACAGTAATTGCAATTTTCAGATTGTTCGCAGATAAGAGATGGTCGTGGAACCTGGAGAATCAGTTCGCCAAATTGTTCAAAGAACGGGCGGGTGGAATCAAACGACTTTCCATAATCGAAAGGATCCCATCCATCGCCCCACCATTCTTCCTGTGCGTACACCTTGTGCGGTTTGTCCTGCGAGTACATCGAGATAATCTGCTTCCCGGTCTTGTCGTATTTGCGATGATAGAGTTTCGTTTCGCTCCGCCAGCATAGTCGGCGCTGCAGGCGGCAGTCGGGGCAGAGCGTGGGCGGTGGAATCGGATATGTCTTCCCGGCAATGATCGGTGAAACTTTCTCATAGAACACGAGATCCTCTTTCGTGATCTCAAACACAGCCGTGCATTGGAGACATGTTTTTTCCATCAATAGACGGCTTTCAAATAGCACTCTTCACAATAGATTTTCTCAGGCCGATCGGGTGCATAGGAACTCGTGGTGCTCTTCGAGCATTTCGTACACGTTCGTTCCCAGAGTTTTCGTGGAGAACGGAGGTGATTACGTTCTTTGTGACGCTCTTGGGGCGATTTTCTCGGGATAGGAATTCCTTGCTGCTTATAGAATTTCAATTCTTGGGGAATAATCTTAAACGGTTTGCCTGAACCGGCGCATTTCAGGATTTTTCCGGTGATATCGTCGTTCACGTCCTCTATGCGGTCGGGGATTTCAACCGATGGTCCCAAATATTCTTGATCGGCCGCAGATTCGTCTCGCCATGTCCACGTGCGTGACTGCACATCGGTCTTCTTAAGCGGCATATACTCCTGAGCAACGGTTTCGTTGTATCCGAAGGGGGAGATCGTCAGTGGGAAAAAATTTCCCCATTCTTTCGTCGTCTCCATATGTGTAATGATCTTCGGCAGAAGCTCCTCGTACTCTTTCTTTGTGTACTGCTTGTTCAGGATGCAGTACTCCTTGTGATTAAGGCCGATGCAGCCAAAGAGGTTCTTGGAATTGTTCGTGAGATCGCAGTAGAAGACGCTCGAGCAGTAATGTGAGGCCATATTGAACGCCGAGGAGCGCATCTGCAGAGTGGAGATCGTGTCGTAGGCGAGCTCGGGCTTGTAGAGGGAATAGTTCATATCCTGGCAATCTTTCGCATCGAGTACGTCGTAGAGGTACGCGCCGTCTTCGCTGTTAGTCACATTGAAGCAGTGGCGGCAGCTCTTGGAATTTTTCACGTCATTGCCGATCACATTCTCGCAGCTCAGGTTGTACATATCGCGGTAGATGCCTTTCTCGATACGCATCTTCTTCCAGAGCGCGAAGACCGCTTGTAATCCTTTCCAAGAATTCAGCTTCAACTCGGAGAGTTTTTTCTGGAACTCCTCTTTTGAATATTGTTGATTCAGAATGCAGTACTCCTTGTTGCGCTGATTGATGCAGAGGAGACAATTACGCGACCCTTTGCAGTCAAAGCACAGCGCGCAATCAGAACAATCCTCCATGTACTGTGAATACCGGACGTTGTAACAGTTGTAGACCTGAATACATTCGTAGCAGAGGGTGGAGTTGTACGCGAAGGTACAGTCGACGCAGTTCTTGCTGTATTTGGTGAAGAGATCGAAGTAGCAGTCTTCGTTGGCTTCGCCAGCGATATCCAAATAGCAGTTTTTATCATCCCCACAGTAGTTGCAGTAGTCACTGTTCTCGCAATTCACGATATCAATGCCCAGGCGCGGCACCGTGTTCATCAATTCTTTCCACTGATCGAAGAATGGACGTGAGAAATCGAAGGAACGGCCGTAGGTCATCGGGTCCCATTTGTCGCTGTACCACTCGCTCTGGTGGTACACAGGGAACGGCGTCACCGGCGGGTAGAGGCTGATGATCTGCTTTCCCGATAAATCACATTTACGATGGTAGAACGTGCGGTCATTGCGCCACCCCATGCGCCGCTGCACGCGGCAGTCGGGACAGAGGGTCGGGGAGGGAATCAAGTATGTCTTTCCATTGATGATCGGTGACGCTTTCTCATAAAATGCGAGATCTTCACTCGTAATCTCGAAGGATTGCCGACATTGTGTGCAAGTATTTGGCATGGTTAGTACACAGTAGCGAGATAACACTCTTCGCAGTAGACGATTTCCGGTCGATCGGGCGCATACGTTGTCCGGATCTCCTTGCCGCACTTGGAACATGCTCGCGCCCACAGCGTGCGAGGATTACGGAGTGCCATGCGTTCTCTATGACGTTCATCGGGACAGCTGCGGGGAATCGGAATGCCCATCTCCTTATAGAACTTCAATTCCTGCGGGATGATTTTGTACGGTCGTTCGGTCACGTCACACAGCAGAATTTTCTGACAGATCTCTTCCGTCACATCTTCAATCTTCCGGGGGATTTCCACTGTCGGTCCCAGGTACTTTTCGCTCGATTCTTCTTCCGTATGCCATTTCCACCCGTTTTTCTTCGTGTCTTTTTGCGTGAGCGGGAAGTATTCCTGCGCGACTGTCTCGTTATAGCCGAAGGGACTGATCCGCGTGGGCCAGAATTCTCCCCATTCTCCCGTTTTTTGCATGTAGGCGATGATTTTCGGAACAAGGTCTTCATATTCGTCCTTCGTGTACTGTTTATTAAGGATGCAGTACTCAGAATTCCGCAGCCCGATGCATCCAAAAAGATTCTTGCTCGTGAAACAGCTATCGCAGTACATGCTCTCTGACACATGATTGGAGAAACGGGAGAAGAGAAGGTGATTGTTCTGGTAGTTACCGATGTACTCATAGCAACGCTCGTTCTCTTCGGTGTAATTGTTATCATGACAGTCTTTCAGATCTACCACCTGTGCGCAGTAGCCGCAATCTTCGCATCGATCGGCATAATACGAGTCGTGGACGTTCTTCGACTGATACACGAAATTGCCGCTCACGTTCTCCGTCTGCGCGCACTGCATGAACCGATGGGGGATTTCCAGGGAAATTTTGCGAAGTTTTTCCCGCAGAGACGCATGAGTTTTCGGATCCGAGAGGTCGAATTTTGCGCGTAATTTTTCATATTCCTCTTTTGTATATTGCGTATTGAGGATGCAGTGCTTTTTTTGCCGCAAACCAGCACAGCCGATGCAGTCGGTACAGCTCTGACAGTCGTAGCAAAAGAGCAGATCGCATCCGTTGTGACAGTCCCGGCAGCCAATGCACCCGTAGAGCTTGCGGCAATCGACGCATTCGTAGCATCGCTCGCATTCTCGGACGAGAAGCGTATCGACGCAGTTTTTAGAGTAGTACGGCGATCCGTAGTAGCAATCTTGTGAGTACACAGAGCCAAAAATGAGGTAGCAGTCTTTGACGTTTCCCACACAGTTGCAGTAGTCGCTGTTTTCGGAATTCCAGACCAGCAGTGCTAGTTGCGGGACGACACGCTGCAGTTCGGCGTACTGGTCGAAGAATGTTTTGCTCCAGTCGAATGCGCGGCCAAAACTTTTTGCATCCCATTTGTCACTCCACCATTCTTCATACGCGTAGGCGGGATTTTCGGCATCCACCGCAAAATTTGAGATGAGCTGCTTTCCAGAGAAGTCGCATTTTCGGTGATAGAGCGTTCGTTCGTTTCGAAAACTCAGCCGCCGTTGCCTGCGGCAGTCGGGACAGAGTGTGGGGGGAGGGACGAGGTACTTCTTTCCCGCAATGACTGGAGAAACCAGATCATAGAATTTCAGATCATTCTTCGTGATCTCCAATGATTGTCGGCACTGTGCACAAGCGGGTGATTTCATATCAAAGATTGCTGATAGCACGATTCGCAGTAGATTTTTTCCGGCCGATTTGTGGCGTACGTCGTTTCGATTGGAGTTTTGCAGTTATCGCATGATCGTGCGTGAAGAGTTCGGGGGTTCCGTTGTGCAAGGCGGCTGCGGTGGCGCTCAAAGAAGCGGTTGCGGGGGAGCGGCACTCTGAGTTGCCGGTAGAGTGCGAGTTCCTGCGGGATGATTTTGAACTGCTTTCCCGATGTTTCACAGGTCAGTATCTGCTTGGTGATATCGTCGGTGACGTCTTGGATCCTCTCCGGAACATTCACTTGCGGTCCCAGATACCGATCAGCTGAATCCGGCTCATCGAACCATGCCCAGTTGTGTTTCATAACGTCTTTCTTCTCCAGTGGATAGTAATCCTGTGCAAGCGATTGGTTATATCCGAACGTGGAGAGACTGATTGGAAAGAATTGTCCCCATTCACCCGTCTTTTGCATGTGTTTGATTATCTTCGGTACCAATTGATCGTACTCTTCCTGAGAGTACTGCGTGTTGAGGAGGCAGTACTCCTTGCGCCGAATGCCGATGCAGCCAAAGCAGTGTTTACTATGCGGACAATGCTGACAGTAGAGCTGGTCACTGGATGCAGCCAGCGTGTAAGCCGAAAACCAGAGACGCTGTATTTGATAGCCGGCGACAGAACACTCGTAGAGCAGTTCTCCTTCGCCGCATTCGTGCACGTCCATGCAATCCTTGAGCGGCATGAAACCCTGGTACACGTAGCGGCCATCCCACAGGTTCTCCGTATCGAAGCACCGGAAGGCATTCTTGCAGTTGACCAGGTAATCGCCCGTCACATTCTCATTCTGCGTGCCATGCATGTATTTCTGCGGATGTTCCAGCTTGAGCTTGGCAAATCTCTTTGCCGCGTTCTGCAAGACAGAATGGGATGAGAGCATGTCGCGCATCTTCTCGTACTCTTCCTTGGAAACGGGTTTGTTCTCCACGTGGTACTCCTTGTTTTTCAGATTGCTGCACATCAGGCAGCTACGGCAGCCGATGCAGTTTTTCAAAAAGAGAGAATCTGAACAGTTCTCGCAGTCCTGCAAAAATCCGCTCCCGTAGCATTGCACGCAGTCTACGCACTCGTAGCAGAGCTCACTGCGGCGTGTACGGAAGCAATCGGAGCAGTTCACGCAGTGATTGATGCTGTAGCTGTAGTAACAATCCCGATTTTCATCACTATCGAAGATCAGGTAGCAGTTCTTATTCTTTCCCGCGTGGTTCGTGTATTGCGAGTTCTCATCAAACTCGTATCCCGTGAAGAGGTTCGGTCGTGGGACTGCAAGGCTCAGTTCCTGGTATTGCTCAAAGAAAGGTCGTGAGAAATCAAACGGCCGTCCATACGTTGCCCCCTCCCACTTGTCGCTATGCCAATCTTCCTGCCGGTACACTTTGTATGGACTCTTCGGATGGTGATTGCTGATTACCGTCGCACCCGAGAGGTCGCACGTCCGCTCGTAGAGGTTCAGTTGATTCACGTGCGCCAGGCGGCGTTGGAGTCTGCAATCAGGACAGAGTGTGGGCGGAGGCAGTGCGAACCTCTTTCCGCCGATCTCCGGTGAGAGCTTTTCGAGGAATTCGAGATCTTCTTTCATGATCTCAAACGATTTTTTGCACTGTAGACATGATGAAGACATAGAAAAATGGGGGCACAAATTGGGCAGTGAGTTGTTATGGCTTTCTGTGACGTGCACAGTGTGCATGAACGAGTCATTTTCGTCCAACAGTGTTACATATAATCTCATATTTTTGGCTCCTATAAGCCATTTTTCATACAGTAAAAACTGTAGAAAAACTTCGACAACAGTGGTAGTGTCATCCCGAGCGGAGACGAGGGATGACAGATGGAGTCATGGTTCGTCTCCGCTCACCATGACATCCCAGCGCAACGCCTCACCATGACATCTGCCTATGATCACAGAACTCCTCAAGCTCGGGCTGACAGACGAAGAAGCGAAAGTGTATCTCGCCGTTCTGGAAATCAACGGTGGTCCCGTCAGCAACATTGCGCGCAAAGCGGGAGTGAATCGCGTCAGTTGCTATCACACTGTCGAGAATCTTCTCGCGAAAAGACTCCTCAGTCAGTACAACCGCAATGGTGTGAAGTGTTTCGCACCTGAGCCTCCTGAACAAATTCTCGAGATTGCCGAGGAGAAATTAAATATCGCGAAGGGGCTCTTGCCATCACTCAAGTCCCTTGCGAGCTCGCTTGGGTTCCGGCCGAAGATCCGTTTTTACGAAGGACAGGACGGAGTGGAGCGCGTGTTTACGGAATCCCTCTCTGCCAAGAGTGAGATTCTCGGCTACACAAACCTCAAGAGCGTGACCACCTTCTTTCCGGAATTCTTCGAGCGCTATACGCATGAAAAGATAAAGCGGAAGATCAAGACCCGCTACCTGTCGCCAACCACAGTGGAGAGCGTTCATGTGATGGACCAATTTCTTCCCAAGAAATTCGATCACAACCTGTTGGAGATCTTGCTCGTGAACCGCGATCAGTTCCTGTTTGAGAACGAAGTGCTTGTCTTCAATAACTCCGTCGGCATCGTTTCGCTCAATCAGGATGAGCTGCTCGGTCTCATTGTCGAAAGTCCCGCATTCGCACGCACGATGAAGGCCGTCTTTGATCTTGCGTGGCTGGGAGCAACAGCGTTCGTTGCAAAGTAGGCGACGGCGCCTGCCCACCGAAGCTTTAGCGCAGGTGGGTTTGTGGCGAAGTGACGGGTTTTTTGTAAATCGTATCTTCATTTTTTTGCTATTTTTCGCCTTTTACTTAGACTCTGCAGCCAATGTCATTTAATAATAAGAACGCCAGGCATCGTCCGATTTTTGCAGTAATGTCGCTGGAGCATGCCGGTAGAATGGCTGCCCGAGATGTAAATCAAGAACATCAAATATTTGCAAAGAAAGATGTCGTGGCAAAATTGAGAGCTATTGGTTTGGGATCCTACACTCCTGCACTCTATAGGAAAGATGCACTTACTGTTGCGGCGAGAGCACTCCGGGAACCGGAGATACATAGAATAAAATTCGGAGCCGTTGTTATGGAACAACTGAGACAATGTGAAGAAGAGATTTACGAAGCTTTGCGAAAACCGAGAAGAAGTTCGAAGGCAGTGTTTCTCCGATAATACCTTGGTTACCGTAGAAGCGGCAGATCCCCGGCCACTTTGGTGACGGCTGCGTCATCGCCGATCACGCCGATACCGACGATCTTGAGATCCGCGAGCTTTTTACCCGCAACGCGCTTCATGTACTCCTCGTAACTATTGGTCGACTGCGCCTCATAGGTGAAGACCATCGTCTTTACGTTGTTCGTGCATGCTCGCTGGAGAATTTCCGGAAAGTCCTTATGTCCCTTTTTCAAAATTGGAATGCCAATCTTTGTGATGGGAATGAATGTGTAGTCTTCTGCAGGTACTTCCGGTCCCAGTGCCGCTTCTTCTCCACGGAAAATCCCCGTCGTGATGCACGCGGCGGCGTTTGCGAGCAGGCCCGCCGGTAACTTCTCATCAAGGACGATGGCTGCTTTCATAGGGTGAAGCATAACATTTTTTTCTGAGCCAACATTAAAACCCTCACCCTGCCCCTCTCCCCTTGCGAAGGGTGAAGGTACTCGTTAATAAACCTCCTTCAAGTAACATTCCTCGCAGTAAATCTTCTCAGGCCGCTCGGGAGCAAAGCTCGTCGTGATCGCCTTACTGCACTTGGCGCATTGTCGTTGCCAGAGCTTGCGGGGATTGCGCATTGCCTTGCGGTGACGATGACGCTCATCCGGGTGAATGTGGGGAACGGGGAGCCGCATACGTCGGTAGAAATCGAGTTCTCTCTTTACGATGCGGAAAGGTCTCAAGGTTTGGGAGCATCGCAGAGCCCAATTGAGGATGTCATCGGGAATATCGTCGATTGCATCGGGGAGCCGCTTGGCATCGATGACTTTGGAGACATTCTGAATTTCCTCACCGTCTTTCCATCGGTGCCCCCGTTTCAGCGCCTCTTCTTTCTTGAGAGGAACCCAATCTTGCGCCATCGATTCGTTGTAACCGAAGGGAGTGAGCGATGCTGGAAGGAAATTACCCCACTCTTCAGCTTTCGTCATATTCACAATGATGAGTCCGATCAGTTTTTGGTAAGTTTCCTTTGAATATTGCTTGTTAAGGATGCAGTTTTTCTGTTGTCGCAATGAGATACACCCGAAACAATCGTTACAGGAAAAACAGTTCTGACAATATCGCAAGTCACCGCCATTCCAACATGCGTTGCAAGCAATGCAATCGAAGAGGCCCAAACATCCGATTGCTTGATAGAGTTTTTCGCTGCGGTCATAGCCCATATAATCGATATCGAGTGAGCTGTAGGTACCGTCGACTTGCACGCCGTATGCGCAGTCCTCACTGTCAGAACCGTAGAAGCACTGTCGCATATTCTTGCAATTGCTGAGCGTGTCTCCTTCACAGTTCTCGCATTGCACCAGATAGTTCGCGCGGACGGGGAAGCGTCGGGGCAATTCCGTCATGTATGTATTCTTTGCCGCTTCGAGTCCAGAAAATGTTGAGAGGCCGAGCGATTCGAATATTCGGCGATACTCCTTCTCAGTTTTCTGCTCGTTGAAGACGCAGAACTTCTTCTGCCGTAGATTGGCGGAGAAGAGGCAATGAGCACAGCCTTTGAGATCGCGGCTGAAGAAACATTCCTGACAGTCCTCACAATGGTCGAGAAAGGCAGATGAGTAACAATTCCTACAGAACATTGTTTCGTAGAGGAGTTCGCTGCCATATGCCCACAGACAGTCGACACAGTCCTTGTTTTTCGTTGAATATGCCCCATAGAGACAATCTTCTTCGTAATGGCTTCCTCCGGTCAGATAGCAATTCTTGTTCGCGAAGGAGTAATTGCAATAGTCGCTGTTCTCCGACTGTTTGTTCATGATCGCGAGATGTGGAACTGCAGCGTGGATTTGGCCGAGTTGCTCGAAGAACGGACGATGAGGATCGTAGTCCTTCCCAAAATCGAACGGATTCCAGCCATCGCCGTAAAAACATGACGTGCAATACACAGGAAATGGCGCGGTCATCGGATACATGGCAACCACGTTGCTCTTACACAAATCACATGACCGTCGATAGAGATTCCGCTCGTTACGATGAAGGCAGCGGGACTGTGAGCGACATGTCGGGCAATCTCTCGGTTTGGGCACGGCCATTTCCTTGTAGAACACGAGGTCCTCTTCGGCAATAACGAAAGAAGTACTGCAAGTGGCGCATGTCTGTTGCATCGCGCGTCAGTATACCTTTAAGTCCTAAGCACTTCTTGACGAGCTTTCGGGAGAGCGAGACAGAACCCAAGCGTCACCAGAACGACAAACAACGCACTCAGCACTATCCACAGCGGCTTATCGGCGATGTTGCTGTAGATGAATATCGGCAAACCGATAAAAAATGATACAAGCACTCCCCAAAAGACGCCGCGCGCGCTGAGCCGTTCCCAATAGAGGCTCAGGATCGTCGGGACCATCACGCAGGCGGCGACGGTGTTAAAGACCCACCACAGCTGTTGCAGCCCAAAATGAGGAATATAGATCACCGCGAGAGCGACGAGAAAACCGGCAATTGTGAGCCAGATCATGGTGGCGCGCGATCCTGAGAGACGCCGCATATCCAGGAGATGCTTGGTCAGTTTCTCCTTGTCTGTAAGCACTTCACCCTTATCAGATTTCAACATCAATGCGTGCTCTTCCTTGGTGTACTTCATAATGTCCGTCGCATACAGACTCGCTGCGGCGTTCATGCCCGAATCCAGCGTGGAGCTGAGTGCGCAGAGCAGCATGACGACGAACAAAAAGACCGTCCAGAGCGGCAGTAACCTGCCCACGACGACAACACCGATGAGCGAGGAATCCACGCCTGGCGGCACCGCTGCGGCAAACTGGGGATCGGCGCCGATGAAACCGAGAAAGCCGAGCAGAATCGGTACGAGGCCAAATGCCAGCGCCCCGAAGATGAATGCTTTGCGCAGATCACCTTTCTTAATGGCAAATCCCCGCTGCCAGTATTGCTGATCGGAGACTGCCCCTGCGACGAGTCCGATAGACGTGACGATGCCAAGCGAAAAAGCGATCTTCGGATCAAGGACATTGGCACTGCCGGATATTCCCGAGAGTCCGGCTTTGACACTCTCGATGCCCGCACTCGCGACAGCCCAAGGAATCAGAATGAGGAGTGCACCGATGATGAGCGCCAATTGCAAAAAGTCCGTGATAAGTGATGATTCAAAACCGGAGACGAGCGTGTAGATGAGCGGAATGGCACCGAGAATCGCGATAGTGACAACTGCGGTTGCCTGATAGACAGGGATTCCGAGGAGCAGCGCCAGCACGTTCCCTCCCGCATACAATTGCACGGTGATCGACATCAATTGGTAGAAAAAGAACGGAAACAAATACAATTTGTGGACGTTATCGTCCTGCAATTTGAAACGAATCCATTGGGGCAATGTGTAACCGTAGGGCATTCTTGCGCGAATCCGGGGAGCAAGGATGGCAAAGATCGCGAGGGCGCCGATATTGGGGATCGTAAACCAAAATAGTCCGGCCAATCCGTGTTGATAGGCAAAGAGTGTCGATACGAACACCGCCGGTGCCCAAATCCACGATGCAGCGATACTCGATCCTCCCAAAAACCAACCAACTTGTCGCTCTCCAATCAGGAAATTTTCGACGGAAGTCTTGTTCTGCCACAAAGCGAAGAGATAGGTTGCCGCGAGCATCACAAGACCGAACGCCAGCAGAAGGAGATATGTTGCGCCTGGTGAAAGCGTGACGAGTGAGTTCATGTCTGATGCTTGCGATAAAGTCTAACACTAACTGTCGGATGGTAAAGATGTAATTGTGGTGGTGATCACCACCACAATGTGCTTCACTACCCCCCTATGGCTATCGACGTTTTACACGATCTTGGGATGAGTGTGAATGAAGCACGAATCTATGAGGCCATGATTACCTATGGTGGCTCAGGAGTCTCAACCATTTCACTGAGATCTAAAGTTCATCGCCGCAACGCATATGATGCGCTCTACCGTCTGATCGAGAAAGGACTCGTGTACGAAGTGTTCCATCAGGGCGAAACGGTCTACGAGGCCGTCGCTCCCGGAAAGCTGATGGAATTCGTAAAAGAAAAGGAGTTAAAGCTCAATTCCGCATTGCCGAACCTCCTTTCCATTTACCGTTCGCATAGAGCTCCACAACGTGCATACATCTACAAAGGATTGGAAGGCATGAAAAACTTTCTCCGTGAAGCACTGAAAGAGGGAGAAGACATGTACGAATTTGGGTCGAAGGGCGGATGGTTCGATCCGCGACTGGAGATATTTACCACGTGGTTTCTGAAGGAAGCGAAAAAGAAGAAGATGAAGTTCCATCACATCTTCGACTGGGAAGTGCAGCAGAAGGTTCCCCATATACCGAAGCGCGTCGGCAAGCCCTATAAATTCGCACCCAAAAAGTATACGAGTGAGTCCGCGATTGAAGTCTTCGGTGACCACGTGGTCACCTTCACGGGACTCGGCTTCGGCAAGGTGGAGGATGATCTGACGATCTTTGTGATAGTCAGTCCGCGGCTGGCGGATAGCTACCGTACGTGGTGGAAGATGATGTGGGAGCTGCTTCCGTAGAACACCCTGACCCCTGCCCCTCTCCCTTTGCGAAAGGAGAGGGTACTCGTTAATAGATTTCCTTCAAGTAACATTCCTCACACGCAATAACTTCCGGACGCTCGGGGGCGTACGTCGAAAGCAACTCCTTTTTACATTTACTACACTCCCGCTTCCAGAGTTTACGCGGATTGCGCAGTTTCATCCGATCACTGTGACGGCAATCGGGACATTTGCGGGGAATGGGGAGGACTTGCTTGTGATAGAAGGCAAGTTCCTGCGGAATGACGCGGTAATTTTTCGTGCACTGCGAGCATGCGAGGATTTCCTGGGTGATAGAGTCCTCTGTTTCTCCAATCGTATCGGGGAGCGTTGCAGTCTGGGGTTTGTAATCACGTGCGTCTTTTTCGCGCCAATGGAAGCTTTTCTTTCGAGCCTCCGCCTCCGTCATGGGGAAGTATTCGTGCGCCAGAGATTCGTTGTATCCGAAGGGAGAAATAGTCGGAGGAAAATATAGGCCCCACTCACTGTTCTTCTTCATCTGGTCGATGATCTTCGGGACGAGGGCCTCGTATTCCTCCTGTGAGTACTGCTTATTGAAGATGCAGAACTTCTTGCGCGTGAGTCCGCAGCAGGCGAAGCAATCACTGCAATTGAAGCAGTAATCGCAGTACAGCAGCCGCTGTGAGTGGAAAACGAACAGGCAGTAGGCGCAGCCGTAGACTTCGATCGTTCCGAGCGTCTGGTAACAGAGCTCGGGCTTCAGGTACATGTTGGAGCAGTCGTAGTTATCTTTCACGTTCACGCCCACGGTCACGTATCGACAGTCCTGACTCTCGTTGACGTCGTAGCAATCCAGGCAGTTGCGGCAATTTTCGATGTAATCACCGGTGCAGTTCTCTCCATTCACAATATTTGCGTACTTCCGCACCATCGTCTTCATCAATTTCTCTCTCAGTTCCTTCATTTTCTCCGTGCGTCCAAAGTATCCCTGGAATTCCTTCAATCGCTTCTCGTATTCTTCTTTCGGCAGTGGCTTGTTCATAAAGTGATATTCTTTATGATTGAGATTTGTGCAGAGGCAGCAGTTGCTGCAGCCAGTCAGGTTGCTCGAAAACAGGCAATCGCGGCAGTTCTGACTGAAGGAGAGATGCTCGCAGTTGTAGGAGTCGTAGACCGAGAAGCATTCGTAGCAGAGTTGTGAATTGTACAAATAGCTGCAGTCCATGGAGTCGCTGCATTTCTGAAGCAGCTTTCCGTAGTAGCAGTCTTCGCAATTCTCGGAAGAGTTAATCAGGTAGCAGTTTTTGCAGTACCCGGTGCCCGTGGAGAAATTGGAATTCTCATTCCCCAAGCTGATGAGAGACATTCGAGGAACATCTTTCTGGAGTTTCCCGAATTGTTCGAAGAATCCCTCGGCTCCGCTCGGGACAGGGTTTCGCGTGAAGTTGAAGTCTCTCCCGTAGCTCAGGGGATCCCAGTTATCCGAGCGCCATTCGTCCTGGTCGTAGATCTTGTAGGGTTCTCCCCAGAGAGGAGTCTCGTTGTTGATGGACACGATATCTTTGCCGGAGAATGCCGAGCGAACTTTGTACATGTTCTGTTCGTTTCGATGACACGTTCGAATCTGCAACCTGCAGTCAGGGCACTGGGTGGGGAGCGGAGGAGTGACTATCTTCTTTCCAAAGGAAAAGATGAGCTTCTGCACGAACGCTTCTTCATCGGGGTGAACTACGAACGGTTGCCGACAGATTCCACAGGATTGTTCCATGAGAAGAACAGAAGAAGAAGAAATGTATTCAACTAATTTGGCTCAATAGCGTATTTTGTTCTACTATCCCAATCCACTGTTCTTCTTGAAGAACAACAGATTCCCATGCTCACCCAATACCTCCACAGCATCGGTTTCTCGGAGAAGGAGACCGCGATCTACGTGGTCCTTGCCTCCGTCGGCGTGCAACCGGCGTCCGTGATCGCGCGCCGCTGCAATCTGGACCGTGTGACGACGTACAAGCATTTGAAGAAGCTTGCGGAGAAGGGGCTTGTGAAAGTGTATTCCCGCGACGCTGTGCAGTGCTTTGGCATTGAGAGCTTCGATGCGCTGGAGACGTACATTGCGGAACGCCAGGAAGTATTCGGCGACTTGCAGAAACGCTTTCCCATCATGGCCAACGTGCTCCGGTCACTTCGCGAGGGCGAAGATACGATCCCGCGACTGCAGATCTTCGAGGGAACGGCGGGCATCAAGAGTCTCTTCCGCGACATGCTCCATACGGTGAAGCAGGAGAAGGTCCGGCAAGTTCGGCTCCTCAGTTCCAATACCTTTGAGGAATGGCTGAGTGACGAAAGCATGCAGAGGACGGTGAAGGGTTTCTTTCAAGATCTTCAGGAAGCATCTGTCTCCGTGGAGCTTTTTGAGGTGACGGGAGGCCTGGTCCCCGAGCGACTGCGCAAAATCGGTGGCAAGGATATTGCCGTATCCAGTACCCTCATCACGCACGGCTCCACGAATATCTTCCTGATCGGGCACACGGTGTACCTCGCGTGTTACAAAGGAACGCAGGTCGGTCTCAAAATCACCCAGGCGGAACTGAGTCAAATCTTCCACTTTCTGTTCGATTTGGCGGGGAAGATTAAGGAATGAGGCTTTCTTTAAGAACCCTCACCCTAACCCTCTCCCTTTTAAGGGAGAGGGAATGCCCGTTAATACACTTCCTTCAAGTAACACGCTTCACACAAGACTCTCTCGGGCCTCTCCGGAGCATACGACGTTTGTATTTCCTTTCCGCACACGCCGCACATTCTTGCCCATAGCCGAAAGGGATTACGGAGCAATGTCCGTTGCCGATGGCGTTCGTTTGGATGCAGGCGGGGAAGCGGCAGCTTGTGCGTTCGATAGAATTCCAGTTCCTGCTTGGTGAGTTTGAAGGGTTTCCCTGTCAGTTCGCATACGAGGGCCCAGTCGAGGACGTCATCGGGAATATCTGCGGTGCTGTCCGGAAGCTTTTGGGCGGGAATCGAGCGTTTTGCTTCCACGGCTGCTTCGTAATCACACCACTGCCAGCCGCGCTTGTGGGCTTCTTCCTTTGTGAGCGGGAAATATGTTTGCGCAACGGTTTCGTTATAGCCGAAGAGTGCATATTTAGATGCGAAAAATTCGCCCCATTCGCCGTTCTTGATCATGTGCTCGACAACACGCGCGGCAAGTTGCTCATACTCTTCCTTCGAGTACTGCTTGTTCAGGATGCAATACTGCGCATGACGCAGCCCGACACATCCGAAGAGGTTTTTGGAGGATTGGCTGCAATAGAGGGAATAGAGGATGTCGCTGCAGCCTTGGCTCACGTTGTAGCAGAAGAGCAGATTGCGACTGTTCGCTCCGGTCACGCAACAGTCATACGACACTTCCAAGCCGTCACCCCACACGTGCATATCCATCGTGTCTTTGGCCGACATCAGGCAATTGGTGCAGTAGCGGCAGTCTTCCTGCGCGAAACAATCGAAGCAGTAGTAGGCGTTCTTCGAATTGTTCAAGTTATCACCGAAGCTGTTCTGATTCTGCTCACCGCGCGTTGCGCGAACAGGCTGATTTTTGAAGAATTCCTCCGCTTTTTGACGCATTGCGAGCACAGCTGCATGGGAGTCGGAGCGGAAGACGTTCATGAACTCGTCGTACTCTTGCTTCGTTTTCTGCTGATTCCAAATGCAGTATTGCTTCTGGCGGAGATTGGCGCATCCAAAGCAATTGCGGCAGCCGATGCAGTCACGTAAAAACCAGCTGTCCGAACAGTTTTTGCAGAAGCGGCAGTATCGCAGATTGTACGACTCGTCGCAGTAGCAGCAGCCATAGCAGAGCTCGCAACGATGAATGAATAAGAAGTCCACACAGCTGCGGCTCATCACGTAGGTTTGACCGTACATGCAGTCTTCGGCCTGCTCGCCGTCAAAGACCAGATAGCAGTTCTTAATCTTGTAGTTATCGTTGGTGTAATCGCTGTTGGGGTTCTCCTCGCCAAAGTGCATGATGCAGAGCATGGGAGTGCGCACAGCGAGTTCACGAACCTGAGGGAGGAACGGCCGGGTGAAATCGACATCCACTCCAAAACTCTTGGGATCCCAACTGTCGCCAAACCAGACATTCTTGTCGTACACCGTGAAGGGTTTATCGGGCGAGAAAATCGAGACGATGGGTTTCTTGGTCGCATCACACGTCCTCTTATAGACCGAGCGGCAGTTATAGAAGGACATCCGCCGCTGCAATCGGCAGTGGAAGCAAAGCTTCGGAGCGGGAATCGCATATTTTTTTCCTGCGAAGGTCGGCGAGACGCGGTCGTAGAAGTCCAGATCGAGCGGGTCGATCGTGAACTGGGTTGAGCAGTGGGCGCAGGTTTGCTGCATATCTACAGTATAGCTCTTTCTGAAAACCCTCACTCATAGCCCTCACTCATAGCCCTCACCCGCCCCTACGGGGCACCCTCTCCCACTGCGGTGGGAGAGGGAAAGCGGTAAACATTCTTTCTCGTTTCCTGACAAGTGCATTCTCAAAAAATGAAAACTACTATTAGTGCATGCTTGATCCACTTCACCCACTCTTCAGCGCAATTATTGATATCGTCGCACATCGTACGGGCGTGACGATGAAGGAACTCAGTAAAGATTTGCGTGCGCGCCGCATGCCGGTCTCGGTACCCACGCTCTACCGGACGGTTGGGCAGATGATTTCTGCCGGTGTTCTGATTCGCGACGAAGGAAGTCTCGCTTTTGCTCCCACATGGCTTTCTGAACAGCGCGCTCTCTTCGGCAAAGCACCCGCGACTGCAAAATCGCCTGTTGTGAAGAAGGAAGTTCTGCCCAAGGTCCAGGATCGCAGCGCGTCGCTTCTCAAAAGAACCGTTCGCAAATTCATCGGCGAACGGATGACGATTACGGATTTAGTGTCTGAGGATCGGTGAGAATCTGGGAAACGAGGTATTTGACTTTTTTGTAAAATAATTTACAATGGATTTGTGGCTCATTACTATCAACCACGATTCAATCCACGATCTCGTGGCATTGATCTCCCTTCTACCGGTGATATGGATGCTGATCGCGCACGCACGCAACAGCTTGAACTAGGTACCTCTCTTTCAAAAAACGGTATCAAAGCAGCTTTGAAGGAGAGACAGCCAGTATTGTTTAGGCATTTAGAAAAAATCGGACCGGGTGCGGTTAATGCAATATTTATTGATGTGAATCGGTTATTAACACAGCTGATGCGTGAACGTGCTGTGCGGTCAGATGATGAAATTATTAATATTCTAGAGACAACTGCAGTCAGGGTTGCCAAGGAAAAAGGATATATACTTGCGGCGTGAGTATTAATCCTTCCAGAATTCTCTACTGCGATGACGCGATTCTTGTCGTGAACAAGCTCGCGGGGGAATTGGTCGTGAAAGGATCAGGCAAAATTCAAAAATTGCCGCTGCTCGATTTTCTGAAGAAAGAATACCCGGGCATTCACCCGCTCAACCGTCTGGATTTTGAAACATCCGGCATCGTCCTGTTTGCTCGTACCAAGAAAGTTCTCGCAGATTCTTTGGCACGGAAGTTCAGCGGGTGGAAGAAAACGTACCGGACGATTGTGGCGGGAAGAATGGTGAAGGAGCGGGGGGAAATCAGTATTCCGCTCCCGGCCCGCGCAAAGGGAGAGGGGAATATCCATGCGCTCTCGCGCTACCATGTCCTCGAACGATTTTTGGCGTGGTCCTCTGTAGAAGTGGAGATCGAAACCGGTCGACATCACCAAATCCGCCGGCACCTCTCCATGATCAAGCACCCGCTGGTTTTGGATGAGCTCTATGGAGACGAAAGAGCGAACCGGATTTTTACGAAACATTTTGGGTATAGGAGGTTTTTCCTTCATGCAGCCAAAGTCAGCCTGCCGCATCCCGTGACGGGAAAAGAGATGACAATTGAAGCGCCTCTACCCAGAGTGTTTGAAGAGGTACTAGAGGAGCTGCGGCAGGTAACCTAGAGCGAGTCTTCGACGCGCGGACCGCAGGTCGAAGACCTGCGGCTAGAGATGATAGGTTGTGATACTCTACGTCTATGCGCGTCCTCTCGGGAATGCAGCCATCGGGCCAACTCCACCTCGGGAATTACTTCGGTTCCATGCGGCCGAATTTGGAATTACTGGGGAAGACGGAGGAGAGCGTCTATTTCGTCGCCGATCTCCACGCGCTGACAACCATTCAGGACCCACAGGAGCTCCGGCAGCTGCGGCGGGATATTGTCCTTGATTACCTTGCATGCGGTTTTGATCCCGAGAAGGCCATTATCTTCTTTCAATCCGATGTACCGGAGCATGCGGAACTCTTGTGGGTGCTCTCGACCGTGACTCCCATGGGACTCCTGGAGCGGGCGGTCAGCTACCGCGATAAAGTGGAGAAGGGGATCAAGGCGTCCGTGGGGCTCTTCACGTATCCCGTCCTGATGGCGGCAGACATTCTCCTCTATGACACGAATCTGGTGCCGGTGGGAAAGGATCAAAAGCAGCACGTGGAGATGACGCGGGACATCGCGATGAAATTCAATAACACCTTCGGTGAGACGTTTGTTCTTCCCGAACCGATGATTCGCGAAGACGTCGCCGTCGTTCCCGGGACGGACGGACAGAAGATGAGCAAGAGTTACGGCAATGTAGTTTCGCTCTTCGGTCCCGAAGCGGCAATCAAGAAAGCGATCATGGGCATTATTACGGATTCCAAAGACGCCAAGGATTCCAAGGACCCTGACACCTGCGTGATTTTTCAGATTCATCGCCTATTCCTTTCCGATAGTGAACAGAAGGCACTCGCAGCAGAGTATCGAAACGGACTTTCTTATGGCGAGGGAAAGAAGCGGCTGCTCGAAACGTATCTGGATACCTTCGCTACTATGCGAAAAAGGCGGACGGAAATTGAGGCAAAGAAGAATTATCTCGAGGAAGTGATGGCGGAAGGGGCCAAAAAGGCTAGGCTCGTGGCAGGCAAAACGATGGAGAAAGTACGGAAAGCGACGGGCTTGCGTTAAATAAGTAATTGTTGTATAATGTTCATGAACATTCACACCCCACTCTATGGTTCGCTCTATCGCTCTCTTCGTTGCCTCTCTCGCGGTTGGCACCTCTCTGCCATTTGCTGCCGATCAGTCCATGAAAGCCATGCTCCAGTCGGATGAAGGCCTTGTGAACGGCGTCCGCATGAATGTACAGCTCCACAAGGCATACCTTTCACAGGACCGGTACGACTACTACCGTGCACTCGATATGTATAACGTTCGTCTGCAGAATGGTGAAAAAGGACTGAAGAAACCCGATATCAACGATCCCGAATCGATGCGTTTCTACCTGAGCGCGGGTACCGCAGAAACCGTGCGCGGCGAACCGATCCGGACAGAACCGCTGTCGACGACCGACTACGTGAAGAAAGCGGACGATGTTGTTTCTCCGGATGCACTTCCCGTACGGGAACGCAAAGCGCTTGCGCAGGCGGAGAGGACAGGAAAATGTTTTAAGTATCCCGGCTTTTCAAAGCAGTTCGATATCGAATGCCAGAAGCGCAAGGGAAAGAAAGAAATCCGCACGACGGGAATCCAGAGCGATCTCCAGAATGCAAAAATCGACGCCCGCGCACGACTCCGTGGCGCAGCGACCAGCGATAAACCAACCGCCCCGCTGACGATCAAGGGTTACGATTACAAGACGATCAAGCCGGCAGTGCCGAGGAATGTACGGAGTGGGTCGAGCAGCTCAGCTCAGTAATGATGCAATGATGACGCAGTAGCAGAGTCCCGCACGGGACTCTGTTATTCTGCTGTCATGACCCGTCTGATCCTCGCATCGGCCAGTCCGCAGCGTCAGCACCTTCTCGCCGGTCTCGGCCTCTCGTGTGATGTCGTTCACAGTCAGGTAGAGGAATCTGCCTGCACGGAACGAGACCCCGTCCGGCGTGCGGAGTTGCTTTCGCTGCTCAAAGCCCGTGAGGTCGCCGGGGCGCGAAAAGGCGCGGTCGTTATCGGTTGCGATACGCTGGTTGTCGCATCGGACGGGCAGATGCTCGAAAAACCCCGGGATGAGGAGGATGCGCGGAGGATGCTCAGGCTTCAGAGTGGAAAAACCTCGTTCGTCCATTCCGGACTGACGGTCATTTCCGCTCATGGAAAGGAATACAGCGGCGTCTCTACATCGTCGGTTATGTTCAAGTCTCTCTCGGACGAGGAAGTGGAGTGGTGGATTGGGACGAGGCTGTGGGAAGATCGGTCCGGTGCGTTTCAAATCGACGGGCCCGGGCAGCTTATAATCGAAAGAATCGACGGAGACTGGTCCTCCGTGGTGGGATTGCCGGTATTTCTGCTGGGGGAGTTGATGGAGAGGGCAGGGGAGCCGCTGACGAAGCTTTTGTGAGCGTGTACGTTCGTAGCTCTCGTCTTGCCTCTTTCGACCCGGGACACACGCTTTCCACTAGATCCCAAAATCTTTTCGAATGATTTTTTACAATCCTATGCGCGAGCTCGTGGATGATCACGTATTCAAGTAATGGACGAGAGAGTTGTAGGAGGGCGGTATTCAGCGTGATGTTTCCCCGGGAAGAACAACTGCCCCACTGGCTGCGCATCGCGCGCAGGCGAATGTTTCCGAGCGGTACGTTGAATGTGTCGGCGTTTAGCTGATGCACGAGCGCGGCAACGTCCCGTTGTTCCTGCGGAAGAGCTCTGAGGGGAATGATACGAATCCGCTGGCGCTGCCTCTGCAGCATCACACTCATGCGCTGGAAAAGGTTCTGAATGTGCTTCTGTTCTTCCCATTGCGACAAATTCCGTGCGAGGCGAATGACGATGGTGTCATTCTGCAACACCGCGCGTGAGTGGCGGTTGCGGGTACGTTGAATCAGGATAGGAACTGCTGACATGCTGTTAGCATATCATTAGAGTATTGGATCATCGTCAGGAGGTGGCTGCTCGATTTCTTGAATTTTTCTCTCGAGTGCATTGCGACGGTAACCAGAGTTGTCTGTGTCTCCGATAACTTCACCGCCTGCATCTACAGTGACTGTGCCTGGCAATGTACTTCTCGAATTTTCTTGTTGAACAATCTTCAGTGCCTGACGATAATCCGCTGCAGCGAGAGTCTTCATCTCTTTTCTTACATATGCGTCACCGCGCTGTTCAAGAATTGCAGCATCATTTGGATTCTTCTGGAGCTTGGCAGAACAATCGCGTATAAATGCCTCGAGTTCCGCATCGCTCATCCACAGAATTGGATCTTGTTTCCTCGGAAGAAACTCGGGAGGAGGTGCTCCATTCGCAAGAGGAATATCTTTCTTTAAATTCATGGGACCTTGAGCGTCACGTGCTTTCAACGTTTGCCTGAACTCTCTAATACGCATGTTCTGTTCGATGAGCACCGCACTTCCTCCAGCAACCATAAACAAACCTGCCGCGATTATTCCTAGCTGAGTGCGGTCAATTCTGCCGGGTCGGAATGAAGAATTTTCGTGACTTGCCATAGCAAAAATATCATTTCACCTTTTCTATCTTCTGTCAATCATTCGTCCGGTCTTTTCCTCGATGAAAAATTATTGTGGCAGAAGAAGCGATCCCGATTCGGTCAGAACGCGCGGAATTCCTTGCACGATCTTCACGCACTCCTGTAGTGCAAGGAGTGACGCTGCGAGCTTCTCTCCGCGGTTTTCTGCAGCGGCCTGGATCAATGGTCTCAGAGCGATTTCCTGCGCCGTGAGGCATGAGCGAGCGTCACTGAGTTCGCTGCGATCAAGTCCGCGCTCTTTTTCCGCTTCCGTCAGCCTGTCGATTTTTTCGATGAGATGGGCAATCCACGTCAATGTCCGATCGGCTCGCACCATTGTCCAATTGCTCCAGAGCGGCAGCTGGTACTTGCGGTAGAGATTCCGTTTCGCTTCCAGGACGTCGTCTTTTGTTTCGTAGACGCCGCTATCGATGGCAAAGATGACCGTTGTGAGGGCATCGCTCAGCTCTTTGGCGCTCTTTACCGCTTGTGAACGGATGGTGGGGATCAGACCAGAGATGTCCGCGAAGATCTCTTCCTGCTTCTGCGCGAAATCCTTGAGGGAACTGAGTTCGCTTCTGTAGCACCGCAGGAGCGTACTCATGAGAGTCATTTTGTTTGCCTTTCGTAGATCGTCACGGCATATTCGACGATGCTGCGCGCGTTTGGCGAAATATGCTGCACTTTGCTCCCGGAATTGCGTTTCCTGCACAGTGCCTTCCTCAATACTCTCGACAAAACCGCGCAGCCGGAATTCCCGATCTTCGCGAATCACATCCGATTCTGCGGGAGCGGAACTGGAGGAGGATTGCTGAGCGAGACTCAAAGAGGGAATCGCTATCATTGATATGACGACTGAAGCGATGGCGTGGTGCAATATGAACTTCACAGGAACACAGTATAAACCACGGGAGCGCAGGCGGGAACGCCTGCTCCTTCATTCTGTGAAATTCTTTTCCTTTTCGACGAATTTCAGCACGGTCTCCACGTACGTCGCATGACTCCAGATCAGCGGGGAGACCGAAAGGTGTGCGCCGGTGATCGGATGCAGCTGTTCCGGCAGAAGGCCCGACTTCGTTGCGTTCTTGTTGACCCATTCGAGAATGGCTTTGGGCGCAGCAAGGTCTTTTGCCGTCTTCGCACACGCAATCTGCCACTGTGCGAGCCAGAGAGTGGTGATGATCCAGGGATTTCCCGGGATCTCGGCGCTATGGGGAACGGCGGTCTGGTAGAAATCGAGCGGATAGCGTGCAAGGCCACCCACCGGGGTCCTTACCGTCAATGATTTCTCCAGTTGTTCCATCGTGGAGATCACCCGGGGGTCATCCGGGGGAAGGACACCGAGAAGCCACACGGCGACAATGCTCGCGTCCAGCGTCGTATCGCGCTCGACGGTCTTGCCGTCCTTCCGTTTGATCTTCTTCATGAACCGTTTCGTGTCTTCATCGAACAGATGGAAGAACATCGCCTGGCGCATCTCATCCGCAGTCGTTTGATAATGCTCCGAGTGGCGATGGTGCCCCAGGATATGCGCGATTTCCCCTGCGGCGTGGAGACCGGCGATTGCACACGCCGTGGTGTAGGTGAAAATGCCACTGTGTTCCTCCCATGGATCGTAGCTGGGGAGCGGCAGGCCCGTCTCTGCTTCGCGAAAATCGACCAAAAACTGCGCAGCCTTCTTGCCGAAGTTCTCGTAGAAATCCTGGAGGAATTCGAAATCATGGTTCACCTGGAAGTGCTTCCATGCGCCGTAGAGCACGAGCGCGGTTTCATCTTCCTGAATCGGCAGCTGCGCCTGGTGATCGCGGAACCACGGGTGCCACGAGGAGCCGAGAGACCCGTCGGGATTGTATTTATGGAGCAGGTAGCCATCGGGCATCTGAATTTGCATGCAGAAGCGGTAGAATTTGCGCGCCACTTCGCTGTAGCCCGCATGGTCGAGCGCGACGGAAACGAACGCGCCGTCCCGAGGCCACACGTACGTGTAGGTATCGCGGTTGAACGCCTGGATGTCGTTATCGGCTGCCGCCACAATGCCTCCCGCTTCGTCGGCGTGCGTGCGGATGACGAGGAGACTGCGCTTGTAGAGTTCGATCAACTGGGGCGACAGCGAGCCGAACTCCCGCGGAACTTTGTTCGCCCAGCTCTTCCAGAAATTCCGGCAATTGCGCTGGAGCCGCTCCGGTGTTTCCTGCAGCACTTTCTGCTGTAGCTGCAAAACGTCATCGAGTGACTTCCCTGCGCAGAGCCACAGGGTGACATCGGTGTCGGCACCTGTTCCAACAGAGCACCAAATGCCGACGGTGGAATCGACGGATCCTTGTTCAATGGGGTTTCCTCCCAGTTCGCCGTCTTCCGCGTCTTTCCATGTGCCTTCCAGTCCCCGATATTCCGATTTGCCGATGGCAAATGCCGTGATCCCGCAAGTCTTGAGCTGTTCCATACTTCGCAGAACTGATGCGTATTTTTCGGCTCGGACTCCTGATCGGCATTCGATGGGCTGTGACGTTTCGCCTCCCACCAGGAAGTAGCGATTCTGCCGGTAATGAATAACGCTGTTTGTGTACGGTTCGTAGAATGCGGTGTCCTTCTGCTTGTCGCCGTATATGTGGAAATCGTGGTGGAAGAAGAACCGTGCCGATCGCACATGTTCATCGAGACTTCGCACCGTCAGGTGACGCACGAGCACATTATGCACGGGGTGCACGTAATCCTGCGCGATAATCTGCAATCCCAGTTTTTCATTTCTCAGTGTCGATTTGCCCACGAGCGTTTCGGCTTCGTACTGGGGTGTAATCACCCACGAGGGATCATCCCACCATGCGAATCCTCTTCCTTCCACAAAGACGCCGACGCGATGCACGTGCTGATACGTCGTCTGGTCCTCCATGCCCACGTGGGGATAGTAGAAATCTCGCATCTGGAGATTGGCATCGAAGGTCGCGAGGAGAGTGCCGTTGCCGAGGACTAATGATCGTGGCATGAGGGGAAATGAGAAGCACGAAGTACGAAGTACGAAAAAATTTCAAATTTCAAATTTCGTTTTTCGGATTTTTGGTTTGTGTGGTGCGAATTTTTAAATCGCATAGTGCATGACTAAAGCGTCGATAGGCTTCATAGGGAGATTCATACGGACTGAAATACTTGTGCACGTCGCCGTCGCTCCAGTACTTGGTCGACATGTAGTAGAAGTGATCGGAGGTCTGTAGGCGCCGCCATGTTTTGAGGAGTTCCGGATCGTTTGCATTCTTGACCGCCGTTTCCAATGCGTAGACGGCGTCCAGTGCGGCTGTTTGGATACGGTTTCCCTGCCAAGCAGAGAGATCGCGTTCGATATCGGCCCAGGACACCACGTTGTGTGCATCAAATGTGTCGCAGGGTCGGTCTTTCCATGCGTCGAGCACCTGCGATGGCGTTGCCGCGCGAATGCCGCGCTCCTGCCAGAGCTTTGGAAGCGCTTGCAGGAATTCGAAAATGCCGGTATCGGCCCATTGGTGTTCGCCGAACGTTTCGTAGTCCATGAACAGGTTCACGCTGTGACCGCCGGATCCCATGAGCCAGTCCGTAAACGTATCGGCATGGAGGGGATACCCGATCCATGAGCGGTCGGAGAACCGGAAGGCGACGTCGTCGCTCAGTTTGTAGTTTTTGAGCAGGACATTGATCACATCTGCGCCATCCGTCTTCCGCTCGGCCCGGCAGCCGCCTCCGCACGCCTCTCCTTGCCGTCCTCGCTCCAGCCGGATGGCTTGATGAGGAAATATTTGCTGAATAGCTCTCTGTGTTTCTGCAGGCAGTGTGAATGCAGGCGGAATGAACGGCATGTTGGGGCTTCGTCCCTGCAAAATGTGGTCGGCCCCCTCCGCGAGTATCCCGCGAAAGCCCATGAGGAGTGCGATCTGCGCGAGCTCGTTACTGTAGATCAGTTCGGTATTGCGGAAGATCGTCGGTGTTTGTCCAAAGAGAGATTTGATCTTCTGTACGTGCTGCTTTGTCTGCTGGCAGAATTCTTCCAGTGATTTGATGGAGCTCAGTGAATGGTTGTAGGTCTCCGCCAAAAATTCTACTTTGCCAGTCTTCGACAGTGCGCGGAACGATTCCAGAACGTCCTGCCCGTACTCTTCGCACTGATCCAGGAAACTGCCGGAGAGCGAGTATGCGATGGAGAAGTCCGGATACGTCTTCACGAGCCCGAGCATCAACGTGTTTGCCGGGAGATAGCATTTTTCCGCGACTTTGCGGAAGATCGCGCGATTCTTTTCGCTGTCAAAGTACTGCGCATCCCCCTGACCGATGTCCGTGATGCGCAGGTCACGCAACCGGTAGGGTTGGTGGACTTGGAAGTAGAGGCAGATGAGGGGATGTGTGTTATTCATGTACTACGATGCAAGAACGAATGGTCGGATGAACGGATGGAAGGATGGTTAGATGGTTGAATGGAGAATGGAGTTGGACTGGATGAGGTCGTGGTAGATCGAATGGACTTTCCCGGCCTGGTTTTGCCAGCTGAGTCTCTGCAGGAGTCGCGGCGCTTCGCTGCGCAGCTGCTGCGCAAGCGGTTCCTCGCGCAGGATCGTCAAAATGCAGTCGGCCATTTTGTCCGAGTCCCAGTAGTCGACTTTGAATGCGTGATCGAGCACTTCGGAGACGCCGGATTGTTTGCTGACGATGACGGGAGTGCCATGGGCAATCGCTTCCAGTGCAACAAGACCGAACGGCTCACTCACCGATGGCATCACGAAGCAGTCGGCGGCGGCATACAGGCTGAGCGCCTCCCGATTACTCACTTTGCCTGCAAATACCATGTTGTCGCCGAGTCCCAGCTCGCACGCGCGATCAATCAACTCCGGAAGCATCGAACCGTCTCCCGCCATCACGAATTGGACGGAGGGATTGAGTTGCCGGACTTTTGTCGCGATCTCCAGAAACTGCCAGGGGTTTTTTTGCACAGTCAATCGGCCGAGGAAGAGCACGAGCGGACGCTTAGCGGATCCGGTTTTCGAAATCACGCAGGGCGTGATGTGTGTGCGATGCGGATCGTGTCCGTTATGGATCACGGCGATGCGATCACCGGGAATGCCATAATATTTTGTGAGAATGCTCTTGGTGTAGTTACTGACCGCGATCACTTTGTCCGCCTGCAGAAGACCGTTTCGTTCACGCAGCGCAATCCATTCATTCGGCCGAAAGTGCGTTCGGTCCAGTTCCGTCGCATGCACGTGCGCGACGAGCGGCCGCCGGTGGTGGCGCGACGCCCGTATACCTGCCTCGAGCGTCATCCAGTCGTGGCAGTGGACGACATCGGGCTGAACATCCTTCGTTAGTTCCACACTCATAGCGGTGTAGCGTTCCACGGCGCTGCCCAAGTCCGGACCGTAGAGTTCCGAGAGCGGGAGCGGGAGGGATCCCATGCGAGCCGCATACGTGTGCAGCGAGTCGTAGGGTTGCAGACCGCTTTTCACCGTGATCGACGAAAATAGATCACTGCCAGGGTGCCTCAGATCCACATCATCGCTTCCTGTATCGACAGAGGAGGGGAGCACGAGCGTTACCGCGACGTTCTGTTTCAGCAATCCTCGGACAAGTCCCTGGCACGCAACGCCAAGACCCCCCGAATGTTTTGGGGGATATTCCCAGCCGAACATGAGCGTACGGAGCGACATTGGGTTGTGTGTTTTTGTGTGGTGATCTCTCTCTGAGGTGGGTTCCCGCCTTCGTCCGCCTCTGGCGGACTTCGGCGGGCAGGCAGAGAAATCTCATGATTATAGCAGAAGAAAGCCGAAAACGCGATGGAGGAAGAGGTGATAACAACAGGAAATATTCTCTGTGCAAGTCTCTCCAAATGCCTCCGCCATTGAGACTTTTGCTTGCTCCAACAATTTCCCACCCGCGCGCCTTCCGTGTTTCGCTTCGCAAAAGTCTCATGGCTTCGGCGCCATGCCTTTTTCGATTTGCCATTGCGGTATTTCCGTTGTTATCCACTTTCCACTTTCCAATTTCAACTATCCAAACCATATTCATCGTTATCCTGTCCGCACTCTTCCTTTATCGATTCCATGAGCCCTTTCGCCACACTTCTTGAACAGAAGCTGAAACTCCGGACGCATGCCTCGGCGCAATTTAATCCGCCGCAGAGTCTTCTGATTGCTGATGCACTGCAATTTGGGCAGGCGATACTCACCAAAAACGGCGCGCTTTCGGTGTGGGGTGCTCCCCACGCGACGGGGAGAATTCCGCAGGATACCTACACGGTCCGTCACGATCATGATCAAAGCGTCGATTGGGCACAGCCGAATAACCGTGCGATTGCCCCCGACGTCTTCGATGCACTGTTCGAGGACGCTCTCGGACTCCTCAAGAAAAAAGATCATCTCTACATCACCGATCGCAGCGTTTCTGCAGAGACGCAGTTCGCATTACCCGTCCGGACAATCAGCGATTCGGCGCTTACTGCTCTCTTCACATACACTATGTTCCGTCCCGTGCCGGGAGATATCGGCACGAGTGACTTCGTCGATCACGGGTTCACGTTGCTGGTATTGCCCTGGGATCACATCCGAACGGGAAAGTACCGTGGCATTCTGCGGGAAGTGAATGGCCCGCCCGCTTCGAACGGCGTTCGGGCAGGCAAGACTGTCGATCATACGATTCTCATGGACTTCGAGCGTCGCGCGGCAATTATTTTTGGAACGTCGTACCTGGGAGCAGTAAAGAAAACACTTTTCACAGCCATGAACCATCTCTTGCCCGCAAGCGGAGTTCTTCCGCTCCACTGCGCAGCGGTCGAAGACACGCATGGGTCGACTCATCTCTTCCTCGGTCTTTCAGGAACAGGCAAGACGACTCTCTCCAGCGGTCCTGGACTCACGATGATCGGCGATGATGAGCATCTCTGGTCGCCAAACGGAGTCGCAAATCTGGAATACGGGTGCTACGCGAAGCTCGTCAATCTCTCGCAGCAGAAAGAACCCGATATCTACGATGCGGTGTTCGGAGAAATTACCGAAAATGATCCGCGACCGCTCGTCGAGAATGCGATGACGTATCCGGATGGGTCCGTCGACGTGCACGACACTCGCCTCACGGAAAATTCCCGCGCTGCGTATGTGCTCTCCCGACTTAAAACGGTGAAAACCGATGCCCGAGGAGTGCATCCTTCCACCATTATTTTCCTGACCGCGGACGCGCAGGGGATTCTGCCACCCGTTGCTAAACTTCCGCTCCCACAAGCCATGTTGTGGTTCCTGCTCGGCTACACGAGCAAGCTTGCGGGCACCGAAACCGGCATCACCGCGCCGCAGTCGACGTTCTCCCGGTTCTTCGGCGGCGCATTCATGCCCCGGCACAGTGAAGATTATCTCAACTTGTTCCAGAAATATGTCTCTCAGCACCGTCCGGAAATGTATTTGATCAATACAGGCTGGAGTGGGGGACCTGTTGGAGTTGGAAAAAGGATGGATATCACTCTCACGCGTCGACTTGTTGATGCTGCACTCTGCGGTCAGCTGAAAGACGTTCCATACCGTGAAGACCCGCTCTTCCATCTGCTCGTCCCACGCGAATGCCCGGGCATCGATCCATCGGTACTCGATCCACGCACCACATGGGCGGATCCACAGCTCTACGATGAACGAGCGAAGTCTCTCGCAGGAGAATTTGGAAAGAAGTTTGATGCGCTCAATGCGGGCGATCTGCTGGAAGCGCTTCGGGGGAAGTGTCCGGGAAGATAGATTCTCCTAACGTGGTTTCGTCGGTAGTCCTTCGACCTCTAATCTAGACCTTCCCGGAAAACCTCGCGGTTTCTCTCCCGAGCCGTTATCAATAAAATTCGAACTCCGTTCTTTATAAACATCATCGATCCAATCCACGCGCATCTCTCGAGTTTCTGCACCATGGATAGTAAAGTCGCTGGCCTTACTCTTTTCCTGCTGCTGAAGGATTGTCGATGTGTCTTTCTTCTGAGAGGGCACTGGATTGCCGTTTCCTTTCGTCCTGTCTTTGCACATCATCCATGCAATGGGAGTACCGATCGCAAGGATGACAGCCAATGCTGCACCAGCACCGATGGAAATATGGCCGATAGTCTTGAGTATCCCTGCCCGTTTTTGCTCTACAGCCTGTTGCTGCTCTGCTGCCCGTCTCTGTTCGTAGCGTTCTAGACTTGTAATTTTATCGACACCCATGAAAATATCATTTCACTATTCCTTCTTTCTGTCAATTAGTTGGCTCACTGCATACCCGGCGGGAATTGAAACATCTCCTTGTCCATTGAATAGGCGAGCGCCACGAGAATGGCGCCGGCCACCATGGATGCAATGGCGTATGCCGTGGCTTCGCAGCCATCACACGGTCTACGGTGTTCCAATGCTGCTTCTGTCATAGGAATACAGATGTTAAAGAAGTCAGCATCCGCTTTGCACTCTGTGACGGGGGGCTCCGGACGCAAGCCGACGCGTGTTCCCGTATGAGCATCACCGTCCAAGGATAGGGGAAAGCCGGCGATCACCGCTTCGTCTATCGGTATTTCCATCATGCGTCCATCATCCTACCGCACAATCGCATTATCAATACACAGCTATAATCGCCCAGGCGGAGCAAGAAGAGGTGCATTGTTATTTCCCATTTTCCATTCCGGATCAAAGTCATTTTGTTGCTTAAAATCTTTCGCTATCACTCCCACACCAATTGCTAAGTATATTCCCACCGCTGCAAGAACGGACATGGTGTATGAATGTACGACCCAAAGCGGCGTCTTATCTGGGGGTAGTTCATCAGGCAGATGAACTTGTCTCATCAAATCTTCAAGCTTCAGACTTTGTTCCATGGGAGAAAGTCGCGGAAGAGGATTGCCGACCCGCACTCTGCTTTCGGAACCGATACGTATCCTAGTTTCATCAGTCTCGATCATGAGAAAACACTACTATGGCCCATAAGTGTGTCAAATATTTCGCTAACCCTGGAGCCCCGGCACATGCTGCCGAACTGCCTCTACGACCACCTGGAGATCATCATTCACGAGAATCCGATCGAACAAATCCGCTCGCTCGCGGAAGAACTCCAGATCTTTGACTGCATTCTTCAGGCGGTCCTTGATGTGCTCCTCGGCATCGCGCCCGCGTTCGCGCAGGCGGTGGAGGAGGGCGCTGAGCATCGCGCGCTTGCTCTTGCCGGGGGGCAGCAGCCCGAAGCTCAAAATGGAACGGCGGCCATAGTGTTCGGCGAGATCCCGCAGCAGATGCATTTCGGTGATCACCACGGGGAGTTTTCCTTTCTTCCAGATTTTCTCAATATCGGTGTGGAGGTAGCCGTACCAGCGCTCCTCGGTGTTCGAGGGAATCTGCGTAAATGAGATCATGTCACGGCTACGGATAGACTCCGTGAATTTCTCTTTTGTCACGTACCGATACTCGCCGTCATCACCCTTTCGTCGTTCCCGCGTCGTCAAAATGGGAACACTCTCCACGTATTCGCTGAACATGCTCACCAGCAGCCGGTTGACGGTGGTTTTGCCGACACCTGAGGGACCTGTGAGAGCAAGAATGTAGCCCGGAAAATTTTTCACTTCGAAGATCTTCGAGGGGACTTCCGCCATCACTTCGTACGCGACATCGTAGATACGTAGTCCCTCCGCGCTTACTGACGAAAGACTCATGCGCGGGCGCACGGAGCTGCCGATAGCGGGCGTTCCGAGCAGTTGCCCCAGCGCGCGCGTTCCATCCTGGAGCGCGATCAGACCGACGGTTCGGGGCCGATTACCGAATCCCGACAGTGGATGTGTCATCGTCGTCCAGGAGAGCACGGTGCCGGGCTGGAGCTTGCGGCGCTTTTTGGCTTGGGCGCGGTGGAGGATTGGTGGAGTAAACAAGTGGAAAATGGAAAGTGGAAAATGCGACGAAATATTTATGCTGTGTACTCAAGAACATGAACTCCACATGTTGCGCAGGCGCCGCCGAAGTTGTGCGCGAGTCCGTAGCGCTCTCCGGTCTTCTGCAGCTGTTTAGAGACATCGATCAGTTGTTTGATGCCGGTTGCGCCAACAGGATGGCCGCAGCCTTTGAGGCCGCCACTGCGGTTTACATGGACATCGGAAGCGCGCTTTCCATGGAGATCGCGGTAGATCTCAATTCCCTGTCCGGGATCTCTGAAGCCCAAATCCTCCAGATTGATGAGGGCCGCGATGGAGAAGCAGTCATGGGTTTCCAAGACCTTCACGTCGGCAAGTTTGATGGACGCTTCGCTCAGTGCGCGTTCGGCGGCATCTTTCGTTGCAGAGAAGGACGTGATGACGGGACGGTGGATAATGCTGAGGGAATCACTCGCGATCTGCGATGCCGCAATACGGCACGAACTCACATGCTCAGTGGAGAGAATGCAGGCGGCAGCACCGTCAGAAATCGGTGAGCAGTCGAGCAATCGCAGAGGATCAGAAATGAGGGCACTTCCACTCACCGTTTCCGGCGTGATGGCTGAACGGAATTGTGCGAAGGGATTTTCGACTGCGTTCTGGTGATGGACGGCGCTCACGAGGCTTAAATCGTCGCGGCTGAGCCCGTACTCGTGCATGTACCGCTGCGCGACCAGACCGAAAATGCCGGGGAACGTGAGCCCTGCGGGGCGCTCTTCTTCGCTATCGGCAGCGCCCATTAGTGCAGATGCGACCGCTTCCACCGAGACGTCCGTCATTTTCTCCACGCCGATCACAAGCACATTCTTCGCTCTGCCGCTTTCGAGCATCGCACATGCGGTGTGTAACGCGAATGCGCCCGAGCCGCAGGCGGATTCGATGCGCAGTGCCGGGGGATGGTGAGGGAGCAGAGACGATGCGATTGCGCTCAGGTGTGCCTGATTGTTCGTCACCTCTGCGAGCATATTGCTGACGATAATCATGTCGATATCGAGAGCTGTGCACGGTGACGAGGCAATGGCCGCATCAACTGCTTCTTCCATCAGCTCTCTGATGCCTTTGTCCCACAGTTCGCCAAAGCGCGTTTGGCCGGTGCCGATCAGGTGGATGTCGGAGGTCATGGGTGAACGGATGGCTGGATGGTGAGAGGGTGAGATGGCAAAATGGTTGAATGGTTAAATGGCGTGAGAGTGCTCAAGGTATTGGTCGTAGGTGAGATATACAGGTTCACGATCATCGGGGCTCAACTTCACGCCATCTTTGACCATGGTCATGATGAACGCATCGGAGCCGGAACCCGAACCGTAGGAGACCAGCAGAATCGTGTCGTTCTTTTTCGCATGCTCTAAAACATAGGTGAGCCCAAGAGGGGAGCAGGCACTGTACGTGTTTCCAATCTGTGGGACGATGAATCCCAGCTCCATTTGCTCCTGTGTGAAGCCCAGTTTCTTTCCTATAGTCTTTGGAAACTTCGCGTTCGGCATGTGGAACACGACATGCGTGATGTCCTGTGGCTTGAGATGTGCAATCGCGAGAATGCCCTGCGTTGCTTCCTTCATATGGCGGAAGTATGCGGGCTCCCCGGTAAAGCGTCCTGCGTGGTGGGGATACTTTTCGCCAGTCGGTCTCCAAAAATCGGGAGTATCGGTGGTGAACGAGAGCGTGCTCTCAATTTTGCAGAGAGCGTTCTTCGATTTTTCCGATCCCAACACAAATGCCGCTGCACCTGCTGCCGCTGTGTACTCCAGTGCATCACCGGGACGGCCCTGCGCGGTATCGGTGCCAATCGCCATTCCGTACTGCACTTGCCCAGCACGAATCATCGAGTCAACGATCTGCATTCCTGCCGTTCCTGCCTTGCAGGCGAATTCCAAATCCGCACAGTGACAGAATGGGTGCAAATCCAAACTCGATGCGAGCATCGAGCTCGTCGGCTTCACGGCATACGGGTGACTCTCGCTTCCCACAAAGATCGCGGAAACTTCCGACGACTGAATCTCTGCAATCTCCATCGCCTGACGCGCGGCTTCAAACGCCATCGTGTAGCTATCTTCATCGCGCCCGGGAACGGTTTTTTCGCTGATTCCAAGACCAGCAACGACCCCTTTGGGATCCTGACCGTGATGGAGAGCGATGGAGGCCGTTTTCACCCGATACTTTGGCAAGTATCTGCCGAAACCGACAATCGCGGATTTTTGCATCCGGGGCAGTCTAGCAGAAGAGAGGGGATCTTTTAATCGTCTTTTTGTAAAGATTGTGCAATTTTCTTGAGTTCCGGAAGGTTCCTGTGAATCTCATCTGTTCGCCAAAGTCTGGCGGCGAGTCCAGTGTCTATTCCCATATCATGGACAAGCGATTTGTGCTTGGTTTCAATAGCTTTTTCATCTTCTTCTTTTTCCACATCTATTCTCGCAAGTTGTTGCAGTTCTTTGTCTTCTATTGCGAGAAGCATGAAATGAAGCAGTATATAATAATCATTAATTTCTCGAATGGCTTTTGCAATTGCGATGCTGCGTGGAACAAGTTCCCGTGGTGGTTTAATGAGAACCGCTTCCGCTACTTTAATTCTATTACAATACATGTCACATGTATTTATTTCGCCCTCAACCATTCGAGCAATAGTGGATCTTGTAAACATAGAAGCATTGGCGAGAAGTAGCGGACTATACTCGTTCACTTACGTACGACCAAGCCTTGTGTGTGCCTGTGCTAAAGAATGGCTTGCCTGGGCTGCAAGCAGTGAAATCTCCCCCGCGAGCACCGCGGCACCGATGCTTTCGGCAAGTTGAGCTTTCGGATGTAGCGCGGTTTTCGGCTTCATCAACATCTGCAAACACTGAGATTGTGCGGGGAGGGTCGTGCCACCACCACGGATACCGACGAGAATGGCCGGGCAGCGGACGGATATGCGAATCCCACCTTCGCCAAGGCTACGGTGGGCAGGGGCTGAATGGTTGGATCCCACCTTTGCCGAGGCTACGGTGGGCAGGGGTTGGATGGTAGTTTCTGTTAATGAGCCTTCAACGACGTGAGCTGCATCCTGACCGGTTGCGAGGTAGAGAGCGGCGAAAATATTTGCTGCGTGCAAATTACGTCCGATTGCTCCGGCAATCTCGGATCCGAGTGTGAGCTTGGCATGCGCGGTTGCGAGCATTGCTTCACTGGAAGTTTTGAGAACTTCTTTGAGGACTTCTTCCGAAATTTCGGCAGTCGCCGTTACTTCGTATCCACGACCGCGGTCATGCGTTCGCTTGCTGGGCTTCTTATCGCTATCCACATTTCCCGCGACTGTCACAAACGTTACGTCATCACACTCGGATTCTATCCATTCTCCAATCTTCTGCGCGGCAATCGTCACCATATTCATGCCCATTGCTTCGTCGGTGTCGCAAGAAATTGTCAGAAAGAGGTGATCATCCTTGATATCAACGTCGTACGTCAGAATTTTCAGGTGATTGCTGGTTGAATGCCCTATCTGCTTCCACTCTGCTTCTCGTTTTTTGAGAATTGCAGAAAGATTCTGGATATCTGCGGCACGAAAAGCCATTGAGCGCGTCATTCCATGATGAATGGAGCTCAAACGTACTCCTCCTGCTTGCGAAAGCGCTTTGCACCCTCTGTTCACGCTCGCGACCAATGCGCCTTCGGTGGTTGCGAGTGGTAGATGGATCTCCGACGTCTCTCCAGAACTGAATGTCACCTTCAATGGTCCTGCGTACCCCACCGGGATCGGCACATGACCGAGCATTTGCTCGCAGTTTTTCTCATCAGCGTGGCCGATGGAGCCTTCTCGTGGAGTGAGTGCGAATAGATCAATGGAGAGCGCGTGTTCGACGTGCGAACGGCGTTCAGTACAACGTTGCTCAGGAGTAAGGCCGGTGGGGAGGGAGCGGAGATCCATCCTACAAATCGTTGTATGTAGTATCGCTTTTCGGTGAAATCGCCATGATCATAATTTCCTTTCCATTGTCGTGGTAGATAATCCGGTAGTCTCCTATGCGAACCCGGAAAAGATCTTCATAGCCTTTCAATTTTTTCCAGTTCAATCCTGCTAGATTTCTCGAGAAGATTTGAGGAAGCGTTCTGCCAATGCGATCTTGATAGTGCCGTGGAGCTTTTCGAAGCTGCTTTATCCATTGTTCCATACTTAGCGGCGGCTCCGGATTTTGTTGAGCTCTTTCATCACTTTCTCAATAGGCACCCCTTTCGTTTTGCCGCCATCAGTGAAATCCACTCCTTCCCATGCGTCATCAGAATCATCGAGACCGACGTTCATAATGATGAACGATGGCTTTGAGCGTCGGATCACACGGAAGGTTTCTCCGCGCTCCGCTCGGTCAGCCACTCTTGCAAGATTCTCGCGCAATTCCTTAATGGAGATGTCCTTTGGCATAGGTACAGTAGAAAGTATTTTAAGTGTACACTTGAAATATACCTACTGCAAGGAATTTTCTTAGAGAAAATGTGCACCCTTTCCGGTCTGCGCTTCCATTATCTGGCAATCCTTTTGTGCCTCCGCAAACTCTCGAACCGCGTTCACTGATTCTTCCGGACAGAACAGATGCACCGTCGGGCCTGCATCCATCGTGTAGAGAACCTCAATATGATCCTTTGTTCTGAGAGCTGAGATATCGTCAATGATTCTGTGCGTTACGTCACTCAAGTACGTGAGCGATGGAGTACTCGTCTCCATCACATGGTGCATATCCATACAATCTTCTTCGGCAACGTACTGCAGTTTCTCGAAATCTTTGTGCAGAATGACATCTGCGCATTCTTTCTGTCGCCTCGGCATCGCTTTCAAGCGATCTTCGAAGTGCGGACTCGTCCACGCGAGTGCATGACCTTCGGTGGAACCCACACTCTTTTCCTTTTGGCTTGGTACCAAGATGATGTCATGCAGGAGCCAGTGCTTCTCATCAGCAATCTGGACGGCACTGGAAGAATCGATCTCCTCTCCGGATCCTGCAAGTAGCGCGCCATATCCACCGTAGATGCTCCGGGCGGCAGATCCTGAACCTAAACGAGCGATCACGCTGATTTGCTCATCACTGAGCTCACTGTGTTCCCGGATCAGTCCCGCGTACGCTTTTGCAAGGCACCCGAAGACGGCCGCGGAGGATGCGAGGCCGATGGAGGAGGGGATCATCGATCGAACGGTGATTACGACGGAAGAGGGCATGGCTTTGTCTGCGCCGAGTTTTTTCAGGTACACCTTCGTGAGTTCCAGATGCCTGCGAAAACGGTCGATCTGCTTTGGTGTGAGCTTTTTTTCAGAACCATTCACTTCAAAGGACATCACACTGAGTGAATCTGCATGATCCATAGTGATCTCCACATGCGGAGAATCAAGCGTCATGGAAAGAGAATCCGCTGCAGGAAGGCGCAGAGCGTTATTACGATTGCCCCAGTATTTGATGAGGGCGATGTTGGGGGTGGAGCGGGCGGAGATGGGCATGGAAAAGAAGGCTACAGGATTGCATCTCTCATGGAAATTGCTAGGATCCTCCACTTCCATGACTCCATTGAATTTTCTCAAGGGCATCGTGACGGATATAGATGGCGTATGGTTTCATGGAGAGAAGCTACAGGATGGTGCATTCAAACTTTTGGATGCAGCTCAAAGGCGGAGATTGAAAATGACATTTGCCTCAAATGGCGCAGGATCGAGATCGGATGTCGTGAAAAAATTTGGAAGGGAGGGAATACAGATTGCAGAGGCCGATGTTATGACGGCGGGATATGCTGTGGCCAAATACCTCTGCAAAGAGCAGTTGCAATCGCGCGGCGAATTTCTAGCACTCTTTCTCGGTCCTGATGAGCTGAGGATGCAATGTCATGCGTTGGGTATAGAAGCTTTCCTCTATCAAAATGATGTATGGGATCCAAAAAAGAAAAATTGGATTGCAGAACGCACGCCGACTCATATTGTGACTGCTCGTCACGATTACAATATCAATACAATCGAGGCGGCCGTCGCCGCTTTGGTAAGGGGCGCTCAATGGGTCGCGAGTGGGATGGATCACGCGGTGACGACGGAAAACGGAGATCTGCGTGCTGGAACAGGAACACTTGTAGCAGCTATCCAACGATTGCTCGCGACGACAGACAGTCTCTCGAATGCAGTTCCAAATGTTATGGGAAAACCGCATCCCCGGATTGTTCAAGCATGTTTGGATCGCATGAAAATTCCTCAAGAACAGGTTGCCATGCTTGGAGATAGCCTTGAAACCGACATGCCCGTCGCACGGCAACTTAAGATGACACGGTTGTTGGTGCTGAGCGGAGTCACCAGTGCAGACCTGGCCAGACAAAACCTAACGATGTTTGATCACATTTTTTCTGACATAGGGTCCTTTGCAGATGTCATAAATTCGTAATTGTGCTGTGCACAAATTCTTTCCAGAATTTTCGTCTCGTGTGCGAGAGCCAATACCATCCCCCCGTCCCCAGTCCTCGCTCCCGCGCCTAGTACTTTCGCACTCCCGCCAATCTTCTCGATCTCAGAGATGAGATCCTGAGCAGCTTTGGTAACGACGCCGAGGGAAACTTGGGCTCGATGATGGTCACGCATCACTGTTTTCAGATCTTCCCCCGCAAGCAGCCGCCCGGTGCACTTGCCAATGGTCTCAAGGGCGTGAAGGACGCTCTTGTCACCCTGAGCTTGTCGAAGGGTCATCCACGCGACCAATTCAGCCGTGGTCTCACCAGGTTTCCCCGTATCCATGAGCGTCATGTGCTTCAGAAAATTCAAATTGAGCGTTACTGGCTCGGGAGTTTTTCCCTTTATGAAGCTCACCGGATGATTCGCCCAGATGACCGCGAAGTCGAGGCCGCTATTGCCGGGATTCACAGTATTTTCGATCTCCAGAGCGTCATCTTTACTATCTTCTCCAAGGAGACAGCGGCAGATGGCAATCACGAGTGCCGTAGAAGAGCCGACGCCGCGGCCAACGAAAATCTGATTGTTGATTGTGATTGTTCCGGTCGATGGACTACCTTTCTCGATACAGAGATTCACAATCTTGCGTGCGTATGCTTCGTCACCGATCAATCCTTTTTCAATGATCGTCATCGGCGACGCTCCAGAGTCCTCCCATGTCACCCCCACGCCGAATGGTGTTGGCACCGCGATACCTGGATAGCCAAAAACAACCGCGTACTCGCCGCTCAGGATCATTTTGCCGGAGGCGAAGGATGAGGATGTCATGGTGAGCGGAGACGAACCATGACGCGCTTCAGTCATCCCTCGTCTCCGCTCGGGATGACATTGCTACGTACTTACCCCCCAAATCTCCTTGCGCGACTGGCAAAGTCAGCCACTGCTTTTTCGATATCCTTGTCAGTCAAATCGGGAAAATGCTTCTGCAGGAAGACCCACTCCGCGTACGCACTCTCCCACAGGAAGAAGTTGCTCGTCCTCTGCTCACCGGATGTGCGGATGATCAGGTCGATATCGGGAAGTTCGGGATGGTCGAGCAGCTGCCGAAAGGATTCTTCGGTAACGGCTTTTGGGTCAGAGATCTTCTTCATCGCGCGAATCAGCCCATCTTTGCCACCGTAATCGACTGCCAAGTTGAGAGTGAACTCCGTTTGATCCTTCGTTTCCTGCTCCACGTCCTGGATCAGCTGTGCGAGAGTAGAGGGAAGGCGATCGTACCGTCCAGAATGAATGAATCGCGTCTTCTTCTCGATAAAGCCCTTCCGCTCCTTGCCCAGGTAGTCTTCGTAATAGTGCATGAGCATGTCGATTTCCTTCTGATCTCGTTTCCAGTTCTCGGTGGAGAAGCACCAGACCGTGAGCACAGAGACGCGCGGATCATTGCGGCAACACTCAGTGATCGAGCGGAAATTCTCGATCGCTGTTTCGTGACCTTTCCATGGTTGAAGTGCTCTGGCACGTGCCCAGCGACGATTGCCGTCGGGGATGATAGCCAAGTGAATGGGAGAAGATGTTGCCATGTTGTAAGGAGGCAAGGGGAGTCGTTAACTCGTTAATTCGTTAACTGGTTACTGTGGGTGAGGATATTCTTGAGTCCGATGTGGAACCAGGGTGCGTAGTGGTCAGGATTTTTCTCCATATCCTTCTGTAATTCAATGACAGCGATCCACTTCCACTCAGCGACTTCCTCGGGATTCGCTTTAATCGTCACATCATTTTCAATATCACCGCCTAGGATCGTCACATGTTCATGCTCGGCACCTTTGCCCTGAGGATCTTCTGCCTGATAGGTGAACTTACCTAAGATCTTCAGAGGGCAAGTGAAGCCGAGTTCTTCTTCCAAACGTCGCGGTGCAACAGTCACAATCTCTTCTCCCTCACGTGGATGGCTGCAGCAGGTATTTGCCCAGAGTCCGGCGAAGAGCTTGCCTGCGCTTCGTCTCTGAATAAGGATCTCGTTTCCGGATTTCCGAAAGATATAAATAGAGAATGCACGGTGGAGCATTCCCGGGGACGCATGAGCAACCTCACGCGTAACACTGCCGCGAGGGACGTTGTGTTCGTCGACGAGGATGAGGGATGCCATGCGGTGAATTGTATACTTTTCATCCCGAGACTGCCCTGCATAATTCGAAGTATGAGCGTGCCAATTCGGGTGTTTCGTGAATCATCAGAAAATCGTCCGGCAAGTGAAACGGGTCCCGGCTCGATTTTCTCCTGTACTCATGGTAATTGCGAAGACAGAGATCCATTTGGCGCTTGAAGTACGTGAATAATTGGAAGAGTGTCATGCTCTTTGGAATTTCCGCATGCATATTTCTCAATGCGAATTGTCGGAAGTTATCCTGCAGAACTTCGATGAAGAGTGAGAGATTGGGGGCAAGAAGTTTATGAGCGTTTAGACGATTGAGCTCGTCGAGCGAGAACCAATCTGCATATGCGGATTTTTCCGGTTCCTGCGGTATCGGTTTTCCGTCCTTCCAGCAGCCGGGTGTTATTTTCGTAATCTCACAGTGGACCATCAGCGCCGAAAACGCTCCCTCGCCCTTCGATGTCGTTCCATATGTTCCGATGATGTCTTTGGGTTGCACCCACAAGCGGTATTCCTCCCAGCATTCCCGCTTCAACGCATCAATTGGGTCTTCATTCTTGTCCTCTTCCACTTTTCCTCCAATGGGAGTAATGCGAAAACTATTGTGCTTGATATTTGCCTCAAGAAGAACATTGCCAACTTTATCGAAGATAACCCCGGCAACGAGTCTGCGTGACATAGTAGTTCATGATACTTTCCCGATACTCATCTGTCATTGCAGTTTTTGAACTGAGAATTTCTCAAGCTCACGCAGAGCGACAGGTAATTGTTGAGCGTAGCTTGTGGAGGGGAATAAAACGATGTCGGCGACGTCTTCATAGTGTGGATTCCTCGCTTCCACCATGGTCTTCACCGCATCGTGATGGAGCCCGTCGGCAAATTCCGGACGAGCAACTTTGGCACGCTCAAGATGTTTATGAATGCGCTTCGGTCCCGCCTGGATCCAGATCACGACAGCGCGGTCCTTGAGCGCCGCACGAATGCTCGGAGATTCCACCGCTCCTCCACTGAGGGTCACCACATGATTGGGCCGAAGAGCCTGCAGGACGATCTTCTCTTCTGCCACTCTGTACGTCTCCCATCCATTCTTCGCGATGTAGTCGTGGGTATTGCCATGAGTCTTTTCAAAGAGCTGGTCGGTATCGATGCGCTTCATGCCGAGTGTGGAGGCCAGACGTTTACCGAAGGAGGTTTTGCCGACGCCGTTCATGCCGACAATGGCAACGCATCGGTTCATCGCATGAATGCTGCAGCCAAGCCGAGGAACGCAAGGAAGCCGAAGCAGTCTGTGGCGGTGGTCACGAAGACCGTGCTCGCGACGGCGGGATCGATACGCATGGATTTGAGAATCACCGGAATGACGGCGCCAAAAATGCCCGCGACGATTAAGTTGATGACCATGGCTGCGCCCAGCACTGCGGCGAGCGCCGGCGGCTGCTTGAGCAGGAGCACGACGGCTGCAACGATCACGCCGTTGATGACGCCGTTCGCCGCACCGGTGAGGATTTCCTTGATAATGAGGGAGAATTTCTGCCGCGCTGTGATATCGGAGAGCGCGAGTCCGCGGACCGTGACCGCGAGCGCCTGCGTTCCGGCATTGCCGCCCATGCCGGCGACGATCGGCATGTACACGGCGAGAATCGCGAACGCCGCGATGACGTTCTGGAACAGCGAGACGACGAAGGACGCAAGGAACGCTGTCGCCAGGTTGATAATGAGCCACGCGTAGCGCATCCGGATGGCAGTCCACGGAGACCCGAGCATTTCTTCCTCCGGGCTGACACCGGCGAACTTGTACACATCTTCGGTGGCTTCCAACTGTGCAATCTGCAGAAGGTCCCGCAGGTGGATGATTCCCAGGAATTGGTCTTTCTCGTCAGTCACGCCGAACACGTCTCCGCGTTCCCGCGCGGCGATCCGCAGAATTTTTTCCTGATCCAGTTGATGCGGCATCATCGGCAGACGATGCATCAGCGTTTCGGCGGTCGAATTGGGTGTGGCGAGGAACAAGCTCTTGTGGGGGATAAATCCCCGTGCGCTGCCGTACACGTCAGTGACCACAATCATCGGCGTGTGCTTTTGCGTCTCGCGGTGCTGCTGCACGCGGTCCGATACTTCCTTTAACGTTGCCGTGATCGGCACCGAGAGGAAATTGAGGTCCATGAGACCGCCCGCGGTTTCGGGATCGTAGGTGAGGAGTTTCGCGATCTTCGCGCGTTTCTCCGGCTTCACGTACTGGAGGATCGCGTTCCTGCGCTCCTCCGGAAGAATTTGCAGGATGTCGGCCGCGTCATCTTCGGCATTGAAGTGCAGAAACCGCGCGATGGTGTGATCGGAGAGCTTGGGCAGCACGTACGCTCTGCTCTGCTCGTCCAAACGCAGAACCGTTTCCGCCTGCATTTCCGGCGGAATGGTCGACAGGGTCTTCCGTTTCCCGTGTTCCAGCGTGTTGATGACCCGCGCGATCTCGAGCGGCGTGCGGTTGAGCAGGAAGTTTCGCAGCCTCGCATCGTCTTTCTGCGAGAGCAGGGTATCGATGTGGGTGACGAGGGCGGAAAGTTGCATGGGGATGCCATTCTATTCCTCCATCGGGGCACACGTGCAACAGAAAACCGGGCCGTTCTTTCTCAAGCCGCGGGCCGCGGCGTTGGTCTATCGATGGATCCGCGGGGATCGGGTTTGTCCCATTCCTGGAGTGCAATGAGCAGACGACGGTAGTCGACCTGCAGATCAGGGGGAAGGAGATAAAGACGACGCTCGCTTCCCGTCAGCTGCGCCATCGCATTGAGGAATCGCACGCAGGACGTCGTATTCAAGATGGAACTCCACATATGGTAGGACATTTGTTCGCCTCTATTGAAACGGCGTATGCTCTCAATGCAATCGGCGTATTGGCCTGGCATGACGAAAATAGGATCGATAGGGACGCACTGCCAGTTCCCTTTTGCGTTCTTCATCACGCAGAAGTTCTTATTTCCGATGAAGTCCAGAATTTCACCCGTTTGTTTGACGAAATCGATAGCCGTTTCTATGAATAATTTTATCTGACTGCGGAAATCGCTGTCTCTTCGCATCTCCTCGATCAGGTAGTACGTTTCTCCAGAGTCAATCCATGTGAGAAGTTCCTCCGTTTCTGCGTTCTTGTCGGCTGTATTTTCGAGCAGCACACGGTTCAACTGTTGGTACTTCCAGGGAAGTATCCGCTTTGTACGTTCCGTGTAGGTGGTGCGCAGCATAAAGGGGTCTTCCTGCAATGCCAACCAGTACTGGAATTCCAGATGCGTCCCGTCCCCCAGTTCCCCGAATTTATGCGGGAGCTCATGAACCGCAGGGCAGGACGAAAAATATGTGTGGCACCGTGCAAAACGTTTTTGGTATTCCAGGAATTCCTCCTCACTCATTTTGCACGTGAACTCTTTAATCGCAATATGCGGAGCATGCGTGTTCGAAACCGCCGTGTAGATAGTTTTTTCGCCGCCCGCGACTTGCTCAGTATTGTCATTGAGAAGGGGGAAGACCACGTCACGGCGCCGCCCTTCCTTTTTTTGGTTTTGTCTTTGCGTATTAAAATGCAGTTGTAATTTCGTTTGCCTGCCGATCTCTTGAATGGGGATGGGGGAAGTACTCTGCGCGATGGTGGCAATGGATGCCTCATCGACGAGCCAGGGGGGAAAATCTCCATTGAAGGGAACGATCGTTGCCCGCTCACTACTTGGGGAAAGTGTGCGCATGGGACACCAAAACTCTATGCTCAGCGATCACGAAATCAATACACAGCGCCTGTCCTGTTTGTTTCTTTTTGCGATGAGCTAAACACTTCCTGGACAGAGTTCAGACGACTCTCACGCCGTCCGAATCTGTCCTTTTCCGCGAATAATCCACTTGGTTGTGGTCAGTTCACGGAGTGCCATCGGGCCGCGTGCGTGCAGTTTTTGCGTGCTCACGCCGATTTCGGATCCCATTCCAAATTGCGCTCCGTCTGTGAAAGCGGTTGAGGTATTTGCGTACACGGCGGCGGCATCGACTTCGCTCAAAAATCGCTCGATCACATTCTTATTTTTTGAGAGGACCGCCTCACTGTGACGCGAACCGTAGTGATCAATGTGCGCGAGAGCGTTATCCAGGTTCTTCACTGTCTTAATGGACATCTGGAGCGAGAGGAATTCGGTGCCGAAGTGCCGGGGAGTTGCATGTTTAAGGAGTTTTTCGTCGTACCTTCCCTTCAGCGCACGGAAGGCGGATACATCGGCGAAAATCCGCACGTGTTTTGACTCGAGAGCTGTGACCAGCGCGGGGAGTTTCTTCGCAAGTGATCGATGGATCAGGAGCGTATCGAGCGCATTGCAGACGCTCGGCCTCCGCGTCTTTGCATTGAAGATGATCTTTGCAGCCATCTTCACGTCAGCGCTCGCATCAACATATGTATGCACGATACCGGCGCCGGTTTCGATCACGGGAATCCGCGCATTCTTCCGGACGAAATCGATCAGCGATTTGCTTCCGCGTGGAATGAGTACGTCGATGAATCCATGTGCATTCAGCATCGCTTTCACTGCCGAACGATCGGGAGCAAGCAGCAGGATCACGTTCGGATCGATGCGATGCTTCTTCAAGACCGACTGAATGATGGAAACGAGAGCGCGATTGGAGTCTATCGCATCACTGCCGCCCTTGAGTACGCAGGCATTCCCGGATTTAAAGCAGAGCGAGAACACATCGACGGTCACATTGGGCCGCGCTTCGTAGATGATGCCGATCACACCCAGAGGGACGGTGACTTTGGTCAGACGGAGTCCGTTGGGGCGTGTGCGCTGTTCAAGAATCCGATGGAGGGGGGAGGGGAGGGAGGAGACGGTCTTCAGGTCACTCGCAATTCCCTTCAAGCGGGCCGGACTCAGCGCCAGCCGGTCGAAGCGGGGGTCATCTTCGTCCATTCTGCGCAGATCCATGGCATTGGCGGAGAGAATCTTCTTCTGGTTTTTCAGGAGTGCCGTCGCGAGATCCTTGAGGACGGCTTTCACCTTCTTCTGCGGAAGCTCCGCGAGCATGGAGCTTGCCTTGCGGGTCTTCGCCAGTGCTGAAGAAAGGGGGATACTCATTGGTTCAGTTCGCGGGACCGTGCGATTGCGCGATCAACGGCCTTGAAGAAGAGGTCTTCCAGATGCTCATCTTGAAAAGTTTTGAACGCAGCTTCGGTTGTTCCTCCCTTGGACGTTACAGCGCTACGCCACTCTGATGGTGAACGAACATCCGCTTCCAGGAGCGCAGCGCTCCCCGTGAGCGTTTCCTTTGCGATGAGCGCCGCTTGAGTTGGGGAAAACCCTTCTTTCATGGCTTTCGTCGTGAGGAGTTCTGCAAGGTAGAAGAAGTACGCGGGCCCGGAGCCACTGAGCGGCGTGAGCGCATCGAGGAGGGATTCTTTTTCCAACTCCATTTCCTCTCCCACGGCGATGAAGAGTTCTTTTGCCAGTGCGCGCTCAGAAGCACTCACGTCCGGCGATGCAACCCACCCCGTGAGACCTTTGCCGACCTGCGCCGGGAGATTGGGCATCGCGCGGATCACTCTCGTGCTCCTCGTCAGTTTCTGCAGCGTCGAGATACTGATGCCTGCCATGATCGAGATCACAAATTGATCTTTGAGCGCCGGTGAAAGATTCGTCAGGAGTTCCTTTGCCGACTGCGGCTTCACCGCGAGTAAAATGACAGAAGCCCCAACGATTGCCTCGCGCGGATCCGTGTACGGGTGCTCCGCGTCCAGCGCTTTCAACTTCTCACTGCTATGGTCACAGAGATTGATCCGCACGCGATTCATGTGCTTCTGTATTCCTGCAGAGAAGGCAGCACCCATGTGGCCGGCACCGATGATGGCGATCGTCTGCGTCATGGGAAGAGGTAGAGGTAGTCGTAGTGTACAAGGGCTTTCTGGCCTTTCTTGCCCATTGCCTCCCGTGCGGCTGCGGCTGCGTACTGTGCGATGCCAAGTCCCACGTCTTTTCCTCCTTCATCACAGATCCTGACCACGTCGCCTTTGCTGAATTCTCCGTCGATGGTGATGATGCCGATCGGCAGCAGGCTGACCGCCTTCGATTGCGAGGCGAGAATGTCTTTGGCACCGGCATTGATCGTCACCACTCCTTTTTCCGATCCTTCTTTCTCGGCCACCCAGCGCTTGACGCTCGATGCCGATTTTTTTGCGGGGAATACAGTCCCATGTTCTTTGCCCTCCAGAAGTTTTCTGAGAATATTCGGCTCCGTTCCCTTTGCGATGTGCGTCGTGATGCCGAGTCCGGACAGTTTCTGCGCATTTCGGCACTTCGTCTGCATTCCTCCACGTCCGAATGACGACGTCTCCGCACGCAGGTGGTTCTTCCAGTCACTTTCACTGTGTACCGTGCGCAAGACCGAGGTCGCGCCGGTCTTCTCATCGGTGATCTGAATCCCGTCGACGCTCGTGAGGAGAATCAGCGCATCGGCATTGACCATTGAGGCGATCAGCGCGGCGAGTTCATCGTTATCTGTGAACATCAACTCGCTCACGGAGACCACATCATTCTCATTCACCACGGGCACGATTCCTTCCAGTAAGAGTGCCGTGAAGCAATCGCGCATATTCAAATAGTGCTGACGGTCGCGGAAATCTTCTTTGGTCGCGAGCACCTGCGCACATATCAATTCCTGCTTTGCAAAGAGAGTGCTATAGCGATGCATCAGTTCCACTTGCCCGACTGCGGCGAGCACCTGGCGCGCCGCCACATTGCCGAGTTTGCGTGCGGGATTCACCTTCGCGCGCCCGGCTGACATCGCTCCCGAGGACACCACGATCACGTCCACCCCGGTTTTTCGAATCTCCGCGATCTGCCCAACCAGCGAGGCCATGACACCATCATCTAGCAATCCTTTGTCGGTCGTCAGCACATTGGTGCCGACTTTCACGACGATCCGGTGGTAGAGGGGGGAGGACATGTGCGCACCAGATTAGCAGCAAGATCTCCGCTCCGCAGGCCTTAAAACACCTGATGCTTCTCCCTGCGCAGGTCTTGTGCCTGTAAAAGACATGCATCGCACGACAATGAGATGTAAGCTTGCGGATGATGGCCAGCATGTTCGCACGCGCATCCGCAAGGCTCTACCCTTCCATTTTCAAGAAAAACTGAGATTCTTCTGATCATGCAGCGATGATCGGAAATTGATCATGAAAGTATTGCACAACGATATTTCTCTCAGTATCATTGTCTCCTTTATGCACAGTGTCCGAAGCATTTGTAGCAAGGCCGTTCTTCCTCTCCTGATCAGTTCCCAGTGCCTTGCAGGACTCGGGGTATTTTCGGTGCCGATCGCTCTGGCTACTCACAATGGCGTGCCCGAATGCAATGGTGTGCATGCCACCATCTGGGTGAATGCAGGTAATAATCACATCATGAACGGGACGACGGATACAGGCGTCACCTATACCGGAACATTGAATGGCACGAACGGAGCGGATGTCATTGTGGGGAGCAGCGGGGATGATGTGATCAACGGTGATAACCAGGATGACACCATCTGCGGAGGGAACGGGAATGACACTCTCAACGGAGGCAATGGCAAAGATTGGATTGATGGAGAAGGGGGAAATGACACAGTTGATGGCGATGCGGGCCAGGATGATCTTTTTGGCGGAGACGGGAACGATAAGATTTTTGGTGCAAACGGAGGCGATGACATGGATGGAGGTCCGGGAACCGATTTCTGCGATCAGCAGAACGGCCCGGGTATCACCGGATGCGAAGCGACAGAGAATGAAGGCATTCTGACGATTGCCAAAGACGCCATTCCCGATCATGAGCAGGATTTCTCCTTCACTGCAGCGGCTCCCATAGGAATCTTCTCTCTGGACGATGATACGAATGGCACGCTCCCAAACACCAGAACTTTCACCCTCTCCGGGGCAACTGCTCCAACGGGCACGAATTACACGGTGACAGAAGATGCCGTGAGTGGTTGGAATGTGACGTCCATCATCTGCGACGACACGGGTGATGCGGGGACGACCACGAATACCGGCACGCGCAGCGCAACAGTGAACCTTGATGAGGGAGATATCGTCACATGTACCTTCACCAACACGCAGTCTGTGTGCGGCAATAATTCCATCGAGAGCGGAGAGCAGTGTGATGACGGAAACACGGAGAATCTGGATCTCTGCAACAATCAGTGCGTCAAGAACGGAAAGCTGAAGGTGGTAAAGGAGACAATCGGCGGCGATGATACGTTTGGTTTCAGCGGCAGCGGTTTCGCCTCCTTCAACCTTTCGACGGGCAACGGTACGGCAACTACGGAATTCTTCGTCCTGCCAGGAACGTACACTGTCAACGAAACGACCGTTCCCACCGACTGGCAAATGCAGAGCAATAGCTGCCAGAATATTGATGTCGCAAGCGAGGAGACGGAAACATGCACGGTGAAGAATACGAAATCCAGCCGCATCGTTATAGAGAAGCACACGACGGGAGGGTTCGACCAATTCGATTTCACGGGTACGAACCCGCCGATGGGATCTTTCTCGCTCATAACCGATGCGAATACCAATCCAGTGTCCAGCTTCTTCGATGTCTTCATTGATGTCGATACGCAGTACAACGTGATGGAGCAGCCGGAGAGCGGCTGGAATCTCGTCGATATCAGCTGCAGCGACAGCGATGGCACAGGATTCTCGCCTGCGGGCCCTTCTGTGGATTTCACTCTCAAGCCCGGTCACACGATGACGTGCAGCTTTGAGAATACGAAATCTGTATGCGGGAACGGTGACATTGAAAACGGGGAAATCTGTGACGATGGCAACCAAGCGAATGGCGATGGCTGCTCCTCAAACTGCCAGCAGGAAAGCGGCTGGACCTGCCAGAACGAGCCGAGCGTCTGTGTGACCACATGCGGCGACGGCATCACGGCAGGCACGGAGGAATGCGATGATCAGAATACGAATGATCTGGATGCCTGCTCCAATGCCTGTACGATCAACATCTGCGCCGATTCCGTCGATAACGATACAGATACGTTCGTCGATGCCGCCGATCCCGGCTGCTACGACAACGGAAACACGGTGACGGGAACGTACAATCCCAAAGACAGCGACGAGACGAACACTGCGGTGTGTGGCAATGGTACTATTGATCAACAGTCGGAGCAGTGCGATGACGGCAATGTCGTCAATGGAGACGGCTGCAGTTCCACGTGTCAAACCACAGTGCAGTGCAGCGACACGGTGGATAACACGGATGCCGAAGATACACTCGTGGATGCTGCAGATCCGGGTTGTCACACGGATGGAAACGCGGCGAATAGCGGCTCTTACGATGCGCAGGATAATGATGAGACCCATGCCTTTGCCTGCCAGAATGGGGTGACTGAAGGCAGTGAAGAATGTGATGACGGCAATGCCGTGAACGACGACGCGTGCACGAACGCGTGCACGGCTGCCGCCTGCGGCGATGGCATCCGCCAGGCAGGTCAGGGCGAGCAGTGTGATGATGGCAACACGGCCAATAATGACGGCTGTTCCTCGGTGTGCATAGCGGAAGGAGGACTCTGCAATGATCAGGCAGCGACGATCTACGTGAAGGATGGCAAGGTCGTTGGAGGACCGCTCAATGGTCAGCCCTTCAATGGAGCGCTCGTTGGAACATCCGGCAATGACGTTATCGTGGGGACAGACGGCCCCGATGGCATCCGGGGCAATGACGGGAATGACGTCATCTGCGCGAAGGGCGCAAACGACGGCGTGGATGCAGGGAACGGAGACGACATTGTCTTCGGAGGAGATGGTTCCGATGGGCTCAAGGGAGGCGGTGGCAATGACAAGCTCTATGGTGAAGGCGGATTCGACTCTCTCGAGGGAGGCGCTCACAATGACTTTCTGAGTGGCGGAACCGAGACGGATGGACTCAAAGGAGGGGATGGCGATGATGTGCTCTGCGGAGGTCCGGGGAACGGTGATGCGCTCAGCGGCGATCTCGGGTCCGATCGGATGGACGGCGGTCCCGGATTCTCCGATGCCCTCAGCGGAGGCATTGGCTTTGATATCTGTAAGAACGGCGAGGCATTGACTGCGTGCGAGAACACGACAACTCCGGTGCCGGAATGCGCTCCGTAAGAATGACCTGTAGGTTCTTTGTCCAAAAATTCATACTCTTCCGATTTCGATGAAAGTTCAGTATCTTCTCGGGTACGCGGGCGTCGTATACTGGTATTACCTCAGGTTTCCAACCTGAAGAAACGGGTTCGATTCCCGTCGCCCGCTCCATTGACTTATATTTGAAAGGTGATAAATATATAGATATATGGAATCCCCTTCACACACTGAACTTGTTGAACAACGAAAAGAGCGAATGAACATGCGACCGAACTTAGCATTTATTGAAAAACACAAATTACAATTTGCTGCGAATGTGAAAAGATATCTCCAAGGTCGTGTATCCGTATTTTCTGTGGAGTGGGCACGTAACGTCGCTATCAAAAACGATAGTATGGATGATACGTTGCAACTTGAATCAGGATTTGCTCTCGATCTTTTGAGACAGCTCCCCGAAGGCCTACAAAGAGTTTCTCAGCTGAAAGTCATTGACTATGAATGGCAGAAAAATGTAGCAGTCCCAAAATTTAATGAAGAAGGGATATTCACTGGAGCGCAATTACCGAGTATTGAGGAATTTAATGCGGGAGACTATCACAAGACACGAGTGCTCACTGGATATACCAAACCGGATGGTACCGCTATTAAACCGACTCATATTCCTTCGGAGGTATGCAGTGATCCCCTTGCTGTGCGTCTCTACCAGGCACATGTTCTACTCCATGAATTTTTTCACACAGTCGAGGTTTTGCTGCGCAGTGAGGAGTCTGCTGGCAAGTTGTTGCTTGATTCAGAGAGGACATTCGCTGATTGGGCGAGAGATTTTCTTGAGAGTTTGGATGAGGAGAGACAGCACATTTCTCACTATGCTGGTGTGTACCACGATGCAATTTATGATGAAGCCGGTAATGTACGCTCTACAATTACTCCCCATGATTACGCCGTGCGCGAGCAGATGGCAGAATCATTCGTTGCCTATCTGCTAGACATCATTTCCAATCCTGCAGGATACACATCGTTCCAAAATCAATCATTTGGAAACATTCATCCAGGGGAAGAACTTCTGAAACACGGAGGACAGAGCAAAAGATACGGCCTCATGAAGGAACTTTGCAATGCACAACTGCATTTCACCGAGGACCTGGCTACGGACACAAACTCCTAGATGCGTCCATCATGGTTGTAATAATTTCCAGTAACCCGCTCCAACGTTTATGGCTTTTGGAAGACGAATATTTCATGATGGTCAGCGGAAATACGATTGCAATATCTGCGTGACACGCGGGAACAATGTGGCATTTTCTTGACAGGCAATCCTAGGACTCTTATCATTTCGTTTTGCTCTGTTTTCCCCAGATGTATGGCAAGCACTCGCACATTCCTCGGCAGCAAGACATTGCTAGCGTCTTTGGCAGCCTTTTCCTTTTTTCCCCTGCTCGCGCTGAGCAACATGGGCGCGATTGCGCAAGGAGTGCCATCCGCAGAAATCTGCAATGGCAAGGATGACGATGGCGACGGAGTCGTCGACAACGGCGCCAATTGCGACCACTACCTGAGCTATCTCATCGACAAGTCAATCAATCCCATCAACGTGGTGCTCCGGGACCAATTCCTTAGCCCGACGGACTTCACGCTCACGCTCATAGAACGGCTCCTCAATCCGGTGCGGAAGCAGCATGCAGGCATAACCTTCAATCCCAGAAGGCCGGACCTCCACTACCTCGCCTACCGGGTTCAAACGCAGGTACCGTTCACGCCACGTCCTGTCTTCATCCAGAACCAGTTTGAGCAGCGGACGATCCTTGCGACCAAGCCCCGCTATCTCCTCACGCCCACCGGCAAGAAGAAGATCGGCATTCCCGATGACAAGCTGTCACACCTGCCGCAGAAGGCGATCGCTTTCCTCGTGCCGCCGATTCCGCAGAACGCAAATCACTATCTCTGCTACGACGTCGAACAGTACGACTTGGCGAAAGGCGTCCTGCTCCGCGATCAGTTCCAGAACAAGCAGTTCGAAGTCATCAAAGCACGCTATCTCTGTAACCCCGTGGAGAAGCGGCACGATGGAAAGGTCTACGGCATTGTCGACGAGAAAAATCACCTGATGTGCTACGAAGTCATCCCGCATAATCCCATGAACCGTCCGGTGCTCACCCATGACCAATTTGGGGTGAAGGGCATCAAGGCCGTCCGGACGGAAGAGTTCTGTCTCCCGACAGTGAAGACGCATCTCACGTCTGCATGCATCCGACCCGACGACCAAGGGACGGCAGTCATCTTCCATGCAGACACGGAGTATCACAACACTGGCGGACAACTGGTAGTTGTACAGCCGACGCTGACGGGTGGAGGGCTCATGGCAGACGCGCGCCTGATGAGTGGTCCCGATACGGTCATCCAGCGCAGCGGCACCCCAGCGTCGGGAGAGGCGTACACGTTTGACACCGAGATGTTGCAGTTGTCTCTTTCAAGCGGCCGCATGTTGAATCTACCGGTGAATGGGGGGTTCCATACGCAACCGCGAACGCCAGGGGATCCAGTGCAGTCGTTCGATACAGAAATGTTCCGGTTGCAGGGACAGCTCCCTCCTGGGGATCCGGACTTTGATCTGCTCCGCATTACCGCAGGAACAGAATTCGGCCTCCCGAGCCCCGGCCACACCACGCTCACAAAGCTGCCAGATGGAAATTGGAATGTAGACAGCTTCTTCGACATCACCTACCGCATCGACTTCGTCGGAGCGCCCGGCGGACCTCTAGCTGGCCAGAGTGCATCAACGGTAGGCACGCTTCGAATAGAGAATACATGTCCATGATACAAACCGTGGATCGAGGTTTTTCAATTTTTGAAGTTTCTGACGGGGGGTCAACCTTGCTTATCATTATCATCATTGTACAATCTCTCCGTATGACCACCCACCACAGAAGCGCTTTTCTTTTCTGCTCTACGATCTCGGCTGCGCTCGTTGCAGCAACGATGTTTGCGTCAATCGCATACGCCTCTCACTCATGGGGCAACTATCATTGGGCGCGCCAGAGCAATCCCTTCACGCTGAAATTGGGTGACAATGTGTCAACAACCTGGGATTCGTACCTCGCGACAACGTCCAGTGACTGGAGTCTCTCAAACGTCCTCGACACGAATATTGTCGTAGGACAGGGAAGGAAGAATTGCCGGCCAACAACTGGAAGAGTGGAAGTCTGCAACGCAAAGTATGGCAACAACGGATGGCTCGGTATTGCACAGATCTGGGCAAGTGGCAGTCACATCACACAAGGTGTAGCCAAGTTCAACGACACCTATTTTAACACCCCGACGTACAACACTCCCGCATGGCGCAATCTTGTGATGTGTCAGGAAGTCGGTCACACGTTCGGGCTCGATCACCAGGATGAGAACTTCGCGAATACACCGCTTGGAAGCTGTATGGATTACTCCAGTGATCCCACGCTGAACCAGCATCCCAATGCACATGATTACGAACAGCTGGAACTGATCTACGAGCACCTTGATGCCCCGACGACCGTCGGATCGACCACAGCGCCACAGGCGAAGGATGATGTCGGAAATACAGATGGCCCCCCGCAGTGGGGCAAGGTTCTCCGTAAAGATGGCAAGGGGCGTGCCTCCCTTTATGAGCATGACCTCGGGAATGGCCACAAGATCTTCACGTTCGTTTTCTGGGCGGACTGAGTCTCTCTCTTCTCTTGTCATAGACGCACACTCCTAGAACCACCCATCATGGTTGTAATAATTTCCAGTAACCCGCTCCAGCCTTCGCTCCTCTGCGGAGGAGCTACGACTGGCAGGCCCATGATGAATTGCGTGAGATATTTGCTGTGCTACACTCTTCGTACATGAGAAAATCTTGGCTTAATGGGAAATTTTGGGGGCTACTTTCCCCGTAAGAGCTCTTGAATGAGT
>CAYUZT010000005.1:0-102767 GCA_964449445.1 uncultured Candidatus Peribacteria bacterium | reverse complement strand
CTTCAAGAAGAGACAAACTTACATTTTCAGCCCCCAAAATTTCCCATTAAGCCAATCTTGTGGATATCGTTGAGTACACCGAGCGACAATTTTCCGATGATTTTTTACAACAAGGTCTCCCGATGGACTGAATTATTTCACAACGATCGTCACACCATCCTCTGCCGTATTCCCTGCAAGATCGGTTGCGACCGCTCTTACGGTGTGCGTTCCGGGTGGAACATTCACGGGATAGGTGAGCTCGTATGGGGTGATGGGCTTACGGACGAGGAGAGTTTCGTCCAGATAGAACTCGACGTACTTCACGCCGCCTTCGGTATCGTCTGATTCCGCACGCATAGTGAGCGGTGCGCCGACGGAAATTTCCATGCCATCGGTGGGTGCTATCAGACGAATGGAGGGGCCGCTTTTATCCTGTGAGAATGTGATCGTCACCTCGTCACTCGCGGAATTGTAGTACTCGTCGATCACGGTCACTTTTAACGTGTGGGTACCAGACTTCTCCACGCTTTTGGGCACCCGCAAGGCAGGCGCGAACGGCGCGGAGATTGTTTTTGCGATCAATTTCCCGTCCATCGTATACTCGATACTGCGGACGCGCGATCCCACCGTGTACTCGAGCTTTGGAAGGAATGACGGATAGGTAACGGTGCCGTTCGGTTCAGGTGAAGTGATGCTGAGGGTGGGCTGGGTCAGCCGACCGGGCGTGAGGGCGATGTCGCATTTCTCCGTGGGAGCGAGTGGGAGTGGAAGGACGCTTCCGGAACCGAGGAGGAACAGGCTGATGCCGCTGCCTGTCCTCAACTTCTCGCGGGCCTGCGCGTCGGCCCACTTGAGGACATCGGTGTCCCACTGGGGGAAATCTCTCCCTGCGGCGTTGTAGGGAACCAGGAAACTGCGCTCCTCCCGCGCTTCCTCCGGACAACTGTCGGATGCCAGGAGTCCGGTTACTTTATCGACCAGCATGGTCACGCAGGCGGGGTCATCGCGCGAAGGCGCGTTCTCCGCCAGGAAAATATCACTGCGGCGAAGCGCAACCGGCGTGCACTCGGTAGCCAGTTCTCCCGAGAGCAGCGAGATCTGCGCCTGCACGATGCCTTCGGGAACCGGGAAGGCCGTCACGGATGGCTTGCGAATCTTCTGAGCCTTGGCCATGAATTCCTTCCAAATTGGGGCCGCAACCGTGAGGCCGTCCGCCTTTTCGCTCAGTGGCTCGCTCGTGGCATTGCCTACCCAGACTCCCGTGACGAGGGTGGGCGTATAGCCGATGGTCCACGCGTTATCAGGCTTCCGTTTTTTGCAATTCACTTTTTTTTCGTCCCACTCCAGGCACTTGTTGCTGGTTCCTGTTTTTGCAGCCGCCTGCGTTCCCGGGACGGAAAGGACGGATTTCCAGTATTCGTTCGGTCTCGCGCCGACGTCGCTGAGGATCGAGGTGACTTCGTAGGCGATGCGCGGATCCAGTGCCTGCTCTCCATCGCGAGTGAGAGAGCCCGCGGGTCCCGCGGGCAGAATGCCCGCTCCTTCATCACTGGAGAGTAGCAGCGTCCCGCGGTTGTCGATTACTTTGAGAATGCCCATGACAGGTTTCATCATGCCGCTGTCGCCCAGCGTCGCGAATCCCTGGACCATTTCGATCAGCGGCACTTCGGCGGCACCAATCGCGAGCGCGGCGCCGTAGCCCAAGTCGGGCTTGTTCGCTTTTGGAGAAGGAACGCCCATCCGCTCGACAAGGTCCAAAATGTCATCTTCCTGGCCACCCAAGAAGTAGGCCTTCACCGCGGGAATATTGCGCGAGCCGCCCAGCGCCCGCCGCGCATTCATGAGCCCCCAGAACGCTCCTTCAAAATTCTGCGGCGCGTACTGCCCGAACTTCGTCGGGACGTCGTAGAGGACGGTAGAGGGCCCGTAACCATTCTGGAATGCCGAAGCGTAGACGAACGGCTTAAAACTGGAACCCGGCTGCCGCGGCACCTGGGCCATGTCGATCTTCCCTTCCTTGGTATCCGCCGTGTAATCGGTATTGCCGACGTACGCGAGAATTTCTCGCGTGACGGGATCCAGCGCGACGAGGGCGATGTTGTTTCCCATGAAGCGGTTTTCGATATCGTCCTTATGCGCGGCGATCACCACTTCCGCCGCTTCCTGCAATTTCCAGTCGAGTGTGGTGGTGATGACGATGCCACCCTGTTCCAGCACGCCGCGGTCCGCGGAGCTGCCGAGGAGCGTTTCGATCTGGTCCTTTACCAGGAGCACGAAGTGCGGAGCGCGAATATTCTCGCGTACCTGCTTGAAGGAAAGCGTTTTGAGATCCTCCACCGCTTTCAGTCGCTCGGCATCGGTGATGTATCCCTGATCCTGCATGCTCCGCAGCACTTGATCGGTCCGACCACCCACGTAGAGTGACGCCCCGCTCGCAGTCGCACCCGTGCCGCTGCGTATAGTCGTGCCCAGCAAGCCGATCGTCACGTCGTCATCACGGATATCCTCCATGCTGCGAATATCACCGGAGAGGATGCGCTCCCGGACGCTGTCGTTGACTCTGGTGTGCACGTGCCGCCCGTAGGGGCTGAAGTACGACGGCAACTGCGGGAGGCTTGCGAGTATGGCCGATTCCGCAAGGGTCAACTCTTTCGCTTTCTTGCCGAAGTACCGGCTGCTCGCCTGCTCGACCCCGTACGCGTTCTGACCGAAGGGGATCCAGTTGAGGTAGAGATCCAGGAGCTCTGGTTTTTCGTACCGCGATTCCATCTGGCATCCGAGGATGAATTCCTTGATCTTCCGCGAGACGATATTTTCGCGCTGTAGATTTAAGGCGTTGCGCGCAAGCTGGCGGGTGATGGTAGACGCGCCTCCGCTGCGGCCAAGGCTAAAGACCGCGCGCGCGAGCGCACGCACATCAATGCAGCCGCGTTCGTAGAAGCGACGGTCCTCGATGGCGATGATGGCGTTTTTCGTCACCTCGGGAATCTCCGTTCCCGGAATAATCGTGCGGTCCTGCTCGCCGAACACACGGTAGAGTTCCGTGCCGTTGCGATCGGTGATGATTGTGCTCTGTGACGGCGCAAGAATCGTCTCTTTGCTGATCGACGGCAGCGTGATCAACAGAAAGAGGAGATAGAGACCAAGGATGCCAACGAAGCCAAGGAAGCCAAAGAGAAGGAATTTAAACCAGCCCAGGCGGCGCTTCTGTGCAATCAGGAAGCGGACAGCGCGAGCGGGCCATCGGACGGCAATGCTTACGAGATGGGATATGTGCTTCTTCGCTTTTCGCGCAGACTCCCGTTGCGGCCGTTGATCGATGGGACGAATGGAGAAACCGGAAGACATGAGAGATGAAGTGTAGGGGACCGAGGGGACCGAGGCTACCGAAGGGACCCAAGAAAGAGTCCAAAGATTCCGAAGAGTCCGAGGACCAGACGTATAAAGAGACCCTCTTCAGCAATTCCCACTTTTGTGCTATACTATACAGAAATGTCCCTCCTCAAACTTCTCCTCGCGCCGACCCCTGCCTTTGCCGCGCTGCAGCACAGGACCTTTGCCCTCACGACGGGCATACGCATTCCTTTGAACGAAGCGGTGGGGAACCTGACGGGTTTTGTCGCGATCAGTTCGATCAGCGTCTGCACACTGCTTTTCCTGGTTGGAGCGGCACAACTCACGCTCTCTCATGGAGATCAAACGAAGGTCGATAACGGCAAAAAAATGATGATCAGCGCGCTGATCGGGCTTTCCATCGTCCTGAGCGCCTACGCCATTACCACGACAGTTCTCTTCTTCCTGTACGAAGGCGCCTGAGGGCCTTTTCCTGGAGATTTCTCCGAAACATTTCTGGCGTCGACCTGGACGACGCAGTACAGTGAGTCACCATGGCACACGATGATCCATCGCCGGAGACGCTCGAGCGCCTGGAACGGGCGGAACAGCTGAAGCTGGACGGCAAGCACCGCGAAGCCTTGGGCATTTTGGAAGAACTCCTCCTCGAAGATCCGCAGAACGTGTCGGCACTGGAAGAAGTAGCGGATAACGAATTGAGCTTGGGAGATTTTCGTCGCAGCGAAGCCGCGGCAAAGCAGGCGATTAATCTTGATGGCGGCAGCTACACCGGACACTACATCCTAGGTTTCCTCCGTTCACGCACTGAACAATGGAGCGAAGCCGTCACGCACTTGCGCACAGCCAATCAATTGAAATCGAACAACGCGGAGATCCTCCGCTGTCTGGGCTGGGCGCTCTTCCATGCGGGGCAACGAGCGCAGGGCATCGTGACGCTGGAACGCGCGCTCAACCTGGATAACGATTCCGCGCTCACGCTCTGCGATCTGGGCGTTGCATATCTGGAGGTGCAGAACTTCCTCAAGAGCCGGACGCTTTTGGAGCGAGCGCTGGAAATTGAGCCGGGAAACGTGCGAGCGAAAGAGTGCATGAGTGCTGTTGAAAGGCTCTCCAGGATGGTTAAACAAGGGTAGCTGACTAGCTGGTTAGCTTGTTAGCTTCTTAGCTTTTCGTTCAAGCTAACAAGCTAAAAAGCTAAAAAGCTTCTTCGGAAGGTCGTATACTCCATGCCATGCGCGGTTTTCATTTGAATCCTATTGTGGCATTGCTCCTGAAGCGCGGCGTACACCGCGGGCTTTCAACTCTTCGGCGTGAGCGCGGGTGGGGGACAAGCTTGTGGGCTCTCGTCGGAGTGGTGCTCCTCGTTCAGCTGTTCCTCGTCCTGTGCGTGAGCGTGCAGGGTATTGACCGGCTGCTCAGGACACAGACTGATCTCCGGCTGGAGGTACAACTGGGCGCAAGTGACCGGCAGATTCAGGAATTTATTTCTGCAACGCAGCAATTGCCGGAGGTGTCTGAAGTAGAATACGTCACGCGTGAGAAGGCGCTGGAGCGCGAGCGGATTGCTAACCCCGATCTCATCAAATTTCTCGATCAGTTCAATATCAGCAACCCCTTTCCGGATACCATCGCGGTCGGGCTCAACAGCCTTTCCGCGTATGACAGCTTTTCGACCTTCGTGAAGGAGGAGCGATGGCAGACGGTGATCGACCCTGGTTTCCTTTCGCATGCAACCGGTCAGGAACACGAACTCCGTCGCATGCTCCGGCTCACCGATGCCGGCAGATCGCTCGCGATTTTCGTCCTCTTCCTCACCGGAGGCATTCTGCTCTTCGTCGTGGTCGAACTGGTCCGTCGGCGAGCATTCTTACGCAAAGAAGAAGTATTCGTGGAGCGGATGAGTGGCGCACAGGAAGCCTCCGTTATCCTGCCTTTTGCGACCGAAGCGACGGTGCTTCTTGTCACCGCTCTGATCCTGAGTCTCGTGTGTCTCGTTCTTCTGCTGTTCTTCCTTCCGGTTCTGGTGCCTGCACTGAGCGACATCGGCATTTTTGGTTCATTACGAAGTGAGATCAGTCGCCTCCTGACGATCTACGGGCCGATGTTGTTCATCCTGCAACTTCTCCTCGCGCCGGGTGTGGGGTTTGTGGGGGCGTTCTTAGGAACCCGAGGGGGCAGGGGATCATTGGCTAGCATCTAGGGGCAGACAGTCGCAGAAAAAAACCAAAGACCAAAAGCCAAAAACCAAATAATTACAAATCAGCTGCTACAGTATCTCTATCCTCTAGTTTCTCATGCCTCACTCTCAATCTTTCGACGCTATTGTTCTTAAGACGTATGACGTCGGGGAGGCGGATCGGCTGTGCGTGCTCTTTACGCGCGAGCGCGGGCGGCTCCTGGCGAGAGCGTCGGGTGCGCGAAGACTGAACAGCAAACTTGGTGGCTCGTTGTTGCCGTTTTCTCATCTGACAGTGGAACTCAAGGAAGGGAGTGCGGGATGGATCGTGTGCGGGGTTTCGGGAGAGAGAGGCGAATGGAAACAGAGGATCAGTCAATTCGCGGCCTTGGAAGAAGGTATTGAACTCTTGCTGCGGCTGGTTACCGATGAAGGGACACTCCCTGACGTGTTTGATGCAACGCTGACGTTCATGGACGCGTGCCGCGCGGATCATGAGCATGCGGTTCTGGGATATTCATTCTGTCTTCTGCATGCACTCGGATTCCTGCCCGGCGAAGAAGAGATGGCGAACTTTCAGGAATTGAATCCGGCGGAGCACGCGTACATTCGCACATGTCGCCTAGGGGAACTCACTCAACCGGACTCTTCCTGCAATGTCGGACAATTGAATGCTCTACGCCTCTTTATTCTGGAAGAGCAGCTTCTCTCTCCATTGAAAGCAGGTGACGTAGTGTTGGCGATGCGGTGAACGTTCAGGGTTGCACTCGCCTCCGCGTCGAAGGTTTTACGGGCAGAGTGACTGGTCTGGCTCTGGTGAATGATGATGCAGATGATTCTTCCGACGGAACTGCCGGTCCGGGGTCAGTTGTGTCTTCTGTAAATGTTGCCGTGTCACCTCCTTTAGGCGAATATCCCGGAGGGAGCTCCGCGACGCCGACGGCGGTAAAGAGCGGGCGGGCTTCGTAGTGGGAATAGACGGGTTCCACGGCTCCGGAACCCGCGACAGGTTGGACGTAGCGGTACCACTGGGCCTTGAGGCCCGGCACGCGCTCATTCAATTTTTTCTTCTCCCCGGGAGGAAGATCGGTCGTCAGTTCGATCTTATCCGGCGGCGGAGCCGTGCGGTCGTAAATAAAGGGCCCGAAAATTTCGGCGAGGCGCGTATCGCGCGTGCCGTAGTAGATGAAGTACGCGCGATTATTTTCCTGGTGCGTCTGGATCAGCAGTGCGCTTGCAAGATCATTATGAAACACCATGTCGACCGAGCCAGGATACACGGTGGCATCGGTGCCCGATGGGAAGTAGTAGCGGACCGAGTAACTGTGATTTTTGCGCTTCAGGATAGGGAAACCGTACTCCCATACGCCCCGGTAGGCAGTCGTGGAAATCTGGCACAAACCGCCGCCGTAGTCGGGCTCTGTCCGGTCCCCCTTAATCACGAGTTCTTTCCGATATCCCGTGCTGCCGTCTACTTTGCCGAGGACGGTATTAAAGGAGAACACTGCGCCTGCCGGGATCAGCGTTCCGTTGAACTTGCTCAATCCCACGCCGATATTGAACCGGCGGTTCACCGGCGACCCTGTGAATTCCGATTCCCCAATAGTGACGACCTCCGTAATGCCCTGCGTGAGCAGTTCCACATCATCGACCAATATGTCGGGTTGTGTTTCCGTCACCGGCAGAGAGATATCCGTCAGGTTTTCTTCCAGAGCACGCATGGTCAGGCTGACGGCCTGGTCGAAATCGACGGCACGTCCCGTGAGGCCGACGCCATCAAACATCACCTCATTCTTCTCGTTGCGGCGGATCGCCACGCGGCCCGCAGGGCGCTCCAGTGCGGCACCGATGACTTTTTGCAGCGTCGACCGGATAGCGCTTCGGTTCCACGCAAAAGCCTCCTGGCGCTGCACTCCCGCAGGCAGTGGAGGCACAGTATCGCCATCCACACGCCACTGCGCGGGAGGCGTGAATGCGATTCCGTTCATCGTCCACGTTTCCTTTGGCGAGCGCCATTCGCGGTGCTCTGCGGGGTTGATTGTGAAAAGGAAGTGTTGGTAGCGGTAGGTGAGGGAAGAGGCGGCGTTGGCAGCAGGAATTGTTGTCGTCGAAAAGAAGCCGAGGATGCCAACGAAGCCAACGAAGCCAAGGACGCGATGCATGCCAGCATGATCAATGACTAATGATTAATGATCAAGGAAGTTCATAACTTCCAACGTTATTAAATTATATAATTCCTTAATCATTTATCATTCATTATTTTGTCTGTGGTACGGCGGTGTGGGTTGTTCATCCAACGCTTTATTGACCAACTCATCCGCCCGCCAGTTGTCTTCGCGCGGAATGTGCTGAAAGACGACATCGGGGAGATCCATGGTCAGCTGCCGGATTTCATCCACGAGGGGCTGCAATGTGGGCATCTTCACCCGATATTCGCCGTTAAGTTGTTTGACGATTAACTCTGAATCCAAATGGCAGATCAGGCGATTGGGCCGGTAGCGCAGCGCGATCTTCAATCCTTCGATCAGTGCGCGATATTCGGCAACATTGTTCGTTTCGATCCCAATTGCCTCCGCATGTTCTTTGAGTGTGACGCCGCGAGAGGGATCAATGAGAATGCATCCAATAGCAGCTTGGCCGGGATTGCCGCGGGAACCACCGTCCGTAAACAGGTGCAATGTGCCGCCAATGGCATCTGGTAGATGATGATTCCCTGTGTCCTGACTTGTTAAAGCTTCTTCCAATGTATCCACTACAAACCGTTCAAGATCCCTCTCTCTGGGGAATGCCTGTCGAAGGCGGTGCTCAAGAGAAGGCGGAAGACGAAACATTATAGAGGACAGAGTACAGAGGACAGTGGACAGAAAATGATATTAGCGAGAGCGCGCAGTTTTCAGACTTGCTACAAGCATGCGAATAATTTCATGTATGTCTTCAATCAATTGCTTGATTGTCGTCTCAGACGCAGGGAGGATTCCAGAATCCCTCACCAGCCTTAACCAATATCGCGTTTCATGAGCCTCCTTTAGAGAAATAGAAATCTTAGAAATAAAGTCCGGTTTCGTGGTGGCTTGTGTCGCCTCTTCAATATTTGCACCTACACTTGTTCCAGAACTCAGCAACTGCTTGGCAATCACAAATTGCTTTGCGGCTTGAAGTTTTGTGCAAAGTTTTATTATTGCGAGCGAGAAAGTGTAGCTCTTGGTTACGAGAGGGCTTTCTTTTGGCATGCAAGCATTTTGCCCTCAACATGTTCTATGTCAATTAAGCTTTACTCTGGCCACTGTCCGTTGTCCTCTGTCCTCTTTTGCCTGAGCCCAGGCTCATTTGTCCTATTTCTAGGCTCATTTGGCTTCCATATGCGGTTTTTCTTCGCATCCGCACCCGCCGTCCCCGCAGCCGCAGCTGTCCATTTGGACGTCCTCTGGAAGGTCTAACTTGAACCGGCCTTCCCGGAAATCGATCGTCGAGCCGCCGATCCTCTTGAGCGTCAACAGTGATGCGAAGATCTGTACGCCCTGTTCTTCCTGATGCGTGAAAATCTTCTCCCCCGGGTCCGGCTTTTTGCGAAATTCCATACAGAAGCCGCCGGTGGCATCGGCGATCACTGCGAGGCCTTCGCCTTTCCGATCTTCGGCATCCGCGACGTTCTTGATTGCGCGTGCGGCAGAGAGCGTGAGCGTGAGAACTTCGGGACGCGATGGCATGTCTCTGAGCATCTGATTCAAGTCATCCACAAGCTCATCGATTTCCTCGTCCGAAAATCCATGGCCGAGACAGCCGTCCCCGAGGGTTTCGAATTCACTGCCCGCGCACGAGAAGCAGTGGAGCCCGTACTCGGCCAGGACATTCTTCGCTTCGGGAATAAACGTGACGATTTCCTGGATGGGCATCTGGCGGTGGATGCCAGAGATGTCCGCTGCGAGCCGCTTCTGTGACGTTCTTTTGGCGCACATAGGGGATAATCAACAATAGGCAGAGTACAGAGGACAGAGTACAGAGGACAGAAATATGACAATATTCTCCCCCAGATCACTGTCCGTTGTCCTCTGTCCGTTGTACATTTCTCCTGTGCTCATGCGCTCTCTCAGTCGTCTTGCCGCAGGTTTATTACTGCTTTTGCTCGGTTGGCAGCTTGGCGTCATGCATGAACGCCAGGGGAATGACAACGTCATCATCGGTTCGTCATCATCCCTCATCCAGCCCGGGGCCTCAGCGAGCGGCATTACCGTCAGCAATCCACGTCGTGATGTCGATATTTCTCTCGTCTGGGACGTGTGGGACAAGCTCGCGGAGCAGTACATCGAGCCCGAGAAATTGCAGGTGACACCGCTCGTGTACGGCGCTGCCGAAGGGCTCGCCCGGGCCGTTGGCGATCCCTATACGGTATTTATGGATCCCAAGGAGAACACGGAATTCCGCGAAGGACTCGCGGGCAATCTGGAAGGGATCGGTGCGGAACTGACGGTTCGTGATGACGCTATCATCGTCGTGACCCCCCTCAAAAGATCTCCCGCCGAGCGTGCAGGCATACGGGCTAAGGACATCATTGTTGAAGTCGACGGACAATCGGTTGAGGGCTGGAGCCTTTCTCAGGTGGTCAGCCATATTCGCGGTCCCAAAGGAACAACGGTCCGTATCCGGGTATTCCGTGAACAAAGTGGCCAGTTGGATTTCACCATCAAACGCGAGGCGATTCACATCCCAAGCGTCGAACCACATTTTATTGTGACTGGTGGTAAAACCTTCGGATACGTTGCCTTGAATCAGTTTGGCGAGAGTTCCATTGCCGAGTTGAAGAAAGAACTCCAAACCTTCAAAACCCGGCACAGCGACGGCATTATCCTCGATTTGCGCAATAACGGCGGCGGATACTTGGAAGGAGCAGTCGATCTTGCATCGCTCTTCCTCAGCAAAGGTGCCGTCGTCACCGTTGAGAGACGTCAGGGTCTCCCGAATACGCAGGAAGTGAGTGGAAAAGCGATCCTCCCCGATATCCCCCTGATCATTCTCCAGAATGAAGCGACGGCATCGGCGTCCGAAATCGTCGCCGGCGCGCTTCAGGATCACAAGCGCGCGACGATCGTCGGCGTGAAGAGTTTTGGGAAGGGCACGGTGCAGGAAGTGGTCGATCTGCCGGGCGGCGCGAGTCTGCGCGTGACGGTCGCGCGGTGGCTGACTCCATCGGGGAAAAATTTAGGGAAGGAAGGTGTGCAACCAGACATCATCGTGGAGCTTCCCAAGGTGGTACCCGAGGATCCTCCCAAGACAGACATCGGTGCAGAGTGGGATTGGAAAAAAGACGTGCAGTTGGTGGTGGCAGTGGAGGTGCTGACGGGCAAAAAGAAGAAATGAGGAAAAGAGGGCATAGAGGAAACAGAGGACAAAATTGTTCTTTTTGACCTTAATTTTGGGGAGATTTCGGGTCTCACAACGACAGGGAGATTGTTCTTGTCCAAATCGGTGTTTTCGGCTATAATTATGTGATTAATCGGCAAATGAGCCCGGGCTCATCTGGAGATTTCCCCGCTCAAAAACACTCACCCACATCCACACGATTCCATGTCTCAGATTTCTCCCAGTCACCGGGACATCCGCATGATCAGGGATCACCTGGATAATGCGACCGGTGGAGGGGAGATGGCGGGGGCGGAGAGGTCTCAAAAACAGGAGTGGGTCCGGGGTGCTCTTGCACACGTGGATTACGATCATCTTTCCCGGGAAGACCGCGGACTTGTTCGTCAGTACCTGCATCTTGTGACCGGGTATTCCCGTGCGCAGGTGGAGCGGCACATCGCGCACTATCGCAAGGAGAGTCCTCCGATGCCTGTGACCGTATCCGAGATTCCTGCGGTTCCCGTTTTCGCGGACGCACCGGTTTTGGTCCCTCACACTCGTACTGCCCGCTGGCCGATGGTCACACTCGTCGCATCGGTGCTGCTGCTGTTTGGACTGATGCGCGGTTCCAGCATGACGGGGTCGGTTGTTCTGCCACTTGCTCCGCGTGCTGTGCCGCTTCGGACTGCGACCGCTACTCAAGAATCCGTGCAGCCGCGTATTCTCATTGCGTCACAAAATACATCCTCAGCATCAAGCACACTTCCAGAGTGGATCGGGTCTCCCGCGCCAGTCGGTTCCTCTGCCGCACGCATTGCCGATCGTCGGGAAGCGCGCACGAAAACCGCCGTGCATTCGGCACCCACATCGACGGAGTATCGCACCCAACTGGTCGCTTCCATCGCGGGGATCGGCGGAAAACCCACGGACGGACAAATCGTCATCTACCGCAACGGCAAGGCCGTGTGGGGAGACTTGCCGTCAGACATTCTGCGCGTGAGTGACGATGGACGCGCCAGTGGCACCGGTAGAAAGCCGATGCCTCAGGGCGGCGGTCAACTTCACGAAAGCGCTCCAAGCGGAAGTGGTGGTGGAGGCGGAAGTCGCGGAGGCGGCGGGGGCGGCGGAAGCGGGGGAGGGGGATCGACTACCAACATCACGTACGTGACGAACAACACGACGACGGGCCTTTCGCTGACCGATGCGGATGCCCGTTACGTGAATGTTCCGGGCGACACCATGACCGGCGGTCTGCTTATCCAGCTTGGGAATCCTGCAAGCACGATTGATGTGAATCTGTTGCTGGAAGTCGCAGGATCGATGTCAGGAAGGCTCATCCACGCACAAGATGCTCTCAATAGCTCTGGCACTCTGCTCGTGGAAGGCGCTTCGACATTCGAATCGACCGTCCGTCTGAGTGGTGTGACGTACACGTTCCCCTACGGCGATGGCTCTGCTTCGGGCAAAGTCCTCAAGACCGATGGTGCAGGCAATCTATCGTGGTCTGCGGACAACAATTCCGGAGGAGGTTCCTCCAATTTCAGTTCGGGTAACGTGATCACCCTCACCTCTCGCAGATATATCGACGCAGCCGGCGACACCATGACCGGTGCTCTCACCATCCTCAAAGCTGCAGGTTCAGCCACAGGCAACATCCTCATCGTCGACACCAAAGGCCTCATCTACGACGGCACGAACAAGCGCGTCGGTATCGTCAAACTCGCCCCCGCAACCGCCCTCGATGTCGTCGGCACCATTTCGGGATCTTCTCTCCAGGCCTCCGCTCTGCCCTCGTGCACGAACCTGCAAACAGGGGTTGCAGGAGCCTTCGCGTGTAACAATGCCCTCTATCTCGCCACGTCGACGGGATCATTGAAAACACTGTTCGATGCGAACTATCTGCGAACGTCCACGGGCTCATTAAAAGTGCTCTTCGATGCCAACTACTTCCGGACATCCACAGGCTCCCTCAAAGCATATCTCCGCACACTGGATGAAGCCCGGTACGTCAATACATCAGGCGATACCATGACCGGCACGCTCACGGCTCGCTCTATTACCGCAAGCGGCGTTCTGACACTCACGAGACCTGTCGGCACCGGCACCGGCAACATCCTCGCCATCGACACCAAAGGTCTCATCTACGACGGCACGAACAAGCGAGTTGGCATCGGCATAACTCCGACATATTTGTTGCATGTCAAAGACGCCATTACGACCACGGGGCAACCTGCGGATCTTGGCATTATTCTGGAAGACTCACAAGGCACGCCGAGGCGTGGGGGATTTTATATGGGCGGAGGAGATGATTTCGTTGTTGGCGCCGCATCCAATCATGCGCTCAATATCGGCCAAAACGACATTGCGCGCATAGCACTGCCTGTCGTCTCTGGGGATAATTCCTATAGTCCAAAAATCAACTTCCTCACCAACGGGGACCAGTTGCCGATCTTCTTCAAGACGACAGGCGGCACATTTCTTGGTGTTATCAAACAGGACACGGGCGGGAACTTCGTCTATGGAACATCTCAGGCCGGTGGTCATTACTTCTACACCGGAGCAAACGGTTCTTCAACAGAGGGGACTGCGCGGATGACAGTTCTCTCCAATGGCAATGTGGGCATTGGCACGACGGCGCCAGGTTTGCGTCTTGAAGTCACGGGGTCCGGCTCCTTCGGTTCGCGTCTGGCAGTGGGAACGACCTATGCCGACACCGCCCTCGAAGTAATCGGCACTGCTTCCGGTAGTAAGATCATCGCCCTCGACCAACTCCGCTCCTCCGGGTCCCTCTCCGTTCAAGGAGCCACAGTCCTCAAAGGTGCCGTCACCCTCAACTCGACCCTACGCATCGGTGGCGTCACCTACACCTTCCCCTACGGCGATGGCTCTGCTTCGGGCAAAGTCCTCAAGACCGATGGTGCAGGCAATCTATCGTGGTCTGCGGACAACAATTCCGGAGGAGGTTCCTCCAATTTCAGTTCGGGTAACGTGATCACCCTCACCTCTCGCAGATATATCGACGCAGCCGGCGACACTATGACCGGCGCCCTCAGTATCCTCAAGACTGCAGGCTCTTCCACAGGCAACACTCTCATCGTCGACACCAAAGGTCTCATCTACGATGCGACCAATAAACGCGTGGGTATCGGCACCACTGCCCCCGACGCTGCTTTGGAAATCATCGGTACGGCTTCAGGAACGCAAATCCACGCCCTCGACCAACTTCGTTCCTCTGGCTCGCTCAGCGTGCAGGGCACGACAACACTGAAAAACGATCTGATTCTGGGTGGAGGGAACATCAACTTCACCGAAACAACCGCCATCGGGGACGGAGGCGATGCCATTACCATCAACTCCAATGGCACTCTGACCGTCGATGACATTCTCTCCGTCCAAGACAACAACATCACGAACGTTGGGGACATCGCCCTCGATACCATTTCCTCCGACGCCGGTACGACTATTGGCATCACTCTGGGCACTGATGCCGGTGACGATCTCCTGATCGACACCAATGTCTTGGTCGTCGAAGGAGACAACAACAGAGTCGGTATTCTCACAACCGCCCCAGACACCGCCCTGGAAATCATCGGAACGGCTTCAGGAAGCCAGATAATCGCCCTCGATCAACTGAGAAGCTCAGGTTCGCTCAGTGTGCAAGGAGCCACGATCCTCAAGGGCGCCGTCACCCTCAACTCCACTCTCCGCATCGGCGGTGTCACCTACACCTTCCCCTACGGCGATGGCTCTGCTTCCGGCAAAGTCATCAAGACCGATGGAGCAGGCAATCTCTCGTGGTCTGCGGACAACAATTCCGGAGGAGGTTCCTCCAACTTCAGTTCCGGCAACGTCATCACTCTCACCTCTCGTCGCTACATCGACGCCGCGGGCGACACGATGACCGGTGCTCTCACCATCCTCAAAGCTGCAGGTTCTGCCACAGGCAACACCCTCATCGTCGACACCAAGGGTCTCATCTACGATGCGACGAACAAGAGAGTCGGTATCGGCACCGCCGCCCCCGACACCGCGCTGGAAATCATCGGGACCGCATCAGGAAGCCAAATCGTTGCTCTCGATCAACTCCGCAGCTCCGGCTCTCTCTCCGTTCAAGGAGTGACTACCCTCAAAGGCGCCACCACTCTCAACTCCACCCTCAACGTCACCGGCAATGCGACCTTCGACACGACAACACTCTTCGTCGATTCCTCGGGAGACAAAGTGGGTATTGGCACTACCACTCCAGACACTGCCCTCGAAATCATCGGCACAACGTCTGGATCGAAGATTATCGCCCTCGATCAGTTGCGCAGCTCCGGCTCACTCAGTGTGCAAGGAGCGACTACCCTGAAAGGTGTTGTCACCCTCCTCTCAACCCTCCGCATTGGCGGCGTCACTTACACCTTCCCCTACGGCGACGGCTCTGCTTCCGGCAAAGTGCTGAAGACCGATGGAGCAGGCAATCTCTCGTGGTCTGCTGATGCCACCTCCGCCACGTCCTACACCGCCGCCCAAGGCCTTACGCTGAACGGAACGGCCTTCAAATTGAACGCCACCATCTCCGGTTCCCTCGTCCGGTTCCTGACCCTCTCCGGCTCCGATGTCTTCGCCAAGAACAGTCTCTTCTCCTCCGGCTCTCTCTCCGTGGAAGGCAAGACGACTCTGCAGAATATCGTGAACATCGCCTCCGGATCCCTCACTATCTCCCGACCCGTGGGTACTGGTACCGGCAACATTCTCGCCATCGACACCAAAGGGCTCATCTACGATGCGACGAACAAACGCGTGGGTATCATGAAACTCGCCCCCGCAACCGCCCTCGATGTCGTCGGAACCATTTCTGGCACCACACTGAACATCTCGGGCCTCAATGGCTGCACGAATCTGCAGACGAGCGCAACGGGCCTGGTCTCCTGCAACGGGACCACCTATCTGACGACCATCGGGGCAGGCCAAGGACTCACGCTCATCGGCACCAGCGCTCTCAAACTCAGTGCGTCGATCTCGGGAACCACCCTCAACTTCGCCACCGTCTCCGGCTCCGTGTTCACCGCACGCAACAGCCTCGTCTCCTCCGGAACGCTCATGATCGCCGGGACGACCACGCTCAAGCAGAACGTGACCGTCTCCGGCTCCACCACGCTGAACCGGAAAGTGGGCACGGGTACCGGGAACATCCTGATCGTCGACACCAAAGGACTCGTCTACGATGCGACGAACAAGAGAGTCGGTATTGGTACCGCTGCACCTGACGCTTCTCTCGAGATCATCGGCACCGCCTCCGGCTCCCAGATCATCGCCCTCGATCAACTGCGCTCCTCCGGTTCCCTCAGCGTCCAGGGCAACACCCTCCTCAAGGGAACAGCGACGGTCAACGGAGCTGCCACCGTCCGTGGCACCCTCTCCGGTGCCGCCCTCGTTGTCATGGGGCAAGGCACTTCTAGCTACATCCTGGGGAACCTCGGTCTGGGAACCGCGAACACCGCCAAGACCAAACTCGAGGTTCTCGGTTCCATGTCTGGTTCTTCCCTCACCATCACCTCCCTGAAGAGCTGTGACACGATCGACACAGACCTCAACGGCGCTCTCGTCTGTGGCAGCGATGCCACTGCCGCCTCTCCGGTCTTCGGCTCCGGCAACGTCTTCACCCTGACGAACTCCCGCTACGTGAACACCGGTGGCGACACCATGACCGGCGCCCTCAGTATCCTCAAGACCGCAGGGACCGGCACGGGCAACACTCTCATCGTCGACACCAAAGGGCTCATCTACGATGCGACGAACAAGAGGGTCGGTATCGGCACCGCCGCTCCCGACACCGCGCTGGAGATCATCGGTACCGCATCAGGAAGCCAGATCATCGCCCTCGATCAACTCCGCAGCTCCGGCTCTCTCTCCGTTCAAGGAGCGACTACCCTCAAAAACGACCTCATCTTGGGCGGAGGCAACATCAACTTCACCGAAGGCACCACCATCGGTGATGGCGGTGATGCCCTCATCATCAATTCCAATGGCACCCTCACGGTCCAAGACATCCTCGATGTCTCGGACAACGCCATCACCAACGTCGGGGACATCGCCCTCGACACCATTTCCTCCGATGCCGGTACCACGATCGGCATCACGCTTGGGACTGATGCCGGTGACGATCTCCTGATCGACACCAACGTCCTCGTGGTGGAAGGAGACAACAACCGTGTCGGTATCCTCACCACTGCTCCCGATACCGAACTCGAGATCATTGGCACCACCTCCGGTAGTAAGATCATCGCCCTGGATCAGCTCCGCTCCTCTGGTTCTCTCTCCATTCAGGGCAACACCCTCCTCAAGGGAACAGCGACGGTCAACGGAGCTGCCACCGTTCGCGGTAGCCTGAGTGGTGCCGCCCTCCAAATCATGGGCCAAGGAACTGCTTCCTACATCCTCGGAAACTTTGGAGTAGGCACCGCCAATACCGCTAAAACAAAACTTGAAGTCCTTGGAACGATATCTGGATCAGCTCTCACCGTCTCCGGTCTAAGCGCCGCCAACTGTGACGTCAAATCCACCAACGGCGTCCTCTCCTGCGGTACGGACGCGACAGGAGAGTCTTCTACTGGCTTTGGCCAAGGTCTTTCCATTGCGAACAGCATTGTGACTCTCAATTCCACAATCTCCGGTTCGCTCGTCCGTTTCCTGACTGTCTCTGGATCCAATATCTATGCCAAAAATAGTTTGTTCGGATCAGGGACACTTTCTGTGGAAGGCAAGACGACCCTCCAGAATACCGTCACTGTGGCGTCGGGATCCCTGACAATCTTGCGCCCTGTGGGCACCGGTACTGGCAATCTTCTGACAATTGATACCAAAGGTTTGGTCTACAACGGAACGAATACCCGTGTCGGCATCGGTACGGCTACGCCCAGAACAAAATTGGAAGTGACTGGGGCAATGTCTGGCAATTCCCTCTACATCGCCCGTGCATTCTCCGGTGCCGGCCTCAGTGGCTGTTGGGGCACTGCAAATAAGCTTGTGTGGAGCGGATCGACGCAGCAGTTTGGATGCCAAGCAGATCAAGGTGGCGGTGGGATTACCGTAAAGGTCAAGACGGCGAATGAAACGGTGAATAATTCCGCCACACTCCAAAATGACGACCACCTCAACTTTGCCATTGGCGCGAGCGAAAACTGGGCATTTACCATGGATCTTGCGGTCGATAATGAAGACGGCACGACGGGTTTCAAAATGGCAATGACAGCGCCATCGGGTGCGCGGTGCGTTACCATGGGGAAAGACGGGAATTCTACTACTCCCTCCATCATTGTCGGTTGTGGGGTGGAGTCCGCAAATCTCTCCGGCCTAATGGGCGGATATCAGACAAAACGAGTGTTTGGCTCGGTACGCAACAGCACCAATGCCGGCACTGTTCAACTGCAATGGGCCCAGTTCTCTGCGGGTGCGTTTAATACGACGGTCTTTTCGGGAAGCACGCTCCTGGCCTTCAAAACCGTCGGTTCCGACTTGGCGGAAATCTATGCATCTCACGAATTCCTCATCCCGGGCACCGTCGTCACTCTCGATTCCACGTTGCCAGTAGGAGTGCAGGCGAGTACGACTGCATACGATCCACACCTGATGGGTGTCGTCTCCACACAACCGGGCCTCGTGATAGGTGAGCCTGTGACGGAAGGCACCATGGTGTTTCTGGCCCTCGCGGGTCGTGTCCCCGTGCTCGTTTCCACCGAAAACGGACCGATCCAACCTGGCGATTACCTTACATCATCTTCCCAAAAAGGAGTGGCAATGCGTGCAACGAAGCCCGGGATGGTCGTTGGTCAGGCGATGGAGCCATATGATGAAGAGGGGATCGGCGTCGTGATGACCTTCATCAAAAATACCCACATGAGCGGATTCGATGCGACGAATTCTCTGCTCAGCGGCACCGGCGACACACTCACCGTGCACGGCAACCTGACAGTGACCGGCGCGCTCCTTGTCCATGGTGGCGCAACATTCGGTTCGCTCGTGACCATTGATTCGGCCACAACGCAGTCCGGCGAGAATCTCTTCGCGATTACTTCCAACGTGCATGGCACGGGCGATACGGTCTTCCGGGTGAATGCGGGAGGCGACGTGTATGCCGATGGCGCCTTTACGGGCGGCGGCGCTGATTACGCAGAGTGGTTTGAAACCGCCGAAACGAATATGCAGTTCGGTCAGGCTGTCTGTATTGATGTTGAAAATGAGAGAAGCGTGCACGGTTGCACAATACCTGGCGACCCCAACATCATCGGTTTGGTCTCCAGTCAAAAACAGGCTGCATTCATCGGAAATAAATTCCTTGAAACGGAGAAGCTATCGAATTCCAAAAAAGTGCTCGTCGGTCTGTTAGGACAACTGTCCGCAGATGTGGTCGTGGAACCCGATCCTTCGTCGGATGACGGAGATATGCTCACTATTCGTCCTGGTGATCCGCTCGCAGCAGGTTCGATACCTGGCACACTCAAAAAAGCTCTGCCCGGTGAATCGTCGGTTGGTGTGGCGCTGGAAGGTCTCGATCCTTCCACTGGTCTTATGACAAATCGTGCCATGAGAAAAGTTCTCATTTCGCCGAAAAATCGATCACTCACTGCCGAAGCCGTCTCCGATCGCGTGTTACAGACAATCAAAGATCTCAATATCGAAAATGAACTCAAGCTCTCCTTGCAGCAGGCGATGAATCAACTCTCGGCGACGAGCGCATTCATGGAGCCGATCAGTGAGGAAGTGGAACGACAGCTTGATATGCTCAGTGTCGCATCCGTGAATGATCGTCTTGCCGCGATTGAAACTCAGCTTGTTGCTCTTAGCGGTGGATTCGTCGGTCATTTGTCTGCAAATGCACAAGATATGTCCATTGAAAGCGCTCTTCGCGCGCGCGATATCGCTGCAAATTCCATCACGCTCGAGGAATCACTCACAGCCAAGAATGGCCGCTTTACCGGAGACTTCCACGTGGATGGCATCTTCGATGCGTATAGAATCTACGTTCCCCATGGCATCCAAGTGGATGGCACATTGAAGGCGGGATCCCTCGAGACGCAGGATGCGACAGTCAATGGAGCGCTCACGCTCAATGGTGAACTGAATGTTACCAAGGGAATTACATTCGCCTCCGGCTCTACTCTCACGCTCCACGATCTTGTGGTTCGGGGAGCACTGCGCGCCAACGCGATCACGATCGATGGGCTCGCGCAGTTCTTCGGCGACGTCGAGATCAAGGGCCAACTGACAGTCAGCACCCGCCAGGCAGGGTTCGCCGAAATCCCCGCAAGCGGAACAGCCGTCACTGTGCTCTTCGATGCGCCATTCACCGCACAACCCGTCGTCAATGCCTCACCGGGGACGCCCGTCCTCTACGCCGTGAGCCGAGCAACGTCGACAGGCTTCACTATCAGCGTCGCCTACCCCGTGACCGAGACAGTCAGCTTCTCCTGGACCGCGCTCACTGTTGCGGATCCCACCGTGACTATTGGCACAGCGATACATGCCGCTGCATCGTCCGATTCTTCTTCCAGCGACGAACCTTCCTCTTCCTCCTCTTCAGCTGAGTCGTCAATTTCCTCTTCTTCTGAAGCAAGTTCCGTGCCACAAGAGCCCATCGCATTTCCGGTCGACAGTCGCGGAGTCCCCGTCAGCACGAATCTTGCCTGGAATTCGTGCATTAACAACTATCCTCTCATCCTCGCCGACGGCACGCGCATCAACTGTTGGCGCTACCGTAACGGCTACGTGTGGGAACATCCGGATCTCCACATCAGCTTTACATACAATGCAGAGAAATCCATGCTGCAGATCCCGGAGGGATACGTGATAGTGCAGGAGGGAACCGAGAACACCCAGGATGCGAGTTCTTCTTCCAGTACTTCCAGTGAGACTTCATCGGAAACGTCCAGTGTTTCCAGTGAGACTTCATCCGAAGCGTCGAGTTCTTCATCCCAAAACAACAGTGAATCTTCATCAAGTGAAAGCAGCGAAGGTTCTTCGTCTTCGGAATCATCGGAGGCTTCTACATCATCCAACAGCAGTTCTTCAGAATCCGTATCATCGGAAGCAAGTGAGACCCCCCTCACTCCCGTTGATGGGGGAGTGGAAGGACAGTAGACGCTAAACGTTCCATAGGGGTGTGGAACGTCTTTCGTGTTTTCCTGAAGCCAAAAAATCGGCATGCTTAGAAAAAAGTTTCGAAGGGCCTTGCGAGGGTCCATTGTGGCTCCGTAGACTCGTCGTATGCCTGCAAAGAAGGGAATTACACTCCGTGACGTTCTGGCCCATATTCAAGGGTTCCGCACTTCTGTGGAACAGAGGTTAGATCGTGTGGAAAATAGACTTACTCGTGTAGAACAGAAATTAGGAAATGTTGAAAATCGTCTCGGGAGCGTGGAAAACCGTCTGGAAGGTCTAGAAATCAGTCTTGCGCCTTCTCACAAGCGTCTCCAAATGACAGTACTTGCCCATGGCGGGCGCATCACCAAGTTGGAACGGAAGTACGAGAAGCTTGTTGTAGTCTGAAATTTCAATACTCAAATAATTCGTCCTCAGAGAAAAATCTGCGAACCTCTTTTTCCGCAGTTTCCGGACTATCACTTGCATGAGCGACATTCACCATTTGATCCACACCGAACGTAGCGCGAATAGTTCCGGCCGCAGCTTTGCGGCTATCGGTGACGCCTAGCATGTCGCGCATCTTTGCGACGATATCGTCGCCCTCCAGCACCAGTGCAATCACGGGGACCGAGCTCATGAATTCTTCCACGTCGGGGTAAAAGGGCTTATCGGCGATGTGGGCGTAATGCTCGCGCAGGAGGGCGGGATCCAGATGGAGCATCTTGCAGCCGCGGACCTTGAATCCGGCGTCTTCGAATCGCGTGATTACTTTGCCGACGAACTGCTTTTGGACCGCATCCGGCTTGAGGAGGATGAGAGTACGTTGTTGCATACGCTGATTGTAGCAGTTGTTATGTGTAGCGAGGAAAGTGTCTCAGAAAAAATCCAAAAAACAAAAACCAAAAGCCAAATAGGTCATAAGAAAAAGGTCAAAAACCTATTTCTGTATTCTACATTCGTTTATCTCTTTGGTTTCTTTCTGTGATCACCGTAAGCATACATGTAGACTCCTCTCTCTATGAAGGGAGTCCTCATTTGCGGCGGAACCGGGAGCAGGCTGAAGCCGCTTACCGATGTGACGAATAAAAGCTTGTTGCCCGTGTACGACAAGCCGCTCATCGAGTATCCGCTCGGGACGCTTTTGAGCGCCGGTATTCGCGATATCGTCGTGATCTCGGGCAACGAGCATCTGGATCAAATGGAGCGGTACCTGTACAGCCGCGCGCAGTTCGATCATTGTAGGTTCAAGTTCTCCCTGCAGGAGAAACCGGAGGGGATCGCGCAAGCCCTCGGCATGGCAGAGGAGTTTGCAGCAGGAGAGAGTGTCTGTGCCATCCTCGGCGATAATATCTACTTCGATGATCTCGCACCGACCATCAAAGGGTTCCAGTCCGGTGCTCATGTCTTTCTGAAAGAAGTGTCCGATGCGCAGAGGTTCGGAGTGGCTGAAATGAGTGGACAGAGGACAGAGGACAGAGGACAGAAAAAAGAGAATAGAGTCGATGTCATTTCTATTGAAGAAAAGCCGAAGAAGCCAAAGAGCAATTTCGCCATCACGGGATGTTACGTCTATGACAATCGGTGCTTCGAGGTCATCCGTAATCTGAAACCCTCGGCAAGAGGGGAGTTTGAGATCACTGATGTGAGCAAGTGGTATCTGGAGCACGGAGAACTCAGCGCCAGCATCTTGAAAGATGAATGGATTGATGCGGGGACGTTTGAGAGTTTGTTCAAGGCGGCGCAGATGGTAAGGCAACGTCAGAGAGACAAATAGACTTGCTCATACTGTTCAGCGATCGCATTCCAGTCATATCCTTTCGCACGCTCCACGCCAGCGTTTGCAAGAGAGGTCCGGAATGTTTCGTCTTTCAAGAGCGTTGCAAGCACGTCAGCCGCCAGTTCCAGATGCTGTGCTTCCACTAAAATACCCGTGACACCATCCTGAACGATTTCGGGAATGCCTCCTACATCAGTCCCCACCACCGCGCATCCGGCAGCCTGTGCTTCCAAGAACACGTTCCCCAGCGCTTCGCTACGCGACAGGCCGCAGAAGATTTCGGCTTCTGCATATTCACGGTAGAGATTGTTGCCCGTGAGGTATCCCAGAAACATCACGCGGTCAGTCAGTCGCAGATCATGGGCAAGACGTTCAAGAAGATGGCGCTGCGATCCCGATCCGATGATATGGAGGGTCGGGGAGTTCCGTTCATCAGAATGCGGAAGCCTGGAGAACGTTCGCAGCAGCGTATCCACGCCCTTCATCTTCTCCAATCGTCCAACAAAGAGAATGCGACTGGGGATTTTTTGCGTACCCTCGCAGGCTCTGCGGATATCGTCGTAGGGAATGCCGTTGGGGATGACCGTGACATCCTTTCTTCCATACTCCGTAGCTTGTTTTTGGAGAACGGCACTGATAGCTGTCACGCGATCTGGTGAGCGGAGGATGTGCCCACGCAGAAAATTCCGGTTCGTCGTCTGGAGTGTGAGAATTCTTTTTGCCTTCGGGGTAGTCCATCTGGTGAAGAGAAGCGCGACGCCGGCGAATGTCTCCAGTACGGCATGCAGCAGCTCAGGTTTGAGTTTGCGGGCTGCAAATGGCGCGAGGAACGGGTACAGCCACTTATCGAGTCCGATTCCAAAACCGACACGAATCACAGGAACTTTTCCTTGCAGCAGATCATATCGTGGCAGATCATTGCGCAGTTTTGCCGTGATGATCGTGATATCGAATCGGTCGGAAAGTCGCAGGGCCACTTCCTCTGCGCATGCCTCCGCACCACTTCTGAATGGACTCAAAAATGCCGACAGGATGACGACGCGCTTTTTCATAACAATGCGAAGAGTGTCCGGTACATCTCGCTCACCACGTTCCAGCTGAATTTTTCCTCAATCCGCTTTCGTGCTGCGTCTCCCAATGATTTCCGCTTCGCGGAGTCCTCGATCAGGCGTCGCAGATGGGACCGAAGCGCTTCGCGATCCCCCACGGGGAACAGGAATCCAGAGATGCCGTTCTGAATCAGGTACGCATTGCCTCCCACATCACTCGCGACGCATGCGCAGCTACTGGCCATTGCTTCCATGAGCGCATTACTGAGCCCCTCGCTGTAACTGGGAAGGACGAAAATGTCCGATTTTTTCAAAATATCGGGAATGTCTTTGCGCAGGCCCGTGAATGTCACACAATCTTGATACTGCGTCACAAGCGGATGATTTGCCTGCCCTGAGCTTGTCGAAGGGTACCAACCGACTACCTGAATGGTGATATTGGAGAATGTGCTTTTGAGGGGAGCGGCAGCGGCCAGGTAGTCGTCGACGCCTTTGACGGATTCCAATCTGCCAATGTAAGTAATAGTGCATTTGCCATCTAACCCTCTTACCATCGAACCATCCGGAAGCGAGGATGGCTGGATGGCTGGATGGTTGGATGGTTGTCCATATGGCGCGGGATCAATTCCCGTAGGAATCACCTGCGACTTTTTCCATACACGCAGTCTCTTCAGTAAACTCTCTGGTTGAGGATGGAAAAAGATGATGCGTTTGGCGCAGAGCATGATCAGCCATCCACCCGTCCATGCGTAGATTGCCGCGGCGATTCGGGGGATCCATCCACGCGGCCACCACGTCATACCGACGAGAGCATCAGTGAGGAGAATCGGGCGGTATCTGCGCAGACGCAATCCGATCAACGAGAACGAACTCCAGAAGAGAATCTTGTTCGCGACAATCACATCGGGATGCTCTTCTTTAATGATGCGCCGCACAAAACTCGAAAACCCAAAGGCAATTCCATAGTTCCAGGGATCTTTCAGGAAGAAATCTTTCTTGCGATAGATCGTCAGCGTGGGCGAGACGATTTCCTTCCCGCTCTCTGCTCCCATGCACGCAACGACCACGCGAAACCCGATCCGCTGCCAGAGATCTGCAAGTTTCACCGTACTGACCATCCAGCGGTGGGGTTCTTTCCAGTAGGGGCTGATGAGGAGGATGGTCTTCATGAAGTGCAAGAGGGCGAAAGACGGTTAAGAAGGCGAAGAGGATTTTTTCCTCTTAACCCTCTTCGCCTTCTTTACCCTTTTTATTACTAAGCCCCGCTTCTCGGAGTCCCATCTCCCGCACGATCTTCGCGTGTCGTTGCTCAAGCTCCTCCAGGCGGATCACGAGATAGAACACTATGAAGAAGAGAATCCCGAGGAAGGTGACGATGACGGCGTTCTCCTGGTTCTGAATGCCGGTGACGGCGGACAGGTAGCTTAAGAAATTCGGAAAGAGCGCGATGCCCGCGATCGCTCCCCAGAAGAGCGTCCAGAAGCATGCTTCCCACACGGTCTTCTTCTGACGCATCACCAGGTTCCACGCGTACAGAACCGCAGTGAGCGAGATGACGGGGGCGACGATTTGGTAGGGAGTCAGAGTCATTATTGCGAGGGATGTTGGTGGTAGTTTACCTTCTGAAGAGCAGAAGCCAAAGAAGCCAATGATCCTTGGCTTCCTTGGCTTCTTCAACATCCTTGGCTTCTTTCAGTGGACTTCACCGTAAGAAGGACCTCAATAAGATCTTCATCGCCGTCTTCACTCCATTCCCAAACGACTGCCCCTTCGCGAGTGTGTACTCGGAGTAGATCACTTTTGCCGGAATTTCGGCGATGCGCCAGCGGTGCTGGGCGGCCTCGCGGACGATCTCCGTGCAGAATTCAAATCCCCGCATGCGCAAATCGACCTGCGCGAGCGCGCGCGGGCCGAACACTTTATACCCCGACTGGCTGTCCTGCACCCATTTGCCGGTTGCCAGCAGCGTCACGATGTTCCCGATGGCATTGAAGATGCGTCGGATCGCCGGGATACGGTTGGATTTCGCGTGCGGACTTTTGCCGAACCGGTTTGCGAACACGATGTCTGCTGTATTGTTTTTCACGGGTTCCAGAAGTCGCGGAATATCCCCCGGATCATGTTGCTCATCGGCATCCAAGGTCACGACGCTCGTCGCGCCCATCCGCCGCGCCGCTTCGATCCCCGTCATCGTCGCCGCTCCCGCGCCGCTATTTTCCGGATGGCGGATCACGCGTGCTCCCGCCTCTCTTGCCGCCTGGCCCGTACCATCGGTCGAGCCATCATCGACCACGATGATCGCATCCACGTATTTTTCCGCCGCTGCTACGACCTTACCGACGCGCGATGCTTCGTTGTAGGCGGGGATGACGGCGACAAACATAAGAGGAGGAAAGAGAGAGGCAAGGGAGGCAAAAGAGGCAAAAGAGTCAAAGGAGGAATGTAGAATAGCAGCTCTCTTTTGCCTCCTTTTTTAAGGAATGAGAATGAATGCAATCCCCGCATTGGTATCACTCACGAGGATCTGTAGTCCGGAGGCAGGGTTATTCACGTAATCGACGAACGCATTTACCTTCTTGTGGAGCGAGCCGTTCTCATCGCGCTCGATTGTCGCGGTGTTCGTGTCGAAGATGATGCTGTTGAACTTGAGCGCCTTCAGCCGCCTGGTCGTCAATGCGCCGTCACGTTCCTGATACAGACAATTGAAGACGTCGAGCTGGTGATCGTTGATGCCGATGATCTCCAGGTTCTTCGGGATGAAGTACGGAATGAACGTTCCGACTCGGTACAGGTACGGACGATCAGGAATGGAGATGTTCCGGTCAACGACGGTTGCCGAGACGCCGCTGTAGTAGGGGATCGTGATTTCTTCCAGGGCAGCGCCGGATATTTTGCCCATGGAGTACTCGAACAAATTGCGCTGCTGCTCGAATTGCCAGAAGCGCAGACCGAAGGCGATGAGGAGAGAGAGACCAATCAGAATGCTTGTGATGATGCGATTCGGTTGATCGGGCGCTTTCTGTGCAAGTACTTCGAGTCCGATGACGAGTCCCAAAAGAATCCCGACGCCGTACCACGGGATGCCGTTTGCAAGGAACATCCACTGAACGAGCATCATGCAGGTGGCGGCAAAGAGCCACCGCAGCCACCGGCCCTGTTTGGACCAAAAATACGGCAGGAGCAGAAGCAGCGGGAAGAGAAGCAAGACAGGCGTCATCGTGACGTAGTAGCCCGTGGCATCCAGATTCATGATCACTCTCCAGGGAAGCGTCAGGTAGTGCGACCAGCCTTTCTCAAATCCCCAGTATCGATCCAACTCTTCATTCACGCCGGTCGCCTGGCACTTGGCTCTGTCAATCGCGAGCTCGGCGGGAAGCGCAGAGGTATCGATCTTGGGCGAGATCCGGTTGGGAGCACCGGCAAGCGGCTGCGGAATGATCCCGCCTGCTTCCAGCGCGTTATGTTCCGCCCATGGGAGAATTGCGAGCGCGAGGCCCGCGCCGAAAGCGCCGATCAATGTGAGTGTGGGCAGGAGCGACGGACGGCGTTGCCAGAGCGTCCACCCCAGGCACGCCATTCCCACAATAAAGAACACCGCGATAATCATTGGTCCCAGGAAGTCCGGAGGAATCGTCGCCATAATGCGGGCCGCGATCAGCTGGAGCGAGACGACACCCATCCACGTGAAGAGGAAGAACGAGAGGAAGAGAATGCCGACGAACGCAACGGAGCCGAGCAGCGTGCCGATGATCAGCGCTCCAAGGGAGAGGATGACCATGATCGCCGTGCTCTTGGTGGAGAACGCGATGCCGGAAAAAATGCCAGCGAGCAGAAGCAGGCGCCATGATTTATCATTCTTATGTCCTGACTCTTCCTCATCGCGCGGGAGCATCGCCAGCAGGACGGCGAGCGTCGCCATCGCTCCAAAAAAGAACACGGCATTGTCGATTTTCATGTCGGCGAACGAGAAATGGCCGACGAGCGGGAGCGAGTAGTAGAGGAGTGCACTCAAAAATCCGCTGCGGTTGCCAAGAAAAGTCCGGACAAACGCAAACACGCCGATCACGGCGAGCAGGCCCGCCGACCAGTTGACCATCATCGACGACGTCGCACCAACAGTGCTGCCGAAACCAAACAGTAGGAAGCCGAGCGAGGTCAGATATGACCAATCGAACGCCGACATGGACGAAATGAACCTGCCGTAACTGACAAGCATCCGCGGCCGGTTCAGGTAACTTCCCAGATCATCCCATCCGATGGGAAAAGGCCTGACAACTTGCAAGAAATTCAGTGCGAGGTAGCTGATCAGGAGCCAGCCAAGCACAAGCGAAATGTCGTACCACCGGTACTCCTGCGTCCAGCGGTGATGCAGGAATTTCAGGACCCAGTACCGCGTGTGCGGAAATCCGACAATCGGTATTGCGAGCGCCAGAAGCCATCCTGCAGTTGCAACAAAGAGGCCGGCGACCGCAAGAAACCACAGCAGCGCGATGCCGACAAACGCGCCAGCGGCCACGCTGAATACCGTTTCGAGCAGCAGAGTGGGCGGAGAGTAGCGCAGACGCTTGAGCACCATACGTCCGAGAATCAGGAGCTCGCCGAGGAGAATCACGAGAAAGAGCACCTGCGTCAGCACGCGCGTCACGAATGCGGTTTCGATGCACCATATCCGTAGTGTGTACACTTTCGCTCCCGATTCCACGTCGCCGACGTACTCCAGGCACCCGCGGCCGAGTAGATTCTGATAATCCTCCTGCAGCGAGACGAGCGCTTGCTCGCTCACGTTGTAACTGTCCTTTGTCGGTTCCAGGTACGCGCGCTGCGGCCGTCCGTCGACTGTCGCAAAGCTGAGGACCGTAGAGATCAGCCAGGTACTCGCGACGAAGAGCAGCAAAATTTTCCACGGGGCCCATACGATCCGCATAGTCTTCTGTCCCGATCCAAAACGCTGCCAGGCAACAAACAGCGCATACGCAAGAAGGCTCAGGATGCCGTACCACAAGAACGGGGATGCTCTTCCTATTGTGTGGAAGATAAACGGAGCGAGGGTGCTCATGCCCCTGCACAAATATGCAGTCGCATCGCAGCCCGCCGTCGCGGTCTTCATGATGTCGCTCGTGAGCAGCGCGGCACCGTGATACGGCACGCCGATGTAATAGATGAAGGTATAGGTTCCCCAGAGCAGGAGCAGCGCAAAGAGCGAGACGCTGAGGATTTGAATCGTGCGGGAATTCATCGAGCACAGTATAGCGGGAGAGAACAAAGCGTGCTCGATAATTCGTTAATTCGATAACTCGTATACTGGCAAACGAGTTATCGAATTAACGAGTTAACGAGTCTGTGATCTCGTCTATACTTCCTTCTCTATGGCTCTGGATGTCTATTCCCTCCGTCGGCAATTTCCCATCCTCTCGCAGCAGATCGATGGAAAACCACTTATCTATTTGGACTCTGCGGCGACTGCACAAAAGCCGCAGGCGGTGCTCGACCGGATGGAGAAATTCTACAAAGAAGAGAATGCGAACGTGCACCGCGGCATGCATGTGCTGGCCGAGCGCGCGACCGTTGCCTACGAACATGCGCGCGAAACGGTCGGGCGATTTCTGAACGCCAATCGTCTCGATGAGGTCATTTTCACGAAGAGCTGCACCGAGGCGATCAACCTGGTCGCCATTTCCCTCTCGCGGCAGGGATTTTTCCAGCAAGGAGATCGCGTCGTGCTTTCGATTCTGGAACACCACAGTAACATCGTTCCGTGGTTGCAGCTCAAAGAACGCAAGGGCATCGAAATCCTCTGGATCGACTGCGATGATCAAGGTCATTTGAGGATGCATCAGTTGGACGATTATCTCACCAAAGGACATGTGAAGATGGTCAGTGTCACCGCGCAGAGCAATGTGCTCGGCGTCCGGCCGCCGCTGAAAGAAATCATCACAAAGGCGCATGAACACAAGGCACTCGTTCTTCTTGATGCCGCGCAATCCATTGCTCATCATCAAACAGACGTTCAAGCACTCGATTGTGACTTTCTCGCCTTCAGTGGCCATAAACTCTACGGCCCCAGTGGCATCGGTGTGCTCTACGGAAAGCAGGAACTCCTCCGATCGATGCCGCCGTTTTTGGGAGGAGGAATGATGATTCAGGAAGTGCATCAGGATCGTTTTACGCCCGCGGATATTCCACAGAAATTTGAAGCAGGCACGCCGCCGGTGGCGCAGGCCATTGGACTCAGTGCTGCTATCGAGTGGTTGAGTCAATTTTCCTGGTCAGATATTGAAGAGCATGAACAGTCACTCCTCGCGGCGGCTCAGAAAAGTCTTCAATCTGTGCCAGGGATTACAATTCTGGGACCCCTTCGACTCGGCTCAGGGCCTTTGGCGGGACCGGGAACGGGTGCGGAAATTTCTGGATGCATCAGCTTCGTCGTTGATGGAGTGCATCCGCATGACCTCACAGACATCCTTGGTCAGCAGGGGATCTGCCTGCGTGCAGGGCATCACTGCACGCAACCGCTGCATCGACGGTTGGGCATCACCGCATCTACGAGACTTTCAGTGGGGATATATACTACAACCGAAGAAATCAGGATTCTGGAGAAAGCACTTCCTTCGGCGATTGCGCGGTTGAGTCACTGAGCACGTGTGGTAAACCTCTTCGTTTGAGTAATTTTTCAAATAATCCCCGCCATAATTCCAATTGCTCAATAATTTGTTGAGGGGGAATAGCGTCTTGTGGGAGTAAATGAGCATGCTTGTGAATAAAATTTCGCCTTCGAGGTTGGAGCAGTCTCTGTATACGAGCAATCTGCTTCGTACAAAATTTCTGGCATCTTCTATCCTCTTCTTTTTTTGCCGCCCGCAGAATATTCGCAGATCGACGTCGCTCGCTTGCTATGAGTATGTAGAACAAGTGTGTTTGATAGAGGATTCTCTGTTCAAAATCATCGCCGCAATGCCGCAATGTCAATAGTCCAGTTCTTGCAAACTCTGCAGCTGAATGGGAGTTTGCATTGGTATATGACGATACAGCTTCTTCAATACATCGAAGAGCTTCCTGACGATAATCTTTCGTCGTGGGTTTTTTGTATTCTTCCGTCGGAGCACCTGCTTTCGCTTCTGTTTGTGTTTCAGCCATAGGATCTTGAATTAGGACATGCTCAGCATTTTCCCCAGCCCGAAGAGCCGTAGTGGTTCTGTCGACCATAGAAGTATAGTATACTTTACATGCCATTCAAGCAAGCGTCCATTGATTGCGAAATCAGGGTTTCTTTGCCTTTCCCAGTCCGTCGATTTTTTCACGTAGTGCTTCAATATGCTCGTGTAATCTTTCGTGAAAGTTTGCCGTCTCCTTGCTAACAAAATGTGCATTACCTTCTTCCAACAATATTTCCGCTCTTACGAGAGTCTTTCGCAGTTCACTTTTATCGCGCACGCGTAGATTTTTTGAAACATTATTGATGAGTATGATTGCGTGAGTTATTGCAACGAGACTTTTGTGAATAGTCAGGAGAAGAGCTCTGTTTTTGCTCAGGAATTGTCCTGCAGCTTTCTCCATCATTGTTGTGACATTCTTGAGAATATTCTCAGAACGGTCGAATCGTTGTACATCAAATGCTCTATTTGCCTTATTTATTTCTTCTCCTGCGATTGCCTGTGCGCGGAGAATATCGAATGGAACGACCAGAGGCTTGAGTGGCAGCGACGTTGTTTTTTCCGGAATTTTCTTCACACCGTGCGCATGACCGACTATTTGTGGTGGAAGTTTCGGTTGTGCCGTGCCAAGAAGTATCGCGCAGCGTCTGCGTGCTGTGGCTATGCGACCAGGAAGCGTCGGCAGCCAAGGCAATTGTTTCAGAAGTACATCCATCTGCTTTCCCTCTGCGGAATCTTCCATTGCGTATGAAAAACACGCCACGCGCAGCAGTGCTCGTTGCGCTCGTTCGAATTTTGCTTCAGCACCGCGTACCAACTTTTTGAGAATGTCCTCATTTTCGTTTGCTTGCTTGCCTGCGACCGACTGCAGAATACCGACTCCTTCCTTGAAATTATTTCCCGCTTCCAGTGCCGTCACGACTGTTTTGTAGAACGGTAGTCTCTCATCGTGAGGGTCGTTCTTTTCTACAAATGCAAGAGCTTCCATTGCCTTTATTGTCCCCCCATAAATATCGTCGGAAACTTTGCCTTCTTTTGTTTTCGTCCTTACAAATTCCGCTTTCACTGCATCTTTAATCTGGCGAAAGCCTGCCCGGACCTTGATCTGTGTCGGCAGCAAATTGACACGGGCTTTGAGTGCCGAAAGAACGGGATGAAATGGTGCTTGATCATCTGCCTCGCTCACATGGGTAAATACCTGCTGGCAATGCTGAATTTTTTCAATCGTGTCTCTCAATTGTCCTGTTCCTTGCTGCTCCACTTTTTCTATGGATTCTGTCAAAGAGTCCAATACGTCAATGAGGTCATTCAGTTCAATTTTTTTTGTTTGGTAGGTCAAAAAATCACGACTTCTTGGATATTTTCTCTCTAAGACTTCCAAGAGCAATTCGATGGCTGACAGGTTGTCGTCCATCTCTGCGATACTGTCTGTCTCCATGCTCGTCTCGTAGCATGTGTTCATATGCTGACAGAGTTCCTGTTCGTTGTATTGTTCAATCCCCGATGGCGGTTGATTTGCAGCATTGCTGTTCCCCGGGCCGCTTGCAGGATGCGTCATAATGTTATTATGTAATAATTATAAATATATTGCAAGGTCTCTCTCCAGTATGCTTAACATGCTTTATGGACCTCTACGCCGAAAATATCCTCGACCATTACCGGCATCCCCGTGGGAAGCAGGCGATTAGTACACCGTCAGTTACTCATGAAGAAGTGAACCTGAGTTGCGGCGATGCGCTCACAATCTCTCTCTCTATAGAGGAGGGAAAAGTGACGGAAATGGGATGGGAGGGAAGCGGCTGCGCCATCAGCCAGGCCGCGATGTCGATGCTTTCGGAAGAACTGGAAGGAAAGTCCGTCGATGAACTTGATGCGCTCAGAAAAGAAGATGTCTACGCGTTGCTCGGCGTTCCCATCGGTCCACGGCGCTTCAAGTGTGCTCTGCTCGGTCTTCACACACTCAAGAACGCGGTCAGAAAATTCAAAAAAGAGGAGGTGCGAGGATGGGGGGAGACGAGTATATAGTACATTCTCTACTTCCAAGCTTTTTGTCGTATGTCACTTCGCTCCTGCAAAGTGATTTCGATCGCACGCAAAACATTTGCCTTATCTTTGAAGAGCTCATTTGTGGTACCTGTAGAAGATAGGCGGACTTCACCAAGAATATCGGTGATTTGAGCTTCATTCGCGCGACCTCCGTGTAAACCTCTTTGTAGAGTTCTGAGATCATGATCTTCGAGTTGTTCAACTAACATTTCCCATCGAGATAGTAATACAGGCCTGATCGCATTTTTCTTCGCGTCAGCTTTTCTGCGTTGTCCAATAGTCTGTTTCCCCAAAATGTCATCCAGAGATTTATTGATACTGTCTTGCATCCACTTCTGGCTTAGCACCGATCCTGGCATTGCCACAATCTTCCCAAGCAGCTGGTATAACTCCCCGCGCTTTGCCATAGTTTTCAGCCGTGCGGATGGATGTTCTCGATGGCGTCCGCTTGGATGTAGTTCATTTTCAGCTTCTTTACCCTGATGAATCGTTTCTATTCGTTCGGCGATTGTCCTTTTTTCTGTTTCCTCAAGGTAGGGAGTCATAGCTTCTATCAACTGCATCCATATCTCTTGCAGCTTTGCCACGAGCTCGGCGCCGTTCATGTGTGACGATTGCAGATTGAGTGAGCCAACATGATCGCGATGTTCCACCAAATCGGCTGTTGCATGCACAAGCTCTTCGTCGCTATCCAACGGTGCTTTTTGCATTGCAGCCGACCAGTCAAAATCCGTAATGACATCTTCCAATTCTTCGAGCATTCTTCCAGGCAGCAACCGCTCTAGCTGACGTATTAAAGCAATAACCTCTTTTATTTTTTTGTTTGAGAAGGCAACAATCCCCCTGCGAATATTGACATCTTGGCAAAGCTGCGTCAGTGCTGTTTCTCCCTTGCCAAGTTTTTCCTGCAATTGCGATTTCCTATCTTGAGCTTCGCCATTCGGGGATGGAGATAATTCATTCATAAAGGGACGCATTCTAGGATACCTTTTCTCTTTCGCAACCACATTCATTCTCATGCCTCAATGACGGCAATGGAAAGGCAAAAGGTTGCTCAAACAGCTCCACGTAGCGCCTTGACCTTCTGCGTGCGAAAAAATACGATATCTCTCTCATGAACGTCGTTATCCTCTGCGGCGGAAAGGGCACGCGTATGCGTGAGGAGAGCGAGTTCAAACCGAAGCCGCTGGTGGAGATCGGCGGCCGGCCGGTGCTCTGGCACATCATGAAGCTCTACGATCACTACGGCTTTCGCGATTTCGTTCTGTGCCTTGGGTACAAGGGCAACATGATCAAGGAATATTTTTTGGATTACGACGCGCTCAATAACGATTTCGCTATCAACCTGGGACGCATGCGGAAGATCGAAACGCTGGGAACGCACGAGGAACAGGATTACCGCGTCGTGCTTGCGGATACCGGACAGGAGTCGCTCACCGGCGCGCGCGTCAAACGCATCGAGCAGTACATTACGGAAGACACGTTCATGGTCACCTACGGAGACGGCGTCAGCAACGTGAACATCGAGAAGCTTCTGGCGTTCCACAAATCGCACGGGAAGATTGCAACGATCACGACCGCCCGGCTCCCCACGCGCTACGGAATTCTGGACGTCGACAAGAGTGGAAAAGTTGCCTCGTTTGCTGAGAAGCCGCAGTTGGAGGGATGGGCGAACGTGGGATTCTTCGTGTTCGACAGGAAAATATTCAAGTACCTGGATGATGCGGAGGCATGTGCCCTGGAAGACGAACCGCTCAAGAGCCTGGCGCGCGACGGGCAGTTGATGGCATTCCAGCATGACGGATTCTTCTATGCAATGGATACCTACCGCGAATATCTTCACTTAAACGACCTTTGGGATCGCGGGGAGGCACCGTGGGCGGTGTGGTCCAACAATTCCCGCCCTCCTCATGCCCGCTAAAACAACTTCCTTCTGGCGAGACCGACCGACGCTCGTCACGGGTGCCGCGGGGCTTGTGGGGAGCGCAACCATCAGCCGCCTGCTCGATGCAGGAGCCTCCGTCGTCTGTGTGCTTCGGGATTGGGTGCCGCAGTCGCAGCTCCTGCGGTCTGCTATGCGCGATCAGGTGACCATTGTCCCCGGCGACGTTGCCGATCAAAAATGCATGGAGAGAGCGCTCGGCGAGTACGAAATCGATACCGTTCTTCACCTAGCAGCACAGACGATCGTTGGCATTGGCAACCGCAATCCCGTTTCCACCTTCGAATCGAACATCAAAGGAACGTGGTCGGTACTGGAAGCATGTAGACGGAGTCCTCTGGTGAAACAGATCGTCGTTGCATCGTCCGACAAGGCATATGGAGACCAGGAAAAACTCCCATACACCGAAGAATCACCGCTGCAAGGTCTCCATCCCTACGATGTTTCCAAATCGTGCGGAGATTTGATCGCGCAAACGTATGCGCACACCTACGGATCGCCCGTGGTCATCACGCGGTGTGGCAACTTCTACGGACCTGGCGACCTCAACTGGAACCGGATCGTCCCGGGCACCATCCGGTCGCTTCTGAGAAATCAGGCGCCCGTCATTCGGTCTGACGGCAAAAGCATCCGCGACTACTTTTACGTCGACGACGGCGCGGCTGCGTACATGCTGCTTGCAGAATCTCTCGCTGCAGATCCCAAATTCACCGGTCAGGCGTTCAACTTCAGTAACGAAACGCAGATCACGGTTTTGGACCTGGCCAAGAAGATCCTCGCACTCATGAAGAGTGATCTTTCACCTGTGATTCGTAACGAAGCAACCAATGAAATCCGCCATCAGTACTTGAGCGCGGCAAAAGCGCGGAAAACACTTGGCTGGAAACCCCTCTTCGACCTTGATGAAGGGCTCCAAAAGACCATAGAGTGGTACCGTCACTTCTTTGCAGATGCCAAAAAATCCTAAGGAACTTCGTGAAGCGATCCGCGGTCTTGTCGCGGAGTATCACGATATCGTCTTTCGGGAAAAACCGTTCGTCCCCGGGAAAACTCCGGTGCTGGTGTCGGGCAGAGTCTTTGATGCAACGGACATTCAGATGCTCGTTGATAGTGGTCTCGACTTCTGGCTCACGACCGGCCGCTTTGCTGCTACATTCAAGCGTGATTTCGCGAAGCTCTTCGGTCTGCAGTATGCGCTTCTCACAAATTCGGGTTCTTCAGCAAATCTTCTCGCGGTCTCAGCACTCACCTCCAAATCCCTCGGCGACAAGCGACTCAAACCCGGTGACGAAGTAATCACCGTCGCTGCCGGATTCCCGACGACGATCAATCCTATTATCCAAAATGGGCTCGTTCCGGTGTTCGTCGATGTGACTCCGCCCACATACAACATCGATGTCACGCAACTGGAGGCCGCTCGCTCACCCAAAACTCGCGCGATGATCGTCGCGCATACACTGGGCAACCCCTTCGATCTCGATGTCGTCACGGCGTTCGCGAAAAAGCACGATCTCTGGCTGATTGAAGACTGCTGCGACGCGCTCGGGTCTACCTATCGCGGAAAAATGGTCGGCACGTTCGGACATCTTGCGACCGTCAGCTTTTACCCCGCGCATCACATCACAATGGGGGAGGGAGGATGCGTGCTTACCGATGATACGCAGCTACAGAAGCTGGTCGGGTCCTTTAAAAACTGGGGACGCGACTGCTGGTGTGCGCCGGGTGCCAGCAATACGTGCGGTAAAAGATTTTCATGGAAACTCGGACAGCTTCCAGAAGGCTACGATCACAAGTACATCACCTCGCACATCGGCTATAACCTCAAACTCACCGATATGCAGGCGGCAGTCGGCTGCGCGCAGCTGCCCAAGCTTCCGCAGTTCATAGAAGCGCGGAAGAAGAACTTCGCACTGTATAAAGAGGGAATGCGTGACCTGGAGAAATTCCTTCTTCTGCCCGAAGCGACAGAGGGTTCCGATCCCAGCTGGTTTGGATTCCCCATCGGCGTACGAGAAAATGCGCCCTTCACTCGCGACGATCTCGTCACGCACCTGGAAAAGAACATGATCGCGACGCGCATGCTCTTTGGTGGCAATCTCACGCGCCATCCTGCATATGAGGGAGTGCCGATGCGCAGTGTTGGTGAACTAAAGGGCTCCGATTTCGTGATGAAGAACGTATTCTGGATCGGCGTGTATCCCGGCATTACCGATGCGATGGCGGCGTTCGTTCTGGAAGTGATCCACGATTTCTGCCGCTCCCATGCCATACGCGCTTGAACAGGACATCGACGGCATCATCGAGCATGTGCGTCCTGCACTCACAGAACTCCGCGGGCAGCGCCTCTTCCTCACGGGGGGCACGGGGTTCTTCGGCCGATGGTTGCTGCACACACTCACGCGAGCATCCGATCAGTTGAAACTGAATGCACGTGTGCACGTTTTGACGCGCGATCCGGAAAACTTCCAAAAACTATCTCCGGAGCTCGCAGCGCATCCCTCAGTCCATCTTGAACGCGGGGATGTCCGATCATTTCCTTTTCCCAAAGGCAACTTCTCGCACATCATCCATGGAGCAACCGAGGCAAGTGTGACGCTCAATACAGAGAATCCAAAGCTCATGTATGACACGATCATCGAGGGAACGAAGCGAGTTCTCGAATTTTCAGAATCATGTCACGCATCAAAAATACTTTTGATCAGTTCCGGAGCCGTGTACGGAACACAACCCTCTTCCATCATACACATGCCGGAGGATGAAGAAGCGGTGCAGAAGCCTCTACAGATTCCTTCAGCGTATGCCGAAGGAAAGCGTGAAGCAGAACGACTCTGGAATAGAGCAGGCTCAAAAGCGACGCGTACCACGGCACGCTGTTTTGCATTCGTCGGTCCCTATCTGCCGCTCACCACCCACTTCGCCATCGGCAACTTCATTCACGATGTAGTCCGCGGCGGCCCAATCCGAATCAAGGGTGACGGAACGCCGTTCCGATCGTATCTCTACGTCGCTGATCTGGTGGAATGGCTGCTCACTATTCTTTCTCGCGGAAAAAATGGCAGGGCCTACAACGTCGGCTCAGAGAATGGTCTGACTATCTCCGAGCTCGCACATGCAGTCGCGTCGGCATGCACACCTTCACCTGCCATTGAAATTGGAAAAAAGCCGGTGCCAGGTTCCTTGCCCGAGCGATATGTTCCTTCCACTGCACGAGCGCAACAAGAGCTTGGGCTGATAGAGAGAACATCGCTGGACACCGCTATACGATCCACAATTTCGTGGTATTCTAGTTCTCTCTGAGGTCCATTCCCATAGATCGCAGGCAGAAAGCCTGCGCTATCGTTTCTATGAAGCTCATCAGTGTCGTCACTCCTACGTACAACGAAGCGGAAAATGTCCGCGAAGTGTACCTGCAAACGAAGGTCGTCTTCGCGGGTTTGTCATCCTACGATTACGAGCACATCTTCATCGATAACGCATCGACCGATACGACCGTTGCAATCCTCAAGGAGATCGCAGTGAGCGATCCGCGCGTGAAGGTGATCGTCAATGCGCGAAACTTCGGGCACATCCGTTCTCCCTACTACGGAATTCTGCAGAGCAGCGGCGATGCAACGGTGCTGCTGGTTGCCGATCTCCAGGATCCGCCCGCGATGATCGCGCAGTTCATCAGCTTGTGGGAACAGGGAAGCAAGATGGTTATCGGTGTGAAAGAAGAAAGCGAGGAGTCGCGGCTGCTCTCCCTCATCCGCAGGGCGTATTACCGCCTGGTCACCCGGCTCTCGGGTACCAAGCTCGTGCGCAACTTCACCGGGTTCGGCCTCTACGATCGGGCGATCATCGACGTGCTCAGGACGATTGACGATCCATACCCGTACTTCCGCGGACTCGTGATGGAAATTGGCTTCGCTCCAGCGAGGGTCCCGTACCGCCAGCCCGTCCGCAAGCGCGGCATCACCAAAAACAACTTCTACTCGCTGTACGACATGGCGATGCTTGGGATCACGAGTCATTCCAAAGTGCCGCTTCGGATTGCCACAATGCTCGGCTTTGCACTCTCATGTCTCGGCATGCTGGTTGCACTCGGGTACTTGATTGCGAAGATTGCCTTCTGGGATGTGTTTTCCGCGGGCGTGGCGCCGCTTGTGATCGGCGGGTTCACCTTCCTCTCGCTTCAGCTCTTCTTCATCGGGCTTATCGGCGAGTACGTCGCGGCTATCCATACGCAGGTGCTGCGGCGCCCTCTCGTTGTTGAGAAGGAACGGATCAATTTTCACTGAAGCAATTCTCTCCATCCCCTTTTTCTCTCATGCCTCTTCCTCTCAAAGCGACGCTCAAGCGAGGCGAGTCCGTTCTTGGCATCTGGTCGCTGATTGCGTCTCCGACAGTCGCGGAGATCATGGGGATCGCGGGGATGGATTTTCAAATTCTCGACCGGGAGCACGGAGCCTACGATCTCGGCTCACTCGAAGCGGGAATACGGACATGCGAATCTGTCGAATGCTCTCCTCTCGTGCGCGTGTCATCTTTCTCTCCGTCGGAAATCCAATCCGCGCTGGATCTTGGCGCGCACGGCATTCTCGTTCCGCGCATTGCGAGTGCCGATGATGTGAAAGCCGCCATAGCCTGCATGCGATACGCTCCGCATGGCACGCGCGGGTTCAATCCTTTCACTCGTTCCGCTCGCTACAATTCACCCAAGACAGAAGGGACAAGGCTTTCGGATGAGAACATCCTCCGCGGAATCATTGTGGAGGAAAAAAGTGCTTGTGAAGAGATCGACGAAATTCTCAGCATTGCCGATCTCGATCTGGTGTACGTGGGCGCATACGATCTCTCCATGGCACTGGGGTACGCAGGGAATGTGCGCGAGCCGCAGCTCGTCAACCTGATCGAAAATCTCGTGAAAAAAATACGGAAGGCCGGCAAAGCAGCCGGGATGATGGTCCGGACGAAGGCAGATATGGATCGCGCGCTTGCTATTGGCGCCACTATGCTCGTGTGGAGTGTGGATACGGATCTGATTCGGCTCGCAGCCACAGGACCGGTCGATGCATTCCGGAAAAAGACCGGCAGTGCCAAGCATTCCAAAAAATAATCATGCGCGTGGCCGATTACATTGCCGGCGAACTGAAGAAGCGGGGAGTGCGATGCGTCTTCATGGTCTCCGGCGGCGGCATGATGCACTTGATCGACGCCGTGCCGCGAGCGGGACTCCGTTACATCTGCAATCATCATGAGCAGGCATGCGCGATGGCGGCCGAAGGCTACGCGCGTCGCACAGGCGAACTGGGCGTGTGCTATGCAACGAGCGGACCAGGAGCCACGAATATTCTCACAGGGCTCGTGGGCGCATGGCAGGATTCCGCGCCCGTCCTGTTTCTCACGGGACAGAGTAACGTCACGCAGTCGATCCGGGGAACGGGCAGCGAGGGCCTGCGACAGTTCGGGACGTTCGAGGTGGATATTGTTCCGATCGTCATGTCCGTCACCAAGTACGCCATTTTCCTCAAAGATCCTTCCACGGCGCGATTTCATTTGGAGAAAGCGATCTCGCTCGCGCTCTCGGGACGGCCGGGTCCGGTTCTGCTCGATATCCCGCTCAATGTGCAGGGCGCGCAGATCGAGCCCGAGAAATTAGAGGGTTTTACACCAACCGTCACAAAATTTCCTGCGCTCGACGGAATCATTTCTCCACTCCTCGATCGACTTCGCTCGGCCAAGCGGCCCGTTCTCCTTGCCGGTCATGGCGTGCGCACTGGGGGTGCTGCCGAGTTATTTGGCAAGGTGGTTGATGCGCTCGGTATTCCTGTGGTCACCACGCAACTCGCAAAAGATCTTCTCCCCTACGATCACCCGCTCTTTACGGGGTATCCCGGTGTCAAAGGGGATCGTGCGGGGAACTTCGCCGTGCAGAATGCCGATGTGCTGCTCTCCATCGGATGCAGCCTGCATGCCCAGACGACCGGCTACGACCAGAAAATGTTCGCGCCGAAAGCGTACAGAATCCAAGTCGATTTGGATGAGGCGGTGCTCAAGCGCGAGGCTGCAGGAGTGCAGGAGAAAATTTGCGCCGATGTCAGGACGTTTCTCTCTGCCGTCCAGAAGGGAATCAAAAAATGGGATCAGGCACTCTTTGAACAATGGCGGGAGCGCTGCAGAGAATGGAAACAGTGGTACGCAGTCATGCGTGAGCCGCACCTGCTGCCAGAAGGGCCTGTCAATCTCTACGAATTTGCCGATATCCTGAGTGATCTCTTGCAGGGGGATGAAACAATCATCACGGACTCCGGGTGCTCCTTTTATGTCATGGGACAGGCATTCCGACTGAAAGGTTCCGAGCGTTACATCGTTTCGGGAGCGCTGGGTGCGATGGGATATGCACTACCCGCGGGTATCGGCGTCTCTACTGCCGGCAACAGCGCCCGTGTGATTTGTGTGACGGGAGATGGCGCACTTCAGACCAATATTCAGGAATTGCAGACACTCAGGCATGAATCACCGGATCTGAAGCTCTTCATCATCAATAATGATGGCTACGCATCGATCCGCAATACTCAGAAAAGTTTTTTTGCAGGGGAGTACGTGGGATCCAGTCGCGAGAGCGGCCTGACGCTTCCGAGTCTCCGGAAAATTGCCGCCGCGTATGATCTTCCATTTATTTCCTGTCCTGATCGTGCACACCTGCGCGAGACACTCCACCAGGCGCTTGCAACAACTGGCCCCGTTATTTGCGAAGTCACGTGTCTTACGGATCAGCCCATCCTGCCGACGGTCACCTCTGTGCGACTGCCCGACGGGCGGATGCAATCGAAAAATCTCGATGAGATGTTCCCTTTCCTGGAGGATGGAAAGCCAGTATTGCCCAGGGCTATGGATGGGTAAATATGCGTTCTCCTGCAAAGGAAGCCGCAAACCATTCTGCTATAGTTTAGCCAATGACTACGCTTCAGGCTGGGAAGCTGAGTGTCGCGATTCTCGGAAGCGGCAACATCGGTACGGACCTTTTGCTGAAAACGTTGCGATCCTCCCTTCTCCATTGCACTCTCTTCATCGGCCGGAATCTGGAATCAAATGGGATGCGTAAGGCGCGCTCGCTCGGCGTGACGGTCTCGGACCGGAGCATCGATGCCATTGTCGACCAGCCGGATGCCTGCGATCTCGTTTTCGACGCGACCTCAGCCAAGGACCATGCGATTCACTGGCCGATATTGAAAAAACTCGGGAAATTCGTCATCGATATGACCCCTTCCAAAGTCGGTCACATGTGCGTGCCGGCACTTGGGGACTTCGGACACGGGCATCATGCAAACATCAGCATGGTCAGCTGCGGAGGGCAGGCCGTCATACCATTAGCCGTTGCGCTCCGGTCGGTGCACAGCGATATCGAGTACATCGAGGTGGTTTCCAGTATTGCTTCGAAGAGCGCCGGACCCGCGACTCGCAGCAACCTTGACCAGTACATCGAAACCACCGAGGAAGCACTGAAACACTTTTCCGGCTGTGCTCGCGCGAAAGCAATACTCAATCTTAATCCCGCGGAACCGCCCATCGATATGCAGACCACACTATTCGCCACAGTCGCGCATCCGGATCTCAAGAAGTTGCGTCCGGCTATTGATGCGGCAATTACGAAAATTCAGTCCTATGTCCCGGGTTTCGAGCTCGTCGTACCTCCGTCCCTGCAGGATGGGCGCATCACGATTATGGTAAAAGTCCGCGGACGCGGCGATTATCTTCCCACGTTTGCTGGTAATCTGGATATCGTGAATTGCGCCGCGATTTCCGTCGCTGAAGAGTACGCAAAAACCTTCCTCTCTCCTCATGCAACACATTCTCATCAGTGATCCCACGCTCCGGGATGGCAATCATGCCGTGCGGCACCAGCTGAGCGCTTACCAGATCGCGCTCTACGCACAGGCAGCGGAGAAAGCCGGCGTGCCGATTGTGGAAGTGGGACATGGCAACGGTCTTGGTGCTTCGTCCCTCCAGTTAGGCCAAAGTCCCATCAGCGATAAGGAAATGCTCGAAACGGCACGGAAACATCTCCGCAATTCCAAACTTGGCATTCACGTGATTCCCGGATTCGCAACGATCAAAAAGGACCTCGCGGCGGCAATCGACATCGGAGTGGATGTCATCCGGGTCGCAAGCCACTGTACCGAAGCCGATATCACCGAGCGTCACATCGCCTACGTGCGCGGGCGCGGGAAGACCGCGTACGGAGTGCTCATGATGAGCCACATGGCCACGGACGACACTTTGCTCCAGGAATGCCGCAAGATGGAATCATACGGCGCGCAAGCCGTCATTCTAATGGATTCGGCGGGCGCATCGATTCCGCACGAGGTCACATCCCGCATTTCCCTCCTCGTGTCCGGACTTTCCATCCCCGTCGGCTTCCACGGCCACAATAATTTGGGGCTCGCCATCGCGAATTCCATCGCGGCGATCGAGGCGGGCGCTCAGATTATCGATGCCACCATCCGCGGATTTGGCGCCGGCGCCGGCAATACGCAATTGGAAGTGCTGGTTGCCGTTCTCGGGAAACTTGGCATCGAGACCGATATCGACTTGGGGAGTATTCTTGATGCCGCGGATATGGCGGAGAAAGAATTGATGGAAAAAGTGCCGACGATCAATTCCGTGAGCGTCGTCAGCGGGATCACCGGCGTCTTTTCGGGCTTCGCCAAACCCGTGGAGCGCGCAGCTGCCCAGTACGGCGTCCATCCGCGAGATATTTTCTTTGAGTTGGGACGCAGGAAGATTGTCGCGGGCCAGGAAGACATTATCATTGAGGTCGCCATGCAGCTTGCTGCTAAAAAATCCGCCGATTCAGCATGATTCTCCCGCGCCTTCATGGTGCTTTCCCCACCCGGCGCGAACTGCCGTGGCTGCTTGCAGGCGTCGTCATTGCCGTGCTCTGGTTTTCCTTCAACCGCTCCCTTCCTCCACTCTTCCGCGGCGATGTGTGCTGCGATTCAACAGGCTACGTCAAGATCGCCGCACAGCTCCCGGGAGTAATCACTACAACGGAAACTGCACGCACAAACGGATTTCTGGGATTCCTCACGCACGCGTTCACCTATACCGGCTATACGCCGCCGGGATTCCCGTTATTTCTGGGAATCACGCATACAATCACGAATGCACTCAGTCTCGATCTGCTCGTCGGCTGGGTTACTCTTTCCCTGTTCATTGGTCTTATCCTGCATGTCTTCGCAGGATTGTTCTTCTACAGATCTCTCATTCGATGGGGATTCCCTCTGCATCCCGCGGCGCTTTTCCTCCTCACCGCGCATCCAGGGCTTACGTCGCAGGCGGCAATTCCGCTCGCGGATAGTCTTGCGATCACACTCATGATGATCGGGATAGGCTCGCTCTGCCGGGCGGTTGCTCCCGGCAAACAACAGCTCTACTGGTCGTTCGCGGCAGGAGTACTTCTTGCTCTCACGGTCTTTACGCGCACGTCACATCTCCCCGCTGTCATCATCTGCATTGTTGGATGGCTTCTCCTCATACTTCCGCAACTCCGCAAAAAAAGTGCCGCGCTGCTGTTACCCGCGGCGTGCGCGTGCGCGTTTGCGGTCATCCTCTCGCCGCGATTTGTTGCATGCAGCAGGGAAGCTCACACTTTCTGTTATTCTCTTCCCGAAGAGAAAACGGAGCATGCCGCGGGTCTCTTGCGAGAAGGCCTGAAAAGCGCGCGGACGTACACGGTACTTGCGCCGGATTTCGGCAAACTCGTCTCACTCACCGATCCGTTCTTGCGTCAATTCTCCGCAATCTGTCCCATTGATTCCAGTATCCCGCTTCAGAGTTTCCTTTCATGCAGTGCGCGGCATCCGGCCCTCGCTTTCCAGTTTGGCGTGAAAAAAATCATCGGCCTCTTCGATAATTTTCATCTGAATTCGTACGCGACGTACGTAACGCCCACGTGGGTCATCATCTGGAACAGATTCTTCGGAGTCCTCGGCTTCGTCGGATTCTTCAGTCTTCTCGGTTTTGCCCTCGTTGTGGTGAGAGAGCAGAAAGGATTCCTCCAGCGGCTCGCGCCTTTTCTCTACCCTGCCGCATTCGCCGGGTACAGCAGCATCCTGATGGTCGAGTCACGTTTCGGGCTTCCATTGGCCCCGTTTGGCGTGGCGGGGGCGACGCTTCTGATTCCCTATATCTTCCGTCTTTCTCCCTGGAAGAAAATAGTTCTCCTTCTCGCCGCTCTCGCTGCGGCGCTCTTTCTCATCCAAGTACTCATCTGGGATGCGAGCGATCCGCTGCAATATGTTTCCATCGAGAGAGCGCTCAGGTCCGATCAGTCTCCTCCTCACATTACAATGCCGCTGCGGGAAGTGACGGGGGAGTGATCCTTCGCGGAGCCTATCCTGAACGAAGTGAAGGGCTCAGGATGACAATTCAGAAATTTTATAACTCACTGCACGACCAGGTTGTGTACATGCCGATTGTTGTCGCCTTGGAGCAGGCGTTTTTGATGACCAGAGGCAGCTGCTCACCTTCTTCTGTAACGATCAGTGACACGTGATAGCGCTTCATCGCATCAACGACGTCGATCTTCGCATCATCAACCATCGGAAGGAGTTCCTGATGGCGGATGAGTGAGCGCGGCTCAACAATGCATGGGTCGCTTGTGCGCAGCAGCGCTCTCTTCATCTTGCAAAATGTTCTGCGTTTGGAGCCCGAGAGGCCCGCGTACCCGCCGAAGATGTTCGTGTAGGTTCGGTCGAGGATTTTAGTCGACGGCACAAGATTCACTTGCAGTGCATAGCGCTCAGCAAGCTCTTTGTCTGTGAGAGGCAGATTCCAGCCGTAGGCATTGAAGAGATCATAGTGAGGAGTTTCATACGGAATGCGCGCATTGATGTCGCTCGGCGCCGCAACGACGAGGAGTCCAGGCTGCTCTCCTATCCACGCAAGAATCTTGGGGATATCACTCTCCTCATAACGATCCGCATTCGCGCGCGATTCCCTTGCCACCAATCCGACGGCATTCCAGAGGAGGACAATGGAAACGACAGCGCATACACCTACCGCAATCCGGCTCCAGAGGGCGTTCTTGGTGATCTGGACGAAGAGAATCAGGATGCTCAAGAGCATCACCATCCGGAGCACGCCGTTGTAGTACGAAACGAAGAGTGCGTCCCTTCCATGAATCAGCGATTGGTTGAGTGCGAGGAGCGATGCGATCAGGAGCAGAAAGCATTTCCAGAGAGCCTCCTTTGGCCATGCGCGTCTTTTCCAGTGGAGAATGAGCATTATGGCCATCAAGCCCAGAATCAGCAGCTGCATCTTGGGCCCTGCGGGGATACGCGTGTGAATCACTCCAATACGCGCGAGCGTATCCTCGGCAACCTCCGCAGGAACATTCATGAGCAAGCGGGGAGCGATCAGAATCCCAAGAACCACAAGGTACAGCAGAGAATTTTTGACGAGTTGTCTGAGTGATCGTTGCTCCAGATATCCACTCAGAAGCAGGACGCCATCGGCGATAATAAAGAACGACGCATAGACCAAATGAAACCACGAGAGAGTTCCAGCAATCGTAGCCCGAAGAACGAGAGCAGTCGTACTCTGGAGGGGCATCGCGAGAGTCGTTGCAAACCACGCCGCGGCACCCACAAACGGAAGCTGCGGATTACTGGAGCGAAACCAGTACGTCCCGATATCGCTGCCAACAATGACTGCCACCGCACCAGCCGGAAGCAAAGATTTTTTGAAGACGTACGTCAGACCGAAGGTCAGGATCAAAATTGCAAGGAACGGGAAGAGAAGATCGCTAAGCAGGAGTGTCTGTGCGAGAGGGAGGTGCAAAAGTCGCATCAGAAGTCCTTCCGTCACCGGAGCCAGGCTGACGGCGGAGACGTCATCGTGGTGTTCAAAGTACGAAGAATGGCCGAATGCGGGTGCACCCTGGCCGACTTTCGCAATCGTGGAAAAGTAAAACTGCTCATCGACGGCGTGGTCGTTCAAGTACGCCACCGACAGCTGGCCCGCAGAGAGCTCCTGCAGACTCCTCGCATTGAGGATCAGGGTGAAGGCAAGAGCGATGATGCATGCAAATAGAAAGCGCCGTATCATGGAGGGGATGAAGGGACTATACCGCATTCTGGACCGAAGACGGCAGAGCATCAAACGGATCGGAGTGGTTATGTTGGAGGCTGCCACTGCAGCAGCACTTCTCTATGCCGGGTATCAGATTCTCTCAAAGTTCTTTTTGTACATTGCCGGTCTTCACGGGCCCGATGCGACGCTCTATTTCACAATGGGCAATGCCATCCGCAATGGTCTCATCATCTACCGAGATGTGTTTGATCCCAAACCGCCAGGGATTTTCCTTCTCAGTGCGGCGTCATTTTCACTCTTTGGCGATGGGAGAATTACTGGTGTTTTCAATGTCATCATTCTCCTTTCCATCCCGGCGCTCTTTCTCCGGTGGGGATATGTCTATGCAAAAAAGCAGGAAAAATTTACGCGGTTCATATTGCTGCAGTGTGCATTGATGCTCGGCCTCACGTTCACGCTCTACCATGCAACGATTGGCGGCGATGTGCAGACCGAATTCTACGGAGCATTCTTCGGGTTGCTCTATCTCCTCTGCGTTGATGCGGACCAGCGTCGTCCCGGGATCCTGAACGTTCTATTCGCGAGTGTATTCTTTGCCATCGCTTTGCTTTTCAAAGAGCCATTTTTGCTCACATTGCTCGCATGCGCTGTCCTGATGCTGCGGGCGCGGCGTGAGTGGGTTCGTCTCTTCATTGTTCCACTGATCACTGCAGGCGTTTTGTATATTGTTGTCCTCGCGTCTCTCGGCGCGCTTGGAAGTTATCTCTCGGTATACCTCACAAGCATGCTCGGGAATTATATTCTGAGCGGTGGGCCTGTATGGGCGCGCGGATTTTTTGCGTGGGAGCGGATTTTCCTCAATGTGCGCGAGTTCACGCTGTTGTTTGTGGTCCTCGTCCCTGTGCTCTTCATCCTGTCACTTCCTCCGGATGCCTCGAAGCGCAGAAGTTTCATCGGAATCACGGGCACGATTTTCTCCATTGCAGTCGTCCTCATCATTCGGTCGTTCTATCCCGCGCAATTTCCCTGGCAAATTCTCCCCATTCCCTCAGCGGTCATTTTCGGCCTGAGCGTGATGGCATTGATCATTGCACTGCAGCTTTCTTCCTTCCGTGCATTCCTACAGCGAACATGGAGGCATGCGCTCGCGGTGTACATCACCGTGACGGCCATTGCGCTTGGAAGCAGCTTCCATGGCCAGTATTTCGCACTCGCGTTACCGGTGTACGCGACATTTTTTCTGCTGTTTCTCCGACAATCTCGTCACTCTTCTCCAAAAATTCTCGGCTTCACTGCTCTCACGGCACTGGTGTTGCTCACTTCCACTCCGTTCATTTCTTCCGGGCGAACACTCGCACAGATGACGGGTCAGATCCGGCAGACAGAAGAGCGCGATCGAACGGCCGCGCAGGCACTGGATCAGATGCTCGATGCCTGCTCTATAGATCGATACTACTTCCTGGAAGACAGAGCGTACATGCCGTATGCCGAACACTCGCCATTGAACTATTACCTATATACGCGCATCGAGCATATCGGTCGCTATCATCCTCAATTCTTTGACGAGAGCTTCAAGCGGCTGGGTCAGGCGCGTGTGATTGTGCTCAGCAAGGAGTACGAGCCGGTCACACGACCGGGCTACGCACTTGAGGAATGTATTGGCATGAGCGTGCAAAAATTCCTGAGTGAAAAATTTACGGAAACGCCGTGGGCATGTGCACAGTCACGAACAAGTCCAGACGGGTACATCATGCTGTATCGAAAGGATCCAAAAGACGTCTCTCTCCCATCGGACTGTCATGGTTCGCGGAGTTTACCCTGAGTTCCGAAGGGCTCACATGACAGGCTCACTTTATGAGATAAATGTTGTAGCCCGATGTCTGGCGCTCAGAAACACTGCGCATCGCCGAGCATGATTCATCAAGTAATCTTGCCAGGAATCGGAAAATTCCCAGACTCGAAAGGGGAGTGAATTTGAGCAGGGACTCAAAGAATCCGCGGACAGGACATATTTCGATATGGGAACAGCCGCGGAAGAGGTACGCGATGCCATCTTTGCTGTAGCGGTAGTAATCTTTGTAATCGGAGCGGTGCGCGTGGTAACGGTAGAGGAACGGCACGTAGATGAATGCGCGTCCGCCGGGCTTGAGCACGCGTACGATCTCTTCAGCGGCTTTTTTTGGGTCATACACATGCTCGAGCACTGCCAGGCAGAAGAGTCCGTCGAGCGTGTTCTCAGAAAATGAGAGTTGATGAATATCCTCCACAAAATCCGGAGAATACTTATCGGTGTAATCGGAAATCTTGAATTGCACGTCCGGTCGCGCAATCTCTGCGCCTAATTTCTTCTGTATGTCGCTGTTTGTCACATTTCCGCGCTTAGGATCCAGCCGCAAACCTCCGCCAATATCCAGGATGAAGCCTCCTTTCTCGAATACTTTCTTCGCATAATGATCAAAGAAGACGTCGCTGCGCAGTTTCCTCAGGCGATCAAAAAACCCCCGAGTGTCCCGGAACAATGTTGCGTCTCGCACGTGAGTATCGACGATGTGAGAGGACATAGCGGTTACTGTTTACGGAGGAGAATGATGGTGACCCAGACAACAACAAGATCTTTTGCGGCTGCCCATACAGTCGCAAATCGTGCGCCCCGCCCGCGTCCGCCCATCCGTGGTTCCTGGATAATATCGACGTGGGCAATGCTGTAGCCGCGCTTGATGGCGCGAATGATCCGTTCGGCTTCCACGAAGACACTTTTGCAGTAGACGGGAATATCGCGGAAGATCTCGCGCTTCACCACCTTCACACCGCCTGGATCAAACAGATCGACGCCAAAGAGCAACAGAATGCTCCAGCGGTATGCGTGAGAGATGCAGTGACGATAGAACGTGTAGTGCTTCACGACCCTCCTGCAGATGACGATGTCGTTCTCAGCCAGCAATGGCATGCATTGCTTGAGCGCCTCGGGCGGATACTCGCCGTCGCCGGAAATCAGGAATACGTACTCTTTCGTTGCCGCGCGATAGAGGTCTTCAAACGTCGTCGCAATGCCCTGATTCACCGCGTGGCGCATAGCACGAACTTTTCCCGGGAATCGAGCCGCATAGTCCGCAGTGATGTGCGGTGTGCGATCCGTGCTGCAGTCATCCATGATGAGCAGTTCCCAATCCGTCACACATTCATTGAGCGTGGCAAGTGCACGATCGAGCGTGCGCGCGAGTGACGCTTCTTCGTTGTAGGCCGCGACGAGGAGGGAAATCGAGGGGGACATCAGTGATTCAGTGCAGGTCTTCGACCTGCGATTACAGCGCCGAGCGCAGTGCGGCAATTACTGCATCCTGCTGCTGCTCGGTCATTTCCGGGAACATCGGGAGCGAGAGAATCTCCCGTGCAAGTTGCTCGCTCACCGGGAAATCACCCGCATGATAGCCCAAGGGTGCGCACGCAGGCAGTAGATGCAACGGGATGGGGTAGTGGATGCCGGTACCAATGCCAAGACCCGTGAGTTTTTGCCGAACTGTATCGCGATTTTTCACTCTGATGACGAACAGGTGATAGTTGCTCTCACAATCCGGCTGTTCACTCATAACTGTGATGTTCTTGAGATCCTTCAACAGGGTTCTATACCGCAGCGCATGTTTCCTCCGCCGTGCGTTCCAGTCATCAAGATGGGGGAGTTTGGCGCGGAGCACCGCCCCCTGCATCCCATCCATCCGCTCATTACGACCGACGATCAGGTGTTTATACTTTGTTTTTGCCCCATGCTCGCGTAGGAGTCGCACACGATCCGCAATTGCACCGTCGTCTGTGGTGATGGCGCCTGCTTCACCGTATGCGCCCAGGTTCTTGCCAGGGTAAAAGCTGAATGCAGCGCTGTCGCTCAAGGTTCCCGCGCGCCTTCCTTTATAGAGTGCGCCGTGTGCTTGGCAGCTGTCTTCGATCACGAGAATCTTCTTTGCACTCGCAATTGCGAGAATGGGATCCATGTCTGCTGGCTGACCAAAGAGGTGAACGGGGATGATGACGCGTGTTTTTTTCGTGATCGCTTTAGCAAGCAGCGCCAGGTCCATCAGTCCAGTTTCCTCAAACACATCGACAAATACCGGAGTCGCACCGGCGAAGATTACGGCTTCGGCTGTGGCAAAGAAGGTATTTGCCGGCATGGTCACCTCGTCTCCCGCTTTCACCTCATAGGCTCGCAGGAGCAATTCCAGAGCTGCCGTTCCGGAACTTAAGCCCACGCAATGCGGAGCACCGCAGTACGCGGCAAATTCTTTTTCGAATGCTTCTACCTCGGGTCCGCCCGCAAACGTTGCATGTGCAATCACGCGCGCGATGCCCGCATCAATCTCATTCTTGATCGATTTGTACTGCGCGATGAGATCGAGAAAGGGAGCAGTCATCTTATTTGTCACTTGGACGGGCAGGATTTCCAACAACGGTCGTACCTGGAGAAACATCGCGCGTCACCACCGCTCCGGCACCTACAAGTGCTCCTTCTCCGATGGTAATACCCGGAAGAATCACCGCACCCGAGCCGATCGATGCACCCTTTTTCACCAATGTTTTCTCGAGCACCCAGTCACCCTCGCCTGTCGGCTTTCCTTCTTTATTGAGCGCATGTGGCAGTCGATCGTTATTGAACATCACGCCGTGACCGATAAAACATCCGTCTTCAATCGTTATCCCTTCGCAAATGAATGTGTGGCTTTGGATCCGGCAGTGCTTGCCGATCACCACTCCTTTCTGAATTTCTACAAACGTGCCAATGCGTGTGCCATCGCCGATCGTGCACCCGTACAGGTTCACGAAATCGCGGATGACCACATCTTTACCGAGAGTGACGTCTTTGAGGAGTTTCAAGTCGGCCATAGGATGCAGAGAGTATAGAGCTATCGACGCCTCCGGTCTCTTGAAAAAATCCATGGAAACCGTAGAGTGAACAGGTTTTCCCTATGAAAAGACTTCTTGTTACCGGAGGCCTTGGCTTTATCGGCTCGCACTTCGTGCCGATGGCGATCGAGCGCGGGTACTACGTCATCAATCTGGATAAGAAGACGTACGCCGCGCGCAAGAATCTCAATTTCGAAAAGCTCAAGAACTACGAATTCATCGAAGCCGATATTTGTACGATGACGCACTTGCCGCCGAACGTCGACTTCATCGTGAACTTCGCTGCCGAAAGTCATGTGGATAACTCCATTACTGCCAATAAGATTTTCTTCGAGTCCAATGCCGGTGGTGTCTATAACCTTCTCGAACTCCTGCGCGCGAAAAACGAAACCGACCGTCCGGTGCTCGTGCATATTTCCACGGACGAAGTCTACGGTTCCCACCTGACGGGATACTGCACCGAGGATAATAAATTATTTCCCTCAAGCCCGTACTCCGCAGCCAAAGCCGCCGCCGATGAACTGATCTACGCGTGGCAGAAGACGTACAACATTGCCGCGATCATCTGCCGCAGCTGCAATAACTATGGCGTCGGCCAACACCCCGAAAAACTTTTCTCCAAGACCGTCGATCACCTGTTCAATAACAAGAAGATGACGGTGCACGGCGATGGCTCGTACAAGCGGGAATGGCTCTACGTTGAGGATAACTGCGAGGCAATATTGAAAATTCTCGAAAAGGGAAAGATCGGCGAGGTCTACAACATCTCCTCCAACGAAGAGCACAGTGTTCTGGATGTCGTGAAAATGATCGTCACCGCGACGGGCCGCAAGCCCGAGGAGTGGATCGAGTTCATCCCGAATCGCTACGGGCAGGACGGACGGTACGCGGTCAATTGCGACAAGGTGAAGGCGCTGGGATGGAAGCCCACAACAACTATTCGCGATTACATCCCCAAGCACCTGGAGTCGTACCGCAAGCAACATGGCTGATACGCATTGCCTCATCGCTGTCCCTGCTTCCGATACGGGGAACGGATCGCTTGCGATGTTCCAGCACCAGGGCATCAAGAGTATCGTTCCGTTTCCCATCAAGAAGGTTTTGATTGTCTCGGGTATGAAACCCGGTGATGAACGTGGCAAGCATGCTCATCACGAGACGCAGGAGATCATTTTTCCTATCGAAGGCGGATGTGAAGTGGAAATTGATGATGGGAAGAAAAAACAGGTCGTCCAACTGCGGGGGAAATCGCAGGCGCTGCTTCTGCCCGCACGGGTCTGGAGGACACTCCGGAAGTTCGATGAAAAGACAATCCTCCTGATTATCGCCGACCAGGAATATGATGAGCGCGACTACATCCGCTCGTATGAGGAATTTCTCTCTGTACTCGCTGAGTAAGCGGGACTGGATACTCATCGGCATTCTCATCGTCGCGCTTGTCCCGCGCCTGTTCTCCGTTCACTGGAACAGCATTCCGCATGGCGATGTCGAAGTCGATGTGCAGGCATCCGCATCATTTTTGCGTGACGGCACATTCACGCTTCCTCCAAGCGATGAGATTCCGTCATCAGATGCTCCACTCTCCGCGTCCACGACTCACCTAATCCAGCATCCGCCACTGTGGCCTCTCCTCGGTGCGGTGCTCACGCGGGGCATGGGGCTCAGTCCCTCACCGCAAAACATATTCTTCGCCTTCAAAATCCTGTCGCTGTTCAGCGGTCTTGTCCTCATACTCCTCGCCGAGCGTGTCGGAAGAAAACTCATCAGCGAGACTGCGGGACTGGTGATGGCAGGCTGGATTGCGGTCTCCACAATCATGATCGATTTTTCCGGGAATGGTTCGTTCTACAGTCTGCACGCCGCGCTCTATCTCCTCTGGATCCTCATCGCTTTTCGGCGTGATGACTGGATGAGAGCAATCAGTCTCGGTGTCGTCACCGGCGTCGCGTACATGATCAATTTTCAGTCCATTCTATTACTCCCTGCATCCGTGATTGTGCTCTTATGGAAGAGAAAAGAGTCATGGTCACAGAGGATTGGCTACGCAGCCGTCGCAACCGGTATTGTCGTTGCCATCGCGCTGCCGTGGTGTATCCGAAATGCCGTGCTCTTCGGCGATCCGTTCTACAGTCACTACGCGAATAATATTTACGTCTTCATCAAGTCCGGCGTTCCGCTTTCTACGAAGAACGGCCAGCCGTATTACGATCTGCAGTTGAGCAATTGGCTCGATATTCTCTTCAATGGAGTCATTCGTGTGTGGCTTCCCAATAATCTCTACTACATCGCGCGCAAACTCTTCATCCTCGCGCCCATTGCGTTCTTCCTCTTCTCCTTTGCGTGGATCGATTATCTCTTTTCTAAAGAACGCATCCGGAAGATCGCGCCACTATTGCTCCTTCTCATTCTGCATCTCTTGATCTCCTCGGCATGGCCAGTGACGAAGTTCCGCTACTTCGTGCCGATGCTCCCGCTTGTGTTCCTGATTGCGCTCGAGCATCTCTACGCGCAAAAATGGACAGAGAATACTCGTAAATTTCTCATCAGCATCACATTCATCTCTCTCATCGTCCTCACCTTCCTGACGTGGCGAGCGATTCCGACACACACCATGTACTACGATGGCGCGATCACGAACGATCCCTTCCACGGGTCGCAGGAAATGGATTTTGTCCGAGAGCACTACCCTGAACTCTTTCCGAAACCTCAATCATGATACAGAATATTTTCCTCAAGCGGGTGCTACAAATAGTGATGGCAGCGGTCCTCGTGTTCGTTTTTGTGGAAGGAGTACTCATGAGACTGACCTGAGCATAAATGCGAAGGCTGATGAAGTTGACAAAATAACTTTTTTTGTTAAATTATTCTTGTGATACATGCGGCAGAGGCCATGCGGGTCATTGGGGCAAATTCTGAATCCCAGAAAGTTGCTCCTTTACCAGGACAGCGCAAAGCAGCACTTTTAGCGTTTCAGAAAGTTTTTGCTACTTGTAATATTGCAATCAACACAGCGCGCTCACAAGCTCCAGGATCGAAAAGGAATTTCCAAATTCTCGTTCGGGAAATTCCTCAACAAGGAAAGAGTATAACGTTCCAACCACTTGATCAGAAGATTCCCTCTGTCGACTTGAACAAATTTCTAGGTGAGGGATACCGGTTTATTCATGGATCATCCAATCTGACACATACTGTTAATAAAACTGTTGCATTGCCTACCGATCGCAAATACAGCGCCACATTTCCTTACGATGCGTTGCATGAAACAAGTCATTCGCGAAGAGAGGGAAGTGAGCGATTTGTAGACAATTCTGATTATATGAAGGCAATTCAAAAACGATTCGCGGATCCAGAAGGAAGTTCTGCGACCATACTCGGGATCGTGGAATCGATATCGCCTGCAGGATTCATCGCACAAGAACGGCGTGCTGCGATCATTGCTTTACTGCGTGGCGAAATGTCACCAGCAGACTATTTGAGTGCTGAGGATCGTCTTACCGCTCAATCGGAACACACGTCATGGAGATTTGCCGAAGAGCAGACCCTTGCAATGGAATGCCAAGGGTATGCTTTTTGCTTTCCTCCAGAGGAACGTTCGGCATATGCGCAAAATTGCCTTATGGGATCAGATCTTGGGACACTCCTCGCACAAATTACGCGTGGAGATTCTCCTCAGAAAATCAGAGAATACAAACCGGTGTATGTAATGGATGCTGCATATACAGAACGCGTGAAAACGCTTGTAGCTCAGATTGCGGCAGTGGTGTGAGATCAATCTATGCATTGTATGACAAATGCTCAGGGTGGGTCGCAGATGATAAATTCTGAAGCTTATGTGGAAGTAAAAGAATACTGGAGCCGCCCACCCTTCAACGAGTTCAGGGTGGGTCGCAGATAATGAATTCTGGGAATTTCGTGGAAGTTGAAAGATTCTGGAGCCGCCCACGGGAATTGAACCCGTGACCCCATCCTTACCATGGATGTGCTCTACCTCTGAGCTAGGGCGGCAAAAGTTTGCAAGAAAGTCTCTCAGATTTTCAGTGCATAGTACATGGTTAAAATGCCATAGAGACGCTTTTTAGTGTAGATGCCCAATATTGCATGTTGTGGATCGTTGTCAAACATCCTTCTTCTCCCTACTATTCTTCCCTTATGGCAACCGAAGCTGTTTCCGTGATAGAGCCGATCAAGCTGGCAGCGACGAGGGCCAAGAGCCGCGCTCATCAGGTCTACGATGCCATGCGACAGAAAATCCGCGATGTCTTTCCCGATGACGATCAAGAAGCATGGCGGTGGATAGGAGAAGACTTCCAAAAACATGATATTGATCGGCCCGATGATAATTTCCGTCGATGGTTATCGGAAAAATATGAATCATCTGACGAATTTACACAGCGACTGGTACGCCGGATGTTCACCATCTGGCACGCAATGGAGAAGGAAGGATTCGTTGCAAACAACTTAAAACTCTTCGAGCACCAGAAAGCGCTCTTCGCATGGATAGCCCTTTCCACGGCGACGGGTGTCCGTGACAAAGTGGCGAACTTACTGGCACGTTCTCCCTATGGAAGTGGGAAGAGTCTTGTTGCAGGTTTGGTCGTCCGCGCGTTCAAAGAAACGCAGGAGGAAATGATGGCCGAAGGTGACGATGCGAAAAATATTCCCACCGGCGCACTGCTGGGCCTGCGGAAAGAACATATGTTGCAAAATGCTCTCGGCCGCCAGTTCTCGGTCCTCCAGCCACCCTACACCGTGGAGCGCGCAGATGTGAAAGTGTACTGGAAGAATCTCGCGACGATGTTCGGGCAGGATTTCACAAATGTCTTTGCCGAGCCTAAAGGGAAAGATCACCCATTTTATAAGCTATTTCTCACAGAAGATGACGACGAGTTGCCACCGGCAGCGCAGCGAATCACGCAGTGCATTACTGCGATGTCTGGCGGAGATCAGAAGTGGAAGGCTATACACGCAAGTAGGCGCAAAAAAATCACTGACACTCTTGAGGCGTTGATTGATGGAAGAATTGTCTTTGTTCCCGATGCCTACAACGTTCCACAGCCGACTGAACCCTTACCGCGAGAAGATGTTGCTCTGACAGGCGAAAAACGATTCCAGGGCGATTCGGCACATGCACTCTCCGAATCATCAAGCTACAGAATTAAAGCGACGCACAGGCAGCTGGCGCTCGACCGGTCTGCGTACAGCGCACAGGCAAATCTTGAGAACCCCGCGCAGTTCTGTATCGCCTTCGGAAGCACGCTCACAAGAGATCCAGATTCCATGCGTGAGGACATTCGGCAAGAAATTGCTGTCCGATGCCGTTTTCTGGCGATCGATGAGGCCGGACGGTACACCCCTGCCGCACTCGGAGATTCAATCTCGCAACTCAGCGGCAAGTGGCCATACATGGTGGGTTTCACGGGGAGCGATACAGGAGTTGAAGGCTGGACGGAGCGGTCTCCAGTTCTTTCCGTTCGCCAGATGATTGCATTGAATCTTATGAAGCCCGTTGCCTTTGCGGGGATCGGTGATCCGGAGCATGCGCCACAGGAAGGATCGGAAGAAGCGTGGGCGGCATATCGTGCAAACATGTTTCAGAACGAAAAAACAGCAAAAACATTGGGAGTACCTCAGCCGCATGAGCTTGATAGCGTCGTTGTCGCACCTTCACAGAACGTCCGCGAGTATGCGCATCGCATCATTCAGGCGCATGAACAAGAAGGTATACCCGTGCAGGTCTGGTGTTTCGATCCGGATGCGGGCAACAGCCGCTGGTCCATTGTCGTCAACGGGTTCAATGCGCCCAAGAAGAAAGGCGATCCTAAACGCATCCTGGTTGCTCCACCATCGCAGATGTCCGAGGCACTGCATCTGCACGCGCAGTGCTACGACGTTTTGGCGCACATGGGCAGTTATGCTATCGATCAGACCAGAGGACGATTGGGGCACATTCGCAATATGGAAGGTGGTAGGAAAGAACAGGAAAAAGCCAGAACATATTTCCGCGTTCAATGGTTTGCCGGAGCAAAAAACGAAGCGTACATCCGCGAAGTCGCGGCGATGATGGGATACGAACTGAGCGATGAGAATGAGGCATGGGTTCCGCTGCAATGTATGGTCGATAAGAATGCCTACGAAAGAGACACGGCACGAAAAGGACTTAGTAAAGCTGAGCCGATCCCCGATACTCTTGCCATTCAAAAGCGCAAGAAGCGAAAACGCGAAAAATTAAACAGCACACCGCTCAAGGCCACGAGCACATTCGTTGTAGAGAAAGAAAAGAGGAAAGCAGAACGCAAGGCAGCAAAGGGCCTCCAGGAAGTTGCACAGACTGGCCGCCCCGCGTTCGTATCCACACAGCCTAGCCGCCCCGCGTTTGCATCCGCACAATCTGTTCCTCAGAAACAGCAGATGACATTTACCGTATTAGAAGGCAAAAAAACGATCACGATTGTTGTCGGAGAGAATGGCATGCCCGTGAATTTGCACGACATCGCAGGAAAGTTCGGCATACGCGAATATCATGGTTTGCTCGAATCGAAAGTGCTGCAGGAATTCCGTGCCCCTAACGCATTGCGCGGTACTGCTCTTGCGGAGGTGGTTCTGCGGGAAGCCATTCGGTTGCAGGGAGTGCAGGCACGCCGGTCAGGCCAGGCAGTGAGCAGTAACGGAGATGGGAGCGAGGACTAAACGTTCTTTCGATTATGATCACGGAAAATTCCCCCAAGGGCATCGACGAAAAACTTCAGCTGGAGGAGCCGGAGCTGTGGGATGTCGATGATTTCCGCAGACACAAGCGCATGGCAGTTGCACGTGGGAATACGGCTTTGAAAGCCATCTTTGAGAACACACGTACCGACTTGCCCAAGCTTATTGCCGGCATCCGGTGGTCGAAACTGCGCATGCCGTACGCGGATTTCGCTAAAGCCACAGGCATGAGCCCCAACGGCTATAAGCCGATGGAGAAAGATAGGGGGCCACAGAACCTTCCCCACCGTGCCAAGTACACAAAGCTTCTTGCTCATTGGGAGAAGCAAGGCATTTCGAGTGGCATCCGGGAACAGCTTCTCGATCTTCTCACCTGTCCGGAGTTACTGGAGCAAGATCCATCATGTATCGATCTGCTTAGCGCGATCGGTCACATTCGTTCGCAGTCGGGAAATCTGCTCGGCGTGCAGCAGATGAATAACTTCTACCAACGGGTCGGCTATGAATGCGGGCACAAGAATGTCGCACGACAATTCGGCAAAGCGTATGGCAAAAAAAATGTCTACAACACAGTCTGGCAGCGCGCGAAGACAGACACCGTACCCGATTACGTAGAAGTCGTGCAGCTGGTTAATGTCATGTATGCCGGACGCGGCAAAGAGATGAAAGCCAAGCATGCGCTGCGCCGAGCGCAGGGCGAAGCGATCTGGAGTATGGCGAAGAAAAGAAAATATCTCGAATGCACAATTGAAGAACCACTCGCGGAGTTTCTTGTTCTGTTGGAACGCGATCTTGCGACAGATGCCGGTATCACACTGACGGCTGAGGCGCTTCGTACGCAGTACGACATGGGCCCGCAGAATGCCGATCTGTTGATCCGATGCGAATTAATCGGCAGCGATGCTATCGAGCCGCTTCTTGGTCGTTGGATGGATGATGCCACGCGCAAGCGTTTTCTACGCCTGTGGAATGACGCTCGTGGAACCGAAAAAAAGCGCAATAGCTTCGGCGCCCTTGCCGGTGAAGCCATGGATGAGCGCGGATACACGGCTGCTGATCTCGCAACTCTCCTCCGCGTGCAGGCTCCGGAAGAGCGTGGCAAGAAGGCCCATAAAGACCGTTCGCAACGCTATCGGGGGGATTCGGAAGTCCACAGAGTGCTGTTTGATAACCGTGTGAGCAATCAGATCGCGGTCGAAGCTCTCACACAACTCCTGGCGCGGGACGCCGATCATGCCGACGAGCTTCGCGAGACGTACATCCGGGAACGGGAAAGGTATTTACGCCGCACCGGCGCATGGATCAGCGGCGAGGGATTTACGATGCGGATCAAGCGGGAACTTGCCAATGTCGATATGAACGAATTGGCGTTGCACTTCCTTCCGCGCGCACAACACGGAAACCGCGCAGCCGTGAAAGACAAAAACCACGAGTTGCAACGGCTGGAGAGGGGAGAAGGAAAAGAGCACAAGATTTCCTTCGGAGAAATCATGCCGATCCTGGAGAAGCTTGCGAATGAACGAGCCGCGGCAGCCATTGCACGTATTGAAGAGCTTGATGTCATGGATGAATCTCTTAAAAAATTTGCGACCGTCCAAGAGATGGCCAGCAATCTTATCAAAGGAAAGAAAGGGGCTGGCAGCGTATCTGATGCCATGCGCAATATTGCACAGAATGATTCGCTGTGGCTACGAGCAGACCTCGTTACGAAAATGGCAGAAGGGGAGTTTGTTCCCGCCCTGCCCCCACTGCGAACCATGGGCAAGGCGACAGTTGATACGGTCCTTCCCGAGGAGGTTGTTCGCGATTGGCATGTTCAGTTCCCACATCAACTTGAGAGGGGTGCGATGGATATAGGGAAATTTACACAACCACTGCCGCGAGTTCTCTGCACTCTTCTTGCCACGAAGGAAGCGAGTGCAATTCGTTTTTTCGAGCAACGCGTGCTGGGCATCGTGCCGACCCACGGAACGAAAATGTTACGGGATCTCGAGGAAGGAAATCCCGTAGATTGGAAATACATTCATAAGATATTGCTGGCTATGGGTCTGCAACCCTTTCAAATCGCCTACCGATTAGCGAAAGGTCTGTATGATTCTCCAACAGGCGACGTGGAAACGGTGCTCGCAGAACTCGTACCGGTTCTGCAGAAACAGAAGCTGGAGATTCACCCCGTGAATTTGCCGGGTCTTACTTCTGCGGAGCTGAAACCGTATCAGAAAAACGTCACAAAAAAGCGCCGATGATCGCCTCCATTCCCATGAGCACCCACTCCATAATCGTCACGACCCAAAAGGAGAGGAGGGGAATATGGAGGAGTGACTCCGCTAGGAAGAGCGCCAGCAGAACGTACATTCCGATGCGCATGAATTCTTCGTACTGATCGGCGTAGCGCAGCGGCACGAATGCCTGGAGCACCTTGGATCCGTCGAGTGGCGCGATGGGAAGCAAGTTGAAGGCCATCAGGCCCAGATTGATGAAGAGCAGCGAACTCAAGAGCTGAAGGAAGAATGCCTGCAACACTTCGCCGCGAGCGGGGAACATCACAAGTTCCCAGGGCGAAATTCCCACGCGTTGTCCCAGGAGCGTGAGGCCGAGAAGAGAGAAGAATGCGAGTACTAGGTTGCTCAGCGGCCCCGCAGCAGCTGTCAAACAGGTATCGCGCTTGGGATGACGGAAATACATCGGGTTCACGGGCACCGGTTTCGCCCAGCCGAAGCCGACGGTCAAAAAAAGAAGAGCGCCGAGCAGATCCAGATGCGCGATGGGGTTCAGGCTCAAGCGTCCGGCATCGCCGGGAGTGGGATCGCCGAGCTTCGTGGCCGTGAATGCATGCGCCCATTCGTGAATGGAAACGGCAATCAGCAGTGCAATAATGAAAGTGGGATTGAGAAACTGCATTGACCTGAGCATACACTCCCGTTACTCTGCGCTTCCATATGCCACGGATTTGCGTTAAAACCGGCAAGAAAACCTCCTTTGGCAACACCCGAAGCCACTCCATGCGGCATACGCGCAGACAGTGGAAGCCAAACATTCAGAGCAAGCGTGTGTTTGATCCTGCCACGGGAACGTATGTCCGGATGAAGGTATCAACGAGCTACTTACGGACGCTTGCGAAAAGATTGAGAGAGGGGAGGACAGTGTGAGGTCATGGTTCGTGGCTCGCGCAGCATGTCATGGTGAGGAGCTTTTTGCGTAAGCAAAAAGCCACGAACCATACATGCGTCTCGTCCAAGCGCTCGCACCTCACCATGACATTGCTCACGTAAAAAGGCGGACTTCCGCCCGCCTTCTTGAATCATTCCAACCGACTCAGCCTTTCTTATTAAACGCCGCGAGCATCGCCCACACGCCGACGACGAGATGGAGCACGTTATCGACCGGGTTCTCGAGATTCGTGATGCCGTAGAAGTTCGGCGACGGATTGCCGCGGACCATAAAGCCGAGGATGCCAAAGACGATCGCCACAAGACCAACGAGGACGACCACCCACTTCTTCAGGTCGCCGATGGGCAGTGGCGCGAGTACGAGGGCGACGATGCCAAGCACGAGGTGTGCCCAGTTTTCTGCTGGGTCGAAGCTTAGAAGATCTCCAGCGAGATCCGGCTGCAGGAAGCCGATGACAGCGAGAAGGACAAGAATGACGCCGCCCAGCTGCAGAAACTGTTTAGGATTCATCGGGGAAAGGGGGGAAGAGGTAATTAACAGTCAGGGTACGCCTTTTCGGACGGAAATAAGCGAAATTCGTTGACGAAGAAGATATCTGGGTTCTTTTTGAAATATTGGAGAATGCATTCACGCACCAGGCTCTGTACCGTGACGGCAATGTTTCTTGCTACTGAACGCTCTCATCGGTGGATCCTCCTGGCCTGCTGCGTGATCCTCACTGTGCTCTGGCTCCCCGGCCTTCGGTACCCCGTTACTGCCGATACAGCGGTGTACGCAGACCTGGGGGAGAATCTCTGGCTGCATGGACGGTATACGGCAGCGGGAGTGTCGTCTCCAAAGTATTTGCCCCTCCACGCGCTTGCGTCGTATCCGTTCGTCTTCATCGCCGGAACACATGTCGGCATGAAATTGGCCACGCTGCTTGCCGGGTTTGCCGTCCTTCTCGTCACATACCTTCTCCTGCGCCGACATCTCGGCAGCAGCGTTGCGATTGCCACCGTTTTTCTTCTCACATTCCACCACGCGTTCGTCCTCATGACGATGCTCGGCTCGGCGGATCTCCTCTTCGCCGCGCTCTTCCTCGGCGCGCTCGCTGCCTATTCCCGAGCCGCAGATGATCGTCGGTACTACATCCTTGCGGGAATTCTCATGGGACTTTCCTGCGTCACCCGCTTCAATGGCATCCCGCTCATTCCATTTTTCCTCCTCTATACAGTCTTGCGCCGTCGTCGTGATCTCCTCCATCCGATGTTTCTCACCGCAGTGGCCTGTTCCATTGTACCACTCGGATTATGGCTTCTGCGCAACGGAAATCCATTCCATAATGAATACGTAAGCGAGCTTTCCAGCAATTCACAAGGATTCATTGCGCAGCTAATCTCGAACATTTTTTTCTATAGTAACCCACTTCATAACATCCTCCCGATTCTCGCGTTCAGTGCACTCTACGGCATTGTGCGAAACGCCCGGCGGCAGGAATTTTTGCTTCTCGGCATGCTCAGTGCGTGGATTTTCACCGCCATCTGGTGGGTGCAGGCGATGCGCTTCGCGTTTCCCGGCTACCCGATTCTCCTGGGGTTCGGTGTTCTTGGACTCACCGATGTCTGGAAGATTTTTCTACAAGGGAGCAGGCATTCGTGCCTGCGTATTCCAGTGATTGGCGTCAGTATCTTCCTTATCATACTCACGCACGTTCCCTTTCTCTGTGTGTATGCCTACGGTGCATGCAATGCGCTGGTCGATCGACACATTTCGTGGATCCCGAAGAACCTCGGGCTGAGCTCGGAAGGGTTCTACACATGGGATCAGGTGCGCAGGTATTTCAACGACACGGTTCCCGAGGGCAGTTCTCTTGTTGTCGATAGTGCCATCAACGAGCATGCATGGAGAAAAGGAGTGTTCCGACATGATATTCATGTCATCGCTGAAGCGAAACCAGGCATCTGCCCGGTCTTTCACATCAGCCAGCATCCGCGAGAGGATGAAACGGTGCTCTTCCAGACGACGGATGCACCGGTGACGGCATTGACGACGCTTCCCTGTATGTAGCACCCGGGCGATAGTGGAAAATTTTTTGGTAAGAGATGAGCAGGAACGTTGTCCTCCTTTTTGTATACCAAACTGCCCCGACCTATGCATCCTTCGTTGTTTCTTCACAGGCATAAATGGAAATTGGGCCTCGTGCTCAGTACAACCTTCGTCATTGGCGGCGTCTATGCGATGCAAGAGCATCTGGAACCTCTCACGATCGTGCCGATTGAGAGGGGAGATTTGCGCGAAACGGTGAAAGCCGTCGGCATTGTCACTTCGGAACGTGAGAGGGAACTGCGGTTCGCCTCGTCGGGCATCGTATCCGATGTGCTGGTCCAGGAAGGGGAGTACGTCACCAAGGGGCAGAAAATCGCGACGCTTCCCTCCGGGCGCTTGACGGGGGAAATGATCACCGCAAAGGCGGCGGTGGAATCTGCACGAAAGCAATTGGAAGCAATCCTGAAAGGCACACGAAGCGAGGATATCGCCGTTGCCCAGGCGCAAGTGGAAAGTAAGCGAGCGGCAATTGAGCGCCTGCAGCAAAAGTTGAGCTCGCTCGATACGGGAGTACAAGCGCAGGACGACATGCTTGCGGCGACGCGAGAAGAGGCATCCGTGCAACTGGCCGACGATGTGTCCGCCATGCGCCTGACGCTCGGAAGTCAGTATTCCCTTGCGAAAGTCGCAATCGAAACCATGGAGAGTCTGTACGAGCGTTTGGATGTGCAAGATGCCGTCACGCGCAGCGCATCGACCGAATATGCGCTTATGCGCAGCCAGTGGCGCTCGATGGCAGACGCAATCAATGCACAGGTTGCAGACATCGATACCAAAGACACGGACGAAGCGCTGAAGAATATGGAGCGTGCCAGTAATTCCATTCTCACGCTCTCCGATCTGGTGCGCAGCGCGTCAGATTTTCTCTCCCTGCTTCCGTTCACGAATTCGTTCACCACCGCGAGCCGGGATCTCGTCAAAAATTCTCTGGCTACGCAGCAGTCTCTCCTCCAGGGGTCTCTTGCCACACTCCATGGTGCGGCAAAGGAGTTGCGGGACGCCCCTGCACGGATAGCAATCCACACAGTTGCCGATACTGCCGTGCGGACGACCTCTGCGGCAACGCGGGAAGAAATCGAAGCGGATATTCGCGCTTTGGAACAGGATTTGCGGGTGGAGGAAGCCAAATTGCAATTGAAGAAGGCCCCGCCGCTCCAAACGGATATCGATCTCGCACTGGCGAGAGTCCAGCATGCGGAGGGTGATCTTCTGCGGATTTCCTCGCAATATCAGGATACTGCGCTCTTCGCTCCAGTGGACGGCACAATTAGCCGCATCAATATCCGGCCTGGGCAATTTTCGCCTCTCACAGATCCAGCCATCACGATGCATAGTGCTGAATCCCTGAGCGTGCTCGTGAATATTTCGGATGACGACGTTCTAAAGATTTCTCCATCGAGCTTGGCGTCGATACGTTTCGATGCTCTCCCCGAAACCCCGTTCCCGCTACGGGTGGATACCGTGCGCAGCAGCTCAACGAAAATCGGCGGTGTCGACAGCTACCGCGTTCTGGATTTTGTCTCTCCGCCGGGAGAATTGAATGCCGGAATGAGCGGCATGGTGACCGTCGTTCTTTCGGAGCGCCAAAACGTTCTGAAAGTACCGCAGGAGAGCATTGAACAGAAAGGTGAACGAGACTTCCTTCGCATCCAACGCGGGGACGAAACACTCCTCCAGCCTGTCGTGACGGGCATGCGCGGAGATTCCGGAGAAATCGAAATACTGGAAGGAATTACGCCGCATGACGCCCTCATTGTCCGCGCCTTCCCTCCACGATAATTCATGACCCGCTCTTCCATTCTCTCCTTTTCCATTATCCTCGTCCTGTTTGTGGCGATCCAGGGGTGGGTGCTCTATGCCAAGTTTCTCCAACCGACCTCCATTGAATCCCTCCAGGCATCTCTGATGGGCGAGACAATGATGATCGGCACGCCGGTGAGCGGCATCGTGCAATCGGTGAATGTCACGGATGGACAGCATGTCGATAAAGGGCAGCCGTTGTTCGTGATCGCCGAACAATCTCCGCTCGAGCCGAACGGTGAATTGCCGGTGATGATTGTGGCGCAGCGTGCGGGCGTCGTGCACGGCATGGACGTCACGGCCGATTCGTTCGTGCAAGCCAGCCAGATTCTCGCGCGCGTTGTTGATATCAGCCCCGAGGGACTCTACATTCAGGCCACGTTGCCCCTGAGCCCGGAAAAATTTCCCACACTCGCAGTCACGCAGCGCGCGATTGTCCAGTCGTCCTTCTTGAACAACGGCAAGCCCATTGCGGCAGTCATTACGAATATCGGGATGTTCGACGGCCTCAAACACACCGTAGACGTGCGGCTGCGCATGCTGGAAACGCTCCCCAAAGGGTCGACGCCGATCATCGGGCTGCCGGTCCAAGTGACGGTGATGATGGATGAAGAGGGAAAAGTATCCGCGGCACCGTTCGTCGACAATGATTGAAACTGGCGGAGAGGGAGGGATTCGAACCCTCGATGGTCTTTCGACCATACGCGCTTTCCAAGCGCGCGCACTAGGCCACTATGCGACCTCTCCATGATTGATGTAATACAATGAACAGATGTGCTTAGGCCACGGAGCCCGTCCTGAGCGAAGCGAAGGACGACCTCTCCAGAGTGCAGCAGAGCATAGCATTCGTCGAAACATCTGAAATATGATTTTTATCGACGTTGCAACTCACAGACCAACATCGATAACACCTTTCTGTTCGATCTTGATGCCGTCTTTCTTGATCTCCACGGCGGATGTTCCTTCGGTCGACGCGGCGGATTGTGCCTTATTTGCTTCCGTGGCAGACGTCCGGTGAACCGAGGCCGCCGCCATACTTGCGGTGGCACTCAGCTGCGGCTGCACGCTTGCGGCCACCTTGAGCATCGTCCGTGCTTCCTGCGCGGTCCGCTGCGCTTCTTTTGCGGCATGGAATGCCTCATTCCAGCGTTGCGTGTTCAGCTGAACACGGGCATTCGCGAGCATTTTTTTGGAGAGATCAAAACGCGCACGGGCCTGCGCCAGAACCTGTGCGTTTGCGGAAGCGTTCACCTGATCGATGTACGCGCGCACTTCTTCGATCTTGTTCGTTGCCACTTTCACCGCTGCTTCCGCGGCCACCTGGACATTCGTCTGGGCATCTGCCGTCACCTTGGCTTCCGACGCGACGCGCGTTTGCACGGCTGCGCGTTCGGCTTTTGCAACGTTCTTCACCAGATCTTTGATGTCTTCTTTCACGTCTTCCTGCACGTCGGCAAGCACGCTGAGTGCCGCGGCATTGGCAATCAAGTCGCTTTCCACTTGTGAATGGATGTCCAGCGCCGCGTTGGTGTCACCATTGGCGGCAAGTTCGCCGGCAAGGGTTTGCACGTGAGCGAGCTGCGCAGTGATGCCGTTCGAGACGTCGGCGCGCGCCTGACCACGGAGACGGCCGGATGCGGCGAGCTTTCCGGCTTCCTCCAGTCGCTTTTCCAGTCGTCGAGTTTCGAACTCCGCGCGAGAATTGGCCGAAACGTGCAGAGCCCCTCCCACTTTTTCATTTACATGCACTTTGATTGGGTAGAGCAGGTCCCCCGGGAGCGCCGAACGCGCGGCAACGGACAAGCTCGCACTCAGCGCAATGACCACTCCGAGCATGGCGGAGAAAATAGGTGTGAGTCGCAAGGGAAAGATGAGTGAGCGAAGTGTTCCCCAAAAATCCTGGGTGGGCGTTGTTGCACTCCCGTCATAGTGCGGAGTCGATGAGATTTTTATAGGATTCTTTTTCATGTACTGCAGCAGCTCGTTATGAATTTTTCCACTTTCCTCAGGAGAAAGTTGTACTTGTTGGCCTTCGTTGGTGATGTGGTTCTTTTCGTCCATACGTTCTGTGAGACGCATATCTTCCTTCACTCTTACCGGTTTTTCTGTTGCAGCTATTATTCGTCGTTCTATGAACAGAGATTCCTCCATTGTCAAATGAAGAGAGCGCGCCAACTGCCAGAATTCGGAGAGTTTTTCATCCATTATCGAGATGGGTGCGTAATTGCTTCAAGGCCCGGTTGATGCGAACGGACACGGCATTGGCGCTCTCGCCGGTGATTTCGGCGATCTCTGCCGGCGAAAAACCCTCGATGTACCGCAACGTGACGGCGCTGCGATAGGGTTCATCGATCACCTGGAGCATGGTCATGACCCGTTGCTCCTGGATCCAATCGCGATGTGAAATGTCATCTTCACTTGCGGGATCAAATCCTGCATCCTGAAGTGCTTCCAGCGATTGTTCCTTCTTCTTCCGCGCGGCGTTGATCATCAGGTTCGTCGCAACTTTGTACAGAAAGGCGCGCACGTTATCGATGTCGTTTCCCTCTGCCAGGTATTCCCACGTTTTCACGAATGTTTCCTGCAGCAGATCTTTCGCACGTTCACGGTCAAACGTGTGGAAGTAACAATGGCGGAAAATCGCGTCCTTGTACTCCTGGTACGCGGCCGAGAATTCTTCCATGGCAGTGGCACTTGATGCACGGATGTTCATGACCGGGAGGGGATGGAGGGGAACGCTACCATACAGGAATCGCGCGTCCAATCGCATCAAGAAACTCGTCTTGTAAGGAGGTAGTAGCTGTTTTGTCATCAGCATTGATGAAACGCATATCCGCGATTCCCTGGCAGTGTCTGAAAGATTGGTTCTTTCCGGCAGCTTGTACTCTCCTTTTGATGGGATGTTTGCCGTTTCTCTACAGAGAACCTCTGCCGTATGCGTCGCTGCGCGCGACACCGCTGCATTTCGGGTTGCACGTCACCCCCAACCCCGAGAGTAATCCCATCAATCCCCCCGAGCGGTTCAGCGGTTACCATATGGGAGCGGATTTCGAAGTAACACAGCAGGAAGTGGATAGCGAGGTTGCGGTATTCGCCATCTGCAGCGGCCCGGTCCTCCAGAGCGGTTTTGTAGAAGGGTACGGTGGTCTCGTGGTGCAGCGCTGCGCTATTGGTCGTGAGCCCGTGACCGTGCTCTATGGCCACCTCACGCTCGAGAATTTGCCGATCAAGGATGCCGAGCTTTCGGCGGGAGGGCGGATTGGGGTACTGGCCCCCGCCCGCACACACGATAGTGATGACAATCGAAAACATCTGCATCTGGGCATTCATCGAGGCGAAGGAATCGATGTGCGCGGATACGTCCAGAGCGAGGAGGAAATCGATGAGTTCATCGATCCTCTCACCGTCCTTCCGCCACGCGGAGGAACAACAGGAGTTCTGAAACCATACTGGCAGGAGTGAGGCGGCAGATTCTTGCCGACGCACATCCGGAATTTTTTCGTAAGAGAGACGCAGCGTTCCGGTCTGTAGTGTTATCGTATTTCTTCCCCCCTCATCCCATGGAGAATGGCATTTGTGCCACCTGCGGTGGTCCCCTGTGCGCCGACTGCGGCGGATGTGCAACGTGTGGTACCTGTTCGTGTGAGAAAAAAGAGGAGAAAGACCAATAGAGTGAGAATATCTTGGCGGACTGGGCAATTCTTCCTCGCAGAAGGATTGCCCTTTTTGAAGACCTATCAACATATTTTTCTTTTCATGGCAAGCATACCCCGGTCATGAGCGGTGTCGATTGCTGTCTGAGGGTGCAGACGGTCTTTTTGTTTCTTCCCCTTCACTCATGCGTATTCCTTTCCAGACAGCAGCGGCACGAGCACGGCGCTTCTTGACCGCGATGATGGTGATGATTCCGACGATCGCGAGCGCGGCAGGCATCCAGGTGATGATCGACGGAAAAGCCATCGTCTTCACAGACGTCCCCACCAACGCGTGGTTTGCAACCTACGTGCAACAAGCAGCGGAAGCGGGGATCGTGAACGGATACAAGGACACGCGCGGCAACCTGACCGGCAAATACGGTCCCAGTAACAGCATTACGATCGCCGAGGCGCTGAAAATCGCCATCGAAGGCGCCGGGTACGACGATCAGCTGTACGGCTCTCTCGTCGACAGCGGCATGAAAAATCACTGGGCATCCGGCTATATGGCCGTTGCCAAAGCCGAGCAGTTCGATTTCCTCAAATTGCAGGCGCGCATTGACCGCCCCGCGACGCGCGCCGAAGTCGCGTCGATGTTCGCATCCGCTTTCCGCGTGGATATGAGTACCGCGATGACCGTCGACAGCAGGTACACCGACGTGAAGTCCTCCACGATGTTCGCGCAGTCCATCGAAGCTCTTTCCCGCGACGACGTCCTCTCGGGCGATACGGATGTCCAAGGTCAGGCCGTTGGCACGTTCCGTCCCACGCAGAAGATCAACCGCGCCGAGGTGGCGAAAATGGTGATCACCGCGCGGGCGAAGTACGGCGAGCCGGGTCAGGGCCGCAGGCCGGCGGAGGGAGAAGCGAGCGTTGTGTCGTACACGAATGCGGGATTCTCTCCGGCAGTGCTGCGCGTGAAAGCAGGAACAACGGTTACCTTCCGTAACGACAGCGGCGAAGATCTCTGGGTGGCGTCCAATCCCCATCCCACGCATACGGGCCTAAGCGGCTTCGACGCTAGCGATGCCATCGGACAGAGTGCAACCTATGCCTTCACGTTCACCCGCCTCGGCACATGGGGGTACCACAATCACCTCCATTCGTCCGTTGGCGGCACGATCATTGTCGAGTAATCGGGTAAGAGCTCCCGCAGCATTCTGTCTTCAGCTGTGGAGGGAAGAGGGCAGACCAAATCCTCCTTCCCTCACCTACGTTCCTTCCTTCCGTTCCTTTCTTCATTCCTTTCCCCCTTCGATGATGCAGTCTCCTCCCTCTTCGTTTCCCTCGCGCACACGGCGGATAGCCGCGATCGCAGGTATCGTTCTCCTTTCTTCGAGTGTGAGCTCGGTCTTCGCTCAGAAGACGTCGTACAGTGATGTTCCCACAGGCGCCTACTACGAGAATGCCGCTTCCGCATTGCTCAGCATCGGCGCGCTGGATGCGAATGAGCCGCGCCTTCGTCCAAGTGATCTCGCGACGAGAGCGGAGCTTGTAAAACTTCTCGTGAATCTCCGCGATGAACCGCTTCGCTATCCCACGGTCTCAAGCTTCAATGACGTTTCGCGCACAGCCTGGTACTTCCCGTACTTTGAGGCGGCCGCACACGTCGGCTGGGTCCGCGGCGACAGGGATTGCTATCAGAAGACGCGCCCCTGTACCGCGCGTCCTCCGGCAAACATCAACCGCGCCGAGGCTGCCGCACTCCTTGTGCGCGCGTTCGCTCTCGAACACACGGGTGCCGCTCCGCAGTTTGCGGATGTTGCCCAGGATCAGTGGTACTACATGCCCATTCAGACGGCCGCGGATCACTGTGTTCTCCAGGGTGACAGCGATACTGGCCTCGTTCGACCGGCTGCCAACATGAACCGCGCCGAAATGGTAGTGATGTTCCACCGCGCGTATCTGAACCAGCAGTACGGCACCGATTGCGGCATGCGCCAGCCCCGTATTTCTACCGTAGAAGCTCTCTCTGCAACCAGCGTGCGGATCACCTTCACGGATGATCTCAGCATTGCTCGCGCGCAGGATGAATCGCGTTACTCCGTTGTTCGTCTTACCAATGGATCCAGTATTGCGGTGGACTCCGCGTTCGTCATCAATGACCGGACCGTGGATTTGGATCTTGGTGCAAGTCTGATGGCAAATATCACATACACGCTCACGACCCGCAACCTGCTCTCAGATAACGGCGTGCTCTTCACGGACAGCGCACGCTTCACGTTCTCAGGAGAAGATGCGCACATGACCGATGCCATTGCGCTCTCTTCCACGCGCGTGCGGATGACCTTCAATGCCGATCTCGATCGTGCACGTGCGGAGGATGAATCACGCTACTCAGTCGTGCGCGTTGGCGGTGGCGGAACCATTGGCATTCGTTCGGCGACACTCATGAACAGCCGGACTGTGGAGCTGGAGCTCGCGACGACGTTGGATGCCAATGTTTCGTACAGGGTGAGCGGGCTGAATCTGATGACGCGCTCCGGGGTCAGCTTCTCGGACAGTGCAAGCTTCCTGTTCCCGTCCGCGGCGGCTGGACATCTTCTCTCGGCGACAGTGAATTCCGCTACCAAGTTGACGCTGACGTTTGATACCGATCTCGATATTCAACGAGCAGAACAGACTGGTCGCTACATTGTCACCGACGGCATCCAGACACTCTCTCTGCGTACAGCTAACCTCCTTGATGATCGCCGGACTGTGGAGCTGACCCTAGCCGATACCTTGCACCCACAGCGCGCGTATACCGTTCACGCTCAAGAATTGCTCACGTCGCGGGGGATTTACTTCTCCGATAGTGACACATTCGTATTCGATGGAGGTGGAACGATGAGCTTCTCTGCCATGCTCACAGGTATTCAGGAAGTACCGCCTGTCATCACCACGGCGACCGGATCGGGTACGTTCACCTTGCGAGCAAACGGACTCCAGTACGACGTTACGGTGCAGAACCTCAGTGGTTCCATCACCGCCGCCCACTTCCACGAAGGGGATAGCGGCATCAGCGGCCCTGTTGTGTCTCCCGTCATCACGTTCGTCGGCAACCGCGCAACGGGAACATGGACCGATATTCCCGATGCCCAGCGCAATGCGCTGCTCGACCGTCGGATCTACGTGAACGTCCATACAGCACGATATGCAAACGGCGAGATCCGGGGCCAAGTCTTGATCAAGTGAGGATAGTGGAGAAAGAACACACGGATGGAGCCCCTGCCGGGGAGGGGCTCCATCCACTTAGATAAGGAGATATTGAATTTCCGGCGGAAATCGGGTATACTGATTCGATTTCCCAAATACACATATGCCAGTACCTCTTTTCGGAGGCGCGCTTGAATCTCTTAGGCCCCGGGAGAATGCTTCCAATAATGACGCACTCCGGCAATCTATGCATAAAGAGATCAGCGCATTGCGTAGTTCACTTAGTATCCCAACAGGTCAGACGAGCGTAGTCGCGACACCTCAGCAGCTAGCATCTTTCCGACGTATCTCGAGAGAGTTCGGAGACGCAACAAATCGAGGACAAACCCAAAGTGATGCTCGATTCGCTGCGCTGGAAAAACGTGCTCGAGAATTAAATTTGCCGCGTGCACTGGCCAACCCGGATTCCGGCCTCTACGAGAGAGATACAGTTCAGTCTGTCACTTTAACCCGAGAGCAGTTCGAGGGCCTTGAGAGTCTTGAAAAAATATTAGCACCCGCTCCTCCCGAAAGTGTAAAAGCTGCCGCAGCCAGAGAGAAGACCGTCGTCGAAGTCGAACAAAAGACGCATGAAGCTTTGCAAGGTTTACGGAAAACCTTACCGGGTATGGATGTGGAATTTCAGGGAGTAATGAAGGCGATCAATACTCTTTCAGCAAATCCAAATCAGGCGAGAGAACTCGGCTTACTTGTGACCATCGGTGTGTTCTTCATTTACCTTACGCACATGTTGGAAGAGCGCGGCAATGCGGCGCGGAATGCCAAGACAATTTCGGAAACAGATCTCAATCGAGCCAACATTGACCTTGTACGCGCTAAAGTAGAGCGTGAGAAAGTGGAAACTGAAATCCTTCGCAAAACGGGGATTGCCCCCACAGTTCCTGTGGTCCCGACTGCTCCTCGGCGATATCCTCCATACAGTCCAGTTATGGTTAGTTTCTATGAAAGGAGTCTCCAAGATGTTGCAGTGCAAGAACTCGGCGGTGAGTCACGGCGTACGTATGTCCAAGACAATCTTACGATGAACACGAATGAACAGGGTGATGTTGTATGTACAATCAGCGTTGAATTGCACGACAGGCTCTACAAGGCCAATCCACAAACACAGTTCCACAATGTTGCAGATGGAGAGCTGCATGGCTTTACGCTCCAGCCGAAAAGGCCTGGAGAGACTCCATCGGTGTTTCGGGCAGTGATCAGAACAGACGATCAACAGTCGCGTGACCGCTTTGATAGGCTCTTTACTGCTGCTCAAGGAGTAATCAAAAGGAACGGTACAGTGCAGAGCGCGTAAACCTGATGGCTTCTTTGGGCTTCGGGTGAATGACCTTGGACGCTGAATCCGAAAATCACTTCTTCCCGGTCGTGCAGACGTCGCAGGAACTCATGCAGCACTTCACGGCTTTCATCCAGAGCGTTGTCGTGAGCGCGAAGGCGATCAGCGAGAGCGAGTCGGCGTTGGTGCCGAAGATCAGGGTGCTACTACGCGGATCGTAGTGCGCCATCAGTGCTCCGAGCAGCGCCGCAATGGACGCGAGGAACAGCATCACCGCCACGATAATGTGGCAGACAAGGCAGAACGTATCGTGCGGATTCTTTTTCTTGGAGAAGAACATACGAGAAAAGGGAGGAGACGGGAATGAACGTTACCGATGAGAGACTTGTCGTTCAAGAAAAGGGAGTGGAAGGCTTGGGGAATACATGAGGTAGCAGTATTTGCATCGAAAGTGGTCGGAGATTGGTTAATTCGTTAACTGGTTAACTCGTACTGCGGCATACGAGTTAACGAATTAACGAGTTAACGAGCATGTTTGATGTCTATATACTCCGCATATGAAGATTTCTCTGAACTGGCTCCAGGACTTCGTCACCCTGACAGTCGTCGACCCTGAAGAGATCGGCAAGCGTGTGACTGCAGGAGTCGCAGAAGTAGATGAAGTAGAGATTCTCGGTGGATTGCTTGATCACTGCTGTGTGGGGAAAGTGCTGAGCGTGAAAAAACATCCCCAGGCAGATCGGCTTTCCCTGTGTGAAGTCGAGACGGATAAAGGAAAGAAAATGGTCGTCTGCGGCGGCACAAATCTGCGCGAGGGCATGCGTGTCGCGTTTGCACACGTTGGTGCGCGCGTCCGTCATGGCGATGAGATAGTCGAACTGCAACAAGTGAAGATCCGTGGAGTAAACAGCGAAGGCATGATCTGCGCTGCAGACGAACTCGATCTCGAAACAAAATATCCTCCTCACGCCAGTGAAGGATTGAAGCCCATCGTTGATCTTGGGGATTCCGATGAAGGCGTTGGAGAGTCGCTCAAAGAATATTTGGGTATGGATGATGTCATCTTGCACATCGATAATCACGCTATCACGCACCGCGCTGACTTGTTCTCACATATTGGCTTTGCGCGGGAGTTTGTGGCGCTGGGATTAGCAAAATGGAAAGGAAAAAAGGGTGACAAGAGTGGCAAGGGGGACAGGGGTGAGCTGAAGTTTCCAAAAACGCCTCTCCCTCTCAAGTGCATTGTTGACTGCAAAGATCTTGTCCCCCGATACAGCGCCTGTTTTTTAGAGATCGATGGGCTGGGCGAAACTCCTCTGTGGATGCGTAAGCGCCTGGAGGCAACCGGCTGGCGCTGTGTTAGTTTGCCTGTCGACATCACCAACTACGTGGCGATGGAAGTTGGTATGCCGCTGCACTGCTTTGATGCCGATGACATCCGCGGCACAGTCCATTTTCGTAAGGCAAAGCAGGGTGAAACTATCACCACGCTCGATGGTATTGAGCGCGAGCTTCCGGAGGGCGCGCTTGTGCTGAGTGATGATGAAGGCATCTTCGATCTCCTGGGCATCATGGGAGGTCTGCGTAGTTCGACGAAGTCATCGACGAAGAAGGTCTACCTCCATGCGGCGATCGTCGATCCCGTCTCCATCCGCAAAGCCGTTCTTGCGACGGGACATCGCACCGATGCTTCCACGGTCTACGAGAAAGGCGTTCCGCGCGAGGCGGCCAGCCGCGGGCTCCTACGCGCAATCGAGCTCTTCACCGAACTCGTGCCCGGCTGCAACATCGCGTCGAAACTGGAAGAATGGGGCGACGAAGGCAAAGGCAAGCCCATAGAACTCTCATTGGATCGGGTGGCGAGCATGTTGGGAGTAGAGGTGCCCGAGAAGAAAATTGTGAAAATCCTGGAGGATTTGGAATTTGTCGTGAAAAAGAGGACAACGGACAGAGGACAACGGACAGTGGCTCGTAAGAGTTCTCTGTCCTCTGTCCTCTGTCCTCTGTCCGTTACTCCGCCTCTCCATCGCCTCGGCGATATTCGCGGAGCCCATGACCTGATCGAAGAGATTGGGCGCGTGTACGGATATAAAGAAATCCCGGCGCAGCTTCCGATGGCGGCCATCGATCCTCCAAAGCGTGATAGGAGAGTGCATCAGCTTCGTGATTCTTTGAAGGAGCATGGGTATACAGAGATCATGCCAATTTCCCTCATCGGTGAGGCATTACTGAAAAAATCGGGATTGGATCCTTCCGTTGCCATTGAAGTGCAGAATCCCATCGGTGAAGAGCTCAAGCTTCTCCATACATCCACTCTTCCCGGACTTCTTGAGCATGCACAGCGAAACATCCTCCAAGCCGGGGAGACGCTGCAGTCGTTTCACTTGGCCCGTGTGTTCTCACAAGGGAATCCCCGCCTTCGCCAAGGCTACGGCGGGCAGGCAGAGCATCTTGAGCTCGGCATGCTGTTTGCAGATCTCCATCCCCGAAACGATGCTCATGCTCTCCTGCGCGAGCCCCTGCTCCTGCTCAAACGTGCGTTACGAAAGTCCGTCTGTTCACTTGGGTACTACGCGGAGCTTGCGGTCACCGGCGCGGTGCCGTCATTTGCGCACCCAGGTCGTTTCGCAGAAGTCCTCGTGAGGCAACGCTCTATAGACGATGACGATGCGGGTAAACCGTTCATCAGCATCGGCTCGATCTTTGAAGTGCATCCCTCGGTTGCATCCTCATTCGATCTTCACCATCGGACGGCTGCTGCACTCATCAATATCGATATTCTCTTCAATATCGCGCCGTCCGTTACTATCGCTCAGCCTGTCCCACAGTTCCCCGCAGTCACGTACGATTACACCGAAACCATGCGGCAGACCCGCCAGGTGGGTGATCTTCTCAAGCGCCTACGAGGAAGCCACGAGTATTTGGAGAGTGTGTTCGTCAAAGATCTCTACACGGGTCCCGAACTGGGCAAGGATTCTTACAATCTCACGCTCACGTTCACGTACCGGGCAAAGGATAGAACGCTGACGGAGGAAGAAGCGAAGAAAGTTCATGAGAAGGTGCTGCAGGCAGTGGGAAATTGAGTATATGATGTTCTTCCTATGTCGATAGTGACCAAAACCGGCGATAAAGGAACCACTGGACTCTTCGGGGGCGGGCGGGTTCCCAAAAATTCTCCGCGTTTGCATGCGTACGGGACGGTAGATGAGCTCAACGCAGCGATCGGTGTGGCGCTCACATCCGCCGATCTTTCCGGTGCGCTGCGCGTACAACTCACCTCGATCCAACACTTGCTCTTCCGCGTAGGCGGCGATCTTGCGACACCGCTTGCGGTCAAAGAGAAGCAGGAGCGCGTGGGAGATGATCACATTCGCATGATCGAAGAATGGATTGCGGTCCTCGAGAGCTCCCTCCCTCCCCAGCGGCAATTCATTTTGCCCGGTGGCTCAGTGGTTGCCGCGCATCTGCACCTTGCGCGTACCATCTGCCGCCGCGCGGAGAGGTGGGTGTGTGCGCTCGGCGAAAAGGAGGTTCTTAATCCATGCGTGCAGATTTGCTTGAACAGGCTCAGCGATTACCTTTTCCTTGCCGCGCGGGAGGGCAATCGCACAGCGGGAGTGGGGGATAGTGATGTTCGGTATTAATTCCAGAAATTCATCACCAGTATCAGTCCGAAGAACAGAAATAGAGGAATGCCGATGAAAAACGGCAATGTACGCGAAGTCCGTTCCGATTGAAGCAGACTCAGATACACACTCAACCCGCCGTACACGATCGCGGAGAATGCGAGAGGGAGATCGGTGATCTGCATCCACGTCGCCGATGATTCCAGAGCGATCTGGTTGTGCATCAAAATCCACGCGACGAAGAAAGAGGAAGCGAGGAGGTAGAAGAAGAGAGCCGAGAGACGATGTACAAATATGAGCATCTGTCTGATTCTATCAGAAGCTGCCGGAAATTCGTTAACTGGTTAACTCGTTAACTCGCAAAACGGTGTGTAGCTAAACGAGTTAACGAATTATCGAGTTAACGTTTAGAGAGTCTTTCCCTTCTTCCTCTGCACTGTCAGTTTCTTCCTTCCCTTCCTGCGCCTGCGTGCGAGCACTTTGCGGCCATCAGCGGTCTTCGATCGCTTGAGGAATCCATGTCTACGGAGCCGACGACGCCAGCGGGTCTTTCCGAGCATTGCCGGGGAAGAGTAATGGAGGTTCAGACCTAGGGCAAGGCAACCGACGGAACCGAAGAAGCCGACGCAACCGAGGATCCTCGGTTTCTTCGGTTGCGTTGGTTGCATCGGTTGCTTCACAATCACTTCATGTTCTGCCTCCACAACCTCTCCTCCGGTCTCCCCGTCCTTACCGCCCCAAGTGAGGGCACCGAATCCGTCAGCGTTATGGTCTTCGCAGGCGCGGGTTCGCGCTATGAGACCAATGAAGAGCGGGGGATCAGCCATTTCCTGGAGCACATGTTCTTCAAGGGAGGAAAAAAGTATACGAATACGAAAGAAGTGAGCGCGGCGATTGATGGTGTCGGCGGAGATTTCAACGCCTTTACGGGGAAGGAATATGCGGGGTACTACGTCAAAGTTGCCGCGAGTGAAATCAATCTGGCATGCGATGTGCTCAGTGATATGTTGCTGAATGCCAGTTTCCCGCAGGAGGAAATCGAAAAGGAACGCGGCGTGATTATGGAAGAAGAACGGATGTATCAGGATACTCCCATGTACCGTGCCGGCTGGGACTTCGAAGAACTCCTCTACGGCAACTGCCCGCTCGGATGGGACACGATCGGGACCGAAAAAGTGATCCGATCGGTCAATCAATCGGATTTCCAGAAGCACAAAGACGAGCTCTACACGCCGGATAATCTCGTCCTCACGTTTGCGGGGAAGATTGACGAAGCAAAGTCGATGAAGCTCGCGCAGAAGTTTTTCGTTGGAATGAACGGAAAGAAAAAGAAGGATTTCCTCCCGCTCAAGAAGTACGGCAGCAAAAAAGTCTACCTGCGTACCAAAAACACTGAGCAGGCGCACCTCGTCCTCGGTTTCCCCGGGCTTCCCGCGATGGACAAGGATCACTTTGCCATTAAGCTCCTCAGCGTGATCCTGGGTGGCAACATGAGCTCGCGCATGTTCCTCAACATCCGCGAAGCCAAAGGGCTCTGCTACTACATCTCCACCGAACTCGATAACTACCTGGATGGCGGAGCGCTCAGTACGCGCGCTGGCATTGATCAATCGCGCCTGCACGAAGCGATCACCGCGATCCGTCACGAATATGAAGTCTGCGGCAAGAAAGGAGTGACCGAAGAAGAAGTCCGACGCGCGAAAGATTTCCTCAAAGGAAAAATCACTCTGTCCCTGGAAGACAGCGAAGAGCGGGCGCATTTTTACGGAAAGCAGCAGCTTTTGTATCCCAAAGTCCGCACCATCCAGGAGTACTTCGCGGAAATCGAGAAGGTGAAGGGAAGTCAGATCAATGATCTCGCAAAGCGGATTCTGAAAACGGAAGAGTTGAGGCTGGTGGTGATTGGGAAAGAGGAGAGTGAGGGGAAATTGGAGGACTTATTGAGATAAGGTACGCTGCTAGCCGATGAAGCGCCTCTTCTCCGGCCTCAGCATTCTCTTCGGCTTCGCGATGTTCCTGGTGGCGCTGTTTGTGATCCGGAGCGAACTCCACGGACATACCATCACAGAAATTCTCAGCGCAGCTGCTTCGATACCGGGGTACAAACTTCTCTTCGCTTTTCTCCTGACGATCGTTTGTTACCTCGCGCTCACGGGATATGACGTTCTTGCGGTGCATGCGCTTGAAAACCGCCCGCGTTGGAGGTCGATCATGCTCAATTCGTTCATCTGCCATGCGATGAGCATCAATGTCGGTTTTTCCTCGCTTATGGGCGGATCGATGCGGTGTCACTACTACCTTCGTAAAGGGGTGAAAGCGACTGACGTCATCCGCATTGTCACGTTTTGCCTCGTGACCTTCTGGCTCGGCTTTCTCGCACTGGGAGGAGTTGTCTTTCTCCTTGCTCCTCCAGCCATCCCGTCGTTCATCGATTTGCCGTTTTATACGTTGCAACCGCTGGGTGCCGGTCTTCTTCTGGCCCTTGCCGCTTACCTTTTCCTTATTCTCCTGCGCCGCGAGCCGGTCACTATCCGTGGCTGGGTGATCCCGGTGCTCCCCGCGCGCATCACGCTCGCGCAAATTGTCGTCTCTGCTTCGGAGTGGCTGCTTGGTTGCGCGGTGCTGTACGTTCTTCTGCCGTACCATCCGGAACTCACCTACGTGCATCTGCTCAGTTTTTACTTCCTCGCGCAGATCTCCGGTCTCGCGAGCCAGGTGCCGAGCGGCCTGGGAGTGTTTGAAAGCATTGTGCTCGCGCTGGTGCCCGCGGAACTGGACCCTTCACGCGTCCTGGCATCACTACTCCTTTACCGGCTGGTCTTCAACCTGTTGCCGCTCAGCATTGCGGGGATATTGCTGCTGGCGAGGGAAGTCTGGTACAGGCGGCTGAAAGTTGCATGAAAGAACCCTGTATACTGATTTCATGAATCTCCTGGTTACGGGAGGAGCCGGCTTCATCGGCTCCCACTTCGTTCTCCGGCATAAGGAACAGTTTCCCGACGATACGATCGTGGTGCTTGATGCACTCACGTACGCGGGGGACAAAGCATTCTTGGAACCCGTGCTCAACCGCATCCGCTTCGTGCAGGGCGACATTGCCGATGTCGAACTCGTCTCGCAGCTTATTCTCCGCTACGAGATCGATACTATCGTGAACTTCGCCGCCGAGACGCACGTCGATCGTTCCATCAAGAACGCCGTGCCGTTCATCCACACGAATATCATCGGCGTGCAGGCACTGATCGAAGCGTGCAGGGCCGCGCCGACGGTTCGGCTCCTCCACATTTCCACCGACGAAGTGCACGGCGATATCCAGGATGATGAGCGCGCGCGAACGCCCTCCGATCCACTCTTTCCAAGTTCTCCCTATGCCGCAACGAAAGCTTCGGGTGAGATGCTCCTGCTTTCCGCCATGCGGACGTGGAAACTTAAGATCGCCATCACCCGTTGCACCAATAACTACGGTCCGCATCAGGCTCAGGAGAAATTCATTCCTACGGTGGTGCGTCACGCCCTCAAAAACGAACCTGTTCCCGTGTACGGTCAGGGAAAAAATAAGCGAGACTGGTTGTACGTGACGGATCACACGGATGCGCTGGAGCTGATTCTCAAAACCGAGTGGGCATTTTGGGATTCCGAGATTCCCGGTGTGCATCCGAGTCAGCCGAAGGGTGCAGGGCATATTTTTCAAATTTCCGCGGACGACGAGCGTGAGAACATCAATGTCGCGAAGATGATTCTGAAAATTATGGGAAAACCGGAGGACCTCATTGCCTTTATTCAAGACCGTCCGGGCCACGACTGGCGCTATGCGCTGGATTCCTCCGCTCTTCGAAAATTAGGATGGAAGCCGAGGGTGAACTTTGAGGAGGGATTGCGGAAAACAGTCGACTGGTACAAGGGCCGGTTACGCTAGAATGGTTCGGTGAAAGTAATCCTGGCCACCGGCATTTACCCTCCCGATATCGGCGGTCCGGCGACATACGTCCGGCATCTTGCAGAGGAACTCGTCGGAAAGGGTATGGAAGTCACTGTAATTACGTACACGCGACAGTCATCTGTTCCAAAATCTGATGAGCCGTGGAACATCATTCGAGTTGATGCATCGGGCGGGCCGATCCTGCGATGGCGGCGCTATGCCAAAGTTCTCAAAGAGCATGGGAGCGATGCGGATGTCGTCGAATGCTTTTCGTCCGTGAGCGCAGGTGTGCCGCTGCGAATGGCCAAGCTCAAGCGCCCGAAGAAACTTTTGCGATTGGGAGGAGACTTCACGTGGGAGCGGTATACGGATATGGGACGCCGTCGGAGTCTGCGGTCATTTATGGCCAAGCATCCGCGACTGCGTTTTCCTATGGAGCGACTTCTCAAAACATTCGATCACATCCTTTTCTCCACACGATTTCAGGAGGAACTCTACGAACTTGCGTACAGCACGCTTGCGCAGCATTCGGTGATCGAAAATGCTCTTCCCAACCAAGCCCCCTCCCCCCAGCCCCCTCCCCCAGCGCCTGCGGGGCAGGCGCAGGGAGAGGGGGGGCGCCCTCACAAAAAGCATGATCCTCTCCGTCTTCTGTACCTCGGGCGCTTCGTGAAGTTTAAAAATCTCGATCGATTGCTGCATGCGGTTGCGGAAATTCCCCATGTGACATTGACGATGGTCGGTGAAGGCTTGGAACGAGAGTCTCTTTCCGCTCTCTCTCGCACGCTTCTTCTCCAAGGCCGGGTTTCCATTGTCCCGCCCGTCCATGGAGAGCGGATTGAGCAGGTCTTTGCGGAGCACGATTTGCTTGTTCTTCCTTCTCTGACCGAAATCAGCCCCAATGCTGCGCTGGAAGCACGTGCATCCGGACTTCCGGTGCTCCTCACAGAAGAAAATGGACTGAGTGCCGAACTCCGCAGTGGCATGATCTTGCGGCCGCTCCTCACAGTGAATGACATCACCAAAGCTATTCTGGAAGTGGATCATCAGTACGAGGAGTTAGCAGAAGCCGCCGCCGCACCGTTTACGATTGAGCGGGGGTGGGAGAAGGTAGCGGAGGAGCATATACAGCTATTCACACAATTGCTCACAGAGAGCAGCATCTAGGCAGAAAGCCGGTTTTCTGCTACAATAAAAAGATTCTAACAACACACACATGTATTACTTGTATGGTCAAAACAGACATCGTTCAGTCGTTTCCCTCCGCGAGAATCGGTTCCTCCGCTTTTCCTTCGAACAAAATGCAGATGCACAAGAGAAGCAGGTGAAAGCGAAAAATTCTACAGAGTTTTTCCAGAGCAACGAAAAAAGAGTGGAGGATATGGTTGCCAAAGCAAGTCATGTCATTGAGGAAACCGGTGCAAAGCTCCAAGCATCTCAGAAAACTATCACAGACGTCGATGAGTTTACTTTTCGCCTGGCAGAAGCACCTCGTAGACGAGCGGAAGCAATTATTAAGAGCATCAATGGCATCCGCTTTCCCATGGGTCCTCCAGAGCGAGAGCGCCCTGTCCCCCCCGTGCGCCCCGAGCCTCCGCAAGACCCAGGAGCACCTCCTATAAAGGCTTATTATTCAGGCCTTTCCAATGCTGGTACACAATACAGACGCGAGCTGTCGGAATATCAAGGTTCCAAGGCATACTTCGAAAAGCTGGTGAAAGAATATCCGCTGCGACTCAAAGAGTTTGCTGATCTAGAACGCGCATATCCAGAAGAACGGAAAAAATACGCGGAACTTTTGAAGAAGGATAGGGCACAATCTGAAATGGATCAGGAAATTGCTAAAAAAGCGACGCAAGACATCCAAAAATTGGTCGCACAACTCTGCGAATTTGGCGAAGTCGCTCTAGAGCTTTCCTTGTCGGAATGGGCGAAGGCAGTGCAAGACCAAAATATAAGAGGCATCGACGCATATACAAAGGTCCTTGTCGCACTCCTTCCGCGATATCCTCAATATTGGCAGTTGGTGCTCGAATCTATTGTGAATCTTGAGGATGACGGAGACACGTTAAAAGGTCTTGAGTCTCTTCTAAGTGGTTTGCCGCAAGAGAGCGCACGAGAACTTAGCAGGCTCATCACTCACGATGTTGATGATCATTTGCCATCACTATCGCCACAATTGGAAAGTTTACTTTCAGAAGCAAACGAAAGCAGGGCGCTACAGGTTCGGTCTATGCTTTCCCGGCTTCAGGTCGTACCGCAGAGTCAAATAGATTCCTATCATGAGATCGTTGAAGGCGCAGCACGAGGCGCGTGGCGACAGCAACCAGATATGATTAATCCTGAGATTCGTCGCGGCCTTGTTGATGCTTTGATGGCCAATCCGCCAAACGCTCAACGGATACAGTTGGCATTGGCGGCAATCAATGGGGAACTGAGTAGCATTCCGGATACGCAGCGGCGTAGCCAAGCAGCGAGATTTTTGCTCGTTGTACCCTCAGGCCGAGAAAACGAACGATTCCAAGGAATCCGTCGCATTGCCTACAGCAATGATTTCCTTGCTTCGGCAAATGACGGAACGATTCGATTAGATCCATTGCCGGAGAATGCTCGCGATTCCCGGCAATTTGCAGAATTATCGTTGCAGTTTTTGCTGGATCAAGATGATCCCGAAATGAGGGAACGCGCTATCAGCGCACTTGCTTCGTCACTGCCTCAAGCAACATCAATTCGTGGTGCACGCGAGCGAGCAACTGAAGTTCTTCTATCGAATGTATCAGGTCGCCTTGTATTGAACAATCTCTTCGCTTCCAACCGTCCTGAGAGTCTCCGCACAGCGGCATTTGAGGGATTACGAAATTTCTTACAATTGACAGTCGCGCGAAAGCCCCGCGTTCAGCCTGGTTTGCTGACTGCAGCAATCCCTATGCTACAGAGAGCTATGCGCGACCCACAAAATAATATTCGCTGGTTCGGTTTGGAGGCATTACATGATGCATTATCTATCGATGCGTACATGAAGGCCGAGGACAAGGATCACCGCTATGAAGTTTTTCCCCTATCAGAAGAATTTCGCGTGGATCTTTTGGCCTTGCTTGCAAATCCTGGGGCAAGCCGAGTTGTTCGGGAGAAAGCAACGGAGATTCTCGAGATCCTTGGCAGTCCCGAAAACGCAAGACTGCGCTTGCATCGGCCGGAGCAAGAATAATAGAACCGACAGAAGTGTGTATACTGCCAATCTTCTGTTGTTCACATGAGACTTTTAATGATCAGCGGCGACCGGTCAATCCTGCAAGGGAAGAAGGGGGCGTTTTGGTACACACTAGAAGAATTCTCGCGGTATTGGGAAAGGATTGATATCATCACGCCAGCGGTCGCAGAAAAAAACCAAATGCCAAAAACCAAAAACCAAACAAGTGTGCAGGTTTTTCCGAAAGTCTGGTTTCATCCATCTCCCTGGTCACTCTGGAGTCAGTCGAAGTGGATTCTCAAAAAAGGCAAAGAGCTTATAGGCGAGCATCATCACGATGTGATGACTGTGCATGAGTATCCGCCGTTTTATAACGGGCTTGGTGCGCTGAGGTTACATAACGCGACGAAAATTCCCTACATGACGGAGATTCATCACATCGTCGGGTATCCCCATGCAGCATCGTTCACAGAATTGATTGGGCGATGGATGTCGCGAGTGTGGTTGCCGCGGTGGGGGACGAGTATGGCGATGAAAGTCAGAGTCGTGAGTGGTGAAGTAAGTAAAATATTGAAAGAATGGCTAGTACCAGACACAAAAATCGTATTTCTGTATTCCATTTACCTCAATCGTCTTTTGCTTGTTTCTGATTCTTCTATCCAAAAAAAATATGATGTCGTTTTCTGCGCTCGATTAGTTCCAAACAAACGACTGTCACAACTTCTTCAGGTAATTGAAACCATCCCTAATATCACATTGCTAGTTATCGGCGACGGGCCCGAACGTGGCAAATGTGAGAAATTGGTTACGTCATTGGGAATAAAAAATCGCGTAACATTTACAGGATGGTTACCGTCGCAGGCGGATGTCTATCGGACAATGCAGTCGGCAAAAATCTTCGTCATGAATTCAGCCAGCGAAGGAGGACCTCGAGTGTTATTTGAGGCGATGGCCTTAGGAATGCCAGTCATCTCAACGCGCGTCGGAATTGTGCCGCAGTTTGTTGGTGATGGACATGATGGTCTGCTCACAAATGGTGATCCGAATGATCTACGAGAAAAAATCGATATGCTTTTGCATGATGAGCAGAAGAGACTGCAACTTGGAGCGGCAGCTCGGCACGTATTAGATGTGTTTGATCGCGAGAAAGCAATTCGAGAATATGCAGATTGCTTGCAAAGCCCTCACCTCTAGTACTCTTTTCCTTCTATTCGTGAAACTTCTCATCGTCACGCAAAAAGTCGATCGGCAAGATCCTATCCTTGGATTCTTCCATGGTTGGATTCAGGAGTTCGCACGACAGTGCAGCCAGGTGATTGTTTTCGGGCAATCGGTAAAAGAACACTCGCTTCCACAAAACGTGACGGTGTTCTCGCTTGGAAAAGAAAAAGGTTTCTCACGGATCAGGCAGATTTTCCGTTACCATCGTTTGCTCTGGAAGAATCGGAAAGAGTATGACGTGGTATTCGTCCACATGACGCCGATCTGGGTGGTGCTCGCGTTGCCTGCGATTTTGTGTTGCAGGAAGCGCATGTATTTGTGGTACGAGGCGCGTGGAACCAGGTGGCCACTCAAGATTGCGCTTATCCTCGCATGTAAAGTCTTCAGTGCATCGGAAAAGGGGATGCCGATTGCTACTCGCAAGAGCGTCATCACCGGACATGGCATTGATACCATGTTCTTTTCCCCCGGCACCGAGGGTCGGGACAAAAATATGATCCTGACTGTCGGGCGGATTACGGCTGCAAAGCAGATTCCGGTCATGCTCCATGCGCTCATAGCACTTCCGGCGAACTATCGGCTGCTCGTTGCAGGAACGACGATTACCAGAAACGATGAAATGCTCTTCCATGAACTTGAGCGAACCATCGCAGAGCTGGATCTGATCGGACGAGTGGAATTCAGCGAGGTTCTTCCGCAAGACATGCCGGGAGTGCTCCAGTGCGCAGCTGTTTTCCTCCACGCGTCGCTCACGGGCTTGGATAAAGCACTTCTTGAAGCGATGGCGTGCGGGTGTCTGGTCGTTTCCTGTGCGGAAGCGGCTCACGCAGTGCTCCCGGCTGCGTGTCTTTCCACTGCCGACGGAATGGCCGAACGCGTGAAGACGTTACTCAATCTTCCAGATATCGAACAGGAGGCTCTAGGGCACCAACTGCGCCATATCGTTATTCAGAAACATAGTCTGGAAAAGTTAGTGAAGAGATTGGTGCAAGAGATGGCGATTTAAAGGGGCAAGCGCTACGCTACGCCCATGGAACAGCCACGCCTTACTATTGTCGTGCCCGCGTACAACGAAGAACGCACCATCGGACAGATCATGGATCGTTTGTATGCGGCGTGCCCGTTTGCGCAGTGTATTTTTGTGAATGACGGTTCGCGAGACCGGACGCTGCAGATTCTGCAGGAGAAAGCGCGTCCGCAAGATCTTGTCCTTACAAAACAAAATGGCGGCAAAGGTTCTGCTGTGCACATGGGATACGAGTACGCGCAGGGCCACTACACGATTGTGCAGGATGCCGATCTGGAATACAGCCCGGAAGAAATCCCCGAATTGCTTGAATACGCCGAGAAGAATAATTTCCAGGCGCTCTTCGGCTCTCGTCGTCTCAAAAAACAGAAGCAGTACGCGCATATTCTGATGTTCATCGGGGGGAATCTGCTCACTTGGATCTGTAATCTCCTCTACGGTACGCGTTTAACCGATCAACCGACGTGCTACAAGATGGTGAGGACGGATATTCTCAAAACATTGTCCCTGCGCGAAAACGATTTCCGTTTTGATCCCGAGCTGACTGCCAAACTTGCTCTCCACGGTGTGAAGATTCCCGAATATCCCATCTCGTACCATCCGCGCAGCAAAGCGGAGGGGAAGAAGATCAACTGGAAGGATTGGTTTAAATGGGTGTGGGTTTTCATGAAATTACGATTGGTTGGGCGTCCATAAATTATTCATTGAAATGGAACCACCCCAGAATGATTTTTTCATTCCAGGGTGGTTTATGGTTAGTGCGTTGCTCTCGCATATTCACCACGAAAGTAGGTAGACGACAAAACCGATGGCTGCGGCATCTAGCACGACTAGCAAGATGGGAGCCCAAGGTTTTTCCTGGGCTTCTTTTGCTGCATTGTCGGTGACGCCTTCTTGCAGGAAGAGCCAGAGATAGAAGATGTGAAAGATGCCGAGCATGTTCACACCTACCATCCCCAAGACCTTGTCGGTTGCCCACCAGTGCCGCTGGTAGATATCAAAGCTCACCAGGGCAATGAACAACAGCAGCGCCAGCAAATACAAGAGGCGCTTCCACATAGTCATGATCGACTCCTTAACAAGGAACGGGCGAGAATTTGTGCACTAACTGGAGTGGAGTAACCACTAAGTAAACTATAATATATTTTATATATTTGTGCAAGTATCTATAATTACGTTCATAAAGCTTTTTTCAGTCTTTCCGACCCCTCATCGACCCATCGGAAACTCAAACCCTCGCGTAAATGCGCTTCACGACTTCGACGGATTTCCTCAAGAACTTTCTGCGATGGAAGCGAATGGAGCGGATAGGGCTTGCCTTTCAGTCGTGTGTAGCAGTCTTGAATGCAGCTGATCGCGAGCAGTGATGCAAACGTTCCGTATGTCACATTGCCCTTCCATGCCTCAAGTGGCTGACTCAAGAAGAATTCGGCGGTTTGCTCAGGAGTTTTGAAGTGACGCAGGAGCATCACCGTGCCGCTCATGCCGCTGAAGCCGGCGATGTACTGGCTTTCTTCTTCTTTGGGAATCACTGCACAGCGATAACCTTTCTTAATGAGAATCTCATTCGCTTTATCGAACGTGTCGTAGCGCACGGGGGGTTTGCCCATATCGGAGGGATGCCTGTTCCCATCTGCTGGAGCGAGCGAAAGATGTTCACGGTCGCAGAAAATTTCGCGATTGATGGCAACGCAGTAGCTGCTGCTCACGGGATGACTTTTGCCGTCGATTGCAAAATGCCACCACGGGCGCGCACGAAAACTCACTGATGCGGTATTGGGTACTGCCATTTCACTTTCCATCCGATCAAGAGCTTCAGCGCTCACGAAGAAGATGTCATCGTCGCACAGCCAGCCAATTTTTCGATACTTGGCGATGTGGTCCAAGAATTCCTGGCTTTTCGTCGCTGCATAGAAATTCAAGAACTTCTGCACATGTGCTTGTGGGAATTCTTCTGCGCGGAGATCCCCCGAACAATCGAAGATCACGGTATCCACGCGATCTCCCACATATTTGCGCATGCAGTGGTACCAGACTGTCATCATCGGCGGCAGGATATTCATCGTAAATAATGCGGGCCTCGACGATGGCGGCAGAGGAGATCTGCTCACATAATATCCAAGCGTGGGCAGTGCGGTCCTCCATCCCGTCTGCACGCTGAAGCGTTTGAAGAGCCGCTTGAGGAGTTCATGGGGAGCGATAGGAGCATTCTAGGGCTCTAAGAGCCGCTACACTATGGGCTGTGGCAGAAAAGAACGTCGTCGCTTTCGGCAACTTTGACCTCACCGGTGCCCGCAGTTGGGTGATCCGGACAGGTCTTCAGGAAGCCGGATATCACGTGAGCTTCTGCCGAACAGAGGCAGCGGGGTTGCTTGGCAAATACCGGGATCTCCAACGAAAGTGGAAGGAATGCAGAGTGGGAGCAGACGCGATCTACGTCGTCTTCCTCGGTCATTACCTGATGCCGCTTGCGTGGTATGTAGCTCGACGCGAGAAAATTCCCGTGATCTTCGATGCATTCCTCTCGCTCTACGATACAGAAGTGAACGACCGTGCTCGGGTTTCTCGATTATCACCGAGAGCATGGATCCTCTGGATGACCGACTGGTTTTCATGCCGGCTTGCCGACGTCGTCCTTCTGGATACCGAGGAGCACAAACAGTACTTTGTCGAACACTACGGCGTTGATCCGCAAAAAATTCTCGTTCTTCCGGTCGGATGCAGATCGGATCTCTTCAAACCAGATTCGCTGCCTGCCGTGCAAGGTCCACCCAAGGCATTTCGTGTTCACTTCCACGGCACATATATTCCATTGCAGGGCGTTGATGTGATTTTGGGTGCCGCACGAGAACTCCAGGAGCGCAAAGAAGATGTATCTTTCGCTCTTTTAGGAAAAGGACAGACGTTCGATGCCATGAGAGTTCTTGCAGAGCAGTGGAAGCTGCAGAATGTGGAATTTTTCCACTCTGTTCCCATTTCCCAGCTCCCTGCATTCATCAACCAAGCTGATGTGTGCCTGGGAATCTTCGGTACAACCGCGAAAGCAGATCGGGTGATTCCGAACAAAGCATACGAAGTGATCGCCTGTGGCAAACCCCTCATCACGGGTTCTACGACGGCGTCAAAGCGCGTGTTCAAGGATCGCGACAATGTGCTGCTCAGTCCACCGGGGGATGCTCACGCACTTGCCGAGAGCATTCTCGTTCTCAAAAACGATGCGGAGTTGCGGGAGCGGATTGCACAGGGAGGGCTGGAACTCTCACGGACGCTCTGTGATCCCGAAGTTATCGTGACGCCTCTTCGAGAATGGCTTTCTGCGAATCTGCATAATAAACATTGAAATAGGGAGCGGGCGTTCGGCCCGCGTGACGCAGGCAATCCTTCGTCAAGCTCAGGAGCCTGCTCTCTTTTCAAGACTTCTTGGCTCTGGTCCAGATATTCATACCCAGTTCAAACGTTCCCGCTTCAATATCCTCCCGCCGGAAGCCCGCTGTGACCAGAATATCTTCGATGCTTCCGTGCGTGTGCGTCTGTTGATGTTCTTCCACTTCATCGGCACTCAGAAGTTTCATCATACTCAGCGTCGTGAGGATGGGATCGGTCCAACTTGCGGGAGTGGTGAGCACATACGAGCCGCCGGGACAAAGAACTCGATGGATTTCCGAGACGACAATCGGCAATTTATCGCATTCGATGTGCTCGAAGACCGCGAGCATCGTCACGACATCAAAGTGATTATCCGGAAACGGCAGATGCGGATCACGGTCAAGATCTTGTCCGACGAGCGTGACTCCTCGTGCACGCCATTCTTCCTGACGCTCGGGATTTGCCACCTGATCGATGCCTACTTTTTCCTGGAAAGCCGATTGTTCCAAAAAGAGGGGATACGATCCGCAGCCAATATCTAAAATCCTGCCCGATCCGCCCGCTTTCGCGATCAGGTGATTGGCCATCGCCGTGCGCTTTCGGGCAAGAAAGCCTTCGAGCAAGCCGTGTCCTCGGGTAACGGAGGCACTGGTCATACGAAGAGTGTAGCCGAGCTCATGATGACCGTGTAGCGTTTACGCAGATGCATATCTCCCGCTACCGCTTCCCGGTTCTTGTTTATGTAACGGCATTGCTGATTGCATTGGTGATGCAGGTGCCACAGTGGCTGCACATGCGCGATGCGCGGTACCAGGGCGTGCTCGTGCACCTGAATTCCGACGAAGCGGTATACTTGGCGCATCTGGAAGAAGCTCTCACTGGACGGCCGCAGCAGAGTACCGAGGCGATTGTGGGGGATGCGGAGTTGATGGGCACACATACGGCGCTGCTCGAGCGCATTGAAGCTGCGTTTTTCGCGGCAACCGGATGGAGAGCTGCAACAGTGGAGCAGATGATGGATTCCATTTTCCCTCCACTCATCTTCCTCGCGCTTGTTCTGCTCTTCTCTCTGTGCGGAGTATCACGCGGTGCTGCATATCTGGGCGCGCTCGCGTTTGTATTCGTGGAATTCTATTCCCTCAACCGCCCGGTGCAGCCGCGCGGAAGCTTTCTGCTCCTGATTCTCGCATGTTCCGGCATTATCGCCGGCCTCGATCGCCGCATCATCTTTGGAATGTTCGGGGGTGCGCTCCTCGGTATCCTCATCGGCATCTATTTTTGGGCGTGGACGTTCGGGTGGCTGTGGTTGGGTCTGGTTGGATTGTTTGAAGTGATCGTTTGGGCAAAACCACGGAGTGTTCAGTCCAAAAAACGTGTTCTGCGGGTGCTCCTCTTTGGCTTGATTGGAGCAATTGCTGCAATTCCCGCACTCAGCGAGTGGTGGCGCATCGCACATCATCCGCTCTACGAATTCGCCGCATTCCGCAGCGGCATGCACCCCTCGCGATTGCCGGAATCGCTCCCGTATAGTGTGCTCTTCACGGTGATGGTGGCCGGGGTTCTCCGGTCACTCTGGTCACAGTGGGGAGCAATGCGGCGGTACCGCTTCCTCGCGCTCACCGTTCTTGCAGGATTCATTGCCATCCACCAGCAGCTCGTTCACGGCATCGTGTTTAATTTTGTTTCGCATTACCTCTTTTCGCTTGTGGTCTGCGCAGTCTCCGTTGTGCTTCTCGCGCATGCTCTGCGCACGCGCGTGCTGATGATTTCCGCATGTGCCGCGATCATTTACCTGGCTGCACTCACCTATGATGGTCGCCATGTGTTTAAGCAATTCACGGTGACGGCAGAGCGTTTTTCTGAGCAGCACTTTGCAACACTTCTTCCAATTCTTGATGACCTTTCCCGTGCAACGATCCTCTCCGATCCGGAAACGTCGCTCTTCCTCGCTGCGTCCACGCATCACGATGTCCCGTACACGATGTATCTGAAGAATGTGCTGATGACGCATGAGGAAATTGCCGAGCGCTTCTGTCTGACGCAGATTCCCGTTCCTCCGGACGAACGTCATCTTGGGGAGCAAATGCCGATCTACCCGGATTCCGACAGTGCGTTCAACGATGATCCGTTGGTGCATCAACAAGAGGTGGAGATGGTGACTGCTGCATGTGCAAAGGCCGATCGTGATCCTGTAGGTGAGCTCACGTCCTTTCATGTTCACTACATTCTCTGGGATGAGCAACGAAAGCCGGAATGGAAACTCGATCGGTTACGTATCGCCTTGAAAAAAGTTGCTGAGGCCCCCGGATGGTCTCTGTGGTCCTTCAATCCTTAAGGTTTCTGAGCGCTGATCAAGAACGTGTACGCGGGATCATGCATGCCCAAGTCCATCGGAATTCTCTTTGCGTCCTCAAAGCCGATCTGCGTGAGCACGGCAATCATCTGGGGCGCGCTGTACATCCAGCGATGAACGTCGAAATCTTCGGTATCCGAGCCTTTGTATTTGCCAAAGAGCTGCTGATTGATTGCATCGGGGTCTTCGCCTGTCAAAATTCCTTTCGCGATCGCTTCGATGTCGGGCGTGGAGACCCGCAGGAGACCTCCGGGTGCGAGCACTCGGAAGAATTCCCCCAGAACATGGTGCACATGAGGTTTCCGTAGATGTTCGAGCGTCGCAATCGAAATTATCTCGGCAATCACGCCGTCAGCGATAGGAAATTTCTTCGTGATATCGAACACCAGATCAACCTGCGGCATATCGACGATGTCCACGTTCAAGAATTCCCCGGGACGGAAAGGATTACGACCTCCGCAGATATCCAGTTTCGCGCCGCGAAATCCTTTTTCTTTCCACTCCCGCGCCCGGGCATTGCAGTGCATCTTCGTCATACCATCTTTGACCCAACCGTACAAAAACCGGTAAGGACGGATGTGCTTGTAGTAGCGGTCAATGAGTGTCTTCATAGAGAGGACAGGTGAGGATGATCAGTTTCCATGCATACCAAAAGCGTGTCCATTCGTAGCGCATGGGCAGACGCTTTCCTTTTCCCGGCAGCAGCCAGATCTTTGTGAGACGCAGAAGCGCGATCAGTCGTGACCGGAGCGTATGCAGCACGCGTTTGAACCAGTGTATCCATCCTTTGTTGCGCGATTCCTCCACTTCGATCCGCAAATACTGCGTCAGTTTGCTGCGAAAGACGCCAAGGGGCGCGAGTGGCGCGAAAGTTCCCATTTTCAAGTGACCCGGAGTGATGCCCGGTTTTAATCGCACGCGCTCATGTACGGGTTTTTCCCATCCATCAATAGCGTCTTTGCGGAAAAAGTAGATGCGCTCGTTGGGATACGTCGATGCGCGCTCAATCACACTCCCGTCTTCCTGCACATACAGTCGCGGTACCCAATATGCGGCGGGTTCGGATGATTTCAGGACAATGCGGGAAATTTCCTCCATCGCCTGGGGCGACATCACTTCGTCGCTATCCAAACACAGGATCCACGGCTGCGTCGCATGTTCCAGCCCGATACTGCGCGCAGCACCGAAGTTCATCAGTGGCTGACCTTGAGCGCCGGGAAATCGCTGAGGAACGACTCGTGCATTGAATTTCTCGGCGATCGCAATGGTCTGATCGGAGCTCCCTCCGTCAATCACCAAAATCTCTGCGCATTGTTTGACGCTCAAAAGCGCCCGCTCCAATGTTTTTTCGGAGTTCCACGTGAGGATCTGAACGCTGATGGGGAGTGGGCTCACACGTAGACGAAAAATTTGTAGAGGAAGAAGTTCCAGCTCACGACCACGCCGATGGCCAAAATTTTTCCGAAGAACGGATCAATGCCGCCAAATTCCACGAAGACGTACAGAAACGCGACCTGTGCCAGAGCGTTCATCCCCTGCAGCACCAAATAGCGAACGACGTGCGACGTCGTATTGTCTTTTTTCTTGAAGACGAAGTACTTGTGGAACGTAAAGGCGCTCAAGAGGCCGATCGCGCTGCTCACAATGCCGGCTGCCAGGTACCAGACGCCAAAAAAACGCATCAGCTGATAGCCTCCAAGTTCAAGCGCAGCAGCGCTCCCGCCACTCATCAAGTAGCGAAACATTTGGGGCAGGTGAGGGCGGATGCGTTTGTACATTGATCACGGGCAGTCTAGCGGTGGCGGGACCAAATGATAATTACTCACGCGAACCGCCATCGCCCCGTACTGGCGCACTTCTTCGATACTTAATTTTCTGATGCGGCTAAAACAACGTTGTTTGGCATTTGGAGTACGAAATATATCCGGCATCGATGGAGAGATGCCTTCGCGGATGAGGTAAAGCCAGTGGGCATTATCGGGTAATTGCGCGAAGAGTTCTGGTGCCTCAATCAGGAGATTTGTTGTGGAATATTGTTCCTGAAGAATGATCGCTGCTTGAGCGGATTCAATTCCGGAGCCCGAGCCTCGGTGTTGCAGCTGCCAAAGGCCTTGAGCGCAGACAATGAGAGTCAAGATTCCCGTCGCAAGCATGCGCGTTGCTTTCGATCGACCAGTAAATACTCGAACGATCATCGTGACTCCAACGGGAACAAATGGCAGGAGAAGCAGATGTGCGGGCAGCAGATGTCGATACCAGCCGTAGCTGTTGAGGAAATAGAGCGTGAAGAATACGACCAGCGAGACAATACTCATTCTCGCAGGTTGCGGCAGTCGTACATCTTTTGAGCAGAGACCAGTGCAGCCAAGAAGAAGAATGATGCCGAATGCGAGAAACGGCAGCCGAATGAGAATTTCGGCATTATCGCGCAGGACATTGAGGACGGGCAGATTGCCGCCGCCAAAAACGAATTTATCCAATTCTTCCGTCAGGCTCCCTGCGGGTGTGTGGATCACTTCTATCCATCGCCATGGAAGATAAACAAGAAGAGTAATGCAGCCGCTCAGTGTCAGAGAGCGCACGTCTTTCCATTGTCTACGCGTAGCGGCAGCAATCCAGGCAATGGAAAGAGCCGGAAGAATCAATCCGTATGTCAGTTTGGTCAGCACAGACAACCCAAAAAATATTCCGCTCATTATTCCCCGTTGCGTCTGTTTTTCACTGATCATGGTAAAGAGTCCCAATACGAGAAAGAAGAACGCGGGGACTTCTCCCAAGACGGGCTTTCCCGTATTCACGAATGCGGAAAGCGTGACGAGAAGCGCTATTGCCCATCGCGCGGTTGATCGGTCGGTTATTTTTTTCGTGAACCAATACAGAGTAATGCACGTTCCAAGAATGTAGAGGGTCATCGGCAACCGAGCGATTGCAATCGACGATAATCCGAAGAGTTTCAATGACGCTGCGGTTGGCAGAATGACGGTGGGGCCGATGGCCAAAAAATACGGATACTTCCACACGTGATCCAAGAGGGGAATTGCGTAGCCATGTCCCGATGCGACCGACTTTGCAACCATGATAAAGAGTCCTTCATCGATCCAGGATCCGGGGAACGTGCCGAGCTCGCGGAAGGTGAAGAAGAGCGCGAGTGCGCTGAGTCCAATCTCGGGAAGCCAATGCTGGTATTTCTTCAACATGATCGCAGTATACAGAGTCCACTCTTACTTTTTCTGCAACACCGCCATCACACTCACGCCTTTCTTGTATCCGCATCCTTTTCCCTTGAGGGCATTCAAGAGGATGCGCTCTTCACCTGCGAATGTTTTCTTGAGGAGCGCATTAAGCGGTGCCATTGGCACAGCAATATCCGTTCCACCCTTCCCCCACGATTTTCCTCGGCGCTTACTCATTGCACGCATGAACTTCACAACTGGATACAGGCGACGATTGCAGTAACTCACGAGGCGCTCAGAGATTGGGGTTCCTTTCCAGATGTTTCGGAAGTCCTCCAGGCTCTCGTACCGGCGGAAATGTTCGAAGGCATCATCGTGCGGACTCCAGAGCGACATATCGGCGGGAGCCATGATGAACAGGTATGCACCCGACTTCATAGCTGTAATCAATTGATGCACGAAGTCACGATCATGCTCAATGTGTTCGAGCACTTCGATCAGCAGGATGGCATCGGCGCGAGAGAAATCGGGAACGTCATCGGGAGCTTTGCCGTGGATGAATGTAGAGGAGGGAAATCTTTCACGGGCAAATGTGATTGCATCTGCGGACGGATCTACACCGATTATCGTGTACTGCTTGGAGAAAAAATTCGTCAGGCCGCCGGTGCCGCAGCCAACATCAATCAGCAAGGTGTCTCGTGAGGGCGGAAGCAGGGCATGGAGCAGGGTTGCAAGAATCCTGCGGCGGGCCAAAAACCACCAATGGCGCTCTTCCATGTCTGCGTGGGCCTGGAATTGGGGCAATTGCATGCAGAGAAAGTGTATCCTTTCCGCATGCGGATCGCCTACGTCAACCACAGCCGTTTTCCGACCCAAAAAGCGCACGGATTCCAGATTGCCCAGGTCTGCGACGCGCTCACTGAGCTTGGGCACCAGGTGACGATGCTGACTCCGTCACTGCGAATTTCCGTGCAGGACACGCCGGAGCATTTCTATGGGCTTCGGCATCCTCTGCATATTGAAAAGATTTCGCATTTCGATGCATTCGAATCGCGCGTTGTCCCCGGCGTGCTGGGATTCGCCGTGAGTATGTACGCCTACGGACGAGCGTTGCGAGAGCGGGCACAACAATTCGACCTCCTCTATGTCCGCTCACCGCTCTTGCTCCCATCACTTCTTAAAACCGGTATCCCGGTGATTCTGGAGCTCCATTCGCTTCCGCGCATGGGACGCAGGCGCTTTGTGCGCTTGTGCAACCGCACGGCAAAAATTGTCTGTCTTACGAGTCCGATGCAGCGCGAGCTCATTTCGTGGGGCGTGCACCCGCATAGGGTGATGGTGGAAGCCGATGGCGTTGATCTGCGGCGCTTCGATAAACTTCCTGATAGCGCTTCTGCCAAATCCGAGTGGGGGATTCCTGCAGATACAACAGTCATTGGATACAGTGGATCACTGATCACGCGTGAAACGCTGGAGAAAGGAGTTCGTGAGCTGATCGATGCGAGGGCTATTCTCAAAAAACGAGAACGTGTGGGAGCAGAGCATGTTGCGCCCCTTCTCTGGATCGTCGGAGGACCCGAGAAATGGGTCGATAATTACACGGCTCACGCGTTATCCATTGGCCTGACGCCACGCGATATCTCTTTCCAGGGTCATATTCCGTCGGGAGATGTTCCCTTCGCCATCGCCGCGTGCGATGTGTGCGTCTACCCCGCGCCCAAGACTGATCATCCATACTTCATGCGCGATACCTCGCCGCTCAAGCTCTTCGAGTACCTCGCCTCGGGTCGTCCCGTTGTCTGTGCCGATCTTCCGCCAGTCCGTGACGTGGTTTCCGGGGAGTCCGTCCGGTTCTTTCTACCAGGAGATGCAGAGTCGCTGGCCGATGCGATCAGTGACGTTCTCGATCATCCGCAGGAAGCTCTGATACGGGCAGAAGAGGGCAAACGAATTGCCCTGGAGCATAGTTGGGAGAAGCGAATGGAGAGGATTCTTGGGTCTATTTCTGTTACCGTTGCCCCATGAGTTCCGTGACACCTGTCACCAAAAACGGCCTCACCTACGCTGTTTTCGTCGGTGGGAAACTTAGCGTCGATGGTGCAAAGTTCCTCACGCAGCCGACGGAGGAATTCCAGGTGGGTGTGATGGAGCGACCGAAGGGCTACGAAGTGAAGCCTCATCAGCATGTTCAGCGTGCAGGGACCGTAAACCAGACGAGCGAGTTCCTCTACTTTGAAGGGGGAAGTGCAAAGGTCACGGTGTTTGATGAAGAATGGAACGAGCTGCACACACAAACGGTCTCCACCGGCGATTTTCTCGTATTCTTCCGGGGAGGACACACGCTCACAATGCTCGAAAAGACCCGAATGATTGAGGTGAAGCAGGGGCCGTATCCCGGAGAGAGTCGTGCTAAAATTTTCCGCTGAATCTATGAACGTTCCCGTCAACGAACCCGTCATCACCGCTGCCGCGAAGAAGTATGTGATGGAAGCCCTGGATTCCGGCTGGGTTTCTTCCGCCGGTCCGTTCATCGGGAAATTTGAGAAAGCATTCGCTGAGTACATTGGCGTCAAGCACGCCGTTTCCGTGACGAGCGGCACGGCGGCGTTGCATGTTGCGCTCCTGAGTCTCGGCATTGGTCCCGGGGATGAAGTGATCATTCCCGATTTCACCATGATCGCATCGGTCTTCGCGGTCATCTATACCGGAGCGACGCCGGTCTTCATTGATGCGGAACCGGATACGTACAATCTCAACGTCAGTCTCATCGAACAAAAAATCACGAAGAAAATGAAGGCGATCATGCCCGTGCACATTTACGGTCACAGCGTGGATATGGATCCACTCCTCGCGATTGCTAAGAAGCACAAACTCTTCGTGGTTGAAGATGCCGCGGAAGCGCATGGAGGACTCTATAAGGGAAAGAAATGCGGATCGATGGGAGACATCGGCTGCTTCAGCTTTTACGCGAATAAAATCATCACGACGGGCGAAGGAGGCATGCTCGTGACGAACGATGACGACATCGCACAGAAGGCACGCGCTCTCAAAGATCTTGCGCACAGTCCCGAGAAGCGCTTCTGGCATCAGGAAATCGGGTACAACTACCGGATCACGAATCTCCAGGCGGCGCTCGGTTTGGGCCAAATGGAATCAATCGAAGAATTTCTCACTCACAAGCGGTGGATGACGGCGGAGTATGGCAAACGACTCAAGAATATCAAAGGACTACAACTGCCGATCACCAAAGACTACGCCGAGAACGTGTACTGGATGTATTCGGTGCTCGTGGATGAGAGCTTCCCGCTTACGCGCGATCAGTTGCGCGCTGCGCTTAAGGAAAAAGGCGTCGATACCCGCGATTTCTTCCCATCATCTGCCCGTCAGCCGATTATCCAGAAGCTCTATGGTATCAGTGAACATTTCCCCGTCTCTGAGAGCATTGCCGAGCGCGGTTTATATCTTCCTTCGGGTCTTGCACTTACCCAAGAGCAGCTTGAATATGTGTGTGATTCCATTCATGACATTGCAACCGCGTAATCTCCGGCTCATTTCCGTTATTCTTCCGACCTACAATGAGGTCGAAAATATCGCACGTCTTGTGCAGGAGGTTCATGCTGTGATCAGTCAGCCCCATGAAATTATTGTTGTTGATGATAATTCTCCGGATGGGACATCGGCTGCCATTACGTCGCTCGTTGCAACAGGGTCTATTCCCGGTCTTCGTCTGGAAACCCGGACGGCGGATCGAGGACTGACAAAAAGCATTCAGCGCGGCATTGATCTTGCGGAAGGCGATACGATCGTGTGGCTTGATTGCGATTTTTCCATGCCACCGGGCATGATTCCTCAGCTGCTCACCAAAATCGAGCAGGGGTACGATATTGCCGTGGGGTCGCGTTTTGTTCCGGGAGGAAAGTACAAGGAGAGCAGGCAATGGTTTGGCGGAGAGGAATCGCGCGCTGCGATTCTCCTGAGCCGCCTTCTCAATTGGTTCTTACGTCACGCGCTTTTTGCGTCATTTACCGATTACACGAGCGGATTCATTGCCATTCGTCGCGAGGTGCTCGAGCGCATCCGTCTCCGCGGCGATTACGGGGAGTACTTTATCGATCTTATTTTCCGGTCGATCCTGCTCAAATACTCTTTCGTGGAAATTCCCTATGTCAATGTTCCGCGCATTGCGGGGGAATCGAAAACAGGATCGAGTTTCGATCATCTTCTGCGCAAAGGCCTGCCTTATCTGTGGACGATTATTCGTATGTGGATGTTGCGCGTACAAAACGCGTTCGGCGGATTAGTGGAAGATCCTCCGTCATCTCGGTAGCAAATCCCACGTTCGCAACGCACTGACGATGACCGCCGCCGCCTCCTCTGCGGTTTTGGCGCTTGGATGGACCGTGTCCCATGACAGTGTTTCGCCGCGATTGCCAAATACTTCGTACAAGTTGAGCGTTTCAAAGCCGGACTGTTTGGCGAGTGTCATGAGATCGGCGGTTGCGGCAAAATGCAGAGGTCTCTCGGGCCAGATCACGAATAAGCGAGAAAGATCGCGAGGCAGAGACCGGGAGAAGCTTGCAAGTTCATTACCGTATTTTTGTATCTGATCATCTGTGACGTAATCGTCAAAAGCATCTTGTGTCAGATCACTCGTCTGCTGCAGGGCGTTTTCCTGCTCCGTGCGCGCGCTGATGATTTTCTTCACCGTGCGGTAGAAAGCGCTGTGGAGATCGAGCCAGCATTGCCCCGGGAACATTTTCAATATGCCTGTCACCATAGGAGAGCAGCGGGACGTTCCCGGAACCCAGTCCGGTGGGTGCAGGTTGCCGTCGTCATCCAGGATGTCTGGTTGTGTCAGCGTCAGATCATTCCAGTGGAAGATCAACACAAGAGTCCCCGGATGCAGCTGCGCGATTTTCGTCCGGTACAACGCTGCTTCCTGCCCAAGCGAGTAGCCGGGCGCTGCAGCCGTCACGATGTTGTAGGTGTTTGGAAGCAGCACATTCATCTGTGCACCGATCGTCTGGTCATTCTCCAGTCCGTAGCCAAACGCGATCGAATCGCCCAGCAGTGCGACGGTCTTCTTACCCGGGTGAATCTCCGATGAACGCAGTCCGCGTCTGTCTGTCTCAATGGTCGATCGAAACGCGTACTCGGAGAGACTCGGTTTCAGCTCGTAGCTGAGCTCGGGATCCTCACTCTTCTGGTAAATCGGCGGCGTGCGCGGAATGCCGTTGTCGATGGTCAAGCGAAGCAGGATCTCGATGACAGCAAAAAACAGGACGATCGTGCACACGAGCATCAGGAGGTTCGCTTGCCAAGGGTGGAGAGTTTTCTTCATGGTGCCTGGCCAATCATAACAAAGAGCCCGCCTTCTCCGCTGATTGTTTTCATCCAGCCGATCTGACGGAAAATATGTTCAAAGGCACTCCCGCGCGGATGCGGTGCAAAGAGCTGCATTCCCTGTTCTTCCTCGGGAAGACTACTCGCAATCGCCGGGACGCCGCTCAAAAATTTCACACCTGCTCCATCAAACCACCCAAGTACTTCGTCCACCGAGTGCCAGCTTTCATGGGGATTGCGATATTGATCGGCAAACCAGATGTCCTTTTTGGATGAATCGACATCGCGCCGCCGCAAATGCGCGTCCAGCCAATGGAATGCGCCGCCGGTTACCGAAAAAAGCATCTTGCGCATGCCGAGGGGAATTCGCGCGTAGCTGTTATAGAGCCCGATCAAGATGATGCCGCCGGGCTTGACTAGTTTCAGCAGCGCTTCATACCCACCACGGGGATCCGGTGTATGGTGGAGCACTCCCGAGCAGATGAGCACGTCCACACTCTTCTCCGCAATCGGCATCGCGAAGATGTTGCCCTGTGCGAAGTGCACATTGTTCAAACCGAAACGGGTTTTGAATGTATTTCCGAGCGTGAGTGACGCAACACTTTGATCCACACCGATCATGGTGCGTGATGTGCAGAGCCCGAGGAAGTTCGTCATCTGTCCGGTCCCGCAGCCAACCTCCAGCACCGTTGCCCGCGGCGCAATCGCGCGGTCCAACCACACACCAAAGTTACTGTGCTTCGCTTTATCCATCAGTACCCCCGGACTATCGATGCCGTCGTAGCCGGGAAACGTGAACTGTTCGTAGAACGCCTGCATTTTCTGGCGGATTTTTTCTTCCTCCACAGTTTTTGTCGGTGTCAGCAGGCGCGGAATGCCGTCGATGACCGGATAGCGGATACCGGACTCCGAAACGACAGAATCCCCGTCCATGCGCAGCGGACGCCGATCGACGGGATCGCGAAGAAAGGGGAGGAGAGATTCCAGCACCGGCGCATGGTAGCAGATGGGGGGACGTTCCATAGGGGTATGGAACGTAAAATATGGCTTACAGAAGACAAAATTCACCGATAACAAAAAGAATGTTTTTCTGAAGGCTATTGTGTGAAAAAAGCGTGGGTCAGACTATTTGCATGATTTCACGCTCGATTCCTATTGCATCTATGTCGCTGATTCCTATAGAGAGAATCGGTCAGAAGATTTTCCTCATTCGGGGACAGAAAGTCATGCTCGATCGAGACCTCGCTGAGCTGTATGGGGTGACTGTAAAATCCCTGAATCAGGCAGTACGACGCAACAGAGCCCGTTTTCCCAAAGACTTCGTTTTTAAGCTCAAAAAGGATGAAAGGAGCCATTCTTTAAGGTCACAATTTGTGACCTTAAAGCGAGGAGAACATTCCAAATACAGCACCTATGCTTTCACCGAGCAGGGAGTCGCTATGCTTTCCTCTGTTCTCCATAGTGATCGTGCGATTCAAGTGAACATCATGATCATGCGTGCATTCGTGCAGCTGAGACAATGGTTGGCGACTCATAAAGATCTTGCGCGGAAACTTGAAGAGATGGAACAGAAGTATGATGAACAGTTCCGAACAATCTTCGAAGCGATACAACAGTTGGTGACGCCTGATGTACCGAAATCGAAAAGGAAAATCGGCGTAGTGGACAAAAATGGGTGGTAAATTCAGCTCATTGAGAGCGTAGGAACT
>CAYUZT010000004.1:97610-115278 GCA_964449445.1 uncultured Candidatus Peribacteria bacterium | reverse complement strand
GCTTACACAAAGGGAAAAGTGTTCACTTTACCACCCATTTTTGTCCACTAGCCCGAAAAAACCATTGTCCGTGCCTTCCCTGGCTTTTGGCATTTGGCATTTGGCATTTCATTACACAATTCTCGTATCCGCTGCCGGCCCGGACGTGGTGCCCGTCTGCATCTTCTGAAACAACTTCTCAAACGAACCTCCGCTCTTCTCAAGCCCCGACCTCAGCTGTTCAAGTTCTTCCTTATTGAGCTGCAAGCTGGACGACGCGTTGATGAGCGAGCTGCCTGCCGGCGTTGCCTTGACCATGCGGGCTCCCTGGAGGGAAGCGTGCAGGACGATGTAGGCATCGCAGGTATCGCACTTGAGCTGGAGCAGGAGGAAATCGTCGGCCGCCATGCGGACGGACGGGAATTCGACCGGCACGTGCTTGCCACACTGGGGACAACGCATTTGCTGCTCGATGCGGCGAATAATTTGCTGGAAGGTGTGGGGGTCCATCTCCATCAGAGCTATTGTACCACGAGTCATGGGAAAAGAGAATCTTTTCCGAGAAAATAATCAGAGATACATACCAGAGACCAAAAGCCAGAAGCCAAGGAGGTCTAGATTAAAAGGAAAAATGCCAAGTTCTCTTGCCACCTTTTCTCCTGGAATTTCCTGACTCCTTGGTTTTTGGTCTCTGGCACCTGGTTTCTTTCTGCGATAGCATCAGTACCATGCAAAACCGTCAAGAGCGTTCCTTTTCCATTATCATTCCCCTTTCAGCCATCGCGCTCACGGGGCTTTTGCTCCTGACGACCCGGGGAGACCGGCTGCCATCGCAGCTCAGTCGTCCATTACCAGAGGAAATGGCCGTGGAGCACACCGGGCCGCTCACGCTCAGCATGCAGAGGAGCACCGGCAAGCAGGAGGGCATTATCGAGCTGTCCACGGAGGGACCCGAGACCGCTTCCGTTACCGTCCCCTCCTCCTGGGAACGCCGGGAAGTCCGGGGAGCGTCCCTCGACGCGGTGAAAGCGGATCCTCCGAATGCCGGATACACGCGCTGGTATATCCCTCCCACGGTCACTCTCTCCCTGCGCGTGATCGACGCGATCACTGCCGAGGACAAAGACCTCCTTATTCATAATATCTCGGACGCTCCGCTACTCGTCCTCTGGAAGAGCGTGGACATCGTGACGGGGAGAGTGGAAGAGAGATCGATCCTCGTAAAGGATAAGGCGGGGAGGCTATGACTTTCGTCTCCTTCTCATCCACGCCCAGCCTGCGGCTGCGCCTCCCGCCATCACCGCGATAGCGCCCGGGCCGGTTTCCCCTGCCGGAGCGTGGGCACGGGCGATGTCCCCGGCAGCACCAATCTCGCCCGCGTTGCCCGCCGTCAGTGTGCTCCAGGGGAGATCCAGCACAACTTCCCGGACTTCGATGCGGCAGAGGCGATCGCAACCGTCGCTGCTCACGACATTCCCGTCGTCGCACTGCTCGTTTTGATCGGCAATGCCGTCGCCGCAGCGGGCGTTTCGGCACCCTGTGCGACACCGGTCGGCGATGACGTCGCTGTTGCTTGCTCCCTGATCGCATTCTTCGCCGGCATCGAGAGCGCCGTTGCCGCAGAGGGAAACGCACGCGCCATTGACGCACTGGCGACTGGTGCATTGGTCGTTTTGCGTGCACGAGTGGCAGACATTGTTGATACAGAGGTGACTGACACACTCATCGTCATTCAGGCACTGCTGCTCGATTTCCAGCAGACCACTGCTTCCGCAACCATCGCCATCCTGGGTGTTCCCGTCGTCGCACGCCTCTCCCGGCTCGCGGACGCCGTTCCCTATGACCGGCGGCGGGATGCAGCGGCGGGCGAAGCAGACGTTTTCCGCTCCGCACTCATTGCTCGTATTGCACGGGATGCAGACTTCTCCGCTGCAGAGACCGCTGCCGCACTGGACGGGACTGCCGCACCGCTCGCTCTCGCCCAGGAGGCCCGCATTGGTACAGCCATCGACGTCATTGCGGTTTCCGTCATCGCAGAGTTCAGAGCCCTCAATGATGGCATTGCCGTGAATAACACTTCTATCCGGCAGCGCGCAGCGGCAGCACCCGCCAACGCATCCGGCTGTGCCGCACGCATTGCCGCATGTCAGTTCTAGACCAGCGGGACAGCGCACGGTGACTTCCCGGCAACTGTCGCCGACCATCATCTGGGAACAGAGATCACCGGGCGAGCACTGCTGCTGCTGCTCGGGCGACGATGGCGGAACAAACGATGAGCAGCGCTCGGGGAACTGGATGCAGAACGGACTGACCGTGCTACTGGAACCAGCACCGGACCGGGACTCGCCACTGGAGAACGATCGGGAAGACGTACTCTTGGAAACACACGTGCAGCACTGACCGCTGCAGGCGACTGTGCCGCATGCCTCGGAACATTCGACCGTCGTATCCACGGGACATTCCAGGAACACGCGCTTGCAGATGTTGGCTCCCGCATCGTTCACCCGGGTGCAAATGGCATTGGCGGGACACGATTCTATGAGCCCCGAGGAGAAACTGCGGGCACTGGAGGAGGAACGACAGCGCTCGGGGAACTGGATACAGATGGGCGGAACGCTGGTGGAACTGCGGGAGCTGACGCTGGAGATACTGGATGCCGGACGGGAACTGCTGCTACCCGGAACACACTGGCAGCACTGGCCACTGCAGCCTGCGACGCCGCAGGTATTTGAGCAACTGATCGATTGTCCCGCGGGACACGCGATATTCACCTGCTCACAGGCGTCGCCTTGCAGTCGGAGCGAACAGAGGTTGCCGACCGGACACGCCGTGAACGGAATCGAACTGCTGCTGCGCGCGGCGCTGGAGGAACTGGCCGGTCGTGACGAGCTGCTGCGGGGCACGCATTGGCAACACTGGCCGCTGCAGCCGGCAACACCGCACGTATTGCTGCAGCTGATGGTCTGATTTGCGGCACATGCGATATTCACCTGCTGGCAGATATTGCCCTGGAGTGTAAGTGAGCAGAGATTGCCCGCAGGACACTGCACGACGGGGACAGACGAACTTCTGCCCGCGGAGGAACTACGGCACTGCTCGGGGAACTGGATGCAGAAGGGGCTCAACGAACTGCTGCTGCGCGCGGCGGAACTGCTCTGCACGGGCTTGCACTGGCAGCACTGGCCGCTGCAGCCGGGGACACCGCACGTATTGGTACAGGTGATCGTCTGGCCGACGGGACAGGCGATATTCACTTGCTCGCAAGCGTCGCCTTGCAGCCGGAGCGAGCAGAGGTTGCCTGCAGGACACTGTTGGAACGGAATGGAACTGCTCTGGCGGGAAGAACTGCTTGGCCGCGGAGAACTGCTCTCGCGGGAAGAACTGCTCCTCGGCACGCACCGGCAGCACTGGCCGCTGCAGCCGGCAACACCGCAGGTGTTAGTACAGCTGATGGTCTGATCGGCGTTGCAGGCGATGTTCACCTGTTCACAGAGATCGCCACTTAAGCGCAGCGAGCAGAGGTTGCCCGCGGGACACTGCTGGAACGGAATGGAACTGCTCTGACGCGAAGAGCTGCTGGGACGGGGGGCAGAGCTGATACGGGAACTGGACGCGCAGAGTTCGGGGAACTCTATACAGAGCGGCACACTGGAAGCCGAACGGCTGCTGCTGCCGGGGCGCGAGGAGCTTGCGGGCGGAACGCTGCTCGATTGCCTGGAGGAACTGCTGGCGTTTACACATTCGCAACACTGGCCACTGCAGCCCAGCACGCCGCAGGTGTTTTGACACTTTATTGTCTGCCCCACCTGACACTCGATGATGATGTTCTGGCAGAGGTCTCCCTGGAGACGGATGGTGCACTGAGTTCCGACAGGACAATTCTTAAAGGAGGAAGAAGAACTGCTGCTTTGGCGCGAGGAACTGCTCGGGGATCTGCTCGAGACGCCCTGTGACCGGGAACTGGAGCTTCCCGCCACTTGCTTGTTCTGGAAGGTGACCTTGGCGCAGATGGTATTGCTATCCTGGGTCACCTCGACGATGCCCGAGACCGGTTCGACGTTCAGGGGAATCCAGCCGGACTTGGGATCTTCGGTGATCGTGTGGATACCGAGAGGGACAGTGGGGAACCGGAGCGTCTTGCCGATATTCTGCACACCGGTTTTGGAATCGAGCTTGAAGGTGAACTGGGGAACCTGCGAGATCGGTTGATCCTCCGGATCGAAGACCTCCTTGATCACGTCGATGCATCCGAGCGGCGGAGTCGAGCTGCTGGATTTCGCCGAGCTTGCGCCGCTGCTGATGCGCACGGAACTGGAACTTCCCGGCAGCTGCCTGTTCTGGAAAGTGACTTTGGCGCAAATTTCATCGCTCTCCACAGAGACATGCACGATGCCCGAGACCGGCGCGACGCTGAGCGGGATCCAGCCGGATTTGGGATCTTCGGTGACGGTGTGAATACCGAATGGAACAGTGGGGAACCGAAGCGTGCTGCCGATATTCTGGACGCCGGTTTTGGAATCGAGCTTAAAGGTGAACTGCGGCACGGGGGTGACGGGTTTGTCGTCGGGATCGAACGCCTCCTTCATAACGTCGATGCAGCCGAATTTGGGAGTCGACGACGAGGAGCGGGTAGAACTGACCGACGACCTGGAACTGGAGCTGCCCGCCACCTGCTTGTTCTGGAAGGTGGCTTTGGCGCAAATGGTATCGCTGTCCACGAGGACGTTCACGATGCCCGACACGGGTTCGACGCTCACGGGAATCCACCCGGCTTTGGAATCTTCCGTAATCGTGTGGATGCCGAGAGGAACAGTGGGGAACCTGAGCGTGCTGCCGATATTCTGCACACCGGTTTTGGAATCGAGCTTAAAGGTAAACTGCGGCACCGGCGCGACCGGTTTGTCCTCGGGATCGAATACTTCCTTGACGACGTCGACGCACCCGAAAGCCGGGGCGGAGGAACTGGATTTTGCGGAGCTCGCGCCACTGCTCTGGCGCACGGAACTGGAGCTTCCCGGAAGTTCCCTGTTCTGGAAGGTGACCGTCGCGCAGATTTCATCGCTATCCACGGTAACGTTCACGATGCCGGAAATGGGTTGGACGCTCACCGGCGTCCAGCCGGACTTGGGATCTTCGGTGATCGTGTGGATGCCGAGCGAGACGTTCGGAAAGCGGAGTCTGTTGCCGATATTCTGCACGCCGGATTTTCCGTCGAGTTTAAAGGTGAACTGCGGGACTTGCAGGATGGGCTTCTCGTCGGCGCTGAAGACCTCCTTGATCACGTCGATGCAACCGAATGACGGCGGGGCGGATGATGATTTTGCCGATGAGCTACTGCTCCCCGGCACGCAGATACAGCACTGCCCGCCGCAGGAACCTTTGAGGCCGCAGGTGCCGGAACACTGCGATTTCTGTCCTGCAGGACAGTTCGGGATGATGGTGGAACACGTATCACCGGCCAGTTTGGCCGTACAAATTTGCGGGATGCTCTGGCACTGGCCTTCGCCTTCCACGGGACAGATCAGCATCGGTTTGCATTCCTCGAAGACCGGCGGCGTACTACTGACCGCCGACCTGGCCGATGAGCTACTGCTCCCCGGCACGCAGATACAGCACTGCCCGCCGCAGGAACCTTTGAGGCCGCAGGTGCCGGAACACTGCGATTTCTGTCCTGCAGGACAGTTCGGGATGATGGTGGAACACGTATCACCGGCCAGTTTGGCCGTACAAATTTGCGGGATGCTCTGGCACTGGCCTTCGCCTTCCACGGGACAGATCAGCATCGGTTTGCATTCCTCAAATGATGGTGCGGAGGAGCTGGCCTTGGAAGAGCTGCTGGGCGGCGCAGCCGACGACGAGGAACTGGCCGGAGCACAGGAACAGCACTGGCCGGAGCAGATACCATCGCGACAACTGCCGCTGCACTTGGGAGCGAATCCCGGACCGCAGAGGAGCGGGAACATGGTGCATTGATTATCGGTGAATTTCACGTTGCACGAATCGCCAGCAGGGCAGACGCCCGCGGAGCTGACAGAGCGGGAGGAACTGCTATCGCGGGAAGAACTGCTTGGACGCGCGGCACTGCTCTCGCGCGAGGAACTGCTTCCCACCTGCTGATTCACGAAGTGCACCGTTACGCAGCGCGCGGGATTGGGAATGCTGCTGAACGAGCGGCTGCTTGACCGACCGGCAGACGAACTGCGTGCGGCGCTGCTGGGCAGTGCCGCACCTGTGCTCATCACGCATGCCGATCCGCTGTCTCCATCCCGATTGACCTCCCCCGGTTCACAGCCCTGGGGACATGCTGCCAGGCTGCCGCCGCATCCGCAGTCGGTGCGGCAGTTCTCCCATGTTTCACTGCGGCCACTCTCGCAGATCCCGTTACTGTTGCATCCTCCAGCCTGCGCAGTGAGCGCGGAGGGCTGAAGACCCAAGAGATTCCCAGGCAGCGGGCGAGTCGATGACACTGAGCCAAGCGAGCGGGAGGAGGACACTACCGCAACAGAACTCGCAGCAATTTGCTGCACCTGCACGGTGCCGCCCGCCGGGATAACGCGCACCTGTTTCCAGCCCGGGGGCACGACTTCGCGAACCGTGCGACTGCCCACGGCAACGTCGGTTAAGAGAAGACTTCCCACGCTGTCGTTGGCGCCTACATTTTTTCCATCCAGGGAGAAGGAGAAATCCGGCACCGGTGTGATTTGCCCGCCGCCCGGATCGAGCGCCTCCTTGGTAACGAGAATGCAGCCGACCGGCTTCACACTGCTCGCTCTGGACGAACTGCTTGAGCGCACACTGGACCGCGAGCTGGCCACGCTTGAGCGGGTGCTACTGCCTCCCTGCGTGCTGGTACCGCCGCCATTGGTGCCGGTCGTGTTTCCGCCCGTCGTATTGCCGCCGGTGGTATTGCCGCCGGTGCTCCCGCCGCCGCCGGGACCAGAACCGCCGCCGCCGGATCCCGATCCTCCGCCGCCCGGACGTTGCTGTCCGCCGCCACCGACACCTTGACCGAGGTTCGCGCCGCCCTGTACTGCGTTCTGATTGGGATTAGGAGGCGGCGGAGGCTGGGCATTGTTTCCGCCGACAGCGGGAGCAACAAAGCAGTTGCCTACACCGACAACGCACGGCGTACAGGCTACCTGACAAGCCGCTTCCGTATTGAATCCGAGACGGTTGGGGCCGGCGATGAATCGGGTGTACCGAAGCTTACGCTTCTTTTCATCCACGTTCGCCGCATTGAACTCCGCATCGATGTTGGCTGCCGGACAAAACGGGGGGAAAAGATACCTCTGTCCCCCGATGTCCTGCCGGAGCGGATTATTTTGTGCATCGATCGGACAGCTCACGAGAAGAGGGGCCGCATCAAGAGCCGCAATGGGCATTAACTGATTTGTGCAGCGACGCTGTACATTCGCACCAACAGTATCGTAGACACAGTAGAACGTTCCGCAGGATCTGCTGCAATTGTCGAAGTTTGTCGCGAACGAATCGTATTCCTGTAAGACGGGTGGGCGGTACTTGGGGCCATTAGGAGCCGGCTGGTAGAAGGGAATGACATTCGGATCGGGATCAATGCGCCGGCATAAACCCTTATAATCAAACCATTCTTCAGCATCGTCGTCCCAAAATTCGGTTTCTACAGTAGGATCGCAGTAGTATCGCTGAAGGTTATTGGGGTTGCAGTTGGCTTGCGCCAGAGCCTCGGCGTTCACCCCCGCTGCGACGACCCTGCCAACCCTGCCATTATTGGGTGGCGCCCGGCATGCTTGTGCCGTCCGTTGTGCAACTGCTCCAACTGCCCCTACTCCATCGGCGGGAGTGCAACATTGCACCAACACTCCGCATGCGCTGTTGCACGCTTCTTCCGGAGTGCTTACACCGGCTGGCAAACGATCTCCCGGACCATAGAACGGCCGGTCCCCTTGTGGCGCCTGACAGACGTCAGCAGTTACATCGGCAGCACACGCTTCCCCACCGGGCACCCCAGGATTCCGGCAGCAGAAACCCCGACTGCCGGGTTGGATGGTAAATGTCGCGTTTTGGACGAGGCCGGAGTTGTTCTGTGATCTGATCGTACGAGGTCCAGGAGTCGCGCCGCTTCGCACTTCAATGGCGAATGTTTTGACTGCTACAGGAGGCGGGCTAGGGTTTGCCACGTTGTCTCTACGGATGAGTCGGAAACCGTCACCCTCTAGGATATTTCCGGCAGCGTCACCCAGCCATGTTTCAGCACCAGCCGCGCCAATTCCCACTTTCCAACATCCCCGTTGCATCGTAATCCTGGCACTTTCATTGGCAGCGCTGTCGGGGAAATACGTCACAGCGCCACCGTCGCCGGGAAGCGGCGCTCTGATATTCAGTGGCGTGGAAAGGAGTCCATTCCAATACCCTGTCCAATCACACGGAACACGAGGTGCTGCGGGGTTGGGATTGCCAGCCCCGGGACCGCCTCCTGCGTTGCCTGCGCCACCGCCCGCGGCACCACCTGCACCATCACCACCAGCGCCTGCGCCTGCGGGAGGCGCGGGCGTGAATGTGTAGGTTTTTGTTGCTGCGGGATAGTCCGGATATGGAGGAAGAGAGACAATCACGCTCGGCGCGTTGGCTGCAGGAATTCCTTGGAGGGTGACTGTTCTCCTGCCACCGAGAACAGTGGCAGGCCCTCTCCGACACCGAATACCGTTGGCTGCCTGCGCAAAACACGGACCGATGGCCTCACACAAACCACTGATGTGGAAGGTTTCCCCCTGCGTGAAGGTATTATTGCCTTGTGCAAGAACCGTTTCCCCTCTCATGAGCCGGCAATCGGCTGCCTGCGTAGGACGATAGAGGATCAGCGCTTCAAAAGAAGTTCCCAACCATCTCGTCAGCGTAAGAGATATGTCCGTTGGCCGGACATTCACGCCTCCCTCGGCGGCAGGGAACAGTGTGATCGTTTTGCCGTCGGCTGATACCCGTACGCGTATCGCATAGGGGTTTGCAAACGTCCTCGTCTGGCCATCCGCAACACTGATCGTTTGTGTCTGGGTTCGCGCGGTTAATGGAGAGCCGCACCAGCCGCTGAGCCTGATGACAAGATCGTCGCCGAAGGGGCGATATGCCCACGTGTGAATGTCTTCCATATCTGCTACCCCTACTTTTGCCGTGCAAACTTCCCATGCCGCTGCAGTCAAGCGGCCCGTCGAATAGAGCAGAGAAAACGCCGATGCCGTCCCAACCGCAAGGAGCAACCCGGCGAGCGTCAGCCTGCGACGGGAGAGCCGGGGAACATGCATTACTGCTTGATGGAACCGATCGTCACACAGAAGTGATCGCAGCTGGCCTGGCGGCTCTGGAACCCCTTGCCGCTCCGCTGGAAGCACGTGGACGCATTTTGCACCTGCTCGCATGCCTGGCCCGGGGTGATGCAGCAGAATCCCGCGGTCACCTTGGGCTTCCTGGGTTTCTGCTCCACCGGCGGCTCACCCGAACTCCTCTGGCTGAACCGGACAGGGCTGAGTGCAGGAGGCGCCACTCTTCCTGCGTACCACCATCCCACAGCAAAACCGAGAGCAAGGACCAGAACAACGAGGAGTGCAAACGTCGCGCGACTCATGGGTGCAAGTGTAGCGAGGGAAAGAGAGGAAGGGCAAGGGGAGAACGGGGCAGGAGGGAACTGAGGAAATTGAGGAAAAGACCCGCCTTCGCCCAGCCTTCACAGCTGCTTCGGCCGGCAAGCAAGGCTACGGCGGGCAGGGGAAACTGAGGACGAGACGTTCCCTAGGGATGTGGAACCGGATTTGTGACATTATTAGCCCTGATTTACGCTTCACAAATGGCGTCTTGCCGTACCGAGGTGTACTGTGTCGACATGGGTCTCGCGTATGCCACACTCCAATTGAGCAATCCCAAACTGCCGGACCTGCTGCCGATCACGGTCCAATCTCTTGCTGATACGGGGGCGCTGCATTTGTGTGTTCCGAGTCACGTCGCCCTGCAGCTCAAACTCGAAGAATTGCAGAAGCGGGAAGTCGTGACTGCCGATGGCAAGAAGATCCTGTGTGCGTACGTTGGCCCGGTCGAGGTTTCCTACGCTGGCCGCAGCTGCTTTACGGGAGCTGTCGTTCTGGGCGACGAAGTACTTCTTGGAGCAGTGCCAATGGAGGACATGGACATCATCGTGAGCCCTGCGAAACGGTCGGTGATCATCAATCCCAACAGTCCGAACATCCCACTCAGCGTGGCGAAGTAGTCGGACAAAAGGTGTCCTACGGGGGGAGGGGTTGTCCTCAGTTTCCCCTGCCCACCGACTTGTCCCCCGAAGCTTCGGGAGCGAAGGGGGAAGTCCGCCTAGGTGGACGAAGGTGGGTCGGTCCCCTCTTTACTCCGCGAACAACTGATTCGCATTATTGCCGGCAGCTTGTTGCGATCCGTCGCAGGCGTGGGCAACGGACCAGGTATTGCAGTCGAGATCGCTGGCGGTGTTATTGAACGGCACAATAATTCCCCTCCAACCTGTCCCGTCTGTCGCGTCTCCTGGCTCTTCGCAGTCTTCGATCGTCATCGGATACGGGCATAGATCCTGGTTTTCCGGAGCAATGCCAGGGGCGGGCGGGCGGCAGCATCTGCCGATATTGCCCAAATCGGGACAGTACGGGCCACAGGGGATGCCGGTTGCCGGATCGCCGACGATGTCACCGTCAACTTCATCGTAGAAGGGCGGAACGAACAAGATCGTTCCCAAAGTGATATCGTCCACGGTGCCGCGGAGTCTGCAGAGAATTTGTCCCGCCTGCGCGTGTGCGACCGGGATGAGCGGCGTCATCAATCCGGTAGTGTTCGCGGGCACAGTGGGAAGCCTGCGATCGCACCAGAGGTCCTGGACAGCTGCACTGGATGATGACGATGATGAAGCACTGCTGGCTGAACTGGTGGTAGAGGTGGTTGTCGTTTCGCAATTGCTGCGGAGAGTTTCCACGAGAGTGTTGACTGCAGGAACGGGGTCATAGCCGTAAAAATCCACCGCTTTCTCCCAGTAGTTGACGCCGAGACACCAGGAGAGCGCGCCCGGGTCTGTGACACTGCCGTTGAAATTCCTGTTGTCCCAACACGCCAGCGCTTCATTGAATTCATCGTCCCGGTCATAGCCGCTGAACTGGTTGCCATGGACGAACCTCCACGGCTCCACATCATAACCCGCATACTCGGGCCCCGAATAGTCCTTCCAATCAGGAATGACAGTGCCATCGGGGAGGATGGTGGTGGGCGGCTTACAGCCAGAGAAGCTGTAATCGCAGCGGTACCTTTTGACACCCGCATCATCGTCGTACTTGTTGTGATCCGGCGCGCACCGGCCGTATTGGGTGCTTCCATCCGCATTCGTCTCCGGAACTTGATAGTCGATCCACTTGCAAAACTTCTGGTAGGCACCGCTTTCGCATGTTGTCTTTCCCGGTTCGACGCTGTCCTGACCGCAATTTCTGAGATTCGGTGTCTTGCATTGCTTGCAGATATCGCAGCTGCCGCAGGATTCGATGGGAACTGACGTCGGATTGGTTTGTTGTGCAGGCGGCATGTTGCCGCTCCCCAAGAACTGAATGGTGGCGGTGTTTGTGACCGTCTGTCCGGGTTGACATGTACTAGTACTACTCCCACTAGGTTTCACAATCGTGTAGAACTTCACAAGAGTGAGAGGATCGCTTACATCCCAAGGCAGGTAACAGGTGATGGTGTTGGTTCCCCCACCACCACCAGTTGTCGATGGTGGAGGACTGTAGGTACAACCTGCCCCCTGATACGGCGTCGCACTCCACCAGTTACCGTCTTCTATGCTGTTAGCCCCTGTCTCACGCAACGATAAACACGGACTCAGCTGATCCGTAATCTGGACTTGCGACGGGGTAACTCCCTGGGGCGGACGGGGAATAGCAATAGAGTAGGTATGCCACACCAGCTGCTTTTCGGGTTCGCATTCCGATTCCACGGTCTTCTCTTTGCACAAGTCGGACGGCCACAGGGCACCCTCGCCCAGATTGTTTGTCGAATCCGAATCATTATCGCCTACCACGCGAGCCTCTGCGTAGACGACACCGATCCACGGAACCGCATCGGGATCCGCAGGGTCGGGAGCAGGAACGTCATACGCGTCCATCGTGACCTTCGTCTCGAACGTGCCTTGCGGAGGAATGGTGATCGCTGCCTGGCTCCCTCCGTCCGGAACGAATTCCCACTCTACGAAATTGCCGGGGATTTCTCTCGCCGTAAATGTGCCGGCTCCGGGGACTTCGACGTGCTGCGGGTCATACACTTTTCCATCCTCCATGTCCCATTGCATGTACGGATACGTGTCGACGCTCACCCGGATGCTCATGAGACGGGCGTCCCTGCCTCCGCTACTCGACTCCATATTCTTCACGGTCACGGAACACCTGTTGAGAGGCGTACCGTTCGCGCCCACGGCACACGCGCAGGCAACATCAGTTTTCACATCTATCAGCGGCATGCAGATAGCATCGCAATCGGACTTCACCTTGTACCCGTATCCGATCGTGGGAGGATCAAAGTACTGCCAGTTCCCGTCTCCATCTTCAACCGTGCGGCGCTTCACCACGGTATTGCCGCAGGTATACGCAGGGTAACTCTGCTGTGCACCGGTGGTGATGTCGGTTTCGGTAAAAGCCTCCGGGTTACAGTAGAATCCCCTGTACTGTGCGCCGCACAGAAAATCGCAATGCTGCTTAAAAGTATTAAACAGCTTCCCGCCCGCGCCCGTGGTATCCGTGCCTTTGCATGCCGCCTCGGTCCACCCTCCTTCACATTGTCCGCGCGGGTCCGTATTTTCCGAATATCCGTCGTAACAGCAAAATCCGCTCGGCCCGGGATCCGTTTGTCCGCTGTTCACTCCCTGTGCATGCACCGGACTCTGCATCATTGCCACTCCCGCAATCGCCACCACCAGACCGCTCACGAAGAGCAGACATTGAAGGCACGGAGCGCGGAGAGGGAGCATTCGGGAGACGGGAAATCACGGAGTGGGCGCGGGTGGTTGTCCACCGGGAGGAAGTACCCGCCGAACGCGGGGTTCGCACGCAGATTCACAGGAGGCACGATCCCAATCGTATGAGGCGCCGCCCGCTGCCCTGCAACTTTCAAGATCTTTCTGCACGACGCACGTGTTTTCTTTGATCATGCAGCACCATCCCGGTTGCTCGAACTGCTGCTGCACTGCCCGGGTCTTGTGGATGGAATACCCGACGAGCGCCGATGCGCAAAACAGAATGAGGAACGCAAGAGCAGCGAAGACTCCAGTACGGGTGATCATGGAGGAAAGTGTAGCGAGGGGGGGAGGCCGGGGGCAAGAGCTACTGGGGATCGCACGCCCCGCTTACCGCCCATGCGGAGCATGTGAGAAGATCAACGGGCGCGTCACTGAAAGGAATAGGTGTCCCCTGCCCCAAACATTCCTCGATCGGCATGGGCGGACACAATTCCTGATGTTTAAGAGGAATATCGATGGCAGGTGGGCGACAACACAGGCCGACATTCTTCTCCACGCAAATCTGGTCACAAGCGGCTTGTGACATGAATACGGCGCTGCCGAGATCCGGATGCTGATTGGGGTCTTTCTTGTTACGCGGAACGCACGTCGATATAACGCCCGGGAAGGCGCGGCGGTCGCACCAGTAGTAGCCGGGCGCGGCGGAGGAGGCGGTCTTCGATGACGCGCTGGATGCCGGGAGCTGCCGGTTGGTAAAGGTGACAACGCTGCATTCCTGTGATGCACCCACCGTGACGATGGCCGATTGGCCCTGCGCTGTACCGGCAATCTTGGGTTCCACCGTGACCGACTGGTGCTGCCAGCCTGCGGGGATCGGGGTTTCCGTGACCGAGTACTGTCCCGCTGGGAGATTTTTGAAGATCTGGTTCTTCTCGCCGCAGGTGCCGGCTTCGATCTCCTTGATCCTCGCGATGATGCGCGGGTCAGCGTCTTCGAGCGGCCGCTCGGTATTGGGATCGACGACGTCCGTGCAGTACTTGGCCGCCGCGGGAGTATTGCCATAGTTGGCATCTGTCCAGTTTTTGATGATATACAGAATCTCGATGAGCTGCTTGTAGGTTTGACTGAACGACTGCTGGTTCTGGTAAGTGAAGGCCCACGGGCACACCGGTTTATACAAGGTACTGCGTTCCCCGCAGGCGTAATCGGTGAAGACTGCCTTGCACGCGGAGATACTCATCTTCGTTCCGTCGGAGAGTACCGTGGAACTCGAGAGGATGCGGTCGTTGAACAGCTGTGTACAGTGCTCGAGGTTCGCCGATCCTTCCAAGTCGCAGCATATCGGAACGTACGCGTACGGATTGCCGTTCACTTCTCCGTAGAAGTTGTGCAACCGGGGGTAATGAGACTGTCGCTTCGCATGATCCAGTTCATGGAGTATTAGTGTCACCGTTCCGGGGGGCTGCGTCTGGGTGATGATCTCGGTGATCCCTTCGTTATTTTTTATTTCGGTCTTGGCCGCGAAAGGATTTTTGCCGCACTTGAGCTTTATCCTGGACTGCGTGTCCGGATCGAATGCGTCGTTACAGGGCTGGGCGGTGATGGTGGTTCCGAGAGCGAGGTTCGTGGCCCGGAAGGTGAACTGGGGAATGCCGTTCTCGATCTTCTTTCCCGCACTATTGAGAGCGACTTTGCGGACTTCGATGCAGCCGGTGGTGTAGACGGGCGGAGTGGAAGACGAATACTCCTGTGATGAAGCAGACGATTGTGATGACGCGCTGCTCCCCTTGCACATCGAATTGCCGTACTGCGCCTGGCACGTAAACGCGCACGCCGTGGACCCGGTCTTGCAGGAGCCCGTGCAGACAGAATTCTTGAACGGACAGAGAGGCTGTTTGCAACTGCACGGATTGGGGTTTGCCGAGGAGGACGACTCCTCGGGGCATTTGCCGTTGGTGGGAGTCCAGTGGATGCAAACGTCATCGACAAACCACTCGTCACACATAGTCTCCGGACAGGACGACGATTGACCGGACGAAGACTGCGCGGACGAGGAGGCGGGTACCGATGACGATTGATTTGGCGTGCACGGACCGCAGTCGGCAGGGCACGACAGGCAGTTCTCGCCGAGCAGCAGCTGACAGATGCCGTTGCCGCAGCTGCCTGCGGCGGATGATGAAGCATCCTGAGAGGAATCCGATGAGTCGGACGCAGAGGAAGACGAGTCTTCCTCCTCGCACATATCGTCGTAGTATCCCGCTTCCGCGCAGGCGTCTCTGCATGCGTCATCGCTCGGACACGCGTCGTCGCAGGAGTCTTTGTCGATGGGGCAGGCGGGGTCCTCGTCGCATGTGCAGGACTCCGTTTGCGGGCACGTGCCGCAATCTTCCGGGCACGTGTCGCAGGTTTCCCCCGCACCAACCGCGCAGAATTTGTCTCCGCAGGAAGACGTCACGGGAGTGGCGGGTTGCGCGAACGTGAATTCCATCGGGACGCACTCGCCGCTGTTGTCTGTGACCGTTGGCAATGTCACCAACGGCGATGGCTTGGGTTTGACGTAGAGCAGCTTCCATCCGGGAGGAACTAGATACAACAAGTAATTGACTGTGTGATTTCCGGGACTCGTGTAGAGAACGGCATAGCCGGATTTGTTCACGGTGTACGTCTCCAGATCTTTATCCGCCAGGTACACGAACGGCAGCAAGGACAAACCTCCGTTCGCCGTGCGGGTAGTGATCCGCACGCACGCAGTCTGGCTGACACTCTCGACGAGCGTGGTATCCTCGGCTTCCACTTTGTTCTGCGGATTGATGCCGGCCTCGGCTTTGTTCGTGATGACGGTGCCCGGCTGGACCTTTGGCCGCACGAGCGCCTTGAAGGTGACGGTGGAAAATGCATTCGGCGCAATACTCTGCGGTTGCAAGGTTGCGATAGTGAAGACGACCTTGTCCGCGCCGGGAATGCCGGGTTGGTAGATTCCGCCGGAATCCGCGGAATTCGGCTTGTAATCGAGCTCTGCTGGAAGGAAATCCGTGATTGTGACATTCTGCGCGGTCGCGCCTCCTGTATTCACCACGGTGATGGTCACCGTCAGCTCCTGACCGGGAGCGGTTTTCTTCCTGCTGTCCGTCACCGACAGGAGGAACTCGGGCTGGGGAGCGCTAGACGAGGAGGCGGGCATTGTCGACGACGACGCAACGGACGCCTGCGCCGATGACGATGCGGCGGTCGTGGACGATGCGGCAGCAGAGGAGCTGGCGGCTGCAGACGAACTTGCTGGAGGGGGCGGCTCCTGCTTATTCGTGAACTTCGCTTTCGCGCAGGCTGATCCGGATTTTACTTTGACACGACTGTTGCTGGGCGAGACGACCCACTGCACCCAGCCCGTGACGGTTGACTCGGAGAAGTCGTAATCAGCGGGAGGAAGATTGGAAAAGGTCCATGGACCGGTACCGGACGGAGAGATCCATTGGCTCGTACCCACGCGCCGCGCGGCGAATTGGAAGGCGGGAGCCGTTCCCGTGAAGGATGCCCCAGCGCTATTGAGCAGCACTTTGCTCAGCGTAATGCAGCCGGGCGCAGGCGCAACGACCGTGATCAAAGTCGTGGCGCTCGTCTGGCTTCCCCCCGGCGGCGTGGGACCGGTCGCCGGGACTGTGTATTGCGTTCCCGGCTGAGTGGCGGCGTTGGTGAGCGTGACACGGACAGTCAGGTTTTTGCTCTGGCCGGGATTGAGCGAGGGAATAATCCAATCGATTGTCTGACCACTGATGGAGCCGTTGTCAGACGGAGAAAGCGGGGGGGGCGGAGGGATGAGAGAACTCACGGGCTTGAGACCGGAGGGAAGCGTGATTTTCACAGGGAGGGCGCTCGCGACAATCGAGGAATTGTTGGTGACCGTCGCGGTGAGCGTGACCTGCGAATTCTGAGTGATCGTAGAGGGAGCCACGCTCAGCGTGAGTGCGTAGGCAATAGCCGGCAACTGCCTGTTCGTGTAGACAATCTCGACGCACGTAGAACCGGCGGTGACGGGAGCAAGAGCGGAGGCGAGCGTGCTGGAGGGGGAACCATTGATGGTGATGGAATGCACTGCCCAACCCGTAGGCATCGGAGTTTTCTCCCGGACGGTGTAGTTGCGGGGGGCGGTGAGATTCTCCATGCGCCAGACGTTGCCTTGCGGCGCGGCGAAGTTGGCGGGCGTGTTACTCGATCCCGTTTGCACCGCAGTGAAGCCGAAAAGGTTCAGGGTTGCCTGCGACGGATTGGTGATGACTTGACCGGCGGCATTCTGGAGTGTTTTGGTGATGCGGATGCAGCCGGTCGTGGGCGCAGTAGTGACGGCTGTGACCTTTACGTCATTGCTCTGGGTGCCACTGGGACCGACGGTGTGGAGCATGAACTCCTCGTCGGGGGTGGCCACGGGATTGCCACTTAGCTTTATGCGCACCGTTCGGGTGACGGTCTGGTTGGCCGTGATGCTCTGGATGATCCAGGCAGCGGTCTGGCCGTTGATGAAGCCCTGGTTACTTGCAGAGTTGGGGGCGAAGGAAAGTTTGTTCGGGAGCGTGATATCCAGTGGGACACCGGTGGCATTCGTCGTGGAGGTATTTTTGATGGTGGCGGTCAGCGTGACTTCGGTTGGCGTAGCCGCGCCGATGGTGAGAGTGCTTGTTGCCGGAGCCAGGGTGAGTTCGAAAGCGGGAGGCGGGAGTT
>CAYUZT010000004.1:0-97510 GCA_964449445.1 uncultured Candidatus Peribacteria bacterium | reverse complement strand
ACCGTTGATGGTCCACGTGGATGCTCCGGTATCCGGTCCCTGGATGTCCTGGACGCTTCCGGAGGGGAGCAATTTTCGTGTGAAACCGAACTGACCGAGGGCTGTGACGTTCTGGATGGTGACTCCCTGCGGATTCTTCAGAACCTTCGTCACACGGATGCAGCCGGTCCCGGGAGAAGGAGCAACTGCTTTTACTTTCACATCGTTACTCTGGGTGGTGGAAGGACCGCTCGTGTTCAGCGTAAATTCTTCATCCGGAGTGGCGGCGGGACTGCCGCTCAGTTTGATGCGGACGGTGAGGGTCTTCGCTTGGCCAGGAGTGAGATTTGGAATCAACCAGTCGACGGTCTGACCAGCGACAGAGCCGTTCTCATTCTGAGAATTTTGAACGAAGGCGAGTTTGCTTGAGGGGAGAGTGAGAGAAACAGGAACGCCGGATGCGGGGGTGGTAGTAGACGTGTTCGTGATGGTGGCTGTGAGAGTGACTTCTGTTGGCGTGGCAGCACCGATCGTGAGAGTGCTTGTTGCCGGAGCCAGGGTGAGTTCGAAAGCGGGAGGCGGGAGTTGCTTGTTTGTGAAGGTCACGGTGGCGCAATTGGGACCGGCAGAGACGGCGAGCGTAGCAACGGTGGTGCTGGTTGTGCCGGAGATGGATTCAAGAACCCAGCCGGAGGGCAGAGGCGTTTTCTCCCGGACTTCGTAGTTGCCAAGCGCCAGACCGTTGATGGTCCACGTGGATGCTCCGGTATCCGGTCCCTGGATGTCCTGGACGTTTCCGGAGGGGAGGAGCTTCCGTGTGAAGCCGAACTGACCGAGGGCTGTGACGTTCTGGATGGTGACTCCCTGCGGGTTTTTAAGGACTTTCGTGACGCGGATGCAGCCGGTGGGAGCGGGCGGGGTGGTGACGGCGGTGACTTTTACGTTATTGCTCTGGGTCGTGGAGGGACCGGTGGTGTGGAGAGTGAATTCTTCATCAGGGTCAGCCACGGGGCTGCCGCTCAGCTTGATCTTGACAGTGCGAGTCGTGGGCTGCGATTGATTGGCAGGGAGGGTGGGAATTGTCCAGGTGACGGTCTGGCCATTGATCGAACCGTTGTTGGAGGCGGAGGTGGGGACGAAGGCGAGCTTGTTGTTAGAGGGGAGAGTCATGGAGAGCGGAACGTCGTTTGCAACCGTGGGAGAGGTATTCTTGATGGTGGCGGTCAGCGTGACTTCTGTTGCCAGAGCCGCGCCGATGGTGAGCGTGCTTGTTACGGGAGCAAGGGTGAGCTCGAACGTGGTGGGTGCCGCAGTAACATCGATTGTGGCCGGCTGACTCTGCATGTTATTCGGTCCTCTCGCCGTGACAGAAATGACCGTGCCGGGATTGATGGCGGGAGGCGGCGGTTTGAGGACCACGTTCGCGGTGAGATCTTTATGAGCGCCGGGGTCGAGTGCGGGAACGATCCAGTCCACCACCGTATCCTGAGCGCTCAGGGAACCGTTATCGGACGGAGTGCCCTGGACGAAGAGGAGAGTGCTGGGGAGCGTGATGCGGACGGGGACGCCGGTGGCGGGAGCGACGGCGGAGGTATTGGTGATCCTCGCTGTGAGCACGACTTGGGAACTGAGATTGATGGTTGCGGGTGCGCGACTGAGAGTGAGGGTGTAGGTGGGGATCTGTTTGTTGGTGAACGTGACGATGGGGCAATTAGTGCCAACGGGGACGATCGCCGTTGCATATGCTGTGCCATTCACAGATCCAGCGCTGGTAGTGATGGACTCGAGCATCCAGCCTGCCGGAGGCGTGTTCTCTTTGACGGAGTACGTTCGTGGAGCATTGAGGTTATTGATTTGCCATTCACCGTTACTGCCGGGACCGGGAACAGTCGACGGATTGGTGCCGCCAATGACGTCGGCAGCAAAGCTGAACGAATTGAGCGTGGAGACCAGTGGGTTCTGGATAATCTGACCGGCAGGGTTTTTGAGGACTGTGATGACACGGATGCAGCCGATCTGTGGCGGGGTAGAGGCGACGGTAATCGTCGCGGAACCCGTCGGCTGCGGGGTGACTGTTGTCACCGTCGCAGTCACCTGGAGAGAGGTGTTGGCGGGCGGGAAGCTGGGACCTGCGAGACGGAACAGCACGGTGAGATTTTTTGATCCACCAGGCTGCGTAGAAGTTGCAGCTGTCAGGAAACTCCCCGGCACGGTCCACGTGATGGTCCCTGTCGTCGTGCTCGCATTCGGGTTGATCACTCCATTATTGGAGGGCGACGGCGGACTGGTCGCTTGCACTGCCGCAAGACCGCCGTTGGGGATTTTCGGGTAGGTGAGGATCACTTGCACGTTGCCGGGCGCAGGCACATCGGAGGTATTCGTGACCGTCAAAAAGAGCGTGACCGTAGACGGCGCCGCAGGCGGAATGTTCGCGGTGTTGAAGTGCGCTCCCACCGAATACGTCGCATTCTTGACGGTCACGTTCACCGCAGGACTCGATGTCACCGGTGCAGTAGAGGGAGTGCTCGTGCGGGACGCTCTCGCGGTCAGCGCATAATCACCATTCGCAACCGCTGCAGGCCCGTTGGTCGTATTCCAGGTGAAGGTGAAAGGGGCGGTAGAAACCGTGCCGAGGGACGTACTGCCCGCGAAGAATTCCACCGACGTGGGATTGCCCGCTGTGCTCACCTGAATAGGCACGTTCTGCCCCCCCACCGTCGCTCCAGTGGAAGGAGAGGTGATGGAAATTCGGAGATTGCTGACAGTGACAGTGACTGCAGCGGAGGAAATATCCTGCGATCCGTTCACGGCGTGTGCCGTCAGTTGATGCGCACCGTTGGCGACGTCTTTGGAATTCCACGTGAAACTGTACGGCGAGCTGGCATCCTCCCCTACTTTTGTTCCGTCGACGTAGAAATCCACTCTGGTCGCGGTTCCCGCAGTCACATCCGCCGTCAGAGTGACGTCCTCCCACACAGTCGCATTGGCAGCAGGAGCCGTGAGGAGAATGCCGAGATTATTGACCGTCACGTTGACCGCCGCAGAGGTTGCCGTGTTGCCCGCAGCGTCGCGCGCGATAGCCGTGAGGACACGTGGCCCGTTGCCGGGAGTGTGGGTATCCCACGTTTTGCTATAGACGCCGCTGGTTCCCGTTTGCACCTCCAGACCCATATTCAGATTTCCCACTTTAAATTGGACTCCGGCGACGCTGCTGCCGGAATCCTGCGCAGTGGCGGTGACATCGAACGTTCCATACACCTGACCAGCATTTGGGAACGTGATAGTGATGGACGGTGCCGTGCGATCGGAGATGATACTGAACTGCGCTGCGACGGTGTTACCATTACCTGCCGCATCGTTTGCGGTGTCTGCGGATACATTGACGGTGACAGGACCGTCAGCGTTTGGCGCGACATCGAAAGTGTACTCCCGGGGATTCACCGCGATGAAATTGCTCTTGGAACCGTTGTTTACAACAACGTCGCTGAGTGTGAATCCGGTGACGTCCTCATTGAATAGCGCCTTCACGGGAATGGAATTCGCCTTGGTGGGACTGACCTCGGTACTGCTGAGCGCGAGAGTCGGTTTGACGTTATCCACGATCACAGTGACGGCGGCGGAATCGAACGTCGAGGATCCGCGGGTGGCTCGGGCCTTGAGCGTGTGCTGGGCATTGGTCAGACCGATGGTGTCCCAAGGAACGGAAAAGACTCCACTTGTTCCTGGCGAATCCGTGGCAAAGTGCGTGGTGGCGTTATCCAGGAAAAAATCGACCTTAGTAGCATCCGGTGGACCGCCGGTGACGGTTGCAGAAATGTTGACCGCGTTTCCGGAGACCGGCTGGTTGGCTGTGGGAGCGGTGATCGTGACGGTGAGAGTAGAGACTGTCACCGACACTCCGGCAGACGTCGTCTCGTTGCCCGCGGCATCGTGCGCAACAGCAGTGAGCACACGCGGCCCGTTGCCCGGCGTGCCCGTGTTCCACTGGATCTCGTAGGGAGCAGATGTGTCTGCCCCCAGAGACACGTTGCCGACGAAAAACTCAACGCCGGCAACCCCGACGTTATCCGTTGCCGTGGCGCGGACAGGGATGGTGGCCGAAACGGTTGCATTCGCTTGTGGATTGGTTATGGCAACGGTGGGCCCGGTGGTATCTGCCGTCGTGAAATTCCAGGTGGTGGTGGAAGTGATCCCCGCATAGGGGTTCTGTGCACTGTCCGTGAACGCTCCGGCGTCGATCAGCACGTAATACTGCGTGACGTCACCGAGGTTTGCGGGAGGATTGATGGTGACGACGGCACCGTTGATGGATGCAACAGTCGCAGCGATCGTCTGAACGGGGGAACTGATGTTGGGCCTCATGATGACGATGTTCTTGCCGGCAACAGCGGTCACGGGTTCGGAGAAGGTGACGACCAGGTTGGTGTCCGGGGGGACGCCGGTGGCATTATCGAGGGGAGAGTACGCAGTGACAACGGGCGGGGTGGCATCGGCGGTCTCGAAGTTCCATGTAGCGGGCGACGTGACTCCCACAAACGTATTTTGTGCAGCATCGTTGAACGCTCCTGCGTCGATCAGCACGTAATACTGCGTGACGTCAGCGAGGTTTGCGGGAGGGTTGATGGTGACGACGGCGCCGTTGATGGATGCGGCAGTAGCGGCAATCGTCTGGACGACGGAATTATCACTGACCTTTTTGATGACGATGTTTTTGCTTGCCACAGCAGTCACGGGTTCGGAGAAGGTGACGACCAGGTTCGCGGCAGGATTGACACCGGTTGCACCATCCGCAGGGAGAAGGGTGGTGATCAATGGCGCAGTCCTGTCGGAGACGATGGAGAATTGATTGGATGCGGCGTTTCCGTTGCCTGCACTGTCGATTGCGGATGCTGAGGGAATACTCACTGTGACGGCTCCGTCGGTTGTGGGCGCGACGGTGAAGGTGTAGCTATTGGCCGTCGAACCGTTTGCAAAGCTGCCCGCAGAGCCGTTGCCGACGGTGATATCACCGATGGCAAATCCCGTCACGGGTTCATTGAATTGCGCGGTCATCGCGACTACCGCGGCGTTCGTCGGGCCGGTTGCGGGATTGCCTGTAAGGGTGATCGTGGGAGCAGCGTTGTCCCAGGTGATGGAGAACGGGGTGGGAGTGGAGGCGGTATTGGGATTACCCGCAAGATCCGTTGCCCTGTTCGCGGCGATGCTGACGGTCACTGCGCCATTGGCCGTTGGCGTGACATCGAAGGTATAAGAGTGTGGAACCGAACCGCTGGCAAAGTTCCCCTTGGTACCGTTGCTCACAGTGATATCTGAAAGATCAAAACCTGTGACTGTTTCACTGAACTGCGCCGTCATGTTGATGAGGGCAGCATTGGTAGGACTTGTCTGTGCACTTGTGAGCGTGACGGTCGGGGCGACATTGTCGACGGTAACGCTGATATCCGCAGACGGGTAGGTGTTCGGCGAGCGCGTTGCAACGGCCCTCAGCGTATGCGGCTGGTTGGGGAGAGGCACGGTATTCCACGTGACGCTGTAGACGCCACCCGTCGCCGCTGTGGAATCTGTCCCAATGGATACCGGAGTGCCACCCGTGGGCACGTGGTAGAAGCTGACCTGCGTGTTGTTCAGCGGACCTCCCGTGACCGTGGCATAGAGCGTGACGGTGCCTCGCACCGAATTGCCTGCGGACGGAGGACCAATCACAACCACGAGTGGTGGCGGATCGACGGTGATATTTTTCGTCGCACTGGAGAGAGGCGAACTTCCAGGAATCGTGGCAGTGACGGTCTGCGTAGAACCGACTGCGGGAGTATTGGGCGCGGGACTCATACCCAATACCACACTCACCGTTGCAGTATCCCCTGCGGGAATGGTCTGACTGATTGCCCATGAAATATTTTGACCATTGACTGTTCCTCCATTGGGCGTGACAACACTGAGCCCCAGAGGAAATGCAAGATTGACGGGAATATTCTGGACGGCACTCGTAGTGTTATTGGTTACCGTCACGGTGAGCGTGACGGGGGCCCCAGCGTTGATGCTCGTGGGAGCAGCGCTAAGAGAAAGAGGAAGATTCGGGGGCCGTTTGCGATTGGTGATGCTCACTTGCGCACAGGGAGTCCCGGGCTGGACCGTGACCGTCTGCGCAGTCGCCGGAAGCTGCTCCCATCCGGCAACGCCCTTCTCGCGGACTTTGTAGTTCTTGTTCGAGGGGACGCTGTTGAATGGCCAGACACCGGCGGCATTTGCGGTGATTTCTATGGGCATGCCGATCGATTGACCGGCCGCATTCACCGGACCCGCCTCAAACCTCATTGCGGGAGCAGTGCCGGTGAACGTCCCACCGATAGCATTCTGCAGGACTTTGGTCACTTCAATGCACCCGGGCGGCGGAGGGGTGATGGTGACGTATCCCGATGCGTACGGATAGCCACCGGGTCCGGTCACGTTGACTCCCGCAGTGCCAATGGAGCCCGAGGGATGGAACTGGACGGTGAGTGTTTTGCTGGTGTTACCCGGAAGATCGTTCTCGGTCAGATTCCACCTGACCGTGCCACCGGTCGCCGTTATGTTCGCCACCCCATTATCCGAGGCGCTCCCGGTACTGTAGGTCAGGGAATTGTAGAACCTGAAGGTAATAGGGATGGGAATCGGTGGCACAGCGACAGAAGACGTGTTGGTCACGGTGACGGTGAACGTGACGGTCGACGCGGCTTCGTTGGTGATGGATGTGGGATTCGCGGCAATCGAGAGAGCGAGCTTGAGATTACTGACCGTCACCGTGCGGGGGGGCGATGTCACCGTCTGGGAAACGCCTGCGATGAACCGGGTTGCCCTGGCAGTCAATGTGTAGATGCCGTTCGCGAGTGGTTCTGTATTCCAATTCCAGGTAAAGGGATCGGTGGTATCAGTCGCGATGGATGTTGTGTCTCGGAAAAATTGGACGCTCCCGGGACTTCCCTCCGTCGTCGCCTCCAGCGGTACGGCATTGCCGTACACCACCTCCCCTTCCGTCGGCTTGGTCAGCGTGACGCGGAGATTGCTCAGGTTCACCGTGACGGGAGCGGACGTGACCGACTGCGTCTGACTCGTCCCCGGAATAGTGCGGATGGCCTTGGCCGTGAGCGTGTAACTGCCGTTTGGCACGGCGGACGCGTCCCAGCCAAATTGATACGGCGCGCTCGTATCGGATCCGACAGGCGTGGTGCTGTTGCCCACATAGAATTCCACGACGGACGGATTTCCCTGAGCGGTCGCCTGCAGACTGACCGTCCCGTAGACCGTCGCATTGGCGAGCGGAGCGGTGAGCGCGACGCTCAGGTTGCTGACGGAGAAGCTGACCGAGGGTGACGTGATCGTCTGCACACCGTTCGTCGCCTGAGCGACGAGATTATAATTTCCGTTAGCGCCGTTATTGAATAACGCGGGATCCCACTGGGTCGTGACCGTGGGATTCGGCGTGGAGATGCCCGTCACGATGCCAATTTGATCCGTGCTGTAGACCAGAAATCGCACCTGCGTAGGAGAGCCGACGACATCTGCCGACAGATCGCCCGGACCGTAGTACGTTTGGCCCGGCTGCGGCGCGGTCACCGAAATGGTTTTTAGATTTCCGACGCGCACGGTCACCGGAGGATCGGAGAGCAGACTCTGCTGCAGAGGTCCCGTCCCTTGCATCGCTCTTGCACGGAGATTGTAGAGTCCGTTTGGGACCTGCGCCGTGTTCCAGGAATAGGTAAATGTGGTTGTGGACCCCGCAACCGGCGCGGACGCCGTCCCGAGCACGTATGAGCCGGAGAGGAACTCTACACTGCTCGCCACTCCGGTTACCGTCGCCTGGAGCGTCACGCTTTCAACGACGATGTTTGACCCGGGAGGCGTGTACGGACTGACGCTAAGCGCCACGGCGGTGATGTTGCCGATGGTCACGCTCACAGGACTCGATGTGATGTTCTGACTTCCCGTGATGGCTTTTGCCGTGAGGGTGTAGGCGCCATTGGGCAGATTCTTGGTATCCCATTGTATGGTGACGGTGGGATTGAGTCCGGAAAGCGCATTCGCAATGCCGATCTGCGTGCTGTTGCCGGTCTGCGTGTTCTGTGCGTAGAACTCGACTGATGCCGGCCATCCGCTGATGGCGGCCGTCACGGGAACAGTGCCGAAGAGCAACCCTGCCGGGGGGGCGGTCAGCGTGATGCTTTTGAGGTTGCCGACCGTCACCGCGACGACGCTGGAAGACACCGTTTGCGATCCGTTGATCGCCCGTGCCGTCAGCCTATAGTTGCCATTGGGACTACTCGCGGTAATCCAGAAAAATTGAAATGGGGCAGTCGCGTCGGATCCAAGCAGGACGGTGCCCGAATAAAATTGGACCTGCGTCGCGGCACCACTCGTCATGTTTGCCTGCAGCGTGACCAACCCGATGACGTTGGGAGCGGATGGCGTGTACGGCGCGGCGGTTAGCGTGACCGCAAGGTTATTCACAGTCACGATCACGGATGCCGATGTGGTTACGTTGCCTGCGGTATCACGCGCGATTGCGGTGAGTGTATGAGATCCGCCTGTAGCGAGAGTTGTATTCCAAAGAACGCTGTAGGGGGCGCTCGTCACCAGTCCTCCGAGATCCGCACCATCAAGCTTAAACTGCACGCTTGCAACAGCGATATTGTCCGACGCATTGGCACTCACCGTCACGCCGGTCCCAAAGACCACAGCCCCGTTACTCGGCGCAGTGATTGCAACGCTCGGGGGACTGACATCGACAACAAGCTGCACCTGCGGCGAGCTCGGCGAGCTGACATTGCCGGCCACGTCGGTGGCCGTTGCGGTGAGCGCGTAGGTGCCGCCTGCAAGCGCAGTCGATGGCGTAAAGGTCCACACGCCCGTCGTGACATTGGCGATCACCGGACTACCCGATGCAAGCGCGCTCGACCCGGCGATCACGCTGATCTGCGCGCTCGGCTCGGCCGTTCCCGTGATATCGGGCGTCGTATCTTGCGTGGGCGCCGCAAACGGATTGATGACGGGAGCGGGAGGCGGAGTGGTATCAATGGTGACGGGGAGTGCCGAAGAAGGAAGAGAGGTGTTTCCGGCAACGTCCTGGGCCGTGGCCGAAATGGCATGCGGCTGGCCGGTGGCGAGAGTGGTGGCAGTGACGACGACACTCGATGTCGTCGAGGACCCCGGGCACACTTTTGACCCAACGGCCGCGGTTCCATCCATGAGAGTGACCGTGGTGCCACCGACGCAGGGGCTGACGGTGAAGTCCGGAGTGGCATCGTTCGTGATGTCGTCGGTGTTGAGTCTCCCCTTGTCCGTTGCCGCCGTCATATCGGGCGTGCCGGGAGCTGCCGGAGGCGTTATATCGATGGTGATCGAAAGCGCTGCCGAGACTGGAGAGATATTCCCCGCGGGGCTGACTTGCTTTGCCGTCATACTGTGATTGCCCTCACCGAGCGGCGATGACGTGATAATGGCGGTACCCGACGCTGGGCAGACCAGTGTGCCACGTACGGTTGATACTTCGAGGAGAGTGACGGTCGCGGTAGGACCACAGGTGACGGCGAAGTCTGGTGTCGTGTCATTCGTGATGTTGTCGGTTTGTGAGCTGCCGAGGTCTGTGGCCGCCGTCATATCGGGAATGCCTGGCGCGCCGGGCAGAACCGTGAGAACCGTACTCACGGCAGAAGGCCCCCACGCCTCATACGCGCTGAGAGTGAGCGGAGTATCTGGAGCCAGCGGAGGAGAACCGTTCAGGATCACACGCGCAGTGCGAGTTGCCGTCTGTCCGGGTGCAAGCGTTGCGATGAACCACTGCACATTGTTCCCGTACGGCGTCCCTTCGAGCGAGTAGGGATTGCTCGTGGTACCCACAGCCGAGACTCCCGTGGGGAGGATCAAGTACAGCGGCACATTCTCCCCGGTGGTGTAGACTGCAGTGTTTGTCACCGTCAGAGTCATGATGACTTCGTTGGGAGGGGTGATGCCCGCCGGAGGTTGCGGACTGATCGTGAGTGCCAGGTGCGGGAACTGCTGGTTGTCCGTGACCTCCACCTGTGCGCAGGTGGTGCCCTGATTCACAGTCACGTTGCCCCCTGCAGGATTTATCGAACCAAACGTCCACTCGGGAGGTACCTGCTCGCTGACCTGGTACGCAGAGGTGAGCGTCGACGCTTGCACAGGCACATCGAAGTACCACGTGTTCGTGCTTGCATTAAAAGAGGTTGATCCGTACGTCTGGTTGTTGCTGACCCGTCGCGCAGTGAACTGGAATATGCCGAAATTCTCACTCCATGGCAGTGCCGCATTCACCGTCTTGTGCACTTCAATGCAGCCAGTGGGAGGGACGACGTTTACCGTCACTGCCGCGGATGTTGTCGTCTTCCCCGCCGCATCCCGCGCCACCGCGCGCAGCGTGTGATTGGTGAATGTATTCGTGGACGTATTCCAGTTGCGGGCGTAGGGCGGACTTGTGTCTTCCGCGCCAAGATTCGCTCCATCGAGTTTGAACTGCACGCCAACCACACCCACGTTGTCGCTGGCCTCTGCGGTGACCGTGATGATGCCCTGCACTGTGTCTCCATTCTGCGGATTGGAAATGTAGACGGAGGGAGGCGTGGTATCGGGATTATTGACAATCACGTTCCTCGCCGCCTGGGCGGAATTGCCCGCTCCGTCGACGGCTACCGCTTTTATCGTATGCGTTGCGTTGGGCGCTTGGGTGGTAACCCAGGTAACGCTGTAGGGTGACGAATAATCGGTACCAATGTGCGTGGAACCATAATAGAACTCCACTCTGTTGATACCGCTCGCATCCGACGCGCTTGCCGCGAGCGTTTTATTTCCCTGTACGGTCGAACCGCCTGCCGGAGTCGGCGCGATGAAGGCAACTGCGGGAGGCGTGACATCGGGATGCGTCACGGTGACCGAAATCCCATTGGAGGTCGTCGTGTTGTCCGCATCACGCGCCACCGCCGTGAGAGTATGCGAGCCGTTGCTCACGGGACCCGTATTCCAGCTGATACTGTAGGGCGCACTCGTATCTTCGGCACCGAGATTCGCTCCATCCAGTTTAAACTGCACGCCAAGCACGCCAATGTTATCCGAGGCGTTGGCAGAGACGGTGACGGTTCCAAACACCGTTGCGCCATTCGACGGCGCGGTCATGGAAACTGTGGGAGGTATCAAATCATTGTTCACCGTGAACGACCGTGCTCCAGACGTTTGCACATTGAACGACGTGTCGCGCGCCCGGGCCGTGAGCGTATGTAACCCGTTACTGATCAGTCGCGTATTGAAGGAGACGGAATAGGGGGGGGTTGTATCTTCCGCTTCGCGCTCAATTCCATCGACGAGAAATTGCACTCCCGCAACGGCGACGTTATCCGATGCGGTTGCAGAAAGAGCGATGGTTCCATGCTGAGTGGAATTGTTTGGTGGTGCGGTAAGAGAGACCGTGGGAAGCGTACTGTCATTCGAGACAGTCACGTTGATGATTGCGGACAGCGTTGAATTTCCGTTCCAGTCACGCGCCCTCGCTCTAATTGTATGGTTGCTGCCATTGGCAAGAGTGTTCGTTGGCCAGTTAATTGTATAGGGAGCACTTACAGCCTCCGCTCCGTAATTCGAGCCATCGATGATGAACTGTACTCCGGCAATACCGGCGGTAGCGCTCGCATTGGCGGTGATGATCACCGTGCTCGAAACCGTACCGGGGAGAGGAGTCGTGATTTGCACGAATGGCGGTGTCTGGGCATAGGCTGTGAGATGAAATGCCACGCGAGCAATCATTAAAAACGCCGCCGCGGAAACGATCACCAGAGGGCATGGAAGCACGATGATCCAAAAGCGGCGAAGACTGCGCATTTGGAGGTTAGTGTAGCAGAGGCAACCGATGGAACCGAAGCAACCGACGATACCGACGATCAAAAAATTGCCTCGGAGTCTTCGGTTTCCTCGGTTACCTCGGTTTCCTCTTTCGTCTCATCCACGCCCAGCCCGCCGCCGCTCCGGAGGCGATCACCACCACTGCTGCCGGACCCGTTTGCCCCGCGGCGGGATGCGCTGCCGCAATACCGCGGACATCCTGACCGGGTCCGGCCGGGCCTCCCCTGTCGCCCTCGGTCTGACCGCCAATCTGGTCTCCGCGCGTAACATCTCCTAGCAAGCTGATCGGCAGAAGTTCGCCGGCAACGCTCGCCTCGCGCTGGCAGAAAGGATCGCAGCCGTCGTCCGTGACGCGGTTGCCGTCGTCGCACTGCTCGCCGAATTCCTTTGTCCCGTTGCCGCACACATCCACGCAGGCGCCGGAAACGCACAGGCCGCTCAGACACTCGTTATTGCGCTTGCAGGCGTCACATGTCTTTCCGTCCCCGCAGCGTCCGGTCTGGCATTCCAGGTTCTTCTCGCAGGCATTGCCCACAGGACGGCGGCAATCTTTTGTGCAGTCTTCGCTGTCTCCTCCGATTCCCGGATCGCAGATTTCTCCGCTGTCCACCTTGCCATTGCCGCACAGAATTTCACAGGAGCCTTCGCGGCAATCCTTGCTCTGACACTGCGTGCCCGTCGTGCAGGGAACGCAGATGTTCTTGATACATAAACCGGTTTCACAATCGGTGTCGTACTGGCATTCCTGATTCTCCGCGAGCACACACTTTTCCGTGCAGCCCGAACCCCCGCCTGTCCCGAGCGACGTCGAGGGATCGCACGTCTCGCCTTTGTCCACGCGACCATTGCCGCAGGTGACTTTGCATGCGCCGTTGATGCACTGCGATCCTTCGTCGCATTCCCTGTTGCTCTTGCACCCTTGATCGGTGCAGTCGATGCAGGGGAGGGTTCCCGTCAATCGGCATCCTTTGGCTTGACCTTTGCTGTCTTTGAATAAGTTGCAGTACTTGGCGCCGCCGTCGCGGCACTCCGTGCCCTGGCATTGGTACGGTCGCTGGCCCTGCTGTCCTTGCGCCCCCGGCAGCGCGCTTCCTGCGCACTGCACGCAGACGCCGTCAGACACATCGGAACACGTCCCTCCCCCGGTCGCTTTGCAGAATGCTTCTCCCCCACGGCTGCACGCGTCGCCCGTGCATTTGAGCTTGGGCTCGCAGGTGATGCAGGGGGTGTTGAATTTTGGAACGCACTTCTCGTTGGAAATGTCGCAGAAATCCTTCCCGCCGTTCTCACATTCGAACTCGGTGCCGGTGCACACGAGCGCGGGTTCGGGAACGCAGTCAAAGCAATCGTCGTCGGGAACCGGTGTGCAGCTTTTACCCTGCTTCGCGCAGTAGCCGTCGCCTCCCTGCGCGCAGATGTTCTTGGGGCATTGTCGCAGACAGTCGATGCAGATGTCGCTGCCCTTATTGTTTTCGCAGGCGCCGTTGCCGGAAGCGATGCAGAAGTCCTTGCCGCCCCGCCCGCACTCGTCGCCCTGGCACTGATAGGTGCTGGGCCCCGCACACTGGATGCAGGGATACGAGGAGAGCGGCTCGCACGTTTTGCCCTGGATCGCGCAGACGCGGTCGCCGTCGAGGACTTTGCAACCGTCCTGCGGACACTCGATATCGATGATCGCGTAACTGGAAGAAGAACCGTCTATGATCTGCTCGATTGCCGCGGAACTTGTGTTCTCCGTCGTCTCCCGTCTGCAGAGCGCCGAGCATCCGTCGCCATCGAAGATATTCCCGTCGTCACACTGCTCATTGCCGATGGTGAGAGAGTCGCCGCAGATGGGAGTACAGACATCGCCCGGTCCCGTCGGCGCGCCGGAGCCCTCGCCCACCTGCGCCGTAAACGTCCCGCCCGCGAAGCGGTACGCAGCCGTGAGCGCGAGCACCGTCATGAGGAACGGAGCGACGAGGAGCAAGCCGGTCGTGGCGCGTCGGGAGAGCATGGGAATCACGGTGAATCGGGGAGAACGCACTGCCAGCCGCGTTCCAACTCGCAATCAGCGCTGCATCCGTCGCCGTCTTGAGTATTGGCGTCGTCGCATTGTTCCCCGGTCTCGCGCTTGCCGTTGCCGCAGACGCCATTCGTTGGTTCGTTCTGACATGTTTCGGAACAGCCGTCGCCCGGTGTCTGGTTCCCGTCATCACATTCTTCTCCGGGATTCACGAAAGTATTTCCGCAGAAGACGTCGATACCTTCGAACTGACACGCAGTGGAACAGCCGTCGCCGTTCGTCGTATTCCCATCGTCACATTGCTCACCAGGGTTGATGACGGTGTTGCCGCAGAGTTCGGGGTTCTCGAGCGCGCACGTTTGAGAACATCCGTCGCCGTTCGTTGTATTCCCATCGTCGCATTCTTCCGTTCCTTCCGTGACGGCGTTCCCGCAGATGCCGTTGCTTTCGTCCTGACAGGTACTGGAGCACCCGTCGCCATTCGCCGTATTCCCGTCGTCGCATTCCTCGCCGGGATTGACTTGGTTATTGCCGCAGAGCTCGGGGTTTTCAAGCTGGCACGAATCCGAGCACCCGTCGTTATTGGCCGTATTGCCATCGTCGCACTGCTCGCCGACATTGAGCTGATTATTGCCGCACAGGTCCGTGCTTTCGTTCTGGCAGGTCGCGGAACAGCCATCGCCCGGCGTCTGGTTGCCGTCGTCGCATTCTTCGCCGGGATTGATGACTACGTTGCCGCAGAGCTCGGGATTCTCGAGCATGCAGCTTCCCGAACAGCCGTCGTCGTTGACGTTATTACCGTCGTCGCATTGTTCCGTTCCTTCCGTGACGGCGTTCCCGCAGATACCGACGCTTTCGTTCTGGCAGGTATTGGAGCACCCGTCACCGTTCATCGTATTCCCGTCGTCGCACTCTTCCCCTGCATTGATCTGATTGTTGCCGCAGAGCTCGGGGTTTTCGAGCTGACACGAATCCGAGCACCCGTCGTTATTGGCGGTATTCCCATCATCACATTGCTCACCCAGGTTGATCTGGTTATTGCCGCACAGCGCGGGGTTTTCCAGGTGACATGTGGCAGAGCATCCGTCGCCATTCAGATTGTTCCCGTCGTCGCATTCCTCCGTCGCTTCCGTCACGGCATTGCCGCACATGCCGCTGGTTTCATCCTGACAAGTCATGGAGCAGCCGTCGCCGCTCGCTGTATTCCCGTCGTCGCATTCCTCCCCGGGGTTGATGACGGTGTTCCCGCAGAGACCGGGATTTTCCAGTTGGCAGGAATTCGAGCACCCGTCGCCGTTCAGGGTGTTACCGTCATCGCACTGCTCGCCGATATTGAGCTGGTTATTGCCGCAGAGCTGCTGCTCGATCACGCACGTGCCCGAACATCCGTCGCCGTTCTGCGTGTTGCCATCGTCGCACTGCTCGTCCTCTTCCATCTGTCCGTTACCGCAGGCAGCGAGACAATCCGTATCGACGCCGCACTCATCCGGACCCGGGCCGAGCACCGGCACGCATTGATCCTGTGTATTGCACGCGGCATGGAACGGTTCGCAGGCGGCTTCGTTGGCCTCTGTACAATCGTTCTGCCCAGGACCTGCGACCACCGCACATTGATCGTTGCGGCAGGAGAGGTGGGTGATAGAGCAGTCGTCATCGATGTCACACAGGCTTGGCCCGGCTCCCTCAGCGGCGGTGCACTGATCCTGAGTATTGCACTCAGCGTGGGTATCGTCGCACACGGGATCATCGGGATTGCCGTCGCATTCATCTTCTCCAGAACCGGCAACGATCACGCACTGCTGGTCGCGACAGCCGAGGTGGGTTTCTCCGATAGTGCAGTTCGACTCGCACCCGTCGCCGTTCGTCTGGTTGCCGTCGTCGCACGCCTCGCCCGTATCTTGTACGTCGTCGCCGCAATGCGCCTTTTTGCAGTCGGTGCGGCAGGCGTTGGGCTGAGTATTGGAATTCGCGCTGCCGCGATCGCACTCCTCGGGCTCCATGACGATGTTGTCGCCGCACACGGCACCGCAGAATTCGCCACCGCCACAGGTATAGCAGCGTCCTGGCGGTGTGCCGAATCCGCAGGTGCTGCCCGTGTAGGTTGGCGTTTGACCATTGCAGAGTACTCCGCCCTGAAACTGATCACAGAGTTGTCCCTCCGGGCATTGCCCGTGTCCCGGCCCCTCCTGCAGAGCACACGTGACTTTGCCGATCTTGCTCGCTGTATATTCGGTAAACCATATATTGCCATCCGGGCCGACGACGATATCTGTTGGACTACTACCGGGAGTGGGAACGGGTACTTGGGTGATCACTCCCGACGGGGTGATACGGCTAATTTTGTTTGTACCTTGTTCTGTGTACCAGATATTGCCGTCCGGTCCTGCCGCCAGGCTCCACCCATACGCGCTGGGAAAATAGGTGATGCTGCCGCCCGTTGTGGCCTTGCCAATTTTGATATCCTGCGTGAACCAGATAGTGCCATTGGGACCCGACGTGATACCGTAGGGACCGTTGCCAGAGACGGGATAGGTAGTGACTGTGCCAGTCGGCGTGATCTTCCCGATCTTGTGATCGACTTGATAGGCAATCCACACGTTCCCATCGGAACCCGCTGTCACATCCCATGGCGTGCCTTGTGCCGGAAACTCTGTTTGTGCCCCTGCAGTCGTCATCCGTCCGATCGAATTTCCGTAGGAAAACCACAGGTTGCTATCCGGCCCTGTGGTAATGCGCTGCGGGCCGTTTACACCGGGAACAGCGTACTGCCCGGCAATCGTCCCCGTCGGCGTCATTTTCCGGACAGAATTCATGCTCGTCACGGTAAACCAAAGGTTGCCATCGGCGCCGGTGGTGATATCCATAGGCCGACCGCCGCCTGCGGAATATTCATTGAACGTTCCAGAGGTACTCATGCGGCCGATCTTCCCCGTCTCGAGTTCGGCAAACCACAGATGACCATCGGGTCCCACGGTCATGCCGTAGGGTTTACTCCCCGCAGGGAGCGCGTATTCCACAATCGTGAATTGCGAACAGCCGGTCACTCCCCCGCCACTCACTTGCGACGTCAATCGACTGCCATCACCGGTGTACTGCGCAACGAACCCTCCCGCGACGAGAAGCGCGATCAGGAGAATGCCGATGCGGGAGCGGGAGAAGTGCATGGAGAAAATTATGGGGTGCCGTACGGGACGCATCGAACACACTCCTCCGTGCAGTCGGCATTGCCAGGAATACCGCATGTCACTCCAGTCGGCCGTTCTTCAGGCTCATTAAATCCACACAGATCAATGATCTGCGCGCATTGACCACTGCCCGGAGAAGTTTCTGCAATCGGACACACTGCCGGAGATGCGCATGCAACGAATGCACTCTCATTCTCGCAGAAGATATCCTCGATTTTGCATACGTGATCGCACCCGTCGCCGTCGCGCGTGTTACCGTCGTCGCACTGCTCGCCATCGTCCAGCTCATGATTGCCGCAGAGGCCCTGGCACGAGAAGCACGGCTGTTGCGTTAAGTTGTGGCAGCCAGTGGGCGGATCTTCTGCGGCACACACTTGATTTGCGCCGAGCTCGCACTCGTAGCCATTGCACTGCGAGGGTTCTTCCTCGCATGTGGAGGAACACCCGTCGGCATTCTGGATGTTGCCATCGTCGCATTCTTCATCCCCTTCCACAATGTCATTCCCGCACTCTGCTTCACAGATGTAGCATCGTCCAAGTGGTGTGCCACTGCCACACACATTTCCTGTGGTGGTGACGGTCCCTCCGTTGCACAGCACTCCTCCCTGGCCTTCGTCGCACTGCTCGCCCGAGGGACACTCGGCTTCTTCCTCGCAAATCCCTTGAGAACCGTCGTTCTTCACGCTCGCGCGTTCCCATGTCTCTGTCTCGGATCCTCCTCCCGAGCCTCCAGTCCAGGGACAACTGGGATCCAGCTTGCCGATGTTATTGGGCTCGTTGCCACCACGGCTGTGTTCCGTAAACCAGAGATTGCCGTCGGGACCTGTCACAATCCCCCGGGGCATCACGACCGTATTGAACGGGTACTGCGTGAACACGCCGGTCGTCGTAATGCTCACGATCCTCTGCGATGCCGTGAACCAGAGATTGCCATCGGGGCCAACGGTGATGCCGTTTGGAGCGCCGCCGCTTGGCATGACGTATTCGGTCATCGCGCCGCCCGGCGTAATTTTGCCGACTTTCTTTTCGGCGCCCGCTCCTCTGGTAAACCACACGTTGCCATCGGGCCCGGCAGTGATCCCAAATCCTCCGTACACGCCGCCGGGAAGCGGGTAGATGGTAAATACTCCTGCCGGCGTCACTTTGGCAATCTCGCCGAAAGAGTTGTTGATCCATAGATTGCCATCGGGACCGGTCGCGATGTCCCACAACGCAATTTGTGTGTAACCACCAGGCATGGGATAGGAATATTCCGTGAACACACCGCCCATACTGAGTTTGACGACCTTCGGCGGATTACTCCCGCCCGTAAACCAGATATTGCCATCGGGTCCGGTCGTAATTGCCAGTGGCCCTATGCTTGTTGGGTATTCCGTGATGACGCCCGCCGGCGTGATGCGCCCGATCTTGTTGCCACGTTGTTCCGTGAACCACACATTGCCATCGGGACCGGCGGTGATGCGCATCGGCTCGCTATCGGCTGTCGGAATGTCGTACTCCGTCATCACGCCACTCGGCGTGATCTTGCCGATCTTGTTCTTGGCGGACTCCGTAAACCAGAGATTACCATCGGGACCGGCAGTAATATCCCACGCTCCCGCCGCTGCAGTGGGAATTTGGTATTCGACGAGACTCTGGCAACTCGACCCGCCGTTCTCCTCCACGTCGTACGTATACACATCCCGCACCTCGTTCGTGTCATTGGAGACGAGCGGATCTTTGGGCGAGCAGACGACTTGCGAGCCGTCGCCGCTGATCTGGATGTCGTAGCCGCAGTCGAGTGTGCTGAGTTCTCCCGTCGTGTTGTTCTTCAGTTCGCCCGTCTGCGTTTCACCGCCCGTCAGTGATCGCACGGTCCACGTGCCGTCGATGGTGCTGAAGCGTTCGGGCCAATCGGAACCGATCTGGAGAGTGAATGTTGTATTCGTCGGCTGCAGGCGAATAGTGAAATTCCTCCACAGATGCACTGAAGCGGCATTGATCTGCGACCCTGCGGGCCGATAGATCGCGTTTTGCTGCCAGTCATACACAACGTACGCAACATACTCGCTGCCGGGACGCTGTACTTGGAGGAACACGTACCGACCGTCCGCGCTCGGGAAGAGTCTCCATGTATTGAGCGTATCGTTGTTGTAGGCAAGCTGCGCTCCATCCAGCGTCACTTCCTTTTCCACGCCCGTCTCGATGAGATGATGGACGATCGTGCGTTTGACCGGGTGAGTGGAGGCGAATTCCCCAGGACCGGAGCTCCGCTCGTACATGACCACCGTGCCGTCGCCGCTGATCGTCGGATACCATCCCTTCGCGATGAACTGCGTCGTGTGCGCGCTGCGGTCGCGGACGTAGATGCCCCAGCCACTCCCAAGATCGACGCCGTGATAGTCGGTGGCAAAAGCGACAGAGCGACCATCGTCGCTGATGCTCGCAAGATCGGCTCCCGGGCAATCGACCGGAGGTTCATCAATAATGCACTGCGCCGTGCACATACTGTAATCGGGATACCACTCCGTACAGGAATCTTGCGACCCTGCAGTGCACTGTTGCCCAATCCTGGTGCCAGACCGATTGCAACAATATCCTCCGTCGTCTTCGGTCTGACAGGTGCTCGAACACCCGTCGCCGCTCGTTGTATTTCCGTCGTCACACTCTTCTCCCGTGTCCAGATTCCCATTGCCGCAGGTGGGACCTCCTCCACACACCGCCGTGCATGCCGCCTGATCCTGATACATCGAACCCCCTGCACACCCAGCGGGTAATGCTTCCGTAACAGCCTTGCAGAAAGGTGGATTTTCACCTGTATCACAACACCATCTGATTTCGCTTTCGTTCTGGCAAGTGGATGAGCAGTCGTCGCCATTCGTTGTGTTGCCGTCGTCGCACTGCTCGGCTCCGGCACGGATGCCGTCTCCGCACGCGGTTGCGTAACACACACTCGGACCACCGCCACTCACCGTGCCCCCTGGCCCAGCTCCTCCCGGCCCAGCTCCTCCCGGTCCCGTTCCTCCTGGTCCTGTCCCTCCGGGTCCTGCTGTTGCTCCCGGTCCTGTTCCTCCTGGTCCTGCTGTTGCTCCCGGTCCTGTTCCTCCTGGTCCTGCTGTTGCTCCCGGTCCTGTTCCTCCCGGAGCTCCGCCTCCCGTTGCCGCGTCTTTTGCAGCGGCAGAACTACCGGCGGGAGGCATACAGAGAGGACACAACCGACAACCATTCGCATCGTACTGATTTGTACATGTCCACCCCGGCCCTCCCAGGAACGGACAGAGCAATGCAGCGCAGCAGATCGGTGATGCTCCGGTCGGGGTGCAATTTCCCGTGTTGCTGCACGTCTGGCACACCGGCGTGCTCCCGTTGCATCCGGGATATTGTGATTGATCGGCGCAAGCAACGTTATAGCCCGATGGACAAGCTGGAAGACCGTACTGATTGCACACGGGCGTGCCTGGCGTTCCTTGGGCGAGGAGAGGTTCTGCGCGCTGCGTGATCCCCGCAATGGCGAGGACAACGGCGAGTGCCAGAATGCTGCGGCCGATGAGGGTGCGGAGAGAAACCATAGATCAGGGTTTGCAAGCGCCTTGAATGCAGTTGGGCCAGTACGCGGGGCAGTGAACGGTGAAAGAGGCGATCTCCTTATTTTCGTTGCAGAAGTACTCCCGGATGGTGTTGGAAGAGACGCAGACATCGTTCTGCGTTTCATTGATTCCCGGACCGGCGCGCGTCGAGACGCCCGCAGTGGCGATGTTTCCGGACGCGTCGTTCGATGTCTGATCAACGCAGGAAATCCCCGTCGTTGAAACGGCTGCGCGACAGGATCCGTTGCTCCCCGGCGCATTCAGGGCGCCAACGCAGCTCGTCCCGCCCGGACAGCTCTTCGTCACAGAATCCACGGCGGGAATCGGCTGACCGTTGTACTGGAAATACGGATTCGTACCGCAGACCCCCTCACGCACGCCAGTGCGATCGCTGGTGCAGGTGTCCGTTCCCGGAGACCCGCTGCCGCCAAGGGAGAGTCCCCCGATCACCGTGACGTCATTCGATGGATCTGTGTCGTAGCACACCGGCACATTGCACTTGCCGTCGGTGCAATCGTAGAACTGCGGACAGTGAATGTCCTGCGAGTAGAGACCGCCGGCGGCATCGCAGGACCGTTCACTGATCATGAAGCTGTACTTGCATACATCAGGGAAACTATACTGCTGATTATTCTGATTCACGGTGACCGTGCCGAAAATGAAGATGGGATCTGTGCCCGTCACATTGGCTTCGGTATCGCTGCACGACTGCGAACCGCTGCCTCCGTTGCCGTTGGTGCCGCCGGTTGTGTTCCCCTGCTGGCAAGCGGCAAGGCAGGAATTCAAGCCTTGATACATACATACTGGAGGCGGCTGCGGGCAGGGGAAAGTGGTGCAGGTATACGGAAAGCATCCGCCGGAACAGCAATACAGTCCCCCTGTATCCGGCGTCGTCCCCCCATCGCACTGCGCCAAACATGCCTGCTCGGATGTAAACGGCGCTCCGCCGTTATATTCGTGGTAACATGTCGCATTCTGGTAACACGTGGCAGAACTACCGTCACCCCGACAGCACCAAGACTCTCCTGATGTTCCGCCTGTAACCGCTCCGCCTCCCGGAGTGCCTCCGCCGGGAGCTGCTCCACCTGGCGTGCCAGGAGTTCCTCCACCTGGAACCGCACCACCAGGTGTTCCACCGCCCGGCGTCCCGCCTCCCGGGGTGCCTCCACCAGGCACTCCTCCCCCCGGTGTTCCTCCCGGCCCTCCACCCGAAGTATCACACGTGCATCCGGGCTCCACCTGGCACGACGACGAGCAACAATCGCCGTTCATTGTATTGGCATCGTCACATCCCTCACCACTTTCCACTGCACCATTTCCACACACGGGCGGGCTCCCCCCTGTTGTTCCGCCTCCTCCCGTATCACAGCTGGCACTACACAGACTGTTTGCAACGTCCGCAGGAGTTTCGGCGGTGTAGTAAATGAACTCGGTATTGGGTCCGTACGCATCGCACTGCGCGAGCGTCAGGTTGGGAACGCACTGGCCGTATCCGGAGTACGGGCAGCAGGCAAGAAGCGGGCCGGATCCTCCGCCGCCTGTCGTTCCTCCATCGGTTGTCCCTCCCCCGGGAGTACCACCGCCCGTCGTTCCACCACCGGTTGGACCCGAGCCGCAGTGTGCAAGCGCGAACTGACACTGATCGAGATGCGGATGCACCCGATCACCCTCACATGGATACTCCGGAGACGGTGTGGATGTACACGAATTATTCTCGCAGCTGAGACAGTATTGAATACTGGCAGCACAGTACGGACGGTACGTATCCATGCCGTTTTGCACTGAGGTACAGATTGCTTCTTCTCCGCAAACAACATCGTTTATGCTGTTGTGCGGACAGTACGGAGTCAGGCCGGCAGGGCATGTGGGTGTCTCCTGGCCCGAAGCCCCACCCGTGCATGTCACTAAAGCCGGCACGCAATTGGGAGGAGGACCGTACGGCGGAGGATCGCAGACTGGTTGACCAAGAGCACACGCAGGAGTGGGGCTGGCGACCCAGCTGCAATAGGGAACTCCGGACGGGCACGTCAGTACATTATTGACGCACGTCGGTAAACTTCCCGGAAGCGCCTGCCCTGTCAGTCTGCTCCCGATATCGCTGAAGCGAAAAAAGAACGCCCCGATCAGCAGCGTCATGAGCACTGCGAACCCCGTACGCGTTCTGAGGAACCCGGTGATCGTTCCATCAGTCGCCCGTGGAATCGGCATAGGGCGGAGGGGATGCGCTACAAGCAACGCGGCAGATTGCCTCGTCCACGCTGAACGCAACAGCCCCCTCATCCACGCACCGGTCCGGATCGTAGTTGCCTCTGCATTCCTCTCCTTGTCGTAGACAGCAGAAAACCGCGGTCTTCGCTGTCGGCGACAATGCCGACCGCAGGAAAAGCGCACCGATCAACCCGAGAAGTAGACACAAGAGAAGGACGCACGATTTGCACCAGACATCCGACGAACGAAGCGATCGCGTCATTGGAAAAGACTCTACCATCCGATCCAAAAGCCATCAAATACTGATTACATACCAGCGCACAAAATTTGTTCCTGACTACAGTTATGAGAGCGGGCTCCTGAGCCTGACGAAGGACTGCCCGCGGAATAACGCAGGCAACCCTTCGACACACTCAGGGGCCTGCTCTTTTTTCCGAAAATTGATGTCCCCTAGCAGAACGGCAGCGCCACTCCTTCCGATGTCGGTTCCGGCCGCACCGTGCCGCTAGGAAGCGCAGAGGTACCGCCATGCGACAGACACTGTCCATAGGGACTGTTTTTGTGACACGTGAAGGCTCTCATGCAATTCTGCGTGGAATTTCTTTGGTACCGGATCACATAGCTCGGCTCCACCTTGCTCGAAATAGCAATGGAATTTCTGAAGACGCATGCGGTAGCCTCCATGATGCCGTAGGAGAAACCGACGTACGTATCCCAACACAGCACGAGTCTGGGAGGCGGATCGAAGGGAGGCGAACTCGGCTGACAGTTCCTCCACGTCGTCTGGACGCGTCCGTCGGGCGCGGTTGTTGTTGCGGTCGACAGGCAGTCGGGTGCCGAGGCCGAGGCGCTGCGCGATGCGGATGCAGATGCAGATGCGCTCATTGCCGATGCGCTCGCGGAGGCGCTGCTGCTCGATTTTTTCCTGCGCTTGCAATCCGCAGTGCACGTGCTGGTCGGATCATTATTGAGCAGCCATCCCTCATCGCAGAGCTCCCCTGTCTCAAGTGTCCTATTGCCGCAGACGGGTTCACCGCAGGAGATTCCATGCGCGGGGCACTCGGCGGAATTGCCCGTGCAATACTGATGCGGATCACACGGACCCGTGGAGACCCAGCACTGGGTACCCGCCGCTTGGAACGTATCTGCCGGGCAGTCAGCCTGCGAGCCTGTGCAGTTTTCCGCTGCATCGCAGAGCGCTCCCGAGACAGCGGCACGGCAAACTGTGCTCGAGGGAAGGAAAGATCCGCCACTGCAGCACACTCCTGTGGAGCATTGGCTGGAAGAACTTGCGGCAACGGATGACGATGCGGGAGCGGAGGAACTTGCGGGAGCGGAGGAACTCGCGGGAGCAGAGGAGGCGGCGGGGGCGGAGGAAGAGGAGACAGCGACGCACGTACCCATAGTGCACGCCAGCCCAGCACAGCACTGAAATCCTTCAGGACCACCGCACAGATTCCCCTCAGTAATACATGCTTGAGCGAGAAAACGCGATGCACCTCCATCCCGTCCAACGGTGTACGCCGTCGCCACGAGGATCGACAGCAACGCGATATCGACCCAGTGGGAGCGCGAAACGGACATGCCAGGAGAAAATCTAGCAGGAGAACTGACGTTTTGCGAGGCTAGAAAAAAGAGGCAAGAGAGGCAAAGGAGGAAAGGGAGGCAAAAGAGCATCATAGAAAATTCTCCTTTGTCTCTTTTGACTCTCTTGTCTCTTTTGCCTCCTTGTTCTTACTTGCAGAACTTCATTGCCACGCCATCACGGGTCGGAAAGGTGATGGAGAACATTCCGATCTTCCCGGCACATGCTGCGTGCGAACTTGTCATAGGACACTTGGTCAGTCTCGCGCAGTTGTTCTTGGAATCAGTTGTGTATCGGATGACGAAATTCGGCGTGTAGGAGAGGTTACTGAATGCCATGTGGTGCTTTTTCGTGCATGCACTGGGGAGGGTGTTGCTTGCTTCACCCGTCATCATGTTGACGCACTTCACGCGTCGTGGAGAGACCGGACAGGTGAAAGAGCGCGTGATGGAATCGTACGTGCAGTTGGAGGTGGAGTCGCACCCCTTCCATACGGTCTGGGAGCGGCCATTGACTATTGTCGTTGTGGACGTGGGAACGCAGGGAGACGAAGAGACAGGTGAGATGGATGCGTGCGTGGAAGCGGCCTGCGAAGCAGTGGTCACGGGAGCTGGTGGAATCTTGCAGCTTTTCGTGCAGTCGGGACCGCCGTTCAGTTGTCCCTTGTCGCATTCTTCTCCGGACTGCTTGATTCTGTCGCCGCAGTATCCCCCGCGACAGCCGTTGCTGTCGCCGGGACAGGTATCGGAAGAGCCATCACAGCTTTCTCCTGGATCGCAGGCACTGGTAGAGACACGACAGATAGCGGTGGATTTAGTATCACTGGGACAGGTTGCGGAAGTCCCCGTGCAGTTTTCTGCGGTGTCGCACGTGCCTGCCGACGCGCGGCATTCCGTCGATGAGGATTGGAAAGCATTGGCAGGGCAGCTGGCGCTATTACCAGGACACGTTTCCGCCACGTCACAGGTCCCCGCGGACGCGCGGCAGGTGGTACCGGACTGGAACGAGTCGGAGGGGCATGTCGCGCTCGCTGCGGGGCACGTTTCTGCGGTATCGCAGACGCCCGCAGACGCGCGGCACGTCTGACTCGTGCCCTCAAACTGACACGTAGCCGAGCAGCAGTCGCCTGCAGTGGTATTGCCATCGTCGCACTGCTCGCCGGATTCCACGATGCTGTTCCCGCAGGTGGCACCACTCTGGCAGGTCGCCGACGGTCCTCCGGAACACGTTAAACCCGCGCAGCAATTGCTGCCGAATGGAGCCATGCAGGAGCTGCCCGAGGGTATGCAGCAGAAAGCGAGTTCGCAATTATTCGAGCAGCACTCAGAGGGATCCGCACAGTCCCCCCCCGGCAAATGACAAGAACCCCCATGGAAGGCGAGAACGGAGGGCACGATCTCTTCGCGAACCCGTCGCGAATAGTTCCCCGCCACACCTACTCCGGCTGCAAACACCATCACACCTATAAAAGTAATCACTACCACCCAGCGGGGACGCATGGCAACCATTGGCAAGCACTGTAGCAGCACCGTTTGATGCTTTAAAGACCAGTGCGCCGCCAATCACGTTACTTCCGCTTGTGTTCCGCCGCGCGCAATTTTTCCTCATACCAATAATTCAAGTCCGGACCGGCGACCCGCAGCCTTTCAAGGGCCTCCTCGCTCCGCCCTTGGGATTCCAACCATTCGACGATCTTCAAGACGAGGTTTTGGTGCTGGGTGGTGTTTCCTTTTACGTGCGGCACCGCTTCTTCCAGCACTCTGATCGCTTCGTCCACCTCGCCGTTCTCTTCGTAGACGCGCGCAAGCAATCTGCTGACATGCGTGGAATTCGGGGACATTGCGAGCACGCCGCGCAGCGTGTCGATTTGGCGCACTCTGTCGCCGATCTCCTTGTACAACTGGTACTTAAATATGGCGTTCTTCTCTGTCGGCTCAGCCGACTCGAGCACGTCGATCGCCTCCTGCACTTTTCCGTCCTTCCGAAGCGACCAGGCTTTCCAGTACGCCGAATCGCCATGTTCGGCAACCATTCGTCCCATTCCGTCGAATTCGTCATGGGCGGGACCTGGAGGTTTGTCGCGCAGCGCGACAAACAGTGCAGCCGCAATTAGGCCTCCGCCAACAAAAGTGGTTTCCACTTTATGCTGCCAGCACCCCTTCACTGCATCGCGGATCCCATCGCACATCCGCGCCAACCGACTTTTCGCGAGACCCGGCGATGTCTCCGCTTTGGAGCCAATAGTTGAAGGGCGGGTTTCGATCATTTTTTATCCGCGGGGAGAGATCGCAAATGCTCCTGCGCCTCTTCTACTGCGGCCATGGCGCTCGCTCGCGCGGCAATGCAGTCGGGATCCTCTTCCACCACGTCTGGGTCGCAGTTTTTTTCGATACCGCGAAGTGCGCTCTGAACAAGCCGGGCCAATTCGGTCTTCCGCTGCTGCACCGTGAGATGTTCCGGCAAAATCCCGTGGTAATACAGCTTGCCGTATTTCGGCGCCATCCCTTCCAAGGAATGCATTTGGTTGCGGAATTCCGATTTGCTCATCACCGTCTCATCGTACGTGTATACGTGCGCGGGACCTGCATCGTACATCTCCTTCGCGATATACCCGCCCGTTCCCGCGATAAACAGTGTCGCGAAGATCTGTGGGAAGTAATTCCCCAAAAGCGCGAGCGTCTTTCGTACCTTGGTCTGCTGCGGAGTCGGAGGATTGACTATAAGCTCGACGGTTTTGGTTTCCGTGGTTGCGGGAGGAGAGGCCTTCACTTCATGCTCGCCGTCGAGAGCACCCTGATATGGCGCAGGCCTTTTCATAGCCCTGCATTTTCCTCTTTTTCCTAGAAAAGTCAAGTTTACTGGACGCAAAGCCGCTATCGTTGGTATTCGCTATTCTGCCCCTTGCATGTTACTCCTCCCCATCCTCACTACCCTGCTGAAACCCGGTGACAACCTCGCGACGGTCATAAAGAAGGAAGCAAAATTTCTGCCCGGCGATATTCTCGTCCTCTCCTCAAAAGCCGTCGCAACCGTGGAAGGCGCGATGATCGATTTGCAAACGCTCACACCCTCGAAGGAAGCAAAAAAACTGAGCGAGCAAACGGGACGCTCGCCGGAATTCTGCGAAGCGATGCTCGGTGAACTGCGGCGACTGAGCGGATCGGTGATCGGTACATGCCCGGGCGCGGCGTTGACGGAAGTTCATCCTGAAGGTCTGCAGAAAGGGACGATCCTGACTGCGAACGCGGGACTGGATGAGAGCAACGCGCCGAAGGGACAGGCGATCGGGTGGCCCAGAGATGCTGCAGAAAGCGCGGTGAGATTACGGAAGGAATTGGAAGAGAAAATGAGACAAGAGAGGCAAGGGAGTAAAAAGAGGCAAAGGAGAACTGACTCTTTTGACTCCTTTGCCTCTTCTGCCTCTCTTGCCTCCTTTCCCACAATCGCAGTAATCCTGACAGACAGTTGCTGCCTCCCCCGCCGCCACGGCGTGACTGCAATCGCGCTCGCTGTGAGCGGCCTCGACCCCTTGCAGAGCCAGAAAGGAAAACAGGACCTCTTCGGAAAGTCGCTCCAGATCACCACCGAAGCCATTGCCGACCAGCTCGCAACCGCGGCAAATTTTTTGATGGGCAACGCCGGGCAATCGGTCCCCGCGGTGATCATCCGGGACCACGGACTGACATTGAGTGACTGGGCGGGATGGGTTCCGGGGATAGAAAAGGACCAGGATATGTTTAAGGAAATGTTGTAGTGAAGGGACCGAGGTTGCCGAAGGGACCAAAGGGACCGACGAAAAAAATGGCAAGCTCCTCGGTCCCCTTGGTCCCTTCTGTCCCTTCGGTCCCCTTTTTATGTCTTCGGTAAAATCATCTCCCCCCTCTCAATCATCTGGAGAACTTTGGGATACCACTCCTTCTCCAAAGCCTGCACTCTCTCCTTGAGAGTGTCCTCAGTATCTCCCGCAAGAACCGGACATTTTTTCTGCAGCAAAATGGGTCCGGTATCCACTCCTTCATCAATCAGATGAATCGTCATGCCGGTCTCCGTCTCTCCCGCCGCAAGCGTCTCCCGAATGGCCTGACCACCCGCGTGTTTCGGCAGCAGCGCAGGATGGACGTTGATGATCCGATGCCGCCATTGATGCACGAACCACGGCGAGAAGATGAACATCCAGCCGAGTGCAGCGATGACTGTTGAGCCACTCCCCCTCTCCCTCGCCGAGCGCAGCGAGGCGTGGGGGAGGGGGTTGGGGGGAGGGGGTGTGAGAGAAAGAATCCCCCCATGCACTCGCCTGTCATACTCCTCCCTGTCTTCACCCTTCATCCGTTCCAGAATCGTTACCGCCACCCCCGCCGCCCGCGCCTTGGAAACGCATCCACGATCCTCGCGATCCGCAATCAGCCCGAGACATCGTGCGGTCAAAGACCCATCTTCGATGCGATCAAGAACTGCCTGGAACGTCGTGCCCCGTGATGAGGAGAGAACGATAAAATTCATGCACTGTCAGACTATCACACCGTCTGGTCCTCGGAATCCTCGGTTGCTTCGGATTCTTCTCACGCAGGTCGAAGACCTGCGCTATATGTATCCCTCTACATGCACATCTTTCTTCTCCATCCCCCATTCCTGTATTGCCAGATTCTTAATGTCCATCGTCATCGCCGGACTCCCGCACGCGTAGATGTTCTTGTTCGAAAAGTCCCCGCGAACAATCTGCGGCACGAGCGTCTGCACACGGCCCCGGTGTCCCGTCCACGCAGCGGAGGGCTGACTGAGGGCGATGTGTGTGAAAACGTTGTCGTGCTCTTGAGATAGAGTCGTGAGCCACTCCTGCCAAAAAATATCTTCTTCACTCTTCACGCCAACGATGAGATCGATCCGAGGACTCCCCCTCTCCCTCGCCGAGCCCAGCGAGGCGTGGGGGAGGGGGTTGGGGGGAGGGGGTGTGAGAGCTTGCAAGATCATCGGCCGGAACGGCGCGAGCCCCGTGCCGGTCGCAATGAAGAGAAAATCTTTGTCGGTCGTTGTATTCAGTAGAAAGCGCCCAAATGGTCCCAGGAATGTCGCGGTCACGCCGGGGGAAAGAAGTTCTTCTATCCACCGACTCGCGCGTCCACCAGGGACAATCTTGGCGACGAAGACGAGCTCTCCTTCCGATGGCAGCGAGGCAAGGGAAAGCGCGCGTATTTGCACGTCCTGAGGATTATCAATGAGAGGGACATTGAAGAGGACGTACTGGCCGGGCAGGAACGAGAATCCCTCGGGCTTGGAGAATCGGAATTCGTAGACTCCGCGAGCAATGAGAGATTTACTGATGCAGGTGGTGGTATAGATAGGAACGGGCATGCGAGATGGCAGGATGGTTGGATGGAAACACAGTTTATCTCACCATCTCACCATCTCACCATCTCGCTCTCCAGCCATCTGACCGTCTACGCCTTCCTCTCTTTCTTCATCAAATCGATGAATTCATCAAATAAGTAGTTTGCATCTTCGGGCCCCGGCGTCGCTTCCGGGTGGAACTGTACGGCAAAGAACCGACCACTCTCATGCCGAATCCCTTCGACAGTTCCATCATTGGCATTCTTCCACCACACCGTCCATCCCTTCGGCAGTGTTTTTTCATCAACAGCAAACCCATGATTTTGCGACGTGATGATGCATCTCCCCTCTCCCGGCGCCTGTCCCGAGCCCGGCCGAGGGAGGAGAGGGGCCGGGGGTGAGGGCTGGGTGAGGGTTTCAACACATGGCTGATTCGCCCCCCGATGCCCATACTTCAGTTTGTATGTATCTCCTCCTACCGCGAGCGCCATCAATTGATTGCCGAGACAAATGCCGAAGGTGAGCTTATTTTTCTTGAGTGCTTTCTGCAGTGCTGCGATCGTCGCTTTGCACATTTTGGGATCCCCGGGACCGTTACTCACAAACACGCCGTCGTACTCTCCTGTGTAAGAATCTAGATCGTAATCCCATGGAACGCGGACAACGCGCACTCCCCTCTTGAGAAAACTCCGGATGATATTCCTTTTCATTCCACAGTCATATGCAATGACGGTGAGCGTATCGGGAAGATTCCCCGATGCGGGACTCGGATCATAAGTAATGGGCTCCGTGCAACTGACTTCAGCAACGAGGTTGAGGAGGTTTGGGTCTTCGATCTCTTTTGCCTCCTTCTTGTCCTCCGAAGCCTTGGCGAAGGAGGATGACTCCTTTGCCTCTCTTGCCTCCTGTGTCAGTCGCCCAAGCATAACGCCATGCTCTCGCAATTTCTTTGTGAGCGCTCGTGTATCAATTCCTGTAATCCCCGGGATCTTGTGCTTCTTGAGCCACTCATCCAGTGACATCTTCGCCGCATGGTGACTATACTTCTCGCTCACCTGCGCGCAGATCACGCCGCGTACATGAATATTCTCGCTCTCAAAATTCTTGCTGAACCCCCACTCATTCATCTCCTCACTCGGCACGCCGTAATTTCCTATTAAAGGATACGTGAAGACGAGAATCTGCCCGCGATAACTGGGATCGGTGAGACTCTCCGGATACCCGACCATGCCCGTGTTGAAGACGACTTCACCATCGGAATCAATAGGAGCCCCGAAGGATTCGCCTTCGAAGATCGTGCCGTCGCTGAGAATGAGTTGGGCCATGAAGTTTGCGGAACGATACAGTGTTCTTTCTTTTTTTGGGAGATGCGAAGACACTTTTGTGTAACGGCAAAAATCACTTTTAACGAATCCAAGATTTTCGCTGTGTGAAAAGAATCTCGGACGTTCCACACCCCTGTGGAACGGCCAGTTCCTAAAAAAATCAATGATAGAAACAAAACCCGCCTTTTAGAGGCGGGAATTCAATTGCCCGTCGGCATCCGTGGCTTGAGAACAGAATCAATTTTACTGAGGTGAAAAGGGTATGTCAAGAGCCCTTCACTACACTACATATGCCGAATTGTGAGGGGCGTGGTCAGGTTGTCACCCGTGGCTTGAGAATCACGGGTCGGGGTTCAACCTGTGGTGAGCCTGTCGAACCATTCCCCCACGCTCCACCATTCGGCATCGCATTACACAGTAGCGGCAATCAGCTCCTCCTTGATTACACGGATACACAAACTTTCCATCATGGAATTACTGATGGGATCTCCGCAAAAAAGGATACTGCTTCTTGGCATGTTCACGCATGGCATTTCGCTCTGATTCCGAAAGTCGGAACCACACATCCTTCGCTCGGCGATAGAGCTGAAGACCGCGCTCTTCTTCTTCTCTAATCTTTTGCAAATCCACTCCATTGGAAAGCTGAATATCTTCTCCCGCTGCCATACGCCGGTCGAGATCCTGTATGGCATTTCTCCATGTCACGCCGCCATTCTTGAAACGTTTTGTGACCATGAGACGCGTACCGTATTGCGTCTCCAATCCTTCTTCCACCACTCTGCATTGCATCCGTACCGTCTCATGTTCTCACGAAAAGAAGTGACGATTTTTTGTGAATCCCATTGCTTTTCTCACCCCTCCCACTCAATTCCCGCCTCCCGCAAAATGGACTTCACTGTTCCAATGGGAAGATCTTTCTTTCCGACGGGAACTACTGCACGTTTCTTCGTTGCAGGATTGTAGAGAATCAGATGGCTGCCATGTTGGCGACTATCCTGAAACCCATGCTCATGCAAGAGCGTCACAATCTCGCGTGAACTGCGTCGTGGAAACTTTGGCGTCATGGAACGGTCACGAGTAGTCGCGCGTCGAATGAATTGGTGTCGTCGACAACCTCTTCGTTGTTCTCTTGCAATGTTTCGATGTACAGAGTGATCGCCTCCTGCGCCATGACTCTTGCCTCATCGAGAGTTTCACCATACGTAATGCAGCCGGGGAGTGATGGCACGATCACCGTGTACCCCCCTTCGGGTTCTGGTCGAAAGATGATTTGAAACAGAAACGACATGTGCTCATTATAGCCCAGAAAACCCATTTTGAACATTATCCTCTGGCATTTTTTAGCAAAACTCCCTATTGCCAAATAGACATTTTTTAGATAAAATGTCAACTGTACCGATCTTTGTCAGTATCGCTTCCCCCGCATACTCTCCTTCCTCATCTTCACTGATGGGTAAGGGGAACGCTGTGGGGGAAACCCCGCGCGTTTCGCGTCGAATGTACTTCCGTTTCTTTTCTATGGAGGGCCCCTTAACCGGGGTTCCTAGCATGCGTCGCATCATTCTGTCCGCGCTCGTCCTGGCCATCAGCATCGACGCCGCCTCGGCCCAAACGCCGTCCGCGCCGACGCCCGCCACCACCAGCAAGCCGGCGACTCAGGCGCAACTCGACGAGGTCAAGCAGGCCTTGGTCGAACTGACCGGTGTCGTCAAAAACGGCTTCGCCGGCGTCAACGGACGCCTGGACAAACTGGAAACGACGGTGGCTGCGGCCATCGTGCGTATCGGCAACCTCGAGACCCGTGTGGACGGGCTCGAGGGCACCATGAACCGCCGCTTCGCGGAACTCCTCTGCGAGCAAAAAAAACTCGCCGAAAAGGTTGAGGAGTGCAAGACGCCTCCTCCGGTAAAGGTGGTTCACCATCACCATTACCGCGATCGGTATTACCACTGCAATGGCTGCTATTACGGCTACAATAATTGCGGCTGCCGTTGCCAGTGGGCACAAGTGTGGTGCCCGTACCGCTGCGTGTACTACTACACGTGGCGCACGTGCTAGCACTTAACCGTCCAACGCCACAGGGGTTGCACCCTCCCACAGCACCCTAGATCCTCCGTCCCCAGACGGAGGATTTATCGATGTGTGGGACACTTGCATTTCGTAGTCAAAGAGGCAGAATCCACCCCTTTCTATCTTTCAGAAAGGACAAAGCATGAACTTGACAAAAATGCGTAAAATTCTTAATATAACTAATAGGTCTCCGGTCTTTGTCATCACCATTTCCCCCGCATAATCCCATTCATTCCCCTTGAAGGAAGTGAGTGGTCGCTGTGGGGGAAACCCCCGGCGTTGTAAACATCGGCAACTGTCTCGCCCTTTTCCTTTTGGAGCCCCCTTAACCGGGGGTAGTACCATGCGTCGCAGTTCTGTTTTCGCGCTCGCTTTGGCGGCCATCGTGGCCGCCACCCCGCAAACCGTGCTGGCCCAGGCCAAGGGCAAACCGCCGTCGGCGCCGAGCGCCAAGACGACGGTCCCCAAGGCCGACATCGCCGCCGTGTTGGCGGCGATCGACGGGTTGAAAAAGGACGTCAACGGGCGCCTCGACAAGATCGAGGCGAAGGTCGACACCCTCGACAAGAAGGTGACGACGCTCGAGGGCAATTTGGCCGCCCTGAAGTCCAAGGTGGACAACCTGCCCGAACAGGCCCCGCTCCCGCGGGACTTTACCGGCTGGGTCAAACGCGCCAGTGGAAGCTGGAAGAGTGTCCAGATGAACGTGCCCTTCGAGCTCGACGGCACGTGGTACTGCTATCAGAACCACGTGTTGTATCGGCTCGTGTGCGCGTCGCCGGAAAAATGGGAACAGCAGTAGGCCCTGTCCCATGCCAACCCCGGGCTAACCACCACAGCGAGAACGTCCCTGTCCCAGTACAGGGGCGTTTTCATAGTACTCAACCAAGCTTTTTTGCTCTCTCTTCTATCTCCTTAATCCGTCCTTCTAATCCGCCAATGCGATCAAGGAGTTGTTTGCGGAGTTTGGTCAGAGCGTCGAGAATTTCGGCAGAACCAGCATCGTCTGCTGGAAGCTTTTTCTCCTGCTCCTCAATCTTCGCCACATCATCATTGAGCTTTCCCAGTTCCTCCCGCAGCTCCTGCGCCTGTTTCTCTTCTGCGGAAGGCGTGGAAGTCTCGGTGCGACGCAAATACCGCATCACGTTCTGTATCTGCTCCTGCGAAAATCCCCCGTGAACAGCTGGAATATGGGGGAGTGTATTTCCTGAGTAATAGCTTATATCTCTGAATCCAAGTGCGGCATGGAGCGCAGAGGCCACCACATTTCTGTCGATACCGGGCCGTGCCTCCCAAGAGAACACAAACCCTTGAGGCCCCGGGGGCGGTACCCCCGATACATTCAACGACGTAATGCGCGCCAGCGTATTCGGTTCTGCATTGAAGCGTTGCACTTCTCCGCGTAGACGTTCAAGATTTTCTGCTGCCTGTTTCTCTACCGCTGAAAGGTTCGGATTCGGCAGCTGTAATGCAGCAAGAAGATGAGGAAGTCCAAGGGTGTGACCGACATCAAGTGCAAGATAGCTTTGACCATCCGTGCCACGGAGATTCGAATACCCTCGTTCTTGTAATGTCCTATTCAATGCTTCGTTCTGTCCGGGTTCGGGAATAATCTGCACGTTATAGTTCGACCATGTATGGACCCGGTAGGCGTTTGAAACTGCAAAGCGAATGCGAGCCAACCGCCGCGAAACCGGCAGAGCCAAAAACTCACGCAAAGCTGGAGAGATGTATCCTGATGATGGATCAACGAAACGAAGATTATCCGTGATCATTCGTAGTCTGCCCAATGTCACATCATTCATCGTATACGGTGGTCCGGTGAGATCAGGAGGCGTACCACGGAAGGCATCCTGCAATGCGCTGACAAGAAAACTTGGTCCAGGAGTTTCGGCTGTGGGGGAGATGGTGAGTGTTACTCGCGGGGGCTCTCCCTGAACAATCAGAGTCGCATGCGCAAAAGCGTTTGGGTTACTATTGAACTGTTCGACTTCTTTGCGCATCTGTTCCACATCCTGCTTGGCCTTTTCCGCTACTTGTTTCTGCCGTTCTTTCTCTGCAATTTCTTCGGCAGTCGGTGCGGCAGGCTCTGCCACGCTCTTCGCAAACGCCGCAACGTCTCTGGTGATTGCCTCACGAAGAATGGTGGGATCGACGGGTAGGTACCACATCACTCGCCCCGACGAATCGATAGATTCTCCCGGATTCCATTGCGACCGGTAATCGAAGTGGCGCGCATAATCAAAGGAGCGTGAGGGGTCCCGGTGCCGGAAGGAGACGGAGAGCTGATCCGGTTGCTCATGCGTGATCCCGGCGGGCAGAGAGACCTCCGAAAGAATGTTCCGGAAATTCTGCTCCGCACTATCCACTGCTGTTTTCATCATTTGCATGTACGCAGTCACGTTGTTGCGCACGCTCTCAGTCGACGGTGAGCTGGAGATGGTCTCTGTATGCTCCCAGCCGTGATAACGGAGAACCACTCCCCTGCCTTCCAAACGCGCGGTGAAGCCAGGCAGGAGTGAGAGTGATCGGACAAAATCATCCAGACGTCCTTCCTCAAGGTATCTCCCCGTTTCTTTGTTCTTCGCTTCCTGCTGCTTCTTCTCTTGTGCAGGATTGGCGGGCGGAGTGGAATCAGGAGGCGTATCGAACGACGTGAATTGCGTCGCGGCATCCTTGCGCTTCTGTTCGCGTTGCTTGGCCGCAGCATCGAATGTCTTTTTCTGTGCAGCATACTGGGCCGGTGAAAGCTTGAGCCTCGCCTCAAGATCTCGTGCATGAGTATCCAGATCTTGCGCGCTCTTGGTCAGCAAATCCGCACGTCGCTGCAATTCGTCAATTTGCTTGTTGGTATCGGCGAAACTCTCTTTCAGAACCTTCGTGAGCTTCGCGATTGCGTCGAGCAGATTCTTCACGCGGTCTTCATCAGTACTCTCCTGCGCCTCCTGCAGTTGCTTCTGGAGCGCTGTCAGGTCTTCCTGCGTTTTTGCCGCGAGCGCCTTCATCTGATCCTGCAAGGTCTTTCGCCCGGCATTGATGTCCTCCAGTTGCTTGAGAACAGACGTGCGCTCACTGCGCAAATCCGTGAGTTCCTTGCGTGTCGCATCCATGCCCGCCTTCGTCTCGGTATCCGTACTCTCGGTCCCCTGCCGCTGGAACCGAAACGACGGACGATCGCCGCGGAAATCCATGACGAATTCGTAGTCGCTGTTCTCTATGCGTCGTGTGGAAACATTGGCAATGCCTTCACGGTTCATCCGCTCGCGAATACGTTTGAGAATATCGGGAGTCAGAGCTGCGAACATTTTTTCTGCAACTTCCACCATCTCTTTGCCAATGCGCTCCACATCTCCCGATCCGGGATTTTGGAGTGCTTTCGTCATTTGCGCATCAAGTTCCGGGATGCGCCGAATGGCATCTACCATCCCCAGCAACATATCGCGATCTGGTCCGGGCGGAACCAATTTGGTAAGCCGCTGACGAATCTGTGCCGGAGTACCAGTGAAAAGTTCACGGCCCATCTGCAGAAGACGCTCAAATGATGGATTCGACGGTCGATTACGAGCAGTATTGCGTGACGTAGCAGGTCCATAACTGGGAATGCGCCCGCGTGCATACGAAGGACCGTACCCCGGCGTACTCGGCGTAAACGGCCGGTGCTCGATGTCGAAGCCTTGGGTGCTGTTCCAGGCGACGTACGATCGATCGCGCACGCGGTTGGTAATGGATGAGAGTGGTTCAAAGGTCGGTACAGGGCCGGTCGTATCCAGAAATCCTCCGTTGATAAACGTCCTGTACCCGGGCACACGCGAAGGGGGCGGCGGAGCACGCATTGCATATTGCACTCCACGGGAAGGGCGATCGGGCGGAATGGTGCGGAAGATCGGCTGCGGCTCATCGGGGTTTCGGCCGAGTCCGTCGTTGGGGCCGTACCCCGGCATGTGCGGCGCGGGGACCTCGCCCGGTTGGGGTCCACGTGCGTACGGCGTGTGGCCCGTCTCCTGCATCTGGGCCATGGAATATTTCTGAATCAGTTGCGCGCGGGTGCTGAGCCCTGACAGTTGAGGGCCGCCCTGCATTGATTGATCGAATCCCGCGGGACCAATCGGGAATCGGTTCATAGGCCCGAGCAGCGGCCGGTTGGGAAAACCCATCATTTGCCCCCTCCATGCCGTCGGACTCTGGGCGATCTGGCCGATACGACCCTGCATTTGGTTCATCGTGCCCATTTGGCCCTGCATGGCCGTAAAGTTGGGCCCGTAGAGGGCGCGCATCTGATTGAACCAGTTGAACTGCGAGAGCACCCGGGCGTTCTGCATCATCGCTTCATTCTGCTGACGCAGGTAGAAGCTCTGCGACATCGGATTCGGCGCTTCAAACCAGCCGCCGTTGAACACCTCGCGTCGTTCGCGAGCGTTATGATTGGATCCCGACGGGAAGAGGTGAGTGAACATGGGTGTGAATATGTGAGCTTGTTAGCTGGTTAGCTTTTTAGCTTCTTAGCTTTTGGAATTAATTGATCATTGGTGCCTGGTGATTGGTTATTTCGCTATGACTGTTCCATTTCGCCCTCAATTTTCTTGAGCGCCTTCTTCTCCTGCTTTTTTTCCTTTTTCATCGCCTTCGTCCTCTCCTGCTTTTTGAATTCCTGCACCTCACTCGCCATCTGCTTGCCGTAATCGTCTGCAACGCGGTCGAACACGATGAACGCATTGTCGTACGACTTGATCCGCGCTTCGCGCTGCTCCTGCGTTTCACTCTTGTACTTCTCCGCATGCGTTAAAATCACGGTGCTCAGCAGATCCGGTTCAATGTGCCGCATGATTTCGTTGTAGAACCACTCGGCACTCTCGGACAGAGATGGATTTGGGGGCGGAGAAAATGTTGATTTTGGATTCGGAGACATCAGGGAAGTATACCGGAAAAGCCTCATGTTCGGAAGATGCATTTCTACAGAGGGAACTGAAGAAATGAAGGAAAAGAAGAAACTGAGGAATGAATCATGTACTCGTAGTGTTTTGACCAGTCGAAGGATTGCCATTTTCTTTTTGCGCAAAAAGAAAATGGCAATCCGTAGCTGTTTTTTGGGCTTTCCAAATACCATAAATATGATGAGGGGCACATATACAGCATCTGCTTTTTCAAGACCTTCCTCGATAGGGATTTTTTTGCTATAATGAAGGGATTTCCTCGAACACAAAAACCCACATGACCGAAGTGCAAAGAACCACCAATGCGGCCCCGGAAGCGACGCTGAATGCAGAGCAGCAACAGGCGCTCAATACCATCAGCAAAATGACCCCCGAATTCCGCGTGAGGTTTTTGGGGAATTTGGGTGCCCAAACACCGCAGCAGGGACAACAGACCGCCGAAACGCACGCCACTGAAACTCCGGCAGCAGCTCCAGCTGCACCCGCAGTTCCCGAGCAAACCGCTCATGCTCCCACAACCGGTCAGGCACACACCGAAGAGCATCCGGAGGCGCAACCTGCTCAGGAACATCCTCAGGAACAGGCTGCGGCTGGGCATGGAACAGATCAGGGAAACACGGCGACGGAGACGAAATCAACATCGGCTCTCCACCCCGCAGCACTCACGGGAAAACAGAAACTTGCCGCCTTGGGTGCTGTTGGCGGCGTGGCGGCACTGGGTGCTCTTGCCGCAAGCAGCGTACCGCTGCTCCCGACTGTCGGCCTCACAACCAGCGTCGCTGCGAATGCCGCGTATGCAGGACTTCAGGCTGGAGTTGCCACGATTCCGTACCTGGGTTTGTGGGCACCTGCTGCATATGCAGGTATCCAGAGCGGGCTTGGTGCAATCCCCTACCTCGGCGCAGCCGCACCGGTTTTGGGTGGCATCGCGAGCACGGCAATTCTTGCTCCCGTCGCCGCAGCGGGACTCTACGGTCTTGGCAAAGTCAGCAACTGGGTCACACAAGGCGCACTGGGCATCTTCGGAAAGTCACATGAGAGCACTGGATTCGGCCTGCGAAAGAACCTCTGGTACGGAGCGAAAGCACTCACATCCCCGATCTGGGGAACGTGGGAAGCGCTCAAGTGGGGACGCAGGAAGACAATACAAGCAGGCAGTTACGTTGGCGGCAAAGTCTCCGACAGCTGGAACTGGATGACGCAGCACAAGTGGAAATTCGCCGGTGGTTTGACGCTTGCAAGCTTGCTTGCGATGGGCGGCTGGATCGCTGCAACGCCTGCTGCAATCGCGGGAGTTGCCGTGGCATCCGGAACCGCCGCCGCCGTCATCCCCGAAAAAAACGGCAACGGGCACGCAGCTGCTGGCGGCGACAAACCCAAAGAAGGCGGTGGCGCCCACCCCGCATAACCGTTTACGAGTTAACGAATTATCGAGTCAAAGAACAATCCCATGTTCACCCCCCTCCACCACTCCCGGCTCAAATACTCCGCTCACGCCTGCCTGTCGTGGCAGGAGGCACGCCTGTGCCGTATGACGCCGCCGGGACCTCCCGAGTCGCGCAACTTCCCGATCATCGATTCGTTCAATAGCTTCGTGACGAATATGTGGAACAGGATCACGGGCTTCGTGAATCCTGGAGAGCGCAATGAGAAGCAGGTCCGGGAGAACATCGCCACTCCCCGCCGCTGGCTGGACGCCTTCGCACGCAGGGAAGTATTCATCGAACCCCAGCGCGCACGGGATTCGCTCAGCGGACAAGTGTTCGGACCGCAGGAACTTCTGCAGACGATGACGCGGGAAGAGCGTGTGGAAGCATTCTACGAATTCATCCGCAATATTCTTCCTCCGGCTACGATCGAGACGATCACCGGAACCCCGCTGCCTGCTGAACCGACGGAAGCCGTGAAAGAGCGCGTGCTCAAGGTCGCGGGCATCGTCCTGGGAGCGCGCGCGCCCGAGCGCGCGGAAGACATTGCCGATGCACGCCTGGCATTCACGAAACTCTATCCCGCAGGAGAGCTCGGCCACATCTACGAAGACTACATGGTCATGGTGCGGGAAATCCGTCGCACTCCCGGCACTGGCATCCCTCCTGCAAACGAAGACTTCAACGATCCGGTCCGCTTGCTGCGGTTGATCGAGCAACGCGCAAACCAGCTACGCCCAGGTCGCCATATGCAATTCCTCGGATGGCTGCGAGTGGAAGATCCAAAAGTGGCACGGGAACGATTGGTGCTGCTGGGCCAGGCGCGCCGACTGAGTGAGCTTTCCGGAGACCAGATTACGCTGAAGAACGAACAGATGGTCTCCAAGCTGCAGAAAGGCGTGCGGGAAGATCTCGAACGCCGCAACCGCAGCTTCACGGATAACTTCGCCATGCTCGAGCCGTGGCAGCAGTACGCGGTCATCGGCCTCGGGCTCTTTGCCGCCTACAAACTCTGGAACAAGCCCGGTCGGTTCCTCGGCATTATCCCCTACTGGACCATCCCGACCGGCCTCGTCGGCTGGTACCTGTACCGCCGCCTGATGGTGGGCGATCAGGACGCGTTCAACACTATCACCAGAGACATGCAGCGGGGAGGAAACAAAATTATCGATACCGGCCGTAATCTGTTCAACCGGACTGCCGGCCCCCCAACCGTCGCACAGGAGGATGCCAGCCGCCTCTCCATTATGTCTCGCTACCTGGACCAGCGCGCGTTCCTGCGGCAGTTCCCCGCCGCCGGTCCCATGATGACGGTGGCCGAGGTGAAGATGAGCAGCTTCGCGGGCTCCGCGTTCCGCGTGGGGATGGATAGCAAGAGCCACATCCAGTACTCGCTCTATGGAGGCCCGGAGAGTCCGATCTACCAGGAAGTGCAAGGCATCATCAAGCGCCGCCGCTACGACGGCAACTACCTCCATCAGGTCTTCCACGAGCACAGCGACCAGATCGCCCAGGGCGTCGGGTCTGTGTTCTACCAGCTCGCGGCGCGCAATCCCGAAAACCGCAACCGCGTCCGCCGGATCGAAGAAGCACGCCGCAGTGCCGGTCGAGTCGCGACGATCGCAGGTGCCTCCAGCCTTAGCTACGACAACATCGCCGATCCAGCACTCAAGCAAGAATACGTGAATATGATTGAGGAAGGCCGCGGTATCGCATTAGCGAATTATCCGAACAAGAGCCTCATCGAACTCATCGAAATGTTCATGGCCGAAAGCCCCGAGAACGCCGAGCGGCCGGATAACGCGGAACGCGTCACGGCCCCCGGCACGCCGCCCAATATCACACGGACTGCCGAAATTGCACTCTACCAGAACGCGCGCACGTTGCCGCTCACGCCCGAGCGGGAAGCGAGTAAAAAGGTGATTCTGGCCGAGTTCCAGGAATTCCTGGCATCCGCAAGCGGCCGGCCACCCAGCCGTCTTCCACTCCTGAATGCAGGTGCCGCAACGGAACTGGAACGCTTCGCCATTGCTCTGCTCGACGATACCGACAAATCTCTCTCCGAGGTTCTCCGTATCCTGGAGCAGGTCAAGTATGCGGTCTACATAGGAGCCGCTGCGCGCGGCGGCGGATCGCCTCTGGGTACCGAAGACATCGTTCGCATCATTGGAGCTGCAGGCAGTCCGGATCGCCTGAACCTTGCCGCAATTGCGAGCAACATCGGACAGTACATCAATAACACGTTGAGGATCTTCAGTAACTTCCAGAACATTCAGAGCCTGGAGAACGTGAAGAGACTGCTGGAACAGCGCTTCTTCAGTGGCGTTGCGAGCGGTCCCGCGGGTCTCGCGGAACTGCGCAAGCAGATCACCAGTCATCAGGAGCGCTTTACCCGCATGAAGAACCCCGAGCGCGCGGCGCAGATCTTCATCAATGCGCTGCCTGCGACAACGGTTGCGCGGTTCGGCGCAACTCCCAAGGAAGCACGCGACCGTTTGACGACCTTCGTGCAGCGCATGATCGCCTCGCCGCAGTATCAACGGTACATCGAACAGGGTGAGCAGTACTACGCGCAGCGAGTGACAAATGACATCGTGATCGCGCAGCTTTCCACCCACCGCCGCGACGGCAACCACGCGCTCGATAGCAATCCCAGCGACCGCTTCATCTCCCCCACCGAGGAGCAGAACCTGCTCGTGAGTAACGAGTTCCTCCTGAATAACATTCTTGGTCCCGATGAAACGCGGCCTCTCAATGGCATGTGGGCGGCCATGACGATGCGGCAGCTGCTCAATGATTTCCGTCCGGATGACGCTGCCCGTTTGGATGCGACAAGCGAACCCAGTCGCCTGCGCGCAGTGGAGAACACACGCCAAGTCGCCTATCTGTATTTGTCGCTTCAGGAAATTACGCCTGATGAAGCCGTGGATCTGGAACTGCGCAATCGGGTGAGGACGGTGGCACAGAAGTTTGTGGATGAATATACAAGAGTCAGTACGTCCGATCCCGCCGCCGGTCGGCCTGCAGCCATAAAAGCGCTGCTTGAACAACCAAGCTTCCGCGGTGGAATGCCCAATGCCGATGGCATACGCGATATCGTTGGAACAATGCTGCTTTTGGGAATCACCGCAGGCCCTGATGCAGCTCTCGTGAAATCACTCGAAGATATTATTGCGGGATTGCCGCCGCCGACTCCAACAACACCTGTAACGACTCCGCCGACCCCTGCTGGGCCATCAGCACCAAGTGGGCCAACACCTGCACCTCCGACTGGACCAGATATCCCCACGCCCCCCGGCCTGCCGCCAATTCCTGCTCCTCCAGGTTTGCCGCCCGTGCCACCCGCACCAGGAATGCCACCTTCAGTACCTATTCCGCCGGCACCCGGCATTCCCCCACCTGCTGCACCTGCAGCTCCGGGCTTGCCGCCAATTCCTGCTGCTCCAGGTTTGTCTCCACCATTGTCAGCACCCGGTCTGCCGCCAATTCCTACCGCACCAGGCTTGCCTCCCACATTGTCTGCGCCAGGAATCACACCCCCTGTTCCTGTGCTCGTGCCTCCGGCACCCGGACTCCCCCAAATTACTGTGCCTCCAGCTCCGCCGGGACTGCCACCGGGAACCCAAACTCTCGTCATCCCTCCACCACCTGGCCTGCCACCGGCAACTCCGGGAATCGTAATACCACCAGCACCCGGTCTGCCCGCAGGAACTCCGACATTGCTCGTACCGCCTGCACCGGGATTGCCGTCTTCCACTCCGTGGATCGTCATACCACCGGCTCCTGGCATTGCGCCCATACCAACCTCTCCGGGAGTTCCATTACCTCCTGGCGTGCCACCCGGGATTCCGATGATCGTCATGCCACAACCACCCGGCCTGCCAGCGACTATGCCTGGAATTGTGATCCCTGCAGCCCCTGGTCTGCCTGCGAATACTCCCGCGATCGTGATCCCCCCGGCACCTGGACTCCCTGCTACAACTCCATGGATCGTGATGCCGTCTGCTCCTGGATTGCCAGCGCAAATGGTTCCACCTCCCCCTGGCTTTGTCCCTCCAGTGCCAGCACCTGTGCCGCCATCGGCTCCTGGATTGCCATCCTCAGTACCGAGTTTGGTTCCCCCTGCACCAGGACTTCCTCTCACCGTACCACCTCTAGGAATTCTCTCGCCGGGCACTCCTATGAGAATGGTGCCCCCTCCTCCTGGATTGCCAGCAACGATGCCAGGAATTGTGATCCCTCCGGCTCCTGGATTGCCTGCTGGAACGCCAGCAATTGTTGTACCGCCTGCGCCGGGATTGCCCTCTTCCACTCCCTGGATTGTCGTCCCCCCCGCACCAGGCTTGCCGCCAGTGGCATCCGCATCCGGAGTACCGCCTCCCCCGGGAATTGTTGCAGGAACACCGATGATCGTGGTTCCAGCTGCACCGGGCATTCCTCCTGCAACGCCAGGGATCGTTATACCCCCCGCACCAGGATCACCTGCAGGTACCCCTGCCATCGTCATTCCCCCGGCACCGGGCGTTCCACCCATTACACCCTGGCTCGTCATTCCTCGGGCACCAGATCTGCCTGCCATGTACGTTCCTCCAGCACCGGGTTTTACACCACCGCTGCCTACTCCTGCCGTTCCACGAGCGCCGGGCCTTCCGCCTACAACTCTCTAATATCAAGAGAAACCGGAATAATGACAGCAAAGATTTTCGCATATAAAAAAAGCCGGACGATTCCGGTCATAATCAAAGGTGTGGAGAGCGAACGCGAATTGGCGTTGCGCTCGCTCTCCGGTAGCTAATCCCTTAGCCACACACCTACTTCTTCAGCTCGACCCTGGCAGCCGCGGATTGACGGACGTTGCCGCCCGTTTCCTCGCGGAACCAAGTGACGAACTCCGGCGTCCCCGTCTTAACCTCGATCTCGGGCGCAGGTCGGAAACCTTGCGGATCCGGCTTTCCGCCCTTGTAGACGACCTGGAGAAACCAGGTGCCATCGGGGGGATCGGAGACGGCCAGCTTCTTGCTCGTCGGATCATAGGTCGCCTTGGGCACCGCAACCGGCGGAGGGGGCACCTTCGCGGCAGCGATGTCCTTTTCGGCCTGAGTCTTGACGGATTCGGCTTGCTTCTTCGCAGCCTCGGCCTCGGTCTGGGCGGTTTGGAGACTCGCTTCGACCTTGGCCTTCTCGGTCTTGACGGTTTCCAGAGCAGACAGCCCCTCCGCAATGGTAATGCGGTAGTTGACGCTGATGAAGACACCGACAATGATCGCGAGGCCGACGGCGCCGACGAAAAATCCGAACAACTCACCGACGACACCACCGAGGGTACGTTCGGTGACATCGGCGGCATTGGCTTCAGCCTGCGTGGGCGCGGCGGCAGCCGCTTTCGCTGCTGTCATGACCCCGAGCACCTTGGTGACGGACTTCCGAACGCTGTCGAAGACGACAGTGAACAGAAGGATCCCGAAACCCAACGCCCCGAGGCCGATGAGGAGCCACACCGTGTGAGCGGTTTCCCAATTCTGCACGAACTCGACCATGATTAGCCCTCCTAAGGCTAATGAGTGATGCTCCACTTGCGCGCAAACGGCACCAGCCGATGCAAGTGGGAGCAGATACATAGACTCTTCCCTAAGAAAATCTGTCCTAAATTTCCTGAGGGAAGAGTCATATATCCGAGCGAAATTGCAGTGAGAAACTCCTAAAAATAAGTAGGTGTTGTGAAGGATCAGCTATCTAGTATTTTATGCCTAATAGTTGACTTTTTCAAGTATTATTTCATTTTAAATTATGGCTTAAATAAGGCAAAAAATGCCTATTAATTGAAAGCAAAATGTTATCGTCCCATTTCATTATCGCTTCTCATTCAGCCATTTGGTCATAGCACCATCCTTTCCAAATGCATTCCAGAGCCCCCGTCTCCATCCGCCACGGCTCTTTGTCGCTTCGCCTTCAACGTACTTCGCCCCCTCAGCAATTCCTGGCCGCACTTTTCCGCCCACTCCCGCGGCACCCACGGTAAATAGTTCACTGATCTGACGTTGCAGCTGCGCACGTTTATTATCCATGGAGAAGAACTTCCACTGCTTGGGATCAATCTTCATCTGAGCGCCCACTTCTTCGCCCATCTCTTCCGCCATAGTGCCAAGGAGCAGGCGTCCCAGTTCCTGCATTTGATTGCGAACATACCAGGTGTTGCTGAGCTTTCCTTCCTTCACACCCTTCACCATCGAATCCCATGCAATCTTGAGAGCAAGACGGTCATGTGCAATAGCACCCCATGCCGGACGTGCACCCCAACGAGGCCATAGATAGGCAAGCTGGCGCGAACCAAACATCTTGCGATCTAAGCCAAAGAACTTGAATGCCGAGTACGCACCTACGCCTGCAGCTGCAGCCAGCGCAACGGGAGGAATGGCGAACGAAGTTCCAAGTCCAACACCCAAGGATGTGAGTGTGGGTATTGAATATCCGTATGGAAGAGCCAATCCTGTGTAGGTCGCTAGGCCTGCAATAGCCCCTGTTGCACCACTTCCTAGTGCTCCTGCTGCCCATCCCAATCTGCGACCAAGAAACCTCGATTTCAATGCCCTGTAACCGCAAACAAAAGCGCCGAGAGTGCCTGCCGCAGCTAGAGCGAGTGGGGCGGCACCGATGGCAGTTGCAGTGGCAAGACCTGATACCGGGAGTGAGGTGAGAATTCCAGAAGCGCCCAGAGCAGCTCCTACACCAGCCCCAGCGCCGGTCCATTCTGCTCCTTCCAAAATTTTGTGCCGCCATTTCGTTGCACCAGTGCCTGCTCCAGGAGGTACTCCCACTTGCTCCGCAATTTTGCAGATGTATATCTCATCTGATCCCTTGATCAGAGCCTTACCTGCGGATAGTGCGCCATTAATTGTTCCTCGTGTGAGTGTCAATTGCCTGTTAAAGAGATGATCTATCTCCTGCTCAATTTGACGATTCTCCGAAAGAGAGAGTTCATTCTTAAAGAATGTCTGAAATGCGCGTGTCTGCGCTTCGTCCACTCCAACTTCTTCTTTTCGCATAAAATTTGTCTTGAATATTTCAATCACCGATCGGGCACCAACAACTTTGTCATCTTTTGCTTCTTTAGCGTGTTCTTTCGCTTTTTCGATTTCATCATTAAAGTCTTCCGGCTTTCCGAGTTTGCCACAGTGTTCAGCAATGGCATCTGCAAGAGCAATGGGATTGACGGTCGAATTCATTCTAGCTCTATCAATCCGTCGAGGTGTCCCTGTCGCTTCGAACAAACTCGTAAAAGCAGCAGGTCCAACTGAAAAACCCGCACGGCTAATTTGTGCATACACCTGTTCGAGTTCGTTGGTTAATTTCTGGTAATAATCAACAACATCTTGCAGACGTTTCTGTTCAGTACTCACTCGAGATTTCTCCGTCTCGAGACGGGTGATTTCTGCGGCAATGTCATTTTGGATATCCCTTCTATCGCGTTCCTGCGGAAGCAGGTTGATCTGATTACTGTCGATGTATCCTTGGCGCCCAAGGAAAGCACTGGCGAAAGTGTAATTCGAAGGATTCGTTCCTGCCGTAGTCGCTCCTCCAGGCAGAACAGTCCCTTGAGGCAGAGCAATCCCCGTCGGAAGCACCGTACCCGAAGGTATGGTTGCTCCTCCTATCAAAATTACTCCTGCATTGAGCGTCAATCCTGCAGCTCCTACAACGGTTGCAGCAGCACCAGGGGGAACACTCGTCGCGCCACCAGGAAGAACCGTTCCTGGAGGGAGGAATATTCCTCCTGCTGGTACTGCAGTGGCAGCAGGAATCACGAGTCCTTGTGGAACTACGCTATTAGGAGGCAATGTGAGTCCTCCGGCAGGAACAGTGGTTCCCGGCGCAGCTCCGGGAAGAGCGGCGGCCGGAGCAGTCGGACCTCCGCGCAAATTCGCTCTATCGTCCGCCAGAAGCCTTCGCTGGTTTTCCAAGTCTTTATATTCTGCTTGCGACTGAACTATGAGAGTGTTTGCCTGCTGAAAATCTTCCGCAAATGATTTCGCTTCTCGCTTACGCAAATGCTCCAGCTGCTCAGAAAGTGTCTTTTTCCCTTCGGCCTTCTTCAGCTCTGCTTCTGCATGTCCATGATCTCCTTCTAACTTTTTTACGTCCTCAGGATGATCGAGCAACATTTTCTGAGCCATCCGCACGTTCACTTCACCCACCATTCCTGTAGCAAGATTGCCCCGTGAATTTCGAACCATAATGAACTTGGCAATCTCTTTCGCTTGTTCGTTTGTAAAATGGTGGAGACGCCCATCAGTAAAAGTGATCCCAATAGCTCGAAGATCAGCCATCCCTCTCATTGCAGTAATTCTCGAAACGATGCGATCTTGCGTAAGAGAAGACGCATCTCTCCAGGCAGCATTTTTCAAGTCCACAGTAATATCGACATCCGATAGCGTCTGGTCCACTGCACCAGTGCCTGCTGCCCGAAAATGCAGCCGCCTCGTTTTTTTGAAGACTTTTCCCATCTCATCCTTGAATTCCTTCGAATTTGTGCTCAGCAGCCATGCGCGAACATTTGCTTCTTCCTTGTATTCACCAATTCCAAATCTCGACTCCTTGGCCTGAATGCGCCCCTCTTTGGCCGTGGTATCGAACCCAAAGAGTCTGCCCATACTCCAGCGGCCGTATCCGGCGGTCTTGCGAAGGAAATTCCATTGGGCATGTTGGTGTTCCGCAGTACCTCTCCGATCCAATTCAAAACGACGGATGTACGGATCCGATTCACCGGATGTTGGCTGCGGAGCAGCACTGACCCGACCACACTCTCTGCTTTCGCGAAATGGCGATAGGAAAGCCTTCATGAGCCCGACATGCCTCAGAAATGTGTGTGTTTGGTCTTTCATGAAATCTTACTATTTTACCATAAAAAGCCGGGAAATGTTAGGGTATAGCACCGTATTATCACTAGAACGCAAACTTCGATTTTTGGCTTACTATAAACAAAATCCTTTCTTTAAAGCATAAACAGGAAAACAAAAAATTACGCGGCCTTTTTTCCGGTCTTCTTCTCTTCTTTTTTTATCTCCGCTGTCTTTTCGACCTTCGGAGCTTCATCTTTCTTAGCATCCTTCTTTTCTACGTGCTGCTCCCCATGACGCTCTTTTTCTTCTGCAGAGCCGCCGAAGTAACGAAGGTACAAACCTGGATGAGGAGAACCTGCTCCAAAAGGCGACTCTTTTTGCTTTGTACTTGTATCGTGCCCGTGATCTTCACCATGCTTAGCTTCTCCATGACCGTGTGCATCTTCGCCGGTGGATTCACCTCCAAAATACCGAAGAACAAGATTGGGATTTGCGAACCCTGCTTGCTCCATTGCTTGTCGTGTCGATTGCACAGTGGCTTCGTGCTTTGGAGTGAAGATCGATGGGCCTTGATCATGTACATGTTCATGATGACCTTCTCCATGGTGATGCGCTCCATTCATATGATCATGATGATGATCATGGTCCTTTTTGTCATGCTTATCATGTTTACTAGGAGGCTTAGGAATTGGAACTGGAACAGGAGGTGGCTTCCCCTTTGCCCTTCTGGCTGCGATAAACGCTACTGCGCGTTCAATCATTTTTGCCGGAATGATGCTGCTAAATAGCGTTTGAAGATCTGTCAGGACATCGGGAGGAAGCACTTCGCTTGGATACGCTTTTACGGCTGGCATGTGATCTTCGAGTCGCTTCAATTCTTCATCAAGAAGGAATCCTTCACCAAATTCATGAATCAGCATGGATCGGAAGTCACCAGCCCAATGGTTCGTGCGGAATGTCGTGATAGCGTTGCCGAAACGGGTAATAGCTTGATCGACGTTACTCGGCCATTTTTCCAATAACACTTTCTCCTCGTCAGTGAGATCAGATAGGAGCTCTGGCGCAGGTTTTGGCTGTGGCTCCTCTTTCTTTTTCACATGCGTCGTTGGCGTTAATGCTCGATGCAGGCGTACCGAAAGATCCGCTCTCTTCTCCACTTCAGGCGTCGCCATATCAGTATGCAGAAGCAACATCCACGCACCTCTGTACGCAACACCTCGCAAGAGACGTGCAGCAGCAGACGCATCACTTGCAGTGAGCGTATCTGCAAAGGGCTGTGCGGCAGCCCGGATCGTGTCATGCAATCGTAGGAGTAACGGAGCGAAACGACCGGGATCTTTTGCGATGAAGTCGGTAAATGCCGTGTGCAGACCCTTTTCCAGTAGCTTCAGGGTCTTGTTCCTTAATGTTTCGCGCCCGCTTGCATCGGCTGCATCCCACTGCTCTACAACATCTTTATCGATGAATGCATTCATCTCGCTGCACCACCGGTCAATTTCCTGGTGTTCCGCCATAAGTACAAGGCCTTTGTAGGCATTCGGGATCAGTTCTTCCGGCGGCATTTTTTTTAACTTTGCGATCGTGCCTTTTTTGTCATCACGTATAGCCGGACTGAAGTTCAATGCTATGTAGAAGAGCTGATCCGTTTTTAAACCCGCGCCATCCACCCCGGCAAACGTACGCACTTGATCAAACCACGATTCGCTCTGCTTCGGGAAAGATTCCTTCGGGAATCTTTTGCTATGAGCATCGAACGTTTGCAGGCTTTCTTTGTTGACTGGACCAGTACCCTTGGGAGCCTCACCAGCGGTCAGACACAGGGCAATCATCGAGCGACGGACGTCGCTCATACGTGATCGCACGGAGGGAACGGGAGATATGACCTCAGACTGGATCAACTGTTCCGCAGCCTGTGCGATCTCTGCCATGCGGAGATCGCCATTGGGGTGCGCCATTAGTTTTCAAGAATCTTGGTACGGACGCGTTCACTGAGAACGAAATTGATGGTCGCGGCATCCATCCACCGACACGGACGCTTGCGAAGCTCATCGATGGAAGGAGCGCCAGCAGGAGCTTTGGCGTACTCCAATTTGCCTGCCGTCTTCACCAGCGTCGCGCTCAAGCATTTAGCGGAATCGGTGAGAACACGGGCCTGGACTTCGGCACCGTCTGGTAGCTTGCTGAAAGCATCGAGAATTTCATCTTCTTCGTACACGTGTGCATAGACCAGGGAAGCAGTGGGGCGCGAAGGATCTGCAGGGTTTTCCAATTGCTTGAGCAGCTGAATTTTGTCATCGGAATCCCGGTACGGAGGAGTATTGGCGTATAGAATTTCAACGGCACCCTTCGGATCTTTCGGTACGTAGAGAAGGAAGCCGCTGCCGTCGTCTAGATTCAGATCGACCATCCCGCCACGGTACTGGGGCTTCGACAGAAGTTCTGTGAACCACAGTTTCTTGTAGTCACTCACTTCAATATTGGTTCCCAATGCTGCTTTCATCATGACTTTCCCCAATCCGGAAATTCTCACATCGCCATAGACTTTGAAACGCTCAAAATTTGCGCGGCCTTCGACGAGATTGTTGACAATTTCCGTTCCCTTATCGGCTCCTTTCACCGCATCTGTAATGTTTGCGAGAGCCTGAGTATCGCCGTGCAACAGGTATTTTTCGACATCGTCTTTTTCTACTGTGCATCCCAATTTCTTCACAACTTTGACGATATTGCCGATGATCTTCAACTGTTGGAGCTTTGTCTTATAACCTTCTTTCGCACCTTCTTCATCTTTCTCGAACGTATCGACGAGCGTCTTCTGTAACTCGATAATCAACGTACCCATTTCACGCAACGCAGCATTCGCATTAAAACGCTGCTCCTGACGGACGGTGTCGAAAGTTTTTAGACGATTATTCATCGCAGGATTCGTTCCTTCCTCAGCTTCATCTTGAGCGGGATCCCGGAAAAGCAATTCTAGCTCCTGAACAGTGCGGTTTCGTCTGTTTTCCTCAGCGACTGTTTCCAACGTTGAATTCCGTGCACCCACCACACGCTGGACAAGTTTGATGTCTTCTCCCAGCTTTCCCGTCACGCCCGCAGAGGTGCCACTCACTATCGCTTGCAGCGCAGCATTGACCTGTTCTGGAGTCGCTTTGGGGTCTTTGAGTACATCGAGATGCGGTTGAAGAATGTCAGCATTGCCACTGTTTGCCATACATATGTTTGGGGAAGAAGTTGTGTATATTATACAATATATTTATAATATGAGCAATATAGGCAAAAAGTGCTAAAGCCCTCTATAGGCATCTTTTCGGTTTTTCACAGCGAGCACCTGGAGGATACGAGTGTCACCTTCTGTCACTCTACAAATGACACGAAACTCTCCGATCCGAAAACGCCATCGCCCTGTATATAGACCAGACAGCCGCTTAGCAAACTGTAGCGGATTCTTCTGTAGACAGAACCATTCCATTTTTGCCACTATGCGGTCTTTGATCGTGACCGGGAGACGTTTAAGTTCTTCTTCCGAAGCCCGGAACCACTGTAGGACGATGGGCCTAGACCCAAACGCCGTCGGAGTTCTTCTGATGTGAGGTACTCTCCCCTGTCCATCTGCGCCTCCGCCGCTCGAATCTCCCGGAGCAACTCTTCTTTTAACTGCTTCTGCGTCTTCTTCTTCGGCTTCTCTGGAATGATCCGCGCGACCGGTTCCGCGTGACGCATCACGACGAAGTGGATCTTCTTGAGTTCCACCGCCCGCAGGTACAGCGAGAGGTTCTCCCGGAACTCCCGGACCGAAATCGTCTGCGTCTTCACCATGCAACAGGGGGAAAAATGTAGTGCTTATAGTGTACATAAATGTGAACACAAATGCAAGAGCATTATTCATCCAGTTTAAAACCAATCCATCCTTTGTTGCGCGGCACCAGCGGATACATCAGTTTGCGAATTGCATCGAATACCTGCGCAAGTTTTTTGTCGTGATCGACGAATTTGTCTTCCAATTCCTGCAATTGCTGAGCAAGGTCTTTGTGTGTTGCAAGAATTTCTCGTAAGCGGACAAAGACGCGAACAACATGAATGCTTGCTGTAATGGCAGTTGGCGTACTGAGAACGCTTGCCGCCATTATGGCTCCATGCTCGGTAAATGCGCGCGGCAGCTTTCGTCGGCCACCCCAGTGGGAACTTGATGTTGCATTTTGCAACATCAAGTCAGCGAATTCTTTCGATGTCAGAACAAAAGCGAAATCGATTGGGAACCGTTTCTGATTGCGCTGAACCTGCTGGTTCAGGCGCGCAGTGGTCACTCCGTAAATCACAGCAAGATCATGATCCATGATCACTTTTTGCCCTCGAATAAAGAATATGGAATGTTCGATACGCTCCGAAGGAATCACTGAAAGATTGTTCATGAAATTTTAGAAGGAATGTACAACCGCCTCCTCGCAAACATCCATCCAAAAATTCCACTGATGGACGCCGTACCCAATATCGCTAATCCAAGAACAATCAATGGAACATGCGTTGTATCTGCGGAGTCCGTTATCGGTTCATTCACGCTAACCTCTTCCCCCTGTGCCAGCGCCGCATTCGGATACTCAATCAGATCCCCGAGAAGATCGGCCGCAGTAGGGGTCGTTCGCCTGTCCTGAGCAGTGTCGAAGGACGAACGACCCTTACTGCTCGCAATATCCAACGAATACAGAGGTGAATAGTTGATCTCTTCCACAGCCTCCTGATTGCGTTCCGATGATCGCGATGATTGACGGATCACCTGAGCCACCCGAGGCCTTGCGCTCGTCTTTTTGGGTTTCTTTGAGGAGCGTGAAGAACTGCTCGCAGAAGTTTGCACGACATGTGTCACGGGTATGTCTGATGATGTGCTCGCCACGTCTTCTTGCACTAACTCCGAGGATGCTTTCGCATCTGGTCCTTGCCTGCCCTCCGAAGCTTTAGCGAAGGAGGGGACTCTTCGGACTCTTTGGACTCCCTTCGTCGGTTCTTCAAGAACTTCCTCCCTCGCCAGGACTAGAGAAACCCCGTCCCCCACTCCCCACACTCCTGCTCCTACTTCCTGAGCTTCTCTTTGATACGCGATGAACTCCGCTTCTTTCGCGAACGCGAAGCGCAAATAGACCGAGGCCAAACCTTCGCGGAGGATCATTTCCTGGACGCTATCCCCTGCTTCCGTTGCCGCGTAGGCCAGCAACCGCCCATACGCATCGCGCTCCTCGGTCCCCGGCGTGAGCGTGACCGTAGTTCCCTGGAGCAGATCGCGCACAAATTCCGTCGCGCGCTTGCCGAGCATCAACTGGCGCGGATCTTTGGCGTGGCGTTCGGGAGCGTCGATGCCAATCAGCCGCACGCGCTCGGTCCGGCCGATACCGATAGACTGGGATGATGCGATCTCGACTTCAAATGTATCGCCGTCGATCACGGTGATCACGCGCCCGCGAAGCTCTTTAAATAATGATGTTGGCTTCGGGCGGATGATGACGCCGTCGCGTGGATCCTTCCACGAGAGAGTGGAGGCAATTTGGCCGCCTGGAGAAACGAGGGAGAGTTCGCCGGAGGTATTGGGGAACGTCATGCCGAGTTCTTTACTCAGGAATCGCTTCCGCTCGCGGAGAGAAAAGCTGATGCTGCCAAACATAAACTTTCCTTTTTTGGCATGGGGAAGCCGAAGAACCCACCCTTCCAGACTTGCAGACTGATCGGAAATATTGCCGATTTCCACCCACTCCCTGTCCGCATCCTTACCATCAGGATTTGGCAGAATGGCAGTGATGACAAACGGAAATGCTGAGCCTGTCCTGAGCGTGAGCGAAGGACTGACCGCCCCTGCAGACTCATCAACTCTCTCGATCGCATCACCGACAGATGATGATGTCTGCTTCCCGTTCACTGTCACCGCCATCGTCCGCACGATCTCATCTCCGCACGGGTTTTTGACCTCCGCGGTGATCGTGTAACTCCCGACCCTGTCATACGTGTGCGACGACGGATTGCAGCTACTGACGATCGTTCCATCGCCGAAGTCGACGCTGCAGTCGTGTGTGCTGAGTGCAACAGGTTCTCCCGTTGTAGATTTCTTCATGATCTGAATATTGAGTGTCACCTTCCCCTCCCCTGTTGCTGCTCCGGATTGAATGTGGATGAACGGATCGGGTGGGGTGCAACCCAGCGCAGGTGTTCCCACCTGCGATGAAGAGGAAACTGAGGAAATTGACGAAACTGAGGATGTCGAAGAAGTCGAAGAAATCGAGGAAGATGTCGTTGAAGATTGTGAAGAAGATGACCCACTCGATTGTTCTACCATATAAGGAAAACCCGGTGTCCCCCGCATCACCGTTACACCCTCCTTCCATCCAACCACCCTCGTCGCCGTCACCCAGTTGCTTGGGTCATTTCCCGGGACTGCAAGACTCACCCGCTCCATGCTCGACTTGCGAAGCGGCGACGAGAAATTCTCTCCGGCGAACGGTTCTCCCACCCCGTCATCCACATGATCCATGATTTGACCGCTCGGATCGCGCAGTCGCAGAAGTAGTTTAGTATTCGGGAGACTAATGGATGCGGAGACAAATGCCGGATCGCTAAGGAGTCGAGACTGCGCGGCACCATAGTGACTGATAATCATGTATTGCCCCGCGGAGATCCATGTTCCAGATGGAAAGGTGAACAGCGTGACTTCATTTCCGGACGAATTCACCGACGTCAGCGACCATCCAGAGAGCGTCGTGTCAGTACCCGAACCCGCCGAAGGTCCCCCGAGGGGGAAGCCCGGTCCCGAGCCCGCGATCTCCACCCATTCATCGCTTGTACTGAGATCCGACCCCGGCCAATGGACCTCGCTGATGACAGCTTTGGCGAAGACGGGTTCGGTGAATATCAAAGTGACAGCCGCGGCAATGCAGGCAAGCGCTGTCAGAGAAAGGGCTGAGAGAGGGCGTGGGAGTGGCATTGCACTAGCATTCCGTAGCCAAGGACGGCTGTGACCAGTGCTTTGAAAAGATCATTTTTCACGATGCGGTGTTTTGCTCTTCTGTTAGGGCTATGCGGACGTTCCATACCCCTGTGGAACGTTCTGTTCTTTCGATGCTTGCTCTGAGTCTTTCGAGGGGTACACTCCTTCCATACATCCTCCCATGTCCTCCCTCTGCATTCACCAAATGAAATCCCTTAGCCGCAGGTCTTCGACCTGCGGTCCGCGCGTCGAAGACGCGCGGCTAGGGGTGTGAACATCCGAGAACATGGCAGGAGTTCAATCTCTTGCCCCCCTGACATATGTTGAACCCCATCATTTTGCTCGCCATGGTTGGCGGCCTCATCGCCGGTCTCACCGCCGGTTGGTTTTTATTCTCCAAGGGAAAGAAAATCTCCATGGCCCTGCAAGCGCAGATCAGCGCGCAGGAACGGGAATTGAGTAAGCTCGAAGCGAAAATCGCCGATGCGAAGAACCAGATCAGAACCGCCGAGACCGAAGCGAAGGCGCAAGCGAGGGAAATTATCAGCGAAGCCAAGGTCCACGCGACCGAACTGGAAGCGAGGCTGGAAAAGGAACAGGGACGACTGGAAGAAAAGGAGCGCGCGCTCGATGTACAAGTGAAGGAAGTCGAACGTCAGCGCGGGAATGTGAATCAGCTCCAGGCGGACCTGGAGGTACTCAAATCCGAGGTGTCCGTGGCCGCGGCCAAACACCGCGAGGCGCTGGAGACGGCCGCCAAATTAAGCCAGGACGAAGCCAAAAAGCAGCTATGGGCCGAGCTCGAGAAGGAATTCTCGGAGCACTTTGCCGCGCAGATCCGACTGAAGAAGGAAGACATGGAACAGGAGGCCGAAGAGAAAGCAAAGAACCTAATGGCCGAGGCGATGCAGCGCTACGCGTCGGAGGTCAGTAGCGAATCTACCGCGACGATCGTCCAGCTGCCGAGTGACGATATGAAGGGGAAGATCATCGGCAAGGAAGGACGCAACATCATCGCCTTCGAGCAGGCAACGGGCGTCGACGTGATTATTGACGATACCCCCGGTGCCATCATCCTCTCCGGTTTCGACCTCGCGCGCCGCTACGTCGCCAAGCTCGCAATGGAAAAACTTCTGCAGGACGGCCGTATCCAGCCCGCGCGCATCGAGGAAATCGTCGGAAAAATGAAAGAGCAGGTCGGCAAGATGATGCTGGAGTTCGGCAAGCGCGCGACGGAAGAACTCGGCATCCAGGGATTCCCGCAAGATCTTTTGAAGATCATCGGCAGGCTCCGTTTCCGCACCAGCTACGGGCAAAACGTGCTCAAGCACTCGGTGGAAATGTCGCACTTGGGCCGCATGCTCGCGGAGGAAATGGGATGTGATGCAGGAATCGTCACCGAAGCATGTCTATTGCATGACATTGGCAAGGCGCTCGACCACGAGGTGACCGGCACGCACGTCGAGATCGGCGTCGAGATCTGCAAGCGCTTCAAGATCCGGCCGGAAGTGATCCACTGTGTCGCCGCTCATCATGAAGATATCCCCATGGCCACTCCCGAAGCCTTCGTCGTTGCCGCCGCCGATGCCATCTCCGGCGCGCGTCCTGGCGCGCGGAGGGAATCGATCGAGGAATACTTCAAGCGTCTCAGGAATCTTGAGGATGTCGCCAAGAGCTTCGATGGCGTTTCCAAAGCGTTTGCCATTTCCGCCGGCCGCGAGATCCGCGTGTTCGTGGATACCAAGAAGATCGATGATCTCACGCAGGAGAAACTCGCCAAAGATATTGCGAAGAAAGTGGAAGCGGAGCTCACGTATCCGGGGGTTATCAAAGTCAATGTCATACGTGAACGACGCGTAGAAGAATTAGCGAAATAGAGGAAGCCAACGATGACAAAGAAGCCAATGAAGCCAAGGAAATTCGTTGGCATCTTTGGCTTCGTAGGCGTCTTTGGCTTCTTTCGCCATGCCCTTCCCAAAAAGCTCAAAATACTGTAAAATACTGATAACACATACCCACTCCATCCCTATGAAACTTCCCCGCACTCATGCCGTTGTGGCAGGACTCACGCTAGCCGTCTTCACGATGGCAATTTCCGGAAATGCCGGTCACTCGATGAACGCCGACGTTGCGGGAAGTTCATTTTGGAACAACCTCTCTGTCTCGAATGTGTGGAACATGATCACCGGAGCGACACCGGATTCCGCCCCGCAGACACCAACCATCGATCCAATTCGCGGCATTGAACGCGGATCGCCTCCGCCCTTTTACGGGAATACGGGAAGAGGAAATGGAGAAGGAAATGAATTTGGCGGAGAAGATAGGGGAGGAGGCATCAAAGATTGCGGGCCCATCTTTGACAGTTTAAAGGGATGCCCTGGAGGAATTGATGTCTGCAAAGAAAAGCTATCGCAATGTGATGGCGCCGATGAGGAGAAAAGATGTGCGGTTATTTGCGGCAATTCTGGTGGAGGCGGGAGCGGAAGTGGTGAAAACGGAGAAGGAGGAGGTCGTCCCGACAAATGTGGAGATGGAACGTGCAATGTTGAGATAGGAGAAAATCGATTCACCTGTCCCGACGACTGCGGTAATTCTGGTGGAGATGGGAGCGGAACTGGTGAAAATGGCGATGGCGGAGATGATCGCTGGAGAGGCGCAGGAGGCAACAATGAGAATACCGTCGCCGGCGCTCCTGCAGAAACGCAGAGTGCCGGACACCCTACTCCCTGCAGCGCCCCCACGCACACGGCAGCTCCCATGACGCTCCCCAAAGGATGGACACCTCCCTGGATGCAGCCGAACTGAACATTTCTTCTCCTGAAAAAATGACACACGCCCGCACCGCCCTCTCCCTCGCCGTCTTCGCGCTCGGCATCACCTCGCTCACAGCGGCGCTGAATGTGACGTCGTTGATGGCCCAGGGAGCGGCACCGAGAGGGAAAGCGGATCTTTCGGTCACGATGGCAGGAGCCACGGGCATAACGCACGGCCAATCGATCGCATTTACCGTAACGGCCAAGAATGCCGGTCCGTCCGCCGCGAAGGGCGCCGTCGTATACATCTACCTGGGCAACGGCCTGCGGTTCGATCCTGCCGGGTCCGACACGGGCTGCCAGGAAAAACCCGTCGATACTATTTTCCAGATCGTGTGTGAAAAATTCGATCTCGCAAAAAATGCAACCAAGGTGATACGCATCCAAACAAAAGGAGTCAGTAACGACCTTGCATGCAACGCGACCCTTTCGAGCTCGGCAAGAATATGGACCGGATCCACCGAGGATGATCCTGTTGCCGGCAACAATGGAGCGCAGTCTCCCGTCTACACTCGCATCGTCTGCGAAGCAGTCTCCCGAGCCGATCTCTCACTCACGCTGACGGGGGATGCAACGGTCATGCGCGGCAAATCGATCAACTTCAGCATGACGGCGAAAAATGCAGGCCCGTCCCCTGCCAGCGATAGTACGGCGTACATGTACCTGGCGCAGGGCTTACGGTTCGACCCGGCCGATTCCGATTCCGCATGCACAGAAGAAAAGGAAGGAGATGTGTTCCTCATTTGGTGCGAAAAAATCAGTCTCGAGAACAATGCGACCAAAGTGATGCGCGTCCGTGCAAAAGGAACCGGCGATTTCGCATGCAATGCAACCGTCTCAAACGGCGCATGGATTTATGGATCCCAGGATGCGAATACCGAAAATAATTCTGCCAAAGCCCTCTCCACCCGTATCGCGTGCGACGGCGTTCCGGTTCCGCGGGAATCGGGAACGGCGGTGTGCGGCAATGGGAACATAGGCGAAGGCGAGGAGTGTGATGACAGCAACAGGAAGCAGGGCGACGGGTGCAGCGCTTCCTGCAAAAAGGAAGTCTGCGGCGACAAGATCGTTTCACCAGCCCTCGGGGAACAGTGCGATTACGGCAACAAGATCGACGGCGACGGATGCAGCAAGGAGTGCAAGTTCGAGTACTGCGGCAACGGCAAAGTCGAAGAGCGATTGAAGGAAAAGTGCGATGATGGCAATAACATACCGGGTGACGGATGCAGCAAGTCCTGCAAGAAAGAATCCCTGGGCGACCGCACCGTCACGCGCAGTCTTGGCGAAGAGTGCGACGATGGCAACGCAACCGACGGGGACGGTTGCAACGCCAAAGGCAAGTTCGAGTACTGCGGTGACAACGTGCTCCAGAAAAATCTCAAGGAGCAGTGCGACGACGGGAACGTAAAGAACGGCGACGGATGCGACTGGCAGTGCAAGGTCGGCGACGGCCCGAAAGAGGAAGAATCTGGAGACAGTTGCATCGATGATCAGACGGCAAAGGCGGAAGGTGCCTTCGATGGCGTGGACTGCAGCAAAGCAGACTTCCAAGAATACTGTTCTAAAATGTGCAAAATCTATCAGGAAGAAGGTTTGAATTACTGCGCGTGTAAGGAATTTACATCTCCTAACGGAGTTGTCTGCAATAAGAATGGCATCTGCGAATCCGATAGCGACGAGACGACGCAAACATGCGAGACAGACTGCGGGAGTACAGTGGATGATGATGGTTCATGTTCTGCTGACGGCCACGTACACGGAATCATTGCCTCATACAATAATTCCAGTTACGAGGGATGCGTGCCTGGAGCAAACGCTGGCGGTTGTTACGGCAATGTGGATGGCAACAGCGACGCAGGTGTCCTGTGTTCCAGTCGATGGTGCGACAACAAACTGAGTAATGGCCGATGCACGGGGGTTTCGCAGACGAATCAGTGTGTCAAAAGAAGCGGTCCCGAGGGAGAAAGTATCGTGTCGGCTGATTGCAATGATCCAGAATGTGATGACAAGATGAGTGGAGGCAAATGCACAGGATGCAAAGACGAATCCGGCACCCAAATTGCCTGTGGCAGTCCGCGGTGCGACAAAGGCCCCTGCCAATATGATGACCCGCCTTTGTGCAAGGACAAAAACGGCTTCAAGACCGGATGTAATTCCAATGAGTGCTTCGGCCAAGGATGTGCGCCGGGCGGCGACATGGCGTTATCTGTCTCCGTTCCGCAATATCATCCCAAAGGACAGCCTATACCCTATACGGTCACCATAAAAAACAACGGCCCGCAGGAAGCAAACCACATCTACTTCGGATTGCGCTTCCCGTGGTCGACGGGTTTTACCCTGCAAGACTCATCCGAGGACGCGCGCTGCTTCAATTCATTAATAGATTGTGGCTACTACTATATTGGAGCAGGAAAATCGAAAAGTTTCGTCGTACGGGTAAATGCGCCGTCAAATATTCCATGCAACAAAACATATACCACGCATGTGTCTTTCTGGTCAGATAGGACACGGGACCCGAATCTTCTGAACAACAGTGTTCCCGATATGAAAACCATCATCATGTGCAATCCCTAAAGCTTTCACCCCAGCACGTACCTCCCACGCTCCTTTCGGACCAACTGATCCGCGAGGAGCTTTTGCAAGAGCCCTTTGAGCCATGCACGGTGCGTAACGCGATCCCAGTCGACGCTGATGCAGCGGCCGATCTGGTCGATGGAGAGAGCTGAGGGGGCATCGCGGAGGAGATCGACGACCTTTCCGCGGAAGATACGGTTGGGAATGAACGTAGACCCGACAAATCTTCCAGGTTCTTGTTTGCGAGAAATGGTTACATGGTTGGATGGTTGGATGGCCTGAGGGATATTCTTGGGTGTTGCCTTCATAATGCTGTTCTTGGTAAGAGGACAAATCTCCCACTTAGGATTTCGTTTCGTTTGGACGAGAGAGCCAAAGTCCATCAGTGCTGCATGCCAATCGGAGGCAACCGAAGAAACCGAAGCAACCAAGGAAACCGAGGATCCTCGGTTTCTTCGGACTCGTCGGTTTCCTCGGTTGCACTCCGCTTCTTTTAACACCTCCCCCGCTATCTCCAACAAATACTCATCATCCTTCTCCCAACTCCCATCCGCTCTCTCCGGTCCCACAAATGTCCGATGGAGAATCCTCCGGATGTTCGTGTCGATACACGGGGTTGGAAGACCGAAGGCGAAATTTCTGACCGCCGCCGCCGTGTAATGACCAATCCCTGGAATAGACATCAACGCTTCCATCGAGGATGGAAATATGTCGTTATTTTCAATTTTCAATTTTCCATTCTCAATTATTTTTCTCGCCGCATCTCTCAGTCGAAGTGCCCGACTGTTGTATCCCATCCCCCTCCACGCAATGAGGACATCACGATTGGAAGCAGTTGCGAGATCACTGAGCCTCGGGAAGCGCTCGAGGAAATTGCGGTACGTGACGATCACGCGCGGCACCTGCGTCTGCTGGAGCATGATTTCGGAGACGAGGATTTTGTACGCGCGGTCGGTGGGATCCGGGTCAGTGAGGTCGCGCCAAGGAAGACTGCGTTTATGCGATTCGTACCACTGCCAAATAATCCCCACAAACGCCTGAATACGCTCTTTGCGCTTCATAAGGCAATTCTAACACGGGACCGGGAACGGGCTCGGAACCTGAATGATCCATTGTGTAGGCCGGTCCCGGTCCCGAGCCCGAGCCCGATCGCCTATTGACGTCCTGTAGCGAGATTCCCTAGACTGCCCCGGCAAAAAAGAGCTACTCTATCGCGGATAGACGCCCTTTCCTTCACTTTTTTCCACCCCCGTTATGGCAGATCAGAAGAAGTTTGACCGCTCCAAGCCTCACGTCAACGTCGGCACCATCGGTCACGTCGACCACGGAAAGACGACCTTAACGGCCGCTCTCTCCATGAATTTCTCGCCAGAGGGGGAAAAGAAAGGCTACGCCGATATCGACAACGCTCCGGAGGAGCGCGAGCGCGGTATTACTATTAACACCGCCCACGTCGAATACGAGTCAACCAAGCGCCACTATGCGCACGTCGACTGTCCGGGTCACGCTGACTACGTCAAGAACATGATCACCGGCGCCGCCCAAATGGACGGAGCCATCTTGGTCGTGTCCGCTGCCGACGGTCCCATGCCGCAGACCCGCGAGCACATTCTTCTCGCCCGCCAGGTGAACGTCCCGTACATCGTGGTGTTCCTCAACAAGATCGACATGGTCAAGGATCCCGAACTCATCGAGCTGGTCGAGACCGAGATCCGCGAACTCCTCACCAAGTACAACTACCCCGGCGACAAGACGCCCATCATTCGCGGTTCGGCTCTCAAGGCCGTGGAAGGAGACAAGGAGCAGATCGCAAAGCTCTCCGAACTTCTCACGGCCCTCGATACCTACATCCCAGAGCCCAAGCGCGAGCTCGACAAGCCTTTCTTGATGTCCGTCGAGGACGTCTTCTCCATCAAGGGACGCGGCACGGTTGCCACAGGACGCATTGAGCAGGGCAAAGTGAAGGTGAACGAAGAAGTCGAAATCGTCGGTCTGCGCGATACCAAGAAAACCGTCTGCACCGGCGTCGAAATGTTCCACAAGCTTCTGGACGAGGGTCTCGCCGGCGACAACGTCGGTATCCTGCTGCGCGGCATTGAGCGCGAAGATATCGAGCGCGGCCAGGTCATCGCCAAGCCGGGCTCCATCAAGCCCCACACTGAATTTGAGGCCGAGGTGTACATCCTCACCAAAGAAGAAGGAGGTCGCCACACGCCATTCTTCAAGGGCTATAAGCCTCAGTTCTACATGCGCACGACGGACGTCACGGGCTCTGTCGAACTTCCCGCGAACGTCGAAATGGTCATGCCGGGCGATAACCTCAAGTTCGTCGTCACGCTCGGTCAGACCGTTGCTCTCGATGTCGGCTCCCGCTTCGCCATCCGCGAAGGAGGCCGCACTGTTGGTGCCGGAGTGGTCACGAAGATCATCAAGTAAGGGCGACTCGCCGGGTCGCCCGTACAGTGGCCCGGCGCGTTTCCTCCTCTCATCCCTGCTCTTTCCCCCCGTCCATGAACCCCACTGCTGCAAAGAAAGCATCAGCCTCCGCTAAAGCTACGGCTGACAAGCCCGCGAAGAAAGCTGCTCCCAAGAAAGCCGCAGTAGTCAAACCTGCTCCCAAGGCGAAGAAAGAACCCGTGAAGAAGTCCGTCGACACCAAGTCCCCAGTCAAAGCTCCCGAGGCCAAGCCTTTGACGAAAAAAGAACTCACGGAACCCCGCATTCGCATCCGCCTGAGCGCGTTCGATCATACGGTGCTCGATGAAGCGGCGCTCAAGATCATCGAAACTGCCGAACGCAGCGGCGCCGTCGTCCACGGGCCCATTCCCCTCCCCACGCACATCCGGAAGTTCACCGTGAACCGTTCGACGTTCGTAAAGAAGGATGCCCGTGATCAGTTCGAAATGCGCACGCACCGTCGGTTGATTGATCTGACCGAGACGACCTTCAAAACAGTAGAGAGTTTGCAAAGTTTGAGTCTGCCGAGTGGCGTGGATATCGAGATTAAGATGGGCTAAAAAGGGGGACAAGGGTAGCAAGAGTGACAAGTGTTCCATAGAGGTGTGGAACGTCTTTTTTGTCTTTCGTAAGCCATAAATAAAGGAAGGCAGAAAATAAATTCTTTCCGAGTATAGAAACGATCCCGAAGCCATTGATAATGGCTATATGACAACCGCTGAACGAAAAAGGCCATACCAGAATTTACTTGCGTGGCAGGTGGCCCATGAATTGTGCTTATTTACATACGACGTGCTCAAAAAGTTCCCGCAAAATGAACAATTTGCACTTGTCACGCAAATGCAAAAATCCTCATATAGTGTTCCTACAAATATTGCCGAAGGATCAGGAAAAAAATCACTGAAGGAGCGTGATCGCTTTTATGAATATTCGTGGTGTTCCCTAGAAGAATTGCATTATCAATTCTTGCTGGCACGAGACTTGTTGTACATCACGAATGTCGATTTCGAAAATGCAGAAAAGAAAATCGGTCGAGTTGGTTACTTCCTTTCTCGTCTTCGCAGTAGCCTCAAATAAAATCACCCTTGCCACCCTTGTCACCCTTGTCACCCTTCTTGTCCCTCTTGTAACCCTTTAGTTTTATTTCCACCCCTTCACTTTCAACGCCTCCTTCGCCGCCGCCTGCTCCGCGCGCTGTTTACTGTTCCCCTTTCCCTGAGCTACTTTCTCCTCGCCGATAAACACCGCCGTCGTGAATTGCTTGTCGTGATCGGGGCCTTCTTCCTCGACCACTTCGTAGTGCGGCGTGACACCGGATTTCTCCTGTACCATTTCCTGGAAGACGCTCTTTTCATCGCGATGTTTTCCTTCGGCAAGGAGCCGTTCAAGATCGTTGAGGACGACCTGCTCGCAAAAGCGCTTACTGACGTCATATCCCTTGTCCAGATAGATGGCACCAATGAGCGCTTCCAGCGCATTTGCGAGCGTCGAGACTTTCGTCCGGCCACCGCTCGCTTCTTCTCCCCGGCTCATCGAAAGATACTGACCCAAACGAAGGTCCGCGGCGATCTCCGCAAGATGCTCACCCTGCACCAATGCCGAGCGCCAGTTGGTCAGCTCGCCTTCGGATTTATCACTCAGTGCGAACAAGTACTCGGTGGCCGCCATTTCGAGCACCGCATCGCCTAAAAACTCGAGGCGCTCGTTATTGCCATACGCCTGGCTCTCGCGCACAGCGGACCGGTGAATGAGCGCCTGCCGCAGGAGGTCCTTCTTCTTAAAATTGATACCAATGGCGGCTTCGAGGTCGGTGAGGGGGGCGGGGTGAGGCATTGGCTGTAAGTGTAGTGCAAGGGGACCAAGGGTACCAAGGGGGCCGAAGGGACCGACGTGACTCACTAAAAGACGCCTCGGTCCCCTTTGTCCCTTCGGTACCCTCGGTCCCTTCTATTTCGCGTGAGCAATTGCGTTCAAAACACCATTCACAAATTTTCCCCCTTCCTCGGTACCGTACTCCTTCGCAATCTCAATCGCCTCGTTCATAACGACTGCGGGAGGCGCATCTTTATTGAAGAGGAGTTCATACGCACCAACGAGAAGGATACACCGGGAAATGGGATCCATGCGTTCCAGCGGCCACTGCGGAGCATGTTCCTGCACGGCATCTCTGACTGCCTGTTCCTTTTCCAGAACTCCTAAAAGCAGAAGTTCGGCAAACTCATTGTCATACTCGCCCAGCTCCCCGGCATTCTGCTTGAGCGCTCTGTCCGGCGGCAGCATCCCCGGGTGTTTTTCACGCTCAAAGAGCACTTGCATGACGGCGATACGGGAGAGGTGACGACGACGTGCCATGCGAGGAATTAGGAGTTAGGAGTTAGCAACTACAAGAAAGCATAGCAAATAAAAAGATTCCTAACTTCCTAATTCCTAACTCCTAGGCTTTGACCCTCGTGATCTTCTGGAGCGCCTTCCCCGCCTTATCTTTGGGCGGTACCGGACCTGCGTAGGGAGAATTCTGAAGATTGCGCAGTCTCCTGACCTCTTTGAGAAGGTAGATACTGTGCTGCGTCCGTCCGCTCGATTTCGCTTTGCGCTTTTTAGGGGTAGGTCTCTTGCCCATAGTGGGGGCAGCTTAAAGGGGAGGCTGGTGGAAGTAAAGGGCTTAGCGACGAGCTTTTTAGCTGGTTAGCTGTTTAGCGTATTAGCTTTCGGAACATGAAAACAGATAACCTAACTAGCTAAAAAGCTAAGAAGCTAACAAGCTAATTACCAGCTACTCCGTCTATTCCCCGACACTGCGAGCATGAATCGAAGCACGTAGAGAAACAGGTTGAAGAGATCGAGGTAGAGGCTGAGCGCGAGCAGGAAGGGATTCTCTCCCACCCGGCTCATCTGCTGAACACGTTGAATATCGTATGCCGTAAAGAGCGCGAAGATCACGACACCCGCACCTGAGATGAGCAGTTCCATCTGTCCTGTCCGCATCGAGGGAATGAAGAGTTGAAGAAGGCCCATAGCGATCAGTCCGAGGACCGCGAAAAAGAGGCCACGACCCATTCCCGAAAGATTCCACGATGTCGTGCGTGCGAAAACGGCAGCTGCCAGAGCCATGCACGTCGTTGCAGCAAATGCGTTCATCAGGATAGACGCGCCGTTCGCGTACTCCAGCAGCACATACAGAATGTACGGGGTAATGGTGATGCCGGAGAGGAGAGGAAAGAGAGCGAAGAGCAGAATGTTGAGAGGAGACTTGGTAATCCACCAGCGGGAAGAAAAGATGATCGCAAGTTCCACAATGAGCAGCACCATGTGCACGCCGCTCGTGAGGATCTGGAAGGCGAACTGAATGCCGATATACACACCCACGAGCGTCAGCCCCATCGCGAGCGCGAAGAGACCGTAGACTTGGGATTCTGTGGACGCTGAAAGGGTTATTGGACGGGAAGTGACGGAGGAGAATTGCATAGTGCGAGGATTGTACGTCGGAGAAGGTGAATATACAAAGCTTTACGCTCCATCCTCAGCTGGATTTTGGAAGCTGGATTCTGGATTCTTTCTATGAAAAACTGTGTTTCAAGGGATCTCTTTTTCTGCTATACTAAGAGGATTTCCTGTACCTTCGTGCGACTAATACCCACACTCATCACCATTCTCTGCGGACTCCTCCTGCCGGGCCTCGCCCATGCGCTTCCGGTGGATCCCAGTTCCATCAGCGTCCTCTGCAGCATTATGCCGTGCGGCGCGAGCGGCGGAGGCGCGGCGGGTTTAAACGCGTACGTCATGAGCACGGTCGTCCTGGCTCTCGAACTTCTCGTCGTGGGAGTAGCGGTGGTCTTCCTTTTCGTCGCTGCGGCGAAGATGGTCGCGTTCAGCAGCGAAGAGAGTACCGTGACGGAAGCCAAGACCTCGTACATCTACATTATCGTGGGACTCGCCATCGTCGGGCTCGCGCACCAGTTCGTGCTGGCCTTCTCTCCCATCAATACCGGCGCGAATCTTGTGAATACCGGCATCGTCAGTAGCGCCATGGACAACGTGGTCACGTACTTCTACTACATCATCGCGGTAACGCTCATGGTCAATATCGTCATCCAGGCCGTGCGTCTTATCAATGCCGAGGGACAGCAGGAGCAAACGGACAAGGCGAAAAAGCGTCTGATCGCGGGATTCATCGGCGCGGGCATAATGCTGCTCTCAAATATCATCGTTCGGTCCATTGCCCCGGGAGCCGGCAGCAGCGAAATCGCGCTGCAGATCGCCGGTATCGCGAGTTACCTGATCATGATCATCGGCTTCCTGGCGCTGCTCTCTATCGTGCTCGCCGGGGTTCTCTTGATCATCTCGATCGACGAAGGGCTCAAGGACAAGGCGAAGAACCTCATCAAAACCAGCATCGTCGCGCTCATCGTCGTCCTCGTGTCGTACGCCCTCGTCACCGCCTTCATCTCCATCTGATGCTCACGCGTTTTCTCCTGACGGCTCTCGCGCTGCTCGTGCCCGCATCCGCCTTGGCGGACTACGGACTCGTGAACAGCATGGTGGATGCCGTCGGCGCCAATTTCGGCTACCAGGGAAGCGGCGACTTCGGGAGTATCGCAAAGGACGTCGTTGCAGCTTTCCTGCCGATCCTCACGGGCGTCGGCGTGCTCGTCATCATCATCTTCGGGTACAGAATGATCATTGGGCAGGAAGATGACGTGATCACCAAAGCGCGCACGGTCATGAGCGGCACCATCGCCGGCCTCGTCATGGCCTGGCTCATTGGACCGTTCATCGACGCCTTTTACGGGGAATCCGGCGAAGTCGCCCGCGGCGGCGCGCTGCAGGGTGCCGCCGAATTCGACAGTCAGGTCAACGGCCTCGTGAACTGGGTTCTCGTCATCGTTGCCGCCCTCGCGGTCGCGATGATCATCCTCTCGGCTCTCAAATCCTTCGCGAGCGGTACGAGTGAGGAAGGCATCGCCAACATGCGCAAGACAGTCTTCAGCGTGATTTTCGGCATCATCTTGCTCGTCTTCCGGTTTGTTCTCAGTGACCTGTTCCTCGCAACCACGCGCAACCCCGCGCCGGTTCTTGCAAATTTCCTGAGACCGATCAGCTTCGTGATGGGCTTCCTTGCGCTGACAGGCCTGATCATCGTTCTGTACGCCGGGATCCTGTGCATTCTGAGCCTCGGCAAAGAAGAGCAGTACACGAAGGCAAAAGGGCTCCTGATCCGGGCTGGTATCGGAGTGATTGTGATCTTGGTGAGCTTGGCCATCGTCAACTTCGTTATTTTGCCGGGAGTGGAATAAAGAGGAAAGTGGTAAATGGAAAGTGGGAAGTTTTTATTTTTTGTTTTCCTCTTTTCTCTTTCCTCTTTCCACTTATGTGGAATGTATGACTGATAAAGCCACCTCACATCCCCTTTTTACTTCTTTTACGTCATGCGTCCGTATATACGTCGCCCCTTTCATGACTGCAATTGCGGAGGCCGCGATGGTAGCGGGGAGACGCTCGGACGAGGGCAGTTTCTGGGGTCCTGCAAGGAAAGATTTACGCGAGGGGCTGAGGAAGATCGGGAATCCGAGCGCGACGAATTCCTCCAGGTGCGAGAGAATCTGAAACGAGTACTGGGGATTGTTCGAGATAAAGAAACCGAGGCCCGGATCGATGATGATCTTCTCGCGAGAGACGCCCGCGGCCAGGGCCGCTTCGATCCGTTCACTGAGAAAATCCTTGATATGCGCGACAACGTCATCGTAGTCACGGTCACCAATGGACGTGGGCGGAATATCTTTGCTGTACATGAGCACGAGCGGCACTCCGCACGTCGCAACCACACTGAGCATCTGCGGGTCTCTGCGACCAGCGGAGACATCGTTGATCATCATGGCACCGGCAGAGATCGCTTCTTCTGCAATGTCACTGCGCATCGTATCCACGCTCAACCGTGCCGTGGGGAATTTCTTGCGCAGTGCCGTCAGTACGGGGAGAACACGCAGCGCTTCTTCTTCGACCGCAAGGAACTCAGTATTCAGGCTCGACTGCCCGCCAATCTCGATGATATCCGCGCCCTCGCTGAGCATCGTTTCGGCCTGCGCGCGCGCCGCATCGAGCGTCGTGAATTTTCCGCCGTCATGGAATGAATCGGGCGTCACGTTAAGCACTCCTACAATTTGCACTGTCGTCATGAACTCATTGTATTCCAAAACAACCATGTAACCATTCAACCATCTCACCATCTCACTTTTCCTCTTCACTCTCTCCCTCATCCCCTTCCACATCCTCCTCCTCACACGTACACCCATCTTCCAGCCGGTCGATGCATTCGGGCGCGCAGAGCAATCCCCCGCAGGTATCGCAGATCCGGATTTCCCGATGACAGGCACCGCAGACAGACATAAGAAAAGTGGGAAAGAAGAGACAGGAGTGTATCAGCCGTGCAGGACGATTGTTCCGGGATCCGCGACCTGAACCACACGGATGCCCACCACCTTCCCCTTCGTCGCTTTGGCAACGGGTTCATGATTGATCTGCATGGAACTCACGGGCTGCGTGAACTCGCGCTTCCCCCGCTGGAACGTCAGCAGATCTCCCACCGTGACGGTGCCAGAGAGCTCCAGAATAGCCACGCCAATCCTGTCGTAGTAATGGACGACTTTGCCGACGAGTCCCGGTGTCGCCGCCTTCTTCGCATGCGTTTTCTTCACGAGTTTTTTGGTGACCTTTTTCGTGACCTTCTTGACGAGAGCTCTCTTTGACACAACCTTCCCTGCTCTCGATTTCACCATAGTCCGTTTTGCGGTTTTCTTCGCGGCTTGCCCTGCCTGCCCTGAGCTTGTCGAATGGGAGCGTAGCGAACGGGTCTTCGATTTCCGGGAGAGAGTTTTGACCATAGGAGTAAGGGGGGATTTCTTTGGATCCTACCCCTTCCGCTGTGAAATGTGCAATCACACTCTTTTTGGCTAAGAAAAGGCATCTATTGACTTCGATCATATCGTCCTCTGGTACCATTGCACACTGGCATGTCTATCAGACAAGAAAAACATAGGCGTAATTCGCATGCAAAACCATTGTGTCACTTGGAAGATCTCAATGGGGTGAATGTACTGAGAATACAAGCTGTGAAACTTTTATCTCAGGAACGGATCGACGAATTTCGCAGCTTCTTGGAAAAAACCTTGCAGCAGGGAAAGCCCGTGATCGTCGATTTTTCTCCCGTAAGATACCTTATGAGCAGCGTCCTTGGAGCATTGATTGATGCAAACAAAAAATCGAAAGCTAAGAACAACAAATTCATGATTACCGGCGTACATGATCAGGTCTTTGAAGTCCTTCAAACAATCAAACTTATAAAGGATTTTGAAATATTCGCGAACGTTGACATCGCTTCGAAGAAACTTCAGTCGTGACTGCTCGCGTTTGCCCAACTATCATCTTCACGATGAGCAATATTGATCCCCACATTTTTCGGGCATACGATATTCGTGGGAAGGCGCATTCTCAGCTTTCCACCGAAGCCTGCCGCCTGATCGGGCGGGGATTCGGCACGGTGCTCCGCGGGCTCTACAAAAAAGACCATCCCGACGTCGTTGTGGGACGCGATGCGCGCACGCATAGTCCTGAACTGGAACGTGCGGTGATCGACGGGTTGATGATGGCAGGTTGCCGGGTCTTCACGATTGGAGAGACACCGAGTCCGGTGAATTATTTCACCATTTGTGATCGCAAGCTCGATGGCGGCATGCACGTGACCGCGAGCCATAATCCCAAAGAGGATAATGGGCTGAAATTGCAGATTCGGGATGCTGAAGCATTTAGTGGAGAAGACCTCCAGAAGCTCAAAGAGCAGATTGAAAAAAGCGACTTCCTGCCCGGGAAAGGGCTGGAGGAACCTCTCGATGCCATCACACCGTATAAAGAATTCCTCACAAAAAAATTCAGGAACGCGGGGAAGGGCCTGACGATTGTCGTCGACGCAGGCAATGGCATCGCCGGGCCCGTGGATTGCGCCGTCTTCCGCAGCTCTGGAGCCGAAGTGATCGAACTCTTCACCGATCCTGATGGCAATTTCCCCAATCACCCGGCGGACCCGAGCAGGCACGCGACGCTCAAGGACCTGCAGGCGAAGGTGAAGGCCTCAAGCGCCGATCTCGGCTTTGCGTTCGATGGCGACGGCGACCGGCTCGGACTCGTTGATGAGCATGGAAAAATCCGGACAGCGGATGAAACGCTGCTGCTGCTCGCACAGGACTATCTCTCGCGAAATGCAGGGAAACCCGTGATCTTCACCGTCAGCAACTCCGGCATTCTGGAATCGGAGATTACAAAGTGGAAAGGAAAGCCGGTCATGTGCAAAGTAGGACATTCATACGTGGAGCATGCGATGCGCGAGCATGGCGCGCTTCTGGGCGGTGAACAGTCAGGGCATTTCTTCTGCGCCGAGGATTACTACGGTTTTGATGATGCTCTGGTTGGGGCGTTACGCATTCTTTCCATTCTCACCAAGAAAAAGGGTAAGGCGCTCTCACAACTGATGGCCGATTTCCCCCGCGTCTACCAAACCCCCGAACTTCGTCCTTCCTGTCCGGACGATGCAAAAGGAAAAGTGATTGCCTCGATCACGGAGCACTTCCAGAAGACGCACCCGGTGATTACCCTCGACGGCGTGCGCATCGACTTTGGCGAAGGCGCCTGGGCGGGCATTCGACAGAGCAACACGAGTCCGTGTATTAGCATTTGTATGGAGGCACGGAGTCCTAAAAAATTGGCGGAGATTCAGGAAATAGTCCTGGAACATTTGCGGAATTATCCGGAAGTACAATTCTGAAATGCCAAAAACCAAATACCAAAATCCAGGGAAGCTCCAATAAAAAAATTTGCAAGCATTTCTATATTTCCTGGCATTTGGCTTTTGGCTTTTGGATTTTTTCTGCGACCACCTCACGAATACCAGGAATGTCAGAAACTATGCTAGAATCTTTCTATGTGGCCCTTCCGTCGCAAAGAAAAGCCGAAGAAGAAAATGATGGAGAAGCTCGTCGTGGGCCTCATCATCGGCGGTGCCATAGGCTCGATTATCGGCAAAAAGATGATGGATGTGCATGAAGATGACGAGGAAACCAAAAAGCATCACTGATGATTTTTTGGCTTCAGAAAGGGAAGAATGAAGATTCCGACCCATTGCATTTGCCTTATGAAAAAAGAAGGGCAGAGTGGGCGAAATTCCCCCTCTCCGTTATGGCAGAAGTATCGCACGATTTTGAAACCCGACTCCGGGCAACTCCAGAAGCGTCAACGGTTAAAGGGCAGGGCACCAATGGACATGAAGCGGATGAAAATATGGTCATGGCTATTGAAGCAGCAGCGAAGGGCGATAAGCTCATGCAATATATTCTTAGAGTGCACTGATTTGTTCAGTGAAGCGCTCATTGGACTTCATACTCTCCGTGATTTCTTTTTGATGAAGCCAAAAATCAAAGCATGAGCCTGTTGAGCATGTCTGCCGGTTCATCATGAACGTTGTAACAGCAACACTAGGATTGTTTTTATTTCTTTCCCTCTCTCTCCTCATGAGCAGCAGATTGGATCAACTCCCGGAAGCAGATGTTACCGAGGCACTCGAAAGGCTTCGAAAATATCCTGATCTGGAGGAAATACTGAAGGACACACGAGGGCGCTTCGAAAAAGGCCCGAGTGGTCCGAGAAATGATCTCTAGCAACAGATGTGGAAGCCCGCCAACGGTCGTCTTCCCAGCGGGGCGCGAGGAATAACATAAAAATGATACCGACAACTTCCTACTGGTCCTCGGACTCTTCGGACTCTTCGGACTCTTCGGAATCTTTGGACTCCTTATTCATCAAGCTCCCCCACCAAACTCCGTTCCATGAGTTCTCTCAACCTGAGCGGCGTATTCGCCTGTGTGAGCGCCCACATGAGCTTCACAGTCGCACACTCGAGTCCCATGTTCTTGCCCGAGATGATGCCGAGGCCTTCCATGGTCATCTGCTTTCGGTAACGGTGCAGATCGACTGCGCCGCGCAGCGTCTGCGAAATCATGATGATCGGGATTCCTTCGTGCTTCAGGTCTCGCAGCCACGGGAACAGGTGCTCGCTGACCATGCCGGGACCGAAGGCGCGCAGCAGCAAGCCATGGGGTTTACTCTGCAACACGCAATCCAGATACGTTTGCGGCATGCCGGGAGTGAGGGTAATCACTTCCACGTTCCGGTCGAACGTCGATCGGGCAAGGAGCGTGCGCTTGCGCCGGACCATGCGCCACGGGTGCAGGTGCACGTCGGTGCTGAAGTCCGCAAGCGCGGGGAAACGCGGGCTGTCGAACGTCTGCAGCAGCGACTCATCCACCTTCTTCGCGCGCGTGCCGCGGATCACGCGCGGTCCCAGGCACACGCAGACTTCGGCGATATCAAGTTGCGCCGCGCGGATGGCGAAAATCAAATTCATGCGGCCATCTCCGGCAATATCGTTGAGAGGAAGCAGAGCCCCCGTGAGGATGACGGGCTTGCGCAAATTCTGCAGCGCGAAGCTGAGAGCGCAGGCCGTATACGACATCGTATTGGTTCCGTGGATGACCACAAATCCCTCAAAATCCTCATAGAGATCCTCGATCTTCTCCGCGATCTGTATCCAGTGATCGGGAGTGATTTCGGACGATCCGACGTTCGCGATGGAGAAGAACTCGAGACTAACCTCTTTCTGCATTTCCGGAATCGCGCGGTGGATCATGGAGAGCGATTCCATCGGCTCGATCCGCCCGGTCTTCTGGTTCATGACCATCCCGATGGATCCGCCGACGTAGAGGATTGCGATCTTTGTGCGAGGCATGGGAGGAGTATAAATACCAAAGGCCAAAAACCAAAACCCAGGGAAAATTGGAAAAAATTGTTTCAGAAAATTTCCTTAGCTTTCCCTGGCTTGTGGCATTTGGTTTTTGGCTTTTAGACGAGGAAATATACATCATCTTCCCCTTGAAAAAACATCACTTTTACCATATACTACTTGGATTTGCTCATTCACAACTTCCTACCCTGAACCAAGGCAGTGAGAGGAGAGGGTTGATCTTTCATCGGACTCAGTACCGTTGGTAGTCACCCTTCACCCCTCCCTGCCTCACCCGCCACGTAAAGGACTCACGTCCCACGTGGCACGCAGTACTTCTCATCGAGAGATGAGGACGACCTACTGCACCTCTGAGGTTCCCTCCAATGGAGGGATCTCGACTCCCCCCTGCGCCCTTCGGGGCTTCGGGGGGCAAGCACACACACAAACACTTGCTCCTTCCTTCTACACAAACACACACGAGCCGATGCGCTCAAAATCGCATCGAAGGGTAGGGAGTATGCAGAGATGAGTCGCTCTGCACACCCCCCGCCCCTCCTTGAGCTTCAGAAGAGCTTGAGGCGGGGCGGGGTTTTTGATGTAGGAAAGGACTCCAAAGATTCCGAGGAGTCCAAGGACCAGTCGGAATACTTCTTTCAGAAATGTCCTTGGAATCTTCGGACTCTTTGGAATCTTCAAGCCACTTCCCGTGCAGAGAACAAATACGTTACGATCTCTCCATGGAAAAGGGCAAACTTGTCTTGATCATCGGCCCTAGTGGTGTCGGCAAAAGCGTAATTTTGCAGAAGCTCCGAGAACGTCATCCCGAATTCCACTTCCCCCGCTCCGCAACAACCCGAGAGCGGCGTGATGGCGAAGGTGATGAGCTATATAGGTTCGTGAGTGATAGCGAGTTCGATGCGCTGCTCAAGGAAAAGAAGATCCTCGAATGGGCAACCGTACACGAAGGAGCCCGGTACGGAACACTCGTGGAGGAAATTATTCCCATGATCGAGGAAGGGAAGACGGTGATTCGCGAGGTCGACGTGCAGGGGTTCGATGCGATCCGGATGCATCCCCTCTTCGCTGGAAAGAATCCTCAGTACCAGCTGCAATCCATCTTCATTCTCCCGCAAAGCAAAGAACAGCTGATCGATCACATCCAAAAACGCGCACCGATGGCAGCGGATGAACTGAAGCGCCGCATTGCGAGCATGGAGAAGGAACTCGCATATGCCAAGCTCTGCAGCAATCAGGTGAAGAATGTGGAGGGGAAGCTGGAACAAACACTCGAGGAAGTCGAAAAGCTCATAAGCGCCTAGAAAACCTCACATGGCACTGCTACGCTGCCCCGGCTGTTGGTTCGACAGCATTGTGCGCCCGTAGTTCAGCCTGGATAGAACGCCAGATTGCGGATCTGGAAGTCGTAGGTTCAAATCCTGCCGGGCGCACCATTATTGTTCTCTTCACACGGGGTCATAGCTCAGCTGGCTAGAGCGTCTGCATGGCATGCAGAAGGTCGGGGGTTCAAGTCCCCCTGACTCCACCAATACCCTCGGATTTCTGGGATTTTTTCCCAGTGGCCGCATCTTGAAGCCCATCTTGGGTTCTACCCTCGGCTTCCGTGTCCGTGAACTTTTCGGGTACAAATCGGAAGTACACATCCATCGTGATGTTCCAGCGTTTCCGCTTGCCCGTGGACGGGATTTCGGTGCGGTTCAAGTCAATGCGATCCACGAACAAGTTGATGAGCGCCCTTTGCTGCTTCCTGTCCAGATGGTCAATGTTGTAGCGCACCTTCTCGGCGGCCTCGCGCAGTCCTTCGATCTCCTGATCTCGCATGGAAGCGATGGTCAGTTCCCGTTCAATTTCCGCTTCGCGCTTATCAAGCCTCCCGATCTTCGTGTTCACTTTCGCACTCTTCTCGGACATCTTCTCCGGACTGTACTCGCCCTCTTCGTATGCTTCTTCAATGCGTTCGAGGCGTAGTTCCAGATTCTTCCTTGCCTCGCGTAACCGCATCAGTTCGTCGCCCATCGCTTCAATTCTATCCGCGCCGAACCGCTCGGTATCCAGATGGTGCTTGATGAAGATTTCGGGGTCTTTCAGCGCGAGCTTCACCTTCGCCCAGACCGCCTTCTCCAACGTCTCGGTAGGAACCTCGAACACAGGGTAATGGATGCCGTCTTTGTCGAATTGCTTGCGGCGGTAGCTTCTGCCGCCCTTCGTGCGCGGCTTCCCTGCGAACTTGGGTTCGGAAGGCAGCGACACGTCGTAGAGCTTGCCTGAGAGGAGGTAATCATAAGCAGAGGCACGTCCTGCGACGCGCTCCTTGCGTGTGCGCTCGGCGAGCAAGAACACCGTCTCGCTGACGCACGCGGGGACACCGACCACTGTCCACTGGGATTCCTTCAAATCCTTGCCCTCGTCGTCCTTCGTGACAGCGAAGAACTGTCCACGGTAGATTTCAGTCGTCAGGATGGTCTTGACGTGTTTGTCCGTCCATTCGCCACGCTTGTTCTTCTTCACCCATTGCCCCAGTGGTACTTTCAAATCGTTGAGTTGAGTGGCGATCCCTTCGTCCCCCATGTTTTCGTAGATATACCACTTGTAGATGTCTTGCACATGCTTCTTCTCGGCGGGGATGATTTCCAGAAGACTGCCCTTTTTCGTCTTGGCGTTCGGGATTTTCCGGTAGCCGTAGGGGACATTCGTACCTGTGTAATTGCCAAGCTCTGCGGATGCGATGATGCCTGTGCGCGTGCGGCTCTTGATGAGTTCGCGTTCGAACTGCGCGATGGCTCCGAATATCTGGAAGATGAGGCTGCCAATCGGCCCTCGGAAATCGAGATTTTCTTGCAGGGAGATGAAGCTCGCCCCGCCCTTCTGTAACCGCTCAAAGATTTTCAGCAGGTGCTTCAAGCTCCGCGACATGCGGTCAATCTTCCAGACGAGGACGGCATCGAACTTCTTCTCGTCCACGGCTTTCAGGAGGTCTTTCAATGCCTCTCGGTTCATGTCCGACCCCGTATGCACGTCCTCGAAAATCCAATCTTCCTGCGTGTGGAGGTTCAGACCCTTGTTGTCCTTCACATAGTCCATCAGCCGCTTGCGTTGGGCTTCCGTGCTGTATCCATCTATCTTCTGCTCATGGGTAGATACGCGGATGTACAGAGCCACTCTTCGTGGCTTTACTTCGGTCACAGTGGAGTTTTCCATAAGGGAAATCCTACTTGGTGCTACCTATGCTGTAAAAGATCAAATCGTTAGGGTATTACTTCTGGACTTGCCGCACACCGCGAAACGCCCCGATGTAGTGCAAGGTCGTTGCAATGTCCGCGATGCACCGTTCAGGGTTGGTCTTGGGATAGTTGAAGTTGATCGTCAATTCGCTCCCGTGTCCGATGCGATGGACTTCTGGGTCGCCTCGACGTTCGTACTTGGTATTCGATATTGCGTGGTTGCCGTTGCTGGGCATGGGAAAGCAGGCCCTCAACAGCAACCACTAGAACGCGATGGATGCTCATAACGGAGCGCAGAGGAGGTAGCGCTCCAACCCCGTCTTTTGAGAGGTAAAGAAGAGGCAACTGTCTAGCTGAATGGTTGAAGGTAGTTGATCGTTCAACCGCATAACGTTCATTAGGGAACCTCTTCGTCCAAAGCAAGAAAGAACGGATGAGAGAACTGTACCAAATCTTGGCCTGTCCTCAATGGAGTTGCAAAACAAGCTGTCCGGAAAGCAAGTGGTGTAGGGCCGATAGGTTCTGCGAAACGAACCCAAATGGCCGTCAGACGATAGGAGCGACCCCGCCAGCGTCGTGCGCCTTCCGCACGGCTTGGATACGCTCTAGCTCACGCATGGCCCTGTCCATGCGGTTCTCATTCGTGGTAGTGTAGCGCAGATACACGCTTCCGAGCGTTGTGATACCCGCAGAGGAGATGCGGACAGGGAAGCTATGCGTCAGGCTGCGGGTAACGCTTTCGAGGGACGTGGGTTCCAGCAGGGTACGCATGAACTCCCGCTCGGCCTTGGCTGCGCGGTAAAGTTGCAGATAGCAGGTGGCGATGCGTTCGACGAGTATCACTTCCTTCCATCCTTTCGGGTCATATTCGGTGAAGAGTTGATCGAAGTAGTGATCGTAGATGTCGTCTTCGTACTCCGACACAAGCTGCCCACAGATACCGTGCTTACGTGCGTTGAAACGGCTCACGGCTTTGCCCTCCTCGGTCTTCACGCCGCCGAGCTTGCCGTTCTCTCGATTGGCCGAAATCTGCGCATCGGATGCCATATAACGCTATTATACTCCTCTCTACTGGCTCTCATCCGCGATACCACCTCTAAATGTTTCTCGCGTCTCGCTCTGCCGAGACAAACCTTTGATAGTAGGTATCTAACTTCTCACCATATCCAAAGCCTCGCACAAACTCACTCAATGCCATCTCTTCGAGGTGTGATATTGTTCTCGGATCGGGTGCATCACTGTAAGAAATCTGATAGATGCTTACCAAGGCCGCCAGCGCGTCTTGAATTTCCTTTTCATTGTTATTGTCTACAGCCGTGCGCAGACGTGTTGCACTTTCTAAGAAAGCCGATCTACTGAATTGATTCAGAACTCTCGCGTGCTCCTGATCGAGATAGTGCTTCTCCATTTTCTTTGCGAGAGCCGTTGGTGCTCTATCAGCAGATTTCTGTTGGGTTCCGATGTGGTGAGCCACGAACAGACCGCCAATGCTTGCTGCCAAGGCTGCCGCATAACCAAGCCACTTGCGGCTTTTTCCCTTGTTTCTTACTGTTACTTTGTGGGGTTCGTATTCATGAAAATACTCATCCCCCTTTCCAAGAACGCGGTACAGATAATCGCTCACACAGGCCTTTGTCTGTCCCCCAACATCAAGGTTGGGTGCAATTTCCGCAGTTCCAGCCCCGACAAGATTGCCTTCGGCGGCAAGCACCAAAGCAAGGCTGTTGAGTTCATCCTTCGACATTCCCACTTTGGAAGTCATCGGTGTGCCTTTGCTGTCTTCCCTTCGTAGTACATCAGGGTCCATCTCTGCCCAGAAAGGTGCAGCGAGTTTTTTGCCGTTACTTTCAATGGTCAGGAACTTCTTGACTGCTTCGTGAAAGCCCTTGGGGTCCTTTCTCATTCTGGCCAAATCCCAACATTCAGTTCCATGATCTTTACTCAATTTCCTCATGAATCGCTTTTCTGCTTTATCAGGCTTGCTTATCCCAACATACATCAAGTTCTTGGGGTGAAGTTTCAATCGCCCATTCATCAGAGGCATCAGATCTTTTGCGCCCATACCAAGTAACACGGGAACCGTTCTGCCGTGTCCATTGCCGACTGTGTACTTCTTCTCTGGGTCTTCTTCATCATCAATGGGTTCCTGTAGTGAGTCAGGATGTGCGTCAATGAAGACGAGTTTCAAAGAGCTATAACCAGGATTTGCAGGGTCAGGGTGTCTATCCAAGAGTTCAGGAATCCCCATGATAAGCGTTGCATGGTCACCTCCTGCAACAATGGGAAAATATCCCTGATCTACTGCATCTTTTACATGCTTCGCAGTTTCCCGTCCGATTGCAACGATTTGTGGAGCATTCCGCACGCCCTCTTCGGGTGCGGTTCGATATGCCAGCCCCTCACGATGCAGAACTCCATCTACATCAATCACATCATGTTCGAGTAATGAGCCGCTTCTCCCCAGAGCCTCTTCAAATTCTCCTCGAATAGCATGTTGACCCCCTCCAATGGTCGCTTCAATTCCGTCTCTCAAAGCACCATGTGGGGTTCCCACATGAACTGCTCTTATCTTCCGTTCATGCCCTTGTTGTGGACTATAAATATCCAATTCATCTTCGGGTTTCTCTTTATCCCTACGCTGTTCAGAGGGTTGGGGCATTCGTTGGAACAAGAAGGCTTATACTAGCCTATTATACCACAAATTCATCATTCTTTGAACAGCGCAGCCGCGTGGCCATAACAGAGACATTCGCATTCTTCATCGTCCTACCCCCTCCATCGCTCTGATACGGATGGGAATGACCTGTGGCTTCCTGACTTCCTTGGCGACTACCCTATATCGCGCTCCTGATTGCTGCCGTTCCCAAGGTTCCGATGGTTCCATCTGTAGGACAAAGGAGCAGTAGAAGAAATTGTACCCACCACCCCTTCGCCCACCAATCAAGGATTTTTCTGCCTTGCTAGCGTTCAATTTCAGGTGCCTGAACTTTAGAAGAGTTCGGGGAGTGTGAATTTCTTCATCCTCTCCATTGGCTAGGTATTCTGTAATGAAGCGTTGCTGTTTGACGTTTAGTTTGTTCATGTCTCTATTATACACCCTATGTAAATTGGCCTTTAATAGCTTAGGATACCGGAAGGAGTAGCTCAGGAGATCTACTCTCTGTTTCCGTAGGGGAATATTCTTCCTCCGAAGTATCCGGCTCGTCTGACTCAGAAGAAATAATGATTGCATCAGAAAGAGCAATGCCTGATTGCATAGATAAGACTTCTCGCATCGCCTCCAAAAATCGCTGATTGCGCTTCACTGGGATAGCTGAGGATTGCAAATCTCCCCAGCCCCGTGATTCTCCAATATTGTGAGCGTTGTATGCGATTGCAGTCCGCTCAACATATTTTTCAGACGGGTAATCAGGAATGGCTACAAATTGCTCTAACCGCACAGCATCCTCACCCTTATTATAAGACAGCCATTCTGAGCATCCATGTCCTGCAACATACAATCTCTTCTGCTCTTGTCCGGCTCCAGCCAGCCAATTCCTAACCTCAGGCCGCCTTTGATGCATATACTGATGGAACAATTGAATCGTCGCGCCACACCTCTTCTGACAAGAAACAAGCTCCTGCCAGAATTGTAAATTTTGTGTGGCAGAAAGAGGTTCATTGATCTCTGGCAATGCTAAGAATGAACGAATTGCCGGAGGCGTTGCGCCTGTTGCGTCAAGATATTGCTGCATCACTCGTAGTACATCCTGTACCGATCTCCTATCTCCTAGGCCCGTTAGCCATTTCAATAGAGGTTCAATATATCTTTTTGCATCATCAATAGCCCACTGCTTGAATCCAAGTTTGGCTGCTTCTTCCAAGAATGCTAGTTGAAATTGCAAACTATTAGGCAATTCTCGCTGTCCAACTCGAAATCGAGTGTGACCCGGATGTACCGCACCCGTATCAAGAAAAATAAGATTCTTTCCATCTATTAGACGCGCTGAATATTCCAAAGGATAATCCCATGCATGTTCTGTTTCAGCGTCTGCGGGGGTCATTGCAACCTGTAAAATCCTCAATTGGCGCATCAGTTCGGTTTGGTCCTCACGATCTTTAAGAATAGAACCCGAAGAGCGCAGTTGGTAGTCGTCCTCTTCTTCTGGCAATAAGCATGAATCGGCAAACAAGTCAGAAGGTAGCTCACTCCATTCCTGCCAACGATCACGCAACTCCAAAACTTGCTTTCGGAGCCAAGGACACTGATCCTTGCGGAGAAGATCAATCAAACGTTTTTCCTTACACTCCGCCGCCGTGTCAGTCTCAATGCCTCCGAACGTGAATGCGGTTTCAAGAGTGTGCAAAGTTAAGCGAATGCACTCTTGCATAAGTTTGACGTGTTCTTGTTCTGCTTTGGAAGGTTCTGCATTTCTATCAAGTGAATGCCATTTACCTACTAAACGCATGAGCATATACCACCAGCTTTCCAAAGCCTCTTTTGGGTTTTGCCCAAAATCGAAAGAGTCAGCGATACCCGTTGCATCTAGGGAACCCATAAAAGATAAAATATGCGTCCGCAATTCTTTCCTCTCCGAATCGGAAAACTGAGAAAAATTATCAAGCGTCCAACAGAAAAGTGCGAACTCCTCTCTGTTCATACCGGGATTTCCAAAAAGATCCTCCTGTTCCGGATTACCAGTTTCCTTAAATTGGCACAGCATTTCTTGAATGCGTCCCAAAGGGTTCTCGGTCAATCTCTGTTTGTCGGTCAGTCGAGAAATTTCTTGGGCAACTCTAGGAGGCAGAGGAACAGGAATGGATAATTTGTCGTCTACGCCAACGGATACCGTGGTAAATAAAGTTTGAATGCCATCCTGAAATTGCTCTCTATTGATGCCTGCACCTTCCTGTCCTGTACCGCTCGATTCGTTTCTTCCCTCGTTTTCTGAACCCTCGGAAGAGCCGAAGCCGCGTTCTTTGTCTTTACCCATATATATTATATAACACTATATATTGATGTATGTCAATATCCTGGCCACAGGATTTTCTTGGCAGACACAGGGTATCTAATTTTTGTAGAGGGGGGCCGAAATACAACAGACAACATAAAGCAAGAAAGGGCGATTTTTATGCGGCATTCTGCTTGGCGTGTCTGCGCCAGCGCCAGGCCTTATTGGACGGTGACTGGTACTAGCTGGCTTGGGTCTAGCTCCTCAATGTAGACTTCCTCACCGTACTTTCGGTTAAAGCCTTCTCCCCGGATGAAATTGCGCTTCTTGAACTCGATGGCGAAGGCGAAGAGGTAGTAGTGACCATTCCCCCCTGCCTCACCACGATTCTGATATACTGCAAACATGCACGTCGCCCCTCGATACGCCCCTTCGGGGCTACTCGGGACGACATACTCCAGAGCATATGTTTGTCGCCTTTCTCCTTGGTAGTAAAACGGATATCGAGTTCACGCAGAAGATCGTCGATCTTCTGACAGAGTTTGACGTGCCATCGGAGATCATCGTCGCCTCGGCCCACAAAGTGCCGGAGAAAGTGGTAGAGGAGATCAAGAAACTGAATGCGCGAAAGGATCCGACGGTCGTGATCACCGTTGTAGGAATGAGCAATGGGCTAGGAGGAGTGGTTGCAGGGAGTTGCGTTCATCCCGTGATCAACTGCCCTCCGTACAAAGACCTCACGGAATATCTCACCGATATTCACTCTAATCTCCGCATGCCTTCCGACGTTCCCGTAATGACCGTCCTGAATCAGAAGAACGCGGCGCTGTGTGCGCTCAGGATTTTGGGCGAGAGTGATGCGGGATTAAAAGCAAAGCTCATGAAGAGAATCGAAAAGATAAAATCTGAGTACTAACAACACAACACCATGACTCTCACTCTCCCCGACCTCCAGGCCAAACTGAAAGACTGGAAAGGTTGTGAGCTTCACAAGACCGCAACGCAAGCTGTCCTTGGCGAAGGCAACCCGCATGCGGAGGTCATGTTCATCGGCGAAGCGCCCGGGCAGAAAGAAGATGAACAGGGTCGGCCGTTCGTGGGACCGGCGGGACAGTTTTTGGATGAGCTACTGGGAACCATCGGACTCAAGCGCGAGGACGTCTACATCAGTAACGTTGTGAAGTACCGCCCGCCGGGTAATCGCGACCCGACGCCGGAGGAGAAGGAACAGTGCATGCCGTGGCTGAAGCAGGAAATCGCGATCATCAACCCCAAGGTGATCGTGCCGCTCGGGCGCCACGCGCTTGGGCACTTCTTCACCAAATTGAGCATCACCGAAGGCCATGGAAAACCACAAAAGCTCACGGACTCGGTCACCGTGTTCCCCATCTACCACCCTGCTGCTGCGTTGCACAATGGAGGGTTGCGGCAGGCGCTGTATGACGACTTTAAGGCCCTGGGGGAGTTTTTGAATTCTCGGAAATAAAAACCAAGTGCCAAAAAACAAATACCAGGGAAACGCTAAGGAAAATTTTTAAACAATTTTCCCAATTTTCCCTGGATTTTGGCATTTGGTTTTTGGGATTTTTCCCTGAACGCTCCTGTAGAATCCTTTCCGTGACTTCCCTTCTCTTTGGAATCAGTCTCTCGGCCCTCCTCTCCCTCACTTCCCTCCTCGTGGTCATCTTCCGCGTGAGCCCGCTCACGGCGCCCGCGTACGCGATCCCCGCGTTCTTCATCAGTCTGTTCCTGGCCGTGTGCTCCATCGGCACGCTGCTTTTCTACGCGCTCTGGAGGCTCGTGCCGCTGCACTCGTGGGATCTGGGACAGGTGCTAGGCATCTCGGTACGGCAGGGAGTCTTTTTGGGTCTCGCATCAATCATTCTGATTCTGTTCCATCTTCTGGGGCTGCTGACGTGGTGGATTGGGCTCATGATCTTTGGGGTGTTTGTACTGATAGAACTGGCGTTGAATTCGTAGAAACGAATGGCTGAATGGTTGCATGGTTACCATTCAACCATTTAACCATTTCCTTGTTTCCAGTATCCTCCTGACATGTCTGACCTCAGTAATTACGAGTCGAAGATCCGTGCTGCCGCTTCCGCCGCAGAACTTGATGCGCTGGAACTGGAGATCTTCAGCCGCAAGCACGGCGCTCTGACACTGGCGATGAAGGACCTTGGAGCCCTTCCGGCCGCTGAGAAAATCGCAAAAGGACAGGAGCTCAACCAGTGGAAGCAGACGCTCACAAGCGCGCTTGGGGAGCGCCGCAGCGAACTGCATGCGAAATCCCTGGGGAGCCTGGCGAGCGACGACAAGCTCGATGTCACCGTAGAGCTTCCCCCCCACGAGGGCGGTCACCTGCATTTGATCCCTGAATTCATCCGGCAGGTGGAAGAAGTCTTCGGACGCATGGGATTTGAAGTCGCCGAAGGTCCGGAAGTGGAGACAGAGGAGAACAATTTCAATAAATTGAATATTCCCGAGACGCACCCTGCGCGCGATGCGCAGGACACGTTCTGGATCACCGATCAGAAGGAAAAACTGCCTCCGGATAAAAGATACGTGCTGCGAACGCACACATCCAACATGCAAGTGCGCTTTGCCTCCACGCACAAACCTCCTTTTCGCATTATCTGCCCCGGGCGAGTGTATCGAAAGGATTCCGACGCGACGCATTCACCGATGTTCCACCAGTTCGAAGGCATGATGATCGGCAAAGATATTTCGCTCGCGCACTTGAAAGGCGTGCTGATCACGGGACTCCGTGAACTGATTGGCAGAGACGTCGAATTCCGCTTCCGCACGGGCTTTTTCCCCTTCACGGAACCGAGTCTGGAGTTGGACATGATGTGGCAGGGAGATGCAAAAGACAGCCGTGAAGGGCAGTGGCTGGAGATGGGCGGCTGCGGCATGACACATCCAAGCGTCCTCAAAAACTGCGGTATCGATCCGGAAAAATGGCAAGGCTTCGCCTTCGGCTTCGGCATCGAGCGGCCGCTGATGATCAAACATCAGATTCCGGATTTACGTAGTTTTTTCCATGGTGATTTGAGGTTTTTGAGGCAGTTCAATTAAGTTTTGAGAGAGGCGATTTTTTGGCTTCCAAAAGGGACATAATCGGTTCCATAGAGGTATGGAACGTCTGTAAAAAAATCCCCGTCAGGGACGGGGAGAAATTCGAGTCCCGCCGAGCAAACTGCGTCGGAGGGGTCCCTGGATCGTCAACCATCCTCAGGTTACCTCTGCAGCACTATTTTGTCAACGCGTCGTACACTTGCCGCCCCGCTGCGTGGGGGTGACATGGTGTGTTCCCTGGATCGTCACCCAAGGGAATGGGGGTTCGAGTCCCCTCACCTCCACCAACAGCGGGGTACCAAAAAAAATCCCGCAACTCGTAACCCGCAACTACAGACGCTTCCCCCACTCCTGTGGATCTTTCGTAAACGCCAGGACCATTTTTGCCTGCTCTTCCGTAATCTTCCCCTGCCCAAGAGCGATTCTCACGAGGCCCGAAATGTTTGTGAGAGGATGGAGCATGATCCCATTCTCCTGTGCCGATTCCGTCGCAGCAGTGAATTCGTAGGTGAAAATGGAGACGATATCGGTCACGATCGCCTTCCCCTCCTCTCGCAGAGCCTCGACGGTACTGAGCGAACTGCCGCCCGTGCTGATCAAGTCTTCCACGACCACCACATGCTGCCCCTCTTTGCGCAGATCACCCTCGATCCGCTTTTTCGCGCCATGCTCTTTCGCTTTTGCGCGCACGTAGACGAACGGCAAATTGAGACGATCCGCGACGAGCGCTGCCCAACCGATGGCGGCAGTCGCCGTCCCGGCTATGACATCGGGCGAAATGTGGAGCGCCCTCACGCGCTGTGCGAGCGCTTGGGTAACAAAGGTTCGCGCCTCCGGATGGCTGTAGATCATCCGGTTGTCGCAGTAGATGGGCGACTTGATCCCGCTCGTCCAGGTGAACGGATCCTGCGGGCGGAGCTTGACCGCTCCGATCGAGAGCAGGAATTCGGCAATGCGGTCTCCGTGAGGCATAAGAAGAGCATAGCGAGCAGTTGGGAGGAATGACAACAAGCAAAAAAGCTCGTTAACTCGATAATTGGTTAACTGGCATGCCGCAATACGAGTTAACGAGTTAACGAATTATCGAGCATACTGTGCCCATGCAGCTGCATCCTGATCTTGAGCAACGACTCCATGAACTTGTGAAATTTTTTCTTTCGGAGAATGCAAAAACAAATCTTTCCGCATTTCGAACTCAAGAATCCTGTTGGATCGGCAACATTCTCGATTCACTAGCGGTACTGCAACTCCCCTCTCCCCTCCTGAGCGCAGCGAAGGATGGGGGAGGGGTAGGGGGAGGGGGTGTGAAGATTTTGGATATCGGTACCGGCGGCGGCTTCCCCCTGCTTCCCCTCGCAGTGAGTCTCCCTGATGCCCATCTGACCGGCATGGATTCCACGCAGAAAAAAATCGATGCCGTGCAGAGGATCGCTGATGCGCTAGGACTCAAGAATGTGGATCTGCTCTGCGGACGCGCCGAAACACTCGGGCATCATCCGCGGTACCGCGAACAGTTCGATATTGTGACCGCACGCGCGGTTGCCGAGGTGAATGTGCTGCTGGAGTACGCGAGCCCCTTCGTGAAACCACAGGGCAAGATCATTCTGTGGAAGAGCATGAACATCGATCGTGAATTGCATGATTCTGCTACATCACAAAAGGAACTCAGATGTAAATTGGTGACACAGCACGTGTATGAACTTCCGGGAGATTTTGGAAAGAGACAACTCCTCATATTTGAGAAGACAGGGAAGATTTCGGGCAACTACCCACGGGCAGTGGGAGTGGCGAAGAAAAAGCCAGTTTAGGAATTAGGAGTTAGGAGTTAGGATTACTGATGCCATTTCCTAATTTCCTAGCTCCTAACTCCTCGCAGTGCCGAAGCCCTACACCCCCAACGACAAATGGTCCCAGCGCGCAGCCAAAGAAGGCTACCGGGCCCGCTCCGTCTACAAGTTGATGGAGCTCGACGAACGTTTCCATCTCCTGCAGCCAAACACTCGTGGTGAGCCGGGACGAACCATGACGGTGATTGATCTGGGTGCCGCACCGGGCAGCTGGCTCCAATATGCGGCGCAGAAGACCGGACCGACTGGCGCGCTCTATGGATTCGATCTGCAGGAGATCGAACCGATTGGAGAGAATGTAAAAACGTTCATGATGGATATCACGGACCGGTTTGCGGTCGAGGATATTCTCCGGCAAGAAGGCGTACGCGAAGCCGACCTCGTCCTTTCCGATATCGCACCGAACACGAGTGGTGTCAAAGATCTCGATCAATGGCGATCAGTGGAGCTCGCAATGGCATCGCTTGCGATTGCGAAAGACATCCTCAAGCCCAACGGCAAGTGCGTCGTGAAAGTCTTCCGCGGCGGAGATTTCGACGAGTTCTTCGGAGGGCTCAAACAGGACTGGCAAGAACCGAAGATTGTGGAAGTGGAGGCCAGTAGGGATCGAAGTCGTGAAGTGTATGTTGTTGTACGAAAGCCGCAAATAGCTGTTTAGCTTCTTAGCTTTTTAGCTTTTTAGAAATGGGATGAAAGCTAACTAGCTAACAAGCTAACAAGCTAACAAGCTTCTCTATAAAAAGAAGGGGCTACACTAAGATCCATGATCATCCTCAAAGGTGTCAGCAAAGATTACGGCGAAGGAAAAGTACTCGATACTATTTCCCTGCGCATCGACCCCGGCGAATTCGTCTGTATCACCGGTCCGAGTGGTGCGGGCAAGACCACTCTCCTCTCGCTCTTCGTGGGCGCCGAAGATGCGACGAGCGGCACCATCACTGTTGATGATGTCGATCTGCGCACGGTCCCCGCTGGAGGACTGCAGATCTTCCGCCGCCGGGTCGGCGTCGTCTTTCAGGATTACAAACTGCTCGCAAACAGGACCGTCGCCGAAAACGTGTCCTTTCCATTAGAAGTGTGCGGCGCAACCGATGAAGAGATCGAAAAGCGCGTGCCGGAGCTCCTGAGGCGATTGGAGCTCACAGGACGCGCGCATGCATTGCCCCGAGAGCTTTCGGGCGGCGAAAAGGCCCGCACCGCGATCGCCCGTGCAATCGCGCACAAGCCCATTATCCTGCTGGCCGATGAGCCGACGCAGAACCTGGATCCCGAGCAAGCGAAGGATGTGCTGCAGACCTTCCGCGATATCAACGCCGCCGGCACCACCGTGATCATTGCCACCCACGACAAAGCTCTCGTCGATCTGCTCCACACCCGCGTGATCGAACTGCAGAAAGGCCGCATCGCACGTGACAGCGTCGGTGGCTACCGAACCGTACCGGCCACCCAGGCGATCAAGACAACGCCGGAAGATGCGGCACAGCAGATGAGGAGGAAGGTAAAAGTTACGGCCATACATTCCGAATAAGAAGCCAACGATGGCGAAGAAGCCAAGGAAGCCAAAGAAGAGAAGACAAGGATACACAAGAAAAAACGATGCAAAAGATTTTCTCCTCGTCTTCTTTTTTTCCTTTTCCTGGGCATCTTTGGCTTCCTTGACTTCCTTGGCTTCCTTATACTCAGATCATGAAAAAGCGACGCTCACTTCCCTCGCTGTCCTACGCCTCCTCCGGCGTCAACATTTCCGCAGCCGACAGTGCCAAGGCGCAGATGGAAAAGACGCTCAAGACGAAGGACAAGCGCGTCCTCAACTCCGTCGGTGCATTCGCAAGCCTCTACGATGCAAAATTTCCCGGGTACAAACATCCGGTCCTCGTACTCAAGACCGAGGAACCCGGCAGCAAGCAGTTGCTCGCGTTCAAGCACAACAGAGTGGAATCCATTTGCGAAGACATGGTGAATCACCTGATCAACGATATCGTCGTGATGGGCGCCACTCCCCTCTCGGTCCAGGACGCCGTCATTTGCGGGAAGTTGGAAAAGAAGATTGTCACACGCATCGTCGCCGGCGTCGCAGCAGCGTGTCGAAAGCAGGGCTGCGTGCTCACGGGTGGTGAAACATCGGAACAGCCGGGCGTGCTCGCTCCCGGAACCTACATCCTCACGTCGAGCATCGTAGGAGTGGTAGAAAAATCGAAGATCATTGATGGAGCGAAGATCAAAACCGGTGACAGAGTGCTTGCAATTGCCAGTAACGGACTGCATACCAATGGCTACTCGCTTGTGCGACGGCTCATGAAACAGCAACCGAAAATCTCTAACGCGGCCTTTCTGGCCGCAATCTTGAAACCCCATACGTGTTACTACCATGCCGTGCGCGGATTGTTCGCCGAGAAAGGCCTCCATGGAATGGCCCACATCACCGGCAGCGGGATCGAGGGAAATCTCGAACGGATTCTTCCAAAGACGATCGACGCGCTGATCGATCTGAGCTCCGTACGCGTTCTGCCGATCTTCAAGACGATCCGCAGTGCAGCTAATATTTCTGATGCCGAGATGCTCAGAACGTACAACATGGGCGTGGGCCTGATCATTGTCGCGGAGAAGAACAGCGCGGCGTTTCTCGCCGCACATGTGAAAAAACACGGTCATGACTGCTACGACATTGGGAAAATCGTGAAAGGACGGGGGAAGGTGAGGTTCGAGGGGAAGCTACCTTGGTGAATGGGACTGAATCTCAAGCCAACATCAGACTTCGACTGGCGTTTTTCTTTTGCCCAATGAGACATAAACGTAGAGTTATCTGCTGATGTCGCTCAGCAGCTCCCCGACGCCATATTCTCCTTTCTTGCGCTTCCAAAATCCATTTCAAAAAAGTCCTGAGATTTTGACGGGCATTTGGAATGCACTGAGCGCTTTCCACAAAAAACTGATCATGATGGGAATTGATACAGACCAAAAACGAGAGCGACGCGAATATGAAAACACACGTATTGAGATCGGTACTATTGGAACAGGGGTCTTGGCCGGGGTTCTTGCAATAGCAGGTGCTGCAAAGGTGTTTGTAGAAAAAGCACTCTATCAGCACCTCACACCGGAAATGCTGTCTGCTTGCGTCTTGCCGAGGGAATTACCAGTCCTCGACGAGAAACAAACACATCAATACGAGCCTCCGGAGAACTTCACGGGATCTCTGAATGGGGACATCCTTGGAAAACGAAGAAATTTCATCGATGAGCACGGTCGGCGGATACAGGGAAAATTCTTTTTGGATGCAGAAAACGAAAACAGACTTTGTATCCAAGTGGATCAGTGTGTCCTGTGGAGTGCTGTCAAATTGCCCCTTCCCAAGTTTGTACGTGACGGTCTTGGTCTTCCGGAAGATCCCACGCGACTCGTTTCAGGTGTGGAGAGTAGAGAAGGAGAAATTGCCTTCCTTCTCCCCGGAAATTCCACGTGCAGCATTCCACCGTCGGTTATTCTTCAAATAAAAAAGGAGCTCCAGGAAAAAGGATATCCTTCCGCGATCGAAATAGATCTGCCGTACTCACTGGATGGAGATCTCGCGAAGCTCGTGGATAGAAAGTCGGGAACGTTTCCGGTGACCTTCCATGTGAGAGTCATGGAATCTCCCGATCTTCTTGTGGTAGCACTAGACTGATTTTTCCTCTTATTTAAGCCGAAAATCGTCTCATCATATCCCAGAACTTGCACGGCAATTTGCCTTCGTGAATACTCCCTTCGTCATGTCCGTCCGGACCCTCCTCCTCCCGTTCTCCCTCCTCTGCCTTACGGCGGAAGGCCGGCTGCGCTAAGGAGAATATCCCGAGAAGCGAGCCTCCCTTCCCCGAAGAGAGGTCTTTTTATTTATTTTTTCCTCCTATTCCCATGAGCAGCATTCCATCTATAGATACAAGCGAAGCTACGACGATTGCATATTTTCCCGGAACAGAAAATGAATTTGAACGAGTGAAAAAACGAGTAGAGCAGGCAGGTCAAGGCGCAGTTGAAGCGAAAAAAGTCATAGAGATTGATAAGAGAAAAGGCACCGTTGTGCATGAAATGCGCGAAATACTGCCGCTGAAGCAGTAACAATTTTTCGATCCAAAGTATGCATCCTGAAACGGCCATCACAGGCAATCAACCCATCTCGATTGCAGATATCGAAGCAGAGATGGCGGAGATTAGAGACGAGCATCCGCTCCTCACATTGTCACAATTCAAGGGTGTGCTGCGGGATGAACTGCAACACGGGAATGTCCTGGGACTCCGTCAGATGGCAGTGAAAGCATTACTGAAGACATTTGCAGGGCCATAAAAGCTGGACTCTTACCTTGCAATCCGCCTAGACATCCTTAGACTACGCCCACAATTTTTCCATTTCCCCGGATGGAACCCGTTATACAAGTGAACATCACGATGCCCAATATCCCCAGCTCGCTTGCGAAAGTTGGGGACAAGCTGCGCGCGTCCAATATCAACATCGATGCCATTAGCTGCACCGAAGGGCCAAAAATGACGACTATTCATCTGATCGTCGATGACGTCGAAACAGCCAAGCTCGTCCTGAAAGATCTGGGGGCGGTCACCACGACCCCCGTCATCGGACTCAAGATGCGCAACAAGACCGGCGCGATTGCCGGCATTGGCCGCGCATGCGCCGCCATGAACGTGAACATCCACGTGATTTACGCAACCACCTGCGGCAAAGAGGCCATGGTGTATGTGGTTGTCGACGACGTCCAAACGGCTATCGCGAGTCTCAAGCAGTGGGAGAAGAGTGCAGGAAAACTATGAATTCACAACCTGCACTGTCCTATACGCCGGGTCGATTTTCTCCTGCGCAAATCTTTCTAGAATTTTCCTCGTGATCGCGGAGATGATGCTGCGCTTGCGGCCGATCGGAATTTGGAACCGCAATGTGAGAAGAATTCCGTCCGCAGCAAGATCCACGAACACACGCGGGCCGTGCGGCTCTTGCGCCGCAAAGAAGTGTGCGGTGCGCAGCACGTGCTGCAGGCGCGCGCGTTCCACAAACTGCCCTACTTCTTCATCCAGTATCTGCCCCAAAATCTGCTCGGCCTTTTTCCAGTCGCTTGCGTACGTGACGGTCACGGGAATTTCGGCATCCACGAAGTCGGACGTCGCATGAAAATTGAGTACAGGGCCTTCCAGAACGAGGGAATTGGGAAGGTAGAGCGTCTGCCCGTTGCGGGCGACATCGGTGCTTCCGCCGGCATTCAACACCTCCACAAGCGTTGTCCTGAGCAAACTGATATCGGCCACGTCGCCGGTGTAGGGACCAATGGTGACACGCTGCCCCAGGCGGAAAAGCCCCTTCTGCACAATCAGCACCCATCCGACGATATCTTTGATCACCGACTGCAGCGCGACCGCGATACCCGCGCCGATAATGGCAAATGACGTGACGAATCCGGGGTAATCGCCCGAAAGACGGTAGAGAATCCACCCGATGACGAGAATGTAGACGGTGCCGGTGAAGAGCTTGATAACCAGATAGCGTCGGTTGCGGTCGCTAATACGCGTAATCAGACGCCTGCGGATGAAGCGCTCGGCGACAATGATGAGAACGAAGAGTGCGACATAGGAAGCGATCTGGATAGCGCCGACAAATTTCTCCGTCCGCTCCTGCGCGCTCAACCGCTGCAGGCGATCATTCTGCTGAGTGAGAACCTCGTCGGTTGCGGCAAGACGCTCCTCCAGGGCAGCCTGCTTGGCGAGAAGATCCGCCATGCGCCGTTGTACTCCATCCAGCGCCTGACCTTTGGCAGTCGTGGCATTCTCCTGCAGCACATCTTGTTCTTCGCGCAGAAGATCCAGATCCACCATCGTCTCCTGCCGCCTCGCTTCAAGAATCTCGACCAGTGATTGCTGCTTCTGGAGCGCGGTCGTCCCCTGCGCCAGGTGCTCGCTCCCTTCCGCATTCGCCGCCTCCACGAGCGTCCCCAGTTCTTTCAGCTCATCCTTCTTCAGTCTTGCGCGCTCAGTTGCGATGCGTGTGACCAGCGAGGGATCGGCTTTCTTCTGATGCAATTGGGCAAGATACAGTTGCCGAAGGACCGGATCGGGGGCTTGATCGCGTACCGTTGCGGCCAGAGCCAGTTGTGGAAGCAGGCAGCTGACAAAAAGAAGGCCAATGAACGCTTTTCTCACAAGCAACATGGGTAAAGAGTATAGAGCACAATTCATATTGATGGCCCTACTCCCTTGCGCTTCACGCGGCCTGATTTTGTTTTCAGAACTCTTGGTGTCCGTGTATCTGCTCCAGTTGAAGAAGGAACGCGATTCATACGCTTCATGATGTCCTGAATGATCTCGAAGACAGTGCCCTTGCCTTGCACAACGTTCACATAAATTTGCCGCCGTATGTCTTCTCCAAGTGTGTCTGGATTTTCACACACTCCCTGCGTTCGCAAGTAGCCAACAGCCTCGTTGACGGCAATATTCACGATGGCTCGATCGCCTAATGCCTGAGGAGTGAGATCCGCCACATCCTCCGGGGGAAGGCGCGTCACACGTCTGTATGTTTCTCCCACAATGTCTACCAGATCAAAAGGTCTCTCGTAGATGCCATCTCCATCGAGGCATTGAAGATCTTTCAGGAAGGCAGGCTCCATCAGACGAGTCCACTGCGGATGTATTTTCTGCGGAATCGCGAGTGCTTCCGTACGCAGAGTTTGTCCTAGTGATTCTGGAAGCGGCTTGAGCAGACGAGCACGATCTGCTTTCCCTTGTTCGATGTACATGGCATGCCACATGTTCACTGCGCGCGCCCGATCAATCGGATCTTCAATGCCAATACCGTTGAGTGCACAAAGAACGGAAGAAAGTTGTACATGTTTGCCTGATGCAAGCGCCTGGATATCACGCATCTGCAGAGCAGTCCCCGAAGGCTTCTTTGCATCCATTTCACATAAGTCTTTCACTTTGGCCTCGATATCCGTGAGCCACTTGAGAATTCTGTTGGAAAATCTTCCCATCGGAGGCCGCACCTGTAGGTGAGGTGCCAGCATGAAGAGGAATTTTTCCTGCTGCGGGGAATGCGGAGGCATAAGGGGGTATTGAAGGTCGGGAACGACGAAAAGTCAATAAACGCAAAGATGGGTTTAGAGCTTACTGCAGAGCAAAGTCCTGAATTTGCAATCCTGTTATACTCCACGTGTGAAGGCGACTACTCGCATACACGATCTCTGGCCCTGGCTCTTCCTCTGCGCGTGCCTGTGGTACATGACCGGCATTTACCTGGATGGCTGGGCACATGTGCACATGCCGGAGCTCGAAAGCTTCTTCACGCCATGGCACGGTGTTCTTTACTCCGGGTACGCGATGAGTGTGGGAGTGATCCTGGTGTGGACATGGACACGCACAGGTACGGGCAAGCACCGGTGGAGAAAAGCGATTCCCGAGGGTCACGCCCTCTCGTTACTCGGCGCTGTGATATTTCTGATCGGCGGCAGCGGCGATCTGTTGTGGCATGAGATCTTCGGAATTGAGATAGGCGTCGAAGCTCTCCTGAGCCCCACGCATTTGGTTCTCGCCATTGGCGCCGTACTGATTGTCAGTGGAGGGGCTCGGCACTTTTGGGCGACGCATGTGGAGGAGCGACGCATGAACCTCTTGGATTCCTTGCCATTGATTCTCTCGCTCGCCTTCACACTCGCGGGCATTTTCTTCATGACCCAGTTTGCCGAGTACACAGACCCGGGATTTACCAGAGTAAAGCCCGGAAGTTTGTTAATCATCCAAAAGATCCAAGCGCTCTCTGTCGAAAGCACTCTCCTGTTCTCGATCTTCCTGACGGGAACTCTTGGAGTAGCTCTGCGCCGCGGACGGCTACCGCTTGGGAGTATCACCGTGATCCTCACGCTGGTCGTTACCGGACTCGCGCTGATGCGCGAGGGCCGTGAGCTGATCCCCGCAGCCTTCTTCGCTGGTCTCATCGGCGACGGTCTTTTGCATCTCACAGACAGACGCCAAACGCGGCGCCACCTGCGCCTGCTCTCGGTGCTCCTCCCCGCCTCCTATACGCTCTTCTCTATCCTCATTCTCAAGAAAACCGAAGGAGTCTGGCTAAGCGTCCATCTGTGGATGGGCATGATTGTGATGAGCGGCATCGCCGGGTTCCTCGTGAGCTTGGTAGCGTGGCCGACGCCACGCAGAAGCGAACAAACACACGCGACTGGTAGCGGAGCCGCAATCTGATATTATCCGCGGGCGCATTGGGGAGTAGCCAAGCGGTAAGGCAACGGGCTCTGAACCCGTCACGCGGGGGTTCGAATCCCTCCTCCCCAGCCAATACGTGCGCGTGTTTATAGACCCGTTTGCCTCATTGTGTCGAATCAACCTTCCAAGGAAATACTTTATTTTTGCCGTCCTCGCTGCAGCCAATTACCACGAATATTGAAGCAACTAAGTTATCCGATAAGCTTGCTGTAGAAGGCAAATCCATCATTTCTCTAACTAAAATAATCTTGTTCTCTAAGTGCAAGGGATCGGAACCATAAACAATTTCGATTTTCTCGCTCAACATTGAGGGTATCAAATCGCAGGTCGTTCCTGTGGGGCCTAAATCACCATAATTTTCTAGCCAACTAAGCTCCGCGGTTTGCCCTGGCATTAGGTAATTGCTCATAGGCTGCAGTGGCTCTGAAGTGGCTGTGTTTCGATTATGATTTGCTAAATAATAGGCAGGTCGATTTCCGTAATTCTTAATTGGAATCTTCACGATAAATGACGTGTTGTTTACGCCTTTTTTATCAAAGTCATATGATTTAGTGTCAACTCCAAGGTATGGCCTATTGTTTTCTTTGTACTGGAGTGTGCCCTTGTGGTAATTCCAAGCAGAAAATCCCCCCGAAATTGAAGCAACAATTATGGATATTAAGAATCCTAAAACTGCAATACGGGCAGTGATGATATTGGCAACTTCATTATCTGTGGCCCACCAATTTTTCAAGCGTATAAACACACTAGCATCCTATCAAAAAACGGACCGACCCGCTTGCCCTACCCTCCTCAAAAGAAGCTACTGTACAACCCTTAAACACCCCCTCAAAATTGGGTGTCTGACTCGTCCGCTCAGCCACCATGGGCACGCGACTGTGGTTTCTTTTCAACAAAATCTAGACCATGAGCGATCCACGAAACCCCCTCGCGTCATAGTACGACTCCGATTATTTGGAACGATGAGAGCAGCCTTCCCAACAACACGGCCTTCGCATGCCGCCCGCAAGCTTCGAGAGTGCCTTCTCGATACGGATATTTCTCGTCTCCGCTTTTTTCCCGGACGTAATCCAGCAAATCCACTCATTACGCGCAAGCGGCGTAATGTCCTCCCATATCGCCCTCGCCGCCGGCGTTGCAATAATGGCCTCTTGTACATCCGCTGGCACTCTATGCACCGTCCCGGTGGAGATTCCTTTTTTGATCATACGATCATTGTATCAAACCCTCTGCTGAAGAATCTATAAAAGCCTCTGTGGAATACGTGCGTTAAGCGATCAATAGTATCGAGTGTATATTTGATTCCTTCTCTTACTCTCGTTCTATGAAAAATTTGAAGACAATATTCCTGACGAACTCCTTACGAATTGGTCTCTATGTGCGTGAGGATACTACAGAATATTTTTTTGGATCTGTTGGGAGAAAGAAGAATGGCCAGATTGTCTGTAATTCCTTTCACGAATGGGATCCCCGACAAAATGATTTCGAGTCGCATATCACATGGCATGCAAATGGCTATGAGCATCACAAATTTGGAAGACACCAATTACACAAAAAAATCCGAGAGAGTCCTGGCTCTCTTCAGACAGCGAGTGGCGTGATGGGCACCGGTCTACGCCAGGGAGAGGGGAAATTTATCAACGTGTTTCCAGAAGAACACATTTTTACCCATAGATTCGTCGTACCCGATGAACAACTGGCTTCTGCCACATCAGAACATGGAAGAATGGAAGCGGGAACAATCATTGACGTTGAACTTGTTCCTAAAGGAAAGCGATCTCGCATCACAGAGAATCCCTATGCTGAGATCCTCCAGCAAGAATCTTTTAACGAGGAAAGTGAAGAGCCGAAGCACCCAAGCGTTGTCATTACGCATGTTCGATATCACCCATCAACTACCTGGCATTCTGAATCTATGCAGCGGAATTCAGCACCGACGCCTTGCCCGCCTATCCAAAAAATCCCCTACTAACCTAATAGCAAAGGCTGCTGTGAGTTGAATCATGAAAATGTTCCGCCAGGGGTAGGGCCGATCATATGGGTACTTTCTTCTACGCATAGAAATATGCTGATACAGCATGAGGAAGATTGCAATGTAGTAGACTACAACAGCGGACATTCTTAAATTTTCTGCACAGTCTGGTATGTAACTTCCGGCGTAGTGGACAAAAATGGGTGGTAAATTCAGCTCATTGAGAGCGTAGGAACT
>CAYUZT010000003.1:0-187008 GCA_964449445.1 uncultured Candidatus Peribacteria bacterium | reverse complement strand
AACTCATTCAAGAGCTCTTACGGGGAAAGTAGCCCCCAAAATTTCCCATTAAGCCTAATTTTCTGCTATAATAGTTCCATGACCTTCGGAAAAGGCACAATCCTCCGGCAACTCTCTCCGAAACTCCGCAATGCCGCCATCCGGCAGAAGATCATCCTTGATCGCGCCGAACGGAACAGTGTGATTGAAGGTCTCCCCCCGTTCACGCAGCAGACCACGAAAGAATGCCTCAAGGAATTGGCTGCTCTCGGGAAGCGCTGAGAGCACTCCGAATGATCTCGACCATCGGATCGAAGTTTTTGAGGATAGCTGCTTTTGCAGCGTCTATATATCGTTTCCGACCCATGTTCGTTGAGTCATAACGAAGTGGCAACCTTCCCGTTTGCACTGAGAGGAGATCTGCGACCAATTTGATCGTGCGTGCGTTCCCTTCTCGGAAAGGATGGATGGCGAGAAATTCTCCCTGTATGTGCCCGATGCCGCTACAAAATACCTCGTCGGAAACAAGAACATTCGCCGGATACCGTTTCAGAACACCTTTCTCGAACTGCTGCATCGCCTCCTCGAGAAAATCCGGCGGGGGCCATGTAACTCCGGGTTTGCTGATCGTGACTGTTCGCCAGTGTCCTGCCCATTCGTACAGATCAGCAAAGATCCGCTGATGCACATGTCGGATCAATTCTTCAGTGATAGGAGTATCGGATCGGACTTCGGAAAGAAGAATTTCATACGCTTTCACGAGGGCTTTTTCTTCTTCAATCTGCAATATCGAGAGATCAGCAATATTTTTCTTATTCTTCAAGACCGCCTGCCTCGCATCCATGTACTCGTTCTCACTGCCGCCGACCGAATAGTGAGCGGGTGTCATGTACCCACTATACCGCTACTCGTCGCAACGAGCGTAGGCTGACACGAATTTCAGTTTCACGAAGGAGGCAATGATTGCTTGATCATCTCCCGCGCCTGATTCGCCATTCCCGACGCAATATCCTTCACGCGCAGGGAGAGATCCGCGAGACTTGCGCTCAATTGCTGTGCTCTGTCTGCGAGTCCCCAGGCCTCTTTGGACAGTGTCAGCACATCATCCAGACGTCCTTCCGTTCCTGCTCGGTATGCGCGTACGAGCGCGCGGAAGGCTTCGGCGATCTTCACCGCAGCCTGCACAATGGCCGTCGTCGGTTTGCTCGTCAGCGCTCCACGAGAGGTGAGCAATGCCCGAGCAGAGGCCATGTCCGCCTGGGCGAAATCTTTTTTATCGAGTGATTCCAACGTCTGCACGAGATACGTTTCTTCCGTCGTGAGCCCGGCCTGTGTGCGCTTTCCTGCCTGATACATTGCGAGCAGATAGAGGAGCTCAGCAGCTTCTGCGCGGGTCAGTTCGGCTTCGGGACGAAGTTTGCCTTCCGCATTGGTGTAGATCATCACCGTGGAAACCGCGTACCGCATTGCGGGGTAGAACCACGCCTTCGTATCGGTCACATCCACGGCGAGAGGCAGGGCAATTTCGCTGTAGGCATTGGTATCCACATTTTGAGATTTGAAGAGCAGTTTGAGGAATTCCACTTTCTGCACAGGTCTGTCGCCATTGAACACCGTCGTCTTCGGCGGGCCGTCAATGAGCCCCAGTTTGTGGAATGCCGCTTCCACGTACGGGCGGTACCATGCGGTCTCGGGAACGTCCGTGTACGATCGCTTGGTAAATGTTTGAATCTCCTCGGCAGAGAGCTTGGTTGCGACCAAAATCTTCACGGACTCCGCACGTGTGAGTTTCTGTTTCGGCTTGAACAGGAAGCTTGTCCCGAGCGGCGCCGAGGGATCCGCATATCCCTGCATGATGCCGCGTGCTTTGACGAATTCCACTGCGGCCTGGTCTTTTTCGGATACGTCCGGGAACGATGACTGTGCAAACGCCGGAGAAAGGAATCCGACTGTCGAAAGAGCCACAGTCAGACTGACAATGCGCTTGAGAAACGAGTGAGACATGGCTCTCAGCGTACCAAAATTGGCGAGGATCACAAACAAGATCTCTCATGACCGGTCGAGTATGCAGGGTTACTTCACTCTCCTGCGTCGCGAAGACTGACGTCCTCTTTTCACATTTTTCTTTTGTATGCGCTCTTCTCGCATGTGCATGCGCAGCGCAGACGTGCCGCAGATTGCTGCAATGAGACTCAGCAGCCACATCAGCTCCACCATGCCGTTGCCGGGAAGGAGTGGCGAGCTCGTCAACCTTCCGAACCTGCTCACCGCTGCGAGTGGTGCTTGATGCAGAGTTCCAGAGTCTGATCCTGGGATCTGATTCCACTCGTTCAAGAATGTCTGGAAGAAGGGGAAAACAAGAGGTGCGGGAGCGAACAGCACATCGTTAAATGCACTTTGGATCCGTTTTCGGATTTGCAGGCGATCACTAATTCGTTTCTGGAGTTGGGGAGATCGTACTTTCTCTTGTGATGTGTCTTTGCTTTTTTTGGCAGGACTATTCTTTTCAGGTATCCCTGTCGTAGGACTTTGAGGAGTGCCGGCGGGCGCATTTTTTGCAGTCCCGGGTTTGGCCGGAGTCGTTGTTTTGGACCCTGTCACAGGTGCGGCTCCCTTCAGTGGTGCGGTTGTTTTGGGCGTGATGGTCTTCGACATGCCTTGGGGTGCCGCACGTGGGGCGACGGTGGTTCCTCGTCCAATGCCGGCCGCCGGTGCTCTGCCAGCTCCTCCTCTTCCTCCTCCGCCTCCGCCTCCGCCCGAGGGCACGTTGCCCCCTCCGCCTGTCGTGGTTGTTGTGGTACTCGTCGATGCTGCAGTCAGATTTGCTGTTGGGTGCAAGAGTTGAAAGCTGGTGCTTGTCCCCGGATATTCATGCCAGGTGATTCCTGCATCGTTCAAGCCAAAACTTGTGGAGGTTGCCGTGTTTGTGCTCGCCTCGTTCGGGAAGGTTGGTAGCAGCTGAAATGACGTGCTCTGGTCGGCAGATGCCGCGGGCGCCCACAGGAGCACATTGCAGGCAATGCAGAGAATAGTGAGTGTGTGTTTCAAATCTGACCATTCTACCAAGAAAACGTCTATAGAGCCATGTATTCTTGTTCAGAAAGATACGGGACAACGCGTGTATCTGATCGTGAGGATCATGTCCAACGTTCTTGTGGGTGACAAAGAAGTTCCGAGAGACGCTGGTCACCTATCAGGCTACATTTGGCCGAAAACCTGTTTTTTCAAGGACACACACGATTCACACGGACATCAGGACTCTTGAGTTTGTGAAGGCATCAAGGCATGCAGATGCTCTGTGATCCCTCTGTGATAACAGAAGTTCAGACACAGGGAGGTCAGTCATCTTTTTCCATACACCGTGTTTTCAGGTCAATTCTGAGTACAGGATCACTGTAAGGTCATTCTCCATTTTTGACGATATCGGACAAATATTTCTTGGCAGTTCCGATGATCATGCGATGTTTTCTTCTAGCAGAAAGCAGAAGTTCAGACACACGTGATGCACGGGTGTTTGCCTCTCGCAGAGTCGCGCAGTGCACGGTCACTGTGGGCGAATGTTCTTGGAGTTCATTGCAGTGAATACCTGTCGTTTATTTGAGAAATGCAATGACAAACGAACTATTCATGCGAGAAAAGATCGAACACATATGAAACAGATTCGATAGAGATATTGTACTACTATGAAGCGAAAATATCGTACATAGACAATACGAATTACTCTGGTTCAGAGACATAATGGACATTTATCATTTGAAGTGCTAAAATAAAGCAAAGTTAAACAAACACTACAACCCATGCGGAGATCCCGTCCCAAGCGGCAAGACATTGCAAATCTTCTCAGACATGCCGTGTCTCTGGGGCTCAGTCGTGATGCAAGCAAGCGCCTCACATGGTTTTCGTACGCGCTTGCGCACGAGGGCAACGTCAGCTTGGCGTGCAGGTACTTCGGTATTTCCCGCACAACATTTTTGCGCTGGGCAAATCGTTTTGATCCGCGCAAGCCCGAGACTCTCGAAGAGAGGTCCCGTCGTCCACATCATGTGCGAGAGCCGCAGGTGGATCACGCGGTCGTCGAATGGATTCGTCAGTACCGTTTGCAGAATGTAACGATGGGCAAAGAGCAGATCGCTCGCAAGCTTACGACAGAACATCAGGTCATCATCTCCGCATCGAGCGTCGGTCGTGTGATCGCGCGCAACGGATTCTTCTTCGCTGATCGTCAGTCCCATGCGAGCAAGCGTGTGGGCGTTGATTTCTCGCCAACGGCAATCGATACGACTGCGTCCTCTGTGTCCATGCAGGACGTAGGGGAGGCAGGCGTGAAGCCCGTCCTCAGCCCTGATGAAGGACCTGCAGATCAATTACCGCTCTTCGGATCGTGAGTACGTTCTCCTTCCGCATCGGCTCCCGCATTTGCGCGTCACTCCTCGCGGTCCTCGCGCTGTCGTGGACGGTTGCAGCCGTACACGCAGCCACGACAGCTCCGCAGAGGATGGTCTACAACGCGCGCCTCCTCAATAGTGCCGGGAATGCGATCACCACTGCGCACAAAGTACGCTTCAGTTTCTGGAAGAGCGCAGATGCCGTCAGCGGCGATATCACCGGAACCGGCGCCATCAATACAGGGGCAGCCAATTATGCGAGCTGGCAGGAGGTGGATACGGTGACCCCCGATAGCAAAGGCTACTTCTCAGTGGAGCTTGGCAGTGGATCGTCGCTACCGTCGTTCGAAACCATGGCCACGAATACGTTGACGAGTCTCCACCTCCAGGTCGAGGTGAAAGCGTCGAGCGCAGCGGATACTGCGTACGAGATTCTGGATCCCAAGCCACTCGATTCTTTGAAAGAGCGTTCGCCGTTTGATTCTGTACCGTTGGCTCTGAATGCAGCTCTCCTCGACCAACATGATGTGGGAACAGGGAGTGGTTCTATCCCGCTTCTGCAGAGCGGGGGATTGCTGCCTGTATCGACGGTGCCGGGTGGGACAAACCGCGACACGTTCACAATCGACGCCAATAACTCGGCGAGCACCGATATCACCTTGAAGTTCGGCGATACCCTCAGCAAGACCCTCCTCTATAGCATCACGAACAGCCGCTTCGAATTCAATGCTCCCGTGCGCATCTCCGGCAGCCTTACGGTCACCGGCCTCATCAATGGTGTCGATATCACGTCTTTGAATACCGCAGCTCCGCTGCGCGCGGCTTCCGGTGGAGGACTGACAGTGAGCGTCTACTCCGGCAGTTATCGTGTGAACGGTAACATTACCAACTTCTCGGGAACGAGTGCGACTCTCACGAATAATGCCGATACGTACCTCTTCTTCACCGGTACCGGCTTGGTTGCCCGCACGAGCGGCTTCCCGACGAATGTCAGTTTTATTCCCGTCGCAAAGGTCACCACGGCAAATGGCGGAGTAGCCTCGGTCAGCGATCGCAGAGTGCTGCAGAGCGATAATCGCGAGAATTCGATCCTCGATGTCCTGCATCCGGAGTTCAAGGATACGGCGTACCAGGGCGACGGTGCCGATAACGTCGGTCAGATGTCGGTGACGAATGATGGCACATCCAAGAACAATTACTATCTGTGGAGCAGTACGCGCAGCAGCTTGCAGGATTACGATGTCTATATCCGTGCAACTCTGCCGCAACACTTTAAAGGCTGGAAGAGTAACCCCATCACGCTCAATTACCGTACCAGCTCCGCCTCCGCGAGCGATAACAGGCTGGATGTCACCCTCTTCGACACTGCCGGCAATGCCGTGACACTCAATGGAGGCAGCAGCTTGGTCTCTGCGTCATGGACGACTGCTGCAATGACATTCTCCGGTACGCCGACCTGGACAGCTGGCCAGAACTTCCTCCTCAAGATCAAAGTCTCCGCAAAGAGTGCTGCAGAAGCGCACATTGGGGATCTCGAATTGCGATATGTTGAAATGGAGCAGGAATAATGTGCTCAATGGGAGCAGAGAAAACCCCTGACCATATTTCTTGTGTGAGTCAATAGTATACCCGAGCACAGAAGTCCGAAATTTGGTATACTGGTCGGAACCCAAAAAAACATGACACACACTTCCTTACAGAGCGTGTTCAAGAGACTCATCAAAAAGGTCGCGCTCGTCGCGGCATTCACTTTCTTGTTTGCGTCGATGACGGAGACGGCGCATGCGGTATCGTCATGGGCTCCGACGCTGCTGGTGAACACGGAAGCGTTCCAGACACTTGACTCCGGTGATGGTTCGTCCAACATCGAACTCCGTTTCGGGAACAACGTGAACCGCCGTATCTACTGGGATATCACCGCAGCCCGCTTTGTCTTCACCCAGCCTGTCCTCATTCAGGGGAATCTGACCGCGACGGGCGCTGTGAGTTTTAAGAAAGTATTCTCCGGAGCGAACTTGCGTGTCGATAATGCAGCCGATATCTGGGGAACACTCGGTGTTTCGGGTGCTACCGTTCTCAAGAGCACATTGAGAGTGAACAACAACACCAAGGTGATCGGCAACCTTTCGGGTACCAGTTTGCAGGTTGATAGAGATGCGCAGTTCTACGGCAACATCGCTGCATCCGGCACCATTAAGACGAGAAGCAACATCACGATCAATAGTGAAGCCGAAGCAGCTGATGCCGTTCTCACCTTTGGCAATGCCACCGCCAACCAAACCCTCACCTTCGGCAATACCAACCAGCGCTTTGCGTTCAGTAAGGGACTGAGCGTCCGGGGAAACCTTTCCGGTACGACGCTGCGCGTCGATGGGAATGCTGATATCTGGGGTGCTCTCGGAGTCTCCGGTGCAACGGTCTTTAACAGGCTCAGCTACACATGGCCTGGATCGCAATCCCCCAATACCTTCCTGAAGACGGACGGCGCGGGAGTGCTCAGCTGGTCGGCCGTCACTGTCGGCAACGGAAGTGGAGACATTCTCTCGCTGCACCCGGAGTACCCGAATACCGTGTACTTCCAATCTGGTGCAACTACGGTCGGAACACTGACCTACAGTGCGTCGGGGGCGACCGATAACTACTACCGTTGGGCGACCACGCGAAGCGCCCTGCAGGATTACTGGTTGAGCGTCCGCGTGCAGGTTCCCAAGAATTTCTCCCACTTCGAAACGGCCTCCGGCATTCAGCTCCGCCTGCGCACGAGTACGACGACGAAAGAAGACAACTATGCGACGCTGCGACTGATCGATACCACCGGTGCAGCAGTTGCCGTCACCAGCAACGCCAACATGACCGGTAGCATCGTGAATACGTGGGCGCTCAAAACCATTGGTAACGTGACTGCGGGCACCTACACGCCACTCGGCTACATCACACTGCTTATTAAGATGGCAGCCAAGTCCAACGGTTTCACTGACCTTGGGAACATCAACCTCAACTGGACAACGACCACACCGTAAGAATCCTTCATTGGCAATTTGAGAATGCGGCTTCACAGAGCCGCATTTTTGTATGTATAGCAAACTATTCATTCAGCTGTCGGGCATGCATTTGCGCTCTTGCTCAATTGTTCTCAGCGGCCAGGATGCGTGTTTTTTGCTATAATAAGAGGATTCTTTACAGAAATGCAGATACACAAAAAATACAGAACGGCTGCACTCATGATGCTTCAAAACCGCATCAGACCGTCAGTGATTGCATGGACTGTGATTATGACTCTTCTTGTTTCGTTCTTCCCCGTGCCGCATGCGATCGCCGTGAGCTCGTGGAGCCCAACACTCCTTGTGAATACCGAAGCGTTCAACACGATCGATGCAGGAGACGGTTCTTCCAACGTCGAGTTTCGCTTTGGCAATAACGTGAACCGCCGCATCTACTGGGATGTCACCGCAGCTCGTTTCGTCATGACGCAGCCCGTGCTGATCCAGGGAAATGTGACAGCGACAGGCTCATTGAGTGTCAAGAAAACACTATCCGGTGCAGCGCTGCGCGTCGATAAAAACGCCGACATCTGGGGAACCCTTGGTGTGAGCGGCTCAACGGTCTTCAACAAAGTGAACTACCTGTGGCCCACAGCAGCCTCAGCGTCCGGCAAAGTACTGAAAGTAGATCCCGCATCGGGTCAGCTCTCCTGGAGTGCGGATCAGACGGGCGGTGGCGGTGGTATTGCGCAGACGGATGCCGATGCGCGATATGTGAATCAGAGTGGGGATACCATGACGGGTGCTCTGAGCATCAGTAACAGTGCAGGACTGAACGCGTCTGGAACGCTCCTCACAAACAGCGATGCGACGATCAATTCCGATCGAGGCGCGGCGGATGCCGTTCTCACCTTCGGCAATGCAACTGCGAATCAAACACTCAAGTTCCTCAATACCAATCAGCGTTTCCAATTCAGCAAGGGGCTCAGCGTCCAGGGGAACCTGTCGGGTACGACACTTCGCGTCGATGGAAATGCCGACGTCTGGGGAAACATCGCTGTCAGCGGCGCGACGGTCTTCAAGAAGATCAGTTACCTTTGGCCGGGATCGCCTGCATCCGCAACGGGTAAGGTGCTTAAAATCGATCCTGCCTCAGGCCAGCTCTCGTGGAGCACAGATCAATCTGGCGGCGGCGGAGCCGCAGGATCCGATACGCACGTGCAGTACAACGATGGCGGGTCTGCCCTCGGGGGTGAATCGCAGTTTCGGTGGAACAAGACGACGGATGTTCTCACGGTGGCTGGAACGGCGTCAGGACGAATGGTGTATGCGCAGGATCGTCTGGCAGTGTCTGGATCGCTCGTTATGCGGAGCGGTACTGCTGCGAAGCCGACACTCTTCGCAAATGGCGGGAACAAGGTGGGCATTGGGACCAACGTTCCCGAAACGGAGCTCGAAGTGGTCGGAACTATGTCCGGGCGTATGATTCATGCCCAGAATAGACTGAGTGCCTCGGGAGCAGCGGTGCTGGGAGGCGCGCTCACATTTAAGCCATCTGCGACGCAGACGATCAGTGCGGCAGGAAACTCGATTCTTGCAAATGCAGCGCGTGTTGTTCTGGATCCGAGTGCAGATTTCAAATTAACGTCCACTCCCACTATCGCTGACGGAACGCCGGGTCAGGTCATCGTGATCACTGCCGCAAATGCAGAAGCGAATACGGTGACTTTGCAGGATGAAAATACGCTGGCTTCTACCAATCTGGAGCTTGGGGCACCTACGAGAATCATCACAGGGAATACTTCTCTGACATTGATGTTTGATGGAACAGATTGGGTAGAGATTGCGTCCAATGAGCCACGGTTGATCACCGCTCGCCTGAATGCGGATCAAAGCAATAGCACCACGACCTTAACAGAAGTTACAGCCCTCAGTCGGACAGTCGGTTCCGGCACGTATGTTTTCCAGTACGTCGTCCGCTATCAGGCGGCGGCAACGACCACAGGTGTCCGCTTTGCGGTCAACTTCACCGGCACAAACAGAGCATTCGTCTGGAATTGGAGAGGCGTCGATGTGAGTGCGACTGCAGCGACAGCAGCCGCTGACCAAGATGAAATTTTAGCCACAGGAGCAGTTGAATGGGCTTTTGCTTCGCGTGCGGTGAGTACCGTCACCCGCGGAACAACGCTTTCTGTGGATACGGCAAATGCAGATATGCTCGTGATCATCGAGGGCATGATGGTGGCGACAACATCGGGAGATTTGGAACTATGGCATGGCTCGGAAGTAGCAGCGGCTTCCACGGTGAAGCCGGGAACATCACTGATTATTACGAAAACCAATTAACAAGGGGTCACTGTAGGTTCACCTTCTCGACGAACGCGTACACTCGCTGTGAGACGTCCTTCGTAAAATCCGTCACCAATTGCTCTTGCCCTTGTTCACTCTCTGCAAGCACACACAGGATATAGGGACGGCGCGGGACATAGATGATGCCACAGTCCAGACGGACCTTTTTCGTAGAATCCCGCAAGTCGTACATGCCGATTTTATGTGCAACAGGAACGCCATCGGGAATTCCTGCGGGAATACCTTCTTCGAATTTGGTGCGCGTTAGGAGCTCGAGAATTTGTTGCGAATGGCCGTAATCTAAATAGCATGAGAGGTATAAACAGCGAAAAATGGATGAGTAATTCTTCGGACTCACGGTTGGCAGCGCTCCGGAGTATTCGATGGGAATATCCAGAGCGTTGTAGACTTCGCGTATCGGATCTTCCTTTGCCAATGCGTCGAGCGCGCGCGCGGCGGTGTTGTCGGATTCCGTCAGCGTAAGGCGAATCGCTTCTTCTACCGACAGCTGTGTGCCAGGACCGCGCTGCCACAATGTCCCGAAGTCCGAATCAATATCCTCATTGCGAAGAGTGAGCTGGCTCTCCGGGCGAAGAGTACCGGTTTCGATGAGTTTATAGATACCCATGATCAACGGAACCTTGATCAGGCTTGCGGAGATGAATTCCTCTTTCTCATTGACCCCAATGGAAACGCCGGACGGAAGATACTCAAAGTACACGCCAGCTCTGAAATCCTCTTGCGAGAGAATAAATTGGCGAAGTCCGGCGCGTAATGCCGTGAAATTAATGATGAGATCATTTTGATTGTGAGCGAAAATGCGAGGCGACAGCAGAGGAAATTGATTACGGCTCGTGACTTGTCTGAGGAGGTTCGTAGGCCCGACGATACCGATGATCGCGAGGTTCAGGACGACACTCAGGGCCAACAGCCACCGTACATGTTTCATTAGTCGTAAAGCCTATAGATGTCCCTGTTCTTCCTGCAAGCGTTTCTGCAGTGCGTCGGTACTGGGCAGCTTTTCCGATGGACATCCGCGCTCCTTCCATTTCGCCCGCAATGCTTGCATATAGCCTTTTTCCTTCTGCACGCGGTGGATGAAGGGTTGTACGGCTTCCCGGAACCGGCTCTTCTTCGCATTCTGCGTCAGTGCAAAGATCGCCGAGACAAATGCATCTTCTCCGCCGCAGACTTCGTTGCCGACTTCGTCCAGAACGGCATCCGCGATGCTGTCGCTATCCAGTCCCGCAAGCAGCTTGAGGTCATCGGCCGTGCCCGATGGGAAGTAGTGATTCACGCCCAGGCGACGCAGAGAGCACGGCAGCTGGAAGTCGGCGATGACGTCTGCCACCTGCGAGGCGAGTCCGCCCTCGCTGTGGTGGTCTTCGACGACGATCAGGTGAGTGGTTTCCAGGGCGGCCTGGATGATGGCGGAGGCATCCAGAGGGCGGATGCAGGAGCAGTTGAGGACGCGGACGAGCGGCGGCAGAGACGCAAAATCTTGCGTCTTTACCCGATCCGCCGCCATCACCGCATCATGAACGGGAATGCCCGTCGCAATGATCGTGACCTCATCCGTCAGGTCGCCGTTTCCCCGAAGCAGATCCATCTTGCCGTCAAACAAGTAGTCCTTCCCGTAGATGATTTCCCCCGTCGGCGTCTTGAGTTGCTCGTGACCGCTGCGCGGGAAGAGCGCGTATACGCTCTGCTGCCCATCGGCCACGATCTCCATCGCGCGCTCGGCAGCTGCACCTGCCTGATTGGAATCAGCCGGCATCCATACCTGCGTGTGATCGAGAGGAATATTCAGGTAATTGCGCTCCTGATGCGTCTCTCCGTCCTCTCCAACACTCAGTCCGGCATGCGTGCAATCATGAAGCACTCCGCAGCGGGTGTGACCGCAGTTGACGTCGATCAATCGAGCACTCGCGCGCGCTTCATTGGTTCCAAATGCTGCGAAGGTGTACGTGACCGGGAGCAACCCGGCTTGACGCATGCCGGCGGCCATCATGTACATGTTGGCTTCTGCAACGCCAACGTTGATGACACGATCAGGAAAATCTTTCCCAACCTTATCGAACCCTCCTGATCCCGCGAGATCGCCGTGCAGGACGACGATGCGGGGATCGGCTTTCATCATCGCTTTCAGGTGCACAGCGCCGAAGTCCGTCCGGGCCGCGCCTTTTTCGGAGGTGATGGTTCGCGCGTAGCCTTGGAGGTTTTTGATTGCAAAATCGATAGCCGCGGGTCTTCGACCCGCGGACTGCGCGTCGAAGACGCGCAGCTGGTTTCTATACGATTCATATTTATTCGCTAGCTCATCCAGCGGCGGAAGGTCCTTCAACGCTGCGGCGGCCACGTCATCCTTCAGAGGAGATCCGTGATAGTTCACCGCTCCGGTGTTCGATCCTTCTTCCATCACCTTCACGCCGTGACCCATGGTCGTGTAGTGGCAGATGAAAATAGGAGCTCCTTTTCCGGTGAGCGAGTAGGCGAGATCAACCGCAGCAGCCACCTGCCCGGGATCATTGCCGTTCTGCGTCTCGATCACCGTCCATCCCGCGGCGCTCGCAATCGCCGCCATGTCGGCTGCGACCGTTTTGCTCGGCATGCCGCTCAGTTGAATGTCGTTCAAATCCAAATGCACGATCAAGTTGTCCATTTTCAGATGCGAAGCCAGTCGCAGTGCTTCCATCACCTGGCCTTCCTGACAGTCACCGTCGGCGAGGAGAATGTTCACCACTCCCTTCTGCTTAAGGTATTTGAGTCCAAAGGCAACACCAAGCGCGTTACTCACACCTTTCCCGAGCGGTCCCGTGCCAAAGGGAATATCGCCGATGCCAGCCTCAATGTGCCCGGGCAGACCATCGGGCTTGCGGAACGTATCGATGATCGCCTGCGGCGACGCAAGACGTTTATCCCGTCCCTCCCGATGCATGAGCCATTGCATGCCGTAGGCAAGCAGGCTCAAATGCCCCGCACTCATGCGGAAGGGGGGGTCTATCTCGGGATTGCGCTTCTTCTCGACGAAATAGGTGAAGGTGAATGCAGAGAGGGGACCACCGGGATGCCCCGATTTGTGTTTGGTCGGAGCCTGGATGCAGAGGTGGCACAGAATCTGATGTGCGAGCGTGTACGCCTCCATCTCCTCCGTGCTCAGTTTCTTCGCATCCTTCGGCCCGATCCAGTGACGATCACCCATCACCGACGACGCTGCGACGCGCTGCAGGGACATGGGGACCTCTGCGGGGTTTTTGCCTATCAATGTCTTTGCATCGGGTCGATTCACACGGTCATTGTATCAGACGCAGAGACGCAACATTTTGCGTCTTTACAGAGACGTAGAGGCGCAGAGCAACATGTTGCGTCTTTACCCGAGACGTGGATTGTTCACGATGTAACGGCGGATACGTTCGTAGGCATCCGCATCGCGAATAATGCGGTCGTGATAACGCGGTTGCCATGCAAAATCGATACCGGTTTTTGTGGCGTACGTTTTGACGCCGGTTTTGAATCCCCGTATGACCGATGCCAAATTTTGTGATTGGGGTCCGAAACGATTTTGTAGAGACGCAAAATATTGCGTCTGTAATTGAGACGCAAAATTTTGCGTCTCTACGATCGCGTGATGATCAAATCGCACAATGCCATGCACGTGATCGGGCATCACCACAAACGCATCCGGGTGGGCAAATGGAAAATGTTCGGGAATCGATTCCCAACATTGCCATGCGATACGACCCATTTCCTCGACGCACATCATATGGTTTCGAATATGTCCAAAAATTGGGGCACGGCCTTGCGTACACATCGTCACAAAATACATGCCATCCGATGCGTAATTGAAACCACGTTTACGTGTGGATTCGATCCGGTACCGATTGCGAAATAATGTCATAATCGCATTATCCGGCCTACGGAGACGCAAAATTTTGCGTCTCTAAGATTTTGTTTTTGTGTTGTTCGATTCATCGCTTCCACAAAACAAAAATTCGGTTCCATACCCTTGTGGAACATTACCGTTCTAAGATCACCATCGCCCGTTTCCCTGCACGAATATCCTCCTTCACCCCCGTCCAGTCGTGAATGGCATTGAGGAGCGTTTCCGCGCGGTACGTGTACTGCTGACCGCGCTTGGTGCCCGGGTCGTTGGTCACGAAGTAATCGCCGGTCCAGCCCGGCTTGAATCCGATGATGACGAGGGCGTGATACCAGGGACCTTCGCCGCTGAAGTAGGGATTGCCTAAATCTCTCCCCGCAGCGGGGATGATCACGGGATTGCCCGCTGCAAGTTCCTCCTGGATGGTTTGCACCGTCACGTCTGTCCGGACTCTCGCGTTGACCCCGAATTTCTTTTCGGCGATCTCGGCCATCTGCTGCGCGGTCACATCCTGGCTGTATCCATTGGCCGTTTCCCAGGCGACGAGATCCAAAATTTCCTTATCGGCAATCGCGGGTGTCAGGCTGGTACCGTTCAGGAAGTGCACGGCCATGAGGATTGCGGCTTCCTCACATGCTTCCTGATACGGGTCATCCCAGTTGGCGAAAGGGGCTTGGGAGGTGAAGGGGACGGCGAGTGGGGCAACGGCCTCGAGAGAGTTTGGTGCGAGAGAAGTGCGCGAGGAAGAGGGGACCGAGGAACGGACTGAGGAACGGGAAGTCGAAGAGGTCGAGGGAGAAGAAGAGTTCGGAGAAATTGACGACGACTGACCGTTCTGATCAGCGTCTGGATATGTTGGAATACACGCGGTGAGGAGAAGCGAGGTCAGGATTGCCAAGGTCAGGAATTTTTGCGAAGGCATGAGAGTCGGGGGGGGGGTAGGTGAGAGTATAGACGTTTGAAGTAGATGAAAGTGTCAGCCCCCCTTCCTTGCGTCTTTTCACGCAAAGGACGAGAATGTCTTCACTATGAAGCTCTTCTTAGACACCCTTCGACTCACCCTCGCTCCGCTCGGGTTCGCTCAGGGCAGGCTGCCTTCCCCATTTATTGTATGAAATTATTTTTAGATACAGCGAATGTCTCGCAGGTTGCAGAAATTGCCGAGTGGGGAGTGCTCGATGGCGTTACAACGAATCCGTCGTTAGTCGCTAAAGAGGGCAAAGACTTCAAAAAGACCGTACTCGAAATGTGCAAGCACGTGCCGTGCGTCAGTGCGCAAGTCACTGCAACAGATGCCAAGGGCATGATCAAACAGGGAGAGGAGTACGCAAGCTGGCACAAGCATGTTGTTGTGAAAGTGCCGATGACGACGGAGGGTCTCAAGGCGCTCAAACACTTCCGTTCCAAAGGCATCAAGACGAATACCACACTCGTGTTCTCCGTTTCGCAGGCGATCCTTGCTGCAAAGGCAGGTGCGAACATCATCAGTCCGTTCATCGGACGTCTCGATGATGCAGCGGAAGACGGCATGGGGCTGATCGCCGAGATCATGGAAGTCTGGTGTCAGTACGATTTCGATTGCGAGGTCCTTGTGGCGTCCACACGGCATCCACGGCACATCGTGGACGCTGCGCGGCTTGGAGCACACATCTGCACGATTCCGTACGACGTGTTTGTGAAACTCGCAAAGCACCCGCTCACCGATTCCGGATTGGAGAAGTTTTTGGAAGATTGGGAGAAGGTGAAGAAGTAGCCGCTGTCATGGTGAGCGGAGTCGAACCATACAGCGGCGTTGTCGATCCCTCGTCTCCGCTCGGGATGACAACGTCTGGGCCTCGTCTATACTTCTATCATGCAACTAGGAGTTATCGGTCTCGGCACGATGGGCGCCAACCTCGCCCGCAATGCAGCGCGCAATGGAGCGAGCGTTGTGTTGTTCAATCGAACAACAGAAAAGACGCATGAGTTCCTGCAGCATTTCTCCGCTGAGGGCGATTTTGTCGCGACGGAGAGTCTGCGGGAGTTCGTTTCGCAAATGACCTCTCCCCGCGCCATTTTGTTGATGGTGAAGGCAGGGGATGCGGTCGATGCGGTCATGGAAGAGCTTCTCCCAATGCTTTCCAAGGGCGACATTCTCATTGATGCGGGAAACAGCCACTACCGGGATACGGAGCGGCGCGAGGCGCGGCTGAAAAAAATGGCGATCCACTTCGTCGGTATGGGCGTGAGTGGTGGCGAGGAGGGTGCTCTTCTCGGTCCGAGCATGATGCCCGGAGGAGACGAGGGCGCACTCAAAAAGCTCATGCCTTTGCTCATGGAAATGTCAGCCAGTGATGGTTCGACTACGCTCACCACAGGTTCTACGAAAGGCAAGTGCGTCACCTACATCGGTCCCGGAGGAGCCGGGCACTTCGTCAAAATGGTCCATAACGGCATTGAGTACGGCATCATGCAGCTGATTGCTGAGAGTTACGATCTACTCAAGACAATCGGAAAATTCAAGAATGTCGATCTCGGGAAGCTCTTCACGGACTGGAGCAAGAGCGAGGATCTGGGGTCTTTTCTGATCGAGATCACCGCAAAGATTTTTGCAAAGAAGGAGAGCGGCAAAGATCTGATCGATCTCATTGCCGATGCTGCGGGCCAAAAGGGGACCGGCCAGTGGACGACGCAGACTGCGATGGATCTGGGTATCGCCATACCCACCATCAACGCCGCCGTCGATGCGCGGATCCTCTCCGGCGAAATGGAACGCCGTGCGCGTCTCCGTCATGAACTCCCGGAAGCGCTCCTCAAGCTCCCCGCGATGTCTCCCAAAGAATGTGCGACGGCCGTTCGCTCCGCGCTCGAGCTTTCCATCATATGCACGTACGCGCAGGGCTTTGAATTGATGGCCAAGATGAGCAGCGAGAGGAAGTGGAACTTGGACCTGGGAGAAATCGCCCGCATCTGGCGAGGCGGGTGCATCATCCGGTCGCGCTTTTTGGAAAAGCTCCAGCGCGCGTACGGCAAGAATTCCGCGAAGCCGAAGAAGGAAATCGCCGAGCGACTGAGCGGCGTCCGTCAGCAGCAGTGGCGTCAGGCAATTCTCACCGGCGTCTCACGGGGAATTCCTCTCCCCGCAATGTCGGCATCCCTCTGGTTCTATGATGCACTGCGTCGCGAGAAGCTTCCGCAGAATTTGATCCAGGCGCAGAGGGACTTCTTTGGTGCACATGGGTATCAGAGGACGGACAAGTCCGGGAATTTTCATACCGAGTGGGCAAGCAAATAAAAACCCGCGCATGAGCGGAGGTTTCCAGTAGACGGGAACAATTCAGCAGCCCAACCACGGCAAGAGGCGGCACATGATCGATCGCTCTCCTTGCGGAGCGGCCGGATGTGAGGGCTGTAGTCCGCTCTTCAGTGAAAGTGCTGGTACGGCGTTTTCTTTGGGGGGATCCATGGCCGGCTCAAGAATGTTTTTTCCTGCGTTCTCCAGATCCAACGCGGGTACATCGTTGTCGATCACATCGTCTGCAGCACAGGGATTGAACGTATCTTCCCCGTTTCCGTCTCCTTGTCTATTGCTGCGTTCACCGCCTGCGCAGTCTGACTCGCATGTTTGCTCATCTTCCACCCCTGGCTGGCACCATCCGTCACCACAGTACGTACCGCAATCCGCGAAGCATGTGTTTTCGTCTTCATGGGAGGCTTCACAGTCGCCATCACCGCACACGCTTGTGCCTTCGCAGTCCTCGAAGCATGTCACAAAATTTTCGTCGAATGCACAGTAGCCATCGCCGCACCCTTCTTCTTCTGTGAGACAGTCAGTGCAGTTTTCGTCTTCGTTTCCGTCGCAAACTCCATCCTCATTGCATATCGTCTGATTTCCGCAGTCGTTTTCGCAGTTGTCCACGCTCTCGCCCGCGTCCCAGTCACAAAAACCATCATCGTCGCACCCTTGAAAGGGAGGCGGTGGCGGGCAGTCAGGACAGTCTGGATATGCCTCGCCATTCCACCCTTCACATATTCCATTGTTGTTACACGCGACATTTGAACAGTCTTCCGGACAGTTATAAATCGTCTCGGCTAGATATGCTTCGCACACATTATCTCCGTCACATTCGAAGCAGTCCTCGAAACAGGTGTTCAAGTTCTCGCCCCAGTCTCGTTCACATTCTCCATTGCCACACTCGGCGTTTCCTCCTCCAAACTGCGCGAGAGATGGGTTGCTTGTGACACTGAAAACCACGGCGAACACAACGCTCAGGACAGCGATTGGTATGGTGAATTTCATCATGTGTGTATGTGGAATGTTCATAAATATTATAGCTCATTTTATCGTTTTTCACAATAATCCTTGAGGCCAGCAATAGCTAGGCTTAAGGCATGATTTTCTCACCCCTCCCAGGCACACCGCTCATCACTCAAGCCTTCGGCCAGAACCCTGCCGACTATGCAGCATTCGGGATGGCGGGTCATAACGGGATCGACTTCGGGGTGCCAGAAGGAACCGTCGTCTACGCTCCGCACGATGGGACGATCACGGTGAAGGACGAGGGAACGGCAGGGTACGGGCTCAGCGTGACGATCGATGACGGCAAGCGCAGGAGTCTGCTTGCGCATCTCTCACAGGTCAGAGTAAGCAGCGGTCAGACGATTGCACAGGGGGATCCCATCGGTCTCTCGGGGAAGACCGGCAATTCCTCCGGGCCGCATCTCCACTGGACCTTCAAGCTCCTCAAAAACGGTCAGGTCCAGAATGCGGATAACGGGTACCAGGGTGCAATGGATGTTTCTGAATGCACGCGCCTGTGGCAGGAGCAGTCGCTTCATAGCGACGCGGAGTACGCCGATACCGCACTGGAGTATTTGAGTATGACGTTCCCGAGCAATCAGTACATCACGAGAGTGATTGTGTGAGGAGCGCCGCACCCAGCGTTCCTGCATCGTCGCGCTGCGCAATCGCGAGGAGAGGAGAGGGGATTCCCGGCAGCATCCACTGCGTGAGTTCATCGCCGATCTTCTTCAGATGGGGTTTCAATGCCCTGCCGGTACTGCCGCCGAAGACGATGATCGAGGGATCGAGCAGTGATGTGAGGCTTGCGACCATCCAGGCGACTTCGCGGAAGACCTCCGGCCGCAGGAAGCTGCAGACCTCGCCTTCCAGGTACTCTTCCGGACGCTTTGCCGCCTCGCACCGCTTTCCCATCGCGGTTCCCGAGAGGAACTGTTCAATGTCGCCGCGGATGTCAGAGGTCTTGAACGGCGGATTTGCCGGCTGCAGGAGCATGTGGCCGATTTCCCCTGCAAACCCGTGCGACCCGTGCACCAGATTTCCATCGATCACAATGCCACCGCCCACGCCCGTTCCCATCGTGATGCCGATGACAACGCTATGCCCCTTGCCCGCGCCCAGACGAGCTTCCGCGAGGGCGAAGCAGCGCGCATCGTTATCCACTGCAACGGGAAGCTTCAGGTACTGCTCCAAAAAAGCCTTCGCGGGAAAATTCTCCCCTTTAGGAATGTTGGGTGTCTTCTCGACGCTCCCATCCCGCATCCGGATGAGCCCGGGCATGCCGAGCCCGACCGCGACTGTATCCGGACGGCGGAACTTCTCCATCATCGTGACGGCTTCCTCCATCACTGCCGGTAGTCCACGCTGCGCCTGTGTGGGCAGCTTCTCGTGGCCCAGCTCCTTCCACGTTTCAGCGTCATACAGCGCAACGGCGCTCTTCGTCCCCCCCAGATCGAAGCCGATGACGGTTGAAGACATAGGGATACTGTACCATTCCCCGGCATGTCTTCGAGCTCTGATATTTTCGACAAGGCGTATACCGACTTTGCCGATGCGATTTTCCGCCATTGCGCGTTTCGGCTCCTCAACCGCGAGCGGGGGAGGGAACTGATGCAGGAGGCGTTCCTCCGTCTGTGGGTGGAGCTCGAAAAGGGAACCGACGTTCTCAACATGCGCGCCTTCCTCTATCGCATTGCTAACAATCTGATCATCGATGATGTCCGTCGCAAAAAGGAGATGTCGCTGGATCAACTGCAGGAAGCGGGGTGGGATCCGGGCGAGGACAAAACCGAGCAGATGCAGGACCGCATTCAGTTCCGCGATATCCTCGAAAAGCTCCATCGTCTTTCTGCCACGGACAGGGAGCTGATCGTCATGCGGTACATCGACGGTCTGACTCCCTCCGACATGGCGGAAGTCCTCGGGGAGTCGCCCAATACCGTTTCCGTCCGTTTGCACCGGGCGATCAAGGAATTGCGTGCGCTCCTGTAACCTTCCTATCTGTGTAACAGTTCTTCCTTCCCCCCGTCTCCTCTTTGTCTCCATGAATCATGATCTCGACCACTTCTTCGGCCCCGCTGCACGGCACCGCCTCTCCGTGACCGAAAAAGAGCAGGCCTACCGCGATCTCCTGAAGCGCCGGCAGATGATCGCGCCGATGTCGTCGTACAGTGGGAGCTTTCTCTGGCGAACTCTGAGCACTCTCTTTTTCAGCTGGACGCCCGCGGCCGCCACCGTCCTGGTGCTGGTTTTCACCGGTGCGGGAATGACGTTCGCCGGACAGGCGATGCCGGGCGATTACCTGTATCCGCTCAAGAGGATCCGCGAACAGGTGCGATCGACGGTGCAATGGGACACGGCATCGAAAGCGGACGTGGAGATGGATCACCTCGATGCGCGTCTTGCGGAAGCAGAGACGCTGGAGGCGAAGGGCGAACTCACAGCGAAGACGGCAGCATCTCTTGATCAGGATTTTGCCAAGACGCATAAAGAAGCGATTGAGAACGCGAAGGTCCTGACATTTGATGAGAAGCGGCAGGAGCAGGCGGATCGTATTCTCACGCGTCTGGAGAAGTATGAAGACCGGTACGAACGCACGCTCAAGAAGCACAATCGCCAGGAACAAAAGCTCCAGCAGAAGCAGGAAGGTACGGCCGACGCTCGCCTGATGAACGCAAAGCAGATGCCTGTCACCGGCAGCGCTGCACTCAGTATTTCCGCCGATGCGGCTGTGGAAGTCGCAGTTCCATCTGCCGCAATTATGATGGATAATGCGCCCGAAGAGACTGCCAAGAGTCTGCGGAAGAAATTGCGGGAAATGCAAAAATTACGGAAGGAAAATAGGGAGAAAAACGACGATGACGGCAGAAATACTGCGGAAGACGACGTTGGTGATGTGGAGCGTTGAGAGCATTTTCTGGCAGGCAGTTTGCGATTGTGTCATGCTCTCCGTATGCCCCGGGCTGGTGCGCAACCGACCGGCATCCGCACTCGCAATCTGTTCGATCCTGCGTCGAAAGAACCCTTCAAGCTGAGCAGGAGCAAGCTCGAGCTTTTTCTGCAGTGTCCCCGGTGTTTTTACCTCGATCGTCGCTCTGGCATCGGGCTGCCGTCCGGTCCGCCGTTCACGCTGAACGTCGCAGTCGACGCGCTCCTCAAACGGGAGTTCGATTTTCACCGCGCGCGAGCGCTGCCGCACGAACTGATGACGGAATTTGGCATCGATGCCGTGCCCTACCAGCATCCGGATCTCGATACCTGGAGGAATAATTTTCACGGGGTGCAGGTTCTCCATCCTCCGACGAATTTCCTCTTCTTCGGAGCCGTCGATGACGTGTGGGAGAATCCGCAGGGGGAGCTGCATGTGGTCGATTACAAGGCAACCAGCACGTCGAAGGAAATCAGCCTGGACGATCAGTGGAAGCAGTCCTACAAGCGACAGATGGAGATCTACCAGTGGCTCCTGCGCGGCCACGGGTTTTCGGTCTCGAACACCGGATACTTCGTGTACGTGAACGCCGACTCGACGCGAGAACATTTCGGCAAGAAGCTGGAGTTTCACATGCAAATCCTGCCGTACACGGGGGACGATGTATGGATCAGTGATGCGCTCAGCGAGGCGCACGCGTGCTTGTGCCGCGATCTGCCGCCAGCCGCGTCACGGATGTGTGAATGGTGTCTCTATCGTAAGGCAATCGCTTCGGTGGAGTGATGGCGGAGAGGGAGGGATTTGAACCCTCGATACGGTTTTAACACCGTATACCGCATTAGCAGTGCGGCCCTTTCGACCACTCAGGCACCTCTCCGCGGTGAACGCAGTATACGAGGATCAGGGAACGACTGCCAACGCGTTTTCCTCATTCTGAACTGCTATGTTGTGAGTAATTTTCTGGAGAGTCACTTCAAGGTTGTCCGTAGTGATGACCGCAAGGGAGTTCTTACTGAGATCGTACGTCTTCTCGATGATATCCATCATCGTTTCCGTCACGATGATGCATCCCATGGAGAAGTAGCGTTCCTTGGCCTCCAGCCAATCCTTTTCTTTGTAGTACGCATGAATCCCGTACGGGGAATTTTCACCGCCGCGGAAGAGCCGGATGAACCGTCCGCTGACGCCGAAGGTCCGGCGGTCACCCTTCACCTGCTTCTGCTCTGCTGTCCAGGAGCGGATCGGCGTCTCCGCGCGGTAACCCCTCCCGATGTAGCGTACGTATGCCTTCTTGCCAGTTGCGACAGGAAAGGAGAATGACTGCCCGTTTCGGTGCACCAGATACCCCATGTTCGCAGGCACATCGACGACGAACGCATCGCCGGGTTCGGGTTCCCATGCGACCGGAGCGAGGTTCTCTGCATCCACTCCTGCGGGGAGCCAAATGAGCCCCGCGAGAAGGCCGAAAATGATCCAGGAATTTTTGAGCAAGATGTATATAATAATAGATATTTTTAAGAAAGCAATATGCCATAAAATGGCTTAAATAAGGTTCAAATCACCATTTTGGTGTCAATAGAAAATGGCACATTGAATATTTTTTGTATACAAGAAACATCCTCATGAATCAGCAAGGCAAAACCGTTGCCGTTTCGCTGTCCGTGCGTAAAATTTGCGAATGCAAGACAGACATGTTCCGGTCCTTGAAACCGACGTCCTTCAGACCCTCGTCCCAACACCCGGTGAGAGTGTCCTCGATGCAACGCTGGGTCTGGGTGGTCATGCAGCGGCGTTCCTTGCTGCGGTGAATCCCGATGGTCAGCTGATCGGCCTGGATGCCGACGAGATCAATCTGGAGGCAGCACGGAAGCGACTTGCTCCATACGGAGAACGTGTGACCCTTCACCGAATGAACTTCGGTGACCTTCATACACTGCTACCGATGCAGGTGAACATTCTCTTCGCCGATCTCGGCCTCAGCTCGCCGCACCTGGATGATCCAGAGAGGGGATTTTCGTTCCGTGCTTCCGCGCCGCTCGACCTGCGCTACGACCGGAGTTCCGGACAGACCGCGGCTGAGTTCCTGCTCTCTTCGTCGGAAGATCGGATCGCGGAGGTCCTGAAGGAATTCGCCGAGATTCCGCGCAGCAGGATTCTCGCGCAGGAACTCCGTCGCCACTTCCACTCTGCGTCACGTTCCCTGTCGGAGTGGAAAACCGACGATGTGGTTGAGTGTGTCGAGGCCGTCTTCCGCTACCGCGCCCCGCATGTTCTGCCACAAATCTTCCAGGCGCTGCGCATTGTCGTGAACGATGAGCTGGGTGCGCTCAAATCGCTCCTCAGCATTCTCCCTGACGTCCTTACACACGGCGGACGCGTCGGAATCATCAGTTATCATTCCCTGGAAGACCGTCTGGTAAAGCAAACGTTCCGTTCCCTGACAACCCCGGAACTCGATCCACGGACAGGGCAAATTGCCGTCAGCGCCCCCTGGAAACTGCTGACGCCAAAGGCCAAGAAGCCCTCTCCAGAAGAAATTAGGCGCAATCCCCGCTCGCGAAGCGCGAGATTTCGTGCCATACTCAACATCTGAGCATTCGTCCCCGTCCTCATGTTCACGCTCCCGTTCTTCTCATCATCCGATATGCCGCGCCGCGCCTCCCTGGGGCGGCTTGTTTCGCAGAGTACGGCATTGCTCATGGTGTGCATTGGGACGCTTATTCTGGGGCTCGCGCTGCTCATTCTCTTTCATGAGAACGCGAACGCCACCAAGGGATATAACCTCCGCAAACTGGAAAATCAGCGATCTATTCTCCTCCTCCAGCAGGAAGTGTTGAACATGCAGAAAGCGGAGGCCCAGGCGCTTGAGCACCTCCAGCAGGATCCCGTGATCGCCGCGATGGTCCCGGCGGCGAAACTCAAGTACACGCAGCATGACCCCGTTGTTGCAGTTGTGAGGAAATGATCTCTTCGATCAAGAAACCACTCTCACCTGGATGCTACTTATGCTCTCAGTGTGCGCTTTCGTATCGGACACCAGGACAAACTGGTCTCCCTTTTTCAATAATCCTGCCTTCTTCGCCTGCGCGACGGCCTCGACAACGGTCTTTTCCGGATCTGCGCTGAAGCGCGTGACGAGCGGAATCACGCCAAAGGAAAGCTGCAGCGCGCGCTGCACCGTTGCATCGGGCGTAAAGGCGATCACGGGAAGATGGGGGCGAAACCGTGCGATCTCGCGCGCGAACTGGCCCGTCCTGCTCATCACGACGATGGCAGACGCTCCCGACGAGAGTGCCAGGAAGACAGCGGACTCCGCCTGCGCGTCTCGTTCATTGCGGATCTCTTCGGGAATCATCCGTCGCGATGCGCCAAGATGATTCTCGGTTTCCCGCAGCACCCGCGACATCGCGTCGAGCGCGAGCAGGGGATGCGCGCCGCTCGCCGTTTCCCCCGAGAGCATGGTCATATCGGTCGAGGTCATCGCGGCGTGGGCGATATCGGTCACTTCCGCGCGCGTCGGAATGGGATTCTCGATCATGCTTTCGAGCATGTGGGTGGCAACGATCACGGGTTTGCCTGCCTTCCGGGAAAGCCGTACCATCGTGTCCTGGACGACGGGCAGCTGCTCGAAGGGAATTTCGGCACCCAGATCTCCGCGCGCGACCATCATGGCATCGGAGACATCAATGATTTCCTGAAGATTTTTGACACCCTGCCGTGTCTCAATCTTCGAAATAAGCCCGACATTCTTGCCTCGTTTCTTCAGAAATGCCCGCACCTCCTCGACCTCGGATGCCTTGCGGATGAACGAGAGCCCCACACAATCCACGCCTTCGTCGGCGGCATGCGCGATGCTCTGCCAGTCTTCCTTGGTGATCGAGGGCATATCGAGGTTCGCCCCCGGCAGGTTCACGTGCCGCCTCGATCCGATTGTTCCTTTCTGGAGAGCCCGCGCGACAATGGAGCCGTCCTTGCGCGCGGACAGGAACTCGAAGGTCATCTTGCCGTTATCGAGCAGAATTTGATCGGCGGCACGCGCGTCCTTGCTGAACCCTTTGTGGTTGACGATGACGACTTGCATCCGTTCCTTCGGCAGCGCTTTGGGCGAAAAAACGACACGCTCGCCTTTGCGGATTTTGAGAGGCTCTTTGACGATGCTCGTGCGCACTTCGGCGCCTTTGGTATCCAGGAGGATCGCGACGCAGGACGGGAGTTTTCCTTTCCGCATCAGCGTCCGATTGAGCGCTTTGACAATGCGGATTACCTTGCGGTGTTCATCCCACGTGCCATGGGCCAGGTTGATGCGCGCGATGTTCATGCCGGCGCGCGCGAGTGCTGCTATCTGCTGGGGCGTTTTTGCCGTCGGTCCAAGCGTGCAGATGATCTTCGTGAGTCTCATCATTGGAGCGAAATTACACTTTTCAATCAAACAAAACAACACACACCTGTCCTGAGCCTGACGAAGGATCCCCCTCTCCGCATTGTGCGGAGAGGGGTTAGGGGACAGGTAAATTTTCCAGCGCCCGCTTGATCTCCGGAAGCCCGTCGAGGAGTTGCGGTGCCAGCTCGAACGCCCGCTTGTATTCGCGGAGTCCTTCTTCGTACAGACCCTTGCGTCCCAGTGCCGCCGCCAGATTGATGTGGGCCTGTGCGAAACGCTCGCGTGTAGCGACAGCCTTGCGAAATTCTGCAATCGCTCCGTCGATGTCGCCTTGATCCATCAGCACACTGCCGATGTTGTTGTAGGGTTCGGGAGAGGTTGGATCACTTTGCGCTGCACGTCGGAAGTACTCCATTGCCTTGGGACTATCGCCGTTTTCCTTGTACCAGACGCCGATGTTGCTGAGCGCTTTTGCATACTGAGGATCAAGCGCGAGGGTCTTTTGATACTCCGCGAGCGCTTCGGGTCTGTTTCCCCGTCGATGCTCAAGGACTGCGAGGTTATAGTGCATCACGACGCTTCGGTCATTTTTGGTAAGTGCATCGCGGTAGAGCGTTTCGCTGTCTTTCCAGAGCAGGCTTTGCGCATGTGCAGTGAAGGCAAGCGTTCCGATCCAGGTGATGCCCAGGAGTACTCCCATGCTCAGCGGTGTCCGTGGGAACCGGTCACGTTCCAGGAAGCGATCGAGCACGTATCCCGCGAGGAAGAGGATGCCAATCTGTGAGAGATAGACGTAGCGGTCCGAGAAAAAATACACGGAATTCTCTTTGGCGAAGTTGGAGAAGGACGGCAGGAGAAACAGGAGGAAGAAGAGTCCAGAAAAAGCAAATACCTTCGTTTTTCGGAGAGACCACAACGCAAGGCCGGTCAGCCCGATGATGATCACAAGAGTGATGAAGAATTGTGGAAGAATGATGCTGATGGGATCCGTCTGGAGATAGAGTGGAGAGAGTGCATCCGGCCACAGGTACTTCTGCAGTGCGAACGCCGTGCTCTTCATCGCGAGCAGAAGAGTCTCCACTGCACTGAGCGCAGAGATATTGCGGGTTTTTCCGTACAGACCGATCGCGAGGAAAAGCACGCTCAAGAGGAAGAATGGAATTTTTCGCACCACGTCACTCTTTCGCACGCGCCCGGATTCTTTCCAATCTAGCAGGATGAAAATGAACGGCAGGACGATCGCGAGTGGTTTCGAAAGGAGAGCGAGACTCAAGAAGCCGAACGTCATCCACAAATAGGAATTGTTTCCTTGCCTGCGGTATCGCATGTACGTGAGCAGTGCACTAAGCGAGAAGACCGCGCAGAGGAGATCTTTTCGCGCGCTCACCCACGCGACCGCTTCGGTATTGATCGGATGCACGGCAAAGACGAGCGCGGCGACGAAGGCCGTAGTCCGTCGCAGGCCCAATTTTTCGAGGAAGAGAAATACAAGAGAGCATGCGATAATGTGCAGCAGGACGTTATCGAAGTGAAAAAAGAACGGCGCAAATCCAAAGATCGCGTGCTCGAGTTGGAAACTGATGATGGTCAGCGGCACGTAGAGCTCTGGATCATAGGAACTGAAAGCACCCGCAATTGTCTTGAACGTCATCTCCTGCGTCAGAGGATTTTGGTAGACGAGGGAATCGTCGTCCCAAATCACGAAGTCATTCTTCAGGGACTGTGCGTACGTCAGCAGTGCCGTAGCCGCAAGAAGCAGAATGAGGATGCTTCGCTTCGGGAGCACTCTTCGAGACTTCATACGAGTAGTTTCTCACGTGAGGGAGGTTCTCGAAAGCACAGGCCCTGGTGCGAACAGGTCTTTGAGCAGGCCAAGAAGTCCGAACGTGGCGAACACCGCTTTCCAGAGCGAACGGAAGAGCGAATAAGCGCAGAGCATCCCAATGACAATGCCGATGGAGTAGGGGAGCGTGAGTGCCTGGAGCAGCAGATCGGCAAGGTCGTCGGTCACGTCGAGCAGAATAGTCGCCGATCCCTGCAGCGAGAGAATGTAGAGCGTGAACCACCCGACGATCAGAGCAAAACGCACGATGAAGAGGAGTTTGGACGTGAGCGTTCGCAGCACAACGCTCACCGTATCTTCGTACAGGTCAGAAACCATGGTGATCCAGAGCACTGCTCCTCCTATCACTGCCGCGGTCAGACCAAGCTGCGGTGTCGCTTTCGTCACGAAGAGAATGGCAATACTCACGAGAAGGTAATGGCCGAGCGTGATGCGCAGGATTGTGCCAATAGGAATGCGAAATTTTGCGCCGAGGCTATCGAGCGGGGAGAAGACGACCAGCGACACGATCCAGTAGGCAAAGCTCAGCAGTCCTATCTGAACGAGGAAGACTGCTATTGGCTGATACGAGACAGGTATCCACTGCAGGAGCCACATGGAATCAGTCTACACTGCCGCGTCAGTACATGCCGAGGATCAGCCAGTCGACGCTCAATGTTCCCGCGCCGATGGTGGCCATGGCGAACGCCGCAGCCAGGATGATGAGATCGAATTCCCATCCCGTCTTGTCCATGGCGGTGAATGGCACGTGCCATTTCTCGATCTTGTAGTAGAGCGCGCCGATCATGATGACCATGATCGCGATCGCCCCGATATGCGTGAAGAGCCCCGCGATCATCGAGATGGCCGCGAGCGTTTCAATAAGGCCGATCAGCCACACTTTGCTGGCCGACATGCCCATGCCTCCGGCCATCGCCTGGCTGTTCTTCATCTTGGGCGAACCGTGCACGAGGAAGATAGCGCCGAGTGCGAGGCGGAGAGCAAGAACGCTCCAGGGCATCAGTTGGTACAGCATCATCATAGGAAGATTGGGAAGATCAATGGTGGAGTGTACTCTACCGCAGTTTCCGCGTCACCTTGTTCGTTCTACACTACTGGCGTGCCCCCGTAGCTCAGCGGATAGAGCAGTAGGTTTCTAACCTATTGGCCGCAGGTTCAATTCCTGCCGGGGGTACCAATACTGAGTTTATTCAGTATACTGCTCCAGATGGCTCTACCGGAGGTACCTCCAGAACCGCAAACATCACTGCCGCAGCCAGCGGTATCCGGCAACGATTCCGACGCAGCCGACATCGAACAGAACAAAGACATCGCCGCGTTCAGTTACCTGTGGATCATGTCCGTGATCGTGTATTTCCTGCGCAAGAAGTCGCCTTTCGTCCGCTTCCACGCCAAGCAGGCAATGGTGCTGTTCGTCCTCTCCGTGATCGTCTGGTTTATCCCATTCATCAATCGCCTCCTCGAGCTTCTCGTTCTCTGCTTGATGGTGTTTGGGTTCATTAACGCCGCGCAGGGGCAGAAGAAAGATGTACCGATCATCGGTCCTCTTTCGCGCGGGGAAATCAGCATCCGTGACGCGTGGAAGCAGATCGTCGATGTGGTCGGGGGTGCGGTGAAATCATTCAAGTCGTCACACCCGTCTTCAACCCCTCCCCCCTCACAACCGGCATCCTCTGCATCTGAGCCTTCACCTGCGCCTGTTCCCGAGCAACAGCCAACACCTCCTCCCGTGGAGCCTCCACTTCCACCCCAACCCTAACTTTATGCCGTACAAACGCATCATGCTCAAGCTCTCGGGCGAAGTTTTTTCCGGAAAGCATAACTTCGGCATCGACCGGCCGACCTTAACGCACGTCGCCAAACAGATCACGGCCGTCGCCGCGCACGCGCAGGTGGTCGTCGTCGTGGGAGGAGGCAATATCTGGCGCTATCGCGACACGAAAGATTCCGGCATTGAGCGCACCGTGAGCGACGCGATGGGCATGCTCGCGACGATCATGAATAGCGTCGCGCTCCAGTCGGCGCTGGAAAACGCCGGAACCCACACACGCGTGCTCTCCGCGATCGATATCCCGCAGCTCGCGGAACCCTTCATCAAGCGCAAAGCTCAGCGGCATCTGGAGAAGGGGAGAGTGGTCATTTGCGCGGGAGGCACGGGAAACCCCTATTTCACTACCGATTCCGCCGCCGCACTGCGGGCATTGGAACTGGGATGCGATGTTCTCCTGAAGGCGACCAACGTGGACGGCGTGTACGACAAGGATCCCAAGCGCTTCCGCAGCGCCAAAAAGTACGACGAGATCACCTACCAGGACGCCATGGCCCAGCACTTAAACATCATGGATCAGGCGGCATTCAGCCTCTGCCAGGATCAGAAGCTGCCGATCGTCGTGTTCAACTTCTTTAAACCCGGAGCATTGTTGAAAGCGGCGAAGGGCGAGAAGATTGGAACAGTCGTCCATTAGGATGCTAGGAATTAGGAAATTAGGAATCGGGTGTAGAATCATCCGTCCTATGGTTATTAAGTCCTATAAAGATCTTATTGTCTGGCAAAAAGCAGTGGAGCTTGTAGATGCAGTCTATGAACTGACCGAGAAGTTCCCACAATCTGAGCAATACGGTCTAACTTCTCAAATGAGAAGTTGTGTGGTTTCAATTCCGAGCAATATTGCAGAAGGTAGGAAAAATTCATCAAGAGAAGAATTCAGACGATGTGTTCGTATAGCATTTGGATCGGGCTCAGAACTCGAAACACAAGTCATAATTGTCAAAAAATTGCCGTTCGGTCGTGCCTTGAATTTTATCAAGGTAGATGCTTTGCTGGATGAAGTAATGAGAATGATGAATGGTCTTATCCGTAGTCTTTCCTAAATTCCTAACTCCTAATTCCTATGATCGATTCTCGCATTGCCACATTTCACGCGGAAGCCGACAAAGTCCTCGCGAGCCTCCGCAATGAATTCAGCAGGCTCCAGACTGGGCGGGCGAACGCCGCGCTCGTGGAGCACATCATGGTGGATGCCTACGGCCAGAAGCAGGATTTGCGGTCGCTCTGCGGCATTAGCGTTGATCAGCGGTCGATCATCGTAGCGCCGTGGGACCGTTCGATCCTCGCTGCTGTCGAAAAAGCCCTGTCGCAAGCCGATCTCGGAGCATCGCCGGTCAATGACGGGGTCGTCATCCGCGTCACACTCCCCTCCATGACCGAAGAGCGGCGCAAGCACCTCCAGAAGGTGGTCCATCAGCTTGCCGAAGAAGCGCGTGTGACTCTTCGCAAGCACCGCCAGGTTGCCCATGATGCGATCAAGCCGGAGAAAGCTGAAGATGTGAAGGAAACGCTCAATCAGGAATTGCAGAAGGCCGTCGATGACTACAATGGGAAGATTGCGGAGATGGCGAAGAAGAAGGAGGAAGAAGTTATGAAAATTTAGATTCCAAAGATTCCGAGGATGCCAAGGTCCAGATGTACACCGAGAATCGCGAACTTCTTCCCGCTAGATAACAATATTGCCAACTGGTCCTCGGACTCTTCGGAATCCTCGGAATCCTCGGAGTCCTTTCTTGGTCAATAATTCCTTCTGCTACACTTCGGTCATGCGCACCCCCCGCATCGCCATCGTCTCTTTTCCCGGAAACAACGGGGAGGTCGAATCGATGCGCGTCATACGGAGGAATGGCATGGAACCGGTGTTCTTCCGGTGGAATGATGACCGCAAGCTCCTCACAGACATTGACGGGTATTTTATCCCCGGTGGGTTTGCGTACGAAGATCGTGGTCGCAGCGGAATGGTTGCAGCGCGTGATCCGTTGATGGACTTCATCCGCGTGGAAGCAGATGAAGGTAAAGTAGTGATTGGGATCTGCAATGGCGCACAGGTGCTGGTGGAAAGCGGATTGATTCCCTATGGAGAGGGTCTGGAGATGAGCCTTGCGCGCAACGCTATCAAGACGCAGCAGGGAATCCAGGGGCTGCCGCTCCTCAGCGAATGGATCTGGATCACCCGTACCTGTACAAAAGACCGATGCGCGACGAGTCATTGGGATGGCGTGATGCAGATTCCCATTGCCCACGGTGAGGGAAGGTTCACAACGAGAGACAGAGACCTCATCCAGGAGTTGAAGAAGAATGATCAGATCGCATTCTCCTACTGTGACGCTGCCGGAAGCGTCAGTGAAGATCCTCTCATTACACCGAACGGCTCCATGCTCGCGATTGCGGGCATCTGTAATCCTGCGGGCAATGTGATTGCGCTGATGCCGCATCCCGAGAGGGCTCAAGGCAGAGGAGATGCGTACTTTGCGTCGATGAAGCAGTGGATTGAGAGGGGACCGAGGGGACAGAGGGGACCAACGGGACCGACGACTTCTTCTCAAAAAATTGAACTACCTTCTCGGAAACCCAAAGAAGCAGAGATTTTTATTGAAACCATCATCACCAATAACGAAGAGCGAACGGTGGAGCAAGCGGCGAGGCGAGTTGCTCCGTCACTCACACTGAAACAATGGAAGTACTTCAGCGTTCCAGATTCTTCCGTTGCAAACGTTCTTTCGGACCTGACGGTCTTCAACGCGAACAAGGAACGCGCGATCATTCGCAGAGGCGGGGAATGGAAAGGGTGGAATGCGATAACAAAGTCTGAGCAATCGCTCGGGTCTTCTCTCTCGAAGGTCATCCTGCTGCGCAGGGATATTCCCGATACCGGTGCAGGTGCTTTTGGAAAGGGAAGTGAAACAGGAATAGCTTATGGGATAGAGGATATATCTGATCAAGAATTGTGTTCATCAGAATTACTTGAGGTCTTCGCAAATCCTCACGCAAGCACGCTTGAACGCCTGATGGTATGAACAGACGTCTCTGTCTTCTGGCACATAATGTCCGCTCTCTCTGGAATGTAGGATCATTTTTCCGGACATGCGATGCATTTGGCGTCGAGAAAATCTATCTGACCGGCTACACCGGTACACCACCCCGCAAGGAAATCACGAAGACGGCGCTTGGTGCTGAGGACACGATTCCGTGGGAGCAGGCGACCGATCCGCTGACCGTCATTGCAGCATTGAAGAAAGAAGGATGGTCTATTGTCGCTCTCGAGCTGACCGATGATGCCGTAGATCTTGAGACGTTCTCCCCTCAGGAGAAAATCTGCCTTGTTGTGGGACACGAACTGAGTGGCGTGCCGGAAGAAATTCTCACGCAAGCGGAGAGCGTGGTGAAGATTCCCATGTATGGAAAAAAAGAATCATTGAACGTCGCAGTTGCAGCGGGGATAGCGCTGCATTATTTGCGGACAGTCAATCATGATTCGTGATTCATTTTTCCAACTTCACCCTCGCCCACGCTCCGCACACGGCGCCCACCAGCGGCCCGAGGATTTCCATCGGCCCGAAGGAGTTCACCGACAGCGCCACTGCGGGGTTGATGATCGCATTGCTGAAGGGAAATGCGGCGTAGATGCCGATCAGGAGCGAGCTTCCGACCACCAGACCCGCTGCAGCCGGGGGAATTTTCTGGATCGTTGCAGACATCACGCCGAATGCCAGGAAGAACGCGCCGATCGCTTCGCCGATTCCTGCCGTAAGAGTGACCGCGTGCGTGACCGATGCAATCTGGCCGCTCATCAGGCGTCCCACCGTCATGGCGACTGCGGCACCCGCGAGCTGACAGACGACGTACATGAGCGCGTCGTTCGTCTTGATCTTGTTCGCGCTGAACATGCCGATGGTGACCGCGGGGTTCAGGTGCGCGCCGCTGATTCCTCCCACGGTATAGACAAAGAGACCCAGCGTGACCGCCGCCATCACGGGAGTGGAGAACGGCATCTGGAATGCGACGGAGAGCCAGACGACGAAGCAGAGGGCGAATGTGCCGAGGAATTCGGCTGCATATTCTTGATAACTCATGTTTATCAGGTTACTCCTTTGATTCTCGGTTTCTCTTGCGAGCTTCTTAGCTTGTGAGCTTGTTAGCTTAGCGTGAAAAGATTTTCCCTTCTATAAGCTAAAAAGCTAAAAAGCTAACCAGCTAAAATTAGATCGTTTCCATAGGATCAACATCCACAACCATGTCTTTCAGACCCATATCCGTGAGGAGTTCTCGTGGCTGCGCTCCTCGTATGAGTACCTGCCACTCCCTGCCACCGCCGAAGAGCGTGGGGCCGAAAGAAATTTTTGCGGTGTTTCCGTAGCGCAATCCGCGGTTGAGAAGTTCTCCGTGCAGCTGTTTTGCCGTGCCCTGAGCGCTCGGGCCACGGACGAGCAGACGGATCATCGATGTTGCCGGCGGATAGCCCAGATGCTTACGCATGTGCAACTCGTCATCCAAGTAACGTTCGGTCTCATGCCTTGCCGCGGCCAGAACTTCCGGAGCATCGGGACGGAACGTCTGAATGATCACCTCGCCGAGTTTTGCCCTGCCACTCCTTCCCGTCAGCTGCGTGAGCAGTTGCAAAATGCGTTCCCCGGCGCGGAAGTGCGGCAGCGACAGCCCGATATCGGCAATGAGCACAGCCGCCAGCGTGACGTTGGGGAGATCGAGACCCTTCACGACGGTTTGCGTCCCCAGGAGAATATCCGCTTCGCCGTTCTTCATCTTCCCAAGGAGACTTCGCATCTGCTCAGGCGTCTCCAGCGTATCGGTATCCGCCCGCAGCAGGCGCGCTTTCGGAAAAGCACTCTTGAGAATCGCTTCAATGCGCTGCGTCCCTGCTCCAATTTCATGCAGCTTCACGCTGCCGCAGTGCGGGCACTGCGCGGGGACGGGAGCAGTGATGCCCGTCGTGTGATCGATCAGGTAGGGCTTTCCATCTGCATTGTGATGAACGGTGAAGGGCAGCTGCGACTCGGGTGACGTGACGCGCCTGCGGCACTGGAGGCACAGAAGCGCGCTCGCCATCCCTCTGCGATTAAGAAAGAGAACACATTGCTCCTGGAGCTTCAATCGGGCATCGATTGCCGCGAGCAACTCTGCCGTGAACGGATACTGCGAGTTGAACTCGGCAGTGGCGAGGTCAATGATCTTCACCTGCGGGAGACTGTTGCTCCCGTACCGATCGGGAAGCCTGGCAAGATGGTATTGTCCGCGGGTCGAAGACCCGCTCTTGGCTCGCGCCCACGATTCAAGCGACGGAGTGGCGCTTCCGAGCAGCAATTTGGCGTTCGCATTCCTGCAGAGCGCCTCGGCAGTCTCGCGCGCGTGGTAGCGCGGCGTCTGCTCGTTCTTGTAGGTCCATTCGTGCTCTTCATCCAGAATCACGAGGCCGAGGTTCTTGAGGGGCGCGAAGAGCGCGCTGCGCGACCCGATCACCAAACTCACGTCGCCCGCGTGAATGCGCTTCCATTCATTTTTGCGTTGGGCGGGTTTGAGCCGACTGTGCAGAATGGCAATGCGCTCCCGCGGAAGGAGCTTTTCAAAACGATCGACAACGTTCTCGGTGAGCAGAATCTCTGGCACAAGCAGAATTGCTTGTTTGCCGCGCGCGACAGTATCGGCGATCAGTGACGCGTAAATTTCGGTCTTGCCGCTGCTGGTGATGCCGAAGAGGAGGGAAGGGCGGGGGTCGGTGCGGATAGCGTCATAGACTTCTCGTTGAGCGTCGGTCAGGGTCTGGTGATTAGTGATTTCGGGACCGGGACCGGGACCGGGCTCGGGCTCGGGACTTTCACGTTTTTTCCGTTGCTCAATCAATGAAAGCTCAAGGAGCCTTTTGAGTACCGCTGTACTTGCTCCGGTCTCGTGCATGATCGTGTCACGTGATGTCCATTCTGAGTCCCTGAGGAATTCCATCACTGCCAGCGCTTTTTTTCCACGCGGCACATCATCTTTGAATTTCCGGATCATGACGATCTCAGCCGGAAGAAGTCGTGACCACGGCGGTGGAGGGAGCCAGACTTGAAGAGCTTGCCGCAGCGAACAGAAGTAGTACTCCGCCATCCACTTCACTGTCTTCATCTGTGCTTCCGTCAGGAGAGGGGAGTTGCCCAGCACGTCTTTGACCAATCTCAGGTCGAACTCGGTCTGAAGTTTTTTCTTCATGACCTCGATGACTATTCCTTCCACGATTCTTTTTCTGAGTGGAACTCTGACTATCGATCCTGGTTTTATGTCATGCTGCCTGCCCGCCGAAGCTTCAGCGTAGGCGGGAGCTTGCGAAGCGTCACCAACTTCGTACGTTAACCCAGAGCCAATGGCTCCGGAGCGCGAGGCGGTGACGACGGTCAGGAACATGGGGGCCTATGCTACACCTTTGCGACCGGCACTTTCCGAATTTTGGCTTTCACGTCTTGCATTCGCTTGCGCACATCGGCCTCAAATCCCCGATCCGATGGCTCATAGAAATTCTGCGTCTCCATCCCGACCGGGAAGTAATTGGCGGCGACGACTGCTCCCTCGTGATTATGCGGATATTCATAATTCACTCCGTACCCCTGCTCTTTCATCCCTTTGACAGGAGCATTCCTCAAGTGATTCGGGACTTCCAGAGTGGGGGACTGGAGCATTGCGTGTTTTGCGGCTCCCATCGCGCGCGTGACGGCATTGCTCTTGGGCGCTTGAGAGACATAGACGCATGCGTGCGCAAGAAAGAATTCTCCTTCGGGCAGACCGACGAGTTCAAACGCCTGCCACGCGCTGATGACCATTTGGAGCGCTCGTGGATCGGCATTGCCGACGTCCTCCGACGCGAAGATCGCCATGCGGCGGAAGATGAAGCGCGGATCTTCGCCACTCTGGAGCATCCGAAACATCCAGAGGAGCGCGGCATCGGGATCCGATCCGCGCATCGATTTGATGAACGCGGAAATCACGTTGTAATGGTCCTCGCCGGATTTATCGTACCGCAGGGATTTCTGGCGGAGGATTTTCTCGGCGTTTTGGACGGTCAGCTTCTTGCCCGCGGTCATGATGGTCAGCTCCAGCGTATTGAGCGCGATGCGCGCGTCGCCATTGGCAACATGGGCAATGCGTTCAAGAACCGCATCATCTGCTTTCACGTTTCCGGCAAATCCGCGTTCATCGTCCAGAGCGTTTCTCAAAATGGCCGTGAGGTTCTCGATGGTGAGAGGCTTTAGCAACACCACCTGCGAACGGGAAATCAGCGCGGCATTCACATCGAAGTAGGGATTCTGCGTCGTCGCGCCGATGAGGATCACGCTGCCGTTTTCCACGGATGGAAGGAGCGCATCCTGCTGGGAGCGGTTGAACCGGTGGATTTCATCGATGAAGAGGACCGTCCGCTGCTTCAGGTTCTTCAGCAGTTCCTCGGCATGCGCGCAAATTTCCTTCAGTTCCTTCACGCCGCTCGTGACGGCGTTCACCTGCACGAACTGGGCTTCGGTGATATTGGAGATCACATGCGCGAGCGTGGTTTTCCCGGTGCCGGGCGGTCCGGAAAGGATTGCCGAACTCAATTGATCCCGTTCAATCGCTATCTTGAGCGGCGTATCCGGTCCGACGACGTCTTCTTGTCCGATGAACTCGCTGAGCGTCCGTGGCCTCAGGCGGTAGGCAAGAGGGGCGGATTGCGCGACAGGAGAGATCTTCGTCACCATGGAGATCACTCTGAACCATGATTGCTCCTCTGTACATATTCTGTTGCAGCTTTTTGAATTTTGATTGCAGCGGTAGTTCTCTTTGCTAGTGTATGAGGAAATTCCTTCCCCCCTTTCCCCTATGGGATCTCTCGTTACACCTTTGACCCGCATTCTCGGGGTCGTTTTGCTCGTCGTCGGGCTTCTCGGCTTCGTAATGCCCAGCCCGCTGCTCGGCATTTTCGAAACCGACACGCTTCATAACATTATCCACCTCGCTTCCGGCCTTATCGGTCTGCTGGTAGCCGGTAACCGCGGCATGGCCAGGATGTTTTTGATCATCTTCGGTCTCGTCTACGGCGTGGTCGCTGTGGCCGGCTACGTTCAGGGCACCACGGTTCTCGGCCTCATCGCCGTGAACACCGCGGACAACCTGCTGCACGCCGCCATCGCCGCGGTCTGCTTGGTCGTTGGATTTGGAAGCAAGAGCTGATCCTTCGCTACGCTCAGGATGACAACTGTGAAATTAAGCGGGCTCTCGGGCCCGCTTTTTAGTGCAGCGTGATGTGATCTCCCGGTTGCACTCCGAATCTGTCTGCGAAGCTTCCCTGGTTGATCGCGATTTCCACTCTCCCGAAGTCATCATCGAGTATCACTTCTTTGCCTTTCTCCACATCGCCAAACGTTCGTTTGTAGGGAAGAACGAGGGACTTGCCAGCAAAGGAGAGAGTGATGGTGGCATTCTGCTTTGCGAGTTTGTGCATCTCTTCCTGCCGGATATTCAGGAAGACGCTGCCGAATTTATTGATGAGGATCGCCTGCGCATCAATGTGATCTTTGTTGAATACGGCTTCGTCATACGCTGCTTTGCTCAGCTGATCTTCGGTCAGTGCCGCTCCGAGTTCCTGAAGCGCTACCCCCGCTGCAAGGTGAGCCGCTGCGGGTGCAAACACGTCGCGTCCGTGAAAGATGGGCGACACGGGCAGTCGCATGTACTTTTGGTTCGTGATTTCATGAATGCTCTTGATGCCACCCAAGAATCGCGTTGCTGGCCTCAGTACGCCGTTATCAGGGCCGATGAGCACGTCTCCTCTCTTCGTTTCGATTGCGAGAGCTCTTCGCTTGGTGCCTACTCCCGGATCCACCACGCAAATGTGGAAGCCGACGGGAAGGTAGAAGACGGATTCCAGGAGTTTTGCGCCTTCGGCAATGCCAAAACCCGTGATGTCGTGTGCGAGATCGATGAGAACTGCATTCGGGCAGATGCCGAGGATCGTCGCCTTCATGACGCCGATCCCTTTATTGCCGGGGCCGAAGTCGGTTGAGAGGCTGATGAAGGGTGATGCCATTAGCTGATGTGGTCGGGACGGAGGGACTTGAACCCACGGCCTCCTGGTCCCAAACCAGGCGCTCTAGCCAACTGAGCTACGTCCCGATGAATCGAAAGATAGAACAAATATCACTTATAGCCAACTGTACCCCTCTGCATCCTTCCATAGATCGCACCGACCCCTGCACCAATTCCAAAATACAATAACGCCGTCAGAAGAATGCCCATGACGATGTTCATCCACGGAACAGCGTCTTCTAAAAATCCACTCATGAGACCAAGCCACAGGGGAAAACCGAAGATCATCATCAGATCGTGGCTGGAGGGCAGAATGGACAAATAACACAATCCTAAAAAGATGAAGGCAAAAGCGACTGCAAGCAGCCCTCCTTTCAGCCAATGGGGAAAATGTTTCGTCCTCATGATTGCAAAAGTTGTAGAGCAACTGGTGTGATCAGTTCTAGCCAAAGACCGTGTTCTTTTTCGGATGGATGGAGCCCGTCCTCCGCGACGAGCGAGGAGTCTATGCCCATTGCCTGACTGAGCGCGAAAATATCGACGATGGGGAGAGTTCGTTTGTCTGCTTCTTTCCGAATGATGGCATTGAAGGAACGTATGCCATCGGCGTTGTCTGATGGCTCGCCAAAACTGCTTCCCACCGGCGTTACGCTGAAGTCGGGAATGGTGATCACGATCAGACGGTTCGGCGGTAACACTGCCTGCATCTGATCGAGAAGAAGCGACAGACGTTCTCGGAAGGTTTCCGCATCAACCCCCTGTACCCAATCGTTCACACCGATGAGGAGAGTGGAAAAGGTGGGTGCTGCCGCTTCAAAGACAGGTAATTCCTTCTTGATCGCATCATTCGTCGTCCAACCGGTGCGTGCGGGATTCTCGATCAACTCGATGTCGAGGCCTGCCTCCCGCAGTCTATCCGTGAGCACAACTGGCCAAATCTCCTTGGGATCAACCCCCTGACCGATGGTGTAAGAATCGCCGATGGGCACGAAGCGAATTGATCCAGGGTTCATGGGAGGAGTGGGCATCAGCTGGGCGCAGCCTGTCAGGAAGCAGAATACTCCGATGAGAAAAAGGAAACGTCGCATAGTCACGGCACATCGATTTTCCGGTTTGGTATGGAATCGAAGATCTTCTTCAGTTCCTGTGCATTCGTCTGAATCGTCTTGGTCGTGACGCCGGGAGAAAAAAGATAATCCGTATGCGTGAAGAGCGCTGGATCGAGCAGGATCGTGATTTGATCGGAGAATCCAAACGGCGCGACGCAGCCGGGAACACAGTGGATCACAGTGCGCACGTCCTCTTCCGATGCGATAGAGAGTTTTACACCAAGGAGTTCCTTCAATTTCTTGAAGTCCACCCGCTGCCCTTGGAACGTGACGAACACGTAGTACTTTCCATCAGATCCCTTCATGAAGACGTTCTTGCTCTCTATTCCCGTCCATTGGAATGCCTGCTTCTGCTTCTCGGCATCCTCATAATTGAGGATCGGATCATGATCGAATTCGGTGTAGGGAACAAAATGCTGTTTGAGGAGGCCAATGATGTTTTCGTACAACTGTGACATCGGAAGTCAGTGTACAATGATTCCATGCCGCTTTCCGCAGGTTCTCCGGCTCCGGATTTTTCTCTTCCTGATCAGGACGGAAAGATGCACTCACTGAAAAGTGAGAAGGGCAAATGGGTCCTCGTTTACTTTTATCCCAAGGACGATACGCCCGGGTGCACTGCGGAGGCATGTGGATTTCGCGATCTGTTTCAGGAGATCACGAGGAAGGGCGTCAGAATACTCGGTATCAGCAAGGATTCAGTTGCAAGCCACAAGAAATTCGCCGGGAACTTTGCCATCCCATTTCCTCTGTTATCCGATCTTGATGAAAAAGTGATCAAAGCGTATGGAGTGTGGGGTGAGAAGCATTTCATGGGGAAGACGTACATGGGCATTCTGCGGATGTCGTATCTGATTGAGCCGAAGGGGAAGATTGTGAAGGTCTATGAGAAAGTGGATCCAGAAGAGCATGCACAGGAAGTCTTGAAGGATCTGGAAAATTTCCAGTAGAGCTGTACAATTTCGCCCCGTGGCCAAAACTCGACGCAACATCCTCGGCGAAGATTTAGCCCGCATGCTCAAGGGTGGGGTGATCATGGATGTGGTCACGGCGAAGCAGGCCAAAATTGCGGAGAGAGCCGGTGCGTGCGCGGTGATGGCGCTGGAACGCGTTCCGTCCGATATTCGCGCGCAGGGTGGAGTCGCGCGCATGAGCGATCCACAACTCATTAAGGATATTCAGAAAGCGGTGAGTATTCCCGTGATGGCGAAAATAAGGATCGGGCATACGGCGGAAGCGCGGATACTGGAGGCGCTCGGGATCGACTTCATCGATGAATCCGAAGTCCTGACGCCGGCAGATCCCTTCGATCACGTCGACAAGCGTCCGTTCAAAGTCCCCTTCGTCTGCGGAGCAACGAACCTTGGTGAGGCGCTTCGTCGCATTAGCGAAGGTGCGGCGATGATCCGGACGAAAGGGGAAGCGGGGACGGGGAATGTTGTCGAGGCGGTCCGTCATCTCAAGCTCATCAAGAAAGAGATAGCGGATCTCAAGAAAATGGTACCGATGCAGCTGAAGAAGTGGGCGATCCTCCAGCGGGTACCGATCGAGCTGGTCCAGAAAGTGAGAAAGGATCAGCGACTCCCGGTTGTGACCTTTGTTGCCGGTGGCATTGCCACTCCCGCCGATGCGGCGCTCTTGATGTCACTCGGTGCTGAGGGCGTCTTTGTGGGCTCAGGTATCTTTACATCTGCAGATCCTCGGAGAACTGCAGAAGCGATTGTGCAGGCGACTGTGCATTATAAAGACGCGAAAAAGCTGATGGAAGTGTCCACTGGTCTTCCGAAGCCGATGGCAGGGTTGGAAGTAGGAACACTGCAAACACGCATGCAGGAGAGAGGGCTGTGATGACAGAGTCCGAAGACTCCGAAGAGTCCGAGGACCAGTTTCCTTATTCAAGAGTTAATTTCGAAATCTGAGCAATGAAATTTGGAAACGCTTTCATGAGAACACTACGGTTGCCTGATTCATAATCTTTGAAATCAAAACATGGTGCCATGGTTGTTCCAAGGAGAGCGAATGTTCCTCCGGGAATGAGCCGAGATCCCTGCCACACGCCACCCGGGATCGTCACTTGTGGTTGCATTCCTTTTATCAGGTCCTGTCCTAGGATGACCGTCTTCCCGGTTCCATCCGGATGCAATTGCAGCATTTCTACCGGGTCGCCGAGGTAAAAATGGAAGATCTCATCACCGGGAAGTGTGTGCATGGCGGAAAACGTCTTCTGTGTGAGCAGATAGTAAATAGCGGTGGAAAGAGGCGAGTGGTACGTTTCGCGAAAATAGCCGCCTTCGGTTGGATGAGGCTTCAGTTGCAACAATTCGATGATCTCTTCAGCTGTCGGCATATTCTGTATTGTACTCGTATGATAGTCGGTGTCCTGGCCTTCCACGGCGACTTCGCGGAGCACCTGGAGGTGCTGCGTTCCCTGAAGGTGAAATGTCTTGAAGTGCGATCTACGGACGATCTTACGAAAGTGAATCGCCTGATCATTCCCGGCGGTGAGAGCACCGTCATGGCTAGATTTCTGGAGGAGACGGGCGTCGGCGATGCGATCAAGAAGCGAGTTACAGAGAGGAGCCTTCCTATCTATGGCACATGTGCAGGCGCAATTCTTCTCGCACGGAAAGCAACGGGATTGAATCCTCCCAAAACATTGCGATTGATCGATATCACCGTTGAGCGCAACGCGTACGGCACTCAACTCGAGAGCTTCTCTGCAGATCTTCGGATCAAGGGAGTGAAGTCGCCATTGCCGGTCGCTTTCATACGCGCGCCTGTCATCACATGGGTCGGAAAAGACGCAGAGGTTCTTGCAACGCATCAAGGGAAGCCCGTACTGGTGAGGCAGGCGAGAATACTTGCGGGGACATTTCATCCAGAGGTGACAGGAGAGAAGCGGATTCATGAGATGTTTTTGACTCTCTAATTGCACTTTTGCGCTACCATACGGGCCCCATGGATATCCGAAACTTCTGTATCATCGCCCACATCGACCACGGCAAGTCGACGCTCAGTGACCGCATGATCGAGATGACGGGAACGCTCCAGAAGCGCGAAATGAAGGAGCAGACGCTCGATATGATGGATCTGGAGCGCGAGCGCGGTATCACCATCAAACTGACACCCGTTCGCATGGAATGGAAGGGAACGGAGTTAAACCTGATCGATACTCCCGGGCACACCGATTTCCGGTATGAAGTGAGTCGCTCGCTCGCTGCATGCGAGGGAGCAATTCTCCTGGTCGACTGTTCACAGGGCATTCAGGCGCAAACGATTGCGGTGCTCTACATGGCGCTTGAACATAACCTGACGATCATCCCGGTTCTGAATAAGATCGATCTCCCTGCGGCTGATCCAGAGCGTGTGTCCGAGGAAGTGGTGAAGCTCATTGGCTGTAAGAAGGAAGATATTTTGAAGATTTCCGCGAAAGAGGGGACTGGAGTTTCTGATGTGCTTGATGCAGTGATTGAGAGGATTCCTGGTCCCAATACCCCCTCCCCCGGCCCCTCCCCCAGCGCCTCCGGCGCAGGGAGAGGGGAGACGCGAGCATTGATCTTCGACGCAATAATGGATTCCTATCGAGGCGCTGTCGGATACGTCCGTGTGATTGAAGGTGAATTGAAGAAAGGGCAGAAAGTGCATCTGCTCGGGACGAAGACGCCATTTGAAGTGTTGGAAGTGGGCCACTTCACGCCCAAGTACATGCAGGATGAACTGCTGAGCGCGGGGCAGATCGGATACGTCGTCTCCGGGTTACGGGATGTGAAGCATCTGAGGGTAGGAGATACCATTGCATCCTCACCCGACCTCTCGCAGCTCCCGGGCTACGCGCACGTCCAGCCGATGGTGTTCGCAGGTTTATACCCTTCCGAAGCGGATGATTACCCCGATCTCCGTGAGGGTTTGGAGAAGCTCTCACTCAATGATGCGGCATTGCAGTGGGAGCATGAGCGAAACTCGGCGCTCGGCAACGGCTTTCGCTGTGGCTTCCTCGGTCTTCTTCACCTCGATATCGTGCAGGAACGTCTGGAGCGCGAGTACGGCTGCAACCTGATTGTGACTGCTCCGAGCGTGCTCTACGAAGTAAAACTGACAGCACGGAACCCCGGCGAAGTCGTGCGGTCGAGTCTGCTCAAAACGGACGAGCCGGATACCGCCCGCATCAGTAACCCTGCGGACATGCCCGATCCGACGTACATCGACGAGATTCGAGAGCCGTGGGTGAAACTCGAAATCGTCTGTCGGGAGAAAGATGTGGGTGCGTCCATGAAGTTGGTGCAGGATCGTCGCGGCATCAATAAGGCCATGCAGTTTTTGGATGCAGATAGGGCTCTTCTCGATTTTGAAGTTCCGCTCCAAGGCATCGTCCTCGACTTCTTCGACCAGTTGAAATCAACATCCTCCGGATACGCATCCATGAGTTACGATCACCTGGGCTACCGCGCCGGAGATCTGGTGAAACTCGATTTGCTTCTGATGGGTGAGCCTGCAGATGCTCTCAGTACCGTCGTGCATAGGTCAGAAGCGCACGATGTGGGGAGCGTCATCTGCAAACAGTTGAAAGAAGTTCTCCCCAAAGCACAGTTCCCCATTGCGATCCAAGCAGCTATTGGCGGCAAGGTTGTCGCACGCGAGACCGTTCAGGCTATGCGCAAAGATGTGACGGGGTATTTGTATGGAGGGGACGTGACACGGAAGAACAAGCTCCTCGATAAGCAGAAGAAAGGGAAGAAGCGGATGAAAATGATGGGAAAAGTGAACCTGAGTCAGGAAGCGTTTTTGGCTGTTCTGAAGCGGTAATTATGTACCTTCATTTTCCGCTGCACTCTGCCTTCCTTGCAATTCCCTTGGAAGGTCAGGCGAAGAATGCATTTCAGGAACTTCAAGCGCGTCTGCAAGAATTCGAAAACATCTTCCGTTTCCAGAACCCGCAGTCACCTCACCTCACGCTCCAATTCTGGAAAGAAGTGATGGAGATTGAGTACTACCAGATCATTCCGCAGAGTAAGAAGATCGCCGATACGTCCTCTCCCTTCACTCTCAAGGTGCAGGGAGTCTCCACGTTCGGCTCGCGAGGCGAGGATCGGGTGCTCTATCTGGATATTCCCTTCAGCGACGAACTCGCGCGGCTCAAGAAGCGCTGCCCGTGGCCCTCAATTGAGTCATTTTCTCCTCACATCACGCTCGCACGCATCAAACATCCGCAGAAGTTTGCTGTGCACAAGAAGAAGATCATGAAGCTGATTGATGACGTGGAGTTTGAGATGAAAGTGGATCGAGTCAGGTTGTACGCGGAAGTGAATGGGGTGAAGCAGACGGCGTTGCAGAACTTCCTTTTTGAAGGAGACAAGAGAGGCAAGTGAGGCAAAGGAGGAAAAAGAGGTCTGAAAACAAAACTCCCTTGCCTCTTTTATCTCTCTTGCCTCCTTTGCCTCTTACTCGTCATTTTCTTTTCCTTCCTCCCGTTTACTTGGCAGGTCTACGAGATCCAGGAACGGCTCAAAGACCGTCTGGAGAATACTCACGGAGAGTCCTTGCAACGATTCGAATGGAGCTTTTCTGCGTCCGCCGGATTCCGATGCGAAGAACTCCTGAAGAATGAATGTAGTGAGCTGTAAGACCGTTCCGTCGATATTGTGCTGATCGATCATGAGCTTTTCGAGAATCTTCTGCGCTTCGAGTGCCATGACCATCTGCATGCGCGTGATCCAGGAAATCAGAATGCTATTGGTCTTGGCATCAATCGATCCGCCTTCCATGACGTTCATGTCATCCGTCACGATGTCTGCTGAAGCATCCTTCATTTCCTGCTTCACCTCCTCCAGGTACTCCTTTACGACCGTGCGACAATCCTCATTGATCAGGGAGAGGATCGCGAGGATGAAGACCGACGGACAGTCTCGTGCCACTAGCCGCGAAATGAGGACGAAGAGGTGCGCGAAGCGATCGTCGTTGAGGAACTGGATGATAGTACGGGCAACACGCGTATCGCGCTTCTTGCTGCGTTTCTCCTCGCGTTGGATTGCTGCCATCGCAGCCGCAGCCGCTGCAAAGCGCTGCTTGGCTTCTTCACTCAGTTGCTCAGGAGCTCCTGAGCCGCCTTCTCCTGGTGTGCCGATTTCGAGACCGCCCATTTCAGCCATGAGGGTATGATAGACCAAACTAAAGAAGCCGAGGAGTCCAAAGAGTCCGAGGACCGTCTACATACTTTGCTTTTCGTTATTTTACGGCTGCTACAGGTTCTACAAACACCACTGTGCAGCGATCGCGATTGCCGTTGAACTTGGTGCGGCGCTTCTGGGAAAAACCGACGACACCGGCGATGTTCGCGTGAATGGTCCAGTCCTTGCCCACATGCGTGTTCTTTCCCGGGAAGTACCAGTAGCCCTTCTGCCGGATGAGAATCTCTCCCGCATTCACGGTCTGCCCACCGAAGCGCTTTACGCCTCGGCGCTTCGCTCTACTATCTCTGCCGTTTGTGGTAGACCCACCTGCCTTTTTATGCGCCATAGCCGAAGTAGTGTACTGATCGTTTCCTTTCTTGCAAGAGCAAGAAATCTCCTGCAGAATCAGCTTGTACGACGCGGGGTGGAGCAGCCTGGTAGCTCGCGAGGCTCATAACCTCGAGGTCGCTGGTTCAAATCCAGCCCCCGCAACCATCTAAACATCTAAAAAATGATCAATGATCAATCGCAAAGGAAGTTGTAAGTTTACAATTTTTAACTATTACATTTACTTTGCGATTGATACTTGAAACTTGATCATTTATCTCAGACTCCTCTTCTCAGTTCTTCGATCTTATCCCGTTCGAAAAGATACAGCCTCCAGTGGAGGTAGACCGGCATCTGACGCAGTGTTTCTTCGAACTCGGCGGTCTGTTGTTCGCTGAAGCTCACATCGGGGGATGCGCTGATCTCGGGCGACGGTTCCTGCGTGATGATGAGGACCTTCTCGCCGGGGTTCAGGCGGCCGAGCGTTTCCTTGGCATACTTGTCCTTGAACTGGGCGGAGCGGTAGTAGTCCAGGTCGCCCTGCTCTTCCTCAATCCGCTGCTCCAGCAAATCGTTCTGCTTGGCGATCTCCTGCAGGTGCGTATCGAAGAGGATGTTTCGGTAGTAGGAGAGCGCCAGACCGAACGCCATGAAACCAACGACCGTGAGCCCCACCACGATCGTGAGTTGCTTGCTCATCGGTTCAAGGTCTCGATAGGGCATGGCGACAGGATAGAGAGAGGGAATGTGAGTCAAAAGAGACAAAAGAGGCAAAAGAGGCAAAAGAAAAATTCTCCTTTGTCTCTCCTGACTCCTTTGCCTCCCTTGCCTCCTTTCCATAGCATAGTTACGTGAAGATTTACTGTTCAGGGATTGGCGGAATTGGCTTGAGCGCCTACGCATCGCTCCAGAAAACCGAAGGTCATGAGGTTCTGGGGAGCGACAGGGCGGCAAGCGCTCTGATCGAGGATCTCCAGTCCCAAGGCATTACCGTCCATCTGGAACAATCGGGAGCGTCGATTCCTGCGGACTGCGATCTGTTCGTGTACTCCGAAGCGATTCCAGTGGATGCTCCTGAGCGACGACGAGCGAAGGAATTGGGCATTCAGCAGCAGTCGTATCCGCAGGCGCTTGGAGATCTATCGCGCGGGCATGATCAGGTGATTGCCGTCTGCGGGACACATGGAAAATCGTCCACCACCGGCATGGCCGCGCGGTTGCTGATGCACAGCGGCCGCGAGCCAACCGTGGTTGTTGGAACCAAGCTTAAGGAATTGGAAGGGAGAAATTGGCGAAAAGGCAGAGAAGCAGGAGTTTTTCTTCTGGAGGCCTGCGAATACCGCAATTCCTTTCATCAGTACTCGCCATCCATCATCCTTCTGACGAATTGCGACGGCGATCATTTCGATTTCTTCGGTTCATCGGAGGAGTACCGGTCGGCATTCGTGACGTTTATCCAGAAACTGCCCAAGGATGGAGTTCTGATCACGCATCTGTCCGATCCGGACTGCAAAGCCGTTGCTGACGTAGCCGGCAGGAAAGTAATCGATGCAGACGCGTACCCTCTCATCACGCTCAAGACACCGGGAACACATATGCAACAGAACGCTCAGTTGGTTCTCGCACTCGCAGATGTTCTTGCGATACCGGGCAAGCAAGCGCAGGCAGCAGTCAGTGGGTACGCCGGAAGCTGGCGACGGTTGGAGCTCAAGGGAATGCTCGGCGACATTCCGGTGATCGACGACTACGCGCATCATCCGCGGGAAATCCGCGCGACGCTCGATGCAATCATTGGAGAGTATCCTGGTCGTCGCATTGTCTGCGCGTTCCAGCCGCATACGCATGACAGGACACTGAAGTTCTACGATGCATTCACGCACTGTTTTCGCGGCGTCGATACGGTGATCATCCCGAACGTCTACGAAGCGCGGAAGGACATTGAAACGGAGCGTGTGGATCTCCCGGCGTTCATGCGCGATCTTGAAAAAGGAAGCACTGTTCGATGCGTGGACGGGAAATCACTCGCCGACACGGAGAGACTGCTTCGGGAACAGATTCTGAAGCCCGGCGATGTGCTCCTGTGCATGGGAGCGGGGGATATCACGAATCTGGCGCAGAGGATGACGAGCGGGTCGTCTGATACTTCTCGTACACGGTAATCAGGATCTTTGCGATCTCCGCACGCGTGATGGAGTCTGTGGGATGGAACAGTCCCGTTGATTTGCCGGTTGCATCGGTGCTGCCCGTGACGATTTCTTCCTCCGCAGCGGTTTCGATGGCACCGGAATACGGAGTCTTGCGTTCGACATCGGTAAATACATTCCCCTTGGGCCAGTGCATGGGTATATCGAAAACCTGCAGCAGCGTGATAACCACTTCGCCTCTCGTTGCCGGCCGGTTGGGATCAACCGTCCCATCGGCGAAGACCAGCCACCCCTGCTCCTCGGCAGACGCGATATAGCGCGTAAACCACTGGCCGCGGGCGCGGGGATTGAGCGGAGCGGTCATTACAAGGTTTTCGTTGATCTTGTTCACGGTGTGCGCGATCTTGGCCAGCTGCGCGACGGTCACGTGGTCGCCGGGACCGAATTTTCCCGTGAGCTTTCCGCTCTTCTCGGTATACCCCGCCATGATGGCGCGCTTGGCGACGGTCAGAACATACGCACCGAACCAGGAATCGACGGGAACATCGGTAAACGTGACGTTCTCCCCTCCCACTTTCGCGGAAATGTGCTCGGCTTCATTCTCGCCTTTTACTGCGCGGAAAGAGCCGCAAACGAGTTTCACCATGAAGTTCACACGGTCCTCCTTTTGTAGAAGGCCGGATTGCGCAGGGGGCTGAGGGCACCCCTCGGGCCGAAAGGTGACGCTGTAGTTCCCGATCGGCAGTCGCGAATATTCCACAGGCGTTACGCCTATTTTGATCATCTCATCCGGGCCTCGCAGCGTGTACGGGATTCCCGCCGGCTCGCTATTCACCCCCACTTTTCCGAAGATCGTGAGCGTGTAGGTGACAACGAGCTTCACTGTCATCTTATCGAGGAGTTCAAAACTGATCTGCGGCGTCTCGGACGACGCGATGATATCGTCACCCAGGAAAATATCGATGTGCGTGCTGGTTCCACTGGGGGATTCGGTCTGGAAGGTGTACTTGCCGGGGACCATGTTGGGCATGCTCAGCTTCGTGTCGGTGCGATCGAAGGATTCATGCGTTGGTTGGAGCATCGTCCATTTGCCGAAGGCTTCAATCTCGCTCTTCTGCTCGACGTAAATAGTGCCCCCGGGCGGAGGGGCTTGCTCCTCCTGAGCCTGGAGGGGAAGCGCAACGATAGAGGCAACCGCGACAAGCGCGACGAAAAGGAACTTGGGGGTGGTGGGCATGGGAGAAGTATAGGGTTGGGGTTGGGGTTGGGGCTAGGGTTTGGGTCTCAATCTCCCGACTTTTCAACGTTTGTCCAATACTTCCGTTAATGAGCGCTCCCAGGTTTCTCGAAGACCAACGATATGCTCGGAGAGGACTGAGTGTTTGCCATGCATGATCGTGAGTTTCCCACCCCCGTTCACGGCTCCGATGTCTGCTACCTGCATGTCATGCGTTTCACTTAGTGTTGTGAACGCCTGCACGTGAGTGGGGGCGATCTCCACGATGAATCCCGGCGTTTGTGAAAACAGAAGTTTGTCGGCACTCAGGGAACTCGTGAGCAACGCGAGGTCTATGTCCACCCCCAATGTGCCGCCGAGCTTGCGTCGTGGGAGGAGCATTTCGAAGAGTGCGAGGAGGAGTCCGCCATCGCTGATGTCATGACACGACAGGAGAAGGTCCTTCGCGCACGCATTGATGACGAGCTGCATCTGCTTGGTCACGTCGGCGAAATCTGGTTTTGGAAGCGATGATCCCAGCAATGCGTCGCGCTCCGCTCCGCACATCTGTTCCAGTACTTCGTAGTAGGCGGAACCGCCGCATTCATCTTTTCGCTCACCAATGAGGAAAAGACGTGACCCGGAGTGTTCCACCTGCATGGTGAGGCCTCTGCGCGCATCGGGAATCACGCCGATGGTGCAGACAATCGCCGATGGGGGAATGGAATTCCCATCGGGAAGGGAATTGTAGAGGCTGACGTTCCCGGAGATCACGGGCACACCCTCTCCATCAAATGTGATCGCGCGTGCCGCATCACTGATCCCCTTCACGCCCGCTTCCAGAGCCGCGAGGTGCCCGGGGATTTCGGGATTGCCGTAATTGAGACAATCGGTGAGTGCGCGCGGAGTCGCTCCCGTTGCCACGACGTTCATCATGGATTCGACGGCCGCAAGCACTCCTTGCCAGTACGCAGAGATCCGTCCGTAGCGCGGATTCCCATCGGCCGCGAAGACCGCTCCCACAATTTCTTCTTTCGCGGAGAGCTTCCAATCAGGATGCGATCCTCCCGGGAGATACGAGGGCAAGTCTCTCAGGGGCATGATCACCGATGCATCGGCTTCGCCGGCCTCGACGATCGTATTGCCGATGACGGTTTTGTCGTAGTGGCGGAAGACGCGGGATTTTGAGGCGTGATTGGGGTGAGCGAGCATCGAGCGGAAGATTTGAGTGATCGTTGTAGTGAAGACTCGTTGATTCGTTAACTCGTTAACTCGTATCTCTCCAGTTTGATCACAACTGATATGAGGCTCTTCTCGTTTTGGTTCGTTCAACTTCGTCGGTCTGGTGTATTGAAGCCCAGACGTGATGTCCTGCGACTTTGCTTTGCAGACGGTCACGCCGTTATGCGTCAGGTGATAGATTCCCGAACCATTCACCTTCCCGACCACGCTGGCGCGGGCGTGTTCTGCAACGCTCGGGAGATCCCAGTCGACGTTGTAATGCTTCAGGATGTGACCCGTGAGTGAGGGATGCACCGCCCAGCAGAAGCGTTCCTGCGTTTCGGCGCAGGCGATCACTTCCGGAGGAAGATTGGGGATGGATACGTGGACGCTCGCCAGTTCCACATCGGCACCAAAGTTGCGTCCGGACACCTGTTCCACAGTTGAGCAGACGACGCCTCCAGCGCCCAGATCCTTGAAGCTCACGCGATGGAGGTTTTTGGACTCCGCGAGCCAGTCGAACAGCGCGTAGGTCGAGACGAGCAAATGGCGTTCCAGGAAGGGGTTGGGTTCCTGCACTGCGCCGCTGTTCTGTTCCTTCTTCTCTTCCTCCATGCTCACGCTCGCAAACGCCGCACCGCCGAAGCCGCTTCTGTCCGTCGGCTTTCCGACAATGATCAGGTCGTATCCTTCGCGGGCCGCCTCCTCGGGCACTTCGCTATGGATCACCTCGTCTTCCCGGACGATCCCGATCGCAATAGCATTGACCAGACAGTTACTGTTGAACCCGGCGTCGAAGACCGTATCACCACCGAGATTCGGAACTCCGAGCGGATTTCCATAGCCTCCAATCCCGCGCATCACTTCCTTCGCAATGCTGCGCGTCTCCGCCGTCTTGAGGTCACCCAGTCGCAGCATATCCATGCACCCGACGACCCGCGCGCCCATGCACGCGACATCGCGAACGGTTCCGCCGACTCCCGTTGCTGCTCCTTCAAAGGGGACGATCTGCGAGGGGTGATTGTGCGATTCATGGCTGACCACAATGCCCCAGCGCTTGCCGGGCGGCCCGTCCGTGAGTGCGACGATTCCACTATCTTCTTTCGGCCCGAGAATCACGTGTTTTCCTGTCGTTGGAAACATCTTTAGAAACCTGCGGGACGATTTGTAGCTACTGTGTTCGCTTCCCTGGATTCCCCATATAACTGCTTCCACAACCGTCGGTGCGCGTCCCAACAGCGTTTCGATCTTGCGTGCTTCCTCGATCGTCAAACCAATCGAGTATTTTTTGAGCGATTCCTTCACGGCACTGTCGCTCATCGCCGAAAACTGGAGAACAGGGACTTCTATGGAGGAAAGATACGCAAAGAGGTGCACGAAGGCAAAGTCCGGATAAAGCAGCAGGCATTCTTGCCTGCGGACACGCGGGCAGAATGCCCGCTCCCAAGTTCATGGAGGAATCTGCATCAGCATTCAGCTATCCTGCCCTGGATGCGCCTTCCGCAATTCCTCCACCAACATCGCCTGATGGGAGGCGCAATCGTCCTTGCTATAACGCAGTTTGCGGCGTCACTCGCGGGTCTGGTTCGCGATAATCTGCTCGCCCGCACGTTCCCGGGCCTGGGTGTTGTGGACGCGTACGTCGCGTCGTTTCGTCCAAGCGATCTTCTGTTCCAGGTCTGCGTGATGTCGGCTCTGGGGACCGTGTTCGTGCCGATGCTCGCGGCGCACAAAGCGCATGGGAGAACATCGCAGATGTGGCAGGTCCTGGGAGGCACCATGGCGATCGGCAGCATGTTCTTTGGTGTGCTCGGACTCGCACTGGGGCTCGCGCTCCCGTGGGTGGCCCCGTATCTCGTCCAATTTACAGGTGAAGAGCTTGCGCTCTACGTGCACTTCGGCCGCTTGGCGCTTGTGACGAATTTCCTGTTCGTCTTCGGCAATTCCTTCGGCCAGGCGCTGATCACCGAGCAGAAGTACTGGATCTACGGCCTCACGCCGGTGCTCTACACCGCGGGGACGATTATCGGAACGCTCTTTCTGACCCCGCTTGTGGGAGTCGAAGGCCCGATGCTCGGCACGGTCCTGGGGGCAGTGGTGTACGTGCTCGTTCGCGGAGCCGTCGTGTTCCGCATGGGGTTCCGCTTGCCGAAAAAGCTCTGGCATCCCGATCTCCACCACATGGGAATCCTCATGCTCCCGCGCATGTTTGCACTGGGCGCTCTGCAGTTGCAGCTCCTGCTGTTTGATACCGTCGCCTCGGGTCTTGATAACGGTTCCATCACCATTAACGCGTACTCGCGCAATTTCCAGAGCGTCGTCGTCGGAGTGGTGGGCATCGCGCTCGCCCAGTCGGCGTACTCGCTCCTGGGACAGGCCGCTGCGAGGGGGGAGATGAACAGATTTCGCATCTACATGGAGAAGGGGATGGCCATGATGCTCCTGCTGACGATTCCCGCGGCACTGGTGTTGATTCTGATTGCGCCGGTGGCTGCGCAACTTGTTCACCTGCACACGAGCATGTGGTATCCGGCGTTCCGCATGAGTTTAATCCTGTACGCGCTGAGTATTCCTTTTGAGAGTTCCACGCATCTTCTGCTGCGCTGCTTCTACTCGCTCAAAAACACGCTGATCCCCGCGGTGATCGGGACGCTCTCTGCTGCCGTGGCGATTACCATCGCATGGGTGTTTGTAGGGCGCTTCGGCGTGTTCAGTCTTCCTCTCGGATACGCGGTCGGCCAAGTCCTGCAGGCGATGGCGCTCGGTGTGCTCCTGATGAAGGTCATCAATACCAGATCTCGAATGCCGGGGAGTGCTGCTCCAATGGAACCGTTACCGTGACATTCTTCACGACCGCTTTCTCCGGACCCGTGCGGCACCATTCTGTGAGCTTATTGAGCATATCGTCAGATCCTTCGCCGTGAATTTCCACGGAGCCGTCATTGTTATTACGCACCCAGCCTGTAATTCCGAGTGCATCCGCCTGCTCTTTGGCTTGTGCGCGGAAGAAGACGCCCTGGACGAGGCCGGAGATGATGATACGGGTAGCGGGCATGAGGGTATGATAGAACAATCCAAAAGATTCCAAAGATTCCGAAGAGTCCAAGGTCCAGATGTATACCGAGAATCGCAGATTTTCTGCAGTTTATTACGACCTTTCCAACTGGTCCTTGGAATCTTTGGAATCCTCGGAGTCCTATTTCTTTTTTACCTGCGTGAAGTCCAACTCAACCGGCGTCTCACGATCGAAAATGAGGACGGCAACGTTGAGCTTTCCTTTATTCACATCCACGCTCTGCACGGAGCCTTCGTAGTTCTTGAACGGCCCGTCGATGATGATCACCAGATCGCCTACCTGGAAGTCGCTCCTGAACTTCGCTTGCTCTTCGCCGATGCGCCGCTCGATGACGCCGAATTCTTCCGGGCTCACAGCGACGGGAATGTTTCCGGAGCCGACGAAACCGGTGACATTGGGGGTATTGCGGACGACGTACCACGATTCATCCGTCACGATCATGTCGACCAGGACGTATCCGGGAAACAACTTTTTTTCCTCTTCCACCGGCTCGCCCTTTTTGAACACGAGCTGCTTCTCCTTGGGGACCATGACCGAGAAAATGTAATCCTGCATGCCGAGCGATTCCACCCGTTGCTCAAGCGCCTGTTTGACGCTGTCTTCGTAGCCGGAGTACGTGTGCAGGACATACCAATTCCGTCCTGCCCGGGGATCCTGTTTGCCCATATTAGACGGCGAAGGAGAGCAAGAAACTGACGAGCGAACTGAGGAGGAAATCCACGAGCCCGAACGCCGCTGCGGACGCAAGCGTGAAGAGCAGCACGACGACGGAGAGCCGGACCGCCTGCTGGCGAGTCGGCCACCGGACGAGTTCCAGTTCCTGAATCGCTTCGCGAAGGTAGGTGGTGAGAGTGGTGACCATGGTTCGAAAGACTAAAGAAAAAAGCCCTCAGGGGCCGTACTTATGTTACAGGAAATCAGAACTGCTGCAAGGGAAATTTACGTTAAAAAAGACTCCAAAGATTCCGAAGATGCCAAGGTCCAGTTGGCGTGGGAAATAGTGAAACGAGGAAAAGTTACCGTTCTCCTTTTCCGTCTGGACCTCGGACTCTTCGGATTCCTCGGAGTCGTCGGATTCTTTTTTTATAGCCCGTACTCCGGCTCTTCCAGCGCATGAATCTTCGTGATCGGGAGCGCAATGAACCACACGCGACCCTTGATGTCGCTCTCCTGAACGAAGGGTGTTTGCTTGCCGCCGTCACCTGTGAAACTGCGGGAATCCAGGCTTCCCTGACGGTTGTCTCCGAGCAGAAAGTACTGACCTGCCGGAACGTCGTAGGTCACCACCGTGCGGTCGCCGCTGCTGGGAGGATGACGGAACGTGTTCCCCAGATTACGCGAGTTCAGGTACTCCGCTTCCTCCAGCTTGTGTCTCTCGTCGTCACCGGGGGTTTTGACGAACACGAATCCGTCCTTGATGGTCACGGTATCGCCGGGCATGCCGATGACGCGTTTTACGTAGTACTTCTTCCGGTCATTGGGAGGGCGGAACACCACAACGTCCCCGCGCGAGGGTTCCCCAAGAAGGTACGCGAACTTATTGATGATGATGTACTCCTTGTCGTAGAGCGTATCGATCATCGAACTGCCCTCCACCTGGAACGGCGAGACGAGGAATGTGCGGATGGCCGCCACGATCGCAACGATCACGACGATATTGAAGAGAACGTCGAGGAGGTGATACCAGAATCCGTGCTTTTGGAGCTTCATCCGGGGCATTCTACGGAGCGCCTCGAGCGGTGTACAGCGCTTTGTCCGAAACGCTACACTGAGGGCCATGCTCGATAGTTTCCTCTTCAAAAAGCACCTGGAGGACGACGAACACGTCGCGATGATCGTGCACAAGCACTGGCTGCTCGGCCTTCGATTTCTCCTCTGGCCAACGGTCTCTTTTCTCCTGGCCGATCTCCTGCTCGCCATCCGCTTCTCGCAGATCACCGTCATCGTTGCGGCGCTCTGGGGCATCGCGTCGCTCGTGTGGTGGATGCGGAATTTCCTCGATTACTATCTGGATGCCTGGATCATCACCGATCACGGCATCATCGATCTGGAATGGCTCGGGTGGTTTCACCGGCAGTCGTCGCGCATCCTCTACAGCGACATCCAGGGCGTCAGCTACGAGATCCACGGGATCCTCGGAACAGTGATGCGCTACGGCACGGTCGCGATCGAGAAGATCTCCACGGGATCCACCGTCTCGCTCGAGAATGTTCCGCGTCCGCGAGCTGTGGAATCGACGATTCTCAAGAACATGGAAGCCTATCTCCATACGAAAAATCTGAAGAATGCGAAGCACGTCGAGGAATTGATTTCCACCTTTGTCGCGCAGCGCATGCAGGAAGGCGAACTCACGAAAGAGAACAAAGATCCTGCTGTTCGCGAGAAGGACGTTACGAAGGAAAAGAATCCCTCTCCGCAGGCGCGTCCGCGGCCACGCAGGTCAACATTCACCTCCTCACGCATCTGACCCGGCGATGAAACCGCACCTGCTCATTGTCGGCCTCGGCAATCCCGGCAAGGAGTACCTGAAGACACGCCACAATATCGGTTTTCAAGCTGTTGAAGTTCTCTCCGAGCAGTTCGGAGAAGGGGACTGGAAAGATCAGCAGAAGTTCCTGTGCCGCATGCAGGAGGCGAGAATCGTCACGGTGCCCGTACTGCTCGTCCAGCCGACGACGTACGTGAACCGCTCCGGCGAATGCATCCGAAAGCTTATTGAATTTTATAAGCTCAATCCGCGGGAACAAGTTCTGGTGCTCTGCGACGATATCGACCTGCCGCTCGGCGAAGTTCGGCTGCGGATGAAGGGCGGATCGGGAACGCATAACGGCCTGCGTTCCATTGTCGTCACATTGGGCGAAGAATTCCCGCGACTGCGCATCGGCATTGGCGGAACGCAGCCGAAGGGAGAAGAGCTCGCGACGTGGGTGCTCAGTACTCCGCCGGCGGACGAGAAGAAGAAGATCGAAGAGGTCCTCAAAATGCTGCCGGAGCTAGTGACGAAGTTTGTGATGGAGAAAGTGGAGGAGTAGGAAATCGAGGAAAGAGAAGAAATCAAAGAAATCGAGGAGTGTGATTCCTCGACCTCTTCGACTTCATTGAATTACTTTTAGGCCCTGATCTTCTTTCCCAAGAACATTCCTGCGGCAAGTCCCACGGCAATCAGTCCCAGCCAAAGCAATGCGGGCAGGCCATTTCCTTCTGTTGCAGAACGAATAGGTGACAAAAATTGAGCGGTATTTTCGAGCGGAGCGAAGAAGTCGCCGACGCCCGTGACGGGAAGCAGATAGTGGTCGAATGTCGTTCTGTCATCGTAATACCCACCCGTCGGAACGTAGCCGACATCGCTCGCGCCAATGTATGCGCGGGCGGTATTGAGGACACCTGCATCGGAGCGAAGAGACTGTGTCAGTCTTCCGGTGTAGGTGAACGTGCGGACTTCACCGGGCGAGAGGGCATCCAGGATCCAGAAGATCCTGCCGTTGCGTACACTGCCGGAGCCGGGATCGGTGATTCTCAAGACTGCTGCATCGTAGGCATCGTTCACGTCGATGCCGATCAACTCCCGGTCGAGCATGTTCCGAACGGTGATCGTGTAGGTGACCGAACTGCCCGCAGACGCATACGGACGATCGACTCGCTTTTCGACGCTCAGAGACTGGCTATCGTACGGCTGCTCCCGGTAGCCCGAGTAATACCCTCCCACCTGCGTGATGTCGCTCGTGACGAAGCCCCGCACCCGGGCCGAGGCCCTCAGGAGCGTGCCGTCGGGAGCGTCGGTGCGGACACGGACCGTGAATTCCAGGTCCCGGCTGCCATTGGGTGCAATCGTCGTGTGGAGCCACCGGACGTTTGTGCCATCCCACGTGCCGCCTTCGGTCGCGGAGACGAATTCGCTGTGGATGGGCAGGCCTGCGGAGATGCTCGCATTGGGATCCAGAGAGCCCGAGGTGTTATCGACGTGGATCACATAGGTGAGCAGATCGCCCCGCTCCGCCGTATCGCGGTTATCGGTGATGGACGAGAAGAGCGCGTACGGGCCCGAGCCGCCGCCGGTGACGGTGCGGTCGTAGGCGATCACGTTCCCCGCTCTCGCCACAACCTGGATCGGGAAGTGCTGCGGAAGGCGCGTGTCGACGGATGCCCGGAAGACGAACGTGCGTTCCTGGCCGGGATTCACCGTGATGTTCTGCCAGACGATGTCGCTGCCCAGGAAGTCCGCACCTCGTGCATCAATCACGCGGAGGGCAGACGGAATCTTCACGCGAACATGGACCGCCGTGCGGGTGTCCCCGGGATTGCGCACCGTCACGAGGTACTCGAGGATATCGCCGGGCTGCGCGCTCTCGCGATGATCGTCAATGGAGACTTCCAACTGGTTCTGCACATAGGGGATTGCGCGTCCTCCCTCAACCATCGTGGTATCGCTTGCCTGGCTACCGTCGGCCGTAACCCGCGCGACCAAAAGCTGTCCCGGCTCTACGTACGGACTCGTGACCACGTGCACGGTGAGGCGGCGGATGTTGTTCTTGAAGACGGCGACTTTGTGCCAGAGAACGCTTCCATCGCGGATCGTGCCGTCATCGCTCGTGGAGACGATGGAATTCTGCGACGGGACATGGAGCGCGACATTCACCAGTTTCACCGCGTCGCGCTGCTGCTTGAGCGCGATGATGTACGTGATGGCGTCGCCGGGGGCGACCTGGTCGCGGTTATCCGTGACCGTGACGAAGACGCCGTTATCGATGTCTTCGCTGTTATCATCGATCGACGTGCAATCGCTATCGGTCGGGTAGTCAATTCTCCGGTCATCGTCATTATCCACTCCGTCACTGCACTGCGAGTGGCTTGCCGAGGCAGTCTCGATGGTCAACAGAGACCCTCCCAGTGGCATGAGGAGCGCGAGAGCGACTAGCGTACTCAGGAACCGGTGGAATGCGGACGTACGCATAGGGGAGGGATTGGAGAAAACAAAAGGGGTAATTTATAACATGGAAAAATGATCTTGTCTAGTACCATTTTCTTCACTGTTTTAGTGCTCAAATAGCCAAAAAGGCCTCCAGATTGTCACTGGTGGCCTTTCGAGCAGGATGCTGATTCAGCGTCGGCTTTCGTTGTTGTCCCGGGGGTTCACACAACCCGGATCCCGCGGATAGTCGAAGAGCCGGTCCCCGTCGTTATCAATACCGTCGGAGCAATGCGGGAGCGGGTACTTCTCATCATTGTCATTGGGAGAACTGCAGCTGAGATCCCTCGGGTAGTCCACGGTGCCGTCCCGGTCATTATCGATGCCATCGCGGCACTGGGGGGCAGATGCGTTTCCATAGAAGTAGTCGTTGATTTCATTGTTATCCTGAGGACTCACGCAGCCCAGATCACGCGGGTAATCGACAGCGCCATCGTTGTCGTTATCGATACCGTCGCTGCATTGCGCGGCATTCAAATAGGCGTTCGTCGACAGATAGGGGAAGTACGCGGGTGAGTAGGGCTGCCCATACTGCGGGTACTGGCCGTACGGAATGTACGACGGGTACTGATTGTTCTGAATGTACGATGGATACTGATTCCCGAGAGCGTACGACGGATACGCAGAGAACGGAGTCGGATACTGCGGGTACGGTGAGTACTGAGGATAGGGAGGGTACGGGGGATAAGGAGGATACTGGCCGAAACCTCCTCCTGCCGGGTTACCGAATGTCGACGATGGAGAAGCCGTTGCCGTGGCGTTCACGGCGGGTGCCGTCGTTGTCACATTGATGTTGGGCGATGGGATAGTGATGGTCTGCCCGGCCGTTGTGACGGTGACGTTCTGTGTATTCACGTTGTTGTTCTGGTTGTTGGAGCCCCCGGTACCGTTCAATTCGCTATTGTCCTGCAGGCTGGAGCATCCGGGGTCAGCCGGGAAGTCGATCAGTCCATCACCGTCGTTGTCGATGCCGTCCCGACATTTTGCGAGAGGAGGCTGCGAACTGCTGGAGGAAGAAGAGCTCACGGGGCAGGTGATGAGCGCACTCGCGGTCGATGTGTTATTGCTCAAATTCACGTCGATGATCCCGACGGTTGTGACCGTCACGGTCTTTGTGAGCGTCGACGGGCACGTCATGTTTCGGGGTGCGAGCAGGTACAACATGAACGTCGTGAATTGTCCGGGAGCAAGCGAGGGCAGAGTGCAGGTGACAACCCCTGCGCTCGCCAAACAGTAGGAGGGCGAGACAGCGGGAAAAAACGACAGTCCAGGAGGGATGATCTCGGTGACCGTCGCTCCCGGAACCGTCTCCGAACCGACGTTCATCACGGTGATTTCCTGCGGAACGTCCGGATCACTGAACGGTTCAAGCTGTGGCGGCAGTGTCATCTTGATCCAGAGGTCCGCGGTGCCGGCTCCCAAGACATCGAATCCAGGGAGAAGTCCCGAGAGAAGGAGAACGGCCGTAAGGAGAGAGAAACGCTTTTTCATGGGACGGAGGGGAATGGAAACGGAGAAGATGGGAGGGAAAGAGAGGAGGAAGGATTAGGAGAGATACTTCTTTCCCAGGATTCCTCCCATACTGAGGCCGAGGCAAGCAATAAGTGTCCAAAGACCGGCACCCGGGACCGATGATCCCGAGGAAGAAAATGGCCTCAGAAAACGACGGACATCTTCCAAAGGGCCCGTGAAATCTTCAATTCCCGTGACGGGAAGCGGCTGAATGAATGGCGGTAACGGCTCCGGGGCGGGGATAGAGGGTTGTGCGATGACGGGAGGCGGCGGGGGAATGGGAAACACCTGCGGAGGAAGGGCAAAAGGATACGGGGGGTAGGTGGGATACGGAGGGAACGGAGGATACTGCGCTGCGCCGGCTGTTCCGTTGAGCAGCGGAGATGCTGTTGCTGTTGCCGTGACGGCAGCGGCTTCTGTCGTGACGTTGATAGTCGGAGCGCCGATGGTAATCGTGGGCTGTCCGGAGGTCACCGTGACGGTTTGCGTATTTACGTTGTTGTTGATGTTCGCGACTTCTTCGGTATCGTCCTCAGTAACGGAATCACTGCTTGCGGAGGAAGCCTGGGCGCTGGAAGAAGACGACGTCACCGTGACGAGAATTCCGGATTCTGCATGAGCAGTTCCCATGACGCCCGCGGCTGTGATCACCGCCAGTGAGGCGAGCAGCATCGTCCCCGGGAGGGAGCGCGCCGAGGATGATCCAGTGATAGAGCTCATACAAAGAAAGGGAAGACGTGGATCACACAAAATATTTCTTACTCAGGACTCCGCCTGTCAGCATGCCAATGACGGTCACCAGGGCCCACATCGCTCCCGGCAGTCCGGGAGAATTGGATGACACCGGACGGAGGAAACGGGTCAGGTCTTCCAGAGGACGGGTGAAATCTTCGATTCCGGTTACGGGGAGCAGCGGGGTTTCTCCTGCGTACGGGTCGTACGACGCTGCCTCTGCCATTCCATAGGACTGGGTGTCCTGAACCGGTGAATAGGCGTTATACGGCTGTGATGGATTGTCGTACTGGGGCACATATACACCTCCCTCGGGAACGGGGTAGGGTGGCGTGAAGTTTCCCGGAGTCTGCAGGAAGGCCCCCTGTGGCTGCGATTTCACCGTGCTGGTGTATTCGGCCATGACCGTGTCGTTCACATACACGAGCGTCTGGAGCTTCTTTCCCGGAGTGAGTCCTGGGTCAGCGCGCGCACTCAAGGTGAGCGTCTTCGTGGAATAGGCGGGAACGGTGATGCGCGCCCACAGAATAATACCGTCATAACGGTTATAGCCCCCTTCGGTTGCGGAGAGGAACGTCAGGCCTGCGGGAAGGTTTTGCTGAACGCGCAGGTCTGTCTGGGCCGCATTCCCGTTGTTGCGGAATACCAAGGAATAGCGAATTTCGTCTCCTGCTGCCAGCGGATCGGGATTCGCCGTCAGGACGAGCGTGACCTTGCCGACATTCTTTTCGTTATTGTCCTGCGGGTTCTCGCAGCCGGAATCCTGCGGGAAATCGACCAGTCCGTCGTTGTCGTTATCGTGTCCGTCCTGACACTTGGACTTCGGAAAGACTTCGTCGGTGTCGTCTCCGCTCGCGCAACCGAAATCGTTGGGATAGTCCACGGCTCCGTCCCCGTCGTTATCGATGCCGTCGCGGCACTGCGACATGCTGGTGGCGTTGCCTTCGTCGTTATCCTGCGTGCTGATGCACCCGGGATCTTCGGGATAATCGGAAAAGCCGTCGCCGTCATTGTCTTTTTTGTCCTCGCATTCCGCCTCTGGCTTCGTTTCGTCCGAGTCCTCTACTGAGGAACAGCTGTAATCGAACGGGAAGTCTGCAGCACCGTCGCCGTCGTTATCGACGCCATCGCCACACTGCGACGTACGGCGGGAAGCATCCTCTTCGGTCGAATCCTGCGCGCCCGTGCAGCCGAGGTCGTTGGGGTAATCGGTTTTGCCGTCCCGGTCGTTATCGATGCCGTCCTGGCATGCAAGGACGGGATAGCGCTCATCGATAGCGTTGGGGGAAGCGCAGCTTGCGTCATTCGGGTAGTCGATTGCTCCGTCCCCGTCGTTATCGATGCCGTCACTGCAGTTCGTGAAGTTCGTGGAAAACACTTTTTCATCATTATCCTGGACACCCGTGCAGGCCGGATCCTGGGGGAAATCGATGAGGCCATCCGCATCGTTATCGTAACCGTCCTGACACTGGGCGCGTGGCCAGCCTTCGTCGGCGTCATCGGCGGAAGAGCAGCTGAAGTCGTTCGGGTAATCGGCGGTGCCGTCACTATCGTTATCGATGCCGTCACGGCATTGCGGCCGGCCCGGGAGACTGCTTTCGTCATTGTCCTGTCGGTCGGTGCAGCTGGGATCATTGAGGTCGGTCTGTCCGTCGAGGTCGTTGTCGTATCCATCCTGGCACTGTGACTTCGTATACAGCTCGTCGTTGTCGTCGGCAGAGATGCAGCCGAAATCATTCGGGTAATCCGCGGCGCCGTCATTGTCGTTATCGAGCCCGTCCTGGCACTGACGATTCAGCTGGGCGAATGCGGTATCAATCGGGAGCGCAATGCTTCCCGATGCCATGAGCACTGCGAGGACAGCGATCGAACTGAGTGTGCGTGAACATGCGGACGTGCGCATAGTGAGGATGGGAGAATGCAAAAGGGGCAATTTATACAACTTAATAATGAAGTTGTCCAGTATCACTTTCACTTTTCTGTCAATTGCCCATTTTGCTCATCAAATAGGGCTAATCGCTCTGTTGATTAACCCTGATACCAGAGGTTTTTCCTGCTTTTTTACTCAATAACAATCTGTGCGGTCATATCATCATAGGTCGGTGCAGACGTTCCACACAGTATCGTGAAGGTGCCGTCGGTCGATGTCGGAATATTGAACGCCTTCGTCTCGCCTTGCGCGATCGAGATGTTGAGAGCGAGTTCACTGCTGATGAAGGCATGGGTACCGGAATCGGACTTCAAGCGCAGAACGACGTTCTCGCCTTTTTTAAGATTAAGGACATTTGGAGAGCATTCTGCGCCCAGGGTCATATCGACTACTCTGCCTTCTGCCATGGCGACTGCTGCGGCGTCCGCGGCTGCCTGCTCATCTGTTTCGACATCAGTATCGAGAACACTTGCGGTATTTGGCCCTCTGCATGCGGCAAGCAGCGCGAGAGCAAGAACAGCGAAGGAAAGGGGGAGAAGCTTTTTCATGAAGAGAGGGGAATGACGTCCCGTACTCTACTGAAATTGTTCTCCATGTACAGTCCAGTTGCGAGCACATTACGGTCAGCATTGCCTCTGCTTCGCAGAAACTCCTCTTTCTTAATTCTTCCACCATCTCCACTGAAAGTTCCCGAATACCTCGCCCACCGCTTCCTGCAGAACTTCGAGCTTGGTCATTTCCTTTTCCTGACTCTTCCACTCATCCACTAAATCACTGTGTGTCCGAGACCATTCGAGAATATTCGGTGTGTACATTGGTTGGCGCAGAGCATCTTCAAATGCTTTACGCGCAAAGCGGTCGAGAGCATTTTTAGCGGCGGCTCTATCGCGGGGTTCCGGCCAGTTGATGCCCTCGAGATCTTTGACCTGGTCGTGAAAGAACTTGATGAATTCTTTGTCATCTCCCTTCCACGGCTGGGGCATCATTCCCGGAGGCATTTTCATCTTGGGTCGGGGGCCACGGATGCGTGGGTATTGTTGAGGCTGGGGAAAGTGAATTGCTGCCTGCGCATCGAACTCTTCGTCGAAGATCTGTTTCGCACGGCCGGCAATTTCCGCATCCGTACTCTTTTTCGGTCCTTCGGATGCTTCCTGCAATGCAACAACGACACTCCAATCGATTTTCGCCTTCTTACTGAGCGCATCGAAAGCCTTTTCGCGTATGACAAATTCAAGGTCACCGAGTTGTTGGATAAGGGCGATGGTTTCTTTCGATGGTTGCTTCTGTGCTTCCTGCGCATCTGGGGCTTGCACTGCGAGCAACGCCGATGCGGAAAGGCCTATGGCCGTACCGACGTTTCGGGCGATTCCCATGCAGACCTTGTATACCACTGAAGAGCAGGAAGGAAATTTCTCACACCATTATCTGACTTTCCATCTTGCTGTTGCCAAGAAATAAGGAGTAGCATATTTCAATCTTTCCTCCTTCCGTATGTCCGTCCTTAAAGAATTCCGCGACTTCGCGATGAAAGGCAATGTGATGGATCTTGCCATTGGCGTGATCATCGGCGCGGCTTTCGGCAAAATTGTCTCGTCGCTCGTCGGCGATATTTTGATGCCTTCCATCGGCATTCTCCTGGGCAAGCTCGATTTTTCCACGCTTGCGGTCCAGGTGGGCGAAGCGACGATCAAATATGGCATGTTCATCCAAGCAGTCATCGACTTCATTATCGTTGCCTTGTGTATCTTCCTTGTGGTCAAACAGATTAACCGCTTCCAGAAGAAGCCCGAACCGGCCAAGCCGGTGGAGGTTGCAGAGGTGAAGCTCCTCACCGAGATTCGGGATTTGCTCAAAACGAGGAGTTGAAACGTGTTGGAAATACCGTTTCTTCTGTAATGCACGTTTGGCAAAGGGGTCTCAGTGGACAGTCCATGACGGCATATTCTGCAAAGGATGACTGATACACAACATCATGAAATTTTGTCGATAGCATGTGTGTTTCCCACCTTTTCCCCCTGGAAAGGACTACAATGATGGTTCGCAGTCGTGACTTTTCCGCTTCTACAAATGATAATCAACGCAGATACACTGCTACCGCACCTTAAAGAGAAGGTGCGTCCCACACAGAGCGACGCTTCTCGGCATTTAATTTGCCCGTATTGCAGCATACGAACGAAGCTCAACACGCTCGGGGACGGACGCAGAAAATGCACAACATGCGGCAAGAAATTCCGCATCCACAAAGTGACAGAAGAGAACAAGCTCCAGCAGTGCGCCGAGATTCTCCTCTGCTTCTGTCTCGATTTTTCGTCACGCAGAACGGCGCAGATTACGCGCCATCGTTACCGGCTGGTCGCTGTCTTCTACGATCACTTTCGCAAGCTTATTGCTGAGAAGAGCGTGCCGCAGGACAAACTCCCGCTCCTCTCCGCGTACAAGGGAAACACCCAAGGGTCGCACGACAAATCCCGTTGCAGATGGTGCAAGGGCCGTATCCGTGCAAGCGATGCGGAGGGAAAGGCGCCCGTATTTGGGGTGCAGCTTCGCGAAAGCGGTGAAGTCTACATTGATCCATTGAAGGACGAGGAAGCGGTGCTGCATTTCCAAATGTTTGGTTCCCGGGAGGAAGCCCCTGACCGCCGCGAAGGCTACGCAGGCTTTATTTGCTGCGGCAAGTTCCATCGCTTTGCAGAGGAGAAGCAACCGAAGGACGGCGCGGAGCAGATGTGGACGTGGATTTCGGAGCGGGCACGTTTCCACCATGGAATCTGGAAACGGAAAACGGGTTTGTGCCTGAAGGAACTGGAGTGGAAGTACAACAACAGGTCGCTTGATCCAGATCTACAGGCACTGAAAATCATCGAGCTTATGCCCATGAATTTCCTCACGAGCTGGTTGCTGAAGTCGCAGGGAGAGCCAATTGCGGATTGCTAACAGTGTCTCTGTGACGGTCAGTCCAGAGCAGTGCTAGGAGCGTCTCATCCCGGCGACTTCGTGTATTCGCATACGCTTGCGGAAAAATCGCATGCGACCATTGTGGTGCTTCCTTCCACCCACTCTCGTATGAGCATCTACCGTTCCTACCATCCTTCCTTTCGCAACGCACGGCGGTTCTCCGGCGTTCTGCAATCGTGGTTCCCCGCGATTCATCAGAAAACCTTCCCGGGAGCGCACGGCTCTTTGGCAATGCAATCCGCGGTGCGACGGACAATGAATCGGGCATAAAGCGTTCTCACTTTCTTTCTATCACCCTCGATCTTATGAGCAATACTCTTACAGTCACGAAGAACCTGAGTCAGAGTGCCATCCCTGTCGTCGCACATGTCGCACAAGCGCAACTTCCTCCCATGATTGACGATTTCACCGATATCTATGACCTCTACCATGAGGCCATCTTTCGCTATTGCTATTGGAAGTGTCGAGACCGCGAAATCGCCAAAGATCTCATGCAGGATGTATTTCTCCGTTTCTGCCAGTGTCTCCAGCGTAAGGAGGAAATCGTGCATGTTCGCGCGTTCCTGTACTGCATCGCGCATAATCTTTTTCTCAATCATGTCCGCAGGAAGAAAGAAGCATCGCTCGATCAGCTGCTGGAGACGGGATTCGAACCTGCAATCGACCCATGGCATCACACGTTCAGCGAATTGGACTGCGAACGACCGCTCCAGAAGCTTGCAGAGATGCCAAGCACATACAGGCACGTGTTGCAGAATCGTTTTATCCGGGGATTTCTTCCTGCGGAGATTGCGACGATGACAGGCGAGTCGTCCAATACGATTTCTGTCCGAATCTTCCGGGGACTCAAGCATCTGCGGACTCTCCTCAAGGACGCACCTCTCGGCTCCCGTGAAAATTTCCTCCTGTCATCGTATGGCAGTGATATCGCGCCGTCGCTGCCACTACAATCGATACTGCGTTGACTTCACCTGCGTGACGGGCAGATCCACCCAATCAAACGACGTGAAGCCGTCCGTCCATTCCACCGTTCCCGGACTCGCTCTGTTTCCCAGCTGCCCAAGCGTTGCCTGCAGGTAGCTGGTCCCGCTCTCTGTGCCTCTGGAAATAGTGCCCCGCAGAGCCAGCGTTATGGAACCGCCCGGATCAATCGTTGTACTGATGGCGGTCGTTTCCAGCTGATCACAGGTGACCGTGACTACCCCGGTTGTCCCAGACGTCGTGCACGATGCAGCGATGCTGGTATTTGCGGTGTTCACGAGAGTCACACTGGAACTTTCTATAATCACATTGGTCGCGTTTACGGTGAAGACGAGCTTCGTGAGCACGACTGAGTTATTGCTGCCACTCGGCATTGTCCGAAAACGAAAAATTCCAAACGAGGAGAGGCCGAGGGGAACAAGGGTGAGATCGGGATCAGGATTCGCATTCTCGATGGCAGCGAACTTCGCGGCGACGGTATCGTGCGTGACTCCCGTGATCATCGTGTTTGCTCCCGGTGACTGCCGACCGATGAAAATTTCTCCGTCTGCTGTGCTGTCTCCGTTATTCTGACTGAGGAGCTTGCCGGAACTGCGGCCCTCAGCCTTCACGGCGACTGCAGCCGTAACAGCGCTCGAAAGAGAAGGCGTGACGGTTTCCCCGGAAACACCACCCTCGTTTTTGGCTTTCAGAAGGGCTCTTGCCAATATTCGTACCTCACCCGATTGCGTTACGGTGAAAAGGCCGCTGGAAAGCCTGGCGCATACTTGTCCGCTCACGACGGTATCACATTGGAGCTCTGTCGCAGTCGAAAATGGAGCAGATGATCCTTCTGTGAACAGTTCGAGTCCGGAGATCGAGTCATCCATTCCGTTGATGGCCACATACGTAACGGCAACATCTTCCTCCGTCGCATGGAACTTCAGACGGAAGATTGCATCGGAGGTGGTACCGAGGAGTAGCTGATGACTGGTGGAGGGTACGGAATCGGTCGTCACGTACAGGTTGCCGACGGAGTTCACCGTGACTGATCGGCTCGCCTTCGTGTGTACGATGATTCTGCAGACGTAGCGACCAGTGCAGGGGATACCGTCCACCTGAATGCCGGGCGCAAGATCCCGTCCGTATGTAAGCCCCTGTGCCTGTACGAAGAGGGGATCGCTTGTTTGAAATGCGAGTGCGAGCGAGGATCCATTTGCGAGCACCTTCCCCTGCAGAACAAATCGCTGCGTTTGGCCGTTATGGATTGTGAACTTTAGATTCGTGAACACGAGTGCATTGCTACTCGCCGCAGCCGTTGCAACCTTCGTCAGTTGCCCGGTTTTGGCAACGGCGAACAGCGTGTACTCATTTGCGGAGGTAAGGTTTCCCTGCTCGGCATGGAATTTGACGGTGGAGAAGATGACATCTTCATTTACCGCACTGGCATCAAAGCTCAAGAGCGTCACAAACTGTGTCCCCGCCGCATTCTGTGCCGTCCCTGTCGCACGCTGATCGATCTGCAGCACTCCGCGCACAGGCGTGCCGGTATAGGAGTACGACGACGATGAGCGCGAAAGCGGCCGGGGAACGATCATCAAAGGCCCGGGTCTTTGCGAGCGGCGTAACCGTATGCTTTTCCTCATCGCAACGCGCTGCATAAGCGGTGAAATTCTCGGTCCTGTATTGCCGATGTTTACAGGAACTGCTGCGGAAGCGCTCGAAACCACAACCGCACAGAGGATGAGAGCGACGAGTCTGTGCATGCGTCAAATGTAGCATGGATGAGTGACGCGCAATTATTATCGTAGATATTTTTCCGCAATAATCCAAATCTGATCGTCATCCATATCGCTTTTGATCAGGTATTCGTTCACGTTAAACTCTTCACATTTTTCTATGTTTGCCTTGTCGCTGAGGTTGGAACAGACAACGACAGGAAATTTCATTTTCTTGTCTTTCCTATGCTGCAAAACGGCAAAGCCGTCGACATGCGGCATCAGCAGATCGAGCAGAAGCAGGTCAGGGGGGTCTTTGATGATGATGTCGATGGCTTCCTGTCCATTCTGCGCAGTGCTCACGCGAACACCGTGCTGATTGAGGATGCTCCGCATCATGCTGAGCAGGAATGCTTCATCTTCGGCAATGAGCACATGTTTTTGTTGTTCGCTCATAGAGGTTGGGGGAAGGAGGAAACCAGAAAAGTGAAGATGCCGTGTTTGTTTTTGCTGGGAAGCGATCAGCGGTCTACTGCAGATACTTCTCAACCGCGGGCCAGAGGAAATCATCGTCCATGTCGTTCTTCACGAAATACTCTTTCACCTGCATCTCCCTGCATTGCTTCCTCGTCATTGCATCGTTGAGATTGGTCAGCACGATGATAGGGCAATCCAACTTTTTCTCCTTCATGACCTTCAACACATGGTGCCCATCCAGCACCGGCATGAGGACGTCGAGAAGCAGGACATCCGGCTTTTCCTTCTCCAGAGCTTCTATCGTTTCCTGCCCGTTATAGGTGATCGTGACGCGTACGTTGTTCTTGCTCAGAATTTTCCCCATCATATCTGCAAGGAGAGTGTCGTCTTCGGCAATGAGGACGTGTTTGCTCATACAAGTGAGGAAGGAAATAGAAGCGTGAATGTGGTGCCCTTGTTCTCCTTCGAGACAAACGAGATTGTCCCGCCGATCAACCGCACAATATTATACACCATATACAAGCCGATACCGGTGCCTGCTGCCGCAGGGCTGGCGATATTCGAGGCGCGGAAGAACTTCTTCGGGATTTTCTGTTGCTCTGCCTGCGGGATGCCGTAGCCCGTATCCGCAACATCGATACGGATCATGCCTCGTTCTTTTGCAGCTCTCAGGGTCACCTTCCCGCCTCTCGGTGTGTAGTTGTAGGCGTTGCTGAGGAGGTTATCCAGAATTTCCATGAGCAGCTGCTCATCCGTGCGTACGTGCAGATCCAAAGAGCATTGGACGACAAGTTCCAGCCCGTTCCTCGTCCGATGCGCATCATGGAGGCGGGAGACCTTATCCAGCAATGCCTGCAGGTCGACCTGCGTGATGTCTGGTTCCATGCCACCTTCTTCCAGATGGGAGATCATCAGCATTCTCTTAATCGTCACGGCCATGTGTGTGGATGTTTCGTGCGCGGTGTGCACCAGATTCCTCTGTTCCTCGGGCAGATTTTGTCTCTTGAGATTCGAGAGCACCCATCGGATTGCCGTGAGAGGCGTCCGAAGCTGGTGGGACGCGATGGACATGAATTCCGATCTCGCTTTTTCAATTTCTTTTTCTTTGGTAATATCCCGAAATACTTTCACTGCGCCAATCAGCTTGTCACCGATGAAGATAGGAGCAACCGTTATCGCAACGGGGAACGATGATCCGTCTTTCCGCTTGTAGTAGACAGTGCTCGTACTGGTGGACGTCGAGCGTTCCTTGAGAGCCTTTGTGACTAAACTGTCTGATTCCGCGATAATCTTCCCACTGGAGTCCATCATTGGCAGCACCTTGGACAGAAACTTTCCCTGTGTTTCTGCTTCCTTCCAGCCCAGGAGTCTCTCAAATGCCTTGTTCACGAGCAGAATCCGTCCGTTTTTATCCGTTGCCACCAGTCCATCGCCGATACTTGCCAGAATCGCCTCGTCTTTCGCTCTAATCTGCTCAAGGGCTTTCGTGCGTTCAAGGACATTCTTCTCGAGCGTTTTGCGTGACATTTTGAGTTCGTCCGCTGTGATAACCAGCTTGCGCCGCACATCCTCTTTTTCCTTGGCAGTCACCACCAACTTGCGCCGAACAGTCTCTTTTTCTTTGGCGGTCACCGCGAGTTGCTTGGCTTTCACACGGAGTTTTTCTGCCGTGATAACCAGTTTGCGCCGGACATTCTCTTTTTCCCTAGCCAATACTTTCAGCTTGAGAGCTATGGCATGGGAGGCGGAAATACTGGTTTTTTTACTCATATCTACTTTGAAGAGGGGGTTTTCGGGCGATAGAAAGAAGACACCTCTGTATTGGTATTCTTACACATATTGAAAAAAAATGCCGTAAAGGCTAAACGGACAGGTGCAGGTGTTGCTGCCCAGTGTACGAAACCACGGCAATCAGTCTGATTGGCGCTTCGGTTCCGTCTTTGATCTTCATAGGCATGACCAGTATTTTCGCTCCAGTCGGCGGAACATTTTGCGCGTTGGCGATGTTCTCCACAATGTATTTGCCTGCTCCAAGAATGATTCGGTGAACAGGAAAATCCTTTCCCAGAGCATCCGGGGAAAGTGTATCGATTCCAATGCCTGCAATGTTTCTTTCCAGCAGTAACCTTGCCGTGTCTTCGTGGACGCTCGGAAATGCGAGGTCATTGCGATATTTCTTAGGAGTATTCCAATATTTGCTCCAGCCCGTGTAGAAAATCACGAACGTGTCCGGCTGTATATTCCCATGTTCTTTTTCGAATCTCGTGATTCTCTCGGGCATCACTCTGTAGCTCTCCGTTGCTTCATTATCCACACGAATAACGACGCATGCCGTCGATAGGTTCTTCAGTTCCAGAGCATCAATGGTCGTACTTCCCTCAAAACAGTGAGCTGGAGCGTCCATGTGCGTTCCTGCTCCTGCCATCGCTTCTATCTTCTGCGTTCGGAAGAGATTCGGAGCGGTACAGTCCTTGTAATCGGATTCGATATGAAGCGAGAAACAACACCCACCATCCCAACTGGGGATATCGGAAGAAAGAGTGTGGGTGAGGTCGATGAACTGCTCTGAAGCTTTCGCCTTCATACATTCACGATTGTATCAACTTTATCGCTCAATCGCAGATCAGGTTTTTGACTTTCAGATTCTGGTAAGCTGCTTTCGGCATTGGGGAGTCGCCAAGTGGTAAGGCAGCGGCCTTTGGAGCCGCCATTCGAAGGTTCGAATCCTTCCTCCCCAGCCATTCTGCTTCGCAAGCTTCGCAGAATTGGCTATTCTTGCGCGCTATGTTTCACGTCTACCTTCTTCGAAGTATCAAAAACCCGCTAATGACATACGTGGGATTCACAACCAAGGATTTTCGCGAACGCATCGAGGAACATAATCGCGGAATCACCCGAACAACATCTGCTCATATTCCATGGCAGATTGAGGTCATTGTAAGTTTTCAAGAACGGGAAAAGGCTGAAGCATTTGAACGCTATTTGAAAGGAGGTTCTGGATATGCGTTCGCGAAACGTCATTTCTGGTCAAAAGCTTTTGCGAAGCGTGCGGAGCAGAAAATGTTTGGTGGAGAATAGGTCTGCGTAGCTTGCGAAGCAGACCTTCCTCCCCAGCCAGAATTCTTTGAACATGAATCCGCAAGGCATCATCAAGACATTTTGCGGCAGGACTCGGCGCAGCGACGGCAGATCTCCGCACAGGATTTCATCTGCGCATCACTCGGATCGACCGATTCGCACGATTCCGCACAACGGTCGCAGGCTTCGGCGCAGAGTTGGCAGGCATTTGGATTGAGATGCGAATCGCGCTCCATAAAATCAGCACTGAGCTTACATGTTTCCACGCAGTCCTTGAGTGAACCAATATGTTCCGCCTCTGCGTGCGTGCCGCCCATCTTGAGACAGTGAGCCATGGTCTCCTTGCAGACCCGCTCGCATTCTCTGCAGTCTTTGATGCACTGTCGCATCACCGGTGATTCCTTGGTCATCGTGTGTGGCATAGAGATATTGGGAAGGGAATTAAGAAAACTACGATTGTATGCCTTCCATGGACTGAGACGTACGAAGAGCTGTATATTTTCGAAAATGGCCTTGATTACCTGTCCGGAGTGTGGCCAGCAATCAAAAGCGGAGATCCCGAAGGATTGCTGCCAGTTTTTCTACGTCTGTCCGCACTGCAAAAAGCGACTTCGCCCGAAGATGCAGGATTGCTGTGTATTCTGCTCGTATGGTAATAGCAAGTGCGGAGTGAAGTGAATCCGGCGACGTGTGTTATGATTCTGTGCAGTCTCCAATGAACGCTAAGCACATCGGCATTGGCACCATAGTCGTCGTCCTGGCCGGCATCGGCTGGTATCTCGGTTCGCCACTTTTTTTCGATACCGTTGTCGATGAGCAGCTCCCATCTGCCACATCGGGATTGACCGACGACGAGAGGATGAAGGTTGAGGAGATAGAATCTCTCACCCCGGAAGAAGTAGAGGCGATGCCCGAGGCGGAGCGCATGGAAAAGAAGAGAATGATGGAAGAACTTGGCCAGAAAATGCAGGATACGCTCGCGGATGAGCCAATGGATTCACAACCCGCCGTTGCATTGAGAGGCACGTTCAAGGATGCAGACAGTTTCCATCGCGGATCGGGCAAGGCAACGGTCTACGTCCTTCCTGATGGAAAGCGCGTGCTCCGCTTTGAGGATTTCACCGTGACCAATGGCCCTGCATTAAGCGTCTACCTCGTTCGCAGCACCGATGGAAATGTGGACTCCGGCTTTCTCGACCTCGGCAGGCTGAAGGGAAACAAGGGCAATCAGAACTACGAGATTCCCACAGACACCGATCTCAGTTCGTATGGAAGTGTGGTTATCTGGTGCGTGCCATTTAGTGTCACGTTCGCAACAGCATCACTGCAGTAATTTCTCTCAATACTCTTCATCCTTCTTGCGTCGAGAGCTGTGGGATGATTCAGAACTTAATATAGAGAGCGTTCGGCACGCCGCAATGTATACTTCATGAGTGCCACATGCCCGAGAAACGAACGAAGGCGAAAAAACCAATACTGCTTCCCCGGGATCTGTCTCTTTAAGGAATTCATTGAAGGATATCGAAAATGCAACGCATGTAATCGGGCACATCGATCTCTTTTGTGATTACGACGGCGTTCTCACTCCTATTGCACCGCGACCGCAGGATGCCCTCCTCGACGAAAATACTTTGGGTCTTCTCAGGCGATTCTCCCGTCATGACTCATTCCATACGAGCATTGTAAGCGGTCGCTCGCTTGCAGACATCCGTATGTGTGTGGGCGTTCCAGGCATTACATATGTTGGAAATCATGGACTAGAGATTGACGGCCCAGACATGCAGAAAGTTCAGCAGATTCCGAATCACATGCACGATGCAATACGCACTCTTGCAGGAACACTCCAGCGTGCTATGCGTCCATATACCGGTGTGATCGTGGAAGACAAAGTACTTATTGTTGCCGTGCATTTTCGTCAAGCTGAGCCCGGTCAGATTCCTCTTATTCTCGCTGAGTTCTCGGCCATTGTGGCAAATCAAAACGCCGATCATCTCCTGCGCGTGAGTTCAGGGAAGAGCGTGGTGGAAGTGCGACCAAATGTGGACTGGGATAAAGGGAAAACGGTCAGGTTGCTTCTGGAAAAGCGGCACGGTGCGGATTGGCAAAATCAAACACTGCCCGTGTATCTCGGAGACGACGAAACCGATGAAGATGCTTTTCTCGCGTTGAGGGACTATGGCATCACTGTTCGCATCGGCAATCCATCGTCCGCAAAAACGGCTGCACGCTATGTGCTTCAAGACACCACTGAGGTAGCCGTTTTCCTTGACCGGCTCCTCCATTCTTTCCCCGGCGCATGACATTCCACCCCATCTCCTCCTACGGCTTCATCGGCAATTTGGGATCGTGCGCGCTTGTCGGCAAGAACGGTTCCATCGATTGGTGCTGTCTGCCAAGAATCGATTCTCCGAGCGTGTTCGCTGCTATTCTCGATCCTGAGAAAGGAGGCTCGTTCTCCATCACACCGGCTTATCCGTTCGTGACCAATGTCCAAGAATACCATCCGAACACAAACGTACTGCGAACTGAATTTGCGTGCGACGGCGGCACGCTGGAGCTGACCGATTGGATGCACATGAGCAGCTTCAGTTTTGAGGAGAGGGAACAGCATCGCCTGCCCGCCCTGTATCGGCTCGTCCGTTGCCTTGCGGGAACGGTCCGTTGCCGCATTCTCTTTGACCCGCGTCTCGACTACGCCCGGGGCGTGACGACACTTTCCCCGGTGAACGGAGGACTGCTTGTTGAGGGAACCGAGGACGTTCTGCGGTTACATGCCCATTGTCCGTTCACCATCGGCACACATGGCGCGGAAGCCCTCGTGACGTTGGAGGAGGGGGATGATCTCTCCTTTATCTGCGCCTACGGCAACACGGAAAGAGAAGATATACCTCCGCCGCTTCGCAGCCTTGAGAAGACCATTCAGTTCTGGAACCGTTGGAGTTCAGAATGTGAAGCGGGAAGCTGTTTGTCGCTTCCGCTCTGGAAAGAGCAGGTGACTCGCTCCTCCCTTGTCCTGAAAATCCTCGCGGGAGGAAAGGGCATCGCTGCGGCTGCAACAACCTCGCTGCCGGAAATCCCGGGGGGGAAGGATAATTGGGATTACCGTTTTAACTGGATACGAGATACGTCGTTCACGATCCAGGCACTCACGGCGCTCGGTCACCTCAATGACGCGCGCGAATTCCTCGACTGGATCACCGATATCCTCGTGACGAGCGGCAGGAGGCCCGCTGATCTCAAAGTGCTGTATCCATTGCATGGTACGACGCTCAGGGGCGAGGAGGAATTGCCGCATCTTCGCGGTTACCTCGATTCGCGCCCGGTGCGGATCGGGAACGGGGCATCGGAGCAGCGGCAGCATGACATCTACGGGGAGATCCTCGAGGCGGTGTTCCGGTCGGAACATCTGCATCCCGGCATGGATCATGCACTCTCGGGAGTGCTCAGAGATATCGTCGACTACGTCTGCGAAATTTGGCGGGAACCGGATAACGGTATTTGGGAGCTTCGTGCGGAACCACAGCACTACGTCTACTCCAAAGTCATGTGTTGGGTGGCGCTTGACCGTGGAATCCGGCTTGCCGAAGAACACCAATGGAACGTCGATTCTGCGAAGTGGAAGAGCGAACGTGCCGCCATCCGCGAACAGGTGATGGAACGCGGCTTCAGCGAGAAGCGAATGTCCTTTGTGCAGGCATACGACTCGGATGTGCTCGATGCGACGGCGTTGCTCTTCCCCATTCTTGAATTCCTGCCACCAGATCATCCCCATGCCTCCCATACGCTGGGTACGATTGAGCGCGAACTTGCCGACGGGGCACTCGTCTATCGCAGCAGCGCTCATCACCGTAAGGAAGGTGCCTTCGGGTTTTGCAGTTTCTGGTTAGTGAATGCCCTCGCGTTCGCTGGCCGCGTCGGAGAGGCACGCACACACTTCGAGGAACTCCTGCAAATGGGAAACCATCTCGGACTGTATGCCGAGGAGATCGATGTCACCACAGGTGCGTTTCTTGGAAATTTTCCGCAGGCATTCACGCACGTCGGACTCATCAACAGCGCAATATATCTTTCGCGCTTCCTCGGGGCACCACCGCCGCAGCAGCCACTTATTGGAGAGAAAAACCTGCCGGATGGTGTATCCTCATAGAGAACTATGCGACTCTTCCTACGGTTCGTCATTCCGCTGTTTCTTGCAATTGGCCTCATTGCCTATGCTGTCGTGCCTCTGGTGGACAATCTTATGGTCCAGTGGTTTGTGCGGGATCTTGATCTGCGCAGCAAGCTCATCTCCTCCGCCGTTGACGAATCGATCTTCGATGTTCTCGACGAGCGTTCAAAAACAAAAGTCCAGTCATTTTTTGACAGGGTGAAACAGGACGAACGTATGTACGCGCTCGGATTCTGCGATGCAAAAGGCAAACTTTCCTATCAGAGCGGCGAGTTCCCCGAAGATATCGCATGCCCCGGAGCGGGCAGCGGCGAGCTGGTGAGTCAGGTGATCCAGGAGCCGAAAGGGCCTCTGCATGTCGCATTCCATACCGTGCAGGGCTCGGGCCGCGTTCTCGGGCACCTCGCGCTTGTCCATGACATGAGCTTCGTCCAGCGCCGCAGCGCGACGACGAAACAGTACATCATGTACCTCTTCCTTATCGTCGGCGTCGTTGTAGCAACGGTGACGATGTTCATCGCATGGCTCAGTTGGCGCGGGTGGATATCCGGCACACGGGCGCTTCTGCGCAGCAACGGACTTCGTCATCCTATGGCTCCCGGCACTCGGCCCGAGCTTCAGCCCATCGTGCGCGATCTCCGTGAGCTCATCCGCGATCTCGAAACGGACAGGCGGCTGCGGGATGATAGTCAGACAACGTGGACACCGCGCGCGCTCAAGGAACTTTTGCACAAAGAACTTTCGGGTGATGAAGTGATTGTCGTCTCGAATCGTGAACCGTACATTCATGTGAAGCGTGATGACCACGTCGAAGTGCAGACGCCCGCGAGCGGCCTCGTCACGGCGTTGGAGCCAATCATGCGCGCTTGCTCTGGAACATGGGTGGCGCATGGCAGCGGATCGGGGGATCGCGACGCCGTCGATGAGCACGACCATGTCGCCGTCCCGCCGAATCATCCCGCATATCGCATCCGCCGCGTATGGCTCACGGAAGAAGAGGAAGCCGGATATTACTATGGATTTTCCAATGAAGGGCTCTGGCCCCTCTGCCACATTGCCCATGTTCGACCGGTGTTCCGTACCAGTGACTGGGAGCAGTACAAGCAAGTGAATGAGAAATTTGCGAAGGCGATTCTGGAAGAAGTAAAAACAGAAGACCCTGTTATTCTCGTGCAGGATTATCTGCTCGCTCTTCTGCCCCGGATGCTGCGTGAGAAGTTGCCGAATGCGACGATCATCACGTTCTGGCACATTCCGTGGCCAAATCCTGAGGCTTTCGGCATCTGCCCATGGACGGAACAGATTCTCGACGGCCTTCTTGGAAGCAGCATCATCGGCTTTCATACGCGCCAACACGACATGAACTTCGTCGGAACGGTGGAGCGTTTTCTGGAATGCAGAGTTGATCGTGCTTCATGGACGATTTCGTACCGCGGCGAGCTTTGTGCGGTCAACCATTATCCAATCTCTATCGAGTTCCCTGGCCGTCTGCTTCGGCAGGCGAAGTCCGTGCAGGACGCTCGCGCCACTATTCGTAAACAGTATGGCCTGGCAAAAGATTGCCTCCTCGGCGTCGGGGTGGACCGGCTCGATTACACGAAAGGGATCGCGGAAAAATTCCTCGCAGTCGAACGGCTGCTGGAACTCCATCCCGAGTGGATCGGACGCTTTACATTCGTGCAAGTCGCGGCACCCTCCCGCTCGCGCATTGAGCGTTATCGCGAGTTGGGAGCAGAAGTGAGCAGTGTTGCAGATCGCGTCAATCAGCGGTTTGGTTCTGGTCGCTACAAGCCGGTTATTCTCAGTACACATCACTGTGAAGCTGAAGACGTTCTTGATCACTATCGCGCGGCCGAACTGTGCTTCGTGAATAGTCTTCACGACGGTATGAATCTCGTATCGAAGGAATTCGTGGCGTCCAGAGACGACGAGCAGGGCGTATTGCTGCTCAGCCAATTCACCGGCGCATCGAGAGAGTTGCCGGAAGCTTTGATTGTGAATCCCTATCACCTTGATCAATGCGCCGAGGCTCTGCATCTTGCGCTAGCGATGTCTCCTGCGGAACAGCGCGATCGCATGCGCAGTCTTCGGGGGGTACTTCATGAGTTCAACGTATATCGCTGGGCTGGCCGCATGCTCATGGATGCTGCGCGGATGCGGCAACGAAGCAGGTTCCTCTCGCGGGTTGCAGCTACCCAATGGGATGTGTCTTCACTCGGAGGCTGATACAATGTTCTGAAGCCAGCCGCCCAGCCATTCTCATCACCGAGCCGCCTCCACTGCCTCTGCAAACTCCGGATCCAATTCCACAGCCCGTTGGAAATACTGATCAGCTTCATCGGTTTGTCCAATCCGATCCAGAGCAACTGCCAGGTTAAAGTGTGCGGCTGCAGATAAAGGATCCAACTCAATTGCTTTCTCGTATTCCGCAATCGCTTCATCCGTTCGCTTTGCGCGAAGGAGTGCAGCGCCAAGGTTCAGGTGCCCACGGGGATCTGCAGGTGCTAACTCCGTCACCTTTTGGAATGCGATAATTGCGGCGCCGGTGTTGCCACTTTGCAAATGGAGAAGACCCATTCCCAGATACGCATCAACACTCGACGCATTCAGTGCAAGTGCGCGTTGATAATGTTGTGTGGCTAAGGTCGATTCTCCAAGTTCACGCCACATATCACCGATGTTGCTTTCGCTGCTTGCTTTCGGAGCGATCATGATCGCGCGTTCGTATGCAGCCATCGCTTCCGTCGTCTGTCCCCGCTGTTGGTAGAGCACACCCAAATTATGGTGAGCGGCTTGCGCGTTTGGGTACGAAGCAATCACTGCGGTGAAGAGTGTCTCACTATTGCTCCAGATCGCTGCCTGTGTGTACGAAAGGAAACTGAGCGTCGCTACAGCGATCGCGATGACTCCGGTTGAGATGAGGGCAGGAATTTTCTCTCGCACGTGATACAGAAAGACGCACACCAGGAATATCACCGAAAATGACGCAAGGTATGCGTAGCGATCGGAGGCGAAATAGATATCACCACCCTCACCTTTGCGAAAGTTGAGAGCGGAGGCAGCAACGGTGATCACAAAAAAGAGCAGCGCGAAGAGCAGATCGCGATTGAGGCGCAGTGCGAAGACGGCCAGAGCGTAGAGCGCAGCGAGAATGATCACCGGGACCAAGAATGCAGGTTCGGAGAGTTGAATCTCACCGATGTACGGATAGAGTGGCGAGAGATGCAGCGGAACGAAGAGTTTTTGCATGTAGAAGACGATTCCCTTGACCATGACGAGAATCGTCTCGAGCAGCGTGGACTCTGCTACCTGCTGTGTTTTTCCAAACAGCGCGATAATCCCAAAAGCAATGCTGAGGAGGAAGTAGGGGATTTTCTCCATGATCATTGTTCGATTCCACTGGCGATGCTCCCGCCAGTCGATAAGCAGAAGAACGAGTGGCAGTGTGATGGCCGAGACTTTGGAGAGGAGCGCGAGGAAGAATGCAAGAATGCTTCCGATGTACGCGGGCACGAATGCCCGCTCCCTTTCTAGGTAGAGAAGTAGGGATGAGAGAAAAAATGTGGATGCGAGAACATCCTTTCGAGCAGATGCCCACATCACGGCTTCGGTATGGAGCGGATGGACCGCGAAAAGGAGCCCGCAGACGACGGCGATCCACGTAGTCTTGCTGGATAACTTGTACGCTATTCCCGTGACAAGAAGTGCATTGACTGCGTGGAGGAGCAGATTCGTCAGATGGTAGATGAACGGGTTGAGGCCTCCGATCAGGTAGTTCAGCTGGTAACTGAGGAATGTGAGAGGGATGTAGAGCTCCGGGTCGTAACTGGTGAAGGCGGTCCAGATGGACGCAAAAGAGAGTGACCGGATTAGGGGATTTTGGACGATCAGGAAATCGTCATCCCACAGGACGAAATCGCTTTGCAGGTATGTTCCATAGATCACAAGAAGCAGCGCAGCGACCGCAGCTCCCGTCATTGCCATCCATCGAGATCTGCCGCTGATGAATGCACCAAGCGGCATTGCGAAGCTTTAGTAGAAGGTGACGATCTCTTTGAGCGATTTGCGCTGATGATGGTCGCCGCCTTCCTCCTCGCCTTTCTTGAAATTACCGATCATCATGCCGTCGACAATACTGATGTGTGTTGGCAATTTCAGCAGCTCATGCACATGCCCATGATGAAGACTCACCATGCAACTGCCGAGCCCCATGGCCGTTGCACCCAGCATCACCTGCATCATCGCGGCAATGCAGGAGTACTCCAGCTCGCGCTCGTTCCAGACGATCTCGGGCGTGGATGACTGCACGGAGCGATCGCAGCTGACGACAATGAACACTCCCGCGCCTTCCACGAAGTTCCCGTAGCAGCAGCTCTCGGTCATTTGACGGCGCAACGCAGGGTTCAGAATGACGTGAAAGTGCCACGGTTGCGAGTTCTCCACGCTCGGCGCAAGTCGCGCGACTTCCATGAGTTGCTCAATCTGCTCTTTTTTGACCGGAGCATCCGCAAAGTAGTGGATGCTGCGGCGTTGTTTGACGAGTGCGAGGAAGTCGGCGAAGGTCATGTGTAAGGGGAGGGGACTCTGTCAGCCTACTCTCCGTGCGAAAAACCAGGCAACGGAAATCAGCAGATCTATACAGGGTGACGCGGACCGTCTAGAATTCGCAGCGATGCTACGCATTGTTGCCATTGCCATCGTCGCGCATGCCCTTGGGGGACAATTGTGCATGATTCCCATGGCCTACGCGGCTTCACAGCCGGTGCAGCATCATGAAGCACTGGAGATGACGATGTCGCCGTTGGTGCCAATGTCACCGCTGCACTGCAAATACTGTCTTGCCCAAGCGCGCGAGATCTCATCCCCAGTAGACAGCGCCTGCGCCGGGCACTGTCTGACGCAAGGGGTGATTCCTGCAGCGCGTACGGCGACGTCTCCGACGATGGAAATGTCCTTCGCACGTAGTGCAATCGAGCTTGTGCATCCTTTCAACACTTCTCAGCACATCATCATCGCTTCTCTCGGGCCACCATCTTCTCTACCGCTCACGGGAACGGTAGTGCTGCTCCAATAGAAATACACGCCACGGAGGTCTGCCGCAGGTGCGGCCGACGAATTTTTGTTTCTTTTTCTTTTCTCGTATGTCCGAATCTAAACAATGTCACGCGGAAATCCATATTACGGGCATGACGTGCGCGAGCTGTGAATTGCTTCTGGAAAAGAATCTTCAAGCCGTGCCCGGCATCAAGCATGTCGATGTGGATCATAAAAGCGGCATCGCCCGCATTACCGCACAAGCCGATTGCCTGCCAAGCTTGGAGCGCATTTCCGCTGTCATCCAAAAAGCGGGCTACAGTGTTTTCGACGAGGGTGCGCCTTCCATGTCCACACTCTCTCCCGACAAGCGGAAATGGCTGGAGATCGGCGGTGCGCTGCTGATCATCTTTGCCATTTACAAGATCCTCCAGGTGTTCGATCTCGTGTCCCTCGCTCCATCAACATCGGGAGCGCTTTCCTTTGGCGGCATTTTCGTCATCGGCCTTGTCGCCGGAACAAGCAGTTGTCTCGCCGTGACGGGCGGGCTCCTGCTCGCGCTTGCCGCGAAATATAACAAGATTCATCAGGCCAGAAGCCCCTGGCAGAAGTTTACGCCATTACTCCATTTTAATATCGGACGACTACTTTCGTACTTCGTCCTCGGCGGACTTGTTGGAGTCCTTGGCCAGTCCATCACTCTCTCCACCAAAATGAGCGGCTATATGAATATCATCGTTGCGTTCATCATGCTGTATCTTGCGCTCTCGATTCTCGAAATCATTCCGAAGGGCAGTTTCCCCATCCGTCCTCCCAAGCGCCTTTCGCGCTCAATTGCCAATCTTTCCGAGAGCGAGCATCCCGCTGCGCCGTTCGTTCTCGGGGCCTTCACGTTCTTCCTGCCATGCGGCTTCACGCAATCACTTCAACTGGCCGCACTGGCATCAGGCAGCTTCCTCACAGGGGCTCTGACCATGTTCGTATTCGCACTTGGCACATTGCCCTCTCTTCTTGGCATCAGCGCCATCTCCTCGACGGCACGAGGGAGTTTTTCACGAATCTTCCTTCGCTTCTCGGGAGCACTGGTGCTCATTCTCGCGGTCTTTAACTTGAACAGTGGATTTGCGCTCACCGGATTGGACCTCTCGTCGGCCTTCGCAGGAAATGAACAGGCGGATTCCGCTCCGACGGTGAATGGCGGTGTGCAAGAGGTTTCGATTGCCGTGACCCGCTATGGTTACGAACCGAGAAATCTCACCATCAAAGCTGGTGTTCCTGTGCGCTGGAAGATTGATGGAACGGGCGCTGCTGGCTGCACGAGCATTATGACAATTCCTGCGTTGAATGTATCACAAGCACTTCGCAGCGGTGAGAATATCATCGAATTTACTGCTCCAAACAAAGGCCAACTCGCATTCATGTGTTCGATGGGCATGGTGCGCGGATCCTTTAACGTCATCTGATTTTATCCTCTTATTTTCTCTTTCCGTATGGCTCCTCTCAATTGGCAAGAATCGTCTGATACCCCGGCTCCCGCGTCACGCGCCGGAGCAACTGCTCAGTGGTCACCGGGCATGCTCGGCTTTTTCGTTGGCGCAATGGGCGGCGCTGCTTTCTCCCTTGGCCTCGTCGGCATCGTCGTAGGGTATTCCATCGGCTCGGGATCGGGTTTTTCCTTCGGCGCAGGTGCCGTCCCCACGCAGGTTGCGCAAGCTCCCACTCCTGTCCCATCGCAGGCACCCGCACCTGAGCCAACGTCATCAGACAATCTGCCCGCAATCGACGCGAAGACCGACCACATCCGTGGTGATCTGCGCAAGGCGACCGTTGCCGTCGTGGAATACTCGGATTTCGAGTGTCCATTCTGCAAACGGCATCATCCGACGATGCAACAGATCATGGATACCTACAAAGATGACGTCGTCTGGGTGTACCGTCACTTCCCACTGTCGTTCCACCCGAATGCCCAGAAGGCCGCAGAAGCAAGTGAATGTGCGAACGAGCTCGGGGGCAACGATGCCTTCTGGAAATTCACGGACGGCGTTTTCGCACTGGATGCACTGTCGACCGAGGGATTTTCGACAGTCGCAAAGGGTATCGGTCTTTCCGAGTCAAAGTTTAAGCAGTGCCTTGATAGCGGCAAATACGCAAAGCATGTCCAGAACGAGATGGACGCTGGAGCAGCGGCAGGCGTACAGGGAACGCCGGGTAACTTTATCGTGAATCTGAAGACCGATGAGAATCGTATCGTCTCGGGAGCCCAACCCTTCAGTTCCTTCAAGACAGTTATTGATGAACTGCTCGGCTCTGACGTGCAAGCAGCCGCTCCAAAAGGTACGGCAAAGATCATCAAAATGACCGCTGAATTATGGAAGTTCACGCCGAACGTCGTCAGAGTGAAGAAGGGTGAGCAGGTCACACTCGAAATCACCGGCGTCAGCGGAACGCACGGGCTCTCCGTCCCAGGACTTGGCCTCAGCGAAACGATCATCCAAGGCAACACGGTGAGCGTGACGATTCCCACGGACAAGGCAGGGACGTTTGATTTCGCTTGTTCTATACAGTGCGGCTCCGGCCACAATGATATGACGGGCCAGATTATTATCGAAACGTAATCGGCATTTCTCTTGACTGATGAAGGGGTAGGGAACTATGGTACCTCTACCCCCTACCCCTTCAATGCCATGAAAGCCGATGCCAAGAAAAAGACACTCGATGCGATCAAGCGGCTCGAAGGCCTCACGGCCAAGCTGCGCCAGCTTGTCGATGAAGACGCATACTGTACAAAGATTTTGGAGATCGCCCTCGCTATGCAGGGGCATTTGAAGCACATTCAAGGCATGGTGCTTGAATCGCATCTTCATACCTGCGGTTCAAAAAATCTCTCCTCTCCAAAAGCGAAGGAGGAATTTATCACAGATATCCTCAAGGTAATCGGACTTTCGCAGCGTTCTTAAATTCTTTCCCATTTTTCCATGCAAACAACCGTTTCCATCCCCGGCATCCACTGCGCGTCCTGCGCGGCGCTTATCAAAGATGTGAGTAGTGAGTTTCCTGCGATCAAGAATGTCGGAGTCGATATTGATACGAAAAAAGTGACGCTTGATTATGACGAAGGTTTTGACATTCAAAAATGGACGAAGGAAATCGAGGCACTTGATGAGAAGTACAAAGTCCATCCTGCTTTCTGAAATGTCTGCTCAGGCCACCCTCTCCATCACTGGCATGCACTGTGCCAGTTGCAGTGCCCTCATCACTCGTAAGCTCAAGAAGACCGCCGGCGTGGAGGAAGCAAATGTGAATTACGGTGCGAATAAAGCACGCATTCGCTTTGATCCTGCACAAGTGAGTGAACAAGGCCTCATCGCCGCCGTGAAAGCGGCAGGCTACGGTGCTGTCGTTTCCGATGAGAAGGACCGTGAAGCGGAGAAGAAACGCAGGCTGGAAGAGATCGCCAGCTACCGGCGTAAGTTCTGGATCGGACTCATCCTGAGCTTCCCCATGCTCGGATTCATGGTGCTGTCATTTCTGCCGGATAGCCCGATGCATGAAACTGTCATGCCTTTTATGGGCATCATCTCCCTGATCCTGGCCACCCCCGTCCAGTTCTGGCTCGGCGCGGGTTTCTACAGAGGATTCTGGAGCAGCCTGAAGATGGGAACGTTCAGCATGGACAGCCTGATCGCCATCGGCACCTCTACCGCCTATTTCTACAGCCTGTATAACTTCATCACGCATCTCGTGACTGAGGGAACGGTGATCGGTGAAATGCACGATCTCTACTTTGAAGTTGCCGCGCTCCTGATTACGTTTGTTCTCCTTGGCAAATGGCTCGAAGCACGAGCGAAGGGCGCGACGAGTGAGGCGATTTCGAAGCTCATCGGACTGCAGGCGAAAACAGCCCGGGTCATTCGAGGAGATCTGAGCGTTGATATACCCATCGAAGAGGTGCGGGCTGGCGACATCGTTGTCGTCCGGCCCGGTGAGAAAGTTCCCGTCGACGGAGTGGTGATCAAGGGACTCACCTCCATCGATGAGTCGATGCTCACGGGTGAAAGCATTCCCGTGGAGAAAAAGGAAGGTGACCGCATTTTCGGTGCGACGATGAATGGCACCGGCAGCATCGAGTTCAGAGCCGAGAAGGTCGGTGCGGAGACGGCCCTCGCGCAGATCATCCGATTCGTGGAGGACGCGCAGGGATCCAAGGCGCCCATTCAGGCCTTCGCAGACTGGATTTCTTCATGGTTCGTGCCTGCTGTCATCGGCATCGCCACTCTGACGTTTGCGATATGGATGTTCCTCGGCGCAGGAATCACATTCTCTCTGCTCGCCTTCGTCTCCGTGATCGTCATCGCCTGTCCCTGCGCCATGGGACTGGCAACACCCACGAGCATCATGGTGGCGACAGGCAAAGGAGCCGAGCAGGGCATCCTCATTCGCGGCGGGGAACCGCTGGAAGCGGCGAAGAGGATCAATATCATTGTCTTCGATAAGACGGGGACGCTCAGTAAGGGCAAGCCGGAGGTGACGAATGTCATTGCCTTTGAAGGAAGCGAGGAAGGTATTCTGAAAATTGCTGCAAGTCTCGAGCAAGGCTCTGAGCACCCTCTTGCGGAGAGCATTGTCAATCACGCAAAAGCGAAAGGAATGTCACTAAGCAATGCAGAGTCGTTCAGAGCCATTCCCGGCCACGGGGTAGAGGGATCGATCAACGGAATAATGTATTTCATGGGAAATCGCAAACTCATGCAAAAGATCGCCGTCTCAGAGCTCGAAGCCGAAGAGGCGATGCGGAAATTGGAGGATGAAGGCAAGACCGCCATGCTGCTTGCCGATCAGCAGCACATTATCGGCATCATCGCGGTGGCAGATACCCTGAAAGAGACATCGGAGGAGGCGGTCGAACAGCTCAAACATATGGGGATCGATGTGTACATGATTACAGGCGACAACAAGCGCACCGCGCATGCCCTGGCGAGACAGGCAGGGATTCAGAATGTGCTCGCGGACGTTCTGCCGGAGGACAAGGCAGCGGAAGTGAAGCGACTCCAGGAGCAGGGCAGAAAGGTCGGCATGGTCGGTGACGGCATCAACGACAGTCCCGCCCTCGCGCAGGCTGATCTCGGTATTGCGATGGGAAGCGGTACGGACATCGCGATGGAGACTGGCGGCATCGTTCTTGTGAAGAACGATCTGCGCGATGTCGTGACCGCGATCAAGCTCAGCCGTGCCACCGTAAACAAGATTCATCAGAACATGTTCTTCGCCCTCTTCTACAACGTGATTGGTATTCCTATCGCGGCACGCGTTTTCATCTCGTTCGGACTCGTCCTGCGCCCCGAACTCGCCGGGCTCGCGATGGCGTTCAGCTCCGTATCGGTTGTCACGAACTCGCTACTGCTGAAAGGGTTCCACCCGCAGAGGAGAAATTGGCTGTCGGATATCGCTCCCTTCGTCATGACCATCGGGTTCACCGTCATGTTCTTTCTGTTCGCCCGCATCAGTTCATGAATGCTCGTACCTCTCCTGTCCGGCTTATCACGATTGCCCTCTTCTCCGCCGTGCTTGCGGGCACATGGGATGTATGGTGGCATGGAGCCCTTGGACGGGAGAGTTTCTGGTCTGCACCACATCTTCTCCTCTATACCTCGGTGCTCGTTGCAATCGGTACAGGATCCTACGGCTGGTGGAAGACGCGTGAGAGATCGTGGAAGTGGCTCGCAATTGTTCTCTTCCTCATTCCCGCCTCTGCTCCGTTCGATGAACTGTGGCACAGGGTCTTTGGAGTAGAACCGGTGAATAGTCCCCTTATCATCTGGAGCCCCCCGCATGTCATTCTCGGACTCACTCTCATCGGGAGCTTTCTCTTCCTCTTCGCGCACCTTCGGAAAGATCAAGATGTCGTCGCACGGCATATTTTACAAAGTGTGGCGCTCGCATCCGCTCTCAGCCTCGCCCTCTTTCTTACATCTCCCCTCGAGCCGATCGGCCCCTATCATCTCGTCGGATTTGCGGGTGCCGGTATCGGAAGTGGGATCATTGCCGCTGGTTTTCTCTACGCGCAAGAGCAGATGCGGCGCTTCGGGAGCGCGATTTCCGTCGCGGGGATCTTCATGCTCCTTGCCGCGATGAATTTCGCAGAGAAGATGGCACCGAATCTTTCGATCCAGCCACACGATCATCCACCGGGATGGTTGATGATCTTCTCCTGTCTTGTTCCTGCAGCTGTCATTGATCTGCTCCGAGGACAGTCCATTGTCCTGCGAGGATTCCTTGTAGGAACACTTCACAGCGTGATTCTTTACGGATTTACCTCACAATTCTTCGAGCCGCAGTTCCAGTACGCTCCTTCCGAAATGTGGACAGCGATCATTGCGAGTGCCGTTGCTGGTACAGCTGTCGGCATTGTTATTTCTCTTTCCAAACGCATTTTTTCTCCTTCCCCAGCTTCGTTATGAAGTACATGCTCTCACTTCTCATCACCGGCTCCGTGCTCCTTTCTGCTTGTGCCCCTACGACTCCTACCGCCCAACATGGAGGAACTAGCGGAGGTCATGAACAGGGCAGTACGCAGGAAGCGAAGAACCTGATTGTTCGTGACCAGAGCACAGATGCAGAGATCGCATTCTCCGTCCGTGACGGCGATGCAGTGTTCGATGATTACGGTGTCAGCCACACGAAGGAAATGCACCTCATCATCGTGCGTGATGATTTGCAACACTTCCAGCACCTTCATCCGCAGCGTGATGCAGACGGTGTTTGGCGCGTTTCATTCACTGCACCCGCAGGGGGCACATACTGGCGGTACGCGGATTTCGTCAATACTGATGAGAAGACTTACACGATTCAGTTTGGTAAGCAGTACCCTGGAGATCTTGGCGCGTATGGCATTGCGAAGCACTCTGAGACGGTGAAGATAGTCGATGGTTACCGCTTCACCTTCCAATCAACGGTATTGGCCGATGAAGTGACATTCACGTATGACATCACGGACAGTCAAGGCCAGCCTGTGCAGTTGGAAGAGTATCTTGGTGCCAAAGGACACAGTGTCCTTATTTCTCCATCGGGCGACTTCATCCACACTCACGCGTCTGAGGAGGGTGATACACCGGTCTTCGCTACCTCCATGCCCACGGATGATTTCTATCGCGCCTTCACGCAGTTCCAGATCAAGGGGAAGGTCGTGACGGTAGAATTTGATTGGTCCCGTCATCTGTAATACCGGTATGAAATTCCTTTTATCTCTGTTTCTCATTGGCTTTTTTCTGCTCACGGCTTGTGCTGATTCGAAATCTTCACCCGGCGTTGGTAAGCACATACAGCGAGGCTTGGAGCATTTCAGATAAGCATTACTTCCTTGCAATAATATCGTCTCTATATATCCTATGCGCACTATGCGTACCACACACCTTTCCCTTCCGCTCGGAACGATTGCACTCGCTGCGTTGATCACAGGTTGCGCTCCTCAAAATACTCCTCCGAAAGCAATGGAGAAGTCTGCCTCTTCCGTTATGGAACAGGAGGCTATGGCGCCTGAGCACATCCTCAAGGCACCCGCTGATATACAATGGGCTGACGCGCCACCGTCACTCCCTGCCGGAGCAAAGATCGCGATACTCGAAGGAGATCCCAGCAAACCGGGACCGTTCACCATGCGTATCATGGTACCGGCAAATTACCACGTACCGCCGCATCATCATCCCGCCGATGAGCACGTGACTGTTCTTTCAGGAACTTTCTCGCTTGGAATGGGAGAAACATTCGATGAGAAGGCTCTCACGGAGCTTCCGGTGGGCGGTTTTGCAATGATGCGCACCGGGACGCGTCACTTTGCGTGGAGCAGGGATGGTGCCGTTGTCCAGCTTCATGGAATCGGCCCATGGGGTCTCACGTATGTGAACCCCCAGGACGATCCGCGGAACCGCTAAAACTTGCCTGGTTTCATCTTCTCTCCTACACTGCCGCGCACGCACGTCGAAGACGTGCTCTCAACAAGCCAATGTTTGCCATCGTCGACATCGCCGGCTTTCAGGAGAAAGTGGAAAAGGGCCTTCGGCTCAAGGTTCCACTCCATGCGTCAGATTCGGGCAAAACCCTGACATTCGACAAGGTTCTGCTCATTTCCGATGGTGACGACGTGAAGGTGGGAGCCCCTCTCGTCAGCGGCGCGAGCGTGGAAGTGAAAGTGCTCCGTCACGGTAAAGCCGACAAAATCCGCATCCAGAAGTTCAAGCGCCGCAAGCGCTATCGTCGCGTGAAAGGGCACCGGCAGGATTACACTGAAGTTGAAGTAATGAAGATTACTGCATAAAAATAATTAACAAATAATGATTAAGGAAGTTTTAAGGTTAGAACTTTTTAACTTACGAACTTTCATTTGCTATTAATCATTAACGATTTTTGGAATCAATTGAATCTCGAACTTCGCGAAATGCCTGTAAAGTCACTCCAAGATTCTGACTGGTCGCAATCGTCTCTCCCAATCTCTCATGAGCTCTGAGAAGATGATGAAGGTAACTCTTCTTGTGGAGTCTCCCGAGTGGAGAAGGGGACTCTGCATCAATCACCGAGTGATCGTGGCGGAATTCGCTGTTGATAATGCGAATCTTGCTTCCATCACTCATCCAGATCGTCCCGTGCCGCGCCTCGCGCATGGGGAGAACGCAATCGAACATGTCGATGCCTTTGGAGATCGCCGTCTTCATCTGCTCAATGCGTCCGACTCCCATCAAGTAGCGTGGCTTATCGTCCGGAAGCAACGGGCACACGACATCCAGCATCTGATACATCTCTTCTTCCGTCTCTCCGACTGCAAGGCCGCCGATCGCGTAGCCATCAAAACCGATTGCTGCGAGTTCCCTTGCGCATTTCTCACGGAGATCGCGTTCCAGGCCTCCTTGGACGATGCCGAATAATTGAGGAGAGGTCGAGGATGTCGATGAATGCGAAGAATCGGTTGTCATCGATTTCCTCGACCTCTTCGACTTCTTCAGATTCTCATGCCATCTCCTACACTCTGCTGCCCACATCAGCGTTCTTTCAACAGCTTTCACCTGCTCTTCGCGTGAAGCCTTACTGGGCGGGCACTGATCAAAACACATGATGATATCGGCTCCCAGGTCATGCTGAATGCGCATCGATTCCTCTGGACCCAGAAACAGCGGATCGCCGTTAAGGTGTGAACGGAAGTGCACGCCTTTGTCGGTGATCTCGTTGATTGCCTGGAGCGAAAACACCTGAAAGCCGCCGGAATCGGTGAGAATCGGCTTCTCCCAATCGATGAATTCGTGCAGGCCTCCCGCTTCTTTCACTACATCCTCTCCCGGTTGAAGGTGGAGGTGATACGTATTGCACAGGAGAATCTGCGACCCGAGATCCTGGAGATCTTGATGCGTGAGACCCTTCATCGCACCGCACGTCCCGACGGGCATGAAAAAGGGGGTCTCGATTACCCCATGAGGCGTCTGAATACGGCCGCGGCGGCCGAGGGGGGTTGTTTTCAGCAATTCGAACATGTCATCAGATTACCAGAGCACGTCTTCGACGTGCGGTAACAGGATGCCAAAGACGCAGGTCGAAGACCTGCGCTATTTAGCCGCCGGCTTCCCCTTACTCACAATCCGATCAATCAACCCGTACGCCAATGCCTCCTTCGCACTCATGAACTTGTCGCGCTCGGTATCCAGCTTCACATGCTCGACCTTCTTACCGGTGTGAGTGGCGATCAACTCGTTCAGGAGGTTCTTCGTGTTGATGATGTGCTCTGCATGAATCGCAATATCGGTCGCCTGCCCCTCGGTTCCGCCAAGCGGCTGGTGGATCATGATTTCGCTATGCGTCAGTGCGTAGCGCTTGCCCTTGGCGCCGCCCATCAGAATGATCGCGCCCCCCGATGCCGCCATACCCAAACAGACAGTCGAGATATCGGGCTGCACGTACTGCATGGTGTCGTACATCGCGAGCGTCGAAGTCACCTGGCCTCCCGGCGAATTGACGTAGAGCAGGATGTCTTTCTTCTGGTCTTCTTTCTCCAGGAACAGCAGCTGAGCGATCACGGAGTTCGCGACGTCGTCGTTGATGGCGGTTCCCAGGAAAACGATGCGTTCCTCCATGAGGCGCGAGTAGATGTCGTACACGCGCTCGCCGAACTGCGTCTTCTCGATGACGGTGGGAATGATGAAGTTCGAAACCGGCTCACCGCGGGAAATTCTCTTGGCGACGGATTGAATAGAGGGATGCATAAGAGGGGATTAGAATGATAGAGGAATAGGAAGTCTGTTCGTAGATATCATAGCGTTTTTTTCTACATTTCGGTAGTCATGGACACTTTACATCTCCAAAAACGGCTTGTGGAATTCATCCGCGCGGAGGCACGTCCGCTCATCGTGATTCTCGGTCCAACGGCGAGCGGAAAGACGTCGTTCTCGATTGAGCTGGCGCTGTGGTTGCACGAGCAGAAAATGGAACGATGGTTGGATGGTGAGATGGTGAATGCTGACTCTAGGCAACTCTACAAATATCTCGATATCGGTACGGCCAAGATCGCGCGAGAAGAAATGCGCGGAATTCCTCATCACCTCTTGGATGTTCTCGATCCAAAAGAGGAGGCGACTGCTGCGTGGTATAAAAAAGAGGCAGAGAGAGTGATTGGCGAGATTCACGCGCGAGGTCATGTGCCCATGCTCGTGGGAGGCTCCATGCTCTACATCAGTGCCGTCATCGACGGTTTGGAGTTCGTCACTGCATCCGATCCAACGCTTCGCAAGAAGCTTGAGCAGGAATATGACGCGGATGATGGTGCCAAGCTGTACCAGCGGCTCATGGAGATTGATCCCAATACTGCCACTGCGTTCTCCGTCAAAAATAAGCCGTACGTCATCCGCGCGATGGAGATTTATGAGAATACTGGCAAGAGACCGTCAGATGCGCGTACACAGTCAGCAGCACCGTACGATCTCTTCATCATAGGCATCAAGCGACCGCGGGAGGAGCTCACTCGGCGCATCAATCAACGAACAGAGGAGCTCTTCAAAAAGGGATGGGTGAAGGAAGTCCAGGGATTGCTCGAGAAGGGATATACGGAAAACGACCCGGCGATGAAGAGTCATGGATACAGGGAGATCATAGAAAAGCTGAAAGTGGAAAGTGGAAAGTGGAAAATCAGCGATCAAAAAATCGTCGAAGAACTCATTGCGTCAAAGACGCGTCAATATGCCAAACGACAAATGACATGGTGGATACATGATAAACGCATTTTCTGGTTGCCTAGATGACCTGGCTTGTCGGCCGTAGCCCCGCTCGGCGGGGCGAAGGCTGATGGAAACACGACACGAGAATCGTCTGGATCAAACCCTAATTACGCGTAACTGCGGGGGACATTGACCCGCACATCCGGATTCTCTTCACGGATTTTGCGTGCAAGACTCACTTCACTTCTGTGATTACGATCAGTTTCGATTGCGCGTTTCACAATCAGAGTGGAGGCTTTTTGTGCATCCACACCGCGTGCGCTCATGTCCTGATTCCACTCTCTTTTCCACAGGTGCAGATCAATGCTATCCGCTTGCTGCTGAGTCTGCTGTGGCTCACGCGCGACTTCTGATCGATTGTCGGGGAGTTCCTGCTTGGGGATCGTCATGTGTGTGTTGGGAAAAAATTTCAGAATTTTAAGACATCGCCGTATTTGTCTTCCAGTCTGCTCTTCATGTCCCACAGGTGCACAATCATCGTCTGCAACTGTGGAGAGGCATCGGGCGTTTGGGAACTGCGAAAGTACTGCTCAATCAGACGGATCTGATCGCAAAGATTCAAGAGTGCCAAGTCCACGGTGTCTTTCGCTTCTTGCTGGAGCGTTCCGTACATTTCCTGCCTGAGGAAGGAAGAGGGGATCAAGAGATCAATCTCTTTTCTATCAAGCATCGCAATCAGGTCCTTCAAAAACTGCTTATGCTCGCTCTCCATATCCGTGCCCGTTGCCTGGCCTGCCTTCTTCTGGGCCTCTTCAGAAAGATCTTTGTACTGCGCGATGGCGGCGTGGAAATCGGCCATATCACCTATTCTATCACATTTTGGCTGAGAGTTCTATACTTTCCTTCGCTCCGCTCAGAATGACAATGGAACTCAACACACCGCTCTCGGCAGTGCTCCATACCACGAAGGACTTCCTGGAAGCATTGGAGCAGATGAACATCAAGACCGTGGAGGACTTGCTGCTCTACCTTCCGCGTGCCCACGAAGACCTGAGCCAGATGCATACGATTGCAACAGCGGGAGTGGGGGAGAAAGTCACGATTCGCGGGACGGTGGACAGTGTAAAACTCGTCCGGATCCGAGGCGGCAAGAGAATCGTCACTGCGCTATTTACGGACAGCGATGGTGAAACTGCCGAAGCCGTCTGGTTCAACCAGCCGCATATCATGCGGATGATCAAGGATAACGATGAAGTCGTTTTGACCGGAAAACTGACGCTCAACGGCCGCAAGATCCAGTTGCAGAGTCCGGTGTTCGAAAAGCAGACCGGCAAACCGCTTGTCCACTCAGGTCGGCTCGTACCCATCTACCCACAGCATGATCGCATTGGTACGCGGTGGCTGCGCGAGAAGATGTCGCTCTTAAAACCGGCTATTAAGAAGATTCCCGAAACGCTTCCTGCAGATACCGTCACTGAAGAGAAGCTGCTCAGTCGCTCGGATACGATCCGTGCGCTGCACTTCCCAGATGATCCTGCCGAGGTAGACCGCGCGATGGAACGCCTGGCGTTTGAAAGCATGTACGAACTGCAGCGATCGGCACTGGAGCGCAAACGCCAGTGGCAGGGGACAACGCAGTCACGTCTACAAACGCCGATGGATGTGGAGTTGATTCGTGCGCTCTTCCTCTCCCTCAAGTTCACTCCCACGAACAGTCAGAAAATCGCGATCTACGAGATCCTCAAAGATATGGAGAAGGATGTTCCGATGTCGAGGTTACTGGAAGGCGACGTCGGCTCCGGCAAGACCTTAGTCGCTGTCGCGGTAATGGCCAATGTCCTGAGGCATCACGGACAGAGCGCGCTGATGGTGCCGACGGAAGTGCTGGCGCGGCAGCATGCGGCGGGGATCAGCAGGTTGCTGATCAATTTCCATACCTACTTACAAAATGAATCTCTTGTTGGGGCCGTTCGCGAACGGCCCCTGCAGCTGCCCCGCCTCGCCCTCCTCACCGGTTCCACCCCCAAAGCCGAGGCCGAGGCGATCCGCGATGGTCTTGCAAACGGCACGGTCGATATCGTCATCGGGACGCATGCGCTGATCGAAGAGAAGGTCACCTTCCGCGATCTGCGGCTGGTGATTGTGGATGAGCAACATCGGTTCGGCGTGATGCAGCGGCAGAAACTCCGCGAGAAGGGGAGTCCGCACTTCCTCTCCATGACTGCAACACCGATCCCCAGGACTCTCGCGCTCACCGCCTACGGCGATCACGACCTGAGTGTTCTTCTGGAAAAACCTGGACGTCGACAACCGATCCACACAAAAGTAGTCTCACCCACCGATCGCATCACCGTCGAACGGTTTATTGATCATCAGATTGATGAGGGTCGGCAGGTGTTCGTCATCTGTCCACTTATCCAGGAGAGTACGGAGCTCGCGGAGGTGAAGAACGTGCAGAGTGAGGTCAAACGTCTGCAGGCGGAGTTTCCCAGCCGCACAATCGCTATGATGCATGGAAAACTCAGTTCCGAAGAGAAGCAGAAAATCATGCAGGCCTTCCGCGACCGCGAGAGCGATATCCTGGTGAGTACATCCGTGATCGAAGTCGGCATCGATATTCCCAACGCGACGATGATCTTGATCGAAGGCGCCGAGCGTTTCGGCCTCGCACAACTCCATCAGCTGCGAGGACGCGTTGGCCGCTCCGATCACAAGAGTCACTGCTTCCTCTTCACCACATCGCAGGAACAAGCACACTCACCACGACTGAAAGCGATGGAGCAGCACGATTCGGGCTTCATGCTCGCGGAAATCGACTTGAAACTTCGCGGCCCCGGTGAACTCTTCGGCCTGCGCCAAAGCGGTATTCCCGATGCGGGGATGGGGTATCTGCTGAAACCGGAGTTGATCGCGCGGGCGAGGAGGGCAGCGGAGAGGGCGCTTGGAATGGTGACAAAGGAAAAGGTGAAAATGATCTGAGATTGACATTACACGCTATATTGGTACGATTCCGTCGATGATTTTCCCGGGGATCCTTCGCATCGGCTCCCGCCTTCGTCCGCCTCTGCGGACTACGGACGGGCAGGCAGGACAAATGATGTCCATGATGATGACCCCTCTGCGAGGCGGCGGATGTTGCTGATCTAATTCCCAAGCACTTCCCACCCTCGCACGCAGCGGGGGTTTTTATTATCACGTAAAAACCATTCCTAATGAATCTCCATCACGTTCACGCCTTCGGCACTTCCCGCGTCATCTTGAAAATGATGAGCATGTTGATGCGAAGCCCGCGGGCGAATCGTGCGTGAGTAAAAAGGAAATCACACACGTACCCCGCGGGACCGCAGCGGAGGTGTTTTTTTGTATTTCCTTTTTCTTCACCAATGAATCCTCAATTAAAAACCATCGGCCAGGGTCCACAGGACCACGTGTTGTTTCGTAAGCCTGCTCGCGTGATTGATTTGAATGATGTCTTTGGAGGAGAGAGCAGCGTATTTCAACGATCGGACCCGGAAGCACACATCACAAAGCTTGTGCGTTCAGGAGTACGAAGCTTTCGTCGTGAATTCGACATTTTTGGAAGAGAAGAGGCAGTGCCCTACATTGTGGCAGAAACTGCGCGACTCCTCAGGGAAACTCAACACCGTCAATGTTTTACACAAAGAGAAAAATTGCGCTATTGGTTTGGAAAGACGCTCATCCTTGCCAACTGCGAGCCCCGAAATGAGCAAGGTAATGCAGTGAACGGAAATGAATTCCTTGTTGCACGAGTGATGGCTCCTGGTCTGCAGGTTGTTGGGTCACCCATTGCTTTGCGTAATGTAAAAAATCTGATTCGAGAAGAGGATTTGTACCGCTGTCCTAACGATACTAATTACTACTTCCCGCCTGGCGACCAGTTTCGTTCTGCCAGTTTTGAATTGCTGTCACATAAGGCACAAAAACTTGTTCCCGCTTCCCTCGATGCGATTCCAGATCCTCTTACATATCCCCATCTCGCCTACGTCGATCGGTTTGGGAATCAGAAGCTGAGAACACCGAATGATGATGCATTCCAACAGCAACTTGATCGAGAGAGCGTTCCCGTGACGAAAGGCGTTGGTAAAGGAGAAGCGAGGAGGGTCGGCTTGGGGATCAATGGGAACAAGCTGGATTTCTTCGTTCTCGGCAACGAGACATTAGGCACGTCTCTCAAAGGAGAGCTGATCCAATACAGGAACCATACAAGAGATCGTACGCACAATCTCGCTTACGGCTGGATTCCTGGACTCACTGCATTGGAAAAGCAAGAACGTTCACCTCATGGAAAATTTGACGAACCACCAGAAGGCTCTCCGATTGAAATTCGCTGATGGCCATTGATATTCCCTCCTGCCATTCTTCCTCAAGTGGCAGGAGGGCTACCCTAAAGTAGTTTTGGCGGTATATATGGCAAAACGTCCTTGGATTGTAAGAGAATAGTTCTATTGCACACTTTGGTGAGCCCAAAAGATTGCCCGTGCAGTGAACTTCCAACGTACACGACTTCGCCGCCCAATCTTTTGCACTCATCCACAGCGGGTACAAGGTCGGTATCGGAACTGATGAGATATGCGATGTCGTACTTCTTCTCTACGGTAAGGCGGATCATTTCAACAGCGAGAAGAATATCCACACCCTTTTCGTGGAATGAACCATCAGGATAGTTGATCAAGTGGCCGAAACCGATAGTCACATTCTGTTTTTGCAAAAAACCGATAAGCCGTTGTTGGTTGCTGTACATTGCCTCACTTTTCGGATCACCTTTCACGCGCCGCACCTTGCCGATGTAGTAGCGAATTTCAATGAGTGTGTCAGGTGCAATCATGTTCTTCGCGAATCCGAGCAGATCAAAATCGACGGGTGGTTTTATCTCTGCTGCGGCTGTAAGGACATTCACGTTCAGAAGTTTCCGTAGCTTGTGATACCAGTTGCTCCCATCCACAAAAACGATGGCACGTTTCGGCGGAATTCTTAAAACTGCCGTCCCGCCGTGAGGCGAGAGGGCAGTGGGTTTAGCACTATCATTGTATGGCTTTGGGGTCATGGAATCAAGAGGATAGTACAAGAATTCGTATTGGTGAAGTGGGGTTGCTACCGCGCTTTTCGCTGCTAGACTAGCTTGGCAATTTTGCAGCTTTCCTATGGCTGATCCACAAACGACGTCGGGAGGAACGCCTCCGCCACCCCCGCCTCCCCGTCCGGGAGATCCGGTTCCGGAGGGCGGTCTTGATCCCACGCAGGTGTTCGCGTCGCCGCCAACGCCGCCTCCTTCGATGCAGGCTGGTGCCGCGGGAGGAGCCGCAGCGGGAGTAGGAGGTGATGACGCTGCCGTTCCACAGGATTCCGGTCCGCCACCGCCACCGGTCGGGACCGTCGCGACGAAGGAGATGGGCTACGACGACGAAGACATCCGCATTTTGGGCGAAGTGAAGGAGTACCGGTTCGGAACAATCACCGCCAAGTTGAACAACGACAAGATCGTCGTTCCCGTGCATCCCGAGACGACGTTTGATCACACGCTGTTCCTCACGCTCCTGCGCGGAAGTATTTCTCTCACCCGCGATGAGAAGTGGCGCATCATCCAGGCGATCCCCAAGCTCTCGCAATTTCAGATCGACGAACTCCAGAAGATTTTGGAGGATGAGAAGCGCAAGTTCAGTGAGCTTTCTCCTAAGCACTTGCTGCAGCTGATGAAGCTGGAGCAGAAGCATGCAGAAGACTGGAAGGATCTGCAGTCATTCATGGTGCAGAAGGACGCCAAGCAGCAGGAACAGGCGGCAGCGGATGATATCCGGAAGCAGCTCGGGCTCTAATCATTGTCATGAATTCGCCATAAAGAACGCAATTCCCACAAACCCGACTATCGCGAGTCCGATCCCTTTCCATACCCCTCGCCCAAGGAGTTCATGGATTTTGCTCAGGAGGAGAAACAGGAACGTGGTGAAGGTGACGTTGAGGATCATGGGGGAGGTAGTCCACTCATCGAGAATGGAGAAGTGCACGGGGAGAGAACGGAGTTGTTGGTACGCTCCGAGAGCGTAGATCACGGCAAGACACGCAAGCAGCCAGCCGGCGTAGAGGCGGAGGGTGACGAACAAGGGATGGTAATCGCGGTCGTTCATACAGAGAAAAATGATCAAGTTCCAATCGCAAAGTAAGCTTCAAATGTGAAAGTTACAAGCTTGAAATTTACAACTTTTCTCGTTGTACACTTCCTTTGCGATTGATACTTGGAACTTAATCATTGCACCTCTGGCGCTTGATACACGACAAGCGCGCTCGCCATGAATTCCACCGCTGCGCGCAGCTCTTTCGGCGCCGTGATCTGGAAGTGTCTGTTGCCCGTCCACTGGCGGTAGGCAACCACGAAGTCGCCCTGTTCCACGGCAACTCCTTCGGCCTGTCCATCTGCCATGGCTCCCGAGACCAGATTGACGACGATCACTCCCTCTCCCGGATTCTCTACCGCATGGTCGGCGAATTCCACGTGCCACAGATACGGGGAAACGTTTGCGCCGAACGACTGGAAGTACCAATTGCGATGGAACGGAATGCAGAAGCCGATGTGGGAGGAACAGTACTGCTGGTTGAAGTTCGCGCTGTCCACCTGCGCTTTGGCCATGACTTTGACCGACGCGCTCGCACTGATGCCTGAGGACGATGCGCTTGCATCAGGCGTCGATTCGCTTGATGAACTCGGAGCCACTGCTGCCACGGAGCTTTTCGCGGCTGCGGATGATGCGCGGGGTTTGCTGCTCGACGCAGCGGCGCTGGATGCGCTTTCCGAGCTCAACTCCATCAGAATTTCGGGCTCGGAGTCGTCTGTGAGTCGTTCCACCGTGAGGACCAGAAGGATCGTTCCTCCCGCTTCCACGGTTGGCCGCGCTTCACCCGTGACGCTCACGCGCACCCCGATGTAGTCGTCCAGATTCACGGCAGTGCTTTCGAGAAGAAGCTCCTCGCCGGTATCGGCAACAAGCCGGTGCGTTCCCTGCATGTAGATCCCGATGCCTGCCGCCTGCACTACGCCCTCCGCAGACGCGATGATGGCTACCTGTGAGCTGTCCGATTCTTCCGATGATGAGCTGCTGGAAACATCTGCCTCCTCCTCAGGCGGCATGGGGCTTACACATGCGCTAAGCAGCAGTGCGAGCAGTACGACGTGTGGTGAGCCGAGTCGAACCATGCCGCTGAGAGTGGAGAAAGATTTCATGAAAGGAGCAGGGGATGATTAGTTCTTGCCGAGCATTCCGTCGATCGTCGTCTGGAACGTGGTGACGGGAACTGCTCCGGAGACTTCTTTCGTTTCTTTCGTGTCATTGTTGACGATGAAGTTCCCGGGAGTGCCCTGGACACCGGATTCAATGCCTTCCTGCATCTGATCCTGCACGTACTTGGCGAACTTGTCGCTCTCGAAGCAGGTCTTGAATTTGGCTTCATCCGCACCGGCAGCCTTGGCGAGCGGTCCGACGACTTCATATGAATCGCTCACAGTTCCGAGAGCAAAGACCGCGTCATGGAACTTCCAGAAGGCATCGTTTCCGGCAATATCTGCGACGCACTCAGACGCTTCTGCGAGTTTCTGCGCGCTCTGGTGGAAACTGAGCGGGAAGTGTCGATAGACGATGTTGACGTCGTCTTTGTACAGTTCGATCAATTTTGTCACGGTCGGCGCGTGACGCTTACAGAAGGGGCATTCAAAGTCCGAGTACTCAATCACCGTGATTTTGGCCTTGGGATTGCCAAGGACGTGATCCCTGCTCGTGACCGGAGCCACTGCTTTCCCGGGCGCAGAAGGCTCAGGCGGTATCGTGGGTACAGAGGGAGTCGGCTGCGTGCCTGCGACCGTTCCACCCGACGGCATTCCGAGCGAACCGCCGGAAACCGAATACCCGACGACCAGGCCAACGAGCAGCGATGACGCGGCAAAGCCCGCGAGCGCGCCGAACAAGAAGCCGGTCCATGTGGTGTTTTGCCAGGGGGTATCGGAGGAATTGATGAGAGCCATAGAGAAGGGGGAAAACCGCACCGAAGAAGTGCCGGTGCATGATACAGAACGACCTTCCGGATTCACTCAAACTCGTTTGACGAACACATCCTCTTGCAGCGGCATGTCAAATGCCGTCCTTCTCCTCTACTGCTTCACCCGCTGCAGCGTGCAGATACTTCTTCACGATGCTTGAGGGGATCGACTTGTAGCGTGAGACGAACGTGTGCTTTTCGGCCCGCCCATCGGGAAAGGTGATGTGCTGTTGCCACGCAATTTCATTACTCCGGAGTTTGCGTCCGTTCGTCTGGATCGTGTCCGGCGCATTCGAGGAGAAGAAAGGACCCTCCAGTGCAGTCGTCCGTCCGTCCGGCGTGCCGTAGATCGCAACGAACGCTTCGTCGCCCTCCGTATACGCCTGGATGAGCAGGGGATAGCCGGTGTTATTCATGAATGTCAGATCCTGCTTTCCCGGGAAAATCGTCGCATCGATGCCCACGCCGTACTTTTCGTAGTAGGTCACAAACAGGCTATGACTCACCCTGTTCGTGATAGGGAAGCCGGCGCTGAGTATTGCGCGGTACAGCGTGGTTGCCACCTGGCACAATCCGCCTCCCGCGACGGGCCGCAGTGCTCCTCCTTCAAAAATGCCCAGCGCCATCTCCCACTCGGAAATCGGCACATTCTTCAGGACACTGTTCATGGAAAATGGCTTTTCGACGGGGACCATCGCGTTATGCAGATAGCGGTTCAGCCCTTTGCGGACGTTCGCCTTTCGGCCGTTGCCCGACCCCGCGAAATCCGACCGCCCGATCGTGATCAGTTCTAGCGTCCCCAGGTCCTGCCACGTCGTATTGATGATCCGCCCGTTCACGGTGCGGACGGGGATCTCCAGAGAGGGGATTCCCGTGGTCAGCGCGGTGTGGACTGTGTTCGCGGCATCCGGAATATCGAAATCATCACCCGGTTTTGCGACCTGATCGGTCTGTGCGCGGAGAACTCCTTTCTCCTCCGTCACGGCGATGAGCAAGGCATCCACCGGGTACCGGATGCCCGGAGGGGGATTCATCCGGAGTTCCGCGACGATGTTTTGTACCGGCAGCGTCGTCTTCACGCCTTCGAGCGTCACATCAATGCGAAGCCACAGGGGAAAATTTTCCGCACGGACCGTCCAGAGAGGGATTTCCTTCCCGTCAGACGACGTGAATTGGACTGATACCGAGTGATTCAGCAGGTCCCGCTGATAGCGCATGGACGGAATGAGCGCCTCGGGAGAGAGCGCCAAGCCCGTTAGCGCCTCGATTCTCTTTTGGAGTCTGCGCGCGATTCGCAGATCACTGTTTGCATGCGTCTCCGTCATGAGCGGTTCACGCGAAAAATCCTCCATGCGAAACGAGACCGTTTGTGCGCGAGCGGAAAGGATACTGGAGCTCACAATAAGCGTCCCCGTCACCACGAGGATCAAGGCGAGGAGTGCCGTTGGAAGATGGAATTTGGTGGCCATGTGTGTTGCTCATATTATACAATAATTCATGCAATTAATCAAGTTTCACTCGTCAGAAGGATCATTGTCTGCTTCACTGCTCGTCATGTCTGTGACACCTCTGCAGCGCAGGAATGTCTTGCTTCTCCTCGGTATCGGTGTTTTTGCGGTTGTGAGCGTCAGCGCTGCGATGTTTGTGAGTCTCAAACGTGCTGACGACGCTTCTCAGTACACTCCTCCAGCCACGCAGTCGGGAGCTTTTGTTCCTGTGCTCTCGGCGCACACCCCGTCATCGGACGCGAAGGAAGTACCGGTCGATGCTGCGATCACGCTGATTTTCAGCAAGCCGATGGTCGCGCTCACACAGGTGCAAGGGGCCGCTGCCGCAACCCAATGGGCAAACTGGCCCGTGACCATTGATCCGCCTCTCGCGGGACAGTGGCGCTGGCTGAGCACGTATGCCGCGCAATTCACCCCGGAGAGCGGGCTCGTTCCCGGCTCCCTCTATACCGTCACCGTTCCCGCAGGAATACCGGCGGTCTCCGGGCACAGGACGGAGAAGGAAGGAACGTGGCGTTTTGAAACCGAGCGTCCTCATCTTATGAGCACCGATCCCCAGGAAGGCTACGGCCTTGCGGGGCCCAAGACCCTCATCACCCTCACGTTCAATCAGGAGATGAATCCGCAAAGTGTTGCCAGTCACGTGCGCGTGTTCAATACGTCGAAGACCGGTGCACCGCCCGCTCCTACCCGAACCTCGACGGGGATGACGACGATTCAGGTTGTGACCGTTGGCAGTGATGTTCCCATCAAGGCCATTCGCTTTGGGCAGACCGAGGTCAATAGTAAGAAGATCACCGACAAGAAGAAAATAGTGATCGAGACCGCGTCTCCTTTAGAACTCCATTCTCAATACAGAGTGGAGCTCACCCCCGGCGTGCTCGGCACGCGCGGTGATCTGGGTACGGTTGCGGCGTCGACACTCAACTTCTCGACCGTCCCGCCGCTGACGGTGCTAAGCGCAAATTTCGAATACGGATCGATTCAGCTCAACTTCTCCGCTCCCGTCGCACGGCATGAAGTGGTCAAAAACGTGAGTATTGAACCACGGCCCATCGATTGGAAAGACCGTTCGATCAGCATCGACGATTGGAGTGATAGTAAACACGTCTCGATTTCCGCCGCATACAAGCCGAGCACGTCCTACACCCTGACTGTGAATACCGACTTCGTCGATGAGTACGGGCAACACCTGACAGCGCCATACACGTTCACGTTCGTGACGCCCCCGCTCTCGCCGGAAATCGCGATCGCGTACTCCAAAGGAGAGTTTGGCATCTTCGAGCGCGATAGAGCGCCGGTCTATTACTTCAATGCGGTGAACGTCTCCACGGCGAGCGTTTCGTTCGCGAAGCTCACCATGCAGGAGTTCATCACGGTCCGTCAGCAGAAGACGAACAACTACCAATTCGCTCCGGATCTGAAGGGAAAAGCCCTCTACAAAGCGCTCACTCTCACGATGAAGAAGAAGCAGGATCAGTGGGAAACCATTGCCTTCGATGTCTCCAAACGATTTGGCAACTCGCTCAAACCCGGCATCTACGCGCTGCTCCTGCGCTCTCCCGAGTACCGCGACTACAACGGCCAGGAGATCGTGCTCCAGCAGTACTTCGTGATCACCGACACGGGTCTCACGCTCAAGTACTCGGGCGACAAGGCACTTGTGTGGGCGACGGATCTGCAAACGGGCGAGCCTGTGGCAGACGCCGCAATCACGTTCCACTCCGTCCTCGGGACAACCACCGTCCGCGGCAAGACCGATAGCGAAGGATTCTTTGAAGCGCCTATCAAGATTAGCGACTTCAAAAATCTCCCCTACGACTGGCAACCGGAATTCTGGGTAACCGCAAACAGAGGCGACGATTTCGCCTTCGTCGGCAGTAACTGGAATGGCGGTTATAACGACAGCACTGCTGTTCCCTGGAGAGACTTCCACAGTCCGATGGCGTCGCCATTCCGTCTGTTCCAGCAATTCATCACCGATCGTCCAGTGTACCGTCCCGGGGACAAGGTCGGCTTCAAGGGTGTTGCGCGGCTCAAAGACTGGAGCGGCATTCTGCAACTGCCGGGAACGAGCCGTACCATGCAGGTGACGATTCAGGATCCCAATGGCACCGAGGTGTATAAGAAAACGCTACCGTTCAGCGAATTCGGCGGCTTTGCCGATTCCTTTGCCACGTCCGAGACCTCGGCGCTCGGCTCCTACACCGTTTTGCTCCAGCTGCTGCCGGAGAGTGACGTAGGAGGGCCGGCCTATGTGACGGGATTCTCAGTGCTCGCGTACCGCAAACCCGAGTACAAGATCGATCTCACACCGTCGGCAGACGACTACAAGAACGGCGACACAGTCACGGTGGATCTGACAGGCGCCTACTACTTCGGTGCACCACTCGGAAACGCCCCCGTCACCTGGCGCGTGACGCTCACCGATTACTACTTCAACAAGTACAAGGACGGCTGGTACTCCTTCTCTACCGAAGACGTCTGGTGCTGGTATCGCTGCGAGGAGCAATCGAGCACGCTCACCCAAGGCAGTGGAACACTGGATGCAACCGGAAAATTGCGCATCCGTTTCCCCGTATCCATCGATGACAAGAAGGTGAGCCAGATCGCGACGATCGAAGCCGATGTCACCGATCCCAATAACCAGCTCGTCAGCAATCGCATTTCGGTGCCAATCCACAAGTCGCGGGTCTACGTGGGTGTGCGAAACGAAGACTACGCCGTCGCTCCCGGCGAGACCGCCAAAATCGCCGTCGTCACAGCCGATCCGCAGGGGAAAGCCCTGCCGAATACAACCGTGACGATCACGCTCGCGTCGCGGGCGTGGAATACCGTCCGGAAGAAAACCGTCGATGGGCAGTTCACGTATGAAAACGACATGATCGACACGTTCGTCTCGACGCAATCGGTGACGACGGGAACCGACGGCAAAGCGACCGCGCAGATCCTCCTGCCCAAGGGGGGAGGGTATGCCGTGACGGTGGAAGCCGAAGATGATGCGGGAAACATCGCGAAAGCGGGCACCAGCCTGTACGCGTGGTCCAGTTCCTACGTGAACTGGCCGCATGAGAACGACAACAGTATCGATGTGATCGCCGATAAGCCTGAGTACGCAGTGGGCGATACAGCCAAACTTCTCGTGAAGTCACCGTTCCAGGGGGAAGGAGTGAAGGCGCTCGTCACCGTCGAGAGGGAGAACGTGATCACGAGAAAAGTCGTGGATGTGACGAGCAACGCGCTGCCCATCGAGATTCCGATCACCGAGGATTTGATTCCGAACGCCTTCTTCTCGGTCGTCATTGTGAAGCCCCGGATGGGCGAGACCTTCGACGATCAGGGAAAGGATACGGGTGTGCCGGCCTTCCGCATCGGCTACGCGCAATTGCATGTCGAGACAACGAAGAAGCGGCTCTCGGTCACCGTCTCGACCGACAAGAAGCAGTATCTGCCGGGAGAGAAAGTGACGGCGACGGTCACCTCGCGCGATTCTTCCGGAAAGCCCGTGCGCGGCGAATTCACCTTGGCGGCGGTCGACATGAGCGTGCTTGCGCTCGCCGGATTCTCGATGCCCGATCTTGTCGCAAACTTCTACGCCGAGCGCGGGTTGGGAGTAGAAACCGCGCAGATGCTGACGTTCCTGATCGAACGATTCAAGCCGGGCTCCAAAGGCGGCGGAGGCGGAGAACTCGCCGACCGCAAGCGCGGGAACTTTCAGGATACTGCGTACTGGAATCCGACCCTGGTGACCGACGACAAAGGACAAGCGACTGTCACCTTCACGCTGCCGGATAACCTGACGACGTGGCAGCTGCTTGCGCTGGGAAGCACTAAAGACAACCTCTTCGGAGGAGGGGATCTGGAAATACTCGAAACGAAGAACGTGATCCTTCGTCCGGTTCGTCCGCGCTTCGCCGTTCGTGGCGACAAGATCACGCTCGGCGCGATTGTGCATAACTTTTTGCCGTTCCCGCGTTCGTTTACCGTGTCGCTTGAGGGCACCGGATTCTCCGTGACGGGAAAAGCATCGCGCGAGGTGATGATCGCCTCGGGAGAAGAGACGAAAGTGGAGTTCCCCGTGATCGTGCAGGATGTGACCGGTCTCACGCTCAACATGCGCGCGGAAACCGACGGTGCGCGAGATGAAATTGAGGAGAAGATTCCTGTCTACATTTTTGGCACGCCGCAGTCCGTTGCTTCTACTGGCCAGACCAGTTCACTTGTGACGGAGAAGGTGCTCGTGCCATCCGAAAAAGACGCGTCGAGCGGGCACCTGGATGTCACCGTCTCTCCGAGCATGGCCACGTATCTGCCGGGTGGTCTCCAGTACCTCGTCGATTACCCCTACGGTTGTGCCGAGCAAGTGGTCTCCACCTTCGTGCCGCAACTCGCGCTCAAGCGCCTCCAGAAATTCGATGCGTTCGATATTGCCTCCGAGAGCGTGCTCTCCGCAAACATCACAACGGCGCTCCAGAAGCTCTACCGCTTCCAGCGCAGCGACGGCGGATTCGGCTACTGGGAAGAGAGCAGAGAGAGCTTCCCGTACCTGACGGCCTACGTGCTGTACGGCCTTACGCTCGCAAAAGATACGGGCGAGAGCGTTGATAGCGGCGTGATCAAACGTGCCGGTGACTACCTGTCGCAGTACTTGCGAACCGTCAGCAAGAACCCGACATCGATAGAGCTCGCGCAACGCGCGTACATTCTGTTCGTTCTCGCAGAGACGGGGAAAGTGGACAGTAACCTGCTCAATAACCTGTACGACCAGCGGCAGAAACTGCCCGTCTTCTCGCAAGCGGAGCTTACGATGGCGATGCAGAAAGCCGGGATGCAGAAGAAGGCGCAGACGCTGCTCAGTCACATTCTCGACGGTGCCAAAATCGATCCGCGCGGAGCGCACGTGGAAGAGCCGCGGGAGAACGAGTACCGCTGGCTGATGCAGGATACTATCCGTACGTCTGCAGAGACGCTGCAGGCAATGGTGCGCATTGATCCCGAGAACGTCCTGCTGCCCCAGATCATTCGCTTCCTCCTGACGACGCGCAAAGATGGGCACTGGGATACCACACAGTCGACGGTGCAGTCGATCCTCGCACTCGTCGATTACCTGAAATCCTCCGGGGAACTGGACGGAAACTTTGTCGCCGGCGTGGAAGTGAACGACAAAATGATTCTCACGCAGCGCTTTGACGCGAAGAACATCCTCACGAGGAAGGAAATTTCCCTCGCGTTCAAGGACCTCCTGCGCGGCAAGGAGAACGAGGTGAACATCGGCATGGATGGCACCGGCAAGCTCTTCTACGACCTGCTCCTCTCCTATTTCTACACCGGCGACGTTATCGAGCCCGCGGAGCAGGGAATCTCCATCACCCGGCAGCTGCAACCGGTGGATCAAAAAAAGATGGCCGATCTGCAGTCAGCAAACCTCGGAGAGACGTACCGCGTCACGCTGACGATGACGGTGCCTGCCGACCGCTACTTCGTCGCTGTCGAAAGTCCGCTACCCGGAGGGCTGGAAGCAATTGATCTGCAGCTCAAGACGAACAAGCAGGAGGGGCTCCCGGATGATGTGCGGGATCAGAACACGCAGCCCTTCTGGTGGTACGGGGACGAAGAAGATAATGGCCTGTGGCGGTTTAATCACCGCGAATTCCGGGATGATCGGGTCTTCCTGTTTGCCGATGAGCTGCCCGCCGGAGTCTACAAGTATACGTACCTGGTCCGCGCGACGACCCCCGGCACCTTCCGTCTCCGCCCGGCGCACATCTGGGAAATGTACTACCCCGAGACCTTCGGGCAATCGAGCGGCGAGTGGTTTACCGTCAATAAGTGATGCCGAAGAACACCACCAGGCGTCTGCGCTTTCTCAGTCCGCACATCTGGATGACCTGCGCCGCAGGAGTCGTGATCGCAGTCATCATTCTTGTGTTTTTGCCTCTTCCGCAGGCGCTTCTTCACGGAAATGCAACACATCCGTTGCGCGTGCTCGATCGTCACGGAACACTGCTCTATGAAGCGCGCAGAGGAGCGCCGGGCAGCCAAGAATGGCTTCCCCTTGAGCAGATTCCGCAAGCAGCACTGGACGGCGTTCTCGCGACGGAAGACAGGACCTTCTTTGCGCATCGCGGCGTGAGCATGCGCGGAATCGCGCGGGCCGCAGTCCAGAACCTGACGAGCGGCAGTGTGATATCGGGAGGATCCACGATCACGCAGCAGCTTGTGCGCATCCGGTTGCAACGCGCACGGTCTCTCTGGTCAAAGATGTTCGAGGCGTACTACGCGCTGCGCCTTGAGAGAAAACTGAGCAAAGAGCAAATCCTGGAAGCCTACCTGAACTCCGCGTACTTCGGTCACCAGGCCTACGGGCTGCAGGCAGCAGCCACTGTGTACTTTGGAAAATCCGTGCATGAACTGAGTCTGCCGGAAATTGCACTCCTCATCGGTCTGCTGCAATCTCCAAGCGCATACGACCCGTTTACACATCTTCCACGCGCGCGGCAGCGGTTGGCGACCGTGCTTGGAAGTATGCGAAGCGAAGGGAAGATATCGCACGAGCAGGAGCAAGAAGCGCTGCATGCAGAATTCACACTCGCCTCCGGTCGCATAGAGATGGAGGCACCGCACTTCGTGTTCTGGGCGCTCAATCGAGACGATAGTGCGGCAGACGTGCGGGAAATTCGTACGACACTCGATCTCGATCTTCAGCATCAGGCAGAGCGCATTCTCCAAAATCATCTGGAGACTCTGCGAAACAAAAACGTGACCTCTGCGGCGGTTATCGTTCTCGATGCTACAACGGGAGATGTTCTCACAATGATCGGAAGCGCCGATTACTTCGATGCGAAGCACGATGGGGCAGTGAATGTGGCAATCAGTCCGCGGCAACCGGGTTCCGCAATCAAGCCTTTCACCTATGCGCTCGCGCTTTCGAAGGGCGATACGGCCGCAACGACCGTTGCCGACGTTGAATCCCGGTTCTTCACGCAGGAAGGAAACCCATACGTTCCGCGCAATTACGATTTCGATGAGCACGGGCTGGTGCGCTACCGCGAGGCGCTCGCAAATTCGTACAACATCGCGGCCGTCAAAGTCCTTGAGCGTGTCGGCGTCGCGCCCCTCCTGCAATTCCTGCGCGCAGCAGGTATCACAACGCTCACGCAAACACCCGAGCACTACGGCCTTGCGCTCACGCTCGGCGATGGAGAAGTGACCCTGCTGGAACTCACACGGGCGTTTGCGCTCTTTGCGCGGGGGGCAAGAACGCTCCTTGAACGATCATTGGAAACAGATCCGCATGAGCCGGGCGTTTCGCTCCTCGATCCGCGCGTTGCCTGGCTGATCAGCGATATCCTGAGCGACGACGACGCGCGACTGGAGCAGTTCGGCACCGATGGACCGCTCACTTTCGATTTTCCTGTGGCGGTGAAGACCGGCACAACACGGAACTCCCGCGATAACTGGACAGTCGGATACACGCCATCAAGGATTGTCGGCGTCTGGGTGGGCAATGCCGATAACTCGGCGATGAAGGGAACATCCGGGGTCACAGGAGCTGGTCCGATCTTCCATGATGTGATGATTGCGGCTATGCAGGGAATTCCCAAAGAGCCCTTCCTGAAGCCCAAAGATATTGTTTCATTCGAAATCTGCGAATTCTCCGGAACACTGCCTTCTCCGGCTTGCCCCAGACGCATGAGAGAATATTTCATTGCAGGTACAGAGCCGAAAACACAGGATACGATCTTCCAGAGCATCCAGATCGACAGACGTAACGGCTTGAGGGCGTCTGACACCTGCCCGAAGCAGTTCGTCCGAACCGAGGTGTTCGCAACCTTCCCCAACGATGTCCGTCGCTATGCACAGGAACATGGATACAAAGAACCTCCCAGTCAGTTTTCTCCGCTCTGTTTGGGATCAGGCAATCAAACAACCTCATTACCCGGAGACCATTGGTTGCAAATAACACGTCCTTCAGACCATGACGAATTCCAATTGGATCCACTCGTTCCCGACAAGAACGAGAAGATCGTCTTGGAAGCGAATGCCGGGCCCGCTGTGAAATCTGTTGAGTGGTTCATCAACGGCACAAAGATCGGCGCAGGATCCCCGCCCTACTTCCGCACCGAATGGCAGCCGAGAGTGGGGGAGTGGAGGGTGGAGGCGAGAGCAGGAGAACTGCGAGGAGAAATACGTATCAGTATTATCGAACCGATCCGCTAAATACTCATTTTGCCTGCACCTATAGTTTGGTACTATTTTCCTATGGCCCTGTAGCTCATCGGTAGAGCGCTGCCCTGAAGAGGCAGGCGTAGTCAGTTCAATTCTGACCGGGGCCACCATTGCAGCACGAGGGTATAGTCCGTCTATGCACGGTTTCACGAGAGACGAATGCCGAATACTGCGTTCACTGCGCACTCCTCAAAAGATTCAGGACTATCTGGACACGTTTCCGATGAATTTTGACGACACCTATTTTTCTCCCCGCTGCGTTCTGCGCGAGCGGCGGGCTCACTGCATGGAGGGCGCAATGCTCGCGGCAGCCGCTCTGCGGTTCGCCGGCTTCCGTCCGCTTGTGCTCGACCTGAAATCGAGCGTGGAGGACGACGATCACGTCGTGGCGGTCTTCCGGCAAAAGGGATGCTGGGGCGCAATCAGTAAGACTAACCACGGGGTGCTGCGATACCGCGAACCGGTGTACAGGACCGTCCGTGAGCTCGTGATGTCGTTCTTCCACGAGTACTTTCTGAACGATGGCCGTAAAACCCTGCGGTCATACTCGCTCCCTGTTGATCTCTCTCGCTTCGATGACCGGGGGTGGATGACGGCAGAGGAGAACATCTCCTACATTCCGGAGTACGTGGATGCCGTTCGGCATTACCCCGTGCTTCCCCCTTCGCACATCCGTCGCCTGCGCAGAGCCGATCTCATCGAACGGAAGATGGGGGAACTGACGGAGTGGAGTCGCAAGAAAAAGGCCACCCGGAGGCGGCCTTCTTCATCGGTCAGCGCGTAGGGTCGTTACCAACCCAAGTGGAGACCACTTTTCGCGTGCACCTTGATATCGGCTTTCGCGTTGTTCTTGAGCATGTCCTTTAACCAACCGCGATTATTTCTGCGATCATCCTTGTCGTTGTCATCGCTATCGTTATTCACATCGACGCGACAGTTGACCGTGGCGGTCGCATAGGCCTTCCATGCGGCATTCATGCTGGTCGTGAACTGCTTACGGGCCTTCACGGCGGCATCAACGTAGACCTTCCATGCGGCTTTGATCGCCACACGACGGTCCTTATTATTACTGATCGTAAACGCTGCCATCAGGCTTGTCCGAAGCGTCTGTCTGGCAGAAAGGATGCTTCCATTGAACGACGTCTGCGCATTGATCAGCGCGGTTTCCCGCACATCAACGGCAGCCGACATACACGCGAGATCGGCACTCGAGGTGACCTGGGCCGATGCGGAAGCATTGGACGAAGTCTCTGCAAACGCAGGCATTGCAACAAGGGCGCTTGTGAGCGCAATGGCAGTACTGAGAGCGAGTTTTCTCATACAGAAGGTGGGAAGGAAATAAAGAAAGAGCGGCATAGGAGTAGACGGACGGATACTGTTCTCATGACGAAAAAGAAGTTGCGTTTTCCTTACCAGAAAAAGGCATCTATTGGCCGTTTGCGGAGAACGAGAAGACTCCCGCCTCCGCGAATTCTTCAATTCCGTGCACAAACAGGGTCGCTGCAAAAATCATGAGGAGAATGCTGGTGATGGTGAAGAATTTCTTGATCGGGAGAATTTCGATGCCGCGGAAGAGGAAATAGCTGAGGCACACGGCGACAAAAATACCCGAGAGGCCTCCAAAGACTTCCATACCCGCATTGGTGTGGAGAATACTGGCTTTGAGGAAAATGATTGTTTCCACTGCTTCGCGCGCGGTACTGACGAGAGCGAGGAAAAAGAGGCCAATAAGATGCTCTTTCTCCAGGTGCGACTGCACCTTCTGCTGGATGTCGCTGCGAATGGTTTTGCGACGCTTCAGCATCCACACGATCATCCAGGTGAGCAGGAGCGAGCCTGCGAGCATCATGCTTCCCTCGTACAATTCTTCGCTCCGGCCGGTAAAACCACCAATGATCGATTCGAAAAACAGCGCGAGGAGGAAGCTCACGCTCACGCCCGCAAACACGCCGGACCACACCACAATCGAATGCTTCCGATTCTCCACTTTCTCCACGCACGCCAGGATGATCGCGATAATCAGAGAGGCTTCGAGCGTCTCACGCAGCGTGATAAGGGCGGCAGGGAACATGTGGGCCGAGGGGAAGACCGTGCCTGCACGCCGCAGTGCAAGTTTTTGATTATGTACAGCGGCGTTTCGGCACGCAGACGTGCAACATGCGCTGAGTGCACCGGTAGACGGAGTATAGACGCGAGAGAGAATTCAATGCAACTCTTGGTGGATTTCTCCATCGAAGTTCGTAGAATATGCGCGTTCTTTTGTGGGGCTGTATCGGCCCAGGCCGATTAGAGGCATTCCATCCTCATTTCTTTCACAACCGCATGGGGCTGTATCCGCCACAGGCGGATGATAGAGTTCTTACAAACCGTGGGGCTGTATCCGCCCAGGCGGATGATAGAATCGTTACACAATCGTGGGGCTGTAGCTCAGCTGATAGAGCGCTACATTCGCATTGTAGAGGCCAGGGGTTTAAGTCCCCTCAGCTCCACCAACGAATATGACACAACACCGACTTTTCGTTTATCTGAAGAGCAAAAGTCGGTTCGAAGAGGAACAGCTCGAGCTGAAGGGATTCGAACTTAAGTCCAGTCCACTGAGTTGCAATCTTTGCACAGGAGAGCAACGGTTTGCCCACTATGGACGACTTTAGAGACAAGCTCCCTGCGAAATGGAAAAACTACGATTTCACGAATGTCATTGGCCTATTGCTCCTCATGAAAGAGATTCAGGAGCAAGAACCACTGGATGATCCCAATGTGATCAAGATTGATGAGGATGGAACAAGGCTGTATTAAACATCCAGGGGGTATGAAATGAATGCTGTTAGTTTAGCCAATGGTTCTACAGAAATCTCATTTGGATTTGCGACAAGAGTCCAATGATCCTCAATATCTCTATGAGTCAGAGTTTCTGTTTTAAGTTTGCTGGTGGTTATCACGTTGGTCATTTCATCTTTGAATCCTGAAACCTCTAGCAATGGCCACCATCCAAAAAATAATCGCTTCTCTACGTTGATTCTTGCTTTGACTTTGACTTTGCAAAACCGGTCTTCATAAATCTTTGTTACCGGAACATCCAAAAATTCAACATCCGAATATTCTCCTGGCTCCATGGGCAGGGCTTTGGCATTCCACTTTTTTAGCAATAAATCCACGACTTTCCCTAAGGGTCTCTGATCTTCTTCGTACAACATTACATTCCTCATATCTGCTTCGTGTGCGTAAAAGCCCATTCGATCTGTGGAGGAAAAGATAAGACCGAAGCTCTTTAGGCATAACTCTTCGCAGGTTGCTGGGATTGCGATCTTGGTTTGCCAGTCATGCTTTTCAGCATCTACCAATCGGTAAAGATTGATTCCTTTTGTTGCCGCTAGCTGTTTGGCTCCATCAGTGAAGCCATTTGCTGCCACCATTGCACCTTGATTTGCTCTCACATCCTCAATTACAGATGCAAAACTACCCACGTCCTCAACATCTACAGGGTCTTTATAATCTTTACAGCTTATGATGATAAGAAGGTCATATTGTCCTGTTCGTACTTTTACACTCACATCAATTTGTCGTTCTTTGCCGGAATCTTTGCCCAAGATCTTGTCGTTATGCATAACAGTGGCTTTCGGAGCTAGGTCCTTCTGAACCTTCGCTACGAGCTTCTCAAAGCGTTTCCATTTAGGGTCTTCTGTCATGTGGGTAAAATACCCTTAACAAACACCCTTGAGGATCCCAAAAGTTCAAATTGCTTTGGACATTAATCCACCTTCTTCACGATGGCATGTACGCCATCTGAAATAATCTGAACTTTGATGTCTTGTAATCCTTCCTGAGCATCTCGCAGTTTGCCGTCGTGATGCGCAAGGTCATCGAAGCCCATGCCTCTGCCTTCGAAAACCGTGACATCCGCTTTTTGTGCTTTCCAGAAATTCCCGTGCTGCATGTTGGGCGCAGGACTTCTTCCATGGGATGTTCCTGCAAGGTACGCGCCGACATGTTTCGGGCGGAATTCGAGATTGCGGAAATCATTCGGCCGCGGAGTTAGGATCGCTACGGGATCGTCTGGACACTCAGGAGCACCTCTATTCTGGACGAGAACGGGGAGGACCACTCCTGTTTCCGGTGTCACACCCATAACAAGCTTGCTGTTTGCCTCTTCTTCATCAATGTGGAAACCGGCTAAGCATTTTCGCATAAACGCACGTACCTGGTAAATGAGGGGCGGCATATTTGGTGCAGATCCAAACTCAACTTGGAAGGTGAGGTCATCTCGGACAAGCTCTGCACGGCGAATACGTTGATAGATTTCTATGAGTTCTGCAGCGCTATTTGGCGGTGCGTCCATTAAATTCAGTACTCGAGCCAGTTCGCCCTTATCGTTATACATTCCAGACGTTAGCTCTCGCTGTTGGTGACCCATGACATCCTCCCATTCTTCAACCCATTCAATGAGGTACGACCCCGGTTGGTTCGGATGTTCGATAATGGAACCGCGTCTGAAAGCGTCAGAATGTAATGTGTCTCGATCCATGAGTGCTTGGATGCCGATTGTAATGTCTCCGTTGTATGCGGGATTCTCATATTGTGCGTATGCAATAACAAGCTCGTCTCTCGCAGATGCACGAATATCATCGATAACTTCTCCGATTTTTCTTTTCTGAACATTCACTTTTTGAGAATCAATAACATTCACTAATCCTTGGAAGTCATGAGGGTGTGACGCGCGAACAATATTATGAACAAGATTCGGTACGCGCTTTCCCCAAGATTCATTCGGACGGAGAGCTGTGATTGGTAGAACATGCTGAGTCAGATCGGTCGTATCCTTCAGGTACTTCAATCCACCGATTTTTCCTCCAAATTCTTCAATAAAGGGAGCAGCCTTGTCTGTATATGCCGGTTCTCTATGGTTGATTCCCATGAAACATAATTTCAACTATTCACAGTATTTTGTCAACGCCCAAAACCTGCTCTGAGGGCGCAGAGCTGTTTTCGCTGCCTTCAAAAAACATGACCTTCATTAATTGCACTTTGGACACAGATTAGAGACTAAAAAGTTCGAAATCGTTCCCTACAGCTCATTGACGACACATGCTCTTTCATAGTGTAAGAGTACATTCCATCGCTTCTGGACTCTTCAGAATATTTTTCACAAAATCCAAGGAATTCCTCAAGCAGATGAGCATTTCAGACCGTTCAAGTGGATCCACTTTCTGTGGTCTGTCGAGTTCGAAATTGATCCCTACAGCTCCACCATGACAACTATGCACACTTTGATCGAGTTTGATCTAGAAAGCGCCACTTGGCGCTTTTTTGTTGCACTTAGGTTGAGTCTGCCCACTTCGTGCGACTTTGCACACAATGAACGAAGAGTTTAGTATAGTTCACTATGAAAAGAGCCATTGGTTCCATTGCCGTTTACAACGATCCTACAAAAGGACGGACTGCTCTGTTACAAGTTCGCAAAGCAGATGATTCATATCCTGGTTGCGTTGAAAAAACCTGGGGAGGTGGCGCTGCAGAAGGAGAGCGCCTATCCAAAGCCGTGTGTCGCGAGTATGCAGAAGAGTTACGAGAGTGCGTGAGCAGAACACTCGGAGATGATGCCCCGCTTCCACAAGTACTCACTGATCTGCACAAAGATGAGACCGATCAGGTAATGACTGAAGAGCCGCAGGAGACAACCGTCGATCTGCGTGAAGGTACATACACATTGCGCAGGCTCAATGTGCTTCGTCAGGAGGGAAAGAAACTCGTCGTAACATTGTTGTGTGAAATCCACGATCCAGCACTTGTTGCAGCAGTTCAGCCAATGATTGATGCCGGAGTCCTGTTGCCACTGACTGCGAATGAGCTTGATCGCCTAACACCCATCTCTGGAGAACACAAACAATCGGGCATTCCCGATGACCAGAAACAGCAAGGAAAATTGGGAATGTGCCCCGATGAAATCGAGGCGGTCACAAAGGCACTCACATAGGACTTGCAATACGTAGCACACAGGAGCGCCGTCGCTTGAACACTCTTCTCGAATCATCCTATGGTCTGCGCACTATGGCTGATTTCAGAGATCAACTTCCCAAGAAATGGAAAAACTACGATTTCACGAATGCAATTGGACTGCTACTGCTAATGAAAGAGATCCAAGAACAGGAGCCACTGGATGATCCGAATGTGCTTAAGGTGGATGAGGATGGGACAAGGCTGTATTAGAGCTACAACACTGGCAATTGTTCAATAAATACTCTTAAGCTAAGATTCTTTAGCTCCTAAGCAATATGTTTGCTTTTCATAGAAAGACACTTTTGAAATGGATGAATTGGCTAGAGAGCAACTTCATTGAAGCATTGAGGTGGATTTTCGCAGGCATTCTGGGTTTGCTACTTTATTTGCTCGCTGCAGACGCGATCTTTCTTCTGGTTATGAATGAAAGATGGGCAGAGGGCTTAAGAGATTTACTACCCTTTGGCATCTGCGTTGTTGTGTATAAAGCAATACTCAAAATTCAATCTCCACTATTGCTATCAATTCTGATAGTCTCTGCTGCTATTGGACTACGTATCGAAGATTACTTCTCTCCGCTTTCTTCAAACTCACGACATGGCAGATAATCCCAAATCACAGGAACCGAACAAAGTTGTTGTTGCGATTTTTTCGATTATCGTTGTTCTACTTACGTTACGATATATTGGAAAAATTCGACTAGGCACAGATGAAACACCCCCTGATCCTCCAAAGATAGACGGAATTGAAATCACCAAAGAGGAATTGGAACAGCAGACATTGAGTCCCGAGATGAAAGATTTTCAGAATCTTCAAAAAAATGGTCACACCGTCGTTCTAAATAAAGAAAACATTGTGACTCCGAAATTTGTTATAGGTGATCAGGAGGGCAGCAACCAGACAGCAAAAGATTTTTTACTTCAAAATTCTCTGAGGCTCGAAGCTAAAGGGAATATTGAACGGGGATACCTGCATATTCGAGTAGCTGCTGGGTATCCACCTGCATCATTATCAAAAAAGGAATCTGTTTATTTATATCTTGATAGTGGAGATTTGGGTGGTCATCTCTATAAGCCAGCATCCTTCATTACTGAACCTAATGCAGCAGGTGAAACTGAGTATCTTTTTAAACTGGAAAACATTTCATTCACCACACTGCCATATAGTGATGGAAATGCGCCCTATACAAGAAACTGGTTGAGTACTCTTCAAAAGAAAGGAGTGCATTATTTGGGAGGATTCGTTTCTGCAAACAGATATGCAGTCATTCAAGAAATATCGTTTATATATGCAGGCGACAGTAACGCGATTGTGGTGAAATGAAAAAGACCTTTTCCTTGAACAGAGCTGTCCTCAGCCGTTTCCAAAAGCCTGACTCTCGTTCCTTCCACTTTGCAGGCAGTTTGAGGAGTTAAAAGTTCCCAATCGTTCCCCACAGCTCATTGACAGCATGCAGCAATTCATAGCGTAAGAGTACATTCCATCGCTTGAGGACTCTTGAGAATATTTTTGACGAAATCCAGAGAATTCCTGAGCAATAAGAGATTTTCTGATAGAGTCAGCACATCGACTCTCGGGCGAGTTTTGAGTTCGAGATTGGTTCGTGCAGCTCCACCAATAATTTCCACAACCATATCACTCCAGAAATCTGCGAAGGACCTCGGCGAAGCACAGCGGAGCCGGGTCCCCTCAGCTCCACCATTGGCTTATAGAAGCCATAAACAGTGCTTCTTACTTGATTCAGGAGGATTTTCGTGTAGACACAAAAGGGCAGTAGATAGTACATTGTCGTTATGCGTTTTGAATTGAAACATGCAGGCAAGTGGGTAGCCACGAAGGGGGAAAAAGTTGTGGATTCGGGCAGGAGCCTCAAAGCTCTTATGCAAAGAACAAGTAAGCGAAACGATCAATCTGGAGTGCGTTACTCTCTGGTGCCAAAAGGCTGTCTAGCAGGCTGCTATTATGGAATTTAATTATTCCATCTATCGTAACCGAGAAGGCACTTTCTACCATCCGTGCATTAACCTCACATTCAAATTCAAATCGAAGTCATTCCCCTACGAATCTGCAATCGTCGATACTGGCTCGGATTTTATACTTCTTCCTTTAAGCATCGCCGAAGCATTGGGGGCAGAGCCAGATTTTGAAAGTGTCACAGAATTGAGCTGCGCTTGTGGCAGTACCTTCAAGTCATACTCATCAAGATATCCACTTGAACTCAACATCGATCACACAGGATTCAGACCCCATTCGTGGGAAACTCATGTGAAATTCGTTGAGCCTGAAGTAACTGTTTTGCTTGGACACAGAGGATTTCTGGATAGGTTGGACGCGTCATTTTTCGGGAAGCGCCATGTTATGAAATTGGAAGCTAGCTGATGGAAAACCGTATTGACACAAACAAAGCATGAGCCGACCATTGCCCCGTGGGTACGCGGAAACTCCTCATCGGGGCTGTACTTGGTACGTTCCTTATCGGGAATGTTGCTATAGCGAGTCACTACGCTCCCGAAGCTGAAAAGTTCTTTCAGCAGAACTGCACAAGGCCACGGCAATTTAGCATCATAGCATTCGTCTGCGATCTCAGGGAACGTCTGGATGCTCTTGTCACTCGTATTGACGTGTTGGAAGAGCAACCTGGAATTCCAGGGCCACAAGGTCCAGCGGGTCCACGCGGCGGAACGGGAGCGGTAGGTCTACAGGGGCCGAAGGGAGACCAGGGGTTGCTTGGTCCAAAAGGAGGTACAGGAGCTGTGGGTCCCCAAGGACCTGCTGGTCTTACGAATTGCATTGTTCGAAAGCTCAAGGAAGATAATGTTTCCTATGCGGACTGTTTTAATAGCCACGACGCTTTTGCCGACAGGCAGGCTGCATGTACTACGACAGTACTCTGTCAGTCAGGAGAGGTGGCTACAGGTGGAGGATGTTTCTATAGACCTAATTATTCTGTCACATATAGCACAGGAACAGGAACCTTTACCTTCAACGTTCGAAATCCACAGGCCTTCTCTCAGAACTCTGTAATCTCTCCAGACGGTACTTCAATTGGTTGGCAGTGTTATGCCAACAGCTCCATAATTGGTGATCCAAAGTTTGTGGAACCGCCGACTGCTTACGCCGTCTGTTGTAGTACAAACTAATGATGTTGGCCTATCCAGTCTCTCGAAGCTTCATCGTTTCTTGAACCTTTCCGCCAAGTAGTTTGCCTTATTTTTCTCTTGTACAAGAGCCTTTCCGTATTTCTCGCTCCACTCCCCAGTTGCACATCGCGAAAGGAAGGGTAGCATCGCTGTAATTCCCATTCTCCCTCTTATGCCCCGCTCTCTTCAGGCAGCTCTTCTCTCGAGCTCGATTGTTCTGCTTGGCGTGTTCCTGTTCGGCCCCACGAGCTTCGCTGCGGTGCCCACGGTGCAGTTCAATGGGAACACGTACTACAAGGTCGATGGGAACAATCCTGCCCTCGATAGCGGCGATGAAGTCTGCAAGAGCATGGGGAAGAAATGTGTGGGATACAAGTCGGTCAATACGAACAATATCTGCAAGCTGTTTCATCCGACAGCAAAGGAGCTGATCAGCGTCAACGGCAGCAGGGCAGGTTTCTACTGTGATGGCGCGCCTCAGCAGGGTCTCGCGTGTGCGAAGGTCAAAAATACATGCCAAGTGTGTCCAAACTGTAACATGAATGAAGCAGAGAAATGCAGCAACACGATCGGCCAGCACTTCCGGGAAATGTACGTCTTTTGCGAAGCACCGACAGCAGGCGGTTCCAAGAGCGCCGGTCCGGCTCCGATTCCCGGTCGCAATAACCGCAGCAGTACACGCAGCCAATCGAGCGCCAGGTCCACCGAGGTCACCTGCACGTTCCAGCAGAAGCCGCTCAAGCGTGTTAGCTGCGCTCTGTACAAGGCAGGCGATCGGTACTGTATTCGTGCAATGCAGTCGATCTGGGCGAAGGCAAGTATCTGTGAGGAAACAGGCAGAGTGGTGTGCTCGCTGCCGTGTTCCGCACAGGGCGCGAACATGTTCACGCAGTGCGCCTTCGGCGGCGTGAAGTCGGGTTCCTGCAGTATGAGCAATCCTCCGGCACCCTATGGCCCCAATCTTCCCGGAGCACTCTGCAAGCATGGCGGCGAATGTACTACGGGTAACTGCATTGGTATCGGTCCGCCCTACGGCAGCGAGTACCGCTGCTCGTGTGATCCCTTCCGCTACGAGGTCCTCAGCTGCAAAGGCGCATCGTCGTCCCTGGCTTCTACCAACCGTCCTGCAGGCACGCTCTGCAATCATGGTGGGCAATGCCAAAGCGGTATGTGCCTGGGCGTTGTCCCAGGCCAGGTCTACAAGTGCTCCTGCATCGATCCGACGACGCGAATAGATAATTGCCGAAAGTAAATGTCGTCCTTCCTTCCAGAGAAGAAAACCCTGCTCCTCTGCAGCGCGCTCTACCTCGCCTGCGCGCTGCTCGTCTACGGAGGGTCATTGCAGAATCGTTTCGTGAGTCTGGATGACAATTACCTGATTTACGAAAACCCCATCATCACGCGCATCACGCCGCAGACGATCAAGCACATCTTCACGACGTATGATCCGGAACTCTACGATCCGCTCACGTTCCTCACGTACCAAATCGACTACCAGATCGGCGGGATAGAACCGACGGTGTACCACGCCCAGAGCTTGTTCTGGCACACACTCAATGCTCTCCTCGTTGCAGCACTTCTGTGGATGCTCTTTCGTAATGGGATCATTGCGGTAGCTCTCGGTCTTCTGTTCCTGGTCCATCCCCTCAATACCGAAGCTGTCGCGTGGGCGGCTGCGCGCAAAGATGTGCTTGCGACGTTCTTCTTTCTCTCCTCACTGCTCGCCTACATGCATTATCGAGCGGAGGAGAAGAAATCTGTGTACTGGTTGAGCATCGGACTCTTCGTTCTCGGACTGCTGTCCAAAGTGGTCGTCATCACGCTGCCGGTGGTCCTTCTACTGATCGATTGGCGAGAGGGGAGGGGACTGAGCATACGAATGCTCAAAGAAAAATGGCCGTACTTCCTGACTGCAGTGATCTTCGGCATCGTCGCGCTCTTCGGAAAAACCAACGCGCTTGTTGTGACGTCGCTGGGGCAGAAGATGTTGATGGCATTCAAGAGCACGTGGTTCACCTTCACATCGTTCTTCGTGCCGTTCAATTTGAGTGCTCTGTATCCGTACTCCGGTCCAATCACTCTCTCCTCTGCTGATTTCTTCCTGCCTGTCCTTGCTGTCCTCCTGCTTTGCGCTCTCGCTCTGATGAGTGTGCGTCGGACACGAAAGATTGCCTTCGCTCTGGCCTTCTTCGTCCTGACCCTCGCACCCACCTTTATCAACTTCGCAAAGGGGAACGAGATCTTTATTGCGTCGGATCGCTATGCCTACATTCCGATGATCGGCCTCCTGTGCCTGCTGGCTGCTTCTATCCATGCCCTCCTGGACCGACGTCTGGTGAACAGATCCGTGATTCTTGCAGTCCTCATCGGGCTCCTTGCTGGCGCTTCTCTTCTAACCGTGTCGCAAGCAGCAACCTGGCGCGATAGCGAGACGCTCTACCGTCACGCGTTGACGGTCTCTCCGCATTCACTCGCAGCGCGGAATAATCTGGGCATGGTATACCTGTATCAACAGAAATATGACGAGGCACTGAATGAATTCAATACATTGCTTGAGCAGCGGCTGTGGCCGACAACACTGGTCAACCGCGGCCTCACCTATGCCCGGCAGGGGAAATCTGCCCTTGCCGTTGCCGATTACCGCAAAGCTCTGGAGCTTGATCCGAAGACCGTTGAGGCCTCGTATGAGCTGGGGAATATCTCCTACCGCGAAGGCCGACTGGAAGAAGCGGTGGAATTGTACCGGAAGGCATTGGAAACAAATCCCCGGTACACCAATGCGCTCAATAACCTGGGAGCGACGTACCTTCAACTGGAACAGTGGGAGAAAGCTGCACAGATATTCGAGCAACTGATTGCATTCAATCCGCTTTTCACAGAAGCCTACTACAATCTCGCGGTGATCTATGAACAGACGGGGAAGATGGAAGAGGCAGCAATGATGTATGAGCGCTCATTGGAGCTACACCCCAATGATCCCGATGCACTTGCTGGGCTTGCACGAACAAGAGCCAGTCATAAGTGAACCGTAAAGGGAGCAGGCATTCTTGCCTGCGTCATTCCGCGGCCAGTCCTTCGGCAAGCTCAGGAGCCCGCTCCTTTCACTTTTTATAAATACGAATCTATTTGCACCTTCCCGATGAAGACCGGAAGATTTTCTTCCCCGCGCAGTTTTCGCAGCGCTTTGAGCAGTCCAATACGATCGATCACATCCAGGAACCGACGCAGAGCTCCTTCGTTTTCAAAGTTCGTCATGACGGTAAACTGCACGATGCGCTTGCCGGTGATGATAATGGAACCGTCGCTGCGCCTCTCAATCCTGTATGCACCCATGCGATCGGAACGTAAATGCGGACGAAGGATGGGAATCTGCTTGAGGTGTTCTTCGCGATCATCCGGAGTCTCTGACTCTGGTTCTTCGCGCTTTTTTCGCTCCTCCAAAACCACTGCGAGCAGCTTTTTCTTCAGTTCATCCACTCCGTTCATCGTCGCACACGAGATGCTCATGAATAGAGTAATTTTGGCTTTAGAAAGGGCTCTTTCGATATTCAATACATCGTGCCCGACGAGATCTGTTTTATTCAGGATGACGAGTTCACGCTTTTTCCCGAGAGCAGGAGAGTAGGCGATCAGTTCTTTTCGGATCGCTTTATAATCAGCAATCAGTTGCTCAGCATGCGGCTCCTCCCCCTCCTTCAAGGAGCGACTGATATCCAGAACATGGAGCAGCGCGCCGCAGCGTTCGATGTGACGGAGGAATTCATGCCCCAGGCCCTTGCCTTCGCTCGCGCCTTCGATCAAGCCCGGGATATCGCACACGACGTAGTTGCGATCATCCACAGTGACGACGCCCAAATTCGGCACGAGAGTCGTGAATGGGTAATCGGCGATTTTGGGGCGCGCGGAGCTGATCACGGAAATGAGTGTGGATTTCCCCACGCTCGGATACCCGATGATCCCGATATCAGCGACGAGCTTGAGTTCCAGTTTTAGCTTCACCTGCTCACCCGGCTCGCCGAGTTCCGCGAAGTCCGGCGCCTGACGCGTGGAACTCTTGAAGTGCGCATTGCCAAAGCCGCCGCGACCGCCTTTGGCGATCAGGAGCATATCGCCATGCGTTTCCAGATCTCCGAGCGGCAGAAGATGCTCCTGGCCCTGCTCATCGGTGATCACGGTAGAGACCACCGTTCCCGGCGGCGTCTTGAGGAGCAGATCTTCTCCGTCTTTTCCGTTACAGTTCTTTCCCAGCCCAAAGCCGCCCTTCGGTGCCTCGAAACGCTTCCGTGAGCCGAAATCACTGAGCGTATCGGTATTGGCGTCTGCAATCAGATACACGTCCCCACCCCTGGCACCATTGCCACCATTGGGCCCGCCCATGGGAATGTACTTCTCCCGTCGAAAACTGACGCAGCCACGGCCTCCGTGGCCGCCGCGAACGTCGATAGCAGCTTCATCGAGAAACATGAAATTCTTTGGAAGTACGAGAACATTAGCCTATATTCTCGGCAACTCCCATGCCTACATTTGCTTTCGAATCTGCGCATGAAACAAAACTGTACGGTGATATGCATAACTTCTTGATGGAATACACACAAGACAATCTCGACCAAATCGCGACTCTTCCGGAGTTGGAAGAAAAGAGAGTTTCTGTCGAACAACGACTCCATGATGCTTGGCAGATGCAGGATTATGCAACTGTGCATTCGCTCATGGAGCGCCGCCAGCAATTATTGACCTGCGCGGGCCGTTCTCAAAAAATACCGGTGAAGCAAGGGCAGGTTCACTTTCGGAAAGCCGTGGCGGCTGTTCTGCTCCAGCATCTTCTTGTCCGCGCATATGAACACTTGCAGCAGAAAAGCCGAACGCCACCACCGCTCGGATCAGTTCTTGATTACGCGCATCTTCTCTTCGCCAAAAAACTGCAGATACCGTACGTCGAAAAAACGGGAAACAGTTTGCATAAACAGTTCGACATCGATGATGCGTACTCGCGAGGTCTCTATAAAGCCACCTCGCAAGCAAACACGCTACTCAGAATGTGCTTGAGAGCGCAACGGATACAAGAAGATGAGCGGCGGGAGGAGGAGGAGTTGACGACAGGAATTTAGCACTCTATATTACTGAGTGATAACCTTCGCATGCTATGTCTAAAATAATCGGAATTGATCTCGGCACGACGAACTCCTGTATGGCCTTCATTGAAGGCGGTGAACCCACGGTGATTGCCAATGCAGAAGGAAACAGAACAACGCCATCCGTCGTGGGCTTCAAAAGTGATGAAGTTGTGGTGGGCGTTGCCGCAAAGCGCCAGGCAGTTACAAATCCCAAGAACACCGTGTTCTCGGCCAAGCGCTTCATGGGCCGCCGCTACAGTGAAGTGAAAGAAGAAGCCAAGCGGATGCCGTTTGAGGTGAAAGAAGGCAAAGAAGGGAGAGCGGTCATCGTCATTGACGGTAAGGAGATGCTTCCGCAGGAAGTGAGCGCAAAGGTTCTCCAGAAGCTGAAAGCAGATGCCGAAAAATTCCTCGGGTCTCCGGTCACGAAAGCCGTGATCACCGTTCCCGCGTACTTTGACGACAGTCAGCGCCAGGCGACGAAGGAAGCAGGGCAGATCGCCGGGCTCGAAGTCGTGCGCATCATCAACGAACCGACGGCCGCGGCGCTCGCGTACGGGCTCGATAAGACGAAGAGCCAGAAAATCATCGTCTACGATCTTGGCGGCGGTACGTTTGACGTGTCGGTCCTCGAGCTTGGCGATGGCGTTTTTGAAGTGGTATCCACGAACGGCGACACGCACTTGGGAGGAGACGACTTCGATCAGGTGATCATCGACTGGATTCTGCAGGAATTCAAAAAAGATCAGGGCGTGGACCTGAGTAAGGACATGATCGCGGTCCAACGGCTGAAGGAAGCCGCGGAGAAGGCGAAGATCGAACTCTCGTCGGTCACGGAGACCGATATCAACCTGCCGTTCATTACGGCTGATGCATCGGGACCGAAGCACTTAAACCTCAAAATGAGCCGCGCGAAGCTGGAATCGCTCGTCGCCGCTCTCATCGAGAAGACAGTCAAACCCTGCCAGGCAGCGCTGATGGATGCGAAAATTTCCATGAAGGAGATCGACGAAGTCGTGCTTGTGGGTGGTATGACGCGCATGCCCGCGGTCGTCGCCAAAGTGAAAGAACTCTTCGGGAAAGAACCGCACCAGGGCGTGAATCCCGACGAAGTGGTGGCGATTGGCGCCGCGATCCAGGCAGGAGTTTTAGGAGGAGATATTCACAAAGATATCGTGCTGATCGATGTGACGCCGCTGAGCATGGGCATTGAAACGCTCGGTGGAGTGGCAACGAAACTGATCGAGCGCAACAGCAAAATCCCCACGAGCAAATCCCAGGTGTTCTCCACCGCCGCAGACAATCAAACGTCTGTGGAGATTCATGTCGTACAAGGTGAACGTGAGTTCGCAAAAGACAACAAGTCTCTCGGACGATTCATTCTCGATGGCATTCTCTCGGCCCCCCGCGGCATGCCCCAGATTGAAGTGACGTTCGATCTGGATACCAACGGTATTCTGAGCGTCCGAGCGAAAGATAAAGGCACCGGCAAAGAGCAGCATATCACGATTCAAGGCAGTACCGGCCTCAGCAAGGAGGAAGTGGAGAAGATGCGTAAGGATGCCGAGCTGAATGCGGAGGAGGATAAAAAGAAGCGCGAGACGATCGACATGCGCAACCAGGCAGATTCACTCATCTTCACGATCGAAAAGCAGATGAGAGAATACGACGCAAAAATTCCTGATCCTGTGAAGAAGAAGGTCAACGAGAAAATTAACGACCTGAAGGATCTCCTCAAGAAAGAAGATGCGTCAGTCGAGGACTTGAAGAAAGCGACGGAAGCGCTGGGCACCGAAGCACAGGAAATCGGGAAAGTCGTCTATGAAGAAGCTGCAAAAAAGAATCAGGCTCAGACGGATTCTTCGCAGAAGAAGGATGAGAACGTGAAGGAAGCGGAGGTTGTGGATGACGAGAAGAAGTGATGCCTACGCATGCTGTGCAGCAACGCACCCCGAACATTGTCGACGAAATTGCACAACGAGCGGGCTCAGACGATGGCGCGGATCTGCAAGAAGTTCTTCGATGGGAAGATGCGCCCGCCTCACGCTCTGCAAAAAATCTGCACTCTGTGCTTCAAGCCCTGCGTTCCGCAAATACTGGATGGCAACTGCTCGAAAACGAATATTCGTATCCACTGATTTTTCCATAGGAGCAGTATTTCCTCATACGTAACGCTGTGCAATATATTTGCACACAAACCGCATAAAGTGGCTTACCGAAGAGGAAATGTCGCATTCCTTTCTTTAGAGCTTTGCTCCGACGTACTTTGCAAGCTCGACGATCCTGTTGCTGTACCCCCACTCATTATCGTACCAACCGAAGACCTTGCAGAGCCGTCCTGAGCCTGACGAAGGACCGATAACCTGGGTCAGAGGAGCATCGAAGATGCAGCTTGCAGGGTCACCCACGATATCGTGGAGGACGATCGGGCGGGTTTCATAGCGCAAGTAGCCCTTCAGCGAACCGGCTGATGCCGCCTTCTCGAATGCCGCATTGATCGATTCCACTGTCACGTCTTTGCCCGTCATAACCGTCAGATCCGTAATGCTGCCCGTTGGAGTGGGCACGCGAATAGCGGCACCCTGCAGCTTGCCGTTGAGCTCTGGAATTACGAGACCGATAGCTTTTGCCGCGCCAGTTGAGGTTGGGACCATGTTCACCGCCGCTGCGCGCGAGCGGCGCAGGTCCTTGTGAGGGAGATCGAGGAGATTCTGATCGTTCGTGTAACTGTGAATGGTCGTCATCAACCCCCACTCGATGCCAAACGCATCGTTGAGCACTTTGGCCATCGGAGCGAGGCAGTTGGTGGTACAGCTGGCATTGCTGATGACATGCATTGTCTTTGGGTCATACGTGCCTTCATTCACTCCCAAGCAGATCGTTGCATCGGCCTTGTCTTTGCAGGGAGCCGAAATAATCACCTTCTTCGCACCGGCCTTCAGGTGCAGCGCCGCTTCCTCACGCTTCGTGAAGCGTCCAGTGCATTCCAGCACCACATCCACCTTGTACTGCCCGTGCGGGAGCTTCTCGGGTTCTTTGATCGCCGTGATTGCGATCTTCTTGCCGTTCACGGTCAATGAATCCGCCGTTGAACTCACGTCGCCATGAAAAGTGCCGTAACTACTATCGAACTGAAAGAGGTGAGCGAGAACGGCAGGCTCCGTGAGATCATTGATGAGCACGACGTTCACGTCGGGATGCGACGCGAGAACGATGCGCAGCACCTGTCGTCCGATGCGTCCGAATCCGTTGATGGCGAGGTTCATAGAAAGAGGGGTAGGCACCTATTGTGACAAAGGAAAGACACTCCGTCGACAGCTATTTTTTCTCAACAAGATTGAAGAAATCATCTGATGTGATGTGTCTGCGGAACTCGTCGCGCCACCGGGGAAAGCGAGGCCAAAGTTCAATGGCGATGAGCCTTTTCGCTGCTGCGCTGCAACGATCTGGTTGTGTCAGCATATCGGTGAAATCAGCGAACATTGCTGTTTGAAAAGCAGAGCTTTTCGCTGCCCATTCGGCAACACTTGAACGTACAGCAACATTCGGATGCGCAAACATGTGTCTCATTGCCAGAACAATTTTAGGATCGCTAGAATTCTGACGAGAAAGAGCAGCTGCAGCGTTTTCACTCATCCATGGCGAAGGGCTTTTTGTCGCCGCTATGAGCATATCCTGCAATTGCGGAGGTAATGGAAGCAGCTTTTCATGAAAGATATTTCCGATCTCAAGAGCCGTGTCCGTGGGGATGACCTCTTTCTCATTGTCTTGATTGAGAACGGTCCGCATTTCCTGAAGTCGATCGAGGACAAATCGAAGTTTTTGCGCCGCATCGGGGTTATGCCTCATTGACCATGTCAATGCTGCCTCCACTTGATCATCAACCCCATTGGCAGCATTGCCGAAGCGCCCGTCGATATCGTTTTCAATATCAGCGCCTGCATCATGAGTAGGTTGGCCGCTCTGCCAGAGCCAGCGCATTTTCTCCAAAGTTGAAAAGGAGTTGTTCTCCAGAACATCAGTTTTATAGACGCGAGAAGCATCGGCGCTGGTTTTCGAGAGTCTTCCGAGCGCATGCGCAGCAGTTCTTCGTAATTCTTCATCGGGATTTTTCTTTGCGTCAATGTATTCTCTAAAAATTTCTAGGGCTTCCTCGATCTGATATTCTCCGGCAAATGCAGTCATATATAATCGAACCGTCCGTGTTTGGTCTTTCATCAAGCTGACGACGGCAGAACGAAAATCGCTGTCATCGGGATCAAAATCATCCGGATCGATTTCGTAACCGCCCAATGCAGCGCGCAGTAGAAACTCTTTCGAAAATTCCGGCGTCAATAAAGGACTGTCTTTTGGAAGATCCTTGGCTAAACGAAGGGCATCACTGAAACGCGGTTCGGCAATAGGAGGCACATGTGCTTGAGCATCAGGTGTGTTGCCTGCACCACTTGCCCACCCGACACCAGCCAGAAAGAGTGCTTGAGTGCCTTGTTTCATTCCAGTTGTCACATGAGAAAGTTTTGAGAGCGGCTGCGTCATTGGCGATTCCACCACTATCGTTGCTTCATTCGTATCGGATGTTTGTGCTTCAAGCATGGTTGGGGAGGCCATGCCTCACACATATAGACCTCTGCAGTATGTTTGTCGAACTAAAAAGTTGTCCGAAGTCATGCAAATCTCATTCGAGAGCCATAAAGTCAGCATAATGCCATTATCGTGAAGTACCATTCAAAGCTTCGTAAACTCCTTCTGTAGAAGCAGCGTATCTTCTTCCAGTAGTGGCGACTCGCACACAAGCGTGCCTTCGATCTCTCGATCTTTCAGCACTCTCAAGAAATCCTTCCACTTCGCATCACTTTTCTTGAGAGGCAGATGATGACGCTCGCCTGCAGCGGTGTATTCGATACCCGAGTAGTGCAGGTGCATGTTCTTGAGAGATTTCTTGCCTAAGTACTTCTCGTAGAGATCAAACATCTCGTTCCACTCTTCCGTAGAGTTCACTGCACCGTTGTAGCGTGCGTGGAGATGAGCGGGATCGATAACAGGATACAGATCAAATTGCTTACTGATGCGTAGAACTTCCTCCAATGTTCCAAACTGTGCCTGCTTTCCCATCGTCTCCAGTCCGAAGTTCACATGAGGGAAGAGCTTTGCTTTCTGCTTGAGAATATCTTCCACTGCGCGACTCACATTGTCGTACACGATCTCTGGCGGCTGCTTGAGATTGAATGCAGCATGAACGCACACGGAACGAACACCGGTGATCTCGCTCATTGCAAGAGCATCGATGATGCGCTTCTTGCTCGCAGCAAGCGTCACTTTGTCCGGTGAATTCAAATTCACATAGTACGGTGCATGCACGGTGAGAGTCATTTTTAAACCTTCTGCAGTTTTTCGAATTTCCTCCATTCGCTTTGGGTCTTTGGGCACATTCTGCACCCACTCAATCTCCATCGCAGTAATACCTAATCGATGAGCTTGCTTGAGTCCCTCGACCGTACCACCGGGTGGTGGAGTACTGTGAGGACAGCCTGCAACGGCAAAAGCCAACATGAAAAAAGTATAGCGGATGTCATGCTGAGCCTGCGAAGCAGGCATCCGCGTTGTCGACCCTTCGCAAGCTCAGGGTGACAACGCTACTCTACATATCGTGCCCCTCTCCAAAGACATCATCAACAACACTCTCTCCTCACCTCATGGTGAGCGGGCGTATAAAATTGTTGTGACACTCACCGATGCCGGCTTCGATACCTGGTGGGTGGGCGGCGGCGTTCGAGAAATGCTACAGGAGAAGATTCCTGAGGATATCGATATCGCAACGGCAGCGAAACCGCAGGAAGTCGCGAAGCTCTTCAAGCGATCGAAAGATGAGGGAAGTGAGTTCGGCAGCACACGGATCCTGCTGGGAGAGGATATCTTCGAAATCACCACGTTCCGCGAAGATGACGAAGCCTCCGATGGTCGCCATCCGGAATCGGTGATCTTCGGTACGCGACAGCAGGATGCGAAGCGGCGTGACTTCACAGTCAACGCTATCTATTGGAATCCTATTTCCCGCGAGATCTACGATCCGTTCAACGGAGTAGCGGACCTCAAAGAAGGTCTCATCCGCTTTATTGGCGAGCCTGCGATTCGTATTAAGCACGATGCACTGCGCATCCTGCGCGCCGTCCGCTTTCGCGCAAAGATTGAAGGGCAGTATCACCCCGAGACGTACGCGGCGCTTCGCGAGCAGGCGAAGATGATTGAGATCCTTTCCGGTAGCAGAATATTTGGGGAAGTGCAGAAGATGCTCCTGGGAAACCATCCTGATCGTGCATTCGAAGACCTGTGGGAAATCGGCGTTCTCAAATACTTTCTCCCGGAACTCGAATGCTGCAAAGGCATTCCACAACCGGCCGATTACCATCACGAAGGAGATGTGTGGGATCACACGATGCAAGTACTCAGGAGCTTTACCGAAGAGCAGGGGATTGATGTGCGCATTGCCGCCTTATTCCATGACTGTGGCAAAGCGCAGACGTTTTCGCTCAAAGAACGTATCCGATTTGATCATCACGCGACAATTTCTGCAGACCTGACCTCGAAAGCCTTACAACGCCTCCAATGCCAGAAGAAACGCGTCGAGAAAATCGACTGGCTGGTGCGACATCACATGTCGATGACGTTTTTGGAGATGCCGGAAGACCGCAAAGCGCACTGGTACTTTCACCCGTGGTTCAACGAGCTCCTGCAACTCTTTTGGCTGGATATCGCCGGGACGGATCCTGCCGATTTCTCCCTGTATGACAAAATTCTCGCAGATTATCACCACTTTTTAGATGCGCATCCACGGCCCGAAAAACCGCTCCTGACCGGAGAAGACATCATGGACATCCTCAAGATCGGACCCGGGGAACACGTGGGAAAGATCCTCAAGGAACTCCATGATGCGCAGGTTCAGGGGAAGGTTACGTCCAAAGCGGAGGCGAAGGAGTTCATCATCAGTCTTCAGCACTGACGTCATGCTTCGTGGCCGTGCGACGCAGCACCTCAGCATGACATTAAAACTGCACCGGTATGCTGATACTCGCATCATTCTCCGGCAAACCGGATGGGTTATCTCTGTGCAGAACGAGCGTCCCCGATGGCGCATTTGTTACGAACGTCAGCGTTACGGAGAATGGCACGTAGTCTTCCGTCATCCAGTCGCCCTGCGCCTGCGCGGGAGCAACGGCAAGTTCGTTGTTTTGATCATCGAGAAGACGCACCGGGAACGACGCTTCAAAGTACCACGTACCCCGCGCCTCACCTGTCACGGTGAGCGGGCTTGTGACGGTGGCATTCGGAGCAGGGGAGTCGACGATCACGGCGCTCTCAGAAGCAGCTGACGACGAACTGCTTCCTCCATTGGGAGGAGCGAACAACGAACAGGCGGAGAGAAGAATCAATGGAAGTAGAAGAAACGTGCGTTTCATGGGAGTGTGGAATGAGGAAGCAAGAATCATGAATTATGAATAAAGTATCAAGTATTAAGTCTCCATAATTCATTATTCATAATTCAACGACGATTCTGCACCTCCTCAAGCTTCTGCCGCGCTTCTTGATTCTCCGGATCGAGCGCAACACCCTTTTCCAGCGCATCGATCGCCTCCGGCATACGACCGGCAGCGGAGTAATATTCCACGAGATAGAAATACGTTTTTGCCTCTGTTGAGCCATAGTTTGCAGCGGCCTCAAATTCCCCAAAAGCCTCGATGTCGTTACCCTGCTGCCTGTACCGCTCACCCAGTGCGTGATGGGGCTGCGGGAACGTGGGAGCGAGGCCTACAAGTTTTTCTAAAAGCCTCACTGCCTCGAGCGGCTTACCCATACGCTCCAGCCTCCCTGCAAGCCACAGTAGCGGCTCAAGATCAGCTTTACCGCCTGCTTGATTAGGACCGAAGACATCAACGACCTGGAGATGCAATCTATCTGCCGCCTCGGGATGCCCTTCGTCATTCTCCAGTGATGCAAGATTGAAGTACGCATGAATGGAATGCGGGTCGAGTTTAATCGCTTTTTCATACTGCTCTCGTGCTTCCTTCAATTTCCCCTGGTGCTGCAATTCAAGTCCCAAATTCGTCAGTGCCATCACGGAGTTCGGGTAGAAAACTAAAACGTTGCGATAGAGCGCTTCGGTATTTTTCCACACCGCGCTCTGCATTCGTGTAAACGGAATTAAGACGATAATCACGATACCCACAACGACAGTCACGACATCACTAAGCCCTCGCCGCTCGAGGTTCGCTTTTAGTCTGTACAGAAGCAGAGCGATCAGCCCGAAGATGCCGATAGATGCCAGGTACACGTACCGATCGGACGCAAAGTAGAGGAACCCGTTCTTCCAGAACGTCGTGAAGCTGGGAACGAGGAGCAGAAAGTAGGTTCCGAGCAGAAACGCAGGCAATCGATGTCTTCCACGGATAATCAGTATCAAAAGAATAACCACCAATATCGCGATCAGCCCTACTGCAAGGGCAAATTCGCTCACAAGCTGCTGCGACTGCCCTTCGTAGGGATAAATGACCGAAAGGCCGGTGGGCCACAGGAACTTCTCCAGATAGAACGCAACACTCTTTGAAGGAAGCAGAATATTTAAAAGAGTTCCCGACGATTGCAGGATGCGCGACTTTCCGATGACAGAAATCACGCCGAAGATCGCGGCTAGTCCGAAGTACGGAATCTTTTCAATCACAACGTGCTTCCCAAGCGGACGCTTCTGCAGCCAGTCGATGCAAAGCAGCCACATCGGCAGCATGATGATGGAGACTTTCGCAAGGAGACCGAGCGCGTAGAAGACAATGCTCCACCAAAGATACTTCTTCTTCCAATCGTTTTCGCGATACCGCAGGTACGAGAGCGTCCCGAGCAGGAAGAAGAAACCCGAGAGCAGATCTTTCCGACTGGATGCCCACAGTACTGCTTCGGTTTGAATAGGATGAATAGCGAAGAGCGCTGCCGTCACTCCGGCGACAAACAGGTTTCCAGAGAGTCTTCTGATGATGAGCAGAACGAGCACGGCATTGGTAGCGTGCAGCAGTAGGTTGATCGCATGGAACGCCGTCGCGTTCATCCCAAAGAGCAGAGCGTTCAGCTGAAAACTCACGAATGTCAGCGGAATGTAGAGTTGGGGATCGTACGTCGAAAAAACGTGCAGGATGTTACTGAGCGTCATGGTCTGAACCGCCGTATTCTTATAGATCAGGTAATTGTCATCTAGTGCCACGAAACTATTTGTGGCGAAAGGACCGAAGACGAGAAGCGTGAGGATGATCAGTCCAATTACGACGTGCAGAGTGGTGATATTTGCAAAAATGCGACTACGCATGTGCTGAGCGTACCATGTGGTAGGATGGTCGATAAGTGTGGGCCAGTAGCTCAGTTGGTTAGAGCACCGGACTTATAAACCGGGGGTCGGTGGTTCAAATCCCCCCTGGCCCACCATAGTTGACATATATCATATTATAATTATAATGCTCTTATGCAATTACATGAGCACGTAGGAAACTCACCACCTGAAAGAACCTATCACGGTATAATCCCTGTAGATGCCCGGAAAAGAGTAATAATCAAAGAAGACGGCCTTAATGATGCCTACCTTCAATCTCAGGACGGCTCACAAGATTTCAATTGGGGATACGGTGGAGGTGGTCCTATTAGATTAGCAAAAGCTTTAGCGGCTGACGCATTTGATGATATTTCCTATGGTGAAATTTTCGGTCTTGGTTTTAGAGATGCTTTAGTTCGAACTCTTCCAAAAGACAAACCGTTTGTTGTAAGTAGAGATAGACTTATTTTGGAGGGACTAATTCACTTCACAGATTTAGTGAACCGAAGCAGACTCCCTGAGGGAAAATTCTTTAGGGACGATATTCAGAAATTTATTGTAAAAAAAGATGAAGTTCGAGCAAAAATGATGAGCCTCCTTTCTCAAAACGCTTTAACAAATCTTGTCGACAGCAAGTTCGGAATTAAGTAAGCCTTCCAGTTAACTCTACTAGTTCATCCGTGGAGCACGTATTATCATACGCGCATGGACGGTTTGCCCGATGAAACCACAAAGCGCTTCGTTGCCATTCTCAATAAGAAGATCGAGATTGGAAAACCGATGAATGCCCTTGGGCACATGACCGCCGGGTTTGCCGGAGGCGGCGCTGTAACCCGAGAAGAGATGTGCTTTTTGCGGTTCAAAGATAAAGATGGCGGCGCGCACCCAAACATTTCCCATTTTCCGTTCATCGTGTTACAAGCGGAGAATAGCAATCAGATCCGGACTTTTCGTGCGACCCTCTTGGAGAAGGGGATTCCTTTCACCGACTTCACGAGTTCGATGACGGTCGGAACATCTGCAGCACAAATTGAGGCAACGAGTAAAACGGCGGAGGCAGAGTTGGAGTACTTCGGCATCTGCATGTTCGGAGAAACAGCGATACTCAAAGAACTGATCAAGAAGTTTTCGTTGTTCCGATAGGAATTCTGGCACGAATCGCGATTGTGCGTGATGAGAATGATTGGTAACGCTACGGGTGGGTAAAGACTACCCTACCTGTTACGTATCATTCCCATCAACCTGGTATGACTTCCCTTTCCCCGCTTCGTCAGTATCCCGGCGGCGCGATCTCGGTCTTCGGCGCAAAGCACGCCTATATCCTCTCCCACCGGCAGTGGGCCAAGCCCGTGAAGGCCCGCGCGGAACGACTCCGCGCCATCGCCAAAGAGCAGGGTCTCTCGCGGGAAGCGCGGGGGCGGCTGGAGTGGATGCTGTGGTACGAAGGCAACGGCGGGAACGCGCGGGCGACGTGCCGCCGCTTCGGGGTCCCGCCCAAGACCTTCTACGTCTGGAAGAAACGGTTCTCGGACGTGAACCTGCGGTCGCTCGAAGACCATAGTCACCGCCCGCACCGGGTCCGGACGCCCACGATCACGCCGGAGGAAGAACGCCGAGCGGTTTGTTTGCGCCAGCTCTATCCCCACTATTCCAAGATGAAGCTCGCGGTCCTGTACCGCGACCGTTACGGGTACGCGCTGTCCTCGTGGAAGATCCAGCGGGTCATCCAGCAGTACCGCCTCTATCCCAACCCCAAAAAGCACGCGAGGACGACCGCCAAACGGTTGCGCGCCGAGCACAAGAAGCGGATCACGAGCCTCGTGACAAAGCCGTGCCCGGGCTTCCTGTTCTGCCTCGACACCGTCACGCGGAACTTCGACGGCAAGCGGCGGTTTATCCTCACGGCCGTGGACCGGTACTCGCGGCTCGCGTTCGCGCGGATGTACCGGACCCACAGCTCGTTCACCGCCGCCGACTTCCTGCGAAAGCTCCACCACGTCCTGGGAGGGCAACTCGTGAACGTCCAAACGGACAACGGCTGCGAGTTCCACAAGCACTTTGAGGCGGCCATCCGGGACCTCAAGCTTCAGCATTGGTGGAGCCGCGCCAAGACCCCCAAGGACAACGCCGTGTGCGAGCGGTTCAACCGCACCCTCCAGGAAGAGTTCATTGGTAGGGGGCAGGGATTCTCGGATCCTGCCGTATTCAACAAAAAACTCACCGAATGGCTGATTGAGTACGACTTCCACCGCCCCCATACCGCGCTTGGTTACCTGACACCCATCAAGGTAGCCTGTTCCCAGCCCGAGGTGTTACCAATCACCCCGTCACATACAGCGATTTGACATACAAAGCGCTCCTCTTTACGCTATGCCACTATGGCTCTACACGAACAACCCTCCGAACAGCCGAAACTTGAGGCTCAAAGCGCGTGCATCAAGCATTTTCAGGAAGATCAATTTTATACGTCGTTGAGATCAGTACCTATTAGCCGCATATCTGTCCCACAAGATTTTCCTCCGGGCGATTGGGAAATAATTGCTGAAGGAATGAATCATTGCTTGGTATGGATCTACGAAGATGGAAAGTGCAAAGTCGCTAAAATAGTCCAAAAGGGCCTCCTCTCTCAGGGCAATACCACAGCGGCTTCTGATGAAGCGCTCGATGCGCCAGCACAACAAGTTCTGGCACATTTTTCGGCAAAGTTTGCGCAGGCAATTGAAGGAAAACAAAATTTTGCTGAGTACCTGCTAGCAGCGCTTGACGACGAACTTGGAAAAATTCAGAGCAGTGGAGTGGATTTGAAAACTCTTTCTGAGCAACATCTGGATGAAGCTGTTCAAGGTATTATTCTTCGGCTTTCACAGAAGCAGAATCCGTTTGGTGTACCACTTCAGGTTCTCAACCAATTATTCGTTGAATTATTGACCACGATGGAAGGTGATGCTGAGCACGGTCCCGCTTTGATGAATATCATTCAGACGAAGAGGGCAGAAGCTAAAGCAATAATGATTCGACTCGTCGCGGAAAGTTTAGGACAGTACATGCAAAATGCTTTGCGAAAGCGCATTGCTGAATCGAATTGACGGATTTTTCCGTAAAAAATCCTAACTTTTCTGTAACAGAAGCGCTTTTTTGGCGTTATTCTATGACTATGCAACGCACCACCCCGAAACCACCGGTGCTCCGCTTTCTGTGGAAGTACATCCGCAAACACATCTGGGTGCTCTCGCTCATGGTCCTGCTGCAGATTCTTTCGACTGTGGGCACACTCGCGCAGCCGTTCTTCTACAAGAATGCGATTGATGCCATTGCGTACGGAGACCCCGGCGATCCTGCCGTTGTGCGCTACGCAATGCTGATGATCGGCCTCGGCATCGCGGTTGCAGCAACATTCTTGATCCTCGACCAATTGAGCCACCTTGCGATCGCGTGGATTGAATCGCGCGTGATGCGCAATATTTGGACGGACGTCTTCGCCAAAACGCAGCGGCTCTCGACCAGCTTTCACGTGAATGAGTTTGCGGGGGCAACAAGCCGCAAGATCGGCAGGGGAGTGGATACCGTGGAAGGAATCATCGATCGCATTTGCATCAACTTTCTACCGGCGATCGCTCTCGTGATCGGATTGATGGGGGTCCTGTGGTTCTACGCACCCGCCATCGGGATTGCGATGCTCATCGGCATTGTCGTTTTCACGATCCTATCGGTCTCGCTGAACCTGTTTCTCTCCCGCTACTACACGTGGACCGACGAGCAGGATACGAGAGTCTCGGCGAATATGGTGGATACCATCACCGGGAATGCGCTTGTGAAATCGTTCGCCAATGAGCCGTTGGAAGATGCCCGCCACGATGCGGGGGTTGCCGAATGGCAGAAGCGGCAATGGAAATCGTGGTGGATTTCGACCGCCGTCACGCTGGTGCAGTTCATGACGCTCATCTTCCTGGAATTCGTCGTGCTGATTATCGCCATTCATTTATGGTCGATCAATCAATTCACCGTTGGAGGATTCATCATCGTGACGTATTACGTGCTGCAACTGTGGAACCGATTGTTCGAGATCGGCCGCAATACGCGCGAATTCCTGAAGGCCCGCGCGCACTGCGTGGAGATGATCGCGATTACCGAGCGCCCTCTGCTGGTACATGACGCACCGGATGCCAAGACCTTGAACGTCACCCGTGGCGAAGTACGCTTCGACCATGTGCAATTTCAGTACGAACGCGCGACACGTCCGATTTTCGAAGACTTCTCCGTGAGTATTCGTCCGGGGGAGAAAGTCGCACTCGTGGGCCATTCCGGCGGCGGCAAGAGCACGTTTGTGAAGCTCCTCATGCGCCTGTACGACGTCAATGAGGGCTCCATCACGATTGATGGACAGGATGTCCGCAGCATCACCCAAGAAAGCCTGCGCAATGCCATTGGTCTCGTACCCCAGGATCCGATCCTGTTCCACCGCACAATCGCCGAGAACATTTCATACGGAAAGCCTGGCGCAACGCTTGAAGAAATTGAACGCGCGGCGAAGCTCGCACATGCGTACGAGTTCATCGCCGTACTGCCGCAGAAGTACGACACGCTCGTTGGCGAGCGCGGCATCAAGTTGAGTGGTGGCGAACGTCAGCGCATCGCGATTGCGCGCGCGATTCTCGCCGATCGTCCCATTTTGGTCCTGGATGAAGCCACAAGCAGTCTGGATTCCCTGAGCGAGCAGTACATTCAGGAAGCGCTGGGCACCCTCATGGACGGCCGTACGAGCATCGTGATTGCTCACCGCCTGAGTACCATCAAACGTGCAGACAGGATTCTGGTGATTGAGCACGGGAAGATCACAGAAGAAGGCACGCATGCAGAACTCTTGAAGATACCGGACGGCATCTACCGGCAGCTCTACGAACTGCAGGCGGGAGGGTTTTTGGGGGAGTGATATAGTTCCTTCCATGAACCGCCAAGAGTTGTGGAGGCAGCGATATAAGGCCCTACACCCGGAATGGAATGCGAGTCCTATCCTCTATAAACAGTTGATTGCGGAGAAAGTGACGCCTACGACGCGCATTCTGGATATCGGCTGCGGGCATACGGATTTTCTCGCTGAGGTCTACAACCGAACCCCGTTCACGTACGGCGTCGATCCGGACGCGACGACACTGGAGAAGAATAGAACGATTAAGAATCTCGCCGTTTCTAATGCCGAGCATCTTCCCTTCGAGAATGATTTTTTCGATGTCGTCGTACTCGCGTGGGTGCTGGAACATCTGGAAGACCCCGGAAGCGTCTTTCGCGAGATTCATCGCGTGCTGAAGCCCGGAGGATCGGTGATCTTCCTGACGCCGAATACGCTCAACTACAACGTGTGGATCATCCGCATAATCCCCAATGCCTTTCATAATTTCTTCACGCGCAGGCTCTACCAACGTCAGGACCACGATACGTTCCCGACACGGTACAGGATCAATTCCCCCAAACGCATTGAGCGATCACTCACGCCGCTCGGCTTTGAGCGGGAACAATTGATTCTGAACGGGGATCCCACGTACATCAGCTTCTCGCCGTTTCTGTTCCGCTGCGCGTGCTGTATCGAAAGTATCTTGAATCTTCCGGCACTACAAAAAGGCCGAGTGCATCTGATTGGAGAGTATCGGAAAAAACCGTGATCACTCATGATCCGTCTCATGCGCATGCATGCGGGCGATTCTGCGATCCGGGACGATCCAGAGGAACGCAACAATAGTGAAGCAGGCAGTCGCAATCCACGTATTCACGAACGAGCCGCCGATGGCGATCAGATACAGCGCGATGGACACAAACCCTTTCCTGTCGTTCCCAATCGCCTGCGCGAGCTTGGAATCCTTTCCCTGATGCAGAATGATCAGGCGCACGAGGATGAAGTACGCGAGAGCAGCGCAGAGCAAGATAACCCCGTAGAGAACGGACGGAGCAGCTTCCATTCTATTTTGCCCCAACCACTCCGTGACAAAGGGAATGAGCGACAGCCAGAAGAGCAGATGCATGTTCGCCCACATGATCCCTCCGGTCACACCGTTCGTGGCATGCAGCAAATGGTGGTGGTTGTTCCAGTAAATCGCGACGTACACGAAACTCAGCAGATAACTGAGGAAGATGGGAACGAGAGGAACAAGCGCCGCAAGCGTCGGTGCATGCGGTGCCCGCAATTCCAAGACCATGATCGTGATGATGATCGCAAAAACACCGTCGCTGAATGCTTCCAGGCGATTTGTTTCGGCAAAGAAAGAATTCTTCTTCATGTGGGGGAAACTTCTTTCTTCTTCGCCTTCACCTCTTCCTTCGCGACACTTATTTGCAGCGGATACTTCTGATCGCCAATGTGCACCTGCACCGTGACGTTGCCGATCGACTTGATGTGCTCCGCAATTTCGATCTTATCCGTAGCAATACTGATGGAGTGTTCGGTGGAAAGACCCTCGCTGATGTCCTTTGCGGAAATCGCTGCGTACAACTTGTCGGTCTTCGTCACTTTGCGTGTGAAATGCACGATCTTCCCCGTCAGCATTCCTGCCGCTTCCAGCTGCATCTTGCGATCATGCTCGCGCTCCTCGGCCCGGCGCTTGATTTGCTCTGCGTAGCGCTTGCGGACGGTGGGCGTTGCAACGAGAGCCTTGCGCTCCGGGAGGAGGCAGTTGAGGGCAAAACCATCCCCCACGACGATGATGTCGTTTTGCTTTCCCACGCCGGCGATGTCCTGCAGAAGGAGGAGTTCCATAGAGGAGAGAATTGAGCTTGAGGCGCTCATAGAGCCGTAAAATCCTACGCGTCTACCTTGAAGACGTCAATGGTGGACGTCCATGACAGCTTTGGCCTTGCGATGAAGAAGAGAAGGACGTCCAGTCATTTCTCGTCACGCTTCTTTTACCCTTCGACACAGCTCAGGGTGAAGCACGTGCTTCACAGAAGACTCGGAAGCCACCCGAAGAACGACCACCACCCGCGTCCCTCGGAAAAGACCCGTTCCTGCTTCACGTACCACTTGTAGAGCGTCAGGAAACGGTCGCTGTGAAGAGAAAGCGAGCCGAGTTCGGCGCCGAAGACGTCGCGGTGATGCGCGAAAATGTAGGAGGGCGAGTACAGGAAGATGGCAGGAGCATCCTGCTTGAGGATATCGCGGAGCTTCTTGAGCGCTTCCTGCCGTTCTTCCTCATCGGTTGTTCTCCGTATGGTCTCCAGCTGCCCGTTTGCCGCAAACGATGTGTACTGAGAAAGGTTATAGGCGTCCTGGCGCAGGTCTTTATCTTGGCCCGTCAGCCGCTGGACGCCGCTACTGTGCCAATAGGGATAGCTGTCTAAGTTATCGAGCAGCGACTGTCCGAACAGCAGCACGTCGTAATCGCGTCGCAGCAGCCGATCCTGAAATTCCTGCGGGGACGCAGCGACCTCGACGATCACCGAGACGCCGAGGAGCGCCCACTGCTTGCGGATTTCCTCGGCAACCGTCCGGTACGTCGCCGGTGCATCACTGGTGAGGAGGCGGATCGTGAGAGGCACTCCCTTTTCATTCGCACGAATGCTCGTGGCATCGGAGGATGTCCGGCGCTTGAGCATGCCCTCGCTCATCGTCAATTGCCCGATGGTCATTTTCTGCGCCGCGGGCATATCGGCGTTCTTGGATTCCTGATAGAGCGCAACCAGTCGGCGTTCTTCTATTGCACGGTCGTACTCCGATTGGTTACGGGCACCGAAGACGTAGAACGAATCGATGATGTGTGACGGCCTGCCGCCGACGATTTTCACGAGGTTCTCCCCAGGAAGAATTGCGCCGCTGCCCTTAAGAAAGGGCAAACCGACGAACCAAGAACCGCTCCCTGCCCGGCGTCCGCCGATGGCAAGACCGTTGATCCGCGCATCCGGGAGCATCGGCGGGATCGAACCCGAGAGCGCGAGCACCCCTCCCTCGCGCAGCAGAACGACGGGCGGCGGATGGACGAGACCGGCTTTATTGGCGTCCTCCTGTTCCAAAATCCGCTGCAGGCGGTACCGCTCGGGCAAATTCCATCGCGAAGCGACGAGCGCGCCCTGCGCGGCATCGGGATCAAATTTATACCGCCAGTCGGACGTATCGAGCTCGAGCAGGGGAGTATCGACGATCACCGACTCGTGGATGAGATCGACAATCGCCTGCTTGTCGGTGCCCTGCTGAAGCCCGATCCTGAGCTTCTGATCCTGGAGCGCAGGACGATCGAGATTGAAGAAGAGCGCCACGTACTGCGGAAGACTGTAGGTGAGTGGCGTGAAGCGTTTGGGGAGAATCGGCTGGCCCTCGGCATTACGGGGAACCAACCGCACGCCTTCGATATTCGCGAGATCCGAGAGGAGAGACGAGTAATCCGAGAAGATGCGGAACACGATCCGATCCAGGTGATACGTAGGAGGAAGCGTGCGGTCGAAACGCTCCAACGTCACTTCGGTGCTCATGTCCGTGCGCACGATGGATTTGACCCGATACGGGCCGGACGCCACTGGCGCGTAGCCGAAATCGATTGTTTCATCGAGCTTGGACGCAGGAATGCCCTCGAAGGACTTCTTCGGAAGGAGTCCGAGCGTCAGGTTACTGGGGAAGAAGCTGTAGGGCTCTTCCAGCGTAAACCGCACCGTGCGATCGTCGATTTTCTCGACTGCAACGCCCCGGAAATTCTGCCGCAGCAGCGCGTTGGGAAACTGCGGATCCTGCACCGTCTTGAAGGTGAAGAGAACGTCGTCCGCTGTGATCGGGTGTGGATCGCTTTCGCTCGAATCGTGCCAGAAGAGATTCTCCTTCAACTGCAACGTGTACGTTTTTGCATTCGCGGAAGCCGTCATCGTCGCCAAATCCTCTTCGATTTTCTTGGTGTGGGGATTGAAGCGCATCAGACCCGAGAACACGAGCGACACGATGTCGCGATTGACGTCATTCTGGACGATGAACCACGGATTGAGCGGCAGAAGCTCTCCCACGGATCCCTCGATGTACGTGCCGCCCTTCGCGGGAACGAGCGTGGTATTGCGTAAGTAAAAGAGCCTCAGCAAACCTGCCGTGCTCAGGACGAGCAGGACGAGCAGCGCAGAGAGAATCCATCTCTCCCAGCGCGTCATGGCAGAGAGAAGCTGCAGGAGGCGCCGCATCAGAGAGGGGGATCTAGGAAGGCAGGTACCACAGGAGAACAGCGATACCAAAGAAGGCAATCGACAGGATGATGGTCACTTTATAGATGACCTTTTCCGCCCCGCGCCGCTGGACGTACACCGCCCCGCTGCCGCCGAAGGTCGAGGTGAGCCCCGAGACTCTGTGCTGCAGGAGAATGCAGATGGAGAGGAGAATGGCGATTGCCGATTCGATGATCAGGAAGATGCTGGTCATAACTGGGAAAGTGTACCCGATGAATGGTGGGCGGTACAGGGGTCGAACCTGTGACCTCCGAGGTGTAAGCTCGGCGCTCTAACCAGCTGAGCTAACCGCCCGCAGGAGAATTGTACACAGTATCTGCCTTAATCTACCCCACAAACAAACCCGGGAATTTCCAGAGCAGTTCTTGCAGAATCGAAGCGACTTCCAGTAACTTCATTCCATGCGCAAATTCCTCCTTCTTTTCTGTACCATCCTTCTCCTGTCGCCGCTCGCGGCTTCCGCGTACGGCAAGCGCCGCATTGGCGGCACGACGGCAATGCAGCGCGGTTCCACAACAGGAACTTTTATTGATAAGCAGGTATGGCTTCCCGGCACCTGGGCGGTGACGCAAACACCGGACAGTCTTACGTTCCGACGGACGCATTCGGATAGAATTCACCAGAGCGTTGTCCGGTTGCTTCGCTCTCCCCGCGAGCAGTGCGGATACGGCCATGTCCGGATCCGTGCGCTCAAGGCCTGGGGAGGCAGCAGTCTGGAGCAATCGCAGGGGCGTATTGAGCCGATCAGTTTCGGCACCAGCAAGTACCGCGGCTACACCTGGATGCAGCCATCGACCTGGAAAGGGGACCATTACTGGTGCCTTGCGCAGGATCTGAAAACGGCTCTGGAACTGAGCGCTCCAGAAGGCGATACCGATCTGATCAAGTTCATCCGCAATGATCTCCTGTTGCAACTCGCTGTCCGCAGCGGCCGCTCGGTGTTGCCGTGGCCGGCAGCGTCGTACCACTCGTCAGCAAGTAGCGCTTACTAGGATCAACTTCCGCCCAGCGCTGCGAAGATCTCCTGCATCAGCGTGATGATCGTGGAGAAGTTCAGTTCGAAGGGGATATCGAGCAGCTTGGAAATCCAGGACACCGCGAAGAATGCGATGAACGTGACGAAGAGTCCGATGATGGCGAAGCGGATAGTATGGACTGCCTTTTTGATTTTCTCCTCATTGCCCGCGGAGAGGATAAAGGTGATGCCGCCGACGATGATGAAGACGAGACACAGGATGGACGCGGCGATGAGCGCCAAGGCGATGAACGTCGCAATAATGTCGACGACGCTGCCGTTTTCCAGAAGATCGCGGATCATACGGAGATGGGGGAGTGGGTAGAGTTCTCGGGTTCGAGAATCTTGATGTTAATGCGCTGATTAGAGTTGCCGCCGATCACGCGGATGAGCGTGCGAAGGGCTTTGACCGTCTGACCGCCCTTGCCGATCAGTTTGCCCATATCGCGCTCGCTGACCTGGACGGTCAGGAGGATGCCCAGATCGTCGAGGCGCCCTTCGACCTTCAGCTGATCGCGATCTTCCACCAGTCCTTCCAGGACGTACTGGAGGAAATCTAACCCGGGGATAGCATTCGTCGTCGCAGTCATCACGAAGGCATTGTAATCCTCATAGAATGCGCCTGTACAGGGATTCTACGGGAAAAGAGTCCGACGACTCCGAGAAGTCCGAGGAGTCCGACGGCGTCTTCAAATTCAACACATTACCGTCACACAAGCCACTGCGACTAGCCCTCGGAGTCTTCGGCTTCTTCGGAGTCCTTGGACTCTTCTCGTCACGCTGCCTTTGCTTCCTCCGGTTTTGCTTCTTCTTTTACCTCTTCCACCGGTGCCGCCGGCTTTTCAGCCGCAGGAGTTGCTGCTGCCTGCCTGTCCGCCGTAGCCTCGGCGGAGGCGGACTCTTTCTTGGACTTCCTCTTTGCATACTTGCGGATGAACGAATCCATGCCATCGACCCCGGCTTTCTTCAGGAGTCTCGCGACGGTGTCGCTCGGCGTGGCACCCTTGGCGATCCACTGCTTGATGCGGTCATCGGCGTGTTCAAAGGTGACGGGATCGCGCGCGGGCAGGTAGTGCCCGACGATCTCGAGGAATTTTCCCTTCACCGGACGCGCCTTTTCGGCCACCACGAGACGGTACGTGGGGAGGTTTTCGCGGCCGGTGCGCTGGAGGCGGATGACGAGCATTGGCGAGGAAGTGTAAGCAAAGGGAAAGGCTTCTGCAAGAGTTTATTGCACAAGGAGAAGCCGAGGAAGCCAACGAAGCCAACGATGCCAAGGACAGGAAGAACAAGAAAAATGGGAAGAGTCGGATACCAACGATATCGTTGCACTCCTTTATTTTCTTCGACTTCGTTTTCCTTGGCTTCCTTGGCTTCTTCAACATCGTTGGCTTCTTTTCTTCACCGTGCTCGCACCAACCTCACTTCTCTCACTTTCGCCGCCTTGCATTCTCTTTGCAAAAATTCCGTCAGACCGGGGAGAAGCGGCAAACATTCCTGAGCGGCAATAGAGTGTGATGTCGAAATGGTCAGCACGCCGTCTTTCAGGTGATCGACATGGAGCTGGTCAATGCAGTGCGGCACGGCCGCCCGCAGCCACTCGAACGCTTTATGCGTCACAAGAGCCGCCACGGCATGACCATGCAGGCCGCGGCGGTGGAGGACCTTTGGGAGGATGGAAGACAGAGAATCCATAGAAGAATGATCAAGTATCAATCACAAAGTAAGTTGTAAGTAAAAAAATGAGAAGTTGAAATTTGAAACTTCTCTCATTGTACACTTACTTTGCGATTGATCATTGAAACTTGAGTATAGAGCGAAAAACCCCAATTGTTTCCTGAGCTACCTCTTCCCATGTGCGCATCTTTCCTGTGTCGGCCGGTTGAGGGTGCTCCCGCAGCGCCTCGGCAATCGCCTCGACAGTCGGTTCGACGATGCATGCTCCGGGAGGAGCGATCTCGGGGAGAGACCCGCTATCAGTCACGATGACCGGGCAACCGGACGCAGCGGCTTCCAATACCGGAAGTCCGAAGCCTTCGTAGAGCGATGCCGTCACAAAGCAGACGGCGAAGAAGTAGAGGCAGGAGAGATCATTATTGGGAACGTCGCGGAGAATCCGGACACCTTCACAGACACGAAGATGATCCACTTCTGATCCGCCCGTGACGAGGACAAATTCCGTGCTCGTATCGTTGAGTGACTGGTACGCGTCAATGAGCATCTGCACGTTCTTATGTTCCTTCGCATTGCCGACGTAGAGGAAGAACGGTTTCTGCAGAGCGTATTTTTTCAAAACTGGCCCACAGGCGGCTACGGACTTCCGGAGGAACTCACTCGATGCCGCTTCGTGAATCACGGTCATCTTCTTCCGGATGCCGGGCCCATACTCTTTCACGATCTCCTCCGCAGTGAATCGACTGACGGCAATCAGCGCTCTGCTCCTGCGGACGGTATGGAGCATGACAGAGCGATACGCCAACCTCTTCATGCTCGATGCTTGATTCGGATAGCGATGGAGAATCAGATCGTGAATCGTCGCGACGAAAGGAACCGGACAAACGAGAGGAACATTAAAGTGCGGCGAGAAGAAAAGATCTAACCCAACCAGTTTCCAAGGGAAATAGAGTTGTTCGGAAAGGGAGTAGTGACGAGAGTTGCTCGTTGCCAGCTGATAGTTGCTCGTTTCTTTCGGAATCCATGACTGATCTTTGTTGCTCATAAAAAGCACATACTTCACATCATCTTTCCGTCTGAGGAGATGCGAGACGAGCTCGCGCGTATAACGTCCCAGCCCCGAGGTCGTCGAGGCAAACCTGCAATCAATCCCAATCGTATACACACGCGTATGATAGCGGTGTGAACGTCAAAGACGCATTGCAGGGATCTGCGCTTCCTTCTGCGGATGCAGAAGTGCTCCTGGCCCATCTTCTTGGCAAAGACCGGGCGTGGATCTTCGCCCATCGGGACGAGGAACTTTCCGCGGCGCAATGGACTCTGTTCATGGAATACGTTGAGCGTCGACGGCGTCATGAGCCCGTTGCCTACATTGTCGGCCAGCAGGAATTCTACGGCCGCGCATTCACCGTCGATCGACGCGTTCTCATTCCGCGGCCTTCTACGGAAGGAGTTATCAGACGAACGTTACAGTTTTTAGCAGATGGGAAAGATGCTATCGATGAGGTCGACGAAAAAATTGTGGTCACGTCACATGCATTGGACCGTCGTACCGGTACAGCGGTTCACATTGTCGAGATCGGAACCGGGAGCGGCTGCATCGCCATCACACTGGCTCTCGAGCGACCGGACCTGAAGATCATCGCGACGGATATCTCGCCGGATGCTCTCGATGTTGCTCGCAGCAATGCTGAGCGCCATAGAGTCACAAACCGCGTCACATTACTCCAGGGCGACGGATTAGAGCCGATCAAAGATCTTGCAGAGCCGTTCCTCCTCGTCAGCAATCCTCCCTACATTCCATCGGGCAATGATCTGATGGCCGACGTGAAGGACTACGAGCCGCACGTCGCACTTTATGGAGGAAGTGCAGGCACGGGCATCATCTCAAAGCTTGTGCAAGAAGCAAAAACCCATCCATATTGCACAGCATTCATTATTGAATGCGAAAAGGGTCAGCTATAATTTTTTTGATGCGGCGTGAAAAATACATTGTCGTGCGGAGAGTGACCGGCATCGTGATGGTTCTTGTGACGCTCGGGTATGTGATTGCTGCTGCACTGCACAAATATTCCTGGTGGTCATCGTATGCAAGCACCACCGTTTCATCCTCGCAATTATTGAGTACATCGCTCGATGCAGAGGAGCTATTGGCTGCGCTATTTACACTGACATTCATTGTTTTTTCCATACTCTTTTTTCGCCGCAAGAACTGGAATGGCTTCATTGTGGAAGGAATGTGGTTCGGCGGTTTGATCGCAGCAGCGATTCCATTTGCTTTGGTGGTATACGAAGTCATAAGAGTGTCACTTACTAGCCCAAGTATTTTGAGCGATGGAGAGTTCAGCATGGTCGTCGTTGTTATTTTGGTAGTTTTTGAAGTGGTTGCAGTTCCCGTTGGCATTTTCCTAGGCGCAATTTCGGGAGATATCGCTCGACGCATACACAAACTACGCATGTGATAGGGCCCGCTCTAGCCCTGAACACGTACTTCCTGCTACCGTTTCTCTGTGCAAGACTTCCTCTCCTCTCTTGGCCCCGTGTCCGCCGTTATCGGCGCGCAGTGGGGGGATGAGGGGAAGGGGAAGGCAATCGATATGCTCGCGGAGCATTTTGATGTTGTCGCACGCGCATGCGGAGGCGCGAATGCCGGTCATACGATCGTCGTGAATGGGAAAAAGCATGTGTTCCGTTTACTGCCGTCAGGATGTCTCCATCAACACGCTCAGATCTACCTGGGCTCCGGAATGGTTATCCATCTGCCGACGCTCATCGAAGAAGTCGGACTGCTGAAAGCAGCAGACATAGACATCCTCAGTCGTCTCCATCTTGCAACGAACGCGCACATCGTCTTTGAATTTCATAAGGAGATCGACGGCGCATTGGAGGAACAGCGTGGGAAATCTGCCATTGGGACGACGAAGCGTGGCATTGGTCCTGCGTACACCGATAAAGCTGCGCGCAGTGGCTTGCGCTTGGAAGCATTGTGCTGGCCGATTTCAAAGATCCGAGAATATCTGGAAGAGCGCGCACCAATGATCAAGAAAATGTACGGCGTCTCTGTAGATATCGAACGTGAATGCAAAAATATTACGGAAGCGGCGGCGATGTTCGCCGAATGTCTGGCGACTGGCGATCTCCTGCAGACGTGGATTCTCAACAATAAGAAGGTTCTCATCGAAGGCGCGCAGGCGACGCTCCTCGATCTTGACCACGGCAGTTACCCCCACGTGACGAGCAGCCAGACGACGGCTGCAGGAGCGCTCCAGGGACTCGGTTTGCCCCCAAAGTGTCTGCGTTCCTGCATCGGCGTTGCAAAGGCCTACTGCACGCGCGTGGGCGGGGGACCATTCCCGACCGAGGCGGATGAGAAAGCGTCGGAGAGACTGCGAGAGAGGGGAGGAGAGTACGGTTCGGTCACCAAGCGCCCGAGGCGTTGCGGGTGGCTCTCCATTGCGGATCTCAAGTACTCCGCAGCGATCAACGGGTTCGATTGCTTCAATATCACCAAGCTCGATGTGCTGGATACGGAGGATGTGATTCCTGTTGGAGTGGAAGTCGACTCCGCAGGAAAGGTCCGATGGGAGAAACAGCCGGGCTGGAAAACGTCAACTGTTGGCATCACGTCTTTTGAAAAATTGCCCAAGCACGCTCAGACATTTATCACCTTCATCGAGAAGCAGACGGGCATCCCCGTCCGATTGATCGGGACAGGGCAGGGGAGGGGGGAGATGATCGTTCGATAAAGATGCCATCGTTTTCCTTGGCATCGTTGGCTTCTTTAGTTTCCTTGGCTTCCTATTCTTCTGGCCTCTCCCCCCACTTCAATTTCGTCCTGAGCGTCGAATAGAACGTTTCTTTTTTACGCCGGAGGAATTTGACCGTGTGTGTGTTGATAATCGCGGAGATCACGTCGTGCCGCTGGAGCGTGACGTACGTTTGGCCATCGAGCGTCAGGCTGACTTCGGTATCGCCGAATTTGTTCTCCTTACTCATCACTTCCACCTGCACGCTGTGCGTCCCCGGGATCACGATCGGCTTCTGGCTGAAGGTATGGGAGTTGATGGGTGTGAGGATCATCGCCGAGAGATTGGGATGCACGATTGGACCTCCCGCTGCGAGCGTATAGGCGGTGGAACCCGTGGGCGTTGCGAGAATCAATCCATCGGCGCGAAAAATAGTGAGTGGCTCGTCGTTGACTGTCGTCTTCAGATCGATGAGCCGCGCAATGCTCCCCTGCGAGATCACCGCTTCGTTGAGCACAAATCCGTCCGTGAGCACCTTCTCCTTCCGCCGGGCAGTGACGCGAAGGACGCTTCGCTCATCAATCACGCCTTTCCCGGCAAGGAATTCGGGCAGGAGACCGTCGATTTCTTCCACGCTCATTTCGGCAAGAAAACCGATGTTGCCGCGATTGATGGAGAGAATCGGGACGGAGAAATTCTGGAGCTCGCGAACGGAACGGAGAATTGTTCCATCGCCGCCCAGGACGAGCAGCAGGTCGATATCTTTCGTCGAGGAAAAGCCGCTAAGACCCTTGGCGCACGTGAGACCTTTCACGCGCTCTTTATCCACGCACACCTCCGCTCCGCTCTTTTGTGCGATTGAGAGGACGCTTTCCAGCACCTCATCACGCTCCGCGAGATCGGATTTCACGGTGACGCCGATGCGGCGGTATTTCAGCATGGGAGAGATAGAGTACCAAGAAACAGGTCCACCGTCCTCCTCCACGAATAGACCTCTGCTCTCTGCATTCCCTTCTCTCGAAGCTGGACACGGAGAGGAGCATCCGTCAGCAGCCGCTCAAGGCCTTTGGCGATGGAGTCCGTACTTTCTGGATGCACAATGAGCGCGGCACCCTGGGCAAGTTCGCGAAGACTTCCGCGATCACTCGTGAGCACGGGAATGCCCCGCTGGAGAGCATCGAGTATTTGCATCCCGAACCCTTCGTAGAGCGAAGGCAGCGCAAAGACCGTGCAGGTATGCAGGAGAGACTCGTACTCCGCCGCGTTCACGTATCCCCGCCACGTAATGCCGGGAGTGTTCTTGGTTGCCTCAATAATGGAGGCATCATCCCAGCCACGCCCGCCCGCGAGGACGAGCTGATGTTTGTGCCGGAATTCTTCAGGCAGCGCCGCAAATGCCTGGATCAGTCGCAACTGATTCTTGCGGGGACATAGAGTGGCAATGCAGAGAATCGTAGAACCATCGGGCTGCGCGCGCTCGGGGTGCAGATGCACGGGTCCGGCAAAAATCGATGTCACTTTTTCCTTATCCAGGTGAGGATATCGGGCCAGGAGATCGTTCTTCGTCGCGTCACTGGTTACGCAGAAATGCGCAGAGCGCCGCACAGCGCGCGGGAGCATCCACCGCTCAATCAATGTCGCTTTTCGATCGTGCGGTTCGCCGAGGAAAGCGATCAGATCGTGAACCACGGTGATGCATGCAATGGATTTGGGCGCGAACGCTGGGACGATGTAACTCGTGGGACTGATGTAGGTACTACTGCCGCAGGATCGCAGCCAGCGGAGAACGGAGAGATGCCATCGCAGACCCTGCTGAGAGAACTGTTTCACACTCGCTCTCTGCCACTCCTTTGGAAGCTCGGTATCCGTCACCAGCGTCAAAGAAACATCACGGCGCAGGAGCTCTGTGACAAATCCGTACGTCCATTGCCCTTTTCCGGTCTTCTGCTCCCGGCAGGCTTCCCGCACATCAATAATCACAGACTTCGCCATGCGGTCATGGTATCATCCCCCCATGCAGTCGCGCCTTGTCCGAAGCCTGCTCAGTCTTGAGCTCGAAGAGCGAATTCTCAATGCAGGAGCCATTGTCGCTGCCCTGAGCGTGTTTCTGCCCTGGATCAGCGGTGAATGGCTGGGAGGAGACGCGGTGACGTATACGGGATTCGGGTTCTACACGTCATTTGTGGGCCTCGCGATCTTCCTGCTCAATGCATTCGTCCTCCTCCTCACACTCGTGCCGCTTGCCGGCGGTCCCGTGATCATTCGCAAGCAGTATCGCGAGCTCACGCGTTTGCTCGCCTCCGCCCAGGCGTCCGTTCTGATTCTTGCAGCGCTGACCGTCTTGATTAAAGTGACGTTCGAGTTCTCGCGGATGGAAGTGCGTTTCGGCATTTACTTCTGCCTGGTCGGCAATCTCGTGACACTCTTTGAAGCCTGCCTGCGCTATCTGGAACAACGCAGGAGTGCCGTGCAGGAACTGTTCCATCATCCCGAGGATCATGAAGGCGTGCTCCAGCGAAAAGAATCGATCATGCCATCACCTCCTCCACCCCCTCCGCCTCCGCCTCCCGCTCCCGAAGAACACCCCCTCTACCCATCATGACCGACCCCCAAGCTACCATCATCTCCACCTGGCAACCCGATGATCTTGTCTACGTCGATCCCGACACGAACAGTGTCGTGGGAAAAGTGGAGTGGGGCAAAAATGACCTTCCCAAGTCGCTGCCGTACGTTGCGAAAGAAGCTCCAGCAGGCAAAGAAGAGCGCCGACGCTCGTGGCGGAAATTCTACCCGTGGGGCACGTTCCGCTCGATGAAGAACGTCTTCAAGGTCGAAGGCAAACCGCGGAAGAAGGAGCCGACAAAAACTCTTGATGAAGTAATCGAAGTCGCGCTTAAAGAACCATATTGGGATTGATCAAGCACCAAGCACTAATTTCTAAATCCTAAACACGTGCCAATGACATAACCATTGATTTTTGGAAATTAATTAGAATTTAGTGCTTGGAATTTAGAATTTTGCATGTTCTTTCTACCTCCTTCTTCGACCCAATGATAATCGGCGTGCGCTGATCGATGTCGGTAATTATCTTGTTCATAATGTCGCCAGTGCCGTCGGATGCGGCTCCTCCGGCATGTTCCATCAGATAGGCGAATGGCCCGCACTCGAAGACCAGACGGAGCTTGCCCTGAGGATACTTGGATCCAGCGGGGTACGTGAACACGCCCTGGCCTTTGCTCAAAATGTGATGGATATCGGCCACCATGCAGCCGGAGTAGCGCAGCGTCATTTTGTCCTGAAGCCATGCATGAAAGACGTTGTGATAGGGCGTATCGACCATGATCGATCCCAGATTCCCCGGTGCGAAATTTTTCGCGGCATCAGCAACGTTCAGGAACTCGCGCTGCAGCACGAATTCGCCGGTGTCGTTCAGGATGAACTCATGGACACCGTTGCCCGTTGAGTAGACCAGGAGCGTCCGCGGACCGTACAGGAGGTAGAGCGCCGCCACTTGTTGCTTGGGCTTCTTCCCGATCAATGCATTGCCCCGGTAGATGCCGAAAATCGACCCCACGGCGAAGTTCACATCCACCAGTGACGAACCGTCGAGCGGGTCGTACACGACTGAGTAAGGAGCGGTGGACGAGAACTCGATCACGTCCTTCTGTTCCTCCGAAATGTAACTTGCGACCAGTCCGCTTTCCTTCAAGAGCTTGCGGATGATGTCGTCACTGACGATGTCAAGCTTGACCTGCTCTTCTCCAAATTGATTCTGCGTTCCACTGAGTCCAGTATCCGTCTTTCGCAGGGCCGCCTGAATGTGGATGCCTGCCTGCGCGATATGGAGAATCACATCCCGGAGTTCATCTGCAGCTTTTCCCGTCTGCGAGAGATGATCGCTGAGGAAAGGGCGGGAAGCCATGTATCGACAGTGTATCAGAGAAACTCTCCGAGTTTCACCGTCATCTCCGTCACCCGCATCGCGTACCCCCACTCGTTGTCGTACCAGCTGAGCAGCTGCACCGCCTTTCCGTCGACGACTTTGGTGGAGGGAGCGTCGACGATGGAGGAGTGCGGATCGGTCTGGAAATCGATGGAGACGCACTGATCGTGCGACACAGAGAGGACGCCCTTCATGGAAGGATGACCGGCAGCTTCTTCGAGTTTGTCCAAGACTTCCTTCTCACTCGTCTCGTTCTTGAGTGTGAAAGCCATGTAGGCGCAGCTGACCGTGGGCACTGGCACGCGGAACGCCATCCCGTCGATTTTGCCTTTCAGATGCGGGAAAATCTTGGCACAGGACTTCACCGCACCGGTCTTGGTGGGAATGATAGAGAGCGTCGCAGCGCGCGACCGTCTCAGCTCACCTTCTTCCTGCGGCTTATTATCCAGAAGATTCTGCGTCGCGGTGAACGCGTGCACGGAGCCGACAAGGAGATATTGAATGCCGAATGCAGCGTCCATCACCTTGATCACGGGAGCGATGCAGTTGGTGGTACAGGACGCATTGCTGACGATGTCATGCTTCTTCGTGATCTGGTCTTCGTTCACTCCCTTCACCACCATCAGCGTGTCGTCCTTCATGGGGGCCGTCACCAGCACTTTCCGTGCACCGGCTTCCAAATGGGCAGACACTTCTTCATGCGTTTCAAAATGGCCCGTCGCCTCCACCACGATATCGACGCCCAGTTCTTTCCACGGACACTTGGCCGGATCGCGCTCACGGACCACTTTCACGCGCTTACCGTTGACCGTAAAATCGTCACCATCGACATGGACATCTCCATGAAAGCGGCCATGCAGCGAATCATAGCGAAGCAGATAGGCGCGTATGTCCGCCTTGGAAGAGGCATTCACCCCCACCACCTCCACGAGACCGGAGTAATCCTGTAAAAATTGCCGGTGGACGTTGCGCCCGATGCGGCCGTACCCGTTGATGGCGACCTTGAGCATATCAAGATAATGACAGAAGTAGCGCTCTCCTTCAATGCAATGGTTAATGATTAATCGCTAAGAAAAAATCAAATGTCCAAGGAAAGAAGCTTGTTATTTTCCTTCTGAACTTCATTCCTTTTCACAGTGCGTATAGCCCAATGATGACTCCAAGCAGAGCGCAGAAGCCACCGATAATCCAGAGTCTCATTGTCACTTTGCTCTCCCCCCACTCCAGCGCTTCGAAGTGATGGTGGATGGGCGCTGCACGGAAGACTTTCTTCCCACCCCGTAGTTTTTTGCTTGTCAGCTGAATGATCACCGAGAGCATTTCAATCACGAAGACGGCTCCAATGAGGAGAAGCAGAACCACTTGGTTCGTCATCAATGCAATGACCGCAAGAGCGCCTCCAAGCGGAAGTGAGCCGGTATCGCCCATGAAGAAGAGCGCTGGGGGAACGTTATGCCACAGGAACGCCGCAACGGCAGCGCTGGTGATTGCGCAGAACGCTGCGAGGACCGTGAGACCCTGCAGGAACGCGAGCACGCCGAAGGAACCGAAAGCAATCACGAGCAGGCCACCTGCAAGACCATCGAGGCCATCCGTCACATTGACCGCGTTTGCCGTGCCGATGATGATGAACATCGCGAAGGGGATGTACCACCACCCAAGAGTGAGCTCCCCAAAGAAGGGGATGGCAATGCTGTCGTACTCGTTCTTGAAATAGAACCATGCCGCGGCGATGAAGCTGAGCAGAAGGAGCGAGGTGATCTTTGGCAGAACGCCGAGCCCCCGCTTTTTGCCTTCGCGCATCACGAACCGACGGAGGAAATCATCCACCAGAGCGCCGCTGAACCCCAAAAAGAGGAGCACGATGACGAGGAGACCCAAAAGAACGCCGATCCCGATGAAACCGAAATTCGTCCGACCGGCGAAAGGGGCCGACAGGACCGATTGGAGCGATCCGAACCACAGTGCTCCGGCAAGAGCCACGGCAATCGCACAGATGCCGATAATGAACCACTTGCGAATTTTCGGGAGCAGACGGCTCCACTGCTCTTCGTTGGCCCCCACGATATTCAAATAATCGTCAATGGCACCAAGGACACCGAGAGAGAGCAGCGTGAAGAGGGGAATGTAGACCTGCCCGCGCTGGAGGAGCGAGTTCTCGACGAATCCCAGATACGAAAGCAGGCGCGAGAACATGATGGTGAGCACGATGGATCCCCACATCAGAATGCCGCCCATCGTGGGGGTCCCGAATTTCTTCTCGTGATACTTGCGGAAAATGGATGCTTCCCGCCCATCGACGGTTTCGACTCTCAACTGCTTGCCCAGTTTGTTCCTGCGGAGGAATGCGATGAACCAGGGCGTGAGGACGAGACCCAAGATGAACGCGAAAAAGGCGTAGCCGAGAATCGCAAGCAGCGTGAGTTCGGGACGGGGGAGTGGAAGCATAGGAACAGGGTACCTCATTTGAGGGTTTTCAAAAACAGAGGGGGCAGAAAGGGTGAAGAGGAAAACAAAAAAATACACTCCTCTTTGCCTTCTTTACCCTCTCCCGCTCTCTTTTTTACTCCGCCGCTTCCGGCCGTGAGTGCACCTTGTCGACATCGTAGAAGCGCATCTGCTCTTTCTTGAACAGCAATTCAATGCGGCCCGTCGGACCATTACGGTGCTTGCGGATGTAGAGATCGGTCATACCGGGCCGGTCGGAATCTTCCTCGTAGTAATCCTCGCGGTACATCATCAGGACGATATCGGCATCCTGCTCGATGGAGCCGGAATCGCGCAGGTCGGACAGCTGAGGAATATTGCCCGGGCGGCTTTCCACGGCGCGACTAAGTTGAGAGAGCGCGAGAATCGGCACATGTAGTTCGCGGCCGATCTGCTTGAGCGAGCGGCTGATTTCGGAAATCTCCTGCACGCGGTTGCCGGCGTAGCTGGAGTTCCCCGTGCTCATCAGCTGGAGGTAATCGATGATCAGCAGGTCGAGCCCGTGTTCCATTTGCAGGCGCCTCGCTTTTGCGCGTAGCTCCGGCATGGAGGATGCAACGGAATCGTCGATGAAGATGTTTGCCTTGTTGAGCTCATCCATGATGGGCCCCATGTTCTGGAAATCGCTGTCGTCCAGCTTTCCGCGCTGCAGCTTCCACGAATCGACACCGAGCATGGACGCAAACAGGCGATCAACAAGCTGCTCCTTGCTCATTTCGAGCGAGAAGATACCGACGGATTTATGGCTGCGGATGGCGGCATTCTGGGCAATGTTCAAAGCGAGTGCTGTTTTCCCCATGCTGGGGCGGCCCGCGATGATCACGAGATCTGCGGGTTGCAGACCCGAGAGCTTATGATCGAGAGCGATGAAGCCCGTCGGCACGCCTTTGACCGCATTGTCGTCCTTGGATTCGTGCATTTCCGAGAATTTCTCGTAGCGCTCGTCGAGGACATCGCGAATGTGGACGAACTTGTCTTTGAGGAACGTGTTCGTGATCGCAAAAATCGTTTTCTCCACGGCATCGAGCAGCTCGGCAATCGGCTTATCCTCCTCGTAGCCGAGGCCGGTGATCTTCTGGCCGGCTTCGATCACACGGCGATGCACGGCCTTGGTCTTCACGATCTGCCCGTACTGGTAGACGTGCGACGACGTGGGAACCGACGACGCGAGCTGTGCCAGGAAGGCGCTCCCGCCGATGTCCTGCACTTTCTTGTTGTCGGAAAGTTTTGCGCTCACCGTGACGAAATCGATCGGCTCGTGCGCCTGGTAGAGTTCGTAGACGGCCTGGTAGATAATCCGGTGCGTTGGATCGTAGAAATCCTCGGGCTTCAACAGGTCGCTCACCTTGATGATCGCTTCTGGGTCCAGGAGCAGCGCTCCGAGCACGGTGCGCTCGGCCTCCACGGAATGCGGTTGCGCTTCGATGAGCCGGGTATTTGCAATCACCGAGGGCATGCGGGTGGGGGAAGGAAGTCAGTCTAAATCGGTTCGGGAAATGAGCCAAGGAAAAGAGTGGGTATTTGCCTCGGCGAGAGCAAAAACCATGCCCTGATGTGCGGGTAAATTGTGGAAAACGTGTGGAAGAGGAAATTATACTCTTCACTTTCGCGTTGCCAGCCACAGACCCGCGAGCGCGAAGAAGATTGCAAGAAAGCCCAAGGTATAATTCAAGGCTTCGGTACTCATCGTCGATAAGGGGGACGTGGCTTACCGATGTAAAATATTAAGCCGAATCCAAACAGGAGGAAACCTCCAAACGCGTAGAAGATCATCAGTGAAGTTTCGGGTGAAATCGTCATATAGTTGAATATTGCACGAGATATAAGGAAAATGCAAATGCCACCATCGTAAGGAAAATTCCGAGAATGATGCCAGAAATGCTGATATTTCCGCCGAATCCAAGCGATGGGAGGACAACCGATGCAAGAAACACCTGACCACTGTCCGCAGACATACCGGAGATTTTCCTTACTTGCTCATTTGTGAGGCGGAAAAAATTCATCGTTAATAAGAAAAGGACATAGTATTCATGTACGTACCGCAGCCTCCCGGATCTGCTTCTCAATCTTCTCGCTGATCTTGGGATTCTGAACCAGGAACAGGCGTGCTGCATCTCGGCCCTGCCCGATGGTCTCTTCACCAAAGCGGAAGAAAGCACCGGATTTCTCGAGCACTCCATAGCGGACACCCAGATCGAGAATTTCGCCCTCCTTGCTGATACCCGTGGCGTAGAGGATATCGAATTCCGCCTGCCGGAATGGAGGGGCGACCTTGTTTTTAACAACCTTCACGCGCGTTCTGCTGCCGACGACTTCCTGCGGATCGGATGCAGACGCTGCCTCTTCCTTCCCCAATTTTTCGGTGATCTTATCGATCCTGCGGACATCCAAGCGCAGTGAGCAGTAGAACTTGAGCGCGTTACCACCGGCGGTCGTTTCGGGATTGCCGAACATCACACCAATCTTCATGCGGAGCTGATTGATGAAGATGACCGTGCAACTGCTTTTGCCGACGACGGAGGTGAGTTTGCGCAGCGCCTGGCTCATCAGGCGGGCCTGAAGCCCCATGTGCGCATCGCCCATTGCGCCGTCGATTTCCGCCTGCGGGGTGAGCGCAGCGACGGAATCGACCACGATGATGTCGATCGCCCCCGAGCGCACGAGCGTCTCGACGATTTCGAGCGCCTGCTCGCCGCTATCGGGCTGCGAGACCAAGAGGTGATCGATATCCACACCGATCTTCTTTGCGTACTGGATATCGAGCGCGTGTTCGGCATCGATAAAGGCCGCCTTGCCACCCTTGCGTTGCACTTGAGCGACGCTGTGGAGCGCAAGCGTTGTTTTGCCCGACGATTCGGGCCCGTAAATTTCTACAATGCGGCCTTTGGGCATCCCGCCACCGAGCGCGATATCGAGACCGATCGACCCTGTCGGAAAGCGTTCGATGTGCATGCTGGAGGTATCGCCCATCTGAAGAATGGCACCATCGCCGAATTTCTTCTTGATGGAACTGAGTGCTTCTTTAATGGCATCAGCTTTGGGAGAATGTGCGTCACCTTTGGTGGTAGCGGCGACGTGCTTGGAGGCGGCAGACGATGCTTTCACGGGAGGAACTTGTGGTGAGTCGGAGCGAACCATAAGAGTGGAGGAAGAAGACTTCGGCATACTAGGAGGGGGGAATGGGAGTGGGAAGGAGGCCTCAAACCTTTGGAAGGATGAGATTGGTGTACAAATGTACACTGAAAGAATACCTCTCTCAGAAAACACGTCAAAACAATCATCTTGCCCATTGTAAAAAGATATTGTGGTGTACACTCATACACCATCCGATGTTCCACAGGGGTGTGGAACGTCCTCTCATTATTTTCGAACACAGACGCCTGTTTCGCTGATTGGCTCCGTAATTTTGCAGTACAAGCCCTTCGGGCAGAGAATTCCCGCAACGCCGCCGCACGGCGCGCCTTCTCCCGATGCCCGTGATGTATTCGACCCGGAATCGGACGACGACAGTCCCGAGGGCACGGACGCAGAGGACTTCGGCACCGATGACGGTGCTCCACTCACGGTGAATTCCACCGTCTGGAGAATTTTTCGATACGCTGCACGTTGGTCTTCTGTGGAAAGATTCGATCGGAAAGCAAAGCTAAACACGTACTCCCGCCCGCTATCGTTTGGAGAGAGAGGCACGGAAACGATCCAGGACGTTTCCGTTTCCAGAGTGTGCGCTTTTCGACGACCCACAACGAGGAGTTCAGCCGAAGCATCGGACGATGATAGTGTTGGCAACGGACCGTAGAGGGGATTGGGATTGGCGTTCACAACCGTGCGCTGCGAAATAGTGAGAATAGGAAGAGTGAATCCTGATGCCGAAAACGATGCCGATTTTCCTTGAATCGATCCTTTCCAGCTGCGGGGGAGTTTGAGGGAGAGGCTGAGCGCCGGAATCACCCACGGGCGCACGTCTTCCTCGCCGCTACTAATCACCTTCTGCACGACGAGAACGGGGAGTGCAGCGGGATCGCTGTTCTTCTCGAAGATGCCCTGCAGCTCCACCTCGCGACCTTCAAGCGCACGGAGGTTCACGGCCGTACTTTCGGCATACGCGGCCATTTTTCCATCGGGCGCGATCAGCGCGTGGGTGCCGCGTCGCTTGAGCGAGAAGGGGACGGGCTTGAGCACAGCTCGCACCGTCTGGACACCGACGGGAATCGGGAATTCGGGGTCCTTTTCACACGCCGTCACGAAAAGCGTCACGCAGAGCAGGAGCAGCGGTATGCGTCTCATGAAGGGAGAATATCACGAAGTAGTGGCCGACGTTCCATAAGGTCGTGGAACTTATTTTTTCTCTTCTGAAAGGCAAAATAACGACTATGCAAAAATAATCGTAAAAGCAAGATCTTTTCGTTCACACACCCTCACCTATTCTGGCACCATCCTTTCCTCACCTCACCTATGACGCGTACATACGATGAAGACGGCCAACCCAATCTGAGTAACAAGCAAATGCTGCAGATATTGGTCAAAGACATACCTGTGATGTACAAAGAATTAAGAAAAGACATTCAGGATTTGGATCAAAAACTCAGCAAGAAGATTGATGGGGTAGACCAAAAACTTACGAAGAGAATCGACTCAGTGACATCGGATCTGCATCAAGTGAAATCCGACCTCAACAGCGTAAAATCTGATCTCAAAGGACTGCGGATTCAGGTTCATCAAAATCACACGTCGTTCATCACGAATCAGCAGGAAATGGAACAGAGAATTGCCGTTCTAGAGACAGCGGCGTGAAGATCAAAAACGCCGTGCGACGATCTGGAAGATGACGAGGAAAAAGAGCGAAACGGGAAAGGTGATGACCGCTGTTGCAGGGGTAAGCGCCTGCATCAGGAAGAGAACGGCTACACTCACCACGGCGAGTGCCAAACTTGCTGCGACCGCCTTGTCATTCAGTTTCCAAAAGAAGGAACCAAACGTGGGTGGGAAGAGTGCGAGGCTTAAACTCGCGAGCGAGAGGCCCAGCGCGACGATGTCTTGATAGACAATGCCGACAACGACACCAAGAATGATGAAGAGTGCGATGAAGAAGCGCGTCATTTGCCGCATGGACGTTTGGCTGAAACGGCGCGTGCGATGCTGCAAATCACGTGTGAAGATGGACGAAACAACGAATACCAGCGTGTCCGACGAGGACAAACTGACTGCATAGAGCAGCACCATGCCGAGTTCTTTGAATCCCATCGGGAGAAGCGTGGAGAATCCCGCAACCAGCGCCCCCTCGGGAGCGATATTCGGCAGGAGCTGCGCGGTCACGAGTCCGATCACACTGAGAATGAGCGCAAGCAGAGGGAGAATGAACGCCCCGTACGTGAGGCCGCGCTGCATAGCCGAGATATCGCGCGCGGCGAACATCCGCTGCCAGAGATCGGGCTGCACCATGACGGCGAAAATGCCGATGACGAGGAACCCGATGAGCGTTCCTGCGTCCATTCTCCCGATCAGCTGCAACTCAACCGCCGGAATACTCGTTCTTCCAAAGAGATACGCGGCAACCGTCACCGTCATGAACGTCATGATGAGCAATTGAAATACGTCGGTCCGCACGACCGCTTTGAACCCCGCGAGGAGAAGGTAGATCAGGATAATGCCACCACCGATGACGACCGCGAGCGGGTACGACAGCGGAAAAATGGCCGAGAGCACTTGTCCGCTCACAATCAAGTTGACGACGAGGAAGCAGAAGAACGCGATGGTCAGAATAATGGAATACAGAAGCCCACTTTTGCTCCCGATCGTATGGAGGAAGTACTCCGGCATCGTGTAAGAATGGAGGTCATCTGCCCGCTGCTTGATGCGCGCTGCGAATCGCCGGAGTGCCAGAAACCCAAACGCGAGCCCAATGAAGAGCCAGATGGCCGAGAGGCCGAACTGGTATATGTACGCGAGGTAAATGGAGAGCGTCGCACCGTCAAAGAACCCCGCACTCATCGTCGCCGCAAGCTGAAGACCTGCCACTTTCCGATCCGCGATCATGAATCCTTCCTCGGTTTCCCTCCTCGACGCCACAATGCCAATGCCGACGACGACAGCGAGGTAGAGCAGAAAGAAGACAATGCTGAGAGCCATAAGGGGCAGTCTACCACAGAGGATCTATACTGTGTGCATGCCTGCTCTCTTCGCGTATGGATCGCTGATGTTCCCGGAAGTGATCTCCATCATTCTCGGACGCAAAGTCCACGAGAAGGACCTCTGCGATGCCGTGCTGCAGGATCACCGTCGAGTCGCCATCCCTGATCGACCGTATCCAACGGGAATTCATTCTCCTGGGTCACAGATACACGGAAAACTCATCCAAGGACTGACCATGGGGGATATTCAACAATTCGATCTGTACGAGGAATCGTACTATGAGCGCGTCACGGTCACCGTTGAAACAGAAAGGGGAGTCACATCTGCATTCACCTATATCGATACCAGGACTCCACTGCCGTTTCCGATGAGTGCATGGGATGTAGAGTCTTTCAAGAAAAACTATCTTCCAACATTCACCAAAAACCTCAAACAGGGATGGAAAGCAGTGGAACGCAGGAAGTGAGCCTTACGCGCTGGGCGACTTCTTCGCACCGTCGAACGCGTACACAGCGCGACCCACACGGACGAAGTAGGGCATCTTCTGGAGGTTCAGGCTGATCGTGCCCACCTTCACGGTGCGCTGTTTGCCGACTTCGACGATGATCTCCTTTTTGCTCAGAGGTCCTTTGTCCTGGAGGATGCGTTCGATGACATCGGCAACCGTTCCTGGCTCGTAACCCCACTCGCGCAGTGCGTAGAGACCACGTCCGACGAGGACGAATTGCGGGTAGCGGATCAGTTCGTTGTGGACGGCCTGGACGGTGACGTTCTTATGATCGAAGCGCGCCTCGCGGATACGGTTGGCGATTTCCATGAAGTGAAGCGGCTCGCCGGACTTCTTGAGGATGATTTCCACTTTATCGCGAATGGAACGGGGACGGACGAAGCGCCACTCCGTGAGGCCCCAGCCTTCGTCGATCTCCTTAAGACGCTCGTCGATGCGCAGACAACTGAGGATGAGCTCTGCGGAAGGAACGCGATCCTTGAAGAGGTTCAAGGCCTGGATGGCGGAGACGATTTCCTCCTGCTTCATGCAGGTTTTGCGCTTCTTGAGGATCTTCACCATGCTCTCGACGATCAGCGACACATCGTCACCGGAAAGAGATGCTAAACGCCAGAGGGGGACGAAGCTCGGCGTGCGGGTCTCGTTGCTCATTTCACTATCTATGGAGAAGGAGAGTCGCAGAACCGCGCCATCCACGGCCGTCGAGCCCTGAATGCGCTTGAGCACTTGGCTGACCAGCTCGTCCTCACGCATCAAACCGCCATGGAGGCGGAGGATGCCCTTGGCCATCTCGTTGACTTCGTCGAGGCGTGTGGTGCGGACCGTCCGCTTGAGCTTGGAAAGCGCGATGCTTTCAATCTGGCGGATGCGCTCGCGCGTGACCTTAAACTGCTTGCCGATCTTCTCGAGTGTTTGCTTTGGCTGCCCGAAGAGTGCGAAACGCTTCTTGACCACCGTCACCTCTTTTTCCGTCAGCACCATGAACAAATTACCCAGGATTTCCTGAAGATTGAGCGACAATGTTGGACCGGAAACCTGCATGGACTGTGAGGATGAAGTGGTGGTCATGGCAGTGGGCATTGAGTGGCGGGGGAAATCAACCCTCGTTTTACCAGAACATTGACAGAAGCAAAAGTTCCGCGAGCGGTTTCGGTGGACAATCTCTGCGGACTATTCTGGAGCAGTGATGTGAAGTCACGCTGACAATCTCGGCGTGGTTTCATCACTCACATAATCGGAACCTTGACATCTCCTCGCGGTACTTGGAGTAACCGTTCCACTATGTGGCCGACTTTTCGGCGAAACGAAGGGTGAAACCAAGGAGCAGGATAAGTTACATTAAGTGTTTTTTATTACTATGTCAACATGCGATTTACCCCTCCAGCAAAGAACAGGCAGAAGCGGCATCAGAGTCAAAATTCTTGAGAGGAATAGTGTTTTTATGATTCTTCGCCTTCGGAGAACTATAACGCTCATCCTTATAGATAATGGGTATTCCCGCCGCTTCCAGAGCAGTTCCTATTTTTCGGCTGAACTGGGCCTGCTCTCCTTCCGCTCCAGACGGGAGAAGTGGGAGTCCGATGACAACACGATCAGCCCTCTTCTCATGGATAATCGCGAGCACCTCTTTCGTCAATTGCTTTGCAGACGTGTGATGAAGAGTATCGAGCGGGAGGGGAATGCCAGTGTCATCGTCCAGATACGCGACGCCGGTGCGTCGGGTACCGATATCGAGGGCGAGAGTACGCATGCTTGAGAAATGTACCATTTTTTGGTATAATTTGTGGAAATGAAACACCCACACTATCGACTCGTTTTGATCGCTGCCGTCAGTGTCGTGGCGACATCTCTCATGTACGGGACCTTGCTCACCGGATACGTGTACTACCCATGGATGCAAAACACGTCCGTCTATCCCTGGATGCAGCAAACAGTGAAAAACAACACTGCTGATATGGACAACGACTTCATAAACAATACGCTTCAGTTGTCCGATGACGATGAAGAAGGTTCTGTTTCTTCCTCCAGTACATCGACATCGCCTTCCTCTTCCTCTAACAGTACTTCTTCCACATCGTCCTCCAACAGCACATCTTCGTCGAGTTCTTCAAGTAGCACATCTTCGTCATCTTCCTCATCCAGCAAAGGTGTTTGCCTGATCTGTCGCTATCAGGATTTTCAGGTATGCAACACCACTGCTGCCAAAGCAGATGCAGACGTTTGCGTAAATACTGTTGCGTATAATGGTGAATACGAATGCGTCTGGTATGACGATACCTGTATGTCGGGATCCAAAGCACAGTGTTTGGATGAGAAAAAAAATCACAACCCCGTTTGGGATCGCATTGTCCCTCTTTCGAGTATCCCGACCGATCCCTTCCCGGGAGCGGATATCTGCACGGAAAATATTTTGATCATTCACTCACACGGCGGAAATTTCCACGATGCTGCATTGATCAACGAAGTGAGTCTCTGCATTCAGCTCGATCCCACAGTCCCGACAACTGCTTTCCATTCAGGATGCAGCGTGTTCCAAACTGTGGAACAAGCCAATATGTCCATCGCGCAGCTGCAAGAACAATATCCAAACCTCAGTTTTGTCCAGATTTCAGCAAACGTAACAGATTCAATATGTACTATGAATAATATTGAAGGAGTCGTGCAAATGACCTGCACAACGTATCTTACCTACATTGTGACGCCTGCTGGGGTCACCACGCAGTACCAAGCCTGTCATTTTGACGGAGGATCGCAGCAAAATTTTTGCTTGCAATCGATGATCGGACAGACCGCACAATGCACGAATAGTATCAATCAAGCGACAAATGAAGTCTGCTGCCCAAGAGTCAATGACATATCATCAACGGGATATACGACAAATTGGAGAGAGGGGACCACGTGTCCCATCCAATATGGCGCCTGTCCGTACAACAGCTCTGATTTCTGGTGTAGCACAGCGACGGCAAATTCGTGGACTGCGGCGATGGCATGCCTGAGCAGTTCAAAGACTCTGTGTGAAAATTTAGGATACTCCTTCGTGCCAGCAGAAACCTGCAGCATACAGACCGTGAATGGTTGGACGAGTTGCAACGTCCAAACCACTTGCCTCTGGCAATGCGAACCCCCAGGCGAACCTTCGATGAGTGGCGGGGAGTACTGAGCCGTTATTTTGTTGCAACCATCCGTGCCAGCATCGACTTCTTCCGCGCAGCATTGTTCTTATGAATGATGTTCTTCTTCGCCGCCATATCGACAGCCTTGTAGACCTTGGGCAAAAGTGCCTCGGCTTCCTTCATCTTCTTCTCCGTCACCAGGTCCGTGAAATTGCGGATCATCGTTTTCATCTGCGTCTTGAACGGCTGACGACGCTCGCGACGGGTGATCGTCTGACGTGCGGCTTTGATGGCGGAACTGGTAATAGGCATAGAGCTGGGGAAGCCTAAAGGGGACATCGAGTACTGTAAAGAGCAGGTTTCGAGTTTCGAGTTTCGGGTTGCGGGAATCTCGCAACTCGCAACACGAAACCCGCAACTGACGTCTTTTTTGGAGAACTAGCAACAAGCCTGCAAAAACGATAAACTCCTCCCATGTGCGGCATCTTCGGATACGTAGGCAAGAGAACCGACGCAGGAGTCATCGCGATCGACGGGCTCAAGAATCTGGAATACCGGGGATATGACTCGTGGGGAATTGCCTGCAAAGTCGGGGATACCCTCACCATTGAAAAAGACATCGGGCCGATCGGCGAAGTGAAGAGCGCGGATTTTTCGGGCACATGCTCGCTTGCCGTCGCGCACACGCGCTGGGCGACGCACGGCGGCGTGACCAAGCGCAACGCTCATCCGCACTTGAGCGAAGACGGCACCATCGCCGTCGTCCATAACGGCATTGTCGAGAACTACTTGGAACTGCGCAAAGAGTTGAAAGCAAAAGGCCACACGTTCCAGTCGGAGACGGATACGGAAGTGATCCCGCACCTGGTAGAGGAGGAATACAAGAAACTCGGAGACTTTGCCGAGGCTGTACGCGCAGCATGTGCGCATTTCGAAGGACGCTATGCGATCTTGGCACTCCACACACAATCGAAGATGCTCGTGGCTGCACGCACGGGATCGCCGCTCATCATTGGCGTAGAGAAGGGGAGTGGCACGGTACCGGATGGCTATTTTATCGCGTCCGATATTCCCGCGTTCATGAAGCACACACGCGTCGTCCAATACCTGGATGACGGGGAGATGGTCGCGACCGACGGAAAAGGAATCACATTCAAAGATATTCGAACGGGAGAAGCCCGTCCCAAGCGTGAGATCGAGATCACGTGGAACGTGGAGCAGGCGCAGAAGGGCGATTACGAGCACTTTATGCTAAAAGAAATCATGGATCAGAAAGACTCTGTCGCGCGAGCGGTGAATCAGGAAGAAGGAGAAATCCGCACGATTGCCGAAGCCATCCGTCGCGCTCGGGGAACCTTCCTCGTCGGCTGCGGCACGGCCGCAAAGGCCTGCATGGCGGCGGAATATTTTTTCTCCGTCGTGGCCAAGCACCACGTGAACTTCGCCCATGCGAGTGAGTTCAAACTGTTCCACCACTTTTTGAAGCCGGAGAGCCTCGTGATTGTGGTCAGCCAGAGTGGAGAGACCGCGGACGTCTTGGAAGCGATGCGCGTTGCACGCGATAAAGGAAGCAAAGTGCTCGCCATCGTGAACGTGGAAGGATCGACGATCGACAGAGAAGCCGACTACACGCTGCTCATCAACGCCGGTCCCGAGCGCGCAGTGGCATCAACCAAAGCGCTCACCGGACAACTCGCCGTGCTGCTCCTGATTGCGTACGCGCTCGCGGAGCGGTTGAAGGAAGGAAAGACGCTACTCCTGGAAACTTCAGCAGCCATCAACGACATGCTCAACCCCCGGTTCGTGGAACGGTTGGAAGCCCTCGCGGACAAACTGCAGGAAGACGAAGACCTCTACATTATCGGCAAGAGCTGGCACTACCCGATGGCGCTCGAGAGCGCGATCAAGATCCAGGAGGTGAGTAATGTGCACGCCGAAGGATTCGCAGCAGGGGAACTGAAGCACGGGCCGCTCGCATTGATCGAGAAAGGCTCACCCTGCATCGTCCTGACCGGCAACGACGAAGCACTGCAGGACATTTTGAGTAACGCGCAGGAACTGAAAGCCCGCGGCGCGATGATCATTGGCGTGGGTCCCAAGAAGTTCGACGTCTTCGACGAATGGATAAAAGTACCGGAAGCGGGCAGCGCGCAGGCGCTCCTGACGATTATTCCGATTCAAGTTTTGGCGTACTTCCTGGCTGTAAAGCGCGGCAAAAACCCTGACATGCCGAGGAATCTCGCAAAATCAGTCACAGTGAAGTAGCTAGGAAGAGTTCTTCGTAGAATCCGCCTCATTTTCGTCTAATCCTCTTGACCTTCCTACCTCTTCCGATAAACTGATCACGTAATACCTGAGGCGGAGACTTCCGTAGGATCCGCCTCTTTTTGTGTGAACGGAGAATACTCAATCAATCTTCTGGTATCGTCGAGGCTCATATACAAGTGACCAAAGAGCCGCTTCAGTTCTCTAGCAGTTTTGCGCGGACTCGCGAGCAGCCACATACGATCTTTTTTCTCAAATAGGTATTTCAATACCCAATAAAAGTCGCCATCTCCGGTGAGAATAATTGCCTGATCGTACTCTGAATACAGTCGCATCATTTCAAACGTCATGCGGGAATCCACATCGGCTTTCATATACCATTTGCCATACTCATTCACAAAATGTTTCACTGGATTAAGGCGCAAATCATAACCCCAGCTCTCTAACTTTTTGTATAAATTGATCTGCGTCTTGTTCCGGTCATCAACGCCTCCAAAATATAATACTTTTGTAACCCCGAAGCGCTCTCGGAGATACTTGATGAGTTTCTTCAGATCAATCTTCCACGGATCTGGCTCACTATCACGATAGATAATGTTTGCTGCATCCACGAAAGCATAGATCACAGGTTTTGACGTCTCGGTACTCATAGCATCAACTTCGCAGAGCATGCGTGAGGTGTCTCTATCTCCATTCTCAGATTCTTTTTCACCTATCGACTTTTTCTCTTACTGATGGGGTAAAAGACGTTCCATAGCCCTGTGGAACGCCCCCTACTTTTCATCCGGCGGTATGCCGTAATATTTGAACAAGAACGCCGAGATTTCTTTGAAGACCGGCGCGGCGGCAGTCGCTCCGTGGATCACGCTCTTGGGACGATCCACCTTCACGAGCACGACGAACTTTGGATGATCGATGGGCGCGTAGCCGGCAAAGGTCGCGATGGTACTACCCGTACCGGTCTCGTACTTGCCGCCGGGGCCAGCAATCTGACTGGTACCGGTTTTGCCGGCGATGCGATGGCCGGGCACTTTGCCGCTCTTCGCGAAACCGAGCTTCGCGGAACTCGTCAGCATCGCCGTGATGGTTTCGGACGTGTGACGCGTGATGACTTGATCGAAGACGCGCGGCTGGCTGACGTCCGCCGTGCCGTCGGGATGGAGGATGGAATCGATGATGATGGGCCGCAGGAGCTTGCCGCCGTTTGCGAGTGCCGCCCACGCCGTAATCACCTGCAAGGGCGTCGCCGAAATACCCTGGCCGAAGGCGGTCGTTGCAAGAGTACGGCGCGGGAGGTTGCGCCAGGGGAGCAGTTCGCCGGGAAGCTCGTCTTCCAGTTCGATGCCCGTGATCTTGCCGAAACCGAAACGGCTGAGAGCCGTGAGGAACAGCTTGCCACCCAGCTTGAAGGAGATGCTCGTCATGCAGGTATTGATGGAGAATTCCAGGCAGTTGACCATCGTCACCTTGCCGTAGTGGCGGTTGTCGTTGTTATCGATTGGGTGGCGCGGGTCTTCGGGGAAGACGACGAGACCGTTGTCCTCGTACGTATCCTGCGGCGTCACTTCGCCCTGATCGAGCGCAATCGCCATGGTGATCGCCTTAAGCACGGATCCCGGCTCGTAGATTTCCTGGACCGTGCGGTTGAGGTACGCGCCAAGACCGATGTTGTTGCGGTACTTCATCCAGATGCGCGGATCCTCGGTCGGGAAAACCTCGCGCCGGATATTCTCGGCGATGTAGTGATAATAGCATGTCAGATCGCGCAGATCGTAACTGCGCTCCAACTCCTCCAATGCCTTACGCGTCTTCTCGCTGAGGATCGTGCGGCCCGATGCCGTGTAGACGTCATCGATGTACGCCTTGAGCACGCGGACATTGGATTCGGGATGGAACAGCTCCACAACGATCTGCTTGCGCCGCTCGGGGGTCAGTTCCATCGGCTCCTTGGCGGAGACCTCGGCGTACTTGTTGCTGTCGAAGAGCGGAGCATTGACCATGGCGACGATTCGCCCGGTGAACGGATCCATGACGATAGCCTGCGCGCTATCCGCCTGATAGCGGTCCACCGCACCCTGCACAATGCGCTCGAGCTCCTTCTGGATCGTGCGGTCGATGGTGAGGATCACCGTATCGCCGTCCTTGGCATCGATGATCGTCTGCTCGGGTCGCAAAATCCGGCTTTTGTTCACGTCGCTCGCCGTACTGATGAGACCTTCCTGGCCTCGCAGCTGCGGATCGAACGTCCGCTCCACGCCGTACTGCGGCTCCTGCTTGGTATTCAGGAACCCGAGGACGTGCGACGCGAGCGAGGTATCCGGGTAGAAACGCCAGTGTTCGGGAATAAGCGCGATACTGCGCAGCGGATACTGGAGCTCCGAGCCTGCTTCCTTCTTCAGCTGCCCTTTGAGGCGTTCGAGCGTCTCCTTTGCGGATGTAGTCTTCGCCTGAAGCACTTGCAGGGAGAGCGTCCTCGGGACGCGCCGGAGGATCGGCACGTAGCGCAGTTCGCGCGTGCGCAGTGCCTGTGCGACGGTATCGGCATCCGTCTGCAATACCTGCGCGAGTTTGCGCGCGAAGGAATCCGCAAGCGCCTGGTTGATCTCTTCCGGATTCGCGTACACCAGGTTCTGCTCCTCGGAGACGCGCACGCCGGGAATGTTGAGCGAGCGGATCTCTTCCACCTCCAGTTTCGTCACACCGTACTTGAGCGGGGCGAATGTCACTTTCTTCTGCGAGATCCGGCGCTCGATATCGGCGGCAAAGGCATCGCGCGCTTGGGTGAGGGTGGGGAGCGAGAGTAGCTGCGGGGGCAGGGGAGCGCCGGGCGCGAGCGGTTCCAGAAGGGCGCCGGATCCTAAAATTCGCTGCCGTGTCAGCGGGTCGAACGCGGGCGCATACAAGGAAATAAATTCCCGCAGGCACGTGCCCCGCCCGTGAGAGCAGTCGTCGTGCGTCTGCTCGGTGAGCAGGAGGGTGGCAAGCGTCCGGGCGACGAGCGGTGCGTCGCTCTCGCGGTCCGGGGGGTTGGCGATAATCGGATCGACGTACAGGAGATCGAGCGTGATGTTGGTCGCGAGGATATTGAGCTCGCTCGTGCGGCTATCGCGCGCGAGAATCTCCCCGCGCTTTGCGGGAAGCCGCACACCGCCGAAGTGCTGGCGCTGAGCCTCTGCGCGAAAGTCGGCCCCCCGAACGATCTGAAGTTCGATGAGACGCGCGATGATCAACAGCAACGCGAGCAGGAACGCGCCGTACACGACGGCCATCCGCACGTACTGGGATCTCCGCTTGTAGGTCTCCGATGATGCGCGGTGGGGGTTGAAGGCCATACGTGACGACGAATGATCAATGACCAATCATCAATCATCAAGGAATATTCCAAGATCTGAATGACAGAAGGTTGAAACTTGCAGCTTTGGGGCTTTTTGTCTTCCTTGGCGATTGGCCATTGGTCATTTTTGTGGTAGAATAAAGAGAAATGTCTCCTACAAACATCGACTTCAGCAAACTGGACGGCGAGCACCTTCTGACGACGCTGCAGCAAGAAGCTGTTGCCCAGCGTGTGTCCGACCTTCACTTATCGCCGCAGAAAACCGACGTCCGTCTGGAATGGCGTCTCCACGGGATTCTCCTGACCCTCGCGACCATTCCGCATCCCGTATACGTGGATCTCGTGCGCCGGGTGAAGTTTTTGGCGAAGCTCAAACTGAATATCACGAATGTCCCGCAGGACGGGCAATATGTATTCGTATCACAAGACGGAATTAGTGCTGAGCGGAGTCGAAGCATCAATGTTCGCGTTGCAACACTCCCCTCGCGCTTCGGCGAAGCAATAACGCTTCGTCTGCTCGATCCCGCACACGGTATTCGGCCTCTCCCGGAGATCGGCTTTCCGCAGGTGATCGCCAACCAGTTGAAAGAACTGGTGGAAATTCCCAATGGTTTGATTCTCGTCACGGGACCGACGGGCTCGGGAAAAACAACGACGCTCTACGCACTGCTCAGTACGATCATCGGCAAGGAACGCAATATCATCACGCTCGAAGATCCGGTGGAGTACGAGCTTCCTGGCATCATCCAGAGCGAGATCGACCCCGATCACGATTTCACGTTCGCACAGGGACTGCGAAGCATTCTGCGTCACGACCCCGACGTGATTTTGGTGGGCGAAATCCGCGACCTGGAGACCGCACAGACGGCAGTGAACGCGGCGCTCACGGGCCACCTTGTTCTTAGCACCCTCCACACGAACTCGGCAGTGGAGGCGATCCCACGTCTGCTCTCCATGGGCGTGAGCCCCTACACCTTCGCTCCGGCGCTCAGGGCGGTATTGGCACAGCGGCTGGTGCGGACAGTCTCCGAGGAATGCAAAGGCAAGGAATGCGACCCCGGCGCGAACGCAACGTATGGCGGCCAGATGGCGCTGCCGGAATTGCTGATAGTGAGCCCCACGATGCAACAGTTGATATTGAACTTGAGTGACGCGACCGTGATCGAAGCGCAGGCGAAGAAAGAAGGATTGAAGACGATGAAGGAATGGGGAGAGGAGGCGGTGAAGGAAAAGAAGACAACGCGGGAGGAGGTGGCTCGAGTCACAGGATGACGAAGATGTCAACGAAGTCAAAGAAGCCAAGGAAAAGATGAACAGGAATACGAGGATTCAAAAAGAATCTGCTATTCATTTCTTATTTTCTCTTTGGTTTCTTTTAGCTTCTTCGACTTCCTTTTCTTTGGCATCGTGGGCTTCTTTAGCTTCCTTGGCTTCTTTCCTTTCACTTGCATCAACCTCCACCCGCTCCGTAGTATGATGTACTCCCATGTACCTCCGTCCCCGCCACCGCCGCGGAGCCTACCCGCTCGCAGCCGAGCACACGCTCCCGCGTAGCCTGCGTATCCTGCTTGCCGGCGGGGCAGTCCTGTTTGCCGCGTACCTCATTTGGACGCTCTTTCTCCGGCTGCTTGGCTTCGGAGGCGGACTGGAACGCGCAGGGGCATTTTTGGCTGTTGAGGAGCGGGGAACCGTCAGCGTGAGCATTGACGGCAAGCAGCAGCGCGCCGAGAACGGCATGATGCTCTTTCCGGAAGAGACCGTGATCACGGGGCCGGGAGCCCATGCGTCGCTCCAGTTTTTCGACGGTTCTCGGGCGAGACTCGATGACGGCACAGAACTGACCATCACCGAGAGCTCCCGCGGACAGCGCTCGTCTCAGCTCACGCTGGCGCTGGAGAAAGGCAATATCTGGCTGATGACCGCCGGGGTTCGCAGCTTCACCGGAAGCATCGCGTGGACGATCACGTCTCCCACGCTGAAATTTTCGATCACGCCGGGTACGGAAGCGCTCCTGTCGCCAACGAGAGTCTTGGTCTTCTCGAGCGAGAGCGAAGGGATTTCGGTCACGCTCGCGGGGCACGATCCTTTCCTCATCAGCGAAGGCCAGCAGTGGACGCTGCCCGCAAGCGCCCAGGTGGGCGCAAACATCTTCGATTACCGCTCGCCGCTGGACCAGGCAGAAGCGCGATCTGCGTTTGTCGTCGAAAGTCGCGCGCTCCTGAGTCAGGCATCCATCGGCACGCGCAGCTCTGCACCCGGGAATGCATCGACGGAGCTTCTCACGCTCATAGAGCCGCAGAACGGCATGGTACTGACGACACCTACGGTGATCGTCCGTGGCTTGGTGGGCGCGGGCGTGACGCGAATTCTCGTCAACGGCCGCCCGGCGCTGCTCGATACCGCCAAGCGGACCTTCTCGCAGGAAGTCTCGCCTCCGGATGGCCAGGCTGAATTTGCTATCACGGTGCAAGCGCTCGACGACGCACGGACGGTATTGGCCGAGGTACAGCGCAGGATCACCCGAGCACCCGCACCGCCTCTTTCCGCCCCCACCATCACTACTCCCGCGCGCGCGGGCGATACGTACCGGACACACGCGGAGGAATTAATTCTCCGTGGTGGAGCGCCCAAGGGAGCAGTGGGCATCATGGTGAACGACTACAAACTGCAGCTGTTTGACCCGGCGAAAGGGGAGTGGAGTTACGTCGCGAGCCTGCGACTGCGAAACATGGTGACGGGAACAAACACGTACGATGTGTACGCTCTCGATGCGCAGGGTAAAAAGAGCCCGGCTGCCAGACTCACGATCATCCAGGGAGGCGAGGGTGCCGATGGCGTCGTTTCCACCGCAAGTTCTGCAGCAGTAGGAAGTAGTGCCGCGGGAGCCGGGCCGCTGCCACAAAACGCACCGCTGCTGCCAGGGACACTCCTCATCAATCTGCCCGAGCCGGGAACGACGCACACGGAGACAGGAACCGGTTTTCTTCTGATCGGATCGACATCGCCGAAGACAGCATCGATCTGGGTGAACGATTACCGGCTGCAACTCTATAAGCCCGGCAAGGAGAGCTGGAACTACATCGTCGACGTTGCGATCAATAACCTCAAGAAGGGGAGGAACGTGTACAAGGTTATCGCGCGGGACGGGGAGAATCAGATTCTTGATGCACTGACGTACACAGTGGAGTATCAGCCGAAATAAATGGCTAATAATTAATGATAAAGGAAATTTATAACTTTCTTTATCATTAATCATTTATCATTCGTTTTCCAAGAAATTCCCGCCGCCTCCATCGCCCTCGAAAGTGCCTGTGGCAGGGGAGCGGTGATCGCGTGCTCTTTCTGATCCGCCGGTGACGTAAACATGAGCTTCCACGCATGCAGACAGATGCTGCGGATATCAAATTCCTGCGTCAGGCGCTCGCTCAATGCAGACACATATGCCCCATCCCCAAGCACCGGGTGACCGATGGAATGCAGGTGAACGCGTATTTGATGCGTCCGCCCAGTATGGAGGTCACATTCCAGCAACGCTGCACCCGGTCCCGAGCCCGGTCCCGAGGCAAGAACCCGGTACGTCGTCTGCGCCTCGCGGCTACTGAGCGACGCGCGCACCGACATCTTCGTGCGATTCCCCACGCTCCTGCCGATCGGCGCATCCACAGTCGCCTCCATAAGCTTCGGAATTCCCGCAACAATGGCGAGGTACGATTTCTTCACCGTCCGGGTTTCAAATTGTTCTTGCAGGAAAAGATGCGCCGCAGGAGTTTTCGCAACGAGCAGACATCCAGTTGTATCTTTATCCAAGCGATGCACCAGTACCGATTCGCCGGAGAAGGGGAGTCTCTGTTTCTTGAACAGGAATGCGATCCCCGAAAGCAGCGTGACCTCACCTGGAGCCATTCCCGCACCGGGGTGAACAGCAACACCCGCTGGCTTATTCACAACCAAACACGCGTCGTCTTCGTACAGCAAAGACAGATGGAGGTCTGTCAGTAGAACCCCTATTTCATTTTCCATTTTCAATTTTCCATTCTCGCGCAGCGAGACCTTATCTCCCTCCTGCACCCGATGAGAGGGCTTCTTGGTCACCTCATCGTTGACCGACACTTGCCCTTCATCAATGGCTTTCTGCGCCTTCACGCGACTAAGCATACGACTGTCGGATGCGAGAAAAGCATCGAGTCGATCCGGTAACGAGGCGATCCATTCGGGCATTGGAGTGATGGTACCTCGAAAGTGTAACGTTGACGAAGATTTCGTTTGAGTGCATGATGACACCATCACCTTAGGGTACTGCATGTGAGTCGCATTCCTCAAGTCAGATCATATCTGTACGACGAGGAATGTCTTTTCATTTCCAATGACTTACGTGCGCAGACGATGTCTCTGAAGGTAAGGATATTGTGTTCGCATCGTCTGCTCGGGGGTCAGGCATGTCCTGGCCCCTTATTAAACGCGACCGCTTCCCCCTCGGTGAGTTCACGAAAAAACTCCCACCATCTTTGAAGATTCGCTACACTGCCATCAATGTCCTCCGCCGAAATTCTCTCCCGCGCCGTCTGTGACGTGGTTCCACGCCCTCTTGCCGAGGAAAAGCTCAAGAGCGGCAAACCGATGCGGGTGTACCTGGGTATTGATCCAACCGGGGCAAAACTCCATCTGGGTCACTCCGTTCCACTACGGAAACTGAAAGCTTTCACTGATGCCGGGCATCATGTGATCTTCTTGATCGGTAGTTTTACCGCGATGATCGGGGATCCGTCGGGGCAAGATAAAATGCGCGAGCCGCTCACCGAGGAACAGATCAAGAAAAACTTTGAGACGTACAAGAAACAAGCGAGCAAGATTCTCGACTTCAGTAAAATTGAACTCCGCTACAACCATGAGTGGCTGCGAAAACTTGATGGTGAAAAACTTCTGGAGCTCGCCAGTCACTTTACGGTTAAGCAGATGCTCCAGCGCGATATGTTCAAGGAACGCATGAAGCAGGATAAAGAAATCGCGGTCATGGAATTCCTCTACCCACTTTTGGTGGGCTACGACTCAGTCATCTTGGATGTCGACGTGGAACTGGGCGGCAACGATCAGCTCTTCAACATGCTCGCCGGCCGCACGCTCCAAAAGGCCTTCGGCAAGCGCGACAAGTTCGTGCTCACGACCAAACTCATCGAAGGCACCGATGGCCGCAAGATGAGCAAAACCTACGATAACTGCATCTGGCTGGAGGACTCCGCAAAAGAAATGTACGGCAAGCTGATGTCGATTAAAGATGAATTGATCGTGACGTACCTGGAATGCGTGACCGAAATGCCGATGGCCGAAGTCAAAGAGATCGAGAAATCACTCAAAGGAAAAATGAACCCGAAAGACGCCAAGATGCATCTGGCGCGCGAAGTGGTCACGCTCTATCACGGTGCAGAGGCGGCCGCGCATGCGGAAGGGGAGTTCACTGCGGTATTCACCAAACACGAGCTGCCCGAAGACATCAAAGAAGTAAAAGTGGAGAAGGGGAGCTTGATTGTGGATGTAATGATGGAAGAAAAACTGGTGACCTCAAAATCGGAAGCGAGGAGGTTGATTGAGCAGGGTGGAGTGACGCTCAATGAGAAGAAAGTGATCTCTATTGATGCAAAAGCTGAGCAGGGCCTGACCCCCGAAGCCTTGGCGAAGGGGGTGATTCTGAAGGTGGGGAAGAGGAAGTTTGTGAAGATTATTCTTTGAGAGAAAATTCCGTATTCGGTGCAATCTCGATTTTCTGACCGTTTTTTTGGAAGATGTAAACGGGTGCACTCCCGAGCGAATGACAGTGATCACCATCAACAAATACTCCGGACGTTTCGGGAATTGCTACAAGAGGAATCTGCGTCCTTTTTTCGAACTCAAATAACAAGTTATCGTGCTCCGGAATATAATGACAATGCACGTTGTGATTCTTTACAAGATTGAGTGCGGAGAGATCTTGAAGTCCGATACTGTTTTTGTCTTCATCTTCCGGCGGAATGCGGTCTTGAATATCTTTCCCCAACACATAGGCACCTGCGCTTATGCCGTACACCATCTTTCCTTTGCCGAGAAAATCGCGGATGACTGTCAGAAAATCTGAAGATCTCAATTGGTAGAGTAATTCATAGGTATTTCCCCCCATGAGGTACAGGGCATCGAATTCTTCTAAATCGTCTGCCGTCTTTCTGTGAATGTCTTTCCACATCGCGATGTCGATATTCTCAAAAGATTTGGGTTTATGAATCCATTCCAATGCTTTTTCGTGCTTCCAAAGCTTGGGGGAGATGGCATGAGGGATGAAAAGAAACCTCTTCCTAGGTAGGAATTGGAGAAAGAATTCATCAACCGCCTTCGATTGTTGTGCATTACCGCCTCCGGCAAGAATCATCTTCATGGAAATATGATCATATCGCATGCTAGAATTGCCCACTATGGCATCGAAGAACTCCAAACCCACCACGTTAGTCACCTACCTCTGCACTCGCTGCCAGTGGGACTTTGCGCGTACGGAGCTCGATAAGCCCAAGTGCACACTATGCGAGAAGAGCGACAAATTACAGGAAATCAAACGTGAACCGATCACACCGCAGGCGTTGGAGCAGGGGATGATGCGTTCGATGGAACGCCTGATGACTGGGCTTCAGGGAGCGTATGAAACGAGCAAAAAAGAGGGGATAGGAGATAGCGAAGAAATCCTGCTCCTGGAAGCGATGGCGAAGGCGAAAAACTTGGAGAAGCATGTGCAGAAGGCGTTTGGTAAAAACATTAAAAAGAAAGTGCGGGTGCATGGAACGAATATGGAGTTGTGATCGCATTTGCGCGTATCTTTTCAATCTTCCAAATCCATCTCGGTCGCCGCATGGCCAAGAAGTACTTTCTGAATGAATTTGAAGCTGTGTACTTGGCTGCAGATCACAAGCTGTGAGATGGCATATTCCGGATATGCAGACATACACACTTGGCGTTTCTCAATCACCTCATTCAATAGATTTCCAATCCATTCGAGAGTGGCGCCTCGAGTGGGTACTACGCCATCATGCGCGGAAAATTCGATGCCTTCATGTGCGACCATCGTAATAAATGCCATGATCAGCGGAGCCAATTCTTTGAGCGGAACTTTAGGATCGGCAGATCTGATCATCAAATTGGCGAAGATGAGTTCCATTTGTTTCGCTTCATCAAGCGGATAGTCATGTCCCGGTAAAGGATTCATCAGAGAATACTGCTGGATCACGGGATCCCAATTCTGTTGCAGCTGTTGTCCAAATTCCCGATCAGCCGCTTCGATGATGCATTGTAGGATATTGCTGCGCACTCGTTCCTTTTCTTCCGCACTTGGAGGGGCGTGGAGTGTATCTTCCACAATCTGCAGAAGAGTTCTTCGCATAGTCGGAAGAAATTCCTGCACAGTCACTTCCGTCGGCTGTGCAAGTTCCGGCATATGCTGTAGAACAAACTCCGTGAGTTCCAGGGAATCAAATTGTGAACGCGCAGCTTGCAAATTTTTCGGAGTTTTCAGGAATCTCCTCCATAAGTGCTGTGGATTGAATCGATCTGTGTTCTCTAGTTTAACATCCACTGTGTGGCGCTGAGAGGCATACAGAGGAGAGGTTTTCTGCACTTCCACCTCTCCATTGTTCTCAAAGACAATGTGCAATCTCGCCCGGACAATTTCTATTACCTCGGGCAATGATGAATGACCGATCAGCAAAAGCATTCCGCCTTCAAGGAGAGTCCAGATCATATCGAGGGCAACGGCGGCGTTTCGATCCAAAGCCTGGGCGATGTCGGGAGCAACGGACGCTTTCAACGCTGCGAACACCTCCTGGCAGAGCTGAAGTGTATTCTTGGGGGCTTCCTGCAACGGAGCGGGATGCAGAAACCACGGAAAGTACTTCTGCGAAGCGTGTGCCAGATGCACCGGCACGTTTGCAATCGAAGAGCCACTGTTGACGTTGTGCTCGGGCAAAAGGGGCTCACTGTACACGGAAAAGGGGATGCAGGTGAACAAATAGCCCCTACCTCCCGTGAAATTTCTTATGCACTTCCTTCAAGTGGGGATTCGTCACGTGGGTGTAAATCTGCGTCGTACTGAGGTCTTTATGGCCGAGCATTTCCTGGACTGACCGCAGATCGGCCCCATTCCGGAGCAAATCCGTCGCAAAGGAGTGACGCAGCGTATGCGGTGACGGATCGCTGACAATCCCCGCCTGGCGCGCGTACTTTTTGACCGCGTTATAGATGGAAATGCGCGAGAGGCGGAACTCTTCGCCCGGTGGCATTGCGGTGGAGGCTTTTTCGTGATTGCGGATGAACAGGGGAGCGAGGTGATCCAGACGACAGTCGACGTACTCCTTGAGGGCGTCTGCTGCCCGATCGCTCACAAAGACCACCCGGATCTTGCCGCGCTTGCCGCGCACGGAGATCTCGCGTGTCGTGAAATTGATATCTTTGCGGCTGAGTCCCCTCAGCTCCGCAAGACGAAGGCCGGTAGAAAAGAACAGATGGAGCATCGCAGCGTCACGCTTCCCTTCTTTGGTAGAGGTATTGGGCGCCGTGAGCAGCCGCTCGAGCTCTTCGTGGAAGAGCACTTTCACCTTCCGTTGCTCTTCTTTAAAACGTGTCACCCGATCAGACGGGTACACGTCCATTTCCTCTTCCCGTGTCAGATATCGCAGGAATGCACGCAGAATGGTCAGATGATGGTTCTTCGTCCGTATCGTGAGTTCCTTGCCGCTGCGGGCCCTGTAGGAATGCAGCGCGGACTTGTAGATGCGTACCGAGCTCTTATCAAACAACCGGGGGTCGGTGATATCGGAAAGCTTCATCAGCAGATCCAGACTCTCGCGATATGCGCTGATCGTGAGTGGGGATTTGTTCTCCTCCGCTTTCAGGAACGTCAGATACCGCTCGATGGCCTTTGCGAGTGCCGATTGCGCGGCTGCCGGAGGGTGAGGGGAGCGCCTAATCATAGTTCGACAGGCTCACTACAGGTAGTTTTCCACAGCTTCTCCTACTTAACATAATGCATTTTAGGTTAATAACCGAGTAAGTACTAGCAAATCTATCCCTACGGCCTCCCGCAACAGATTTTGGGCTCTAAACAGCAAATCTGGCTTTCTATCCGCCGGATATGTTTGCACCTGCGGCCAGCCCTGAACCTGCGCGTACAAACCGATGCGCGCCAGGTGATAACTGTCACTGATCGCGACAACGGAATCACACCTCGAAGTCAAGGGACGGGTGTTCTGGAGGTTCTCCCAGGTACTGCGTGAACGATCTTCCACCGTGATGCTCGACTTTGGTACGCCGAGCGACTGCGCATATTCCCCCATCACTTCCGCTTCACTCTGTCGATTGCCCTCTCCTTTTCCGCCGCTCAGGTACAGATGCCGCACACTCCCCTCCTCCAGGAGATGTGCCGCTGTCGAGACCCTCCGTGCGATACCCGGACCGGGAACGGAGGCGATGACGAGGCCATACCGGTCGAATACCGGCCACACTGCAGTGCCGAAGACTATCGCGCAATCGACGGGAAATACTGCATTTCCATCCATTCGTTCATACACGTAGATGACCGTACATGCGTAAAAGAGCATCGCGGGGAAAGCGATCAACAAGAGAATGCGGATGATTATGAAAGAAAGCTTTTTCATTGTGGTGAAATCGTAATATTCGAGGGAATGGAGGGCAGAGTCCCGCTCCACGGGGGCCACAGTTTGATCTCCACGCGCTCGACTTCGGGAAAGTTACGCAAAATCCGCTGCGCGTCTTTGACGGAAAGTCCCGCGATCGCATCGCGCACTTTTTTGCCGAACCGCGCTCCATCGGGCGTCAGCGGATCGAGCACGAACTGTTCCGTGCCCGCGACATCCGCCGTGATCTTGATCCAGTCCCCCGTGTAGAGATTCTTGGGCGACCCGTCGTCGCCGTATTCGATGATGATCACTTTCTGCGGGTCGATGTGCACCGAATCGGCGATCAGCTGCTTGCCTTCGCTCGTGTGCGCTTGCAGCTCGCGGTTATAGGCTTCCTGGACGCCCTGGAGGTTATAGGCCGGTATTGTGTAGATGAGCTCACCTTCAATGGGAACCGAGAGGACCGGCTTTCCCAGGAATTGGGTCGGAAGGACAAAACCGCTGTAGGTCGTGATGATCACATCGTCCTTCGCGAGGAGCTCGAGCCGCATGTTTTGATCCTGTGAACTCCGCAGCTGGCGCTCTTCTTCAATCAGCTGCTTCGCCGTCACCAGCAATTCCTGCTCCAGCCGCTTCTTGCCCGCATCGATATCCTTCTGCTGGAGGACGGTCCGTTCGGCTGTCGCTCCTCCCAGAGCGGGTTTCACGTTTTTTCCGAAGACGAGCTTGCGCTCCGGAACACTGAGTCCGAGCAGTTCCCACTGGAGCCCGGCAGGAACATTACCTCGCTTGCCGATGATCTTGCCGTAGAGATCCAGGTGATCCGCCTTCGCGAGAACGGTCACCTCAAGCCCCGGCTCCACCGTCACGGGGGCCTGGGTTTTAAAGATCATCCCGGCTTGGTTGAGGAGTCGGGTCCCCGTGCGGAGCGAATACGTCTCTTTCGATTGGTTCACGATCGTCATCTGGACGCTTGCGTCCGTGCCGGTGAACTCGGGACTGATGTCGTCGAACGTGATGGATTTGCGGATCCGCACTTCAATCACCTCCAGACGCTGGGTACGCACCCGCGAAGAGAGCTCCAGCGTGGAACCGGAGGCCACAAGCGTCACGTTCATCGTCTGGGTCACGATGTCCGATCTCGGCCACACGCGCACATCGGCCGACGGCAGCAGGCGGAAGATGACGAATGCGAACAATCCCCCGCTCAGGATCAGAAGCACCCAGATGCGCACGCGGGGCAATGACAGCAGGCCGATTGTCTGTAACCGCGATCGCCACTGCTGGCGCCAGAGACTCGGCGAAAAGAACCGCAACGCTTCGGGCATTTGTGGGTGTCCGGCGAGAAGCGTGCGGAGCTTGCGCGTACGATCGAGCACTCTGATCCCCTGCGCACGCGCGCGGGAGGCCACGAGCGGTTCCTTGGTCGCCAGACGCAGCCGGTAACGCAGTTTCTTGCATTCCTCCAGGAACGGCGCGCGATCTTCCTCCTGCAGCAGATGCGTATTATCGGCACTGGAGAGCACGACGATGATTTCCCCCTTTGCATCGCGGATGCGCCGCGCAAAGGCGGTAAAAGATTCTTCTTCGGCTCGGAAGAGAACAGTGATCTTTGGGTCAGGCATGTGGAAGGAAGGATAGCGGTGAGATGGTCGGAGAGAAATTCCAGATTCCAAAAACCAGAAGCCAAAAACAGGTGTACTTGTCTCCTCTATCCTGGTTTTTTTCACCTCCTTGGTTTTTGGTATTTGGTATCTGGTTTTTTCTACGATCGTTTCAATGCTTCGATTGCCGGCAGCTTCTTGCCTGCAATGAACTCCAGCATCGCCCCTCCTCCCGTGCTCACGAACGTGTACGCATCCAAAGAATGCCCGTAGCGGACATGGAAATCGATCGTGTCGCCCCCGCCGATGATGGAGACCGCACCCTTGCTCGTCGCCTCCGCGATCGCTTCGGCGATGCGCTTACTCGCGTGCGAGAAGCGATTGATTTCGTACAGTCCCAGCGGCCCGTTCCACACGATCGTCTTGGCCTTGGCAATCGCAACTTTGTAGCGCTCGATCGTCACTTTGCCGATATCGAAGATGCTCATGTCGCCTTCGATATCCTCCACCGGCAAATCTAACTTCTGCGCTTTTTCATCGGGACTGCTCGCGACAACGACATCCCGGGGAACGAAGATCTTCGCCCGGCCTTCCTTCTCCGATTCCAGCATCAGCTCCTGCGCTTTCTCGATTTCCTTTTGCTCATACTTGGACCCTCCCACATCGAACCCGCGCGCCGCGATAAAGGTATTCGCGATGCAGCCGCCGAGCAGGATCTCGTCCCCCTTCGTCAAAAAGTGCTCGATCACCGGTACCTTGGTTTCCATCTTCGCTCCGCTCACGATCAGGAGAACGGGCTTCTTTGGTTTCTCCACCACAGCGGAGAGATGGTCTATTTCCTTCTGCAGCTGAAGCCCCGCATACGACGGAAGCAGCTTCGCCAGTTCCACCATGCTCGCGTGATTGCGGTGACAGTTGGTGAAGGCATCGTTCACGTAGATGTCGCCGAGCAGTGCGAGCTTCTTCGCGAGCTCTGGGTCGTTCTTCTCTTCCCCCGGCTCGTACCGGAGATTTTCGAGGAAGAGCACTTGTCCCGGCTTGAGCGCTTTCGCCTGCGCCTCGGTTTTCGATCCCACGCAGGAATCGGCGAACGCGACTTTCACTTTCAGCAATGTCTCGAGCACGGGCACAATCGGCTTCTGCGTGAATTCGGGGAGCGGCTTGCCCTTGGGACGCCCTTGGTGGCTCAGGATGATGAGCGATGCTCCTCCCTTCAAAATGTGTCGCATCGTCGGCAATAGCGCCTCGATGCGTTCCGTATCCATCACTCTTCCATTCTCAATCGACACATCGAACCCCGCCCGTAGCAGAACACGCTTTCCTTCGATCTTTGCGTCGGAGAGAGAGTGGATCTTCTTTGCAGACATGTGTGCATTTTACTGAGGAATGATGAATGATCAATCGCATTGATCATTTGCCATTGGTCAATGATGATGCTGACAAATGAGTCCTCTCATCATCCTCCCCTTCCTGGCCTTCCTCGTTTCGCTGATCCTCCACGCAGCCGCTCTCAAGATCTTCCCTTCTCTTGGCTGGCTGGATTTTCCCGAGCGCTACGGCCTCCATCGATCAAAAATCCCCTACCCGACGGGCATTCTGGCGCTGATCACGTTTCTCATCTTCTTTCCCCTCGTTCAGCCGCTCACCATCCAGAATCAGGGGTTGATCGCGGGGATCGTACTGCTCGGCCTGACCTGTTTCATCGACGACCGCACTCCCCTCCCCCCGCTCCTGCGTTTCGCCATTCAGGGCATCGTCGCAATTCTCCTGATTGCAACGGGAACGCGGATTGATGCGGTGACCAATCCCCTCCCCGGGATTCTGGGCGACGGGACAAGCCTGACGCTCGATGCAGGATGGCAGTTTTCTGCGAGCATCGTCTTCACCGTTCTGTGGCTGCTCTTCACCATCAACGCGCTCAACTGGTTCGATGGGATTTCCGGACAGGTGAGCACGCTCTCGGTGATCGCCTTCCTCACGATCGGCTTCCTGTCCCTGAGCGATCGGGTCGACCAACCCGCTCTTGCATTAGTGTCGTTTCTGCTCGCGGGCATCAGCCTGAGCGTGCTCCCGTTCGACTTCCCTCCCGCGCGGCTCCTGATGGGCGATACCGGCGCGATGTTCTTCGGGCTCCTGATCGGCGTCCTGACCATTTACTCCGGCGGCAAAGTCGCAACGGCATTCCTGGTCCTCGGCGTGCCGTTGATTGATGTGCTCTTCGTCATTGTCCGCAGACTTCGAAAAGGCCATTCCCCTTTCCGCGGCAATGCGTCCGACCAGCACCTCCATCATCGCCTGCTTCGCAAAGGCTGGTCACCACGCAGTATTATCGCGCTCACCGCCGGCATCGGCGCGCTCTTCGGCATCACGGCGCTGTTTTTGAGCACATGGGAAAAGGTGGCTGCCGGAATGCTCCTCCTCATCGTGATGATCGGGTTGTCCTTCTATTCGGGAAGGAAATGACAAATAGATGGTCCTTGGACACTTCGGATTCCTCGGACTCCTTTTCCTTGGCATTGTTGACTTCCTCGACTTCTTTGACTTCCTAATTTCGTGGAGCCTTCATCGGCTTCTCACTCATGCTGTCATAGGGTTTTGCCTGCACGACCACCGTCGTCTGGCCCAGGGGAAGAATCTCGGTTTGGAACACTCCCTTTTTGAAATCGGTCAGCGAGAACGTGGTGCGCTTGAATTCCGCCTGGCCGAAGGCCGTCGCCAGCGTGATTTTCTTGTTCTCCTTCGGCACGGTGACCACCCTGCCTTCCGCATCGAGAAGCGTGAGCGTCAGCGTTTTCCAGGCGCGATCGCGGGTAAAGCTGCCGTCATGGGAAATGCGGATGCTCGCGACGGCTCCCACGCCCGTTACGGAAGCAGCAGAATGTACAGACGAGGATGCAACCGGGATAGGGATGACCGGAACGTTCTCGGTGTAGGCCACGAGCGTCGGAAGCGGCGTTGCCTTGGTCAGGCGCTGGGTCCGCCTCTCTGCGATCGTGAGAGGCCGCGTGCGAACGGGAACGCTGATAGACGATGCCGAGGAGACGACGGAGGCATTGGCCACCACCGGACCGACGAACGTGTCGTACGCCTGCACCGTGAGCATGGGATCGAGCGTGTACTGCACTCCCCTGTCGCGGTTGAGCCCCTGGTCGATCGCCTGCGCGAAGGTCAGCCCCGCTTTCTTCTGCTCTGCTCCGGAGAACAGCCAGTACGGATGGTACGGCGCACTCTCCTTATCCATCTGGAAATGCAGATGCGGAGCAGTTACATTGCCCGTTCTTCCACTGAGCGCGATCTTCTCACCCTTCTGCACAACAGTTCCTTCCGCAACCAAGGCAGAGCTCAAGTGCGCGTAACCGGAGTACACCGCCGATTTCACTCCGCGTTCCTCGACGTCCGGAACGTTTGGATGTTTGACGACGACGAAGTTCCCGTACCCCCCGGGATCGTTGCCCACTCTCGTCACGATGCCGTTTGCAATGCTCACCACCGGCGTTCCTTCCGGCACGGAAATATCTTCTCCCACATGACTCCCCTTCCCCCGTCCCGTGGCATAGGTTCCCAGATGCTCCACGAAGTAGACGTTGCGCAGATGCGTATCGGACGCTACGTCGTCACCGTGGCGCACATAGCGCGGGAGCGGGACCAAGAGATCTACAGGAACCTGGCGGAAGGTATGCGTGCGCACACTTCCTCCGAGACGTGCCCAGCGTTCGTAATCGGGCACGCGCGGGATCGGCGGGACCATGCCCGTAAAGGCGATGGTCGACTCGGTCCCCTCCCCCAGCACGGACTTCCAGAAGACGTGCCATCCGTGCTGCCCGACCATGTTGCCGGTCACAAACGCGAAAATGGAGAGCACGGCAATCCAGAACGTCGCGCGCTCCGAGAGATACGTAAACACATGAGGCTCCCGCCGGCGGTAGAGGGAGGCGGAGGTGAAGCCGAAGGTGCGCTTCGATACACTGGTCATGTGGTTCTTGATGTGTCATAACTATTATACAATAATTTGACAATATTATCAATGCATGACAAATGTACTATTACAGCAAACTCCGCTCTGCAAACACGTTTTGTAGGGTCATCTCTTGCATCTTCACTCTATGACGTGCCTATGACGCTCGCGCTCACGGGAGAGCTCGGAACGGGAAAAACCACATTCCTCCAGGGTTTTGCATCCGCACTGGGAATCGACGAACAGCTGACCAGCCCCACGTACGCGCTTGAGCAACAGTATAGAGGCGCGCGCGGAGATTTTTTGCACCTCGATCTCTACCGGCTCGATCAGACGCAATCGGAGGAACTCCTTCGTTCGTCCGAAAATTTTTCCGGCATTCGCTGCATTGAATGGAGCGAACGGATTTCGCTTGAACGGCTGAAGAGCACCGGTCACGTGATCCATGTCGCTCTCGAAGAACAGGATCAACACTCGCGAAGGATCCACTGCACATTCCTGGATGCGGCTCTCATTCCGGGGCAGCAGATCGACCAATGGCGCAAGGACGTGCTTCTGCCTGCGCATATCGTGCGTCACTGCGACACCGTCGCAGACGTGTGCAACACGCTCGCAGAGGACCTGATTCGACGCGGCATTCTCGTCCGAAAACGCGCACTTCATGACGCGGCACGGATCCATGATCTCCTTCGCTTCATCGATTTTCGCAGAGGAGGGCATCCCGAGAATACGCATACGGACGAGCAGCGTTCTCTGTGGGCGTCTCTCGCGCAGCGCTTCCCCGGCATGCACCACGAAGCGGCGTGTGCGCACTTCCTTCGGGAGCATGGCTTCCCGGTGATCGCGACGATCGTCGAAGTCCACGGGCTTGAGCTCCCCTCCCCGGACCGTTCAACGATCGAGCAGAAGCTCCTCTTCTACGCCGATAAGCGCGTGCTCATCGACAAAGTGGTCACACTGGAAGAACGCTTCGCCGACTTCGCCAAGCGATATGGCGGAGGCAAGACGAGCGAGGAAGGGAAAATGTGGTACGAAGAAGCGAAGAGAGTAGAACGTGAGCTGTTTTCGGAGGGAACACGGATATGAGGAAGTCGAGGAAATCGAGGAGTTCGAAGAATAGGTACTCTTGGCTTAATGGGAAATTTTGGGGGCTGAAAATGTAAGTTTGTCTCTTCTTGA
>CAYUZT010000002.1:0-202857 GCA_964449445.1 uncultured Candidatus Peribacteria bacterium | reverse complement strand
GATCTCTGCATCTGTTTAGCCTTGGATGGTGGTCCACCCGGATTCAGGCCGGATTTCACGTGTCCGACCCTACTTAGGATTCCTCTAGTGCCTGCTTCAATTTCGCTTACGGGGCTCTCACCCTCTATGGCCGCCCGTTCCAGGGACGTTCTTCTATAAAAGCAGTGTCACATATTGAGGTCCTACAACCCCCCGCCCCTCGCTACGCTCGGGGAAATTCCAAATTCCAAATCACAAATTCCAAATAAATTACAAAGACCAATATCCAATTTTGATGAATTGAAAATTGAATTTTTGAGTATTATTTGAAATTTGGTGCTTGGTTCTTGGGATTTCCCGTACCGAACACAGTGAGGGACGGGGTTTAGGCTGATCCCTTTTCGCTCGCCACTACTAAGGGAATCTCGTATTTGATTTCTCTCCCTCTGGTACGTGAGATGTTTCAGTTCCCAGAGTGACCTCCGTGGGTTCTCGTAAATTCCTGGTGCACGTTGTATGTGCAGTCGAAGCGGTCGGAGAAAAATTCCAGAAACCAAAATCCAAATTCCAGGGAAAAACCAAAGTCCAATGTAAGATTTTCACATTAGAATTTCTTATTTCCCTGGCTTTTGTTATTTGGCATTTGGTTTTTTTCTGCGACCCCATTCGGAAGAATCTAGGAGAACCCACGGTCAGGGGACATAACTCCCCTGGGGTTTCCCCATTCGGAAATCTTCGGCTGGTAGCGCCTGCCTAGCGGCTCACCGAAGCATATCGTTGCTGGCCACGTCCTTCATCGGAGTGCAGAGTCGAGGCATTCATGTGTTGCGATGAGTAACATTTTTCAAAAAATATACTGTTCATGTGCTACAAGCTGGGTACTACTCCAGTCTTGTACCACGATGACTCCGCTCGCGCGGAATCATCAATTACATTCATTTTAAATTAATTGATTCTCATGCGTCATTCGAGAAGTGAATGACGCACTGGCCGATGCTTTCAAAAAGCAACGGCGGCGGAGCTGTTCCCGCATAGAACCCTTCGATACGCTCGCCTGACGGCGAGCTACTCAGGGTTATTTCTACTTCGGCATTTCTCGGCTCTCCCTCGACTACGCTCGGGATCGCCATCGAAATGCTCTCGTAGAAATAAAAAAGCGGGTGGCTCACGCACACCCGCAGAATTAGGAAGTCCCAAGGGGACCTAATCCTACGGGTGTTCGCGGGTCTGCATAGAAGCCAAGGAATTCTACTTAGAGATAAAGGAGGGTCAAGGGGAAAGATACTGATTTTGTTCAGTAGGAAACTTGTAAAATAGCCCTTTTGCATGGAATAATTGACACGGAGAGTTTGAGTTTTACACTAAAATCATGATGTCTTTTGAAAGAGCCCACAGAGCGGCGCAACTTGAACAGTGCAGGGCTTATGCCAATCAGACGATGTCCCGAAAGGACGAACTGGCTTTTCTAGAACGCTGGGATAAGGACATGGGTCTTCGAAGCATGTTAGAAAAAGTGATGACCCGTAAGGATACACATCCGAAAGTACCGAAGAAATAACCAAAGCAACCGACGTACCTCAGTCACGTCGGTCCCTTTGGCCACTTCGGGAAAGTCGGTCCCCTTTTTACGCAGCCATTGCAACCTCTTCAGTTTGCTCTTCTTCAGTTGCATCAGCTTCCGGACTCTTATCCTTCGCGCCGAGGAGGACGATATTATCCACGATCACCTCGGTCTTGTAATGCTTGGCACCTTCCTTTTCCCAGGTGCCAGTCTTCAGGTGCCCTTCCACATACAGGGGCTTTCCTTTCTTCACATACTTGACCGCGAAATCGGCCAGTCCCCGCCAGAGGACAAGGTTATGAAACTCGGGGAGACTTTGCGTCTCGCCCTGCTTATCCTTCCACACGCGATTGGTGGCAAGGCCGAACGTGCAGACCGACTGCCCGGTCGAAATGGTCTTGAGCTCGGGGTCGTTGGTGACGTTCCCGAGCAACGTGATTTTGTTCACGCTTTTCATAAATAAAAGGGGGTAAAAAATAGGAAGAAAGAACGGAGGGGCATGGTAGGAATCCCGCAATCGATGCGGGAGGGGGTGTGCGCGAAGTCACTTTTGCGCATCTTGATTTTTCCTTATGTGTAAGCCAAGTCTGGACGTTCCATAGGGGTGTGGAACAACACCGCAAAAACCCCCTATCCCCAAACCCCTTTCCCCCCTGCGGGGGAGAAGGGGCTTTAGATTTTGACATGCCCATTCCCCCTCTCCCGCGCACGGGGGAGGGGGTTAGGGGGTGGGGGTTTGCGAGGATTACGCCGCCTCCTGGGCCTCCTCACTCGCCGCCTCCGCCATTTCCTGTTTGGCTCCTTTGCCGGAAGCCTCAACCTCGGCGCCTTCCTCGATGCCGGCAATCACTTCCTCCGCTCCTTCACCCTCGGCAGCGATGTCTTCGAGCTCGGCAATCTTATCAGCCTCGGGCACTGCACCCTCGGCGGCTTCCTCGGCTTCCACTCGGGAACTGAGCTCGACCGGTTCAATGACACCTTCTTCGATCGTCACGCGCTCCTCGGGAGCGACTTCCTCTTTGAACTTGAGGAGTTCGACTTTGAGACCAAGTGCCTGCAGTTCTTTCACAAGCACGTTGAACGATTCCGGGATGGAGGGACGGCGGATCGGCTCGCCCTTCACGATGGATTCGTAGGCCTTCGAGCGTCCGATGACGTCATCGGATTTGATCGTCAGCATTTCCTGCAATGTGTAGGCAGCCCCGTAGGCTTCCAGCGCCCACACTTCCATTTCTCCAAAGCGCTGACCTCCGTGCTGTGCCTTGCCTCCGAGCGGCTGCTGCGTGACGAGCGAGTACGGACCGACGGATCGTGCGTGGATCTTGTCTTCGACAAGGTGCAGCAGTTTGAGCATGTACACCTGGCCCACCGTCGTCTCGTACTTGAACGGCTCGCCGGTGCGGCCGTCGAAGAGCTGGATCTTGCCGGACGCGGGGAGCTTGGCTTCCTTCAGGAATTCGTCGATTTGTTCGGTCGTGATGCCGTTGAGCGCGGGCGTCGCGATTTTGATGCCGAGTTCCTTGCAGGCCCATCCCAAGTGCGTTTCCAAAATCTGTCCGATGTTCATGCGGGACGTAACGCCGAGAGGGTTCAAAATGATATCGACGTGCGTGCCGTCGGCGAGGAAGGGCATGTCTTCACGCGGGACGACGCGGGAAACGACGCCTTTGTTGCCGTGGCGTCCGGCCATCTTGTCACCCACCTGGATCTTGCGGGTCTGCGCGACGAACACTTTGATCTGCTTGATGACGCCAGTCGGAAGTTCATCACCTTCGGCGCGGTCGAAGATATGCACGTCGACCACTTTTCCACCTGCTCCGCCGGGAAGCCTGAGCGAACTGTCTTTCACGTCCTTCGCCTTGTCTCCGAAAATGGCTTGCAGAAGCCGTTCTTCCGGAGTCAGTTCCGTCTCCCCTTTCGGGGTGATTTTGCCGACGAGGATATCGCCCTCATGCACGGTGGCACCAATGCGGACGACGCCGTCGGTGGCGAGATCTTTGAGTTTTGCTTCGCCGACGTTGGGGATATCGCGCGTGACGATTTCGGGCCCGAGCTTGGTATCGCGGACGTCGGTGATGTACGACTCGATGTGCACGGAATCGAACCAACCTTCTTCCACCACGCGGTCACTGATGATGACGGCGTCTTCGAAGTTGTAGCCTTCCCACGACATGTACGCGACAAGCAGGTTCTGCCCGAGCGCCAGTTCGCCGTCTTCCACGGAAGCACCGTCGGCAAGAGGCTCGCCGCGGCGGACCTTTTGGCCGCGAACCACGCGCGGACGCATGTGGAAGCATGTTCCCTGGTTACTGCGAACGAAGGTGTGGAGCTTATGGGTGCGCTTTTTGCCTGAACTGTAGACCACCGAGACTTCGCGGGAATCGACCGCGGTCACTTCGCCGTCGTCTTCCGCAAGAAGAGCATGGCCCGAGGCGCGAGCGGCAAGACCTTCGATGCCCGTGCCAACGAGCGGCGCATGCGGACGGATGAGCGGCACGGCCTGGCGTTGCATGTTGGTCCCCATGGACGCACGGGTGTTGTCATCGTGCTCCAAAAACGGGATGAGCGAGGTGGAGATACTGAGAATTTGGCGGGGGGAGACGTCGACGTGCGTGATATCACGGACGTGCGCGAGGAGAGGTTCCCCGGCGCGGCGGGAGGAGACGCGTGTCGTCGAGAATTCCTCATGCTCGGTCAGGTGGGTTTCGGCCTGGGCAATGGTCAGGTGGCGCTCCTGCTCGGCATCCACGTAGATGACTTTGTTGGTGACGTATGCGCGGACAGTGACGGATTTCATCCCCTCCTTCTTTGCAAGTGCGACGACTTTGCGGGCGACGTCCTTGGAATCGACCTTATCGCCTTCTTTCACGAGAACTTTTCGTCCGTCCTTGATGACCGTATCGATGATGCGGCCGAAGAGCTTCTCGGGATCCAGCGGCACGTCGTGCTTCACCTCGCGGTAGGGCGTTTCCAAAAATCCGTACTCGTTCACCCGGGCGAACCCCGCCAGGTGCACGACGAGACCGATGTTCGGGCCTTCGGGAGTCGCGATGGGACAGATGCGACCGTAGTGGCTGGTGTGGACGTCGCGAACGTCAAAGCTCGCGCGCTCGCGGCTGAGACCTCCAGGACCCATCGCGGAAAGGCGACGCTTGTGCGCAAGTTCGGCAAGCGGATTCGTCTGATCCATGAACTGACTGAGCTGAGAGCTTGCGAAGAATTCTCGCATGGCGGCCGTAATCGGGCGACAGTTGATGAGTTGTGTGGGGGTGACCGTTTCGATATCCATCACCGTCATGCGGTCCTTGACGATGCGCTCGGTGCGCACGAGTCCGACGCGGTACTTATTCTGCACCAGTTCGCCGACGGAACGGACGCGGCGGTTCGAGAGGTGATCGATATCGTCTGCCACACCCTGCCCGTTATTGAGCCGCACCAGTTCGCGGAGGATTTCCAGAAAATCGCTCACCTGGAATACGCGGTGCTGCTCGTCGCTCGGGGTCTTGAGGTTAAAACGCCGGTTGAGCTTGTAGCGGGCGATACTGCCCATGTCGTACTTCTTGAAATCGAAGAAGAGGGAGTCGATGAGTTGCTTGGCATTCTCAGGTGTTGCGAGATCACCAGGGCGGATTTTGCGATAGACGCTCTGGTAGGCCTCTTCCACACTGCGGATGGGGTCTTTTTCAAGCGTCGTCAGGATGTAATCGTGATCCGCGCTCGTCACATCTTTAAAGAGGTCGATGATCTGACTATCACCGGCATAGCCGAAGACGCGGAGGAGCTGCGTGATAGGGATCTTGCGCTTGCGGTCGATTTTGCAGCTGATGATGCCGCGGCGGTCGGTCTCGATTTCCAGCCACACGCCGCGCTTCGGGATGATCTTGGCCGCGTGGAATTTGGGATGATCGGGCATCTTGCTGAAAAAGACGCCGGGGGACCGAACCAATTGATGCACGACCACGCGCTCGATGCCGTCGACGACGAACGTTCCCGAATCGGTCATTAAAGGAATAGAACCGAGGAACACATCCTGTTCCTTGATTTCCCCCGTCTCCCGGTTGATGAGCTGCACGTATCCTTTCATCGCCGCTTCGTAGCTCAAGTTGCGACGCTTGCAGGTTTCGGGGTCGTACTTGGGAGGATCAAACGTGTGACCAAGAATCCGCAGCTCCAACTTTTTTCCGGAGAAGTCGGTGATAGGAGTGATCTCCTCGAGTAATTCTTTGAGACCTTCCGTCAGGAACCACTTATAACTGAGAATCTGCATTTCGATGAGCGACGGCACATGGGAGTTCTCATCTTCTTCCACCAGCACGACGCGTCCCATTTCGACCTTCTTGGGACGAAGGGACTCGGAAATTCTGCTGAACACGCCGGGAATGCGCTCGGCGGGCGGAATCACGTGCGGGTGCACGTGCGGCACCACCTCTTCCTCCACATGCATCTGGTAGGGGCGCTTGGGAACAATGAGTTTTTTGACGGGCTTCAAGATGTCCTTCTCCTGCTCTATCTGCTTTCCGCCTCCCTTTCTTGTCAGTTGAAACTTCCCAGGCGCCTTCTTGGGCAGGGGCGGGAGAATTTTCTTGAGCACTTTTACCTCTGGCGCTTTCTTCACGGCTTTGACCTTCGTAGCGACCTTTTTCTGCACTTTCTTGGCAACCTTCTTCATTTTCTTCACCACTTTCTTGGCAACCTTCTTAAGAGGTTTGCTCTTCTTTTTTACAACAGACTTTTTGGCCTTCTTTGCCATAGGAAAAGTGGGGAACAAAACCGGGACGCAGTACTCACAACACAATCGAAGCCACTGCGGGATAGAGGTAGTGTAAAGAAGTGAAGACGGTGGTCAATGGGATTCCTTGTAAATGGCAGAAGCCCAGGATGCCAAGGAAGCCAAGGATTTAGGTTTCCTTGGCTTCGTCGGCATCTTTGGCTTCCTTGGCTTCTTTTTCTTTCGCCCTACGGGCACGTCACGAATGTGCTCACAGTTGCCGTGTTATTGATCGTGTTTCCCTCCGTCACGCCGTTGGGTGTTGCAACGTTCTGGAGAGAACGATTCGTGCTGCAGGCGTGATCAGCCGGGATCTGGAGGTACACCAGATAACTGACCGAATCTCCGGGATTCAGTGCCGGCACGCTGCAGGTGACAGTGGACGAACTTGCCGAACACGGCGAGCCCGGAGCGGAGAGGAATACAAAGCCTGTTGGCAGAGACTGTGTCAGTGTGGAACTGGGAATTACCGTGGCACCCACGTTCTTTGCGCCCAGGAATTCCGGCAGAGGATCCTTGCGGCTCGCCTGCGGAGGCAGTGTGATTTTGCCTTCGATGTCGGCTGCGGGCGTGGAGGCATCCGTTTCATCGGTGTCGCTTGGCACGTAGCTTGCGGCATTGGACTCGTTACCGTCGCTGTGACAGCCGGGATCCTGCGCGTCGGCCTTGCCGTCGCCATCGTTATCGACATTGTCGCTGCACTGCGGAGGTGGCGTGCCGCCCGCGCAGGTAACGCGCGTCTCTGCGGAAGCAATATTGTTGTCGGGATTAGTATCGGTTATACCGCTGGGCGTCGCGGTATTATTGAGCGTCAGCATGCTGCCGCAGTTGAAGGTATTCGCGATCTTCAGATCGACGAGGTAATTGACCGATGCGCCGGGGCCGAGAGCGGGAACCGTGCAGGTGATGACGTTGTTGATATCCACAGAGCACGGGGAACCACGGGGATCCAGCAGCGCGAAGCCAGCAGCAAGCGGCACTTTCAGCGTTGCGCTCGGGATTGTCGTCGACCCCTCGTTCTTGCCACCGATGAATGTCGGAAGCGGTGCGTTGCGGTCTGCTTGTGGCGGAAGGGTGATTTTCGCCGACATATCACCCGTCAGTCCGCTCGAGTTGGCTTCATCGTTGTCCTGTGCGCTTGAGCAGCCGGGATCAGCTGGGAAATTGTTGAGTCCGTCGCCGTCGTTATCGACGCTGTCGTTACATTGTGGCGGCGTGGATGGACAGGTAACGAGCGTGCTTGCAGACGCGTTGTTATTACCGGGGTTACCGTCCACAAAGCCCACCGGAGTCACTGTTCCGTTCACGGTCAGTGTCGACTGACACGGCTGCGATGCGGGAACGAGGAAGTAGACCAAAAACGTTTGCGATTGCGCGGGTGTGAGCGGCGGCACGACGCACGTCACGGTTGTTGTCGTTGCGGTGCACGCTCCGACGGGAGTGGTCAGGCTAGGATTAAAGACGAGTCCTGCGGGAATCGGCAGCGTGAGCAGAGCGCCGGGAATGGCAACGGGACCGAGGTTCTGCACGACGGAGCGTACGAGCAGATCGGGGTCGAGCTGTGGTTCGATCTGGTCGGTCACGGAGAGCGTCAAAATGACGTCTGCCATGGGGGTGGCATCCTGCTCGGAATTGCCGAGGGGATTGTAAGAGTTGGGATTACTCGCATTGCCGTCCGTGTGGCAGCCCGGATCCTGGAAATCGATTTTGCCGTCGCTGTCATTATCGAACCCGTCATTGCAGGCGACAGTCGCCGGAGAGGATTCGTCATTGTCGCTCGGAATGTAGCTGCTGGAATTGTAGGGGTTACCATCACTGTGACATCCCGGATCGAACGAGTCGGCCTTGCCGTCGCCATCGTTATCGAAGCCATCCTGACATTGAGGAGTTGGTGGTGGAGAACCATCGCAAGTAACTGCAGGCAACCATGCATCTCCAGGGTTGTCATTTACACCATTCTTTGCTTCGCCTTCTGGATGATTCTCAATGGAGGAAAGATAGGGGGCACTGCAACCAAACGCATCATTGGCAACCTTCCAGTTGTTTGCCACGTACTCATTGAGAACCGCATTGCTACACGCTTCTCCCAGGAAAGCGCCGATGTAATTGTTGGTGAGGGACTGAACAGTGGAACGCAGTATGCTATGCGGAACAGTGGAGGTGGTCTGGAGACTCAGGTGCCGGATACCATTACTGCCCGTTGTCTGCCCAATGAAGTTGGACCGAGAACTGAGACCGAGAATTTTGTTCCATACGAGAAGCTTTCCGCCATTGGGAAGGTTCGCGGTGCCCAACGGGGCATTCATGAGACCGAAATTTTGCTCAAGGCTGACAATGCGCGGATCGCTCCGGGTACAGGAGACGACGGCATTGAACTCGTCATTGTCCTGGCGGCTACTGCAGCCGGGATCCTGCGGCCAGTCGATCAGGCCGTCCTGATCGTTATCCTGCCCATCCTGGCAGAGCGCCTTGGGAAATGTTTCGTCGTTATCGGAACCGGAGCTGCAACTGAAGTCATTGGGGTAGTCGGTGGCACCGTCATTGTCGTTATCAATGCCATCGGAACACTGTGCATTTACAGGAGCGTTGGACTCGTCGTTATCAAGCGCATTCGCGCAACCCGGATCCTGCGGGTAATCGATCAAACCGTCGCCGTCGTTATCCCCACCATCGGAGCACTGCGCTGGGACACCTCCCGCACACGTGACCAGCGTACTGGCATCAGCCTTGTTGTTTCCCGGGTTTCCATCCGTAGCGGAGTTCGTGGTAACGGTATTGCTCAAGTAGAGAGTTGTTCCGCAGGCAAAGTTAGGTGCGATTTGCAGATAGACCAGATAGTTGACGAACTGTCCGGGGCTGAGAGCGGGAACGTTACAGGTAACCGTGGTGGAATTTCCCGAACACGGACCCGGCGACGAGAGGAAGCTGAACCCGCTGGGAAGTTGCTGCGTCAGAACCGCGCTTGACACAGTCGTCGATCCTTCATTCTTGGCGCCGATGAATTCGGGCAGAGGATCGGCTCGGTTTGACTGCGGAGGAAGGGAGATTTTGCCAGCGAGATCGGCATTGGATGGCGGAGGAGGATTGCAGTTGTCGGCATAGAGGTGCAGCTGGATATCGTCCGCAAGATTTCCGGCGCCGGTGCCAACGATGCTTCTAAATCCGACGACGCTCATGGCACTCGACGCAGTGACGTAGTACGCGTGCGATTGCCATGCGAGCGCCGTGTTAGCCGCGGCAGTACCGGAAACAGACGCAATCTGCTGGCCGTTCCATTCGATAGCCAACTGATTGAATCCGGAGCCGGGACGGGGAGCGTAGAGAAAGCTGAGCCTGTACGTCGCTCCCGGCGCCGTCGCGATGTTCTGGGAGAACGAGCGGCCCGGATAGTCGAATTCAAAGTTCTGCTTCCCCTCGAGAACTGGAGTCATGAGCCCCCTCCACACCTCCACCTGGTAGCCGGTATTCGGTTGCTTGGGGTTCCAGTACGGATAGAGCTGAGTGGTGCGGTAACTATCTTCCACGCCCGCCTGCGTGAGCACCCATTTGATCTGCTTTGTGACGACGAGATCTTCGGCGCCTCCTCCCTTCACAAGATTCTGCGGACAGATTTGTGCCGCGTTTGCCGTTTCCACGTGGAAAACCCCAGTGAGCCACGTATGGGGGGCAATGGTGAAAACCGTGAGGAGAGCGAGCGTAAAGAGGGATGACGTGCGGGAGATGCGGCGCGACATAGTGAGAGTTGTAAAAGAGGTAGAAGTAAGTACCGGGACAGACAAAAAGGTTTGATCTTACTCCGAGGAAGAAAAGACCAAGTAGACTTTGATAATATTTATGTTATTTATACATAAAGGTGCATTCGCTCATCTATCTCGGTATTTGCTGCGTCACACAATGAAATGATCCCCATCCCCACGTGAGAATTCGGCTGTCTATAGGGCTGATCCGATGATTGGGGAAGCACTTTTGCAACGTTGCAATCGCAGATGCATCGTGAGGATCATTCCATATGGGAAGAAGGACGCATTCATTGGCGATATAGAAGTTGGCATAGCTCGCCGGGATGCGAAACCCCTTCCCCGGAATGTAGTCACCCTTGGTCGGCGCACGATCAATGAGCACGGGCTTGGGCTGTGTGATGGTGATCACCTCAAGTGACTGTCCGTCCTGATCTTTCATGCTCTTGAGTCGTCGGAGATTTTCCTGCAGCGGTGCGAAGTCCGGATCTGCGGGATCGTCGTTGATGATGGTGACGACGGTACGCGGCCCGACGAAGCGCGCGAGATCATCCACGTGCCCGCTCGTATCGTCACCCATAATCCCTTTTCCAAGCCAGAGGATGTTTGTGACTCCCAGATTATCCCGCAGATACTTTTCAATATCGTCTTTGGTGAGAGTGGGATTGCGGTTGGGATTGAGAAGGCAATCCTCGGTTGTGAGGAGAGTGCCGAGTCCGTTCACATCAATAGACCCGCCTTCCAGGATCATCGGGATCTCGCGCGACTCCTGACCCAACTCGTGCGCGAGCAGTGTTGGAACTTTGTCATCCAATGCGTACTCCCACTGCCCGCCCCACGCGTTGTATCCCCAATCAAGAAATAATCGTTCGCCTTTCGCATTTTTGACGACGACAGGTCCATGATCCCGCGCCCACGCGAAATTGTTGGGAATACGATGAAGATGCACGCGATCTCCCTGCACCTTCGCTTTCTTCATTGCTCCCTTTGCAATCGCTTCCGTTTCCTCATCGTGCATCACGATGTGCACGTCTTCTCCTGCTTCCAGTTCTTTGACCATGTGCGCCCAAATCGCGGGGATATGCCCATAGAGATCAGGCCAGTGCGGATGATCCTTTTTCCCCGCAGGAATATGCGGCCACGTGAGTATTGTTGCTTCATGAGGCTCCCATTCCGCGGGCATCCTGTACCCCTGATTCGCCGGAGTTGATGGAAGTATTGATTGCACAAGAAGTGAATTATGAATCAAGAATCATGAATTTTAGGACGCATAATTCATTATTCATAATTCATTTTGTTAACTCATGATACGTCTCCGGTCTCCTATTTTTGAGGAACATCCATGCATCTTGTAAAGGCTTCACTTTATCCAAATCGCACTCAGCGAGCAGGATTTCTTCCTGGTTTCCTGCCTTTGCAAGAATTGCGCTGTTCGGTCCGGCGACAAATGAACCTCCCCAGAACGTGATGCGATCTTCGCGCCCGACGCGGTTGAGCGAAGCGACGAAGACGCCGTTACTTGCGGCATGACCGAGCTGGGCATTCCTCCACATCAGTTCCCAATCACCCGTGATGTTCTTTTCCACTTGTGCATCGACCACACCGATCGCCGTCGGATAGAAGAGAATCTCCGCACCCTTCATTGCAGCGATGCGTGCGGCCTCGGGGTACCACTGGTCGTAGCAGATGAGCGGGCAGATTTTGCCGAACTTCGTATCGAAGACTTTGATGCCCGTATCCCCGGGGGTGAAGTATTGCTTCTCGTGATAGAGGATATCTTCCGGAATATGCGTTTTGCGGTAGGTGCCGAGCATCGTGCCATCGGTATCGAATACCGGGGTGGTGTTGTAGTACTTGCCATTCGATGCACGTTCGAATAGTGAGCCTCCGATGAGAATGATCTGGTGTTGCTTCGCTATTTGCGAGAGAGCCTGCGTCGTCGGTCCCGGCAGAGCTTCTGCCATATCGAAGGCAGATCGATCATCTTTTTTCTGACAGAAGTATGGACTCAAAAAAAGTTCGGGCAGACAAACGATCTGCGCGCCTCCTGAGCCTGACGAAGGATTTACCGCATCCGCAATCATGCTCTGGGCTTTTTTGAGGTTTGCCGCGGGGTCCGGGGACATCTCCATCTGAACAAGGCCGACGGTCACGATGCGCGACATGGAATAGTAGAATATCAGAAATATCGGGACCCTATTATTCTATTATTCCATTACTCTGATATTCTATCCGCCAGCCATGAAGAAATTCGATCAACTCTCGGCAAACTTGAAGACATTCATTATCCCCGAATCGTCGCTTGCAAAAGCCGGGACGGTCACCTCGCTCGTAAAGAAGAGCAAGGCTCCTGTGTCCGCATTTGCCGAGCGGACGCTGCGGCACTGTAACGGCGGCTCCACGCTGCAAGCGGCGCTGTGGCTGAAGAACCACGTGGATAACGGAGGCAAGATCGTCGTGACGATCGCAGGCGCGCTCAGTTCTTTCCAAGTGGGCGTCACGCTCGCCGAACTGATCCGTAAAGGGAAAGTTCATCTGGTTTCTGCGACGGCCGCGAACCACGAAGAGTCCTACTACCGCTACGTCGCGCATTCGCACTACGCCTACATCCCGCGCTATACGGAACTGACGCCGGAACAGGAGGCTGAACTGCGCGATGCAGGACTGCGTCGCATTACCGATACGTTCCTGCCCGAAGACGAAAGCGTACGCATTATGGAGCCGCATCTATTGAAGATGTGGAAGGAAGCACAAAAGAAGGGAGAGCGGTACTTTCCGCACGAATACTTCCGCAGACTGTTTGAGCAGAAGCTCATCAAGCCCGACCCGATGGCCAATCCTGATGATTGCTGGACGCTCGCAGCCTATGAGAAGGATATCCCGATTGTCATTCCAGGATTTGAAGATTCCACAATGGGCAATATTTTCGCGAGCTACACGTACGGCGGAAAATGGCGCGCCAACAAAGACCCGCTGATCGACCCGACCATCATGAAAGGCGGCCTGGAGTACTTCACCTGGATGTACGACTGGTATATGGAAGAAGCGAAGGACGCCCCTATCGCCTTTTTGCAGCTTGGCGGCGGCATTGCGGCCGATTTCCCCATCTGCATCGTCCCCTCCCTCAAGCACGATCTGCAACTGCACGACAAAATCCGCGACTGGGCAGGGTTCGTGGAAATCGGTTCCTCACCCATGTCCTACGGCTCTTACTCCGGCGCGGGCGGCAAAGAGAAGATCACCTGGGACAAGCTGTCGACGAAGAGTTACTTCCAGATCATTCAAAGTGATGTGACGGTCGCATTTCCTTGGATCGCTGCTGTACTCTTAGACCTTTAATTGTCATCTCGCCTGCCCGCCGTAGTCCGCCTCGGGCGGACGGAGGTGGGAGTAGAAAACGGCCCTTCGTCAGGCTCAGGGTAAACTCGCCGTTTTCGTAACGAGGGAGCTGCAGTCTTACTCGATTTGTGAAGGGCTTAGATCTTTCCGCGAAAGAGCGGTGCGACAGCGCAGTGAAAACTCCCCCATTCGCTCGTCAATTGGTCATACTCCAGTTCGTACACCTCAACCCCCGCATAACCCACGATGGCATTGGTCTTCGGAGCTCTGGTATGAGAAACAACTTGTTCAGGATTGAGCCAGAACATATTCAATCCCAATTCTTTCCGCGCTTCGTCTTCGTCTGCAGGAATCAGTTCCGAATGGAAACGCCGGAGAATGTCCCGCGAAGCGGCAGGAACTTGGGAAGAAATGATGGCCTTCCCGTTGGACTGAGGCGCGTAGCAACAATCGAGGTGTAGTGCGTCATGTGGAACCCGTACGACGTCCATGACGCCTTTTTCCTTGAGTTTTTTGGCAAGAGCGCGATATCCCGCAATATTCGTGGTCTGACCTGTGCCGATGAGCACGCGGTTCCCTTCGTCGAAAACCATCACATCTCCTCCTTCCACAATGGGCCGTCTCTGCCTGGGGCTTCCCTTCAGTGTTTGTGAGTGATCGGTTAAGACAACGGCACAATGATGCCGAACGTCGCTCTGCAATTTTTGCCTGATGGGTTGCAACCCCGCCATTTCACCGAACCGATACTCGTCTCTCATGCTCCCTATGTACGCCTGTCGACCGACAACGAACATGGGATCACGCGTAAAGACTTGGCAAAGGGCTCCGTCCTGCAGTTGCGGTTTTTGCAGACTCACTCCGGCAGATAGAAGCAATTGAACGTATCGCCAATGCTGTTTCATGAGCTTTTCCTTGTTCACTGGCCCGGTCTCCGGATGTTTTTCCCGTTCCTGAGGGTTCACGACGGTTTCCCAATCCTTCCAGGAGATGTCGATGGCATTATGAGGGTACGGCAGCACAACGGCGCTGTGGAGTTGTCCATGTTCAGAGCCGATGGAAAGAGGAATACGAATCATATGTTCTCGCCCAGATAGAGATCGGTCTCGCGCTTCTTTCGTTGTCCTGCGGAAAGAGGTTCAAGGAATGTACATTGCTGGAGTGGAACGAGAATTTTTTCATCCAGAACGCGCCAAACCCATTGCGTGTGGGTGAACCAGGCATCGACGCTGTCGAAATCTTCCTGCGGACGAATATACCACTGTGCCCACCAGCACCGCAGGATGTCGGTAAGACGCGCGACGGGGATTGCCTCTTCGCATTCTGCTATGGCGATTTGCAGGTGTTCCATCATCCCCTCTTTGGCGAGTGTGCCATCTCTGTTCCACGCGAGCGGGGGCAGCTCGTAATGCATTTCGTCAGTAGTGTCAGGATAATACAATCGCCTCATACCGTTGCCTGGCTCTATGCGAATTTTATTGGCATACGACTCCGAGGCATCTACCGCTTCCGCAACGATGACCGTCAAGGCTTTACCCTTGCTTTCGCAGAATTTCCTCGCCTCTCCGAGCAACATTCCTTCCGGAGCTCGATTAATAAACGCACCACGGTGTTCCCGATCAATTACAGTGAACCGAATTGCGGTGATTCCCTCAGATGGAGTCACTTGGGCGGAGGCGTACACCATGCCGATGACCATCTGCCGGAGTTTTCGGATGGCCATGATATATCGCGTCAGTGAACCGGGAACCGCGTTGCTTTGCATTTCCCGCACGAAGACGCTGAGGTCCTCCAGCTCTTCCGGACGGAATTGCCGCTGCAAGAGGGCATATGCCGCTGTCAGATCCTCGCGCTCAGCGATGGGGTCCTTGATAATGGTCGGCTCCAATAGTTCCTGTAATCGCATCCGCCGCTCTTCTTTGGCTGCGAGTCCCGGGGTAAGCGGCTCGACTTTTTTTTCAAGCTGTTGCTGCAGATCAGGCTGCTCTCCCGGTGCGCTGGATGACTCATGCATAAAAAGGACGAGACCGTACTCTCAATGATCTCCGGCCGCAACGAAGAAGAATTCCTCTTTACAGCACGTCAGCGAATCTTATAATCGCGCTCTGTTGTTCAATTTTCTGAAATGCGCAAACGTCCTTCGGACTCTCCCAAGAAACGTCACACCATCGGACAACCGGTCAACACCCGCTACATGCGCGACCGGTGGAGCAGCTTCCTGACGCAAACGCGCGACGGAACGATGATGATCGAAGGCGTGCGTGTGGATGACTTTGTGAAGAAATACGGGACTCCTTTGTACGTGATGGTGGAGAGCGAAGTACGCGACCGCTTGCGGCGGTTCAAGAAGACCTTCGGGCCCGGAATTTCGCTTCAGTACGCCGTCAAATGCAATAGCAACCTGGAAATACTCCGCATCGTGCGCGAGGAAGGATTCGAGCTCGATTGCTCAAGTGTCGGTGAGTTGATCCTGGGACTCCTTGCGGACTTCAAGCCGCGGCAGCTGGTGCTGACAAACCTCTTCAAGAGCGAACAGGACCTCCACTTCGCTGCGAAGATGGGCATTCAGGGAATCACGGCGGACTCCATCGAGGAGATCGAACACATCGCCGCTACGGCGAAGAAATTGAAGAAGCACATCCGCATGCTGATCCGCGTGAATCCCATGATTACCGTGGGCACGTGGTCCACACGCGGCAACAAGTACGGCATCCCCATCGGCTACGTGGAAAGGGCGGTGGATCTTGCCGTGCACAGCCCCTACGTGGATTTTGACGGCTTCCACTTCTTCGGCGGCTACGTGTACGAGAAGCGCGTCTTCTGGGCGGTCGCCCGCGTGATGGTGAAGCTCATCAAGCGCTGCCACGACCGCGGCATACGCGTGCGGCGCCTGGACCTGGGCGGAGGATTCCCTGCTGCGATCGGTCCCGAGCACGCGTTCCCTATTGAGGAGATGAAAAGTTTTCCCGAGTATTTCCAAAAGTTGATGGATAAAAATGGCCTCCCGCCGCTCGAGCTCATTTTCGAACCGGGCAAGAGCATCGTCCTCAATGCCTGCGTGGGACTGATGAAGGTGATCGCCCGCAAGCGCCTGGGCGCCAAGAAGCGCATGGTGAACGTGGACGGCTCCAGCTACAACTTTGTGCCCGATACGCTGGTCCAGGGGGCATTGAAGGCGGAAGAAGGCGGTCTTCGGTACGACGTTCTCCCCGCATCCAAGTTGAATTCTCCCCGCATTCACTCTGTGACGATCGGCGGAAACACCTGCGACTGCTGGGACGTGATGGTGCGCGATATCGAACTGCCCAAAATGCGTGTGGGCGACATCGTCGCGATCATGGACGTGGGAGGCTACGCGCAGGTACTGGCGAACAACTTCAACACCATCAAGCGGGCGTCGATGGTCATGGTCCGTTCGGACGGCACCCTCAAGCTCATCCGCCGCCGCGACCGGTACAGCGAAATGTTCGCGCCGGAGCTCGACGTCCTCAAGATGGCGGGACCGAACGAATTGGAGAAGTACAACAACCTCTACCGCGTGAGCATCGACGACATCTGGCGCGGGGGCGGCATGACCGCGTTTGAAAAGAAGAAACGGAAGAACGGCAACGGCCGCGCGACCCGAGCGTTTGAAGACGCCGAGTCGCAACTCAATAACAACGGCACGGAGAAGAAAGACGAGACGAGACGCGAAGCATTCGCAACGATTTCCAAGAAGAATCTCAAACGCCTGCAGAAGTCCGTCGAAAAACGCGAGAAGGCCCGCAGAGCGTGACGTTGAGCTTACTTCGCGTCAGCAAAGCGCTTGGCGACTTCAGTCCAATTCACCACATCCACCCTTCGACAAGCTCAGGGTGGCTCATTGATTCAAGGCTTCGGTGAATCTGCGTGCAACCTCATTCCAGTGTACGACATGCCAGAAAGCCTTCAGATAATCCGGCCGCTTGTTCTGATACTTGAGGTAGTAGGCATGCTCCCACACATCGACACCCAAAATGGGCGTCTTGCCATCCATCATTGGTGAATCCTGATTTGGGTATCCCTTGAGCATGAGCTTTCCCGAGTCGACGTAGAGCCAGGCCCATCCCGAACCAAACTGATTGGTTGCAGTCTCTTCAAGCTTCTTCTGAAAATCCTCGAATGACTCGAACGCTGCCTCGATTGCTTTCAGAAGATCTCCCACCGGCTTCCCACCAGCGCCTGGTGCCATGACCGTCCAGAAAAGACTGTGGTTGTAGTGACCACCACCGTTGTTTCTGACTGGCTTCTGTTTATCCTCCGGCAACGTGCTGAGATTCTGAAGCACCTCCTCAATCCCCTTCCCCTCCAAGGATGTTTCTTCGAGCGCCTTATTCACTTTGTCGATGTACGCTTGATGGTGCTTGGTATGGTGAATCTCCATCGTCTTCGCATCAATATGCGGCTCGAGGGCATCGTAAGCGTACGGAAGGGCAGGGAGGGTGTAGGGCATAGGTAGGAATGAATAATGAAGTATGAATTATGAATAATAGTAGTGGTTTCTTCTCACAATTCATAATTCATACTTCTTGATTCATACTCTCAGACACATGGCAATACGACAACTTACGTCTGCTGAGGATTTGCGTCGGTATACCGCCTGGGTTCAGGCACATCCGCAGGGTTCCCTCTGGCAATCTCTCGACTGGCAGACCTATCAAGAGCGCTTGGGCCGAGTGACACGCATCTACGTAGCAGAGGAGAATAGCCAGATCGTCGCCTCGGCACTGGTGATCATTGACCGGACAGCGTTCGGGTTGAGTACGTGGGAAATTCCGCGAGGACCACTGTTCAGAGGACAACGGACAGAGGACAGAGGACAGTTCATGGAAAAAATTACCAACGACGCACGCGCAGATCATTGTCTCTCCGTTTATCTTTCGCCTTTGGAACCACTGTCCACTGTCCACTGTTCTCTGTCCTCTCGGCATATTCACCCCGAAGCGACTCGCATCCTCGACCTGACCCAATCAGATGAAAAGTTGTTGAATCAGATGAAGCCGAAGGGCCGCTACAACATCCGTCTCGCTGAAAAACATGGTGTTACTGTCACGCTCTCTTCCAATATCGATGCCTACTGCTCACTCGCCCGATCGACTGCTCTGCGCGACGGGTTCAGACCTCCCCAGGGCCGCACCTACCAACGGTTTCTGGAGAGTCTCCCGACGAGTTTCTTACTCTTGGCCTTTGCGCCGCCTACAAGCCCCTCTCAGCCCTCTTTGCCTTCTTCCCCGTCTTTGCCTTCTCTCAAGCCCATCGCGGGGCTCCTGGGGGTAATCTGGGGCTCTACGGGCTTGCCCACCGAAGCAGGAGCAGCAGCTCCTGCGAAGGTGGGAATCTACTATTACGGAGCGTCTGGCAATGACCACCGTGAGCTGATGGCCCCGTATCTGCTCCAATGGAAAGCCATGCAGCACTGCCGGGCCCAAGGCTGTACCTCGTACGACCTGTTCGGCATCGCTCCAGAAGGCTCCGTCAATCACCCCTGGAGCAGCGTCAGTGATTTCAAAGCAAAGTTCGGTGGCCAAGTGGTGACGTATCCACCGGAGCAGGAAATCGTCCTGAGACCGATGGCAAAGACAGTTCTGAGATGGAAGAGGGCACTGCTCGGGTAAGAAAAGAGTCCAAAGAGTCCGACGATTCCAAGGACCAGTCAGCAAGGGAGAAGTGTGAAAGGAGAAAATTTATGATTGTCCCTCTCCATCTGGACCTCGGACTCTTTGGACTCCTCGGACTCCTTTTCTCCACATACCAAAAAGCCCCCCATTTCTGGGGGGCCTTTGGTACTGAGGGAAACTCTATCCCGCAGATTTGTCATCCCGAGTCGCTCGCGCTGGATGCGCGAGCGTACCGAGGGGTTAACCCTGGTAGCTCGTGGACTTGACGGTCGTGTCCGGGTATTCGACCCACAAGAAGTTCGAGGAGGTCGTGCTGCCCGTACCGAGCGTTCCGCTGTCCGAATCGATCCACTCGAAGTGACTGTGCGTCGAGATGGGACCGAACACGGTGTTGCTCAGCGAGTCGAAGTTCACAATGCTGACCTGCAGCGTGGACGTGGAGGTGCTGGCAACCTTCGGGTTCGTGATGTTTGCCTGGAGCACGAAGGTTTGGTCAGTGCCCTGGTCGATCGTGGTATTGACCGTTGTGACGGCCGTCTTGTTCAGCTGCGAGCAGCTGACCACGAATGCGCCAGAGGCGGATCCGACGATGGGTACGCCTGCAGTCGTCATAGTCACGCAGGTGCGGGTCACCGTGGAGTTCGCCTTGTTGTAGAACTTGAACGTGGTCGTGTCGGTCGCGATGTTCGTCGCGTTGACGTTGAAGACCACACCCGAGAGAACGACTTTGTTCAAACCGTTCTTCGAGTTGCTGTTTGGAGCAGCAGAGACCTTGAACTGACCGATGTCCGCGACTCCGGTCGGCACGTTGGTGCCGTTGGCGTCGGGGTTGGCGTTCGCGATCGTCTGGATCTTGCTGAGAGCAACGAAGTTCTTGTTACCGATGACGCTGGTGCTTGCAGCAGCAGTCTTGGTACCAATGAATACTTCTCCTTCCGCAGTTGTGTCGAGGTCGTTGCGGGTCAGGGTGTTGCTGGACTGATCACCACGTGCGCGGATTGCACCGGAACCCGTGGAGTTGTCCGAAGCCGAGTCGCCGACGAGCCAGATCTGTACGCCGGTGCCGGATGTGGCGCCGTCGACGTCTGTCTTCATGCGGGGCTTGACGAGCACTTTGACATCGGAGCCCTTCGGAATGACGAGCTGGCGGCTCTGCATCTTGAGACAGAACGCTTTCGTCACGACGGGACCGCCGTTGTTGTTGGAGCGGACGCGATCAGATCCACAACCACCAATGGTGGCGGAACCGAATGGCGTCGTTGCGCCTTCCTTGTACAACTCGAGACGGTCGACAGACGTTGCATTCGAACCGGAGGAGTTGAGTTGGATATCCGTCACGTCGACATCTTCGTTCTCCGAGTGGAAGTTCAAGCGGAGAATTGCGTCGGCGAGCGTTCCACCAAGGAGTTGGCGGTTGCGCAGAGGCGTCGTGTCCTGGGAGACGTAGAGGTCACCCTGGCTGACGAGACTCCAGCGCTGCGCTGTGACAGTGGTTACGGTGATGTCGTTGCTGGTGCAACTTGCAAGGCATGTGCCATCAAGCTTGATACCAGAAAGACTGCTACCGCGATCCACGGTCTCGGCTTCCACGAAGGTGTCAGCCGTTGCGAACATCAGTTGGAGATCGTCGTTGACGAGGGAAGCGGCAATGTCCGAGTGAACCTCGAACACGACAGTCTTCTCCTTCGGAATGACGAACCCGCCACCTGTGAGCTGCGAGAAGGTGATCTTGCTTGTCTGCGAGGTCACGCCCTTCTGGAGCACCGTGTCCACCTTGCCATCACCGTCGGTGTCGACCCAGAGAGTGTAGTTCTGGCCGTTCTGGAGAGAAGTCGCGCCAGTCGCAGACTTGAAGATGAGCTTGGTGAGGAGAATGTCCTTTGCCTCACCCGCACGTGTCTCGAAGCGGAGCAGGTTGACGTTCTTGCTGTTCTTGACAGCGACATCGCTCGTGCCTGTTGCCTTGATGGCGATCGTCAGGCTGGCGTCGGCAATGCGCTGCGCGTTACCCGTGATGGTTCCGCGCGGGCGAACGTCCTTGACTTTGTCGCCGGTGGACAGACCTTCGACCTGCATCTGGTAGATCGTGATGGTCGAACTGATGTGACCACCGAACGTACAACCGATGGTGTTGGTGCCTCCGGAGATGTCCGTCGGCTCACCACAGATATGGACGCGGAAGGTGTTGCCACCCTTCGGGTTGTTCGCCGAGCTGTTGTCGATGAAGTCGACACGGATCTCGTACGTTTCCTTTCCATTGATAGTGAAGTCATCGAAGCGGTAGATACCGAACGTACCCACGCCCGTGGTCTGACCGAACGCCGCGGTGGTCGTCAAACGGACGCCATCAATGCTGCGGCCAGTGGCCTTGTTGCGGAGTTGGACGTTCTCGAGCACTTCGCTGATGTTGTCGTACGCGGTGCCGCTGCTGTTATCGAGCGTGGCGCCGGAGCTGGTGTTGCCCTGGACGAGGACGAACATCTTGCGGACGTTGATGCGCTCACCACCTGTGGTGAAGACCACGTTTGCAAGGACTGCTTCGTTCTGATCGCGGGTGTAGCTCTGCTGCGTCGGGCCATCGATTTCGACGGTGAACTCACCGGCGTCAATCGTGACCGTGGCAGGCAGCGTGCTGGTCTCTGCGGCGATCGCGATGCGCGAGCCGTAGAGTTGTCCGTTCACGCCGTACCCGTAGAGGGAGCCGACAGCGAAGATGTCCGAGGTCTCCTCGAAGTGCATCTTCACGGTGTCGCCTGCGCCTCCATCAACGTTGGTAATGACATCCATCGTCATCTTGTCGCCTTCCAGAATGGTGAAGGGCGGGTCGAAGACGAAGGTGACGTAGTCGCCGACAGTCGTCTCCACGGTGTTCGTGAGGACGGTGCCGTCGCTGCGACGGATCTTGAGGCTCGTCAGATCACCATCGTGGGCGGTGCCGTTCTGCTCGATGGTCATCGAGTAGAGGGTCTGGTCCTCGGTGGAGTCCGTGGAAACCTGGAACTTACCGACCACGACGCCCTTGTCGCCCACTTCGACTTCATCCGGGGAGACAGTGCGGTAGTCGATGCTCACTTTTCCGCTGCGCACTGCAGCAACCTTAAAGGTGCTGCCGCGGAGCGGGAAGTTGCCGGTCACCTGCTTGGCGTTGGACGTGACGTCGGACGGAAGCTCAACCGCGAGGTTGTGCTCGGCGGACGTGACGGCCGTGGAGTTGAAGTCCGCGGAAACGTCGACCGTGACAGTCTTACAAGCAGCGATTTCCAACGGGTTGGTCAAGTGGACCGTCGCTGTCTGATCCTTGCTGTCGATCGTGCGCTTGCGGCTGATGCGCGCGCCGTTGATTGTGGCGTACACGCCATCAATGTCGTTCTCGTCACCAAAGCCCTCGTGGAGGATGGTGAGATCGGTGATGGCGGCCTTGTCATCGCAGGAAGCCGTGATGTCCATGGAAACCATGGTCACGCCGACTGCGCCCTGAGGGATCGTGTCCCCGACAGGGTTCTTGGACGAGAGAGCAACCTGGAGGGTGCTGTTGCTCGTCGGGAGAGCTGTGTATCCATTGAAGGTGTCGGAACCAGAGAACACCATGCCATCGGACGACTTTACGTCGGTGACGGTGAGCGTGTACTCCTTGCCGCCGTCGAGGTTGCCGGAGAGCGTGAGCTCCACGGTGTCATCCGCGACGAGCTTGGCAGACGAGACGGATACGGAAGGCGTGGCGCCCGTCACAACGTAGTGACTGGCCGTCTCCGCGGACGTCTTATCCATCCTAACGGTAAAACTGACTTCGACGGTGTTGGAACTCATGGCCTTGACCGACGAAATTGCTGCGCCAACAACGCCTCCACCACCGCAATCATTGGGGTAGGTGAGACCTTGATCGACGCGGAAGAGCATGACGACCATTTCTGCGCGGTTCATGTTGTCGCTTGGACGAACACGACCCGTGGAGTCGTCACCCTGCAGAACACAGTGATCGGCGGCAGTCTGGATAGACTCCGTGTACCACTGGCCGGAGGGGTTGTCCGCAAACTGCGGAGCGGCGCCTGTGGCCTCGAGGCCGAAGGCACGAACGATAAGGGCAGCTGCCTCTGCGCGGTTAATGTTGGCGCCGGGGCGTGCGTAGCAGGGGCGACTGCCGTAGCAGTTGCCATCGCCACGAACCCACTGCTCTTTTGCGGCTTCCTCGATGTACGCGTAGTACCAAGCCGACGAATTGACGTCGTCGAAACTACCGACGGCTGGCGGCGTGGAGAGGAGACCACCGTTGAGCATGACGAGAAGCTTCACGAACTCCGCGCGGTTGGCGTTGTCGCCACCACGGAAGCGCGGTTGGCTCGCGTCGAGGATGCCGTTGTCAGTGAAACTGGCAACTGCTTCCCCATACCAGACCCCGTCAGACACATCGGAGTACGCGAGAACGCCGCCAACCTGGCCGAGCGTGATCGCGGCCACCGAGAGGCCTGCGAGGACTTTCTTAAAGCGAGAAATGTCCATAAGAAAAGTTAGTAAGAGAGGAAATAAAGATGTGCTCTCTTGGTGTTTTTTGGAATCCGGTTCAAAACGTACCAAAGATTGCGTCGTGAGTACGAGTGCCGCAGTAGTAGGGCACTCCCCTCCTTAAATATAAAGAGATGAGACAAACCCAATACGTCGCTGTCCATGCGGACAGCAGAAAGCCCCCAGCAAAGGGGGTTTAAAAAGAACCGAAAGTCATAAGAAACACGATCCAGACCCGAGAGGTTGGATGTGAGTGCTGTCTCTCTTGAGAAGAGGCAGAGGCCGAATTTTCAAAGAGCATCTACGCAGAGACCACGCTCGCCTTGTTGTAGAGCGGATCAGCGGGATCCTACCGAACAGAATTGGTAGGAATCAAGCCTCCGAACCACAGGGGGTGGCAGTGCAGATAACGCACCGAGCATGCTGGTGTTACGGCGTGAGAAGGTGCTGAGTGGCCTTGCGAGCATGAATAATGATTCCGTTTGCCATTCCTTTAGAGAATTCTTTGCCCAAAAGTGCCTTGGGGCCTTGGAGAGGGAAATACCAAATACGGTTGCCAAATTGGTGTTTCGGTACGTAGTGAAGGGGATAGCGTGAAAATCCATGTGAAGAGGAGTTTCCGACACGAGAACTTCACGACAAACACCTGTGACGTCACCTTCCCTCTCCATCATGTACATAAAGGAGGAGGACAATGATGCTTCACAGCAAAACAACAAAAATTCTCACAGAGCCTTCTTCAGCGTCTGACCTTGTTGCGTATCCTGCACATCGAAACCTCTCTCCTTTATAGCGTCACGGAGACGGTCGGACTCGTGGAAGTCTTTGTTCATCCGCGCAGCGTTTCTTTCATCAAGAAGCTTCTGCACGTCCGCGGGAACGGGCTCGGGATCGGGATCGGATTCGAAACAGCCGACCGTTTTTTGAATCCGATGGATGAAAGCATGAAGAGCGGCGAGTGATTTCTTTGACCACGAGGTCTTCTGTTGGTTCCGTGACCAAGACATGCAATCGAAGATTACCCCTAAGGCTGCAGGAGTATTGAGATCTGCGTTCATCGCGTTCTCGAATGCTGATAAGAACTCTTCTGCGTCTTTTGCACCAGAATCCTTTCCTGCAGCATCGAGTGAGTTCATCTCGGCAATCCATTCCACAATTTTCATGCGCGCTTTCTTCGCATCATCCATTCCCTTCCATGCGAACTTCAGATTCGTTCGGTAATGGACCGAGAGGAGGTAATAGCGAAGATCGAGCGGGGAATATCCTTTGGCGACGATATCGGGAATCGTGAAGATATTGCCAAGACTCTTTGACATCTTGGCATCCCCGAGGTCGATCCTCCTTTTATGGAGCCACAAGCGGACGAACTTCCGCCCAAAGGCGGACTCACTCTGTGCAATTTCACACTCGTGATGGGGAAAGATGTTGTCTTCACCACCGGTATGGATATCGATTTGTTCTCCGAGTAACGACGAGCTCATCGCGGAGCACTCGATGTGCCATCCGGGGAATCCGGATGATGAGTCTTCACCTTCGGAGTGACTGAACTCACCGGTCGCATAGCTCCATCGCAGAACATGACGACCATTGTCGCCGACGCACTTTTTCCAGAGTGCGAAATCGGCGGGATGTTTTTTGCGTTCATCCACAGTAACACGCGCACCGGCATTCAACTTATCGAGCGTATTGCCGGAAAGGGCTCCGTACTGCGGAAAAGTCTCGACTGCAAAATAGACGCCATCGTCCGTCTCGTACGCATTCCCCTTCTCCAGAAGAATCTTGATGATCGCGAGTTGCTCTTTGATAAATTCACTCGCGCGCGGCCGCGCCATCGGCTCCAACATGTTGAGTGCTTTTTCATCTTCCAAATATTGTTCGGTGTACCGCCGCGCGATTTCGAGCGGATGTAATTTTTCGCGCTCGGCTTGTTTCTGAATTTTATCGTCGCCGTGATCGCTATCGTGCAGCAGGTGTCCGACGTCCGTGATGTTCTTCACATGTTTGACCGCATGCCCACTCGCCTCCAACCAGCGTCGGAGGAGATCAGCCATCAAGAAACTCGAGTAATTGCCAATATGCGGCCTTCCGTAGACCGTAGGGCCACACGTGTACATGGTGATGGGCTTGGAAGCATCACGAATGACAAGTTCTTCTTCCTTTTTAGAAAACGTGTTGTACAGACGAAGAGGCATGGCAAAAGGATACAGGAAGACCGTGAACATGAATAAAGAGCTGGCCAACGGTCGGCCAGCTCTTCGCCCGCTCCCTTACTTAGGGAGTGGACACAACGGGTGGCGCGACTTCTTCTTTCGCGCCTGTCGGTTTGCCTGTGAGCTTTCGCTCGCGGACCTCTTGCCGGTCCACTGGGACGCTGTCAGGGGCAGTGATCCCAAGGCGAACTTTGTCGCCTTTGATCTCCACCACTGTGACCGTGATGTTGTCGTTAACCACGATCGATTCGCCCTTCTTACGAGACAATACCAACATCTCTAACCCTCCTTTGTCAGAGTGCTCTGCATCCTTCTCGGTCAACCATGACCAAGGAACGCAAAGTAACGGCAGTATAGCGAATGCCTTTTATTAATACAATAAAATATTTTGCTATTGCGTCAAATCTCCTTTCGGCTTATTCTGCAGCATATGCCAAGCCCCTCTGGAGAAGGAGCGAAAGACCCGGACCAGCCAGCAGAGCTGAGGCCTGATCCTTCTCCTGAGCAAACGAGAACGCAGACAGGATTAGGGGAGAAGCTTATTGAAGCGACGCAAAACGTAGGAGAAAAAGCAACGGGAGTTGCTCTTGTGGCTCCGGAGAAAACTGAGGAAGAATCGGAGCATCTCCGGCTAGATCAGGTAGTGTATTTTCACGTTGAAGATGAGGCATCAATCGCAATGCTGACAGAACACGTGTTAAGGGGCATAGGCATTACGGGCGGAGTAACAGCGCAATTGAGCGGTTTAAACTTGGAACAGGCGATTGAGAAATTTGAAGCGGCACTCAAAAGAGGAGTGGCTATCTCTCTGGTTTTCCTTGATCAGCAATTCCCCCAGTCACGGGACACTCCGGGCGAGCCTGCGGTCAACTTCGTTACTGCCATCAAAAGATTCCAACAGATGCCTGAATACAAGGAATTGCTAAAAAACCTGCGTACAATCGTATTTTTTTCCTCAAGTGCAAGCGAAGAAGATAGGCAAACTCTGCGAAGAATCGTGCCGGAATACAGCATCCAGCTGGTACGAAAACCGCCGAAAAATGCTGACCTGAAAAAAGCAGCCGTTATCGGACTCTTGAACAGTAATGTTATTTCTGTGGCTGAAGCAGCAAAGGGTTTGACGACCATTAGTGAGCAGCACCCAGATGATGTAAAATAACGCCATGCAGTACCCTGATATCCGCACCCTCCTTGGAGACAAAGCTGATTCCCTCCTGAATCACGTCTCGAAAACGATCCCCAAAGAGAAGCTCCACATCCCGAGTATGAAGAAGGTGCAGGAGGTTTTTTCGGCTTCGGATAGGTCTTCCACGGTCCTCGGCAATCTCAAATCGCTCTACAATCACGGTCGGCTTGCAGGCACCGGTTACCTTTCGATTCTCCCGGTGGATCAAGGAATTGAGCACTCCGCGGGAGCGTCATTCGCGAAAAATCCGGACTACTTTGATCCTGAAAATCTCGTGCAGCTGGCAATCCAGGGAGGATGTAATGCAGTCGCATCGACAGTCGGCGCGCTGGGCATCGTCGCGAAGAAATATTCGGGGAAAATTCCGTTCATTGTGAAGCTCAACCACAACGAGCTGATGACGTATCCGAATAAGTTCGATCAGGTGATGTTCGGGAGCGTGGAGCAGGCAAAAGACATGGGGGCACTGGGTGTCGGCGCAACGATTTATTTCGGATCGGCAGAATCGGGCAGGCAGATTGTGGAGGTGAGCCAGGCATTCGCAAAAGCGCATCAATTAGGGCTCTTTACGGTCCTCTGGTGTTACCTTCGCAACTCCAGTTTTAAGAAAGACGGCGTCGATTATCACCTTGCAGCGGACCTCAGCGGACAGGCAAATCACTTGGGAGTCACATTGGAAGCAGACATCATCAAACAGAAATTACCGGAAGTGAATGGAGGGTTCACGGCGCTCAATACCGGCAATAGTTCGTACGGAAAATTGGATAAGCGAATGTACGAGAAACTCAGCAGTGATCATCCGATTGATCTGACCCGCTACCAGGTGGCTAACTGCTACATGGGTAGGATTGGACTGATCAACTCTGGCGGTGCCTCTGGTGAGAACGATTTGCAGCAGGCAGTGATGACCGCGGTGATCAATAAACGTGCAGGTGGAGCGGGATTGATATCGGGCAGAAAGGCCTTCCAGAAGCCAATGGAAGAAGGCATTCAAATATTGAATGCGATTCAAGATGTGTATTTGTGTGAGGAGGTGACGATCGCCTAAACGCTAACTCGTTAACTCGATAACTCGTGACTAAATGTTAAGCAAATACGAATAAACGAGTTACCGAATTATCGAGCATGTTTTTTGCTACACCCGCAAATGTTCCCTGTTAACGATCATCTGCTGCCCAATCGCAAACAGCGTCGAAACACCCCAATAGACCGATACGGCAGAAGGAAATTGCACCGCAAAGACACCGATCATGAGCGGGAGCCCGTAGAGCATCATCTTCTGCTGCATGTCCTGCGATGATGCTCCTGAAGAATCTTCAGCCTGCCCTGAGCGGAGCGAAGGGTCTTGTTTCTTTTTCTTACGTTTCTGAATAGAGAACGTGAGTTTCATTTGGAAAAACTGGAGCGCGACGAGGAGGATAGGCAGGATAATAATGCTGGGTTTGAGCAGGTCGAAACCGAGGAACGATGTGCCAAAATCCCAGCTGAGATTTTGATACGGACCGTAGATCAGGTGACGGGAAAGCGTGAGGTCTGTCCCATCGCGGATCACGTAGAATAGTCCGATGAGAATCGGGAATTGAATGAGCATCGGCAGGCAGCTTTGGAACGGATTGATTTTATGCTCCTTCCACAGCTTCATCGTCTCTTCCTGAATGCGCTTGGCATCACTGCCGTACTGCCGTTTGAGCGCCTCAATTTTCGGTTGCAGCATCTGCATTTTCTTCTGTCCTTCCAAGGCATGCTGGGTAGGGAAGAAGAGCAGGATTTTTACGACGAGCGTGAGAATGACGATGGCAAGTCCCAGGCTGTACGCGGGCGAGAGTGACGCGATGAGGATGAGAAAGTTGAGGAACGGCGCGGTGATGAACGTGCGGAATGCCTTTGTGAAAATGCCGGGCTCAACGATGGAGAAGCGCGCAATGGTGGGGAGAGGAGCGACCGTTCCGGAACCGGTGATCTGTTCTGTAGGGATCGCCGTGCCCGGCAAACGCGCTTCGTACATGGCGACTTTTTCGAAGAGCGAGTACTTCCACGGAGCAAGACTGATCTCGGTACTTGCACCCGGCGCGACTGTTGAGGTGGGCTCGCACGGAATCACTGTTTCTGTGGAGTCGAGCGGCGTCAGTTTTTCGTTTGTTTGGCCGGGGTTTTCGACGAGGAAGAGATCCACCGGCGGATGCGGGCAGCGATTGGGTGATAGATAGGAAATTCCCGTGTAGATGACAGCCTTCGCTTCACAGTCTTCCGATACTCCTGTGACGAGCGGCTTCAGTGAACAGAATTTCGATTGGATCCATCCCGTGATGCCAAACGACTGCACGCTCGCGGGCCGGTTTTCCAAATGCAACACGGGGTGATTCCCAATGGTGAAGGAGCTGCTGGAGGTGAGGAGCGGACCCGAGACAACCTGGCCCTCCTGCTTCGATGGGAAGAACACGCCTGTCAGCAACTGCACCCCGATGTAGACCGTCAGGAACAGGAGAATGAATTGCGTGATATTCCTTTGTTTCTTTGCTTCAGCCATGGCGTCGGAAGGAAAGGAAAAGTTCGATGTCCTTTCGAATCTCTTCGAACGGAGCACTCAGGCTAGAGGACCGGGGGGCAATCAACAACTGGGTTGTCGGGAGAGTTTCCTCGTGCAGCAAGCCCGTCCGCAGAGCCTCCCGCGTCCGGCGTCGCATGCGGTTCCGCTTCACGGCGGAGGGGTCCAGTTTGGAAGAGGCCAGGGTTCCTGCGTAAATGGCCTCAGAATCGCAGAGAGCCCCTGGATGGCGTGGATGCCCCGGCAGCCATCGAACAAGCATGTGACGGCCTTTCCAGACGTTTCCTTGCCGTATCAGGCGATCGCACACTTTTCGACCACGGAGTCGGAGGAGTTTCATGCGGGGAAGTATGAATCATGAATCATGAATTATGAAGAACTAGATACCAATTCTCATGATTCATAATTCTTGATTCATTCTAGGTTCTCCCTATGCTTTCTCCATCTCATGACAACCCTCACAAAGGATCAAGTCCGGCATATCGCGAAGCTCGCACGGCTCCGGCTGAAGGATGGCGAAGTGGAAAAATTTGCGAAAGAACTCACCTCGATTCTCCAGTACGTCGACATGCTCAAAGAAGTCGATACCTCCAAGGTGGAACCGACGGCGCAAGTAACCGGCCAGACGAACGTCTTCCGCGAAGACAGCATTCGCGAAGAAAATACCTCTCCCGATGCCCTCCTCAACTGCAGTCCCCTGCCCCTGAGCGATCACCAGATCGTTTCCCCATCCGCTCACGGATAAACGCAGGTCGAAGACCTGCGCTGACCATCTCTCCATGCTCTCCTCCCTAACCATCACCGAAGCACATGAAAAGCTTGCTACGCGAAAAGTAAAGTGCACCGAACTCGTGCAGGCATGTATAGACCGGATTATCGCCGTGGATGGAGCGCTGAATGCCGTCGTGTATAAGGATTTTGACAGAGCCCTGGAGAAAGCCAAAAAGATAGATATCGACGGAAAGTTCGATCAGCCACTCACAGGAATCCCCTACCTGACAAAAGACGTGTACTGCGAGGAGGGCGTTCCGACGACTGCGTGCAGCAATATTCTGCGCGAGAAGAACTACACTCCGCCGTTCGACTGCACTACCACGAAGCGATTGAAATTAGCGGGGGCCATCAGCATCGGAAAGACGAACACCGATGAATTCACGATGGGTGCGAGCACCGAGACGTCGTGCTACGGACCGACACGAAATCCATGGGATACCACACGTGTGGCAGGAGGGTCTTCTGGAGGCTCCGCTGCGGGTGTCTGTGCATCAGAAGGCTTGTTTGCGTTGGGAACCGATACAGGCGGCTCCATCCGCCAGCCAGCCGGCTTGTGCGGGGTTTCGGGCCTGCGTTGTACGTACGGCCGCACCAGCCGCTACGGAGTGATGAGTATGGCAAGCTCGCTCGATACCATCGGACCCATCTGCAGGACCGCCGAAGATACGGCGATCGTGCTGCAGGCGATTGCCGGTAAAGATCCGCTGGATGCCACCACGAGCGATACGCCTGTCCCCGACTACCACAAAGAGCTCAAGAAGGGCGTAAAAGGCATGCGTATCGGCATTCCCAAAGAATATTTTATTCCCGAACTGAGCGGCGAAATTGCCGAGGCGGTCCGAGCCGCAGGCAAGGAATTTGCGAAGATGGGAGCAACCGTTCGTCAGATCTCACTCCCCCACTCCAAGTACGCAATCGCGACGTACTACGTGCTGTGCCCCTGCGAAGTGAGCTCCAATATGGCCCGGTACGATGGGGTTCGGTATGGGCGAAGTATCGACAAAGCACAGAGCCTTCTGGACCACTACGAGCGTGTGCGCTCTACGGGCTTCGGGCCGGAAGTGAAACGTCGGATCATGATCGGCACCTATGCCCTCTCCGCAGGCTACTACGATGCCTACTACCGCCAGGCACAAAAGGTCCGCACGCTCATCGGCCAGGACTTCACGGAAGCATTCAAAAAAGTGGACGTGATTATTGCGCCCGTCTCCCCTACTCCGGCCTTCGTTGTGGGCGCACATACCGATGACGTCGTGGCCATGTATCTGGAGGATGTGTTCATGGATGGTCCCGTGATGGCGGGCATTCCGGCGATGTCGATTCCCTGCGGATTTTCCAAAGCAGAGGCAGGTACCCCCCCGCTTCCGATTGGATTGCAGCTGATGGTGCCGCAGTGGGAGGAAGGGCGAATGCTGTGTGCCGCCTACGCATACGAGCAGGCAACAGACTGGCACACCAGGAGGCCTCCACTCTAATAGTTAGATACCCTTAGGAGCCGCTGAGCCAAGCCAAAAATCCCCTCTTGGAGGGCTGTTTGGAGGGGGGCTTGGAGGCCACCTTGGAGGCCCCGCCTTCGTCCGCCTTAGGCGGACTTCGGCGGGCAGGCTTCTTGAGTATCCTGGAGGGCTTCATGGAGGACTCCGTGGAGGCCTTCATGGAGGGGGATGATTGCACGGGTTCAGGGGAGGGGAGTGTGAGCTGCTTGTGCAGGGTGGCCATCAGAATGTTTCCTTCACGCAGTCTTTCGTTGAGCGACTGAATGATTTCGCCCTGCTTTTCGATCTGCCGGTTTTTTATTTTCAATTCTTCCTGCAGGATTCCCAAAATCTCTCCTTCGACGTTGGACGAGAAAGGACGTGCCTGTTTTTTCTCTGCCTCTTGGACTCGATGCAAATTTTTCAAAAGGACCTCCTCACAAATTTTCCACGTGAAGTTCTCGCCCTTCTTCTTGAACTGATCGACCTCCTGCACACTCGGGCTGATTTGTATGCGGTCCGGGTGAGATTTTTTATCGGCGATACTGCGAATGATTCTGCGGATGGTACTGGGAGACCGGTTCGTTTTTTCCACTGCTTCCGCAATGGTGAGGTAGGGGAGTTGCATGGCCTCCATGGTAGCCTCCATGGAGGGTGTCGTGAAGTGTAGACTTTTCTTCATGGTCCTCCGCCCCGCTTCCACTGCTCCGGTGATCGTTGTTCTTGGAGCAGGGCTCGGTAGTGGCGGGATTGGATTTGCCTCAAGACTGCGCGCCACCGCAGCCGCAGTGCTCTATAGCCGTCACGGCGGCATCGTGATCATGAGTGGCGGGCACACGGCCGGACGTGAAGGGAAGTCTGAAGCCGAGACGATGAAAGAGTATGTGGTCCGCCGGTGGCGCTACCACGTACCGGAAGAGAATGTGCTGAACGAAAACACATCGCTCAGTACGCCGGAGAATGTGGTAAATGTGTGTGCGATGCTGAAGAAGAGGGGACTGACGAACAGTCCTATTTTGCTTGTGGCAGGTCGTCGTAACCGCCTGCAGGCAGCCGACTACTTTCGTGCTGCAGGGTTTACGGTTCGACCCTACACGGTGCGTCAGGTGTTGCTGCGATATCCGTCGTTCACGATACCGCGTACATTCGAACCCAAACTCTCCCGGATAGATCGGCAACGTAATTTACTCTTTCGCGTTCTTCGATACATCGATCCCAAAGGTCATCTGGCAGCACGAATCGGGAGATGGCGAAGAGTGGAGTAGTTTATTTGAAATATTCTGGCGGACCCGACGGGGCTCGAACCCGCAACCTCTCCCGTGACAGGGGAGCGCTCTAACCATTGAGCTACGGATCCGCGATAGACGAACTTCTCGATGCAAAAAAGAGCTGTCACCTTTTCACCTCCCGATTTGTCCTTAGAGGAGCACAGGAATAGTACCACAATTTCATGCACAGGACAAAACCGGTTTTTTCGACGAGAAAATGACCAGAATGATGCCCTATCGGCCTACTTTTTCTTGTGCAATTCGTACTCGTGCTGATGCGCATGCCATTCTCCTCGTCGCCTGAAAATATCGATGACTCCTTGGTCCCGTAACTTTTCATAAAAATCGCTATTTTCGCCAACATGGTCTTTGCACGCCACTGTGCTCGTGTGTTTTCGCGACACATGGAAATGCTTATTGATGAGTGCTTGAGTTTCCTCGTGGCGCGCTCCCGTGTACACAACCGTATAGAGACGGGACTCCGCATGCATATGATTCAAGGCACAACTCAGGAGATGACGAATGGCAGCATCGCCATACGGGCCCGCGGAAATAGCCATACGCTGTAATCGGCTCAATTTCATGAGAGTGCTCGGATGCACGATGTCCTGGGGCAGATTTGCGATGATGACATCGAACTCTCGCCGGAGACCGGCAAAAAACATCCCTTGCACTGTTTCCACCGACACGTTGTTGGCAGCTGCATTTCTTTTCGTCAGACGGATAGCGTGGGCATTCGGGTCGATGGCAGTGACGATCGCTCCTCTCATAGCGGCAGCAATCGCAAAAATTCCGGTCCCGCAGCCGACATCCACAGTTTTTTCATCTGTATCCACATTCAAGATCTCCGCGAAGGCCAGGCCATGCGATGATGGCGAAAATACATCGGGGTGCCCTTGTAGTTCGATTGTTTCTCCCATGACGGAATACTTTTGAGCCGTTGAGGACAGTGACGCAGTCATGATTGTGATGAACAGCGAGCACACCACAATACGGGGCCACCGCTACATCCGCAAATAGGGATAGATATCGTATTCATTGCAAATACGGCTATGCGCTGCGAAATATTTATCGTACGTCTTCCTGGCTGACTGTTCATCCATACGCCGCGGATCCATGTTGTCCTCCAAATCCGCAAGTTTCACCATGGCTGCATCCTCATCCGTCAGCAGTCGCTCCATGTAGGCGTCCCAGTGTTCTCCTGATTGACGCGTCAGCGCCCGCACCGAACTGCCAATGGGTGCTCCGAAGAGGGATTCAACCGTATCCAAGTCCATCCGTTCCGGATGACACTCGACCGTATCGTGGAGAAGCGCGATGATTTTCCGATCGACCGTCTGCTGTTTATTCATCACGCGTATCGCATGGAAAACGAACGGCATGCCCCGTCGATCTCTGTCGTCGCGATGAACGCGCATGCACATTTCCAAGGCGGTCATCAATTTTTCGGCCGAGGACGCCGTGACGGGATTCATACAATGCAAGATGTGAAGAATAGGTATCGTCCTGTCTACCGCGCCCCAAGTAAATAGCCATCAGTATTACCCATGCATATTGAGGAAAATGCGACGGTTTCCTGAAGGAATTATCTGTCACAATTTTGTGACATCAACATGCGTGTCATTATCCACATATGTCCATTAAATGGCTTTATGTCATTTTTTTATACTCTCTGGAGGACAACACCTTGTCAAAAAAATGTAACTCCAGTACCGTTATCCATTACCATGATCGAAGCATTTCTGCAGAGCATTGGATTCACCGCGCACGAGGTGAGCGTCTACATGTATTTGCTCACGCATGGTGAATCGATCGTGAGTATCGTGGCAAAGCGCATCAGTATGAAACGGCCAACGGTGTATCAAGCGCTCGAAGGTCTGGAGCGGCGTAAGATCGTCAACCGCGTCCGGAAGAACGGTATCGCGCACTTTACTGCGGAGCATCCGGAGATGCTCGTGGCACTCTGTAAATCGCAAGTGCAGAAGGCGGAGGAGCACATGAAAAAAGCGCGATTGTTGCAGGATCAACTGCAGAAATTGCAGGCAAGTGGAAAAGTTGGAGTGGTCGAACACCAGGAGAATGCTCAGTACTACGAAGGCCTTGCCGCTGTTACGGATCTGATTGATGAAACACTCATCGCTAACCTTGGCGAACAGCTTTGCTACTGTTTTGGGCTTAATACGTACCATACGAAACTGGCCGGAAACGACTGGCAGCGCTACACGAAAAAACGGGTGGAGCAGGGAATGTTCGTGAAAAGTATCCAGCCCGACATCAAAGCCGCCATTGCCTACAAAAAGAGAGACCGGAAGGAGTTGCGTGAGACCCGACTCGTTCCGAAAAACCTATTTCCCAGCGACTGTGAAATCAATGTCATTGGCAACATGATCGCGATGTTCTCCACGAGCGGACGTACGCCGACAGGTCTCAAATTAATCAATAAGAAGATGGCTGTCGCTCTCCGCAGCCTCTTCCTGCTCGCATGGGAACAGGCCGGGCGGTACGACAATTGAATGATTCTCCTCTATTCCAAGTACAACGCCGGATTCTTTTTGACCCCACTCACGCGGACTTCGAAGTGGATATGAATGCCGGTAGGGCCGTGCACCAGCCCGGTGTTGCCCATTTCGGCGATCACCTGGCCGCGCTTCACGGTATCTCCTTTCTTCGCGTAGAGCACTTTATTATGCGCGTAGAGAGTCACGAGGTCGTTGCCGTGATCGACTTCGATCACGTTGCCGAATCCTCCGTTCCAACCGATATCCGCGCGAAGCACCGTGCCTTCCTCCGCGGCGAAGATATGACCGCCGCCTCGCTCCTGAAGATCAACTGCGTAGTGGCCGGGGTGATACCGCTGCGTAAAGAAACAGTTCTCGCACGGCATCTGGAGGAGTGTTTGCGAGAGAATGGCACCCACCGTGGGGGCGGTACTGGGCATGACGGCGACAGATGTTGAGCCGAGTGGAAGGCGGATGTCCTTCACAGGAAGCTGATCGGCAAAGCGCAGTACTTGATCGGCGGCTGCGATGGCGGATGCGCCCGTGATCGGTTTCCCCCCGGGAATAATCAACTGCTCGCCCGCCACGATGAAGCCTCCTTTGATGCGATTCTGGCGCGCGATGTCATCGACGGATATATCGTAGAGCTGGGCGATGCGCCCAAGCGTTTGTCCCCGTCGCACGACGTGCACGATCCCATCCACCGGCAACACAAGTAGTTCCTGCCCGGGCTGTAATCGGGAACCTTCGGTGAGGCCGTTGGCCCAGCGGATGGTATTGGCGCTTACTCCGTAGCGCTGGGCGATCTTCTCCAGGGAATCTCCTTCCTTAACGGGATGAATGATCCCCTCGCTGAACGCGAGACGCGAGCCTTGTTCCCCGAGCGATGACGTCTTCATTAAAAATCCTTCCTCAACAAACAGGAATTGCTGCGGAGGCAGCTCCAACTCCTCCGTGGCTGTTGCGGACGCAGGGACGTACGGAGGCAGCAGGGTACTGACGAACAGGAAGAAGACGAGAAGCGCGCGTACACGGACGGACAGCCAATAGATGAGGGGGGTACGCATGGAGATCAGGCGAAGAGAGTGCGCAGGACCCTCAGAACGAAGCGCATATCGATATACCGCTCGCGTGAACCGAGAATCACGACAATGTACTCTCTGTCTTTTTCTTTGACGAGCGAGAAGAGGCACTGGCGCGCGGCCGCCGTGGTGCCTGTTTTGCCGGCGATGACGGCGCTGCCTTTCTTCAGGAGCGAATGTGTATGGATGAGGACGAATTTCTGCCCTTCCTTGCTGTAAATCGATGCCTGGCTCGTGGACATCCGTTTGCGGATGTCTGCGTTGCGCACGGCGTACTTTGCAAGGCGGGCCATATCGCGCGCGGTGGACCACTGGCCGGCTTCATCGAGCCCGCTGGGATTGGCGAACGCGGTATCGCGCAGCCCCAGCTGCCTCGCACGATCGTTCATGACGGCGACAAAATCGCCGCGTGAGCCGCTGTGGAACCGGGCGAGAACTTCGGCGGCATCGTTGGCCGAGGAGATCAGCATGGCGGAGAGCAGATCCCCCACGGTGAAATGCGCGTTTGGGGGGAGAGGAAGTTTTTCGCCCTCGACCATGCCGCCGTCCTTTGGAATTGTGACGACCTCATCCATCGTGTGAGACTCCGCGATGATCACCGCGGTCATCATCTTGGTAAGGCTTCCTACGGGACGTCTGCGATCGGCATGGCGCGCGAAGAGCTCCTGCCCGCTCTGGACATCCATGATCACCACCCCCGACGCCGAGATGTTGCGCGCGAGGGCAGTGCCGGGGAAATTCTGGCTCTGCATGAGGGGAGGGGACCCGAGCGACAGGGCCGCAAGGGTGGTTGGCTGCGCCGCAGGCGGAGTGGCCAGCGGAAGCAGTCCCATCAAGAAGACAGACAGGACAACGGGGAGACTTTCCATTGCGGAAATTCTAGCAGCGCCGGGGAATATTCACAGCAAAGTCTCCGTATTTTGTCCATGGTTCGAGGAGTTTACCCTGAGGCTCGAAGGGCTCACCATGACAGAAATCGCCGTTTTCAGAAGTTCCCTTATTTATAGACAACCCTGCCTGTCAGTCGTAAGTCGACGTAACTTTTCACTTCCGTTAATTTCACTGACTTGAGGAACATCCTTAAGCGCTCAAGTTCGACTTCCACCGGCGCGCGCACGTCGAACCAGAAACTGATTTTGTCCGTATCCAAATGGAATTCCCGCGCGCGCAGGTACACCGTCCGCAGGCGGATGTTCTGACCGAATTCCAACACGAGAACCTGCTCCATGCGTCGCATATGCTGGAAAAATTCCGGAGGCAGGAGCACGGCTCCCGGCACCGGCCGCACGCTCCAGTCCACGATGCGCGCGATGGGAAGGGGATCTGCTGCTGCCGGACGGAGAGCGGAAACGAGAAGACCGTTCTCGGTGAGGAATTCTCTCCGCTGAGGAGCGACATCCGCCCCCGAACCCGACGCGAGCAACGAACCGCTCAGCGTGTTTTCCGCGGACGGCTCAAACCGCACTTGCGCGACGAGCGGAACGAGTTCGATGCGAATGGATACTTGCGAGGGATATTTTTTGGAGACGGTCACGGAAACGGCATCGGGGACCACCTCCCGCACCTTGGTCGTCACGTCGTGCGTGGCGAGGAACAGAAGATGCCTGCCGTAGAGAGGGGCGAGTGTCTGGAGAACTTTGGGAAGTTCGACGCGTCCTTCGGTGCGGACAACCCGGATTTCACGGATATGGAAGACCGGCGAGAAGAGGAAGAGACAGAGAAAGAGCAGCGCGAGACTCCCGAGGAGTACCCATACCCATTTCCGCAGGGCGGAGAGCTGCTCCAGAAAGAATGCTCTCCACCGGCGCACCGAACGCCGGGAACGTTCCCGGCGATGTTCGCGTACCCGTTTATGCCGACGCTCGACGAACGTGCGCGTTCCAGGAGTGAGCGGCCTATTGAACCGACGGGGGAGCGGACGGGTGGGGCGCTTGAGCACGGGGGTATTCTAAAGGAAGCCGAAGATGTCGACGAAGCCAATGAAGCCAAGGAAAAGAACAATCCCGTATAGTAGGGATATGCAACTTGCCATTGTTGCGGATTGGCTAACGACATTCGGCGGAGCGGAGCGGACGCTCGCGGAATTCCATGCGCTCTGGCCGCAGAGCCCGATCTTCACGACGGTCATGCACAGCACCTTGCCGGATGAGTTTGCAAATGCGGATATCCGAACGTCCAGACTGCAGTGGCTCTACCGGCTTCTGGGGCAGCACCAATTCCTGCTGCCATTCATGCCGCGGGCAATCGAAGATATGGATGTGCGCGGATTCGATGCGATCCTCAGCTCGTCGCATGCGGTCGGGAAGGGAATTATTCCCGGCAGCTCCGCCGTCCACGTGTGCTACTGCCACACGCCCATGCGCTACGCATGGGAGATGGAAGACCAATACCTGCAGGACTTCCGGATTCCGTGGCTGCTGCGCAGGAGAATTAAGCGCGAACTGAGCCGCCTGCGCAGATGGGATCTTTCGACTGCCAGACGAGTGGACGCGTTCATTGCGAATTCGCGGGAAACCGCGGGACGGATCGAGCGCATTTACGGACGATCCGCCGCGATCATCCCCCCGCCTGTCCAAGATCGTTTCTTCCAGACACCACTGATTCCTCTCGCCGAACGGAAGACGTTCCTGGCTGTCGGGAGACTGGTGCCGTACAAACGTTTCGATTTGATCATCGAATGCGCGAATCTACTGAAACTCCCCCTCACGATCGTCGGCAAAGGGCAGGAGGAGAAACGACTGAAGGCGATTGCCGGCCCCACGGTGACCTTCCGCTCCAACGTTACGGATGACGAACTCCCCGCTCTCTACGCTTCTGCAAAAGCGCTATTGTTCCCCGCGCACGAAGACGCTGGCATCGTGCCACTGGAGGCGCAGGCCTCGGGAACTCCGGTTATTGCGTATGGAGAAGGTGGGGCGCTCGATACTGTGACGCCGGAGGTCACTGGATTATTTTTTGATGAACAAACGACTGCATCACTCACCGATGCATTGAAGAAATTTTCTCAATGGCAGTACAACCCGGAAACTATTCGAAATCACGCAAAGAAATTTTCGTCGGAGCATTTTCGGAAAAGAATTTCCGCTGAAGTTCAGAGAACGCTCGAGAGATTACATGCTCAAAAATAGTTTTGTTGATGTCTGAAAAGTTTATTGATGCGCCGAAGAAAAGAATACGAACAATTTTGCTGCGCCTCTGTGGATTGCGAACCGTGCAATGTAACTTCCACGGGACCAATCAAAACTGAGCGACTGACCTTGAAATCATCAGGAAGATTTTGAAGACGTCGTTCGAGAGCTACTCGCACCTCATGTGAATATGAAATGTCGCCCGAACATACAAATTCAATTGCTTCTCTCTTTGCTACGCGAAATTCAGTACCCTGCTTCTGCATGAGAAAAACTGTATCCTCTCCCTCGCGTCTATGCAAAGAAATTCTGACTCCCATAAAGGCGAAAACGGCAAAGTCGCCGTGATCGGCGGCTCACTTCATCAGCATGGAGCGCCGATTTTCTCCGCGCTCGCGGCCGAGGCAAGTGGAGTGGATCTGATCTTCCTCGCGCTCCCTGCGCTGCATCAGCAAGTCGCGCGGATGCAGTCGCTCAATTTCCAAGTGCATCCGTTCCATGAGGATGAATTGACGAAAAAAGATCTGCGACCGCTGCTCGAGATGCTCGCCACAGTGGATATCGCCGTGATCGGACCGGGACTCAGTCGCACTCCTGCGGCGCTCAAGCTGATTCGTGAACTTATTGAAGGTGCCCCCTGTCCTCTCGTTCTGGATGCGAGCGCTCTGCAGTCATGGACGATCACAGCAGCATCGGGAAAAACTGCCGTGCTCACTCCGCATCTGGGAGAGTTGGAACGGATGGGCATCACTCCTGGTCAGATGAGTGACGCTGCGACGAAGAACGATGTGGTTATTCACCTGAAGGGACACACAGACCATATCGCTGCGCCGGGAACAGCCTCAAAAGAAATTGCCGGCGGCAATGCTGGCCTCACTGTTGGTGGAACAGGAGACGCTCTTGCAGGATTAATCGCGGGGTTGATTGCGCAAGGCATGAAACCTGGAGAGTCGTGTGAGATCGCATCGAGAGTCATCAAACGTGCGGGGACGATCTTGTGTGAGACGAAGGGGTTTGCGTATACGACACGAGAGGTGATTGCCGAGATTCCTCACTTGCTCCATGACTTTGTAAGAGCATGATTGCCACTCCCTTTTCACTGTTCCGGCAATTTGATGATCGACTCCAGATCGCCCTCTTCACAAAATCCGATGACATCCAAAGCGACACCGATGCCGCAAAATGTCTCCACGTGCAATCCGCCACTGGCCTGCATCAGATGCACGGGAAGAGAACTGTGATCATCCGCACTTCATCTAATCGAACAGAGGAAGCGGATGGTATGATCACTGATACTCCAGACCTCGCCCTTTGCTGTCGCTCGGCCGACTGTCAGAACTTCGTCGTCTACGCGCCAGAGCACGGTGTCGTTGGAGCTCTGCATGTTGGATGGAGAGGAGTGGTTGCGGGCGCAATTCCAGAATTCTTCGCGGTGATGAAGCGGGAGTGGGGGATTCTCCCCTCGCAGACGTTCGTCGGAGCTGGACCATCGCTGTGTCAGAAATGCGCGGAGTTCAGTGATCCGAAGAATGAACTTCCCTCTCTCTCGCCTACATTCATCGACGGAAAATGTGTGAATCTTCAGGGAGCAGCGACGCAGCAATTTCTCGATTGCGGAGTGGAGCCTGGGCATATCGAAAGGCACCCCGATTGCACGCGATGTCATCCTGAAACATATTGGACCTACAGAGGTGGTGACCTAGAAGCGGTGAAACAAGGACACACGAATATGCTCGCGTGCGCACTGCGCCGGGAGTAGAGTCATCTGTAGCTCGACGGCACGTTTTGCGGCTCTAACGTTTCTTCTCTAAGTTGTCGTTCGGGAGGCCTAATCACCTGTCACCGTGGTGATGGGATGCGGTCACCCACTTGGTCACTCCAAGGGACAAGCGTTTCTGCCCGGCGGCCTTTGGGCATGTTCATGGAAAGATGCCACAACGCTACAATACCCACATGAAATCCCTGTCTGAGCGAATGGCCGAGGCCAATGCCATCCTCGCCCCCACTGCAGTACCGCATCAGGGGACACTAGGGCGCATCTACCCTGAACCGGAAGATGAAACGCGATTCCCGTTCCAGCGGGACCGCGATCGGATCATTCACTCGCAAGCATTCCGGAGGTTGAAAGGCAAAACGCAGGTGTTCGTCGCCGGAAAAGGAGACCACTACCGCACGCGTCTCACGCACACGATGGAGGTAGCGCAGATCAGTCGCGATATGGCGCGGACGCTCTCACTCAATGAGGATCTCGCTGAGTGCATCGCGCTCGCGCATGACCTGGGCCATCCGCCGTTCGGCCATGCGGGGGAATCCGCTCTGGATGAATGGATGCGAGCGCATGACGGCAGTTTTGAACATAACGAGCAATCGCTGCGCGTGGTGACGCTGCTGGAAGAACATTCATCCCTGTATCCGGGACTCAACCTCAATCGCGAAGTGCTGGAAGGATTGCAGAAGCACGGGCCAAAGCCTCTCGGTCGCGAGGCGGAACTCGTAAACCTCGCCGATGAAATCGCCTACACCGGACATGACTGCGAAGATGGATTGCGCGCGGAGCTCTTCACCCAGGAGCAACTGGACGGGGTGCGACTTGCCCGCATGGCAACTGACCGCGCGCGGGAACGCGGTACGTCTCTGAGAGGCAGCCTGATCCATTTACTGGTAACGGACGCCTATGACCACGACGGCTTCCCGTCCAAAGACATGAAAGTGCAGCTGAAAGAATTGCGCGGATTCCTGTGGACGCATATGTACGAACATCCGCGCGTCCTGGAGGCAAGTACGGATGGAAAAGCCTCCGTGATTGCACTATGCGAAAAATTTTTCTCTGATCCCTCGGACAAAGTTCTGGCGCTGCAAAAACGCACGGGGAGTTCGCTTCCGGAAGGCGTAAAGGACTACGTCGCCGGCATGACGGATGCGTACGCGAAAACAATACTTACCCCCGATACTTCGGCAGATATTTAAGCGGATCCACCGGGACCCCCTTCACGTAGAGACCAAAGTGGAGATGCGGACCTGTTGACAGTCCGCCACCGGGCAGTCCCGGCATGCCGCCAGAGAGTCCGATCTTCGACCCTGCCCTCAGACGTTCGCCCGCGCGCACGTTGAACTGGCTCAGGTGCCCGTAGACCGTCGCGTACCCGCCGTGATCGACGGTCACGTAATTGTAACCGAGTCCGTGGTTGACGACGTCCTTCACAATGCCGGGAGCCGCCGCGAGAACAACTGTTCCCTGCTCCACGGGAATATCGATCGCGTAGTGCTCCACCTTGAAACGCTCCTTGTAGCCTTCGTCGAGGAAGTACGCGGAGATGCCGATCTTCGGCTCAATCGGCCAGAAGAGAGAGACTTTTTTCTTGGGCGCGCCGGTTGCAGCCACCATTGCGCGCTCTTCGGATTCCCATTCCTGCCGGTACGACATGAGCAGAAACTGTTCGGCCTTCTGCCGGTATCGCGCCAGCGACGTGATGAGTCGTACGCTCTGGCGGAATTGTTCCTCGATCGCGGGATCCACGTTCGGGCCCAGGACTTCGCGTTCCTTCTGAAGACTCTTAAGCTGATCGCGAATAATCGCATCGCGCTGGCGGAGGAAGTCTTGCTCCGCGCGCGCCCTCTTCATACGAATTTCCGCCTGTGTCAGACCCGTCAGTTCCTCTTCATTCATGGGATTACCCGGACCGCGTGCAGCAAGAAGTTCATCAAGATCGGTGATTTCCTCTGCGGGAGCCGGCATAACAGCGTCAACGGGAGAGGCCAGTTCCGTCGTCTGCATGGGAGAAGCCTCGATGACCGCAGCAGCCTGATCGGCTGCAGGATGGAAGTAGAGAGCCCAGCCCGAGACTGCGGCAACAGCGAGGAGAGCCGTCCCCGGACGCGGAATATGAAGTTCGATGTGCATTTCTCACTATGATACCAAAATTTCGCATTCTGAGCCATGCAGAGAATGGATATAGGAAACTCAGCTAAGCATCAGTCAAGCTCGGACGCGCTACAATCAGGACCCATGGAGACCATCACATTCCCCCAGCCTCGTTACGTATTCCTGATTATCGGTCTTTTTCTGGCCGTGACGTTTCTTGCGTTCGGCAGAACTCTTTTGCAGGACTTCGCCCCCCTCGATGATGATCTGCTCATCACTCATAACCTGGCGGTACGGGGCATGACGCCAGAAAATCTTCGTACGGTCTTCACAACGTACGATCCGGAGCTCTACATTCCGCTGACGTTCGTCAGTTATCAGGTGAATTATTTGATCGGAGGATTGCGGCCGTGGATCTATCACCTCACAAACATTCTGCTGCACGCGGGCAACGCTCTCCTTGTCGCATGGCTGCTTCTGCTCCTCACACAGAAACGACATGTGGCGCTGGTTGCAGGGCTCCTGTTTGCCGTCCATCCGCTGCATACCGAAGCCGTCGCGTGGCTTGCGGGGAGGAAGGACCTGCTGTCGACGTTCTTTTTTCTTCTCTCGTTCATCGCGTATCTCCACTACAGAAAGGGCGTTGCACACAACGCCCCTACAACGTACGTGTTGAGCATTCTCTCCTTCCTATTAGCCCTCCTCTCCAAGGTGATGGCGATGACGTTGCCTGTCGCATTGATCTTGAGTGACCTGCTCATGGAACGCCGGAAGTGGAGTTGGAAAATTCTCATGGAGAAGATTCCCTACCTGATGCTCTCCGGAATTTTTCTGGTCGTAGCTACTGCAGGAAAAGAACGTATTCTCTCGCATCACACAACGTGGGAGACAGCCCTGATGGCAGCCAAAAGCACCGTGTTCTACCTGCAGAAACTTCTCCTACCGATTCATCTGGGAGTGTTCTATCCCTATCGTGGTGCAATCAGTCTTCTGGAATCTGCATTCATTGTTCCCGTGCTGATCGTGTTGATGTTGATCGGATTCACCGTGTTCTCCCTGCGATGGAATCGATGGATCATGTTTGGCGTCGCATTTTTCCTCGTGACTCTTGCTCCCACCTTCATCAACTTTCACAAGGGAGGGGAGATGTACTTTGCCTCGGACCGGTATCCGTACCTTCCCTCGATCGGATTTTTCCTGATTGTTGCGATGGCGCTTCACGGGTGGAGTGAGCGCTCACGTCTGAGAATGCCATCACAGAGATTGCTTGCATCCATCGGCGTCCCCCTCGTCATCATCTTATGCGTGCTGTCATCTCTCCAGACGCGCATCTGGGACTCCGCCGAAAGCCTCTTTGCAAATACTCTACGGCTCCACCCCGAATCGATCGCCGCGCGCGTATCGCTCGCCTCCATGGCTCGCAGAAGCGGAAAATACGATCAGGCGATCAAGCTTTTGCGCGACGGCCTTGGGTACGGCGATGACGTCCAGCTACGCATGGGCCTGGGAACGGTGTACGCGAAAGTCGGGCGGGTGGACGATGCCAGAGAGCAGTTCATTGCCGCACAGACACTCGACCCACTCAACCCCGAGCCGCTCGTTGCACTGGGAGTGCTGGATGAGTACGAAAAAAACATCCCCGCCGCGATGGAAAAGTACCGCAAGGCGGTCGAGATGGATTCCTCGTACGTCTCTGCGCGGAACAAATTGGGGAGCTTGCTCCTGGAAGAGGGGAAGACGGAGGAGGCAGAGGAGCAATTCCGGATGGCATTGCAGTGGAATCCGAACACGGAAGGCGTGCTGTATAACCTCTCACTCATTCTTGATGCGCAGCACAAATCAGAAGAAGCACTCGCAAGTCTGGAGAAAGCTAATGCTCTCAGCCCTGATGATCCAAGGATCATGACTGCGCTGGCAGCACATGTGCTTAAAACAGATCCTGTGAGAGCGGGAGATCTCCTGAAACAGGTGCTGAGAATGGATCCTGGAAATCAGGACGCACAGAGAATGGTGAAGGAATTAACTGGGTAATGAATTCCACACCTGCTCAAAAATCGCCCGTTGTGTCGATGCCAGCGTCGGACTGAAAATCTCCACAGCCGCGATCTGATGCTCTCCATAACTCATCATGCAAATGCGCTCTTTGCAAATAATGGAATCGGAGAGAAAAGTTACGCCCTTCGGCAGAAGTTTTATATGATGCCTCATTGAGTGGAATCTCCGCTTGTACGCTCTTGCTTCTGCGCAATCGACAGCGATTTCCTTTGCAGTGCTGCCGTGTTCCTTCACAATTTCATGAATGATATTGAGATAGGACGGCATCATGCGCTTGACCGTTTCAGGATTGAAAAAAACGTAGAGTTCCTTCTCATGCATCAATGATTCGTACATCTTCATCACGGATTCTTTCCCTTCGGAGAATTTCACTTTCGGTGTGACGCTCAGAGTATTTTCTACTGCCTCCAATGTCGGCAATTTTTCCTGCAAAAGAAGGAATACTTGCTTGATGTTCCTTTCTTCAGCTTTCAACACATCGGCGATGCTCTTCGCCGGAATACATTTCACATACTTGATGCCGACACGTTCAAATTCCTCAATGAGTCGGCGGCGTTTCAACTTCTCCATGACGAAATACATGGACGATCGTGGGATGCCCACATGCTTTGCAACAACACTGATGGGCTGAGCCCCGAGTGAGAGGAGTTTTAAGAATGTGTCTGCTTCTTTCTTTGTGAGGCCGAAGTGGGAGAAAAGGTCATCCATTTCATGTTGTCGGAAAAAACCGACATAGCAATTTTAGCTTATATAAAAGAGAAAATCAATATTATTTTATATATTGTTGATAATATTTGATACATTAATAAAATAATATTGATAATTTGTCTATATCCTTCTTTTTTCAAGAATGGAAACCCCCGAGTGGCTACCGGAAGATGAAAGAGACACGATGAATGTGGTGCAGGAGTTGTTGTCTGATCCGCCGAATGCTTCCTATGCCAAATTTTTCCACGATATGCCTGGCTTGGAGATTATGGAGCTCTATCGGCAACAGGAGCTTGAGGGAGGCATGCCTCCCGAAGGCATTTTTCTCATCAACGAATTTCAAAGAAGAGGGAACAAAACATATGCCGACGAAAAGATGGTGGGTCCCTGGCCTGCCACCAAAACACGTTCCTATGCTACCCAAGACCGTCTGGCCTTGCAGTCATTATCAAGTCGCGACAATCTTTCCGTAGAGGAACGAATAACGAAAAGGATGGAAATGACAACGCCCTGCGGTATCAGTGCGCTGGGCGATGCGCTGCACATGGCCTATCGGAACGAAGCATCTGCACTCGGAGATCTGATGGATATGGAATGGTTGCGCCTTTCTCTTAAACCTAAAGAGCTCGCTGCATATGCGGCCTTTGAAAGATTGGAACAAGTACGAAGAGATTATGCCAAGTGCGTTCAGAAAAACCTGATGTCATTGGACGGGAACAATGACGAAGCTGGGAAGTTCGCCACGGCCTACGAGATTCCAGATAACGTATTGGCATGGGAAGGAAGGCCATGCGGCAAAGCGGAATTTACCGAGGCACTGATGGTTGCTCTAGACGCCTTCTCACCGAAGAACCTTCCTTCCATTCCCATCTACATTCATCGCCATACTATTGCGAAAGAACATTGGCGTGCTTTCCTCGAACAGGGCGGTACTGGTATCGATATCAACAATGATCATCTCCGTCTCCCCGTGCCCAATCACCACGGGTCAATGAGGAATGGCCTGGAACGAGATATGCAGAAGCTGTTGTCTTTTATCGATCCCGACGCCACCAACGTCCTGGAAAAACCCGCTGACAGAGCAGCCATGTTAAGAAAATTGGAAAAGATTCGCAGCGAAAGTGGCCATCTGGGCGGCACTTTACTTCTGCTGCGTTCCGCCGGAAGGAGAGCGCTCAATCACGAGAAAACCCACAGTTTGGTCGTGCGTACGTGTGGCAATATGCCAATCATTGGCGAATGCTTTCGCATCGTTGAAACCATGAATATATTGCGCGATACATATCTTGGACCAGCCATCCGGAAGCTGTATACAGGATATGAAGGCCTGCACTGCGACGACAATCAATTATTCATGATGACGGGGGGACTCGGATTCATCAAGACTTTGAAAGGGCAGGAATGGCAGGCTATATGGCACAGCATACTTGCTGTGCAGAGAGACATTTCCCTCCACCAAGAATCCTTTGACCGAGACTTCAATTACCCCGTACACAACGAGAGGATCGCCGCTGAACAAATACGCAGAAGTCTTGATGCTATGAATTTTTTTGTGCGCTGTGGGGTCCTCAACGCATTCTCATGACGGTAGTTCTGCTTCACCCTGCTGCGCAGAATGTCCATGCGTACCTTCTGGCGGGCGCAGTGGTATTGGTTATGATTTGAGAATCGAAAACTCTCTGAAGAAGCGACATCCGTAATCATATGGATTGGCTTGGAAAGAGAACGTATAGTGTTTAGTAATTTCCCTCCCTTCTTTTTATGGCATCGACCAAGCCCCTCGGCATTCTCGTTTCTGACACTGTAACGTTCTGCAAAACTCACCTCGCCGTTCTTGTGACGGGTGCGGTAGTATTCGGCGTTCTGACACAGGGAGTCGGATTAGCATTGGTAGGATCGCAGGCGCAGGGCTGGAAGATGCAACTGGAAGGATTTGAAGACCGCATGGAACGGACGAATCCGCGGATGGAAGAACTGCTGGTCAAAATGCAGGAAGGAGAACTAACGGAAGCCGAGGAGCAGGAATTCGAAGTGATGGGCAGGCAGATTGCCGCGGATGCGATGAACAACATGGGCGCAATAGGCGGCGCGTTCCGCGCGATGCTTCCCTCCCTCGGACTGATGTTCCTGATCACACTGCTCATTGGACTGATTGCAAAATCGTTCTTCCTGGTTATTGCCGTGCGACGCATGAAAGATCCCATGAAGGCAGCACAGGCAACCGCGGGCTCGCTTGTCCCGCTCATCGGCTTATGGCTATGGCTGTTCCTGCGAAGCTTCCTGTGGATTCCATTCCTTGGAGTAATTATCGCCATTATCGTCGGACCTCGATTCGTGCTCTCTCCTCTCTATCTGCTTGAGGAACACAGAGGCGTTTTAGACAGCGCGACGAAAAGCTACCACCACACCCGTGGCCGCTGGGGGAAGATTGTCGGCAACTGTCTTGCTGTGGGAATCGTCACCGGGATCGCTGCCATACTGGTCACAAAAATCCTGATGGGCATTTTGGGATCGGTGCTCGGCGTCTTTGTGAGCGCCATCATCGGCGAATTCGTCACCGCCATCATGGTCGTGTTCATGATCCAGCTTGCACGCACGTTGATGGAAGCGGGACCGAGGAGAGCCTGAATCTGTACATTTTGCATTAGCGAAACTGCCAAACCGTCATGGTTGGGCTAATGATTATTATATAACCATTATAATTTTTTGCAAGTGGCAGGCGCGGTAGGGCTCGAACCTACGACCCCAGGTTTTGGAGACCTGTGCTCTACCAGCTGAGCTACGCGCCTAGGTCTGGAAGGAGAATATCAGGATATCAGCATAGGCGGTGCTCTCCTTATATTCAATTTCTCCCCCTCAGCGCATGGTCTTTCGCAAGATATCCCAAGTAATTTGCAATCACGGCAGTCACTTCTTCCATTCGTCTGTTCCACATACTTTGCAGGAAGACGATGTTTTTGAATGGCGGTCTTTGTGCCAAAATTTTTCGGAGCACTTGTTGTGCTTTGGTCCGTATTATCCCCACACTATTTGCCTTCTTGTGGACATCCACTGCCTTCCTGATCGTTTTTTTATCCAGTTCTCGCGGGACAATGACAGGAGGCCATTCCAGGTATTGCGCGATGATATCCAAGCCTCCGATTTGCGCGAAAAGTTCCGCAGGATTTGTTCCTCGCATGAGAGATTCTTGGTTATGTGGATCCGCGCGCACTCCACTGAATTGATCAAAGAACAGTCGGTCTATATTGGGTTCTTCTGTGAGAATTTTGAGCAGTAACCACAACGCGAGAAGTGGCGCACCACGGGCGTTTGTATCTCCGATAAGGGTATCAATAAACATCATATTCTCGAAGAGCTCCTCCTTTACCGTTCCTTGCCATCTATTGGGATCCGGGTTAATGCCTTTAAATTTATATCTCATGTATTGGACGTACAGAGCCAGATCGTCTTCATATTCTTCGGTTATTTGATAATCCGATTTCTTGGGAGGCCATCTGGACCACATGCATGCTTTTAACTGGGTTTTTCCGGGTGATTGAAAGCCATGAATAAAAAAACGACCGGGAATGGGACATTCGACGGCTCGGTCATATTCATGCAAATACATGGGAAATGTTGCTGTCCCGTTTGCTTGTCGTAAGAGCTCTTCGGCAATAGAGAAAGATTTGGGTTTATGAGTGAAGTGATTTTTGTTTTCCTCTTTATAGGGAATCGTCTTTAGTTCATTTGCTTGTTTTGGACTCGGACGCCACGAGGTTACCATTAATTCTGCAGAAGGAGACTTTTTCTCTAATTTTCTCAAGGCCGCTGCCTCTCCGGGTGTTCGTTCCATGGGAGTGATTAATCCTCCTCCTCTCAGACCCCTTCGAAAAGCACTGTGATACCCCATTGCCTGATTAATAACGGCATTGGGGGAGATTAATTTTTCATTGTAGAGCCGCATAATTTCTCTGAATATCGGCGAGTCCGCATCGGCAATATGCAATTGTGTGGGAATCAATTTTTCATGTTCTAAAAATTTTCTGAGCTGACCGAGTCCGAACTCATGGAGCGGTGGGTCTTCTTCGGGATGAACGCTCTCCGATTGCAGAAGTCTGTCGACAATCAACCGTGGGGATATGCCGTGGAACATGCCTGGAGCTTGTTCTTGTCCATCGGCAGTCGGGGGAGAGTGATCCATACAGAAAGGAAATTCCCCTTGTGCACGCGGAAAGCTGCCCACAAGGAAGCTATGATATACTTCGCCTTCATGAAGGCAAAAAAGAACCCATTGGCCGTTTCGGTGCCTAAGAAGGCACGTAAGGCTGCCTTGCCTGATCCGATGCTCCCACTGCTTCCGCAGTCCATTGGACTGGAGCAGTTGATCGATGCACTCCCGCAAATTGTGTGGTCCGCGGGTCTCGAGGGGAATATTGATTACTACAACAAACGCGCGCTGGATTATGGCGGCGTTACCAGTGAGGAGGCGGTGAAGCTGGGTGGGTGGCAAGCGGTGATGCATCCCGATGACATTGAGCGGTGTGCCGTAGAGTGGGAGAAGGCTCGCGACGCGGGAGTGATGTACGAGATCGAGTACCGATTGCTCGAAAAAAAATCGAACACGTACCACTGGCACCTCGGCCGTGCCATTCCCGTTCGCGATGACGCCGGAGTGATCGTGCGATGGTTTGGAACGTGCACCGACATCCACGAACAGAAATCCGCCCAGGAGCGGGTACGCGCGAACCTGGAGCGGCTGCATTCCACTATCGCGCGCCTGCCGTTTGCCGCGGTCGTGATCGATGAACAGGACCGGATCGTGGCGATCAACAATCCGTTCTGCGAATTCTTCGCATTACCGCAGGCGGCCGCCACACTTGTAGGCAGCAACGGATGGCAATGGATTAAGACCTGCATGAACCAGGTGCATGAGGCTGATGCCGAACTATCAATGCTGCAGTCGCTCACAATCACGCGCGGCACCCACTGCAACCAGAAGTTACATCTCCACGATGGACGAATATTTCTGCGGGATTATCTCCCGATCATCGAGCAGGGAATTTTCTGGGGATATCTGCTCCTGTACCGCGACGTGACGCGCGAGCACCGGACAGATGCGATGAAATCGGAATTTATGTCGCTCGCTTCCCATCAGCTGCGGACACCGCTCACGACCATCCGCTGGATTTTCAATGAACTGGAGCAGCAGGAAGCGCCGGCAACACTGGAGGAGAAAGAACTCCTTGAAGAAGGAAAGAAATCCGCGAAGCACATGGCGGAAGCGATCAATGCCATGCTGCAAATTTCTGCGATTGAAGCCGGCGAGATAGTACCGCATCACGAGAGCATCCCTCTCAGCGATTTTTTGCTCGATCTCATGCAGATGCACCACCAGGACTACGAAAAAAAATACCAGACCGTCTCCTGCGTGTGTCCTGCGGAGCTGACGGTAACGACGGATGAAAAATTCCTGCAGGAACTTGTGGGAAATCTTCTGGGGAACGCGATCAAATACACCCCGGAAGCCGGCATCATCCGTCTCATCAGCCGGAAAACAGAGAGGGGAGTAGAGATTATGATTCAGGATACGGGCATGGGGATTCCGCAGGCGCAGCAGGAACACGTCTTCCGCAAAAAATTCTTCCGTGCGGAGAACGCCGTGAAAAAGGAAACGAGCGGGACGGGTTTGGGGCTTTACCTGGTCCACCTGCTGACACGACTGCTTGGCGGGCAGATTTCCTTCGTTTCACAGGAAGGAGCCGGGACGACGTTCACGCTGGTGCTCCCCGCCTGAACAGGGAGCTCAGCTTCTCTTTCTCCACTTACTCGGTCCGCGGATACGTTTCTTCGCGAGAAGGTCTGCAGCTTCTTCCAGCGTGATCGTTTGCGGGTCTCGCTTCTTCCCGAGCGAGGCGTTGGTCTTGCCGTCGGTCACGTACGGCCCGAAGCGGCCGTCTTTGACGAGAATGGGTGCTCCGGTCATCGGATCGTCGCCGAGCGTCCTGAGAGGCGTTGCAGCCTTCTTTTTAGCCTCCTGCACTTCGGCCATGAGTGTGACGGCGTCATTCAGTTGAATGGTGACCGGATCGCGGTCTTTGGGGAGCGTGACAGTGGCATCTCCCGCCTTGAGGTACGGCCCGAAGCGCCCGAGGTAGACCGTGACGGTGTTTCCGTCGTGCACGCCAAGCTCGCGAGGGAAGCTGAGGAGCCCCAGAGCTTGTTCCAGCGTGACGTTGTCGATCAGCACATTCTTGGGAAGCGACGCACTCTTCAGTTTCGGCTTCTTTTCCGCGGGTCGACTATCCTTTTCACCCTTGTGCCCCTTGCCCGCAGATCGCCTGCCCTGAGCTTTGTCGAAGGGAAGACCTGCGCTTTTGGGTTTCTTTTCTACCGGCTCAAATCTGCCCAGCTGCACGTACGGCCCGAATCTGCCGATGCGCGCGATGACGGGCAATCCGCTCTTGGGTTCTATGCCGAGTTCGCGTTCCTTCATGACATCGCTCTTCTGGATCTCCGCCGTCTTGCGAATGACGAGCGCGTTGAATGGCGCATAGAAACCGCGGAGGAACTCGCTGCTCTTGTGATTCCCCTCGGCAATATCATCGAGCGACTGCTCCATGTGCGCGGTAAATTGCAGATCGACGATGTTCGGGAAGTGTTCTTCCATCAGATCCGTCACCATGAACGCGACGTCCTGGGGCACGAGCTGCTTGCCGTCCTTGATGATGTACCCGCGCTGCTGGATGGTGTGAATGGTGGGCGCGTACGTGCTCGGGCGGCCAATGCCTTCTTCTTCCAGCTTTTTGACGAGACTCGCCTCGGTGTACCGGGGGGGCGGTTTGGTGAAGTGCTGTTCGGTCTTGAGCGGCTCGGTGAGCTTGACCTGCTCTCCTTCCTTGAGAGGGGGAAGGAACTTCTCGTTATCATCAGCTTCATCTTCCTGCCGAACTTCACCTTCATCTCTACCTTCTTGATAGAGACGGAGGAAGCCATCGAAGACGACGGTCTGTCCTGTCGCGCGGAAGGTGTAATTTTTAGCCGCGATATCGACCCCCACGCGCTTGAGTTCCGCCCCGGCCATCTGTGTTGCCATCGTTCGGTTCCAGATGAGCGTGTAGAGCTTGAGCTGCTGGTGATCGAGCACGCTTTCGAGTGATGCGGGCGTGCGCTCGATTTCGGTAGGACGGATGGCTTCGTGCGCTTCCTGCGCGCTCTTGGATTTCGTCTTGTACTTGCGGGGTTCGGCGATCACGTACTCACGCCCGTACTGCTGCTCGATCGTCCGCTTGGCATCGTCCAAAGCCTTCTGACTGAGATTGACGGAATCGGTACGCATGTAGGTGATGATGCCGGTGTGGCCTTCGCCCTTGCCCATGCTGATGCCTTCGTAGAGTTGCTGGGCAATCACCATCGTCTGCCGGACCGAGAAGCCGAGTTTGCGCGCCGCTTCCTGCTGGAGTGTCGAGGTAGTGAATGGGGGAGGGGGAGTCCGCTTGAGTTCTTTCTCTTCGACGGACGCGACTTGATACTGGGCGCCTTCAAGATCGCTCAAGACGTGTTTCACGTCTGCTTCGCTCCCCAGTTCGTACTTCTTGCCGTCTTTCTTGCTGAACTGTGCGGTGAATTGTTGCTGAACTCCATTTTCCAGAAGTGCATCGATGGACCAGTACTCCACGGGCGTGAACGCTTTGATCTCGCGCTCGCGGTCCACAATGATGCGCACGGCGACCGACTGCACGCGCCCCGCGGAGAGTCCGCGGTAGACCTTCTTCCACAGGAACGGCGAGAGCGTGTAGCCGACGAGACGGTCGAGCACGCGCCGGGCCTGCTGCGCATCGACGAGCTTCATGTTGATCTTGCGCGGATTCTCCACGGCCTCTTTGATCGCCGTGCTCGTGATTTCGTGGAAGACGATACGTTTGACTGTCTTGGGATCCTCCTTTAATACCTGACAGAGATGCCAACCGATGGCTTCCCCTTCACGATCTTCATCAGTCGCGATCCAGAGGTCATCCGCATCTTTGAGCGCATCTTTCAGTTTTTTCACCACCGTCTTCTTCTCCTCCGGCACTTCGTACTCGGGTTCAAAGTCGTGCTCGGTATCGACGGCGATGGTGTTGGACGGCAGGTCGCGGATGTGCCCCATACTCGCCTCGACGTCGTAGTCTTTTCCCAAAAACCGTTTGATGGTCTTGGCCTTCGCGGGACTTTCGACAATGACTAAGTGCTTGGGCATAAGTAGTATGAAGCGCGGCCTTTCTGGGCGCATTGACTCTAGTGAGTCGACGCAGACTAGAGAGAGGAGTGGTGCACTGTCAAAAAACCTCTGAAACATGATCATCTTTGGTGCTCAGGAATTTTGCTTTCATACAGCCATTTCCATTCATTTATCTCTTGCGCAAGCGGAAAACTCGTTTGTGATGGCTTGCGCAAGCGGAAAACGGGGGTACAGTTCGCGGCATCTACTTCATTTCCCCACTTCCTTTATGTCCAAGCAGGATCTGATCGCCGCGATCGCGGACGCCGCAGGCATCACCAAGCGTGCTGCAGCCGACGCGCTCCAGGCCGTCATCAACATTGTTGTGAAGAACCTGAAGAAGGGCACCCCGGTGACCATCACCGGATTCGGCACCTTCAAGCTCAGCCACCGCGCTGCGCGCATGGGTGTGAACCCTCGCAATCCGACACAGAGAATCTCCATCCCCGCGATGAAGGTTCCGTCCTTCAAGGCTGGCAAGACGCTGAAGGACGCTGTTCGATAATTTGAATCCATAATTGGAAATGGAAGAGGCCTCCGTAAGGGGGTCTTTTCGAAAGAAGCCAACGATGCCTACGAAGGCAAGGAAGCCAAAGAAAGGAAGACAAGGACGTACAAGAAAAAAATGATGCAAATGATTTCCTGGTCATCGTGTTTTTCCCCTATTTCCTTTTCCTTGTCATCATTGGCTTCTTTGGCTTCCTCGGCTTCCTGCCGACGTGCTATCCTCCCGCCATCATTCCCGACTCGGACATGGACAAGAAGTTCATCGAATCCACTCTCGGCTCCCTCTTAACCTTCCTCTCGCTCCCCTTTGATGCGATCAATGTGACGGATGAAGACGGCGGCATCACGCGCGTGGATATCATCAGCAGTTCGGCAAGCCGCATCATTGGCTGGCATGGCGAGACGCTCAATGGACTTCAGCATCTGGTGAAGTCGATTGTTCGTAGCAAAGAACGACTGGAGAAGAGTCCGTTCATTGTAGTGGACGTGGATGGCTATCGGCGCATGCAGGAAGACAAAGTGTGCAAGATCGCCGAGCAGAAGGCGGATTTTGTGCGGCGCACTGGCTCGCGCATCGCGCTGCCCCCGATGAGTCCCTACTTCCGCCGCATCGTGCATCTGCATATCGCGAACACGCCGACACTGAGCGACCTGATGACGGAGAGCGTGGGCGAAGGCGATTACCGCCAGATCGTCCTGCGACTGAAAGACGAATCCGCCGGGGGCACGAATGCCGCGGGCAGCAGCGAAGAGCTCTCGCCCGTGATGGCGAAGGATGATGGGCTGGAAAATCTCGATATCTGAGAGTGACAAGGGAAACAAGTGGGACAAGGGTGTCTCTCATTACTCTTGTCACCCCTATTACCCTTGTCACCCTTTTTGTAAGCGCTTCCACTCCTCCACTAACTTCCTCTCCTCTCTACTGAGCTTACTCGGGATATCTACGTTCACTGTGACAAAGTGATCTCCATGCCTGCTGGTATTCAAGATCGGCATCCCTTTATTTTTTATGCGAAAAATTTGTCCTGCCTGCGTGCCTGCCAGTATTTTCAGCTGTACAGAGCCTAAAACGGTCTCCACAGGAATCTCCGTACCCAGGATCGCATCGGGAACGCTGATCGTCACTGTCGTTCTGACATCGTCACTGTCACGCATGAACTGAGGATCGGGCTTCACTTGAATGCGAACGTAGAGATCTCCCGCAGGCGCCCCCTGTCTGCCCGCGTCGCCTTCGCCGCGCACGCGGAGTGTTTGCCCATCGTCGATGCCGGCGGGGATATCGATCGTCACCGTCGCGTCGTCCGCGATTCGTCCTTCGCCGGAGCACTTCTTGCATGGCGTCTCGGGTACTTTCCCCGATCCATGACAGCGCGGGCAGATGCTCGCTTGCTGCACCGCGCCAAAGAAGGACTGGACCGTGCGAACAATCTGCCCCGTGCCCCCGCATTCCTTGCACGTGACAAGTTCACTGCCTTTTTCGGCGCCGGAACCGGCGCACTGCGAGCAGGGAACAAGTTTTCGCAGCGTGAATGTTTGCTTGATGCCCGAAACCGCATCGGCGAAGTCTATCGCGATGGCGACTTCGCGATCGGCACCCCGCTCTTCGCGCGCAGACCGGCTGCGCCTTCCGCCGCCGCCAAAAAATCCTTCGAACAGATCGCCGAAATTAATGCTCTCGCCCCCCTGCGCGAATCCTGAAAAATCAAATCCTCCAAATCCCGCTCCAAATCCGCCCGGTCCCGAGCCCGAGCCCGGTCCCGTAGATCCGAACTGGTCGTACATCTGCTTCTTCTTGGAATCACTGAGAGCCTCGTACGCCTGGTTGATCTCCTTGAATTTCTCCTCCGCCTTCTTGTCGCCTTTATGCTTGTCGGGATGCCATTCCTTGCTGAGTTTTCGATACGCCTGCTTGATATCGTCCGCCGAGGCATCACGGGAAAGGCCGAGGACGGAGTAGTAGTCGCGGGGCATGGAAGTATGGTATAATAGGGAGAAACCATGAAACACCCAAAAATTGTTGCCGGCATGTGGTCTGCGCTGTCACTCGGTATGGTAACGGCGCTCTTTGGCGCTATCACTCTACTCCCGTCCATCAGTTCCTCTTTGCAGGCGCGCATCATCCAGCGGCAGCAGTCGACGGGAAACTGGAAAACCTTGAGCGCGGTGGACATTGGCAGCGGAGCCACCATTCCACAAGGGAGGCACGTGTTCTTTCACATTCCCCCGACCATAGACACGATCAACCGCGAGGTGCTCCTGGGACACCGCGGCAGTTACATCCGCTACTGGGGCTACTGCTTCCCCGAGGAAAACGATCCGCAGAATTTGCGGCAGAGCGTCGGATTTCCCGGGAAAATTTTCCTCTCGGAAGCCGAACGTGCATGGCGGAAAGCGCGGGAGGATGCGCTGAACCGGGTTACTCCGTTCCAGCCGCCGCGCCTGCGGCCACAGCAAATCAGGGTGAACGCCATCCGCCATCAACTGGATCTCTTCCGCGGGGGCATGACGTGCTACATCATGACGGAGAAGGAACTGCCGATCGGCAGCGATGAGGACGGTGACGAGCTCAATAACCAACTGGAGCGGCAGTACCTGACCGATGTCCGAAATCCGGATACCGACGGAGACGGACTGCAGGATTGGACTGAAGTGCGGTCGGGAACCAGCCCGACGCGACGCGATACCGACGGCGACGGGCTGCTGGACGGTATTGAAGATACCAATCAGAACGGTCGGCTGGACTTTGGCGAGACGAATCCCAACCTGAAGGATTCCGACGGAGACGGTCTGTGCGACGGCGAATGCCAGGACGACAAATTCCGCAAAATCTGTGAGGACAATAGAGGCGATAAGTGTGTGAACATTTCCTACGGCACCCGCAACGGGGAAGACCGCAATCTCAACGGCAAAGTGGATGGGAAGGAAACAGACCCCCGGAAAATCGATTCGCTCGGAGATGGTATTCAGGACGATCAGCGCTATTACAACTGTCTTTTGAGCGGGAAGAAGGATTGCTGAAACACCCCTTTTTCGCTATACTACTATGATGCGTTCACGACTCCTCATCACCGTCGCACTGATCGGATTCTGTGCTCCTCTCACGGGGATCGCGCAGTCGTACATGACTGCCGAAGATGTCCTTCTGGAAAACGATGGGGCCTTCCTCGTGCCCAGCCACCAGCGCGGCGCGCAGTGGTCCGCGGACCTCGAGCAGCAGCTGCGCATGGACCGACATCCGTCGATTATCCAGGAACCGTGGGATCCCGTGCACGATGACGGCTTGCCGCCACCCGAATTCGAGCCCGCTATCACCGAAGACTTTCAGGACTTCGTTCCTCCACCGCAGAACTACGGCGGTCTTGATCCTCTGACCGCGCGGTTGCTCGCACGACTCGCACAGCAAAATAGCATCCTGGCATCCACGATCGCGCAGACGCAGTCCGATAAGCCGCTCGCACAAACGGGCCCCGCTGCCGTCCTGAGCGTGATTGCGATGGTTGCTGCTGTACTATGGACACTGCGGAGGGCGAGGATGCTCCAGAGGTTTGTGCAGGAATAACAAAAGAAAATGGCTACATGGTTGAATGGTTAGCCGATTAACCATGTAACCATTTCACCATTTTTTCCTGTTGTTCCACACCCCTATGGAACGTCCTAAACCTCTTCTGTAAGCCATAATCTCATTCATGGTAAAAAGAAACCTTTTTGCTTTATGGTGGGTTCCTTTTCCTCTGCTACCGTTCCCTCATGGAACGATTGTCGCTCACCGGCAAGCGATGGATGATGAGTGATTGCGCTCCTCGGACGCATTCTCTGGCAGAGACGCTTCTGCAGAGACGCGGAATCGATGCGCTCGGGGCAGGCGAAATCCTGGAACAGTTCGGGCACGATGCGCGACACTTCCGCGACTTCGAGAAAGCCGCGACGAGGATCAGAGATGCGATAGCATCCGGAGAAACGATCGGCGTCTTTGGCGATTACGATTGCGACGGCATCACCTCGACCTCTCTGCTCGTCCGCTTCCTGCGCAGGCGCGGCGTGCAACCCGTCGTGCGGCTGCCGCACCGGTTGAACGAAGGCTACGGACTGACGAGCTCGCGCATCGAGGAATTCCGGAAAGCGGGTGTCACGCTCCTCATTACGGTGGATACCGGTGTCACGGCGCTGGAACCGATCACGCAGGCGAAAGACGCGGGCATCGATGCGATCATTCTCGATCACCACTGTCCTGCGGAAATTCTGCCCCCCGCCCATGCCATCCTCCATCCGGAACTGACCACCCCGCCGCTCGATTCTTCTCCCTGCGGAGCGGGCATCGCATGGAGCCTGGTGAGCGCGCTGGAAGAGATGGACGGGAAGACCGACTGGGAAGACCGCGGAACCGATATCGCGCTTGCCGCGATCGGGACGATTGCGGATATCGTCGAGCTTCGCGGAGGCAACCGCACACTGACCCACAGCGGCCTTCTGGCGCTCGCTCAGCTGCGTGAGGGCCCTCTGGCGCTCCTCTGTATGCAAGCGGGGCTGCAGGGACCGTACTCGAGCCGCGATATCGCGTTTAGGCTGGCGCCCCGGATCAATGCCGCGGGACGCATGGCGGATCCCCATATCGCGCTCCATGCACTACTGGGCGACGCGAGCGCGCTCCTGGAACTCGATACGCTCAACCGCGATCGGCAGGACGTCGTTGCCGCCCATCTGGAAGATCTCCTTCCGCGTGGGGAAATGGAGACCGCAGGCTTCCTCTGCTTTGTGCACGAAGACTATTCGCCCGGCATCTGCGGCCTGCTCGCCGGAAAACTTTCCGAGGCGTACGGAAAGCCGAGCCTGGTCGCCGCGCTCGTGGGAGACGTGTGCACGGCATCGCTGCGTAGCGTCCCCGGGTATGACATGACCGCAGGCCTTGCCCGATGCGCGGAACTTCTCTTGAACTTCGGCGGACATGCCATGGCCGCGGGATGCACGTTCCCGTATGACGCATTCCAGGCGCTGCAAAAACATCTGAATGACGATGTTTCTGAGTACGTCGACCCCTCCAATCTCATCCCAACACTGACCGTGGAATGCGCGCTCACAATCGAACACGTGACAGCAAACCTGTGTGATTCCCTCAATGTTTTGGAACCGTTCGGTCAGGGAAATCCCGAGCCGCGCTTTGTGATTGAGAGCGTGTGCATGGAGAACGTCCGTTGCGTGGGAAAAGGCGGTAAGCACCTTCAAGCAACGGTACGCGGACGCAAACTGATCGGATTCAATCTGGGGCACCTGAAAGAAGTAGCCGATCAGCCGCTGGATCTGCTCTGCAAAATAGGAATGGACGCCTGGCAGGGGAGGAAGTCACCTCAGTTGTTTTTGGATGACATACGGATCGCAGAAAAAACCCAAAGACCAAAAGTCAAAACCCAGGGAAATTTGGAAAAATTGTATTTTTAAAAAACTTCACATGTTTCCCTGGCATTTGGCTTTTGGCATCTGGCATTTTCCCCAAATCACTCTCACACAGGAGCTAACTTCCCCTCCATGGTGAACACATGCTCCACATCTACTCCCAATGCCGATGCGATTTTGAGTGCGAGGAGGATTGAGGGGTTGGTCTTTCCCCGTTCAATACTCATGATCGTCTGGCGGCTGACGCCCGTGCGCAGCGCCAACTCTTCTTGCGTCATGCTTCGTTCGAAGCGCAGGCGGCGGATGACGTTCTTCAATTGTGCAGGAGTCATGATGAGGAAGAGAGAAAGGAATGGAGTAGCCGTGCAGTTGACGCATTGTACTGATCCGCATTGTCGGAGCAAGTCCGCATCTGCATCCGTAGCGTAGCTGCTCACTCACCTGAGCGAAAGCATCACAACTCTTCCTTTACGCTACCTCGTCTTTTTGCTCTTTGCCAAGCGGGATTGTTACAATAGGTGACCATGAGTGGCTCATCGTTTCACGGCATCTTCAGCGCGCTCAATCAGAACGGTTCCGGAAAGAATCTCTTTTCCTTCGGATCTCGCCGGGAATCAGACGCAAAGGAAAATTCTCCGCCCGCCGATCCCGGAGCGGGCAAACTGGCCGTCGATATTTACGATCAGGACGACTACACGATCATCCGTGCGCCCATTGCCGGCGTGCGCTTGAGTGACATTGATATCGAAGTGAACGAGAACGTGCTCACGATCCGCGGTACCCGCCGGATGCCCGATACCGTTCCCGCCGACCAGTATTATCTGCAGGAATGTTTCTGGGGGCCGTTCTCACGCAACATCACTCTCCCCGGCACCATTGACCCCCGCAAAGTCCGCGCTACGTTCAGCAAAGATTGCATTCTGAAAGTGCTTATCCCGAAAGAGGAGAAGGTGAAAATTATAAAAATCAGCGAAGCGTAAGCGGAGCTGCTCCTCTTGTGAGCCTGCCCTGAGCGAGTCCGCCTAGGCGGACGAGTCGAAGGGTGAGGATAACTGAAGCCTGATCAAAGGAGCGGGCATTCTTGCCCGCGTCCGCAGGCGGGAACGCCTGCTCCCTTTTCTGTTACCGCTTCTTGTGCACTCCCCGGACTGACGCCCTGCTGGTCTTCAACTTCACTTCCATTTCGCTCGGGAGACTCTTGAGCGATTCGAGAACATCTTCTCCCCCCATATACCTCCAGTCCGCACGCGAGAGCATTTGTTGGAATTCCTTCATGTTCTCCCGCGCCTCGCGCCGCGCCTCGGGCGTACTCAAATCTTGCTGAAGCAAATCGAGCATCTTGAATTGCATGAGGTAGAGATTATGAACGTGCTCCAGTGCGTTATCGGCCTTGCTGCTCATAATGTGTGTTTGGAACGGAAGTATCGGGACATTGTACTCAAAATACGGCGAATTGTCAAAAACTGCAGCAGGGTTTAGAATGGTTTTCCCTCTCGCGGGAGGGCCACTATGAAGCTGACACAAGCCATTCTTCCGGTTGCCGGCCTCGGGACAAGATTTCTTCCGTGGACCAAGGTCGTTCCCAAGGAATTACTGCCCATCGGCAATCAACCGATCATCGCGCTGCTCGTTGATGAATGCCTGAGCGTCGGCGTCACCGACATCTGCTTTGTGATCAACCGCGGAAAGGAAATGATCCCGCAGTATTTTTACGACATGCCCGCGCTCGAACGTGAACTGAAGAAGCGCGGCAAGCTGCACATGCTCGAAGAGCTCTCGCGCTATCACAACGTGAACTTCCACGTCGTCTATCAAGATGAAATGCTGGGCGACGGGCACGCGCTGCTCCAGGCGCGCAGTTGGGTGACGACTGACATGCTCGCGATTCTGTTTGGTGATGATCTGATCGTCGGGAAGGAGAATGGTCTGCAGCAACTGACAACGGGCCTCAAACATCTCGACTTCCCGAAGAATGCGGCGATGCTCTGCCTGCAGGAAGTGGAGAAGGATCTCGTCTCCAAGTACGGGATTGTGGATATCGATACCGCGTGGCAGACATCCGCTCCTGACGAGCGGCTGCGGAAGGTGAAGTCGCTGGTGGAAAAACCGAAGCCCCAGGACGCACCGAGCAATTTGGGGATCGTCGGAAAGTACATCATCCCGAAAATGATTTTCGAAAAACTGCACAAGATCGAAGAGGGGAGTAGTGGGGAGATCCGCTTGATTGATGCACTTATTGCCGAATCAAAAACCATGGATATCTACGGCTACGTGTTCGAAGGCACACGTTTTGATACCGGGACGCCGGAGGGATACAAAACGGCGGTGAGCGCCTTGGGTTGAAATTTTCGATTGTGAGAGGAAAGTGGTAAGTGGAAAATGGAAAATGTTTTCATTTTCCTCTTACCTCTTACATCTTTCCTCTTGATACGTAGCATCCTCATCACCGGCTGCAGTACTGGTATTGGCCATGCCGCGTGTGAATTGTTTGCTGAGCGCGGATGGAAAGTTTTTGCGGGAAGTAGGAATCCGGATGTTCTACAATTCAGGAATATCACTATCATTCCCACGAAAATTGATGTGGGTGACGGTATATCGATTAATCGTTGTTTCGAGCAATTGAATAATGATGGTGTGAATCTCGACTGCGTCGTCAACAACGCCGGCTACGGACTTCTTCTCCCTTTTGAGGACACGCCGCCGGAGGAAATCCGCAAAATGTTCGATGCGAACGTGTTTGGATTGATGGAAGTGAGCCGACGAGCGGCGAAGATGATGCGTGAACGAAAATCTGGAACCATCATCAACATTTCCTCCGTCCTCGGCCTCATCGGCATACCGTGGTACGCGGCGTACAGCGCCAGTAAATGGGCTGTGGAGGGTTTTAGCGAGTCGCTCGCGCATGAGCTACGTCCCTTCAACGTCCATGTGAAGATCGTAGAGCCAGGCAACACGCGCACAGAGTTCCATCACACAGCGTATGAGTCGATTCATCCGCAAATCCAGTCAGCATATCGTGAGCAATACGAACAAAAACGCAAAGCACATGATAAACACGTCGATAGTTATGACCCACCGGAAAACATTGCCGAACTGATCCTTATGGCAGCGACGGATAATGCGTGGCGTCTGCGGTACTGCGCGCGGCAGGCGAAGAGAGTCCTATTCTGGCAGAGGATATTGGGGAGGGATGGGCTCTGGAGGAGACTTATGAAAAGAATTGGCTGAAAAAACGGGCAGGGTGAGGGCGGGTGAGGATCCAGTGACGAGACCCCACCCAAGGACCCTCATCCCTACCCTTCTCCCTTTGCGAAGGGAGAAGGACCCGCGCGCCGAGTAACTCTGCATCATCAAGAGTAATCTGAAGAAATGCTCCGCGCAGGACGTACGGGGGATAAGTGTCGCTGCGTCTTATTTCTCACGAAGGCCATCCCGCTGCTTTTTCAAATACATTCTCCAATAAGAGTGCTGAACATCATTTGGATCGACTTTTTGATCATCCAACTCCACAATGACATTCTTACCTGAAGAAAGGGGTTGTAGATATTCTCGCAATGGTTCAATGAATTTTCGCAATGCTTGATCTGGAACAGCGCCGAAGACGTAGGAAGAATAACCGATTTGGTCGACATGGATGCTGTTTGCATCCTGCCAAACGCGGGAAGCACCTCCACCAACAGTGATGGCTGTTTTTGACTCTTGATGATTTGGAAAATGGCCCTTCACTAGTCCATGCGCTCCAGCATCAGCAAGAAAGAGGAAGAGTATGTTTCTGCGCTTCTGTCGAACAAGTTGGACAATGAATTCATGATTTCCTGCTCTTCCAATTTCGACTCCGCCGATGCGATGCTCCACTCTCGCCAAGGGTGAGTGGGAAGATTTCTTCATAACTATTTAAGTTCGCGCCTCAATAACTCAACTTCGTCGCGTAGATCCGCCGCCTTCTCAAACTCCAAATTCTGCGCAGCAATCTCCATCTGCTTCTCGAGTTCATCCATGAGTCGCTTCTTCTCGTCTTTGGGAATTTTCGTGTGATCGTACTTGGGACGGCGTAACTCGAGCTTGCGGCCTTCCTCGGAGATATCGTGAACAGCTTTGATGATGGTCGCCGGTGTGATGCCGTGCTTTGTGTTATACGCCTCCTGCACTGTGCGACGGCGATCGGTTTCGGCAATGGCCGCCTTCATCGCATCACTCATCTTATCGGCATAGAGCGTCACATGACCGTAAACGTTGCGCGCAGCGCGGCCGATCGTCTGGATGAGCGCATCGCGCGAACGGAGGAAGCCCTGCTTATCGGCATCAAGAATTGCAATGAAGCTGACCTCCGGAAGATCGAGTCCTTCGCGGAGCAGATTGATACCGACGATGATATCGATCTCGCCGGTCCGCAGCTGCCTCAGGATTTCGATGCGCTCGAGTGTTTCGACATCGCTATGAAGGTAACGAACCTTCTGCCCCGCTTCGACTAAGAACTTCGTGAGATCTTCGGCCATCTTTTTGGTGAGTGTCGTGATAAGTACGCGTTCTTTGCGCTTGAGCGTTTTTTTTATCTCTTCGAAGATGTCATCGATCTGATGCTTGGTCGGTTTTACCGTGACCACGGGATCCAGGAGTCCGGTGGGCCGGATGATTTGCTCCACTAAACGGTCTTTGGGAGTATTGGCGAATTCATACTTCCCCGGCGTTGCAGAAACGTAGAGTCGCTGTGGAATGCGCGCCTCAAACTCCTCAAATTTCAGAGGCCTGTTATCATGCGCACTTGGTAGCCTGAAGCCGTAATCAACCAGCGTCTGCTTGCGGCTGAAGTTTCCTTCGTACATGCCGCCCACTTGCGGGATCGAGATATGACTTTCGTCGACGATGAGGAGAAAATCTTTGGGGAAGTAATCGAGAAGAGTGGATGTAGACGCATTGGGAACGCCGTCGTTATTCAAATAGCGGATGTAGTTCTCGATACCCGTGCAGTAACCCGTCTCCTTGAGCATTTCGATGTCGTACTCGGTACGCGTGCGGATGCGCTCGGCTTTCACCAGCTCATTTTTGGCGATGAACTCTTTCTCGCGCTCATTCAGCTCCTTCTGAATTCCTGCAACCGCCGCATCGATCTTCTCTTTTGTCGTCACGTTGTGCGCTGCGGGGAAAATCATCACTTCCTGGAGTTCCTGGAGGACTTCGCCTGTGAAACTATCCACTTCCTGGATGGTTTCGATTTCATCAAATGGCAATTCCATACGAATGACGGTGTCGCCACCGGGCGGGAAGATTTCGACGCTATCGCCCAATGCATGGTACATGCCTTGCTTGAATTCGATCCCCGAACGACGGTATTGGATATCGGTGAGACGTCGGAGGAGTTGATCGCGCTTGATCTGCTGCCCGCGCGTGAGCGTAATCGCGAGCGCTTCGTAATCTTCCACGTTACCAAGACCGTAGATGCACGAGACCGACGCAACGATGAGCGTATCGCGACGCGTGAGAAGGTTGAATGTAGCTGCGTGGCGGTATTTTTCAATTTCCTCGTTGATCGACGCGTCTTTCTCAATATATGTATCGGTTGTGGGCAGATATGCCTCGGGCTGGTAGTAGTCGTAATATGATACGAAGTACGAGACGGCATTGTTCGGGAAAAATCCTTGGAATTCGCTGCAGAGCTGTGCAGCCAAGGTCTTATTGTGCGCGAGCACGAGCGTGGGGCGCTGCACCTGTTGGATGATATTGGCCATCGTGAACGTTTTGCCTGTGCCGGTCGCGCCAAGGAGCGTCTGATGCTTCTCTCCTTTCCTGAGACCGTCTACAAGCTTCTCGATCGCCTTCGGCTGATCGCCGAGCGGCGTAAAGGGAGCGACGAGCTGAAAGGGTCTGGCCTTTGGATTGGAAATGTCGGGCATTAGGAGGAAGACAGGAAATTGTATAGGAGCGACTGCTGTGGTTCAATGGCTAGGTTGATCTATGGGTCGTTCTGGTGCTCCCGACGGCTACGAACGCGCAATTGCTCTCACGGAGGAAGCGATGCGTGTGAGTGACGAGACGCATTACGAAGAAGGTGAGCGGCTTTTGCGTGAAGCGATGGAGTTGGTGCCGGATGAAGAGCATTTTGTGAACAACTACGTGGCGTACTGCCTGCAAGTCGCGCAGAACTGCACGCTGGCTGATGATCCCCCGGAAGCGATTACGTACTACCGCAAGGCGCTCGAGCACATGCCCGATGACGCCGAGGCATGGATGGACTTAGGAGCGGCGTACGCGCGAGATAATCAGGCTCTGGAAGCGCTGCAGGCATGGCAATCGGCACTCGCTATGCTCAATCCCCGACGTGTTCGGGATAAAGAGAATATTCAGAATATTCTGGAGAATGTGAGGACAGTTCAAAAGATACTGAAAGATCCAGAGGGGAATTGAGTGTCTTTTACACTGATCCTGGAGATCCTGGAGCACGCCTTCTTCTTCCTTTTGGATCGGGAATGGATCCCGGCGCTCCCTGTTGCCCTCGCTCAGGCCTTTGCTCCGGGCGTTCGGCCCTCTGCTGTTGCTCAATATCAAACAGGCGATCCAGAAGCACCGCCTGGTACGGAGCCATTGCTGCAACAAAGCCTTCTCTCGTAAGCCGATGGAGAGGAAAAGTTCCGCCTCTTCCATAAATGGTGCTTGTTGTCCGCGCAAACCGCGCATCTCCGGGATCGAGTTTTGCAAATTCGCTCCCTTGGCGTGCCTGCTCATCAGCGCCCCGAAGCAAATGGACACGGATGACCAATGCCATCTCTCCCGATTGACCGTTCTGCACCGCTTCCTCTTCCGGCATAAATTCCCATCTCCATCGCTGCGGCAAATCGAGCGACATTCCACGCAACTGCTCATTTCCTCCTGCCAGGTCTCTCACGTAGTCGCCAAACCACTGACGCACTTCTTTAACATGCATTTGCGTAATGCGATCTTCCAATCCAGCGATTTTCTGCAGAAACTCCCCTCGCTCATCTGCGCCTCTTTCTTTCGTCAAACGCTGAATATCCTTTTGCAACTGCTGCAATTCTTTTCCCGTATCCTGCGCGATTGTCTCACGATCCCGCGGCACCCCTTCCAGTCCTCCAGATCGGCCGCCTATCGCGCCGGAAAAATCTTTTCCTTTCTCATCAAGAAATATCAGGCGACGTTCGCGGGTGATTGCCGATGACGACTGGAATGCTCTCATAGACATGTTGTAGTTGAACCAAAGAAAGAGCGCAAACTTGCCTTTAGTCGACCTTCTTTTTTCCTATTACATGACTCTGTGCCCACAAAACCTCAAACCATGCACGAAAACTTGCAGCGATGTTCTCATTCTCTATGCGAACGATGGTGTGGTCGAGATCGTAGGCAAAGAGCGCGACGGAGTCTTCGGTGACGATGGTATCGGTCGGGAATGTAACAGCTGCAGGGAGCACGCGAATGAAATGCTTGGGATTCGGTTCCAACTCGCGAACGTATTTTTGAGCGGAAGAGTTATCGACAAGAAGTTCCCGGCCGCTGAGTGCCGCGTGCTTGCCAAGAAGCTGCGTGACCACGTTGCCACCGAAAACTTTGTACATAACCTCAGCATTGAACAGCGCACAGAAATCGCGATGCAGAACATCGCGGTACACCTGCTTCATGCCATCAATGCCACGGAGGAGCGTCACACGCGGTTGGCCCACGAGAGGGCCAGTGATAGAGGAAAAGAGGGGAATGGCACCTTCCACGAGCGGGCGGAGTTCGGCTAGCTCCTGCTGACGATTGGCCAAATATCCGAGCAACCGCTGTGGTGGCTCGGCAACGAAGTGCAGTACTTTGCCACGCTCGATTTCAGAGACCAACCCCTTCTCCACAAGCGCACGTAGAATCAAGTACGTATGACTGCGCGACTGCCGCGCGGCCTTTGCGACGGATGATGCGCGGGCAACGCGGAGCGGGAGAAGTGCCAGATAGATTTCGGATTCCTTTTCATCCAGACCCAGCCGATGGAGGAGCGGACGAATGGACGCTGGTTCCGTTGATGAACGCGTGCGGGGCATATGTTGTCTATAATTATAGACAATTATAGTTTTAAAGTACATAGAGATCTTATTGAAGCCACTATTTATTGTTAGTATAACTTTGACATAAGTACCTTATCATGGCAAAGTACACCTATGAACATCTCCACTTTCGTCGCCCACAATAATGAATTCACGGCTGTTTCCCGCGTATATGCAGTATGGGAGCTTCAGCAGTCGCTTGCTGCGCTGCAGCGAGATGTGCAAGGCACTAGAAACAACCGAGAGAAAGACATTCGGTTTTATAATGATCAGCTTGAACCACTCCGTGCTCGCCTTGCAGGCATACTCAAGTTCATTGAAGAAATAGGGACAAGAAAGATTGCACTTCCCCGCTGCGTATTGAGGATAGATCGGGGGACATCAGGAGTTCCGCGCATTGAGACAATAACGGATGAGGCGCGACAGGCTTTGGAGGCATCTCTCGAAGAAGAAAACACAAGACTACAGAGCCAGAAAAGCGAATTGTCTTCCGCAATCGAAAGGTTGCAGCAAGAATTATCTGCTCTCTTTGGAAATTCTTTGGAGGAAATTCAATTTGCAGAAGCGCAACTGGAGGTTCTTCAACCTCAACTAACGTTCGATGAGCGCCAAGAATTACTTAACAGAAAGGTAGAGCAGCAGTTGTTACAGGAGTACGACCGACTGTATTCGCAAAGAATTGAAAATTGCCGGTCAGCTCTCAACTCTTGGGATGAACGATCTTGCAGGGATCAACACAATTCTTTCCTAGAGGAAATTGAGATGCTCTCTTTGACGGAACGGATAAACAGAATCAGATCTGAGATTAGAAATTATTAGATCATCGCACACACCCGAAGAATCCTTAACTTCATCGTTCTCCATGCACAACTTCCATGATGAATTGCTGAAAGAATTCCCCAATCAGATTCACATCTGCGAAGGAAGACGCTGCTTTGAATCAAATTCCGGAAATCCAGACAATGTGGAATTAGAAAATGCGATTGCCGCGGAACTTGGTACAACGGCGGACAAGATTTATGCAAAAACGATTAATATTGCCGGGAAAAACTTCCGCATTGAGTGTTGTGGTTGTCTCGGTGGATGTTCTGCGGCTCCGTGTGTTGACATTATCGTCAATGGACAAGGGCCTTCATCTGCAAAAATACCTTCGCTCAATTCTTTGAAAGAGCAGGTGAAACAGGTGCTGGACGGAACATGGGATTACCCCGGGTGGCCTGAATAAAAGGGAACTTCCTGCTGCGACGTTGTTGCGATAGGCTAGCCACATGATTGATCTCAATGATCTCCGCTCCCGCCCCGATGCCTACAGTGACGCCGCAAAGAAGAAGCGCATCGCAGTGGATATTCCTGCGTTCCTGAAGCTCGACGATGAACGAAAGAGTCTCTTAAAAGATGTAGAAGACATGCGTGGGAAGAAAAATGCCGTGAGTAAAGAAGTGCCGAAACTCAAAGGACCGGAGAAAGAGAAAGTGATTGCGGAGATGAAGACGCTATCTGATGAGCTGAAGAAAAAAGAAGAGAAGCTGAGCGCAATTGAAACGCAATGGATGCACCAGCAGCTATTGCTCCCAAGTATTCCTCTCCCGAGTGTGCCCGTCGGCAAAGATGACACGGAAAATAAGGAGATTCGGAAAGAAGGAATTCTCCCGACATTCGATTTCACACCCCTTGATCACGTCACTCTCGGCGAGAAGCTCGATATTTTGGATATCGCACGTGGTGTGAAGATTGCGGGAGCTCGGACGTATTTTTTAAAGGGCGATGGTGCGCGATTGGAGTATGCGATTTTGATGTTCACGCTCGATCACCTGCGTAAGAAGGGCTACACGCCCTTCATTCCGCCACTACTCGTCCATTACCCCGCAATGATGGGCACGAGCTACTTCCCCGGAGGAGAAGAGCAGGCATACGCGGTGGGCGTACAGAAAGAGAAAGATGGAGCACTGGAAGGTGATGGTGCGTACTTGATTGGAACATCGGAAGTCTCGGTTACGAGTTACCATAAGGATGAAGTACTGAAGTTGAGTGAACTCCCCAAGCGCTACTGCGGCATTTCTCCGTGCTTTCGTCGCGAAGCGGGAACGTACGGCAAGGATACGAAGGGTCTCTACCGCATTCACCAATTCCAGAAAGTTGAACAAGTGATTCTCTGTGAGAATAATCCCGAGGTGAGTGCAGCAATGCACAAGGAAATCCTCACGAACGCGGAAGAAGTTGTACAGGCGCTCAAGCTCCCGTATCGCGTGGTAGATGTATGCACCGGCGATATGGGCCGCGGGCAGGTGTACAAGAATGATATTGAGACGTGGATGCCAAGCAGGAATGGCTACGGGGAGACCCATAGCTGTTCAACGTTCTACGATTTTCAGTCACGGCGCCTGAACATCAAGTATGAGGATGCCGCAGGCAAGAAGAACTTTGTACACACACTCAATAACACGTGCATTGCGAGCCCGAGAATTCTGATTCCCATCCTCGAAATGTATCAACAGAAGGACGGGTCGGTGATTATTCCGGATGTACTGAGGCCCTATATGGGTGGACAGGATCGTATCACCGCAAAATGAGGTAGACTGGCTTTCTCATGCGCCTCCTCTTCACTCGTTTCCCGCTCGAAAGCGCCTTCGGCGGCGCGGAGATTCAAACTCTTTCGTTAATGAAAGGGTTGAGTGGGCGCGGCCATGCGGTAGCGTTCCTTGGCAGTTGTCCTATTTTGATTGAAGAAACTGCGAAACTCAAATTGCCGCATGCGAAGCTGCTGATTGGACCGCCGCCGGTGACAAAGTGGAATGCTCTGAGTTTTTTGTGGAGGAAACAGAAGATGAAAGAACGATTGGCACTGGCTCTGACATCGTTTGACCGTATTGATGCCATCATCATGATCAGCCTGAGTGAAAAACTCCTGTTAACTGAAGTCGCTGTACGAAGGGGAATTCGGGTTTTCTGGATGGAGCATGATCGCGTGGGACCGTGGCTTTCAAAAAATCCGTGGCTCTCGACGCTTCGCAAGCTCAGCGGGACAGTCACAACAGTATGCGTATCGGAACTCAGTCGGAAAATTTACATTGATCTGAGATGGGAGCCGGATTCTGTTGTTGCGATTGCGAATGGAGTAGATAGGAAAAGATTCGATGCAACCGCTGCTCATCAAAAACCCTCCCCCCAACCCCCCTCCCCCCTGCTGGGGAGAGGGGGGCTACTGCACGTAGGTTGCATCGCTCGTCTGAGCCCAGAAAAGGGTGTGGATGTGCTCATCCAGGCTGTCGGAACAATGCCGAATGTGCAGCTGACAATCGTTGGTACAGGACCCGATGAGGGGTATTTGCGGAAACTTGCTACAAACATTCATGATGCAGAGATGCAGAGTGCGGAGCGCATTCGGATTCTGCCCCGCGCTGATGATCTCGGTTCGTTCTACCGATCGCTCGATGCGCTCATCTTGCCGTCTCGTGAGAATGATCCGTTCGGACTCGTTACTGCAGAAGCGATGCTCTGTGGAACGCCGGTGATTGTCACCGATCAGTGCGGAATTGCTGGATATCTGGAGAGCGGAAAGGATGCGATTGTTGTGAAAGCGAATTCTGAGGAAGCCCTCCGGCAGGGCATAACGCAATTACTGAATACGGCGCTGCGTTCACGACTGAGTGAGGAAGGAAAAAGGACTGCAGAGCAGAAATTTTCGCTCGAAACGATGCTAAGGAACTACGAAAAACTTCTCGAGAAAAACAGGGGCTGAATCTTTTCTTCACGTATACTCGTCACCAATGCGCCCCCGGTGTTCCTTCGTCATCGTCTGCGTGCTTTTGAGTGCCCTGCTTCCTGCAGAATTAGAGGCATCGCTGCCGCAATTGCAGCAGCACGCGTTTACCGAGCCTATTGATGCACTCAGCGTAGCTATTCCTGATGATGTCACCATCTCCGTAACCGGCTGGGATGGAACTACGTGGACAGTGGTGAAGACGCTGCAGCGTGAAGATGAACAAGATCCTCTGCTTGCGGAATCAAACTTGGTGATATTCCCTACGGCAGTGACCCGTGTGAGATTTTCTCACGAGATTGCTGCAAAAGATGTGCACGTGATTCGTGTTTCCCGCGCTCCGGCGCAGTTTCTGGTTGCGGCAAACGGGAGCATGCAGCCTCACATCCTCACGCGGCAGGAATGGGGGGCAGATGAAACGCTCCTGACAACAGACGCTCCGGACGTTGCAGCGCCTCCGGACACGGCGGGGGATAACGGTGATTCGGGGAAAGCCACGACGATACAGCCGAACAATCGGGAACAGGATTGCAAGGACATGCACACGAAGTATCCCGACGAATTCAAAGCCAGTACGGCGGTAACGGAAAATGTGGGGGGTAAGAAGTTGCGGTGGCCCCAACAGTACTCTCCGGGCGTCAGGTTGCTTGTTGTGCACCACACGGCGATTGCTGTGAAGGGAGATCCGCGTTCCGGCCTCGAACGCATGCGCGCGTTATATGAATTCCATGCACAAAATCGCGGATGGGGGGATATCGGCTACCACTACATCATCGACGATCAGGGACAAATTTACGAAGGCCGGAGCGGTGGTGATTCCGTGGTAGGCGGACACGTGTACTGCAACAACGTCGGCACGATCGGCATCTCGATGATGGGCAATTTTGATATGGAGCAGCCGACACAGGAGCAAACACGAAGTCTGCAGTGGCTCCTGAAGCTTCTCGCCGAAAAATATCAGATTCCCGTGCATCGAAACGTAGTATTCCACGGTAAGACCATGCCCTCGATCGTCGGTCATCGTCAGTTGATTTCCACCGACTGTCCTGGAACGGCGGTATGGAGCGCGCTCGATCAAATCCGGGAGAACGTGAAAAGCGGGAACGTCGATGGGCCCGTGTCGTACCCGAACCTCAGTGTTCCGGATGTCATTACTACAGAATCCGACGATACTGCCGTGAACAGCGACGGCCTTGCGTCGCTCAGTTCCACAGTCATCGAAGGACGACCGGGTGCTGATGTGATGCTTTCACTCCTCTTCCGTGCAAACCGCAAACAGTACAGAGGCAACACGCGCATTGCGCGCATCATTCGAAGTCCGGGGGTGCAAGTGTGGCAAGAGCGCGCGGGGAAGTTTGAAGTCGCACGCGACCTGCGCATGCCGGTGGATCTGCTCAAAACCGGCCAATCGGTCGTTGTTCGAGTGAAAGTACGACTACCCGCGGCGCGAGGCAATGCCACGCTGCAGATCGGTTCGCTCAAGTACACGTTTCAACTTTCCGGACGAATGACGCGGGGTACGCAGATGCTCAATACTGGCGTGAGCGGCGTGCAGCTCTCAGAAAACGCTGCACCGGTGCAGCAATCTACTCGCCGGGTCACACTGTCATCATCATCACTTTCCTCCGTTTCCTCCACGTCAAACGAACGGTCGCTCCGGATTCTCCTGACATCGATGAACGGCAAATTATGCTCCAGTCCTGCTCCTACAAATTACAGAGGGGCGGTGAAGTGTGAGATGGTGGATGGCAGTCCTGCGTGGATCAACCAACTACCACTTGAAGAATACTTGATAGGCGTGCGTGAAGAAGGGGATTCTGAACCGTATGAAAAACAAAAAGTCTTTGCCATCGCTGCCCGAACATACGCATTCTATTACATGGACCCTGCACATCGGAAATTTCCTGGGAAACCATACGATGGAACAGATAGTCCCGAGTCATTTCAGACGTATGACGGTATTACGTTTGAAGTAAAGAACCCGCAGTGGGTGCGCGCAGTACGCGAGACGGAGGGGCAAGTTCTCACGTACCAAGGAAATGCAATTAAAACACCATACTTTTCATCCGACACCGGCAGAACACGGTCACCCGAAGAAGCGGGGTGGAAGAATTACCCCTTCGCGGAAATTTTTTCACCCAAAGATGATCCGTGGTGCATAGGGATGGAACTGCGAGGGCATGGTGTCGGGATGTCTGGTTGCGGTGTGACAGGGCAAATTCGTGAAGGAAGGACTGCACAGCAGATTTTGCAGTACTACTACCCGGGAACAGAGATCACGAAACGATAGACCTCCGGTTTTCTATCAAGCCAACGTGCGACTGCTGCAATAGTGTTTAAGCCAACACGTAATTCTTTATGAATGGATGGGAATGATTCTCCGGAGAGCAAGCGACGAGCAATTTGAATTCGACGAGCGATCATTATCACCTCACTCTGAGTGAGAAGATCCTGGAGAAAATTCTGTCCGTCGCCAGTCAATCCGCATTGCTGCATCACTCCGATCAATAGGGATAGGTGTCGCGAGCGCTGCTCTGGGGTAAGTCGCCGATATTGAACTTTTGCGGACATGACATGACCGTATCGAACTCTGGGAACAACCCATATATCCATATATGAATATATGAAAATGAAAGTCCGACTTTTGCTCTCCTAGAAAAGAAAATCAGACGTTCCACACCCCTATGGAACAAATCAGATTTTTAACATACATTACGGCCCTACTCGCCGACGAACACGCTTGATCTCTCCTCGTTCCCTTTTTTCCGCCAAAACATTTTCCTTCCCCTTCCGTGTCCGCTTCCGCTTTTGCGCCTTCTGGACAAAATCCCTCCGCTCAAGCGCCTGCTCGATATCGCGCTTCCGCTCCTCCATCTTTTCGAGCAGCGTCATCCACGCATCGATGCGATTTTGGTGCTGCTCTCGCTTCTTGGAACAACGAATGTCGATATCCAGAACGCGATGCGTCAGCTGAACCGTCGTGGAGCGCTTATTGCGCCGCTGGCCGCCGCGACCTGTGCCGAGGATGAAGTTTTCTGTGACATCCTCGGCATGCAGACCGACAGCGGCTGCTCGTGCAGAAAATGTTGAAGGAAGATCTGCGGGGAAGCTCATACTTCTATGATAAGTCATATCCAATGACTCTTCACGACTTATTCTTTTTGTCGTCTTTCAAGAATATCACGTATTTCTTGACCAGCGTCGTATGCAATCTCCAATGCCGCTAATTCAAGCGTACCCTCCTCGCCGACATCAATTGCGCAATCCACTACCGCCTTCCATACTTCCATGCGCGGACTGTTGATCGTTAGATGATCAATGTTTTCTGCAAGAGTACGGACTGCCGCCAGTGCTTCGTCCCCTCTACCACTATTATCGAGAAGACTATCACCAAATTTCTGAAGGAATGTACGTATATGACTATCTGCAGCGTGACTGGCGAGCATCACGAATTTGGCAAGCGGGTCTTCATTCGGGAGTTGCAGCCGACGGATCATTTCAAGGACAGCCATAGCGCGTCATATTACTCTATAGCTTTGAGTAATGCATCCACCCGATCACATTTTTCCCACTTCACGCCTAGATCTTCGCGTCCAATGTGACCGTAGGCCGCGAGGTTCCGGTACTGCGGCTTGAGAAGTTCGAGATCGCGAATGATAGCGGCAGGCCGCAGATCGAAGACCTGCGCGATGGCTTTTTCCAGAGCGCGATCGTTCACTTTTGCAGTGCCAAAGGTTTCTACATGAATGGAAACTGGTGCTGCGACGCCGATGGCGTAGGCCACCTGGACTTCACACTTCCTTGCGAGACCCGCTTTGACCACATGCTTGGCAACCCAGCGGGCAGCGTATGCGGCAGATCGATCTACTTTGCTCGGATCTTTGCCGGAGAACGCGCCACCGCCATGCCGGCTGTAGCCGCCGTACGTATCCACGATGATCTTGCGTCCAGTCAGCCCGCAATCGCCCGGGGGACCTCCGATCACAAAGCGGCCCGTCGGGTTTATATGATATTTCGTCTTCGCATCGAGGTATTTTCCACAGACCGGCTCGATGATGTGCTTCTTAATATCGGTACAGATTTGATCATGAGGAATGCCATCGGCATGTTGGGTGGAAATGACCACACACTCGATGCGCTCGGGTTTTCCGTCGTCAGAATACTGGACGGTGACCTGACTCTTCCCATCAGGACGCAAATACTTGAGCCCGTTCTTCTTGCGGACTTCGGCGAGTTTCTTTGTGAGTCCATGCGCCAGCGAAATGGGCAGCGGCATCAGTTCCGGCGTCTCATCGCACGCAAACCCGAACATGAGTCCCTGGTCGCCCGCACCCTGTTCTTTCGTTTGGGTTTTTTCTTCATCCACACCCATTGCAATATCGGCGCTCTGCTCGCCCACGCAGACGATGACAGCACAGGCGTTGTGATCGAAACCGTAGATGGAATCGTCGTAGCCGATTTCCTTGACCGTCCTGCGGGCAATTTCGGCAATCGGGATGTAGCCCTTTGTGCGCATTTCGCCCGCGACGACCACGAGACCGGTCGTTGCTAGACACTCACACGCGACGTGGGAGTTGGGGTCTTGTCGGAGCGCGTCATCCAGGATCGCGTCGCTGATCTGATCGCATAACTTATCTGGATGCCCTTCTGTGACTGACTCTGATGTAAAAAAATGAGACATGATGAGAATGGGAAGATGAATAATGAATCACGAATTATGAATAATCCGGACATGCCATGCATGATTCATAATTCTTAATTCATATTCGATACTGAGAAAGACCTCTTCCGCAGTCAGGAGAGATCAGCTTGTATGGCTATCTTCCCCCGAACGGGGCTGGAGTTCCCACCCTTCGACTCGCTTCGCTCGCTCAGGGCAAGCCGCCAGTCTGGGTTGGGGGATGCTTCAAGCGGGCCAGTTCCCTAAGCATCACTCTTGATAGACGATGATGTGAGGTGGAGCCTACGCTCATCATGCCGTACAATGCAAGCTCATGAAACTCCTGGCCGCTCCATCGCCCTTTTCCTTCGTTCTCTTCGGAGCATCCGGAAATCTTGCGAAGCTGAAGATCTACCCCGCACTCTACGTGCTCGCGCTCAAGAAACGTTTTCCCGAGAACTACTCAATCGTTGGGTATGCGCGGACAGAAATGGATGAGGTGGCGTTCCGCGCACTGGTTGAGGAATCGATACGAGCGCAAATGCCGGAAGTGAACAAGAAAGTGCTCGAGGAATTTCTTTCGCACATTCACTACGTCCAGGGACAGTACGACAAGGTGAAGGATTTCTCTGTACTCGCAGAAAGACTCACTGCACTGGAAAAAGGGTGGAAGGATGCCGTCCGACTTGCATATCTTTCGATCCCTCCCACGGTATTCACCCAGGTTCTGGAGAATCTGTGCGCAGGAAAGGTACACGACAAGAAGATTCCCTTCCGCTGCATCGTCGAGAAACCTGTGGGCCATGACCTGAAGAGTTTTGAGGACATCCAGGCGCAACTTTTGGAGTGTTTTACGGACGAAGAGATCTATCTGCTCGATCATTATCTGGGAAAAGAAGCCGTGCGCAACATTTACTACCTTCGCTTTGCAAATCCACTGCTCGAACGTCTGTTCAAGAATTCGCTCATTCATCACGTGGAGGTGGCGGCGATGGAAGCCTACGGACTAGAGGGGCGATCTGGATACTTTGAACACACGGGAATGCTTCGGGATATGTTCCAGAGCCATCTGATGATGATGGCATCGCTCCTCACAATGCTGATTAAAGAAAGCGACGAGACCATCCGCGAAAGCCGTCTGAACGCGCTCAATCAGTTTTACCTTCCTCCCGCCGCGAACTTAAGCGACGTCGTCATGCAAGCGCAGTATTCAAAAGGAAAAGTGCACGGCGAGACGGTGGTGGGGTACCGCGAAGAGGAAGACATCCCAAAAGATTCCCGCACCAACACCTTCGCTGCAATGAAGATTCTCAGTCGCGAGGCGCGCTGGCAGGGGGTTCCTTTCTACTTCCGCTCGGGAAAGCGCTTGAGCAAAAAAGAAACGCGCATCAGTATTCAATTCCAGGAGCCGCACGTGGTGGGAGAGGGGAGTACGCCCAATCGACTGGATATCATCTTGCAGGGGGAAGCAGGCATGCGCATTCATCTGCAGACGAAAGTGGGCGGCACCACGCCAACGTTCCGGCCGTTGATATTGGAAGATCCACTCGTATGCATGGGCGACTGCCTGCCCGAACATGGCTTGCTGCTGCTGGAAGCAATTCACGGCAAGCAGACGTGGTTTTTGACGTTCGATGAAGTCCGCACGGCATGGAGGTTGATTGATCCGCTCCAGCATCACCTGGAACAGCCATCGACACCGCTCTACACGTATCCTGCAGGCAGCAACGGTCCGGAAGAAGCGAATAAGTGGGCGGCGAATGATGGAGTGAAGTGGGTAGCATGATCATTTTTGTTGCTTTTGAAAAATGAAGCGTACTCTGTGAATGTGCTAACAGGCTCTCTTGATGTAACACAGGATGTAGTCGCAGCGCCTCCGCAGGTGGGCAAGCCTAGACCGTTCTTGGTATTAACGCAGAAACTAGGAGTAGGAATGGGTGTTGTCTGTATAAAATGCCAGAGGCTAATGGGTCTTGGTGGACATCCTGCCAAGCCCCTGCAAATATCGAATAGCAATGCACATCGTGACGACCAGCAACGAGCAGGATTTGCTCAACAAAGGTGTCAGCAGCCTAGCGGTGGGGGTTTCTAAGGCGATTGCGGATCACGACTTCTGCATTCTCGGGCTCTCTGGCGGATCAACCCCGAAGCCGATCTATGAAGCGCTGGGAAAAGAGAAACTCGATTGGTCGAAAGTCTGGATCTTTCTTGTCGATGATCGTTATGTTCGTCCGGATGATCCAAACAGCAATCAGTTTCTTCTGCGTTCGACGCTCCTTAAGCATGCACCAATTCCAGAATCGCAGCTGATCTTCCCGGATACCTCACTCCCACTGCCCGAGTGCATCAACTTGTACGAACAACACCTTAAAAGTCTCTTGCAGAAGGGCTCTCCGGATATCGTCACGTTGGGTATGGGCGATGATGGGCATATCGCGTCGCTCTTTCCGCCACTCACTGACGATGCGTTTGGACCGAAGCTAGTGATCCATACCACGACTGAGAAGTTCGCCGTGCGTGATCGCATCAGCGTGACGATGCCGGTCCTGAAGCAGGCAAAACAGTCTGTATTTTTGTTGAAGGGGGCGGTGAAAAAGCGAGTTTGGGAGGAAATGATGGAATCAACGGAAGATGAGAAAAGATGGCCGGCGAAAGGAATAATAAAGGGAAACAATAGTACATTAATCTTGGCGGAATAAGACGATAATTCGTTAACTGGTTAACTCGTGTCTTGTAGTGATGCATCACAAAAGTTAACGAATTAACGAATTAACGAGTTAACGAGCACGTTAGTCCCATGCCAATTCTTTGAAGTGATTCGTAATGCGTCCTTCCTGCACACAAATAAGATCAATTCTGTATCCGCCATCGAAGTTGTGATCGGCCACCCAGCGCCTCACCGCGCGGCGCAGGCACTTTCGTTTTTCTTCCGCCGCGGTCTTCTCGGGATGGAAACCTTCGGACGTTTTTTTTGTGCGCGTCTTCACTTCCACAAATACCAGCACTTCATCTTTTGGATCCCAGGCAATGATATCGATCTCGTCACGACCCTGACGAACGTTACGGTTGCGGATCGAATACCCGAGAGAGCGTATGTACTCCGTCGCAAGTTCTTCCCCCTCTAGTCCGAGCAGGAGATGGGGTGCCTTGGGACGTGTGCGGTCACTCGAGAGAAAGGGAAAGTGCATACCACTCAGAATACGAAGCTTCAGATATGGCAAAAGAGGCCTGGGAAGAGATTGGTTTGGAGGATTGTCGAAACGGCTCTTCCAGATGCCAATTCTTGCCGTTCCACACCCCTATGGAACGTCCGGGTCTGGCTTACTACAGCGCAATACCTCTGATGGCTGATCAAGACCTCGAGATCGGCATCTTGTGGGGGATTGAGGGGCGAAAGGACACTGATTGACCGCGGGCAGGTATGCCCGCTTTTCCCCCCTCATCCATGTTCACCCAATTGACATCCTTTGCCGGCATCGGTCTCCACTGCGAACGCATTACTGTGGAAGTCGGCAGTACCAAGGGCGAGGGCAAATTCTTTATCGTCGGACTCGCCGATACCGCCGTGCAGGAGAGCAAGCAGCGCGTCTCCCATGCGCTACGACAAAGCGGATACCACTTTCCCACCGGACGAGTGGCGATCGTGAACTTGGCCCCCGCGGATATCCGCAAAATTGGTCCCCGATACGATCTCGCGATTGCTCTTGGACTCTTAATCGCTCACGACCTCGTCTACATTCCGGAAAAGATTTTGGAGACCACTGCGTTTTTGGGAGAACTCTCTCTTGATGGAGCACTGCGGCACGTGAGCGGCGTTCTGCCGGCAGCCATTGCCTGCAAGAAGCTCGGCGTGAAGACGCTCGTGGTACCAGAAATCAACGGACCGGAGGCGGCGCTCATCGCGGATGTGAACGTGATCGCTCCACAGACGCTCCAGGAGCTTCTCCAGATTTTGCAGGGACAACGGAAAGCTGCGCCTGTGAAGCCGCCAGCAGACATACCTAGTACTGGAACGGGATACATTGATTTTGCCGATGTCCGCGGACAGGAACAGGCGAAGCGTGCGCTCGAGATCGCCGCGGCGGGCGGTCATAACGTGCTGCTCTCGGGCACGCCAGGATCGGGAAAGACACTCCTGGCACGAGCCTTTCCGCAAATTCTCCCGCCGCTGACGCGCGAGGAATCCATTGAAGTAACGCAGATCTATTCGGTGGCAAACCTGCTCCCCAAGAACATGCCACTGATCCAAAGACGACCATTTCGGATCGTTCACCACACGGCAAGCGGCGTCTCGATTGTGGGAGGAGGGCAGATTCCGGGACCGGGGGAGATTAGTTTGGCACATCGCGGGGTCCTGTTTATGGACGAGCTGGGCGAGTTTCCCGCATATGTGCTGGAAGTGCTGCGACAACCGCTGGAAGATCACACAATCACGATCACCCGAGCGAAAGGGAGCATTACATTTCCAGCGGACTTTACTCTCGTCGCAGCGATGAATCCGGCTACGTTCTCTCCGGGGAATCAGGAACGTGCGCAGCGGAGAATTTCGGCACCCCTACTCGATAGAATCGATCTGACAGTGAACGTCCAAGCGGTACCGATTGAAGATTTACAACGAAAACCGGCCGCGGGAACGGAGACGAGTGCGCAGATTGCCAAAAGAGTTCTGCAGGCGCGAAAGCGGCAGGCAGAGAGGTTTATGGGAATGGGAATACGGACGAATACGGAAATGCACGTGAAGCAGATTGATGAATTGTGCGAATTGGATCGGGAGTCGGAGAAGTTGCTGAAGCAGGCGGTGGAGAGGATGGGATTATCGGCACGGGGGTACCATCGGACGATAAAAGTCGCCCGAACTATCGCAGATTTAGCTGGTGCTATCGCGATAGAGACGCCGCACATTGCTGAAGCTCTTCAATATCGGCAGTCACTTCCTGAATAACAATGACAAATGACAAATCGCAAAGGAAGGCAGGCAACTCGTTAACTCGATAATTCGTTAACTCGTAATCAAATATGGTGCATCTCTACAAATTTGAGGACATGGAAGTATGGAAAGAAAGTCGCAAGCTCACGCGTGCAATCAGACAGATATGCAAGCGTGACCGCGCAAGGAGAGATTTTGCATTTGTCGATCAGATTACCCGAGCAGTTCGCTCTATATCGAATAATATCGCAGAAGGCAGTGACGCGATGACCATCCCTGAATTCATTCAGTTTCTTGGATATGCCAAAAGATCAGCCGCCGAGGTGCGATCACACTTATTCGATGCTTTAGATGAACAATATCTTCAACAAAAAGAATTTGAGGATATAGTCGACCAAACGAAAAAAGTCGCGAGCATGATTGCCCGATTGATTCATCACCTCCAGTCGCTCAATCCAAATCTAAAGAGAACTTTTAAACAGCATACGAATTAACGAGTTAGCGAATTATCGAGCATAGTTTCAAACTCCCTAGCCCTAACCCTAACCCCAACCCTATACTCCCCGTAATGCACTTCGCCGACTCTCTCACCGAGCGGATCTCCAAAACCTCTCCCGTCTGCGTCGGTCTAGATCCCCAACTCAGCAAGCTCCCCGAAGGTCTTTCCAAAGACGCATCTGGCGTCCACGACTTCTGTATCGGCATCATTGATGCAACGGCGGATATCGCTTCCGTGGTAAAACCGAATTTGGCATTCTTTGAAGTCCTCGGATGGGAGGGGATGAAAGTCTTTTGGGAAGTCTGCTTACATGCAAAACACCGCGGGTTGATTGTGATTGCCGATGGTAAGCGTAACGACATTGGCACAACATGCGAAGCCTATGCCGATGCCTATCTTTCGGCTGAGAGCCCCATCGATGCGCTCACCGTGACACCGTATTTGGGTTCCGACAGCATCAAACCGTTCATGGAACGGTGTGTAAAGAACAACAAGGGCATTTTCGTTTTGGTGAAAACCAGCAATCCGAGTTCGGGCGAATTACAGGATCTTCCCGTAGGCGATGAGGCCGTTCATGAACATCTCGCGCAACTGGTGGAGGGCTGGGGAACGACATCTCTTGGCGAAAAAACTTCGCTTTCCTGCATCGGCGCGGTTGTTGGCGCTACGTATCCGGAGGAACTGAAGTACTTGCGCACGTTGATGCCGCATATTCCCTTCCTGATTCCCGGCTACGGGGCACAGGGAGGCACTGCCACGGATGTGAAACACGGATTCATCGGCGATGGAACGGGGGCAATTGTGAATTCTTCCCGAGGAATTATTTACGCGAGTGCGGGGAAGGATTGGAAAGAGGCGGCAGAAGGGGCTGCAAAGAAAATGTCGGAGGAGTTGAGAGGAGTATTGGGAAAACGATAATTCGTTAACTGGTTAACTCGTATCTTACAGTCAATCCTCAACAATTGATTACGAGTTAACGAATTATCGAGTTAACGAGCATGATTCTCCACTGTCATTTCCACAACGTACTCCTGGCAAGGGGTTGGTCTAACTCCACCCAATTAAAGTGCCCCGATCCGTCGCTCCAGCGGATGGCTCCGTTCGTGCCGATGTTGCCCGCCAAATTGAGGCTGATCTGGACGTTCTTATCAGTCGCTCCAGAGCTGAGACTCACATCGCCGAAGAGGCGGAAGGTGCGGTTGCTGCCACTCAGGGTCCCGAGTGATTCGGGAATATTGAGACAATTCACCGTGGAATCACTTGTCGAACATGCCAGGCGTTCGTTGGAATCCGGAATGCCGAGCTGCCAGTTAGCGATGTTCACGAGCGGCGATTTGCTCACCTGAAATTCTAGATGCTCAATCTTGTTTGTTACCTGATCAACGGCAAAGCCGGTGATGGCAAAGGAGGCCAGCTGCTGACCAGGACCGAGCGGCAGGATACTCGTTTCTTCCTGGGCATTACGGACCGCCCTGATGCGTCCCATGGAGGTCTGATGCATGGGGAACGGGCCGACATCCGAACCTGATGTGTACGTTTCGGTCGACCACTCGCCTTCGACGGTGATTTTGAAGGTATCGACTTCGACCAGCTCTTCGGACGTACCACCTTGATTGCGCGCTTTCATGCGCACTTCGACGCCGAAGATCTTCTGCTCCGCTTTCTCGATCCTGTTGCCCTTGCGCACGAAGATGCCGCGCCAGGTTTTCTCGTTGGGATCGAATACTTTATCGAGGCTCAGCTGCGCGAGTTCCGTACCGTTCTCATCTACCACGTACATGCTGTCGATCCCTTCAATCTCGTTCTCCAGCTTCACTTCTGCACGGAGCAGGAAGACGGGTTCCAGATTGGCAAACACGCTAATACCTGCAACAGGCAGACTGCGCTCGCCGGCAATGAGGAAACGGCTGCGGACGGGGAATCCATTGTAGGCTGCGCTCGACGAACTGGAAGAGGTCGAGGAGGTCGAAGAACTCGAGGAGGAACTGGACGATTCTGATGAACTGCTGCTGGAAGAAGATGAGCTGGCAGCGGGTGGCAATCTTTGCTCCGCGCGACGATAATTTTCCAGATCTCCCTGTTGCTCCGCATAGAACGCGGCTGCAAGACGTGCCATTTGGCCGCGCGTCAGTTGAGCATCGAATGCGAGATTGATGGGGAGTGTGGTGCCGTGTTCCTTGGCTGCCTCCGCGTACCGCTGGTACCACGCCTCACCGCGCTGGAGTTCGGGAATATCGTATCCAAACGCCACTGTGAGAATCTTGAGCGCCTCAGCGTAGTTCACCGACCTCTCAGGATGGTAGTAGCCGTCGGGATTGCCGCCGATGCTGCCAAGGTCTCGCAGGAAGCACACGTACGCAGCGAACCACTGTCCGGTGCGCACATCCGGAAAGCACGTAGTATCTTCGAATTCCTGTTGCTGCGTGATGATGAGCGCGACGATCTTCGCAAACTCCGCGCGGTTGAGCGTGCGCTTGGGCATAAAGGTCCCATCCGGGTTCCCCCGCACGGCACCAATGTTTGTGAGCACGCTGATAGCGATGGCTTCCGGCCGACTGAACGGAGCATCCCGGTATTCACTGCTCACATCGGAATAATTGAGCGCGAGAGCGATTGTGGGAGCCAGGAGAAGAACTGCTGTGAAAATTTTGCGACTCATAGGAAGGCAGGATACTGGAAAAGGAATAGACCTGACTACCCCTTGAACGTCATGGAAGACCTTCTGTTACGAAGATTGCCAAGATTATGGCATACGTACGTTCTCTAATAATGATAACGGCAGGAGATAACAATGACTTTTTCTCCATGTAATCGATAAACCAAACGATGGGTTCTGTCGATGCGTCTCGACCAACATCCCTGTAAGTCAAACTTTAGCGGTTCAGGTTTTCCAATTCCTTCAAATGGCTTTTTGAGAATTTCCCGACAGAGTTTCTGAATTCGTTCATATTTTTTTGAGTCACGGCGTTTCCACCAAAGATAATCCTGATATGCCGCTTCCGTGAATTCAATCTCCATGGGGTCAGAGCCGCACACGAATAGTCTTTCCACTCTTCGCCTGTTTTAGAGATCTTTCCAGGTGCTTGCGATTCTTCACTGAAGCATTCAGATAGGCCGTCTCAAGTAGAGAGCTGTAATCCTCAAATGAAAGAATAATGGCTTTTCTTCCCTTCCCACGATCTACTACAACCTCTTCGCAATTATCTTCCACAAGGGAGAGGAAGTATGCCAGCTTGCCTCGCAGGTCGGTGTAGGAAATAGTCGTCATAGGTATTTAGGTACGTAAATACGTACTTAGTGTACTCCTTCCTGTATTCGCATGCAATCTGAAAAACCGGCCTTTCTGATTTGTACTAGGCGATTCATAATCATTCCCGTGACCCCGTAGTTCAACGGATAGAACGACCCTCTCCTAAGGGGTAAATGTTGGTTCAATTCCAATCGGGGTCACCATTCGACTCGTCCGCCTAGGCGGACTCGCTCATGGTCCTCGGCTACGGCCTCGGTCCATGCCTATGCCCGAAATCTTCCTCCTCGTCCTGGCCATTCTCCTGATCCCTTTTGTTCCGGGACAGTTAATTTGGGTACCACTCGTCCTGGCCGTGATTCTCCCGGGAACCTACGCCCTCTGGAGAGGGCCACTGTTTGTGCCGACTCTGCGAAAAACGATGGATACAATGATCAGTTTGGCCGATATCAAGAAAGGAGAGCAGGTCTACGACCTCGGCTGCGGTGATGGACGACTGGTGTTTGCAGCAGCGTCCAAAGGAGCACGGGCAACGGGCTACGAACTTTCGATTCCCATTTTCCTGATCGCCAAATTTCGCTCTTTCTTCCATCGCAACTCCTCGATCCAATTCAAAAACTTCTGGAACCAGAACTACAGCGATGCCGACATTCTCTTCTGTTATCTCGTCCCTTCTGCCATGCAATCATTCAAAGAAAAAATTTGGTCGCAATTGAAACCGGGCTGCCGCGTGATCTCCCACTCATTCCGCATTCCCGGCGTTGAACCAGTGCGGGAGGAGGAGAAAGTAGTGATGTACGTGAAATAGATGTCGCTTCGGCTACGCGGCGGCAGCAAGATCATTGGTAATAGATCGTTGAATGGAAAGCCTCAAACCCGAAAGATATGCACCACCGGGACTTCCTGATTCTTCGAGAGCTTCAACATCAGCAAGCATTTTTTGCCGTCTTTCTTTACTCATTCCTTCCAATATCCACAGGCGCGCTTGAGGACTCATTCTATGCATACTCAATGCTGCGGAGAGTGGTGTAGGTTCGGGGATTTCTGTAGCGGCCATAGGAAAGAGGGGGGATAAGAAGAAGACTACAACTTTTTATCCGAATGCATACCAAAACTGCCCACCCTGTGAGGATGAATAGTGTGGCATAACAAAAGATCGCTATCACAGACAGCGATCTTCTGGTTCCTTAACCAATGAAAATATAAATGAATGGCAAGCTAAGCTATGCTTCGCGAAGCCTGTCCTGAACGAAGTGAAGGGCTCAGGATGACAAATTTAGGCCAAAACGACCACTTCTCGGCCTTCTGCGGGCAGCGCCCCCTTCAGTTTGTACTCACTTGCACGCTCTTTGACACCGATCACTTTTTCGACGGATTTGAGCGCATCTTTGTCAGTGCCGGGAAGCAGAATGAGAACGCGGGGATCAAACTCATCAACCAACTTCTGCGTGAGCTTTGCTTCCGCTGCAGAGAGCACCATGACATCGATATCGCCCACGGCTTCGATTTGCTTATCGGTCCAATCCTTGACCGGTGCAGAAAGGAATGCGCAGCGGATGCCGTCGACATCGGCAACGTAGCTGACTTGCTTGCCATCATCGTGCCCGATGCCGCGCACCGAAATTCCGCCCAGGTTGTATTCCCCAGGCCAGGAGATGGATCCTGATTCTAATTTTTTGGAAGGCTCCTCCGGAATGGAGACGAGAGTGATCGTGTCCTTTGCTGCTTTGGGACTATCGGGAAAAACCACAACCGGCGTCTGCCCGCCCGTGACGCGGAAGGAAGAAGGGCCGAGGGTCGAGAAGGTGAGCACGAAGGGATAATAGAGGGGAAGCGTGGCAAAGGTAAAGGATGCGAGAGAAAGGAGTCCAAAGATTCCGAGGACTCCAAGGACCAGTTGGCAAAGGAGATAGTGAAACAGGAAAAAGACTCCGATCCTCCCTCTACATCTGGACCTCGGACTCTTCGGCTTCCTCGGATTCTTCTCACCGCAGGTCGAAGACCTGCGGCTATTTCTCCTGTCTCTCTATTTTCGCTCCCAGGCTTCGTAACTTCTCATCCAACCTGTCGTACCCGCGTTCGATATACCGCACATCGGTGATCGTCGTCTCGCCTTCAGCACAGAGTGCGGCCAGGACCATTGCGGCACCGGCGCGGATGTCGTTACTGGCAACGGTGCGGCCTTTGAGCGGCGTCGGGCCGATGATGAGCGCCTGGTGGGCGTTGAGAATTTCCACATGCGCTCCCATTTTCTCCAGTTCATACAGATACGCCATGCGACCTTCGTACAGACGCTCGAACATGCGGCTCACGCCGCTCGCCTGCGTCATCGCCACACCCATGGGCGCTTGCAAGTCGGTCGGGAAGCCGGGGAAAACGTTCGTGCGGACGCTCATCGATTTGAGGGAACTCAGTTCGCCATCGATGAAGAGTGTCTGCTCAGCGTCATCGTACTTCCAGATAGCACCAAAGCGGCGCAGGGCATCCAGAAAACTCAAAAGATGTTCGCGGTCCACACCGTGAATGCGCAGCCTCCCGCGCGTCACAAGCGCTGCAAGCACTAACACGCCTGCTTCCAGATAGTCGAATGTGACGGAGAACTCCGTCGCGGTGAGATTCTTTTTCCCGTGGACGAACACTGTATGCCCGCCGATGCCATCCACCTTTGCGCCCATCTTCACGATGAAGCGCTCCACTTCCTGCACATGCGGCTCCGCAGCGGCCAGATCGATGCGCGTTTCGCCGGGAATCAAGGCCGCCGCAAGCACCACGTTCTCGGTGGCGGTCACGGAGAACTCGGGGAGGATCACGTGGAACGGCTGGAGCGTGCCCTGGAGATGCAGCGTGTCATCGGTACTCATGTCTTCGGCTCCCATCTGCTCGAACGCCTGCACGTGCGCCTGTACGGGGCGCTTGCCGAGCACGCACCCACCGGGATACGCCATCTCAACCACGCCAAAGCGTGCGAGGAGAGGACCGAGAAGAACGATACTGCCGCGAAGTGCTGAGACATACTCGGCAGGGATCGGCTGACTACGGATTTTTTCGGCGCGAATACGCACGGTGCCTTCCTCAAAGCTTGTCTCTGCTCCCAGGAAATCGAGAATCCTGAGCATCGCGAGCGTATCGCGGAGTTTGGGAACATTGCGCAGAACTGTTTCCCCCTGTGCGAGAATGCTCCCCGCGATGAGCGGAAGTGCCGCGTTTTTGGAGCCACCAACGGCAACGTCGCCGACGAGGGGAATGCCACCCCGCACTCGGTAGGTTATTTCCATAGGAAAACGATTGTAGCGGATTTTCGGCTATGGGAAGTACCAAGAACCAAATTCCAAGGGCCAAATAATCATCAAAAACGAGAAAGGAATATGAATACTGGGACTTTGGATTTTTATCTGGATATTGGTACTTGGTGCTTGGTTCTTTTCTGTGACCACTGCATGACCGCTTCAAGAAGGAGCAATCCGACTCCTATGGTGATACAACTGTCCGCCACGTTGAAAATGGGGAATGTCCCCACTTGGAAAAAATCCGTCACCAGCCCGTCCCGCAGGCGGTCGACAATATTTCCGAGTGCCCCTCCGATAATGAGCCCAAACGCAATGCGACTCCACGTTGTTTTTGCATAACGAGCTGCAAAGATGAGTGCAATCAAAGCAGCAGCGATGAAGATGTTCTGAAGCTGGCCCGGGAAGGTGATGCTGAAGGCGACTCCGGCATTCGTCGCATACTGAAGACCGGCGAAGGAGCCGAGAACGCTGACGCGCTCAGTTAAGAAAGTATCGGCAAGAATTTTTGCTACAAGACTAAGGAAAAACGCGGAGATTGCGGAAAAGTACAGGATGCTCATAAATGAATTATGAATTATGAATTATGAATCAGCGAGCGAAACCATAATTCATAATTCATGATTCTTTTTCAGGGCTATACTGCCTACCTCATGTTCAGAAGAATCGACTTACTGCTGCTCGGCACGACCGTCGTTTTGACCCTTTTCGGCCTCGCGATGCTTGCGAGCGTCTCTGTGTACGAAAGTTACCAGCTGACGACGCGACTCTATGGAGTAGGAACAAACTCGTTCTATCTTTGGAGGACGTTTCTCCACGTGCTCTTCGGCATGGGAGTGTTGTTCGCAACGACTGTGATGCCGTACCACTTTTGGGAACGCACGGCGAAGCTGCTCTTCTTCTGCACGATCTTCCTGCTGCTGCTCGTACTGATTCCCGGCGTCAATGCTGGGTGGGGGACATCGTGGAGTTGGCTGCGCATCGGGCCGTTTTCCGTGCAGCCCTCGGAATTCCTGAAACTTACACTCATCTTCTATCTTTCCGTATGGCTGCAGAAACGCGAGCAGTTGATCGGCACATTCAAGGAGGGATTCCTGCCGTTCGTGACGCTCCTGTTGATCAGCACCTTCCTGATTGCGATCCAGCCCGACCTTGGATCATTCTTGGTGCTCTGCACCATCGCTGCGGCGATGTTCTTTATTGCCGGAGGAAGCATTTTCCATCTGCTTTTGGGCGGTGGCCTAACAGCCGTGCTCGGCTTGCCCATCATTCTTCAGAAAGATTACATCCGGAACCGCTTCTTGGCGTTTCTGTACGTCAACGACCAGAACATCGTTGATAAATACGGATACCAGATCAAACAGGCGCTCATTACTATTGGCAGCGGCGGATTCTTTGGTGTCGGCTACGGGAAATCGACGCAGAAGTTCGGCTATCTGCCCGAAGTAAAAGGCGACATGATCTTCTCGGCGATGGCAGAGGAACTGGGATTCTTCCGTCTGTTGATCGTGCTCTCCATGTACACGATCTTAGTCTATCGCGGCTACCGCATTGCGCAGAACGCTCCCGACCGGTTTGGATTCCTGCTCGCAACCGGCGTGACAACATGGATCGCAGTGCAGACGCTCGTGAACATCGCCGTGAATGTGGGGCTGTTCCCCCTCACGGGTCTCACACTTCCGTTAATCAGCTACGGAGGCTCGTCGCTCGTCTCGTTGCTTGCCGCGATTGGCATCCTTTTGAATATTTCCATGCATTCCACCAGTGAAGCGAGCTTGGCGAGGAGGCAGACGAAGAGGAAGTTAGGGGGATGGCTGTTGAGTGCCTAAAAAATGCTTCAGCTACACTAACCTTCCTATGGTCAATATCGTCTTTGCGGCCGGCGGTTCCATCGGCCACATCGCTCCGTGCGTCGCCGTGTGGCGCGCGGTGCAGACGCTGCGACCGGATGCGGTTGCGCATTTCGTCTGCTCTGAGAGAGCAGGGGACAACAAGTTCCTGCAGAAGGAAGGAGTGCAGTGGACGGCTCTCGCTGAGCGGCGATTATCTCTCTGGAAAATTCCACTGCTCACGATGCGGGCAATTGCCCTCCTCAAACGCTGGAAACCGGATGCGGTGTTCACAAAAGGAGGCGGGGTGGCGGTCCCCATTGCCCTTGCCGCATGGATCAGGGGCATTCCCATTGTTGTCCATGAATCTGATGCTGTAGAGGGACGGGCGACGAAATGGATTGGCAAGTTGGGAGCAAAAGTTATTCATGGATTCCGGGAGGGAAATCCTCTGCGCCCAGGCATTACAGAAGGTTCGCGTGACCGTGGATTTTCCCTCACAGGATTTTCGGGCAAACGCCCCGTGCTCCTTCTTATGGGCGGGAGCCAAGGAGCGCAGGCTCTCAATGAAGTATTTGCGCGACACAGCAAAGAAATTCTTGAGCACGTCGATGTCATTCACATTACCGGAGAAGGAAAGCCGGGAGCAGGCACACACGCGGGATATTGGACGAAGCCTTTCGTGCATGAAGAACTTGCAGATTTGTACGCCATCGCAGATTTTGCCGTCAGCCGTGCGGGCGCAGGAAGCATCACGGAGCTGGCGGCAAACGGCATTCCCGCAATCCTCGTTCCTCTAGAAGGAGTTGCGCACGATCATCAGACAAAAAACGCGCAGGCGGCGAAAGAATGCGGCGGGTGCACTGTTTTGGCGCAGATATCCCTTGAAGAAACTCTCGTTCCCGAAATCCGGCGCCTGGCGCACGATGCAGCGCTGCGCAGGGAGAGAAGCGAGAAGATGAAATCGCTGTGTCAAGCCAAGAGCGACGAAAAAGTCGCGAAGATCCTCTTGGCAGTTTTGCCCGAACATTGTCAGGTGTCTTGATGGGTTCTCCGGACGTCAGTACCCTCACTCGGCCTATGAACAACATGTACAAATTCATCATCCCGCTTTTTGCATTGGCCTTCCTCCTCGTGAGCTGCGCAAAGCCGGCACCGACTCCTCCGGACAACACTCCTCCGCCCCCCTCCCCCACATTGGAAGAAGCGAAAAAAGGTTTTGACGGCACGCTCCTCACGGGAAAGCACACCGTTGTGTTAAAGACGAGCAAAGGAGATATTGAAATAGAGCTGGATGCCGACGTGGCCCCCAAGACGGTGACAAACTTTATCGCGCTTGCGAAGAACGGCTACTACCAGAACCTCACGTTCCACCGCGTGATCCCGAACTTCATGATTCAGGGAGGCGATCCGGACGGCAGCGGCACGGGCGGCGAGAGTATCTTCGGTGCTACGTTTGAAGATGAGATCAATGCCGAGAGCTACGGCCTCGATAAGAAAACACTCAAGGATCAGGCACAGGGACAGGCGCTCCCTCCGGAATTCGAGAACCTGACGGTGAAAGAGTTCTACGAGAAGCAGGGATACGTCTACACCTCTACTGCGCAGTCACTGCCGATGACCAAAGGTGCGCTCGCCATGGCGAACCGCGGCCCAGGAACGAACGGCAGCCAGTTCTTTATTGTGCAGGCGGAGAACGTCAGCTGGCTGGAAGGCCGGCACACAGTGTTCGGCCGCGTGACGAGTGGACTGGATATCGTCGACGCAATCGTGAACGTGGAGCGCGACGGCAGCGATAAGCCGGTGAAGCCGGTGACGTTTACCGTTGAAGTGAAGTAACGAACCTGCTCGTTAACTGGTTAACTCGATAACTCGTGTTTTATTGTGGAGCATGACTGCAAGATACGAGTTATCGAGTTAACGAATTAGCGATAAAAACATGTATCCTTCTCGTATGCGCACCCGCTTCCCCCCCTCTCCCACCGGCTTCCTGCATGTCGGGAGCCTGCGCACAGCGTTATATAATGAACTCCTCGCACGGCAGACGAAGGGGACGTTATTAATGCGCATCGAAGACACCGATCAGGTGCGAAGTGTGCCCGGAGCAGTAGAGAATATGCTCAGGGGTCTGCAGTGGGCCGGCATCCATCCGGATGAAGGAGTGGTGCTCGACGGCGATACGGTGATGCAGAAGGGAACGCACGGACCGTACTTTCAATCCGAGCGGCTCGATCTGTATAAGAAGTACGCGGAGGAACTGATCGCCAAAGGACACGCCTACCGCTGCTTCTGCACGCCACAGAGACTCGACGAGATGCGCAAAGGACAGGAAGCCCGTAAGCAGGCACCGATGTACGACCGGCTCTGTGTGAACCTCACGAAAGAAGAAGTAGAAGCCAAAATTGGCGAAGGCATCCCACACGTGATCCGCATGAAAGTCCCGCATGAGCGGACTATTACCTTCCATGATGAGATTCGCGGACCGATGAGCTTTCAGGGCCACACAGTTGATGACCAGGTGCTTTTGAAGAGCGACGGCTTCCCCACATACCATCTTGCGCACGTCGTGGATGATCATTTGATGGAAATTGATTTAGTCATGCGCGGAGAAGAGTGGCTCAGCTCACTCCCCAAGCACTTGCTACTCCTGGAATTTTTGGGATGGACGCCGCCGAAGTACGCGCATGTTCCACTGCTGCTTGGAACGGACCGGAAGAAACTCAGCAAGCGTGACGGGGATGTTGCGGTGGAGGAGTACATCAAGAAAGGCTATCTACCGGAAGTGATGGTAAATTTTCTCGCGCTCCTCGGGTGGAATCCGGGAACAACGCAAGAAATATTTACGCATGCTGAGCTTATTGAAGCATTCAGTATGGATCGCATTCAAAAAGCCGGAGCGATTTTTGACGTGGAGAAGCTCAACTGGCTTCAGGGCCAGTGGATGCGGAAAATCCCTCTTCAGGAATTTGCCGATCGCATCAAGCCGCTCGTCACAGAAAAGCTCCCGGCAGCTGCATCGGACAAAGATTTCACCGTGAAAGCCGCGCTGATCCAGGAACGCATCACGTTTTTCCATGAAGCGCCGGACATGCTGAAATTTTTGTACCAAGAACCCACGGTGACCGTGGAACTGCTCGCGAGCGAGAAGCAGAGGGTGACGAAAGAACAGCTTCCGGACATTTTCTCGGTTCTTGAGAAGACGCTCAACGCAATTCCAGAGAAAAAATGGTCGGTAGAGAGTACCAAAGCGGCAATCCAGGAAAATTTGGGAACGTTCAAACTCGGACAACTCCTCTGGCCGCTGCGAGCAGCACTCACCGGTCTTCCCTACAGCCCGGGGGCGTTTGAAGTTGCCCAGGCTCTCGGCAAAAGCAAAACACTTGAGCGGTTGCAACGCGCGCGTTCATCTCTGTGATATTCCTCCATGGGTCTCTTCTCCAAATCACTGGCGCTCGCGTTGTTATTTTTAGGGGAATTCTTCGCCGTCTACGCCGAAATGGCCGTTGCGCGCCTTCCCTCGCTCCGTTTCGCATCAACGGCTTCCTTATCGAAAATTGGGATTGCTATGGTCATTGGGGCTGGTGCGCTCATTGGCGGGTACTACCTGGGGTACAAGGCATTCCAGAACATCTGGATCGTGACGGTGATTTCGGTCACGTCGATCCTGATCGTGGAACCGGCGCTCGCGTATACGTTCTTCCAGGAACTACCGAACAGGGGAGCGACGATCGGTCTCGTGCTCGGGAGTCTGGGATTACTGGCTACCGTGCTTCTTTAATAGTCATTCAGCCGCGCGTCTTCGACGCGCGGTGCGCAGGTCGAAGACCTGCGGCTATCATACCAATGATGCTTATCCAAGAACACGTCCCCGTCGGCCCCAAGACGACTATGCGCATTGGCGGGAAAGCGCGTTGGTATGCAGAAATCATAACAAAGGAGGATGTGGAGGAAGCGGTGACGTTCGCGAAACAAAAAAATCTTCCGCTGATTGTCCTTGGCGGCGGCTCCAACACTATTTTCGCCGATGATGTGATTGAAGCCATGGTTGTTCGAATGAAAGTGGAGGAGATGCGAATTGAAGGTAACCGGGTAACAGTGAAAGCTGGGAAAATTCTCGGGAGTTTCTTAAACGAACTCGCCGCACAGAACCTGGATCTCTCTGCTCTCACAGGTATCCCAGGAACGGTTGGTGGAGCCATTTTTGGCAATGCCGGGCAAGGACCAAAGGGAATCTGGATTGACTCGTTTGTCGAGTCTGTGACGGCATTTGTGGATGGTGAGTGGAAAACCTTCTCTAAAGATGACTGTCATTTTCGCTACCGGGAGAGTGTATTTAAAGATTTTTTAAAAGCCCCTCACCCTAACCCTCTCCCAGAGGGAGAGGGAATTGCCCCCATTATTTGGGAAATCGTTTTGAAAATTCCTTCACGTCCCGCTGCCGACGTAAAGGCGGAGATCGAGCGGCTTATCAAAAAGCGCATCGAGACGCAGCCGCACATCAAGACCGCCGGCTCTTGCTTTAAAGCTCTCCCCGATGGGACACCCGCATGGCAATTGATTGAGAAAGCAGGATTACGCGGAAAAAAGATCGGCGGGATCCAGATCAGCGAGAAGCACGCCAATTTCCTATTGAACGTGGAGAAAGGGACATTCACCGATGCTCTGGCTATCACAAAACTCATTCGTGAAAACGTTCCACAAATTGCGGGGATAGAGATGAGATTCTACGGAGAAGATGGACGAATTTTGACCTAATGCAAGAAAATTAATTTTCCCACGCAATACCCGCATCCCAGTGACAAGAGCTATCAAGAAGGGCTGCGAGATGTGGCTTTGTGCAACAACCGACGAACGTTTCAACTCCCGTTTCGTGATCTACAACTAAAACACCTGGTACAAGTGTGCCGTTGTAAAACTGGGGTCCTGGTCCCATCGCCTCTTGTTGCGTCGCTGTGCGTCTTACTCGCTCTACGAACACCTCTTCTGATTCCTGAAATCCTCCGGATTCTGCTGACATAGCAGGACCGTATACCATTCACTGTACGGTCCACAGTGAAAAAGAGGTGGAACTCGTTTTAGCGCATCAGTAAGAGAAAAATTTACTTATCCCAGTCTTACGACAACGGCAACGCGATTGCCAGACACATGCGTACCCACTGCCTTCCAGCCTACGTTGCCCAGGCGGAAAACTTCCCGATGGCGTACACATCGGAAAAATGCTTCCCAGAGAACAGCTCTCATTGCCGCCACAGAATCGGGGCCATATCCCATGCAGACCACTTCGCCGACGGCGCCATCAAGAAGATGTTCCGTCGTATGCTGGCAGTGATCCCACCGAATCATATCCTCAGCGTGCCGGTCAGCATTTCCCGATTTTTGATCCCACCCGCCCACAGGATAGAGTTGGCCAAAATCGCGAATTTGATCGACTGCTCTGTACGTTTCTATACGCATATCCGCCATATGCTCCATGTTGACATTTTCATGGGCTTCTGCAAAACCTATACAGATAGATCTATGGCTTTTGCTCTTCTGGATAGAGAAAACTCACTTCCTCACTCGCTTAAAACGGCAAATCCTCCGGCTTAATTTCCGACGCGTACGTGAGTGCCGGAGCTTCGATATTATCGGTACCGGACGACGATTCCTGCACTGAGCCCGCGCGCTCGGTCTGTGGAGAGGCCGAGAACGATCTCGCTTCATTGGAAATGTTATTGGCTACCGCGGGGTTGGAGATGCCCAGAAGACTGACGGCATCGGCAATGATTTCCGTGGTCGTGCGCTTGGCTCCTTCCTTCGTTTCCCAGCTGCGTGTCTGGACGCGACCCGAGACGTAAACGCGATACCCTTTCTTCGCAAACTTGCTCACCTGCTCAGCAAGCTCGCCCCAGATGACGACGTTGTGGAACTCCACCCGCTCTTTCTCCTGCCCCGATGCGCGGTCTTTCCACTTCTCGTTTGTGGCTACCCCCAGCGTCAAAACCTTCTGTCCGCTGGTCGTCGTGCGCATTTCAGGATCGCGCGTTGTGTTGCCGATGATATCGGCGCGGTTGATGCATTGTGTGAGAGATGCGGCACCCTCCGGCACGGCGCGCTGACCTTCTTTGGGATCCAGGAGAATCATGTCGAGCGCCACCATTTTGGTTTTTGATTTCTTCTCATTCGTCTTTTCATCCTGCCAGCTGTCGGTTTGCAGGCGGCCGGAGATGAAGAGCTGCGAGCCGGGCTTAACGTACTTGCCGGCGACTTCCGCCATCGGGCCCCAGAGCGTGACGACGTGGAATCCTTTGCCGTCGAGCGTCTCGCCTTTCTCGGCTTTGAACGAATACGGCGTGACGAGATTGAGATCGGTCACGCTAATACCGCCGGGCGTCTGGCGGACTTGGACGGGTTGTGTTTGATAGCCGATGATCTGGACGCGATTGAGAGAGAACATACCTCTGTGGGGGAATGGGATAAGAGGAGACCCAGACCAGTGATGTCACACTGATTGCGCTCGGATTGTAGCCTGTCCCGAGCGAGGAGCGAAGCGACGAGTCGAGGGATGGACGATCGTACACCTCCAAAAATCAGGGGCAATCGAGTGTACTTGAAAGAAATTAAAAATATTTTGAATTACGAATTATGAATCATGGAAACAGCCCCGTAATTCATGATTCATAATTCATTGCTCTTCTTGTCGAGGAAGTTTGTGTTTTTTAGCATCTGGAAGCGTGAATCGATGGGTGATTTCTGCTAGAATCAAGAGATTCTCATGAAACACACAAAAACCCTGTTCCACGGCTTGCTGCTGAGCTTACTGCTCGCGAGAGCGACCACAAGCGTGCAGGCGGAAACCTACAGGCTGCCCGAGACTCCTGCGGAATATTTTGAAGCCATCCAGCAGACGATCGCGGATGCGCAGAGCTTCGTTGATAATGCCGAAAATCTCTGCGGCGGATGGGATCGAGAGACGCACGTGGGCGAAACGCCGGGCATCGGGAGTACGATTTCCAAAGTGGAAGGGGTTCCGGGCAAGGATGGAAAGCCAATGGGGCCGGGAGCGGAAAATCCGGAAGCAGTCCTTTCGTATCTGCCATCGGGCATGGCGTGGCGCAACGAAAGACCGCGGACCCTTGGCAACGGATTAGTTGTGGATGACAATTTTCACTTTCCGGACAGCGCGGAAGGGAAGGCAACGGCCTGCGAGCCGGGAGTAGAAGAAGTGACTAGATGGGTGTGGGAACAGCCAGATGATGATGACCGCGCGGCGGGGTACTACACCGAACGGACGATGCGTGCCGATGCGGGCGAAGTTCCGCACTTCGAGATCCGTGATGGGACCATCTACTTTCCCAATGAGGATGAACCTCTCTGCACGAAACCCGGCGAAGATGGACAGACCGATCCCCGGGAAAGTTGTGCGGGGTTTTGCGGTTGGCTGAATGGAGGAGAAAATCCCGATGAAAGACGATTTACGTACGAAGACTGCAAGGTGTTCTGTCGCATCCCCGATAATGGAGGGTTCCAATGCCGGGAATGGTCACGCAAGTACGTGTGTACGGAGGAATGGATGAATGCACCCAATCGCACGACGGTGACCGAAGATTGCTGGCAGAACGAACCGGAAGAGGATACGGAAGAACAAACAGAGGAGCAGCCGCAGGAAGATCCTCCGCCCGAAGAAGAGCAACCGCCAGCGGAAGACTTCCAACGAAATTTGGAGCAACCGGTCGAAGACATGTGGGAATGGAACGGCGACAGTGAGATGGAGGTGCTGCCAGTGCCGGAGGAGGAATTTGAATCTCCGGAAGCCTTCACACCGCGGAAGAGGTCGCCATTCGTCGCAGATCTCCTGGAAGAACTTCCGACGGAAGAAGAAGCGGGGTTGAAGAACTGTGAAATATGCAGAGGACAGCGATGCCGTTGCCCCGGTCCCGGCTGTACAGAATTACCCGAGCGCGAGGAGCAGATGAACCCGGATCCTCCGCCCGAAGGAGAGGCAGTGAGCCAAGGACCTGGCGCCTGGCGTCCACGCAAAACGTTCCCTTCGTTCTTCCGCAAGTACATGGCCTCCACGGAACGTGACCAGGTGGGAGCGGATAGCGGAACGGAAGATATCCTCCATTCGGTCCCGGAAATTCCCGTTGCGTGCTACCACGCTTTTTACGAAGAGTTCGATCCGAAGACGCGCAGGACGACAATGACGGATAAGAGTTGTGTCATCGCCTTCCCGCACTCGCAGGAAACGCTCCGGAGAACGCAGCGGATTTTGGGAAAGACGACGCAGGCTCCCGAGGAAATTTTGGATCCCGCGCCGTTCGCCCCGCTGACGGACGAGGAAGATATCTGGCACCCGATCCCCGGCGGGATGTCGTTTCCCAAAGAAGAAGCGCTGACGGAACGCAACGGCGATCTGACATCGTTCTTCCTGAATCCGGAGAGAAAAGAAGAGACGGCGATTTGGCAGCGCGATCTCTTCGAACTGTACGCGCGTGACAGTCATCAACGAGCAACGGACAACCTGGTGACGAATGAAACGCGGGACGCGCGGCCGCTCCAGTATTGGATACAGGCGTTGCAGATGGATATGGCAAAACTCCTCGCGCTGCCCGATGCCTGGATGCGCGTACCTCGCTCCTGGCTTGCGCCAGAACCGAACACGGTAGTGGCTGCGGGGGAATCAGGGAATGGCGGCGGCGCCTCCGCGAAGACGACCGACGAACCTGCGCCTGCTCCCATAACGGAGGACACGCCGATCGATGTGCGGCTGGGCATCAAGGACGACATTTCAGGGAAGTTCCTGGAGCTCGTGGAGGAGCACTTCGCCCTGCAGGAAGTGGCGATTCCCGTCGTGATTCCTTCGGCATCGATAGAGGAATTGCGCGCATGGGAGTTGAAAACGAAGAACGACGATCCCGAAAAATCCGCTCGCATTCGCGACTACATCGAGCAGATCGACCGCTACAGGGCGCTTCGCGGAGAGCGCACGAAAACCGTCGCGCACCTGCTCGGCCAGCAGGGACAGGACACGACCGCTCTCGTGCAATGGATGGAACAGAACGTCGAACGGTACCGGACGTTCCTGCGACAGCGCCGTGACCGCCTGGCTCTCGCCCCGCTGGTGCATGCCGTGCAGCGTTCGCTGACCGAGTTCAGCGACACGGTGAATTTGAAGTGGTGCCGCAACGATCAGCGAACGACGCCGATTGATTCCCTCAATGACTGGTACCCCGTCAACCCCAGCGTCGCCGCGGTGATGTCGTGCAGAGTGGAAGAGGGGACGCTTCCGCTCCTCTGCATCCCCGACGAAAAGGATTTTGTCTTCGATATGAGCCCGTTTTTCGCGTTACGCCGTACCGCCCTGCGCGTTCCCGTGATCCTGCCGTTTGAAGTCGCGATTGATCTGACGGCGACGGCGCTGCCGGATCTCCCGCCCGTCCCACGACTCGACCCGGTCATCCTTGCGCAGTTGCGGGAAGTCACAGTGCAGAGCGCGCCTCCCTTGATTGAGCCCCCACAGCCCATTTCCCTGGACGGGCCGCGCGCGGCGCTCGAAAGGGCGGCCGAGATCCTCAACGCCAGGAACGCGACGTACAACGAATTCTGGAACAGTTTGGAGCCGGATGGACCGCCGAATAATCCCGACTGCGAAGCAAAAGAAGACCGTCTTGCCTGCCCCCGGCACGGCGTGTGCGACTGCGTGCACGTGGAGATGGATTTGAAACAGCGTCTGCAGAAAGCGACGGCTGCTCCGGGGAAATTGCGCCTGGAAGATCTGGAACTGCAGGGAACGCACCGCGATGCGCTTGCCACTCCCGCCGCGCCGCCAGGGTTTGATTTGAAACGCGCATTCGCATGCGACCCGAGCGATCACCTGTGCGTGCCGGTTTTGCACAACGTGTTCTTCGCGCAGCCTGCGGGATGGCAGATCGTGGGATCCCCGCAAGCCGTCCAGCAGGAAGAAAATTTCTTCGAGCAATTCCTAGTACGGGCGCGGCAGGAAACGATCGACGATGAAGGAAGGATACGAAACAACTTCCCGTACGCTCTCCCGGCGCAGCGCCTGTATCAGATCTTCGACAGGCGCAAAGATTCTGACTTCGATCTTCTTCCCCAGACAGAATGACAAACATCAATACAAAACGAGGGCTCAGGATTCAAAGAACACGTCTCATAAAGGGCATGACTACCATTGCCTCAATTTTGACCATTCTTGGATCCTGTGCTCTGAATCCTGAATCCTTTCTTCATCCTCTTTCCGTTTCTGCAGCTGACCCAAAAGTCTCCGTTCCCGCATGCAGGAACGCAATCCACGAACGCCTGGGCCAGCAAACGCGGCTGCTGCGCCGCGTATGGCTGGGAGAATCCACCGCCCGCAACGCACCGCTGAATGCCGTACGGTACACGGAGGACGGCACGGCGTGGATCAGGGTGCAGGAAAATACGTGGAGAACGGCGACTCTCGGTTTCGAAAACACAACCATCTCCGATGCGCAGATCGACCAGCAGACGGAATGGGAAGGCATGAACGACCGCGAACCGGTCGGACGTCGCGAGTATCGCCTTGGCGTCTTTCAGCAGACGCAGATGCTCACCTCGCAATTCGTTCCCGACCTGACCCAGAGCATGCGCGCGTTTCAGTGTCGATTGGAAATGGTGTGTGAGGGCGTGCGGCTGTCATTCAGTCGCGAGCCGCTCAACGACCAGGGACTTTTGAGTGTCGTGACTCCCGGTTGTGACACACTCGTCATGCAACCCATCGCCGAATGCCGTTTTGATGCGACAGGTACAGTGACGCAAAACACGCTCGATGGAATCGCGGCGAGTGTGGTGGAGACGGAATGCGCTCCATTCGTCTCGCAGTTGGTAAACCGCGAAGCCGCATTCCTGCGCGTTCTTGTCGCGTACGACTCCGCCGTGCGCACGGCGTACCAGCTGGGCGGCAGCATCGATATGTTCCTGCAGGGACTTCGCGGAGATTTTCTCGCGCCGCTCGAACAGACCATTCCGTTCCTCACGCTCTTCGATGTTCCGTGCTTCACCAATACATGCAATGAGTAATATTTTCTCTCGATGCATCGGCTGGCGGCGCACGGTGATGATTGTCGCCGTGATCACGTCGGTCACGTGCGTGCTGAATAACACGAACAGGGGAAGCTCTCTTGCTGCGGTGAATTTCTCGCTGAAGGAATTGCCCGCGTGCTCGGGCAACGTCACCTTGTTCCCCCGGGGGGACAAATTTGTCCCGGAGGGGAAAACCGTCGTGGATTTCTGGAAGGAGGAATATCACGGCACGGTGCGCACGATCGTGGAAGAACACGTGCAGAGTGTGGAAGGCGGGGGAACGTGCGACGGAACGAGGGATAGCCCGGCGTCGGCAGCTCTGAAAAGGCTGAGTGAGCGTCTTGGAATGGAAAATATCCATCAGAAAGATGTGGGGAGGGTCCTCCAGAAGTATCTCCGCGAGTACGAATGCGCGTTGCAATCACAATTTTTCATACGACAGCAGCAGGCGGAAGTGAATATCGGAAAACAGCAACTAGCGAAAGGGGACACTGGCGGAACCCCCATCGAGAAGATTGCCGAGGTCTCGGATGGGGAAGGGGTACTTATTGAGCAGGAACTTGCGCTGTCGCGCGGCGCACACCACCGGATCCTCGTCTACTTTGTCGGCTACGGGCGGCTGGAACCGATCAGTCACGCGCTCCAGTGCCTGGTGGGCGCGACGCTTGATATCTGGAACAACTTGAATCTGATGCGCGAAGCGAGCGCCTGCCTGCCGAGAATTTGGGATGCGAGAACCTCGGTTCGAACACTCACTCCGCTGTAACCACAATGAAACTCCCACAAGCATCTTCGGCGATAGGTCTCAGGATCCAGAGAACAGGATTCCCACCTTCGTCCGCATGGGGCGGACTCCGGCGGACAGGCAGGAAATGCATGACGAAAATTTCTCTTACCTGTGCAGTTTTTCTTGGATCCTGCCTTTTGTATCCTGGCACCTTTGCTCATGCTGCGGATACTCCTCTCTACGACCGCTTCCTCGATCTCACGCGCCGCGAGCTGCGCCTGAATGCCCGGGGGCAGCTGTCTCCTGAACGACACGCGAAAGAGGGTGTCGACGAATCGCTGCCCAATCGCATCAAAAGGGAGGCTAGTCTGGAACAAATCGACGATTTGCTGAATGGAGGGACGGCGCTGTGCGACCAGGAGGAATGGAATACGACCAGCGAGTGCCCGCAGGACCGAAGCGAAGCACACAGGCTCACCCGCCGGAACCAGGAGCTCCTCTCCCTGAGCAGGGATCTGCTGCTGATCACCTCCAGTAACGAGCAGCGAATTTTGGGGGGATTTGGCTTACCTTTCACTTCACGTCTCCAGGGTATCGCCCGCATGTGGCGCGCGGACATTGTTACACCCGAGGGAAACGACGAGGATGACGATGATTCTTCTATCGTCGGAGCGGGTAGTCTACGTATCCGTTCGGATGAGGTGCCCGATAGCGACAGTCTCATCGATGCATTCACAGCGCTGTCGCAATCGCTGGATCGACTGATCGTACGACCTGTTCCACAGGAAGAAGAGGAAGATGCAGAAATTCCGGAGGAGGCAGAAGAAGATCTGACGGGAATAGATAGCACCGAGCTTGCAGCCGCGGTATGGCGATACCGGTTCGGGGTTCGCTGGATCCGCCGGGAGTTGACGCAATACCTTCCTCCATCGGACGCGTTCCTCGCTCCCGCACCGCGCACGGAGCGCGAGCTTCTCCAGAAGCGCTGGGAGGATACTATCGAGCGATACCTCGTCAATATTGAGCAGATCCTAGCGCAGCAGGAAGAAGAGATCGGCATTACGCGAGGAGAAGTTGTTTTGTTCGAATTCCCCACATCGCTCAACGATCTGTTGCCCGATAACGTGCGTGTGTGGGCGTACCTGGAGCGTCTCGCCGACGGCACGCTCACCGGGGACGCAGGGTTGCAGTGGCAACACGCTCTGGAACCGGCGCCGCTGACGCTCTGCAGTGAAAACAGCGACGGCACGTGCGCGGCAATCCCGGGAGGTCACTATCCGCCGCCGCCCGAAGAGCATCTTCCGGACGAATTCACCGAGCAGGAGTACGTGAGCCCGGTTTGTATGTACCCGCTGATGCGTGGCGGCCTTCTCTGTTCGCCACCGCGGGAAGAATCGCAAAGCGTGTGTGCGGAGCAGGTGGCCGAGGACGCGGATACCATTCAACTTGCGGCGTGTACCGCGAGACAGGCATCGCGCGAAACGGAATTCGGCGGCGATGTGTGTAGCGATCCGTCGTGGAAACTGAACGCTCCCAAGCAGTTTGATCCAAATACGCAATGCAAAGTCGAGTTCAGGTGCGGCGTGCACAACTTCAACGCCGTCACGTCGAAGAAAAACGACAGGGGAGTGATCACCGTCACCATGCAGGATACTCCGCGCGGTGGGGCAAAATTCACCCTGCGCCATGAGATGGTCCACGTGAAACAGGCCTGTCATTTGGGGGTGGATGCAGATCCCTACGTGAATGCAAATTCGCAGCAGGATCTTGTCGATCTCTGCTGCCGTTTGGAATCGGACGCGTATCGCGTCCAATGCGAAGCGATGGAGGAGGACGGCGTCTTTACCAATCAGACCGTCGCATGGGACGGGAGGACGCCGATGAATCGCGAAACGTGCGTGCAGGCCTACACCGATGCCTCCTGCCGGCTACGGGAAATCGTCGCAAAGGGCGGTCCGCTCCCCGATGATCACGGGGCATGTCCGTGGTCGTTCACTTACAAGAAAACCTATCAGGAAGTGCGCGCGCTCGAGGAAAATTTGCTGTCGGTGACGGATACCTGGGTACGCGGCTACAACACAACGGCGGATGCCGAGGGGCGTCCGAGGCTTCCCGTCACCTGTCAGCAAGCGACAGAACCTGTTGCCCCGATGCGGATGGATCCCGGTCTCGTCGCAGCGGTAACCGCTCTCAAGAGCAGCGGACCAGACGTGTGTACCCCGGGCCAGCAGACTGCATTCCACAATACCGCTGGCAATACCGTGTGCTACCTCAACCGGTGCTGGAAGCAGTCATTTGAAGATCATCGGCTGATTCCGGGCAGGGCAACGCTCACGGAAGGCGAGTCTGCATTCCCCTTTGACGTGTGCATGCGAGAAAACCGGGAGATTGCACGAATTGTTCCTTCCGCATCCACAACGTCCCAGTGGATCGCGCCTCCCTACCGGCCGCGCGAGATTCTGAGGGAAATGGAAGAAACCCTCTGCCCGGGGCAGCCGTTTGCCAGTGCAACCTGTTCGTTTGATCCCTCGCGGCGGCTGAACTTCCCGCTCGCGGAGGGAGTGAAAATGACAGAGGACATCGTCCAGCAGGAACAGGAATACCAGCAGCCCGGCATAGCGCTGCGGCAACTGAGCGAAGCGATTGGACTCCGTATCGGCGGGCGCCTGTGGAATGACCTCCTTGAGCGCAAAATCGGCGGACTGACGGACTTCACGAAGACCGCGGCTGCGCTTCTTACACAATTCACGCGGGCAAAATTCCCCACCGTGATGTGCCCGCTGAACGACACCGACGGACAAGGACTTCTGGGGACTCCTCTCTGCGGCCCGACTCTTCCTCCCGACGAACAAGCACAATGATATTGTCCCCTCAAACAACTCTGGCAAAAGAGTCACAACGCGCGAAGAAAACTCTGAAAAACCGGGGGCAGGCATTCTTGCCTGCCTGTCCGCGGGCAACCCTTCGGCAAGCTCAGGGGCCCGCTCCTTTCATACTCCGAGCATCGTGCTTCGTATTTTTCCTTCTTCTGTTGATAGCATTGCCCGGGACTGTTCATGCTGAGTATGAGCCTCTCTCTCCCGCGGTTGCCCGTGTGATTGAGCGCGCCGAAGCCGCGCGGCAGGAGGCAATCGGCGACGGACTGTTTGATATGTTCTTCGACTATGAAGACGAGTGGGCAGAGGAAGCGCTCATGCTGGTGTACGAGGCGTATACGCAAAAAGCCGTCATCACCCACACGAAAACCCATCTGCACGATACGGCGTGCTTCGCCTATGACAAACAACACGTGATGCAGCGGAAAATTCATGAGGTGCAGCTGGATATTGAGGCCGCGGAGGAAACAGGGAATATTTATAGAATTTTTTCGCTCAAAAATGTCGAAGAGTGGTTGACCACACAGCTTGCTGCTCTTGAAGAAGGCGGCCTGAATCCCACACTCTCCAATGGGTCATGGTTCGACATCATGTTTTCGGAAAGCGAGGAGGATGTGTTTTTTGACGAAGAATTCTGCTTCTACGATAGCGACTACACGGATCCGAGTATCGACGAGAGTGCGGTATCCAAAACCGATGATGACTCCGAGACGATCGACGGCTACGGCTGCGACGCGCAGATGCTGCAACAGATTGAGAACCAACTGCCAGATGGCAATGAATTCAAAAACACTGTGGTTGTCGAGCGGGAGGCGCGGGAAATTGAGGAGAGAGCAGTGGAGAGCCAGGCGATCACACAGCAAACGTTCGGTTTTCTCCTGACGAATCTGGAGACGGTCGCTCAGGGCGAAGAAACGCAGGGAGAGTCGCCCCGGCAACGGCGGGAACATAAAACGGAAACGGGATGCAGGGAACAGCGCGCATCCGGCGTCATTCCCATGACGCTGCGAACGATGTTCGGGATCGCGCCCAAGGATATGGAACACGTCTTTGAGTATCAGGAAGACCGCGCGGAACAGAATGAAGAACGCCAGATACAGGACGACTTCAAATTTCCGGAGCCGCAGGGAAACGACGGCTTTTCCGTTCTGGATTTGCTGCATTGGAACGAGCAAAGTGCTATTAAGACATTCACTCGTGAGCAAAGTCTGGAGAGCGCGAAGACCGCGGCGCTGGATACGAGCACATCTCTCCAGACAGCCTTTGGCGAATTGCGCTCCTCCATTCGCGAACTGGTCACACTGGGCAATGCGCTCAGCACACCGGAGAATCCCACAAAGGGCCTCCGCGACTTCGTCCGGGATTTTGTAGGCTTTCTTCTTCGCTCCTGCACCGGACGCCCGTGCAAGGAACGACTGGAGCGCGTGGGAAGGCTCGTCTTCAACAATGCCTGCTTCGCCTACGGGAATGGTGAATATCTAAACGCTACGCCGGAAAATCCGCAGTGGAGACAGTGTCTCTGTGAGGCAGCTCCTGAAGATCCTGCGTGTAATCTTTGAAAAAATGCGGTCAATGCTTCCGATGGCAATCAAGATCTCTGGTATCCTGAAGCCATGAAATCGACGGATTTTGTTCACCTCCACTGCCACTCCACGTACTCTCTTCTCGAAGCTCTCCCGAGCCCTGCGGAGATCGTCGCGCGAGCCGCAGAGCTAGGCCAGACTGCTGTCGGACTGTGCGATAAAGGATACACGTACGGACTCATCGAATTTTTTCAGGAGGCGCAGAAGAAGAATGTGAAACCGATTTTGGGAATGGAGACGTACGTCGCTGCACGCAAGCGGACCGACAAGGAGAGCGGCGTGGATACCAAGCGATTCCCGCTCACACTGCTCGCCGAAAATCAGGAGGGGTACCAGAACCTGCTCAAGCTGGCCTCCGCTGCGGCGCTCGACGGCATGTACTACAAGCCGCGCGTGGACCGGGAACTGCTTTTGGAATTCGGAAAGGGACTGATCGCATTGAGCGGGCCGATCAGCGGTGCCATCCCCCAGGCGGCATTGGCGGAGGATGCGGCGCGAATCCGCGCAGTGACGGAGGAATACCGGGAGTATTTCGGCAAAGACAATGTGTACTTCGAACTGATGGATCTGCCGAGCGTGCCCGGACAGCGCGAGATCAACCAGCAGTTGATTCATTTTGCAAAAGAGCTCGGCGTGCCGACGGTCGTCACCTGTAACAGCCACTACTGCCGCCCGGATGATGCCGAAGCGCACGATGTGCTCCTCTGTATCCAGAAGAACGCGCAGGTGGCCGACCCCGGACGCTTCTCGATGCGCGACAGCGATTTTTCCATGCGTCCGTTCGAGGAATTGGAGAAAGCGTTCTCGCATGTGCCGGAGGCTCTGCTCGCAACGAGAGAAATTGCCGACCGGTGCGACGTAAAATTTACGTTCGGGAAGTACCACATTCCACGCTTCCCCGTGCCGAAGGGCAAGACAGAAGAGGAGGAACTCACGCGACTCTGCGACACAGGGTTCCGCGATCGGTACCCGAAAGCCACGAAAGAGCAGAAGGAACGATTGGATTATGAACTTTCCATTGTGAAACAAGTGGGCTTCGCCGGATACTTTTTGATCGTCGCGGATTTCGTGAACGAGGCGAAGCGGCGCGGGATTACCGTAGGACCCGGGCGCGGATCGGCGGCAGGATCCATCGTTAGTTACAGCCTGGGGATCACGGGCATCGATCCACTTGAACACGGCCTGCTCTTTGAACGGTTCCTGAACCCCGAGCGCATCTCGATGCCCGATATCGATTTGGACTTCGCCGATACGCGGCGCGACGAAGTGCTCGAGTACGTGCGGCAGAAGTATGGGCGGGACCGCGTGATGCAGATTTGCACCTTCGGCACGCTCGCGGCGAGAGCGGCGGTCAAAGACGTTGGCCGAGCATACGGCATTCCTTTTTTGGAAATGAATAGTCTTGCAAAGCTGATCCCCGAGCGGCCGGGGACGAAACTCGCGGACGCAATTCGCACGGATGAAATGAAAGCGACGTACGAGAGCAATGACGTGTACCGCAAGATCATCGATACGGCGCTGAAACTGGAAGGCAAAGCGCGCCACGTATCCGTTCACGCCTGCGGCGTGGTGATTTCCGAGAGTCCTGCAGTGGAGTACACCGCAGTCCAGCGAGCACCGAAGGACGAGGAAACGATCATTACGCAGTACTCGGCAAAGCCGCTCGACGCGCTTGGGCTCCTGAAGATGGATTTCCTCGGACTGACCAACCTGAGTGTCATCCAGACAACACTCGAAATCATCCAGCGCCTGCACGAGAAAACGATCAATATCACCGCGCTTCCGCTCGATGACAGCGAAACGTACAAGTTGCTCCAGCGCGCGGACACGACGGGAGTGTTTCAGCTGGAATCGGCTGGCATGCGCCGCTACTTGAAGCAGCTCAAGCCGACGAAGTTCGACGATATCGTCGCGATGGTGGCGCTCTACCGGCCAGGACCCATGGAGTGGATTTCGAGCTTCCTCAAGCGCAAGCACGGGAAAGAAGAGGTGACGTATCTGCACCCCGACCTCGAGCATATCTTTAAGGAAACGTACGGCATCGGCGTGTATCAGGAGCAAATTCTCCAGCTCGCGCGGATCTTCTCCGGCTACAGCTTGGGCGAAGCAGACCTTCTGCGACGCGCGATCGGCAAGAAGATCAAGAAGGAGCTGGACGCGCAGCGCGAGAAGTTCATCGAAGGCGCGGTAAAGAAGGGCAACGCGCGAAAAACAGCGGAGCGGATTTTTGAAGACGTGATCATGCCGTTCGCCGGGTACGGATTCCCCAAGGCGCACGCCACCGGCTACGCACTCATCGCGTATCAGACGGCATATTTGAAGTCTCACTACCCAACGGAATTTATGGCGGCCCTCCTGAGTGCCGATGCAGAAGTGACCGAACGCGTGATGATTGAAATCGATGAGTGCCGCACGATGGGTATCCAGGTGCTGCCACCCGATATTAACGAATCACTGCGGCACTTCACGGCTATTCCTTCGAAAAAGAAAGGAGAGGCAGGCGCAATCCGCTTTGGACTAACTGCCATCAAAGGCATTGGCGAGAGTTCAGTGCAGCAGATCATCGTCATCCGGGAACAGGCAGGCCCTTTTACGTCTCTGGAAGACTTCGCGAAGCGTGTCCCGAGCCGCACGCTCAATAAAAAGCTCCTCGAGTCGCTTAGCAAGAGTGGCGCTCTTGATTCCCTCGGCGAGCGGCGCGCGCTCATCGAACACTACGAAAAAATCGCCGATTTCTCCAAGGCGACGGGAGATGCTGGCGGAAGCCAGGGGGATTTGTTCGGCGGTATCGATAGCGGCATGGGCGAAAGCAGGATCGAATTCCCAAAAACTCCTCCCGCTTCCCCGCAGGAAAAGCTCAAGTGGGAAAAGGAAACCCTCGGTATGTATGTTTCCAGCCACCCGCTCGCGGGGTTGAAGAAGTACATCGGAAAAAAAGCGCAGCTGATCGGATCGCTGACGACGAAAGAAGTAGGTAAGCGCATCACGCTCGCAGGCATCGAGGAAGGGCTCAAGAAAATCACGACGAAGAAAGGGGAGACAATGGCCATCCTGACGCTGGAAGACCCGACTGGCAAAATCGAGGTTACCTTGTTCCCACGCACATTCACGGAGATCGCCTCCCTCCTCGGACAAAGTGATACCGTCCTCGTGATCGGCGGAACGTTGGACCTGCGGGCAGGACAACTCCAGATTCGCGGCGAAGCGGTGAAGAAGGCGTCTCTCTCCACGATGGTCCAGCGGGCAAAGGAAGAGGGATTCTTTGATGAAGAAGAAGCGAAAGCAGGCTTGCAGATGCGTGTCCGGGCTCCGGAGAGCGAAGAGGCGGAAATCGAAGCGGTGGATGAAGAGGGGAACGTGATCGCGGGGGAGAAGGTGATCGTAGGAAAGAAAGAGGAGGTGGATGATTTCCTCGGGCCGCTGGGGAGGTGGATAGTGGAAGGAATGAAAGTTGGTGAAGTTATTGCAACACCTGAACTGGTCGCAGATTCGAACGTACACGTTAACTCGTTAACTCGTAATGAAAATGAGGAGCCTTCAACTCAGACACGAGTTAACGAATTAACGAATCAACGAGCCGCCGATTCTGACCGATCAATTTCGTCGCAAATTTCCATTCACACCATCCAACTCCCTCCCCGCGCGCCCCGCCAATTGCTGCTCGATCTCAAGAAAACCTTCGAAACGTTCCCTGGCAGGGAACGTGTGCAGCTGAAAATCGGCGAGCAGGTGATTCCCGTTCCCCTGACTATTACCATGTCGACGATTCTGGAGAAGAAAATCGATGAGGTGATGGGCAAATATGCAAGTACTGCCAGCTGATAGCACCGGCATCGCTCATGCTCTCAGCATCCTGCGAAGCGGCGGCATCGTCGCGCATGCAACAGAGACCTGTTACGGCTTTGCATGTGATGTGCAAAATCCTGATGCAGTGAAAAGGCTATTCGTAATCAAAAAACGGCCACTTGATCAACCCGTGAGCGCTCTTTTCTCATCGATTGAACAAGCAAAACTGTATGTAGAGTGGAATGAGAAGGCAGAGGAACTTGCGAAGAAGTATTTGCCGGGTCCGTTGACGTTGATTCTCCCTACTCACAAAGATGCTCCGCATGTGATTTTTTGTGTTCCAAACGCCCTCCCTCTTGATCGTTTACACCCCCTCCCCCCGACCCCCTCCCCCCTGCGGGGGAGAGGGGGAGAAGGCAAAGAAAATATTTTCCGGTCCTATCGCCCATCGGCAATCCGCAATGCGCGCCAGCTCAGGCAAAGTCAGACTCATGCGGAAGATGTTCTTTGGGATGCACTGAGAAGAGATCAATTTCTCAACCTACATTTCCGCAGACAGCATCCTGTTGGCAAATATGTTGTAGATTTTTTCTGTGATACTGCCGCATTAGGTATTGAACTTGATGGCTCAATTCATGACCAAGCAGAGCAGCGAGAAAGAGACGCGGATAGAACTTTGTATATGAAAGAAGCGGGTATTCGGATTGTTCGCTTCAAGAATAGCGACGTTGAGAAAGATCTCGGGAAAGTACTCTCTGATATCGAGAAGGCATTGTCTTCCGCCCCCCCTCTCCCTGCCCCGCAGGGGCTGGGGGAGGGGGCTGGGGGGAGGGGGTGTAGATCTCTCGGCATTCGAATTTCATCCCACTCCGTCGCTCAACAACTTGTAAAAGAGTTCGGCTCACCCCTGAGCACCTCTTCAGCGAATCTCCACAGCCAACCGAATCCGTACAGTGCTGAAGATATTCTGAAGCAATTCGCTGAAGAAGAATTTCAACCTGATCTCATTCTCGATTCCGGGCTGTTACCCAAGAATCTTCCCTCAACAGTAATTAACTGCACACATGCCAAAGGAGATGTGCTACGAAGTGGTAATTTGAAGTTGTAGCGCAGAGTTCTGCTCTTCGCTATGGTATGACCATGTTTTGTCCGAGGTGCAAGTTTGAAGATACGTCCGTCATCGACTCCCGCCTTTCCGAGGAGGGTCGTGCGGTTCGACGCCGGCGCGAGTGCCCCAAGTGCCAGCATCGGTTCACCACGTTCGAACGACAGGAATTGAGTTCATTGATTGTTGTGAAGCGCGACGAAACCAGTGAGCCCTACTCGCGCTCAAAGCTCGAGCGGGGGATCTGGCTCGCGTGCAGCAAGCGCCCCATTACGCAGGAGAAAATTGATAAATTGCTGACGAGACTGGAGGAGAAGTGGGCAGCCAATAAAAAGGAGGTGAGCTCATCGACCATCGGCACGGACGTGATGAAGGAACTCAAGAAGCTCGATCAGGTTGCCTACATCCGTTTCGCGTCTGTTCATCGCGAGTTCAAGGATGTGGAGGAATTTAAAGAAGAGCTTGGGCGATTATTCAAATGAATCTATGGGAGAACGCCAACAGAATAATGACCGGCCACTCGTGACGATCCAAAAAACGGTGACGCTGCACGGCAAGACCGATATGTTCGATCATACTATCGAAAGAGATAGGATTCTTCCAGGCGCACCGGATTTCACTGAGCAGGGCTTCACACATTCAGCCACCCCTATGCAAATCGTCGGTGCATTTTTAGATCTGACACAAGAGACAGGCGCACAAAGTTGCAGTATTGGATCAGTAGCAACTCGGTCGGGAGTCTCAAAAGAAGTCGTGAAGAGCTTCGCGAATAACAATGTCCGGCTTTTCGCGCTAGGAGGAGAATCTATTACGCGTACCACTGACCCGATGTGGGCGAATATCGAGAAGGGGGCACTGAACCCCGGAAGGACTGTTCAGAAGGGGGTAGCGATATTTTCATTGATCGCTGAGGCGAGAGCGAAAAGCTCACAAATGAGCAGCGCTGCTCAAAAACACGGGGACTGGCAGATTTGACTGCCTGGCTCCCGATCAACTGTGAATCTATACTCCGCGCATGCTCCGAACCCACACCTGCGGCGAACTCCGGGCCGAGCACAGCGGAAAGCCCGTGACCCTCTGCGGCTGGGTGCATCGTCGTCGCGACCATGGCGGGTTGATTTTCATCGACCTGCGCGACCGCTACGGCTTAACGCAAGTGGTGATACACCCGGATAACAGCGCGGCGTTTCTCGCCGCAGAAAAGGTAAGACCGGAATGGGTTTTGAAGCTGACAGGGAAAGTTCAAAAGCGCCTGGAGGGCGCGGAGCGGGGGGAAAACCCCACCGGGACGATTGAAGTGTTGATTGAATCGATAGAAGTCCTCAACGAAGCGCAAACACCGCCGTTTGAGATCGATACGGAGACAGATGCCAACGAAGAACTGCGACTGACATACCGCTATCTCGATATGCGGCGGACCCGCATGCGCAAAAACCTCGAACTGCGCTCGAAAGTCTTCCAGATCATTCGTAAACATTTTACGGAAGAAGGCTGTTTGGAAATCGACACACCGTGCCTGATTAAAGGAACACCGGAGGGAGCACGCGAGTACGTGGTGCCGTCGCGGCTCTATCCCGGCAATTTCTTCGTGCTGCCGCAGAGCCCGCAGCAGCTGAAGCAACTTTGTATGGTCGGCGGGCTGGATCGCTATTTCCAGATCGCGCGATGCTTCCGCGATGAAGATTTGAGAGGTGATCGTCAGCCGGAATTCCTGCAACTCGACTTCGAGATGAGTTTTGGAACACAGGAAGATGTGCGGCAGATTATTGAAGGATCGCTTCTAAAAATCGTGAAAGAATGCAGCACGAAGCCGCTCAAGGGCGGAAAAGTTGCGCAGTACACGTGGAAAGAAGTGATGGAGTGCTACGGTTCGGATAAGCCGGATCTCCGCTACGAGTTGCCGCTAACCGATGTTTCACAGATCGCTCAGGGAAGCGGATTTAAAGTGTTCGAAGAAGCGCTCGCAAAGAACGGGACGGTCCGGGCGCTCATGGTCCCCGGGGGAGCGGAACTCAGCCGCAGTGAGATTGATACATGGACGGAACTTGCCAAGGAGATGAAGGCGAAAGGTCTCGCGTATATTCTCTTTAAGGAAGACGGCCCGCAGTCCCCGCTACTGAAGTTCTTTAAAGATGGCGTGTTGCAGAAACTGCAGGAAGCGACGGGTGCGGTGACCGGCGACGCGATCTTCTTTGGCGCTGACAAGTTCAAGACCGCTTGTGCGAGCCTCGCAAAAGTGAGAGGCGAAGCCGCAAAGAGATTTAATTTGATCGATACATCCGTTCACGCGATGTTCTGGGTCACGGACTTCCCGATGTTTGAGGAAAATGACGACGGCTCGCTCACATTCTCGCATCACCCCTTCACGAGCCCGAACCCCGAGCAGTGGAAGCATCGCAAGGAGAAGCCGCTGGAAGTACACGCGATTTGTTACGACCTCGTCCTGGATGGCTATGAGCTTGGCAGCGGCTCCATTCGTATCCATAACCGCCAGCTGCAATCGGAAGTCTTCGACATGCTGGGGATTAGCAGAGACGACGCAGAGCGCCGCTTCGGCCACATGCTCAAGGCGTTTGAATTTGGCGCTCCTCCTCACGGAGGCTTCGCATACGGCATCGATCGCGTCGTGATGATTATGGCGGGAGAGCCGAACATCCGCGAAGTAACGCCGTTCCCGAAAGACCAGAAAGCGAAGGATTTGCTTCTGGGAGCTCCGTCTTCTGTCCCGGAAAAACAGTTGAAGGAGTTGGGAGTTAAAATTGTGGAAGGCTAACCCAGAGAATGAATTATGAATTACGAATCATGGAAAATATTCCATAATCCATAATTCATACTTCATGATTCATTTATGACTGATCCATCTTCCACAGACGATGCACGCAAGAAGAAGGCTTTAGAAGAATTTCACGTACAGAGTTTGGAGAAAATGGAAGAACAGAAAGCGCGCGAGCTCAAAGGGCGAACGCTGCGGGGTGCAGAGCAGCAATTATCAGATGAGCACGCTGCAACAGAAGTACGGCAGCAGGGAGCGGCAGTGGAAAGGAAAAAAGACCTGGATAAAGAGTGGCGTGCAGAGCAGAAGCTGCAGAAAGAGCAAATTCTGCGCGATAAGCAACGACGGGCAGAGGAGGCAGCGCGCCTGAAGGAGCGGAAAGAGAAGGAACATGCGTATGAGGAGAAGCAGCATAAATTTTTCGAGTCTTTTCGCGCGCACACTGCGGCAAAAGCGCTCGCTGATCGTAAGAAGTACGAAAAAGACGAGGCGCTGAAGGCGGAGGCCCTCAAGGCCGAAAGAGATGCGTACGAAGCGAAACTGAAAGTGGATAGTGACGAACTCCGCATTAAAAACGATATCGATCACAAGAGCCTGCGCAAGCGCGACGATATTTCCCGGGAATTCCGCGACCTGGAGCATACGCTGTTTGGTGAAGAAGCACGGCTCAAGGCGCAGTTGCAGGCAATGGGCCAGGCGGGCAAGGCCCGGCTGGACGAGCTTGCAAAAGAGATGGAGAAGAAGCGCGCGGGCTTACGCAATGACGAACAATTGAAGCGGCGTCTTCTGGATCAGGATACGGCGAACCAAAAAACCGACGCGGAGGCTTCCGCGCGCAAGCGCAAGGCGGAACTGGATACGGAAGCTGCTATGAAGAAAGCAATTATCGCCAAGAAACGTCAGGAACTGGCTAGAGAGAACTGATCGTCTGCTCCAGTGTAGAAAGCCCCCGACTCTCCTTTGACCGGTCTGCGTTTTCAAGCGACTTGCGCGCTGTTGACTGATACCCGCGCACCTTGGCCTGCAATTTTGCGAGGTAATCGGCAAGCTGCCGGTCGTACTCCGCGAATGCCTTTTCATAGCGCACTGAGCGCGCCTTAGCCTGCTCGGGGGTTTCGTCCTTGTACTTTTCATCCAGAAGCGGAAGCTGATCGACAGTGAGGTCGGGTTCGATTCTCCCCATGAGCATGCTGTAGAGCTCATCTCCTGTGGGAATTCTCATGTCGTCGGCTGCCGGGGACGCTGACTGGTCGCTCATAGTTGTGTATCGAGATTTGCTCTTATTATAGCAGAAAAGTCGCTACCAGACCAGAGGTCGAAGGAAGCTGGTCCAGAGGGTACCCTTGTAGGGTGAAAATATTCCTCTCCCGCTACCGAAACACGCTGGTCCCGCTGTATTTCTTCTTCCTCTTCTTCGTCATCGGCGTTGTAGTCCACCGGGACTATGGCGTTTCTGGCGACGAAGCTGCGGTGCGTTCGTTTGGGAATGACGCATTTGCCTATCTCTTTCAAAATGGCCCTCTCCCCGCCCAATTGGATTGGTCTTTTTACAATCCGATCATCCATGTGTTCATGCGAGCAATGGAATATGCATCGGGACTCACGGATGGCGGGGATATTTGGTTTTTGCGTCATCTGATGACGTTCGGCATGTTCTTTCTGAGTATCGTCGCGTTCTACCGGATTGCCCGCTATCGATTCAACGACTGGAAACTGCCGCTCCTCGGGAGCCTAATGTTCATGCTGAGTCCTCGACTCTTCGCGCACGGGTTTTATAATCCCAAAGACGTTCCCGCGATGCTCTTCTTCACACTGAGCACATGGACGCTCCTCCGATTCCTAGACAAGAAAACTCTCCTGAGGCTATTCCTTCACATTCTCTGCACGGCAATTCTCATTAGTATGCGTGTTTTTGGCTTTCTGATGCCTGTTCTCGCTTTACTCTTCCTCTGGATGCAGGAGTGGTCGCATCGTGAAAAAATGAAGATGTCCGCTATATATCTCCCAACCCTAACCCTAACCTTAACCCTAATTTGGCCTCTCCTGTGGCATCACCCCATTCAGGGATTGATCGGCGCATTTCTGAACACCACCGCACGATCCGGCGGCGGGCTTTATTTTGGGCAATTGATGAGTGACGCAGGAACCCCGTGGCATTACGTCCTGGTGTGGATCGGTATTACGACCCCGATTCTCTACTCCCTGTTCTTCATCATCGGCTTCATCGGACTCTGGATCCGCTGCTCACAACGCCCCCTCTGTTTATTTCAGGAACATGCGACTGCCGGACTCGCCCTCTTCTGGTTTACCATTCCCATTGCGGCCCTCATTGCCCTTCGCATCGGCATTTTCGATGAGTGGCGGCACGTCCTATTCTTGTATCCGGCATTTTTGCTCATCTCCCTGGAAGGAATGTGGTGGCTCTTGATTGCCACAAAAAAATTGCCGGCTCTGGGGAAAAAAGTAGGCCAAGTGGCAGTCATTGGATTCATCGGCTTGCAGCTGCTTTTAACCGGAATATGGACTATCCGCAATCACCCATATGAATACGCATATTTCAGCATCCCGACGCGGTTTGTTGCCGGACAGTTTGAGCTTGATTACTGGGGACTCAGCTACCGCAGCGGACTGGAATGGGTGGTACGAAATGATTTTGGCAAACGGATCAACGTGTTCACTGCCGCGCGCATCGGGAAAACCAGTGCCGATACTCTTCCGATTGAACAATGGAATCGTTTGTACTTCACCCAGGCGGCAGAAGCCGACTATATTCTCGATAATTTCCGGGCGCATGAATACCGGCATATCTTTCCGGAAGACAGAAAAGTGGGATCGGTGATTGTCGATGGTCTGGAACTTCTCGCGATCTACCGCGGACCGGATGCGGAGGGAGTCTATGAGCCGATTGTGTGGTGATCAGCGCAACTTCTTTGTCACTTCTTCCACCGCAACGCTGATTCCCTTTGCATTCCAGTGCGTATCGTCGGGCCAATAGAGCAGCTCCTGCTCTTCCTGTGCATACCCTGCGAACACTGGCCAGAGATCCACGAACGTCACATTCTGTGAACGGAGATGTGCGGAAAAATCCTCAAAAACGTTTGCTGATGCGCTTTCCGCCTTCACTTTTTCCGCATACACATGCTCTTTGTCAGGAATGGGGAGGAAGAGAAGTGTGGACCCGCGCTCTGCAAGGCAGTCCCGCACGTGAGCGACCGCCTGTGCAACGCTCTTCATGTCGCGATCATCCGAGGAACGACCAAGAAGCCTGATTCCTTTCGCAAAAAAGAGTATGCCGGAACCATCCTCAGCAATCTGCACCTGAGAATCGTACTCGCCGGTGATTGCGAAGACCGCCTGCGCGAGGAGTTGCCGTGCAGTACGACGGAAAATGGAGAGTGTCGCATACTCTTTGAATGGACCGACGCTGGATTTCACTTTTTCTTTGAGCGTGGAGAGAGCGTCACGCGATTCTTTCGAATTCCGGAAGCACGTAGAGTCTTTGAGAAGCGTCTGCATCTCTCCATCGTCTCCCAGAAGATTGCGTTCCACTCTCCCCCAGAGCACAACAGGAGGAACGTTGACATGAAAGCGTGGATCCGCGAGAAACTCCGACATGTTTGCGGGAACGTAGCCGGAAACGCGCTTGCCCGTGCGCTTTCTCAGCTGCTCCACGAATGTATCGTCATCGTTATCGGCGGCACTGGTCATGAAGGAATCGCCAACAACAAGAATTTCCGGATACTCATGCTGCGTCGCGAAGCTGTTACGAAATCCATATGCGTCATTCGTCCATACGTACTGACGTGGCACGCGAAATTGCGGAGTTCCCAGGATGTTACTGAGGTCACCATACCCCTCCAGAGTCATTGTCATCGATGTTCGGGGTGCGTTATAGCGATACGCTCCCGTCATGTACTCCCACGGGCGGAAGAAGAATGCATCGAGAGAGAGAACCACCGGGGCCAGCCGCTCAACAAGGAGCAGCGCGCAGAAGACTCCTCCAATGATTAGGCAGAAGAGACGTGGATTAGTGCCAGAAAATTTTGCAGGCGTTGACATTAGAATTGGAAATAAATGAACGGTGTACCCGTACTCCCAAATGCGACGAAGAACGAGCACAGGAGCACGCACGTCATGAGTACAGTGAGAGGAAAGGTAAAGCGCTGTGGCAATTTGGGAATAAAGCGTTCCAAAGCTAAAAACCCGAAGGCGACTACCAGAATCGCGGGCATCCCGGCAGTGAGATCTGCGGTGATATCCAGCAGTGTCGTAGGAATGAGCGCACGGTAGTACTGGAGCGCGGCGCCAAAGCTTTCTGCGCGGAAGAGTACCCATCCGAGCGTGACGAGAAGGAAGGTGATTGGCGTTTTGAGCTGATCGGGAACGATGGACATGTTTTTGACTGTGCCGATCCTCTCCACGCTCAGAAGAATCCCGTGATACACACCCCATGCGACAAACGTCCAGCTGGCCCCGTGCCAGGCGCCTGCGATTGTCATGGTGATGAGGAGATTTCTGATGGTGAAGAGCGTGCTTCCCCGGCTGCCCCCGAGCGGAATGTAGATGTAATCGCGAATCCATCGCGAGAGTGTCATGTGCCATCGCCGCCAGAATTCGGTGACGCTCCGGGCAGAGTATGGCCTGTCGAAGTTCTCGGGGAGTCGGAACCCGAACAGGAGCCCCAGACCGATCGCCATGTCGGTGTACGCCGAGAAATCCAGGTAAATCTGCATGCTATAGGCAATAAGACCCGCCCAGGCAGATGCGCTCGAAAGGCTCGTAGAGGCAAAAGCAGCATCGGCGACGGAACCAAACAGATTTGCCAGAATTACCTTTTTCCCAAGTCCCAGAAGAAATCGATAGATGCCCTCGGCGTGTTCGGACCAACCGTTCAAATGATGCTGGAACTGCGGCGCGATTTCTCCAAACCGAATAATGGGCCCGGCGATCAAATGCGGGAAGAACGAGATGAAGCAGGTGAATTCCGTGAATCGTTTTGATGCCTTTCCTCCGCGGTACACGTCGACCAGGTAACTGATGCCCTCGAAAGTGAAGAAGGAAATGCCCAGCGGCAAAGGAATACTGAGAACCGGCACGATACTCTGACCGGTGAGTGCGAGCAGGGTCCGCGCAAGCATCGCCTCGTACTTAAAGAACCCGAGCAGCAGGACGTTGAGGATCACTCCGATCGCAAGCCACCATCCACGACGATGCGCGACTGCGGCAGAGAGGAATCGTCCTATCCCGTAGTTCAGGCACGTCGACGCGAGCAGGAGCGGCACGAGCAGCGGGTCCCACCAGCTGTAGAACACGTAACTCAGGAGAACGAGAATGGCATTCCGCGCACGCTCCGGTGTCATCCAGTACACGAGGAGCGCGAGCGGCAGGAACCAGAAGAGGAAAACAGGACTACTAAAGAGCATCGGGGGCGGGGAGAGGTGGAGGAGTTTGATTGGGATTTTTATACACGCGAAGGACCTTGATGCCATCAACAGAAATCACGAAGTACTCGGGATACTCGAGCGGGTCATCATCGCGACGGATATTCACGAGGATGTATTTCGTTGTTCCGTCCTTGGCATACGCGATCCTTTTTGCCCAGCGAGGCATGTGAAGGCGAAAGACCTCTGCGGAATGCGTGTGTGCGGACAGGGGGGAGTGGTCGATGGAGAAGTATAGCGCTGAATACATAGATATTTTTGCTTGCGTTTGGTGAAGGAAAAATATATGATATTATCATACGATTATTTCATACTTTTTCCTATGACCACTATCTCCGTCCCTCTCTCGGCCCAGCTTCTCAAGCATCTTGAAGAACTTGTCCAAATCGGGAAAGCTCCTAACAAAGCCGCAGCAATGCGCATGGCATTAGAAAAATATATTGAGGATCAGGCTGTAGAAAGAGTGTTAAGAGCTCAAAAGGAACCGACTCTCTATGGCGATCTTGATGAGCTCGTAAAAAAGATATGAGCAAGCTCCGCATTGGTTACAAACCGGTTTTCGTGCGGAGTTTCAAAAAACTACCGGCGGCTCTGCAGGAATACACGAAGGAACGTATTGCGATGTTTTCCGCCGATCCTCAGCATCCATCTCTCCGTGTACATAAGCTCAAGGGGAGATTTCGGGGCACATGGAGTTTTTCTATTGATTACAAACATCGAGTCATTTTCGTGTATGAAAATAAGCACACAGCTCTTCTCCTCGATATCGGCGACCACGACGTGTACGAGTAGAACAGTAGACATCTGACGAGTATTCTCGACATATGCCGGGGTGGCGAAATGGCAGACGCGCCAGCCTTAGGAGCTGGTGGGAGCAATCCCATGGAGGTTCAAGTCCTCTCCCCGGCACCACGTAAAGACGCGCTAGCGACTTTACGTGCCACGTGGCGGCGAAGCCGCTTTACGTGGCCTCCTAGGCGCGTCCACGTGGCGCAGCCAATAAATGTTCTGCTAGAGTGATCGGCTATGCATCATGTTTACGTCATTGAAAGTAAACCGAGCGGTAATTGGTACATTGGCTACTCAACAGACTTAAAACGCAGATTGGAAGAGCATAACCGCCATAAAAATGTTTCAACTTCCCAAGAGATTTTGTGGAAACTTGTTTACTGTGAAACATACGTCCACAAGATGGACGCACTGGGTCGCGAGAAATTTTTGAAGAGTGGTTCTGGATGGCGATTTCTCAAGAAACAGATGAAGCATTATCTGCAAGAAAAACCTCCGAGCTTGTCCTGAGTAGGAAAGTGAATTGAATGGCCACAGAAGTTCAGGATTACGTAGTAGTCGGAGGCGGACCCTCTAGCCTCATGACCGCAAGCCCGAATGCCGCAGTATGTTCCGTAGCATTGCCTTGGAATGTCTTCATCGCCTGTTCAAGTTGAGTGGCAACAGTCTCGAATTTTACCTTTTGTTCATTTGGTGGAGTACCAACAGACACGCCTTCTCCTGCTGCTGAAGGAGGAATGATTGATCTAGGCACCTCACAGCGCTTCATAGTGGAAAGATCTAATCGTGCCCTTGGAATTCCTGCTTCGACAATCAGTCTTCGGCCATTGATTTGGATTCCCTGCGGAGTCACATCGACGTTAAGTGAACCCATCCGATAATTGCCTATAAGGCTCGGCAAGACGGCAGTGCCGTTTGCAAGCCCGCGAATTCTGTTCACAAGTCCGGTGGGCGAAAGCTCGACTCGTTGTTCTGGAGCGTTATTCTGCGGCTGTGCTGTCAGTTTTTCGCCTTTCTGATTTTGCTCCGCAATTTGCACCTCGTTTTTCTTCTCCCCCTGCTGCACCTTCACCTTCTGTGCATTTTGATACATCTCTGTCAGATTTTCCACAGTCTGCTGCACCAACGGCGCCGCTCTGTCTCCAAGCGGACCAAATGCCGCACTCCAGCCAATCTTGCCCGCAATGCTCTTTGCAATTACGGCTCTGTCGTTGGGATCAATGGTCCCTCCTTGCGCCTTCGTCCGCATTTCATCAATTGCCACACCGATCGCCGGTATGATTGCTTTCAGGGCATCTTCTCCAACTTTTCGCCCGATTTGGACCGTTGCCTGCCGAAGCATGCTGAGAGTTGCGGTAGCACCCGTGTTCGCTGCGTTCGCAGCAGCCGTTGTTCCGCGGGCAGCTAGCGAGAACGCGGCGCTCGTCCCAAGGGTGGCAACAGTGGTGGCGATGGCAATAGAGACATCGCGCGTAACGGTGATCGCTTCCTGCTCCAGCTTGTAGAGTTCCTGGTTGGCATTCGCATCGCTGCGGTTTGCGTTACGTATGATAGCGAAAGCCGTTTCCGTAGCGCGAATTTTTGCAAGCGCATCTGGTTGCGACGCTGCTTTATCAAGCTGTTCAACAAGGGGGCGCATACGCGAGATGTTCATGTGGGCATTGGTGATTTGGATTTCGTAAGGGTCGGAATTCGTGAGCCAGCGATGGAAAGTCCCGAATCTGAACCAATTATTTCCAGACTCCCGTCCTGCGTTTTCACTGATGATGGCCTGCTGTTCGCGACCGATGACTTCGTTCACTCTCTGACGTGCACGGGCTAAATTATCGTCAGCGGTTTTGGCCAGGCTTTCGACTGCCGGTTGGAGCCGCTTGAGACCTCTTTCACACTCTGCAAGTCGCGCGCTCAGCATTTTGACCGGGCCCGGCTCATCGCGGAAGGTGGCAATTGCCGATCTCAATCCGATGATTTCTTCCTGCGTGCATTGAATGACATTCAAAAGATTTGGCGTGTTGCCATTCTTTTGATATTGCTCGGCCGCCATAATTGTCGTGCGCACGTTATTTCCAACAAAAGTCGCGACTCCTTGTTTTTCCTGCTCTGTCGCCTGTGGCCGCTCAGGTTCTTGCTGGACAGGTGGCATGAGATTCACTGGAGAAGCCGGGTGTGCTGTTGGAGCATCTTGTGGTTGATCATGAAGCGTTCCTGCGTTATCGATTTGCGTGTTGAGTGACGCGAGATGATCGAGAATGGCATTGATGGCCACTGCACCACGCCCCGATGGAGCTTGGACGGTTGCAGGATCGTTCCACTCGCCGCTGGTTCTCCAGCGCGCAGCCCACTTTCCTGCAACAAACTGGAATTGGGGGTTCAAGTTGAATGAGAGGAAGCCCGTGCTGTATTCGAAGCCGCCACCGGTACCCGTGTACGGCGTGCATCCTTGCTGGAGCAACCACACGCCGCCTTCGCGCTGCAACTCCTGTCCTCTGCGGGCACGCAAGACGGTTTGAATGTGCTCCGGCGTCATGTCACTGCTCTGTTTGAGGCGTTGCAGAAGATCTGCAATGCGTGGGTTATCACTCGGCGCGTTCACGGAATCTACAGACTCCCATTGACCTGCTGCTGTTTGCTGTGTCAGCCAACGACCATTACCGTCAGCTTTAAACTTCCACGGAAAATTTGTCGCGCTCCATACGCCATCGGGTCCTTTCGTGAAATCGAAGCTCTCCAAAAAATTTCCGCCGCGTTGCATACGCTCGGCAACTACTTCCCGCGCAGCCCGCGGCTCGGCTGGAACACTGGCTTTGAGCGCAGGTTCGGCGTTCACTGGGGCTGAAGATACTGTATTCGATACAACTGGCGCTGCCGTATTGAGAACCTGCTGTTCCACTGTGACTGGTTGATTTGGGGGGGTGGCAGAAGCATTGATTGGTTCTTGCGGAGTTTGGATGTTCACGGGTGACTCGGCCTGAGTCTCCGAAGGAGTTGCTGCGGGTATTTGTGCGGTTTTTGTCGCCTGCTCCTGCCGCAACTCCGCGACGCGCTTGCCATCTCTCTGGATGGTATCACGCAGCTTGCCCATCTGCCCAAGTACCTGCTGCATTTCCGCATTCGCTTTTTGCACGTCTTCAAAATTACTTCCGTCATCATTGATGGCCACATTCCCGGCCAGCGTTCTTTGCCGCGCGGCGAGTAGCTTCATGCTCTTCTGATTCGCATCGATCGACGACTGCAATTTGCTGATATCCGCGGGAATATCTCGAGTATTCTCCCCGCCAGGTCGTTGGTTTGCTGGAGGAACCTCTCTCCGGGCCGCTCCCGGAATAGGAATGAAGGGAACGCTCGCAAGGCTTTGAAGGCCTGGAAAAGCCTTGCCGAGTTCTTGCAAGAAATTCCCGACGAACTTCGCGCATCGCTCAACGAAATTCGCAATGGCACCCATGGACTGCGAAAATTTGTCGGCTTGGTTGATGCGCTGTCCTCTGCTGCCTTCCACGGAAAACGCTGTGGTATTTTGCGCCTCAAGATTCGCTCCTGCTTCTGGACCGCCAGTGACGCGGCAGAGTCTGTGCTCCCTCGAGAGTGCAGTGAGCTGCCGGACATGGCGGATAACGTGCATGAGAAATTCAGATGGAAGAGATCTGCGAGAGCAACCCGCTCTCGGCCTGCTCGTCTTCGCTACGCGACTTTGCCTCGGCAGCCGTACGCGCGGAGAATTTCGCTTTCTTCGCCTCGTCGGTCATCGCGACCATGAACGCGGAAAAACATTTGTCGTACAGTTCAAACGCGCGCTTGTATCTTTCCATCCGGTCATCGTGCTGCTGCTTCGTCTCACTGATGTATTTATTGCTGAGTTCCGCTGCCATGCTCGAGACGAGATCGGGCTCAATCTGCGACATGATTACGTCGTAGATTTGGGTGCCCGAGGCCCCCGTTACCTGTGCCGTTCCTGCGGAATCTGGCATTGGTCTTTGTATGGAAAATCTTACTATTATAGCTCATTTTGACGCACTTTGGAATATTCAGACGCCTCAAACATGGGCTCTTGAAGGCCCGAATTGTGGACTGCCGACGCAAAGAAAAACGTACGACTTTTCGGCCGCACGGCGGATGCATTGCACGTCGAAGACGTGCGCTTATTTCCTCTTATAGAAGCACAATGTCGCCTCGCCCCATCCAAGCCGAAACGGCGTGGAGTGGACGAGATCGAATTCGGGCGAGGTGAGACCTTTGGTGACGGTGATTACGCGCGTGCCCGGCTTGCAGGCTTCCAGCTTCTTGCTGATCTGATCCATCATCGGATCGTCGAAACACGTGCAGTGTGTAAAGAATACATCGCCGTCGGATGTATCGTGATCGAACATGCTGCCGAAGCGGAAATCGACCTCCTGCTCGTGCTTTTCTGGATGTAGCGGCTTCACTTCGTTGTGGTAACGCGCAGCCGAGTCGCTGGCCGACTGCCACAGATCTTCAATCAGCTCGATGCCCGTCGCACGCTTGAAGGGTGCCATGAATGCGGCGAAGATCACGGCTTTGCCCGTCCCGGAGCCAAGATCGTAAAAGACCTCTCCCGGCTGGGGGGCTGTGACATCCATCATGTACTGCACCGACTCCGGCGTGATTTCTCCGTACGTGAGAATGGGATCCGCTTCGCGCCCGACCTTGGAACGGCCGGATGCGGAGAGCGAGTAGCCCTGGACGGTACCGAAGAGGAGGTCATGGAGCTCGGTAGCGGTCATAGGGGAGAGGGAAAAGTAGTCGGATAATGAGCGCGGCCTTTCTGGCCGCAACGAAGATTGTTAACGCTTGATATACAAATTCGCCGTTGCCTGTCCCCAGCCCATCAGACATGGAGTGACGCTGACAAGTGTGCAGTGGGGGGACGAGAGTCCGCGCGTGATCGTGACGATGCGCGCACCCTTTTTACATTCCTCAAGCTTCTCGGAGAGCTTCTGCATGAGTGCATCATCAAAGCACGTGCAACAGTGGCTCACGACAATGTCGCAGTCGCTGATGTCTGCTTCAAAAATATCGCCCAAGCGGAAACAGAGCGCCGTTTCTCGGCGCCTGTCTGGAAGCCCTGGCTGAATTTCCTTTCGGTACCGCTCCGCGACATGCTCAGCTGCCATGTGGAGTTCGGGGAGCAGCTCGATGCCAATAGACTTTTTGAATGGCGCGAGGAACGCGGCGTAGATGACCATTTTCCCCGTGCCTGAGCCAAGATCGCAGAAGACCTCGCCGGGCTTTGCGCCTGTGATTGTGAGGATGTGCTCTACCGCTTCAGGCGTGCATTCCCCGTACGTGAGTGCGGGATCCGCCTCGCGGCCCATAGCCACTTTGCCCGCGGACGACAGGCTGTAGCCTGCAACGTCCGTGAAGAGCTGGTCTTGGAGGGAGGAAGTGGTCATGAGAAAGAGTGCGAAGAGAAAAATTTACCGTCCGCGTCTGCGGTTAAGGAAATTGCGAATGCGGGGGAAGAGCACGCGGCGCTGAGGACCGTTAGAAGGTTGCTCGTATGTATATGTTTGATTGCCCTGTGTCTCAGGCTGAGATGCACGCTGCTGTTCTGCTCTGATCTCGATATTGAGCACATTGATGGCCCTCTGCGCGGCTTCATCCAGGTTCTCCAGTCGCTCAAGTCGGTTTGCGACTTCCGCACGGACGGTCTTCTGCCGCTCCGGAGAGCTGCCCGTGACGGCATTGTCGACGTTGTTCAAATGTAAGCGCTCTTGTGTGACCGCCTCAGCTAAGTTATTGGCATTCTTGAACGCTCTCTGGAGGTTTGAACGATCTGTGAATGTACTATCGAGATTCGTAAATGCTGCTTCGGTCGTTTTGTAGAGTGCGTCACGCTGCTTGTTGAAATTCGCGACGAGGTTATTGGCTTCTGATCTCTGCTGCACTCCCTTTCTCTCAAGATCCGCACCAATAGCTTCGACGGTCTTGTTTATGTCCTGTAATTCGAACCGGCGCTTCGTCACAGCAGCACCAACTCTGTTCTGCTCACCAGGAGTATTGCCGTCAACGGCAGCGTAGATGTTCAAAAAGTGACTGCGCTCGTTATCAATCGCATCCCGGGCGGCGTAGTAATTACCATCGGTGGGAGTTGCCTGGAGATTGTTAACAGCATTGCTCGTTTCCTTCGCAAGCTGGCCGGCGGTTTTCTCGAACTCTGCAATACGCCTGTCGGATTCAATTCTGGCTTTGGCCTCCGTTGCAGCTTTCTGGATTCCATCCCGAATCGCACGCGCATCGAATTGCATTTTCGTCAGCGCTCCCTGACGGGCTTCTACTGCCGTTGTCACTTTCGCGGCAACTTCCTTGGAACTACCCTGGAGAGCGGCATTCAAACCGAGCGTCAGGAAGTTCGACTCGCGCTGCGCGGTGCTTATAAAACTGTTGATATTGAATTCGGTTTGACCTGCAGGAGATTGCACTCCGCGGAATGCTGGATTTGTCACCGCCTCGAGCTTCGCACGCTCATTCATGAAGGCCGTAAGAACCGGGGTGAGGACTTCGGGTGACGACGTTGGATTCGAAAATTGACTGTAATATTCAAGCGGGCCTGCTGGCGTATCCGTTGGAGTAGTAGGAGTCGTTGCAGTTATTTTCCTCGGTCCTTCCTGAATTCTCTTCCAGATTGCCTGGCCGGCCTCGCCGTACTGCTCGAGTCTCTTCTGTAGCTTGGCCATTTGCTCTTTAGCAGTTTTTGGATCGATCCGATTGTCCGGAAGAAGATCGGTGATGGCTTTAAAGATGGCCTGACCGTCGATGCCAAATGGGTTCACCAGCTTCCCAATTTCTTCGAGCGTGAGTTTTTGTCCTGCCACTGCCTGTTTTTCAGCAGCGGCCTTGGCGTCTACTTTCAAGCCAGCCTGGCCCGTTTCACCGGCTTTTTTCGATGCCTGAGCATTGGGAGGAAGCGTCGTTGGGGATTTCTTTTTGTTTTGCTGTTGTATCTGTTCGGGAGTTGGAGGAACTGCCTTCATTTTTGCCTGTACGTCCGGCCGATTCACTGGCGTGTTGGCCGATCCCTTCGCTTGTTCCTGCGCGGGAGTCGATGGAAGGTTGGTTGCGGCCTTTTTTGCTGCTTGTGGCGTTGTGGGGAGAGTGGTTGCGGCTTTGTCTTTCACCTGTTTTTGTTCTGCAGGAGTTGGCGCAGCAACCTTGGCAGCGGCTTCCTTCTTATCGGTATCCGCTTTATTCTTTGCGACAACCTCATTGAGCGTTTTCACAATGCCCGGGCGCATTTTCGCGAGTTGCTCCTGGCGCGCGGCGATTTCTTTCATCACCTTATCCACAGTGGCTTTCGGATTTCCCTCAAGCGCCGTGCTTGCCGTTGCCAAATGCTGGAGTTCGGTATCGATGTTTCCGACGAGCGACTTGTAGTTGACCTCTGTGCGGGGAGCCGCATCGCTTGGACGACCGAGGCCGAGGAACACGCTGCCCTCAAGCCGTCTGAAGAGTGTATCCGTGCTACTTGCCAATAAGGCGCGCCGCTTTGTGAATGCTTCCAGTCGGGTTGCCGGAGTCTCGGCAAGAGTTTTATCTTGCTCGGCTTTCTTGGCTTCCGGCGATCCGGCCTTGGATCCACTTTCCGCGCTCGTGCCGAGGCGGGCGATCTCCCCCCAAAAATCACGATGCTCTTGATTTATTGAATTAGTGATTATTTTTCCGGCTGCTGCGCCGGCAACCGCTATCACGCTTTCTCCTGATGTATAAAATGAAGGTGGGACACTGATAGTAAGAACATTGCCTCTTCCCTCCAAAGTCATCCCGAGCGGGGCCATGAGTTTGGCCAGATTCTGCACCTCTGTGTTCGCAAGATTCAACCCACCATTTTTGAATGTGACGAATATCTTGTCGCCTTGTTCGGGATTTTCGGTCAGATTCGCAGCTGTACCATCAAGCCGAACATTGCTGAATACAGCGCTGAATTCGGTTCCCGATGTCTCATTAACAACCATTTTTTGGCGTCTCTCTGTCTCGGCAATAAGTTCTTTTACATATTTTTGCTGTTCTGCATTGGTTTTACCGGCCTGTGCAACTCTTTTTTCAATAGCTGCGAGTTCGGCATTGTTTTTGGCAATCTGATCACGATTCCTCACTGGATCAACAGAAAGTTTTGCATTTTGGGCATCAAGTTCGCTACTGCGCTTAAGGTCTGCTGCGACTTCCGGGCTTTGTCCTCCCTGATCTAATGCATCAATACGTTTTAGAGTGCCCGCCATTTCTTCACGAATTTTTGCTCGCTGAGTTCGACCTTCTTCCGTAAGAATACTGAAAGGGCGAATCCTGTCAGCGGCAGCCTGATACTCGGCAAAAAGTTTCCCGCGCTCCGCCGCATTCTTGATTTCGGGTCCTGCACGGTTGAAGGCTTCCTGCTTGGTATTTCGAACCTCGCGTACGTTGGGGAACCGCTCAGAGGCAACTTCCGGCGGCCTGCCGGTTGGACCACCAGTGGGACCCGATGGAAGAACTCCTGGCGCCGGTGGTGGAGTAGTAGGAGCTGCCGGAGCAACCGACGGCGCACCCGTTAAGCCCCGCAGGGTATTCATGATGATCCGCCCCACCGACAAAACGCCGCTGAATACATGGAAGGCGATCTCCCTTTGGATCTTTCCTCTCTCCTCCGCATTTGGAGCGGCTTCGAGACGCTTGTTGAGCGCGGACAATTCTTTCTGGAAGCTGCTGAACTGCTTTTCCACGCTATCGACTCCGCTTTTCACCTGGTCAGCGAGCACATTTGCACCCTGCTTCACAATGCTCTCAACGGGCGCGATAACATTCTGTCCAAGCTTGATCATATCCTGGAAATTCAGCTTTCCCTGCGCACCGACCTTCGTTGTGGCAGCATCCTGTTTTATGCCCTGGGCCCTATTAAGGGCATCTTGAAGACTGCTCACTTCGGGTAGGGGGGCTGCCGCCTTCTTTGCCGCAGCATTCTTACTGATTGTGTCCTGCGTAATTTTTTCCAGCCCCACAAGCGCCGCCGCTCCCTGGAAGCCACCCTGTTGAGTGACTTGGTTTGCCGCGGTTATGGCCTTGAGTACCGCATCTGCATTTGTCCCCTGAGCCTTCTCACTCGCTTCCACTTTTCTTTGGATTTCATCAGGAACAGGCGGCTCTGGCGTCGCTCCTTCCGGAATATTGAAGCACAACCGATGCTCGCTGAGTGAGTAACTGTGCCGGGGATAAAGAGTGTGTGTGTCCATACTGAGATGGGGAAATTATGTAGTGGCCATATCCGAAAGAAGTTTTTCCGCCGCCGCTTCCTCCGTGTCGTGAGTCTGCTGCTCTGCAGCAAAGCGGGCGGCAAGTTTTGTTTTCCTGGATTCATCTCGCAGATGCGTAACAAACGCCTCAAAACATTTCTCGTAGAGCGCGAATGCCTTGCGGTAGCGAGCCATGCGCGCGCCGTATGCCTCCAGCGCTTCACCGTCCTCCGGTGCGTCCGTTTTCACGGTCGAGGCCGTCAGCAGATCGGGCTCGATCTGCGCCATGATCGTGTCGTAGATCTGCTCACCTGCGGGGAGTGTTGCGAAATCTGCCGTATCTGTTTTCTGTGTGGGCATTGGGTTTTGGTATCGCGAAATCTCACAATACTACCAGAATTCTGCGTTTCTCTCAAACCCTGGCACTTGTGAAACAGGGGAAGTGTGAGGAAATAGTACTCGAAAATCGGTTCGGCTCCTCCGAGGTTGTCTATACCCATATTTCTATCGCGCGCCTTCTGGTTTTTGGACAGCCTGCCCTCCTGCAGCTTGTTCAACCGGCTGTTCGTTGCTTGCTGCCTGCGCTTGCTTGTTCTCCATTGTGTTTTGATTGGCAGTATCATCAGCAGAGCGTTCTGTGGCTGTTGCTTGAAGCTGAGCTTCGGGCTTCTTTGTATTGGTTTTCGTTTCAAAGTCGGATGCTTCAGATAAACCTGCTGTTATGGGAAAAGCAGCGACCTCAGTAACTGCATCCACGCTCCTGCTTCTATCAGGATTACTGTTCTTCGAAGCATATTGCTGCAGTTTCATGTTGGTTTTGTCGATTGTACTAATAGAGTTCTTCTGTGCGGCTAGATCCGCACTGGCCTTGTTGATGCGGTTCTCTGTCTTTTCGACTTCAGATTCTTTTCTGTCAGCCACTTCCAACTTCTTGCCATCTTCTTGTCCGTCACTCTTTGTATTGGCCTGCTCTGTTTTTTGTTTTTGATCTGATGGCCTCGCCCCCTCGAGCCTCTGCTGCCTCTTGATGCTTGCATCATCGGCGTCGTTAACGTCGGGCTGCTGCATTTCAAAATGGACGAGGCGGCCTTCGGATGTTCCTCGCCAATGAAAATAATTGAATGATCTCATGCAGCGGCTTGCTGGAAGAAATTGCCAAATTGACCGAGAAGTCCTTCGTCACTGGCTCGGTCCTTAAGTTCCGTATGGGCAAACGATTCACGGCGGTAGCGGGCAACCTGCGCGTCGAGCGTCGCCATGTAGTCCTTGTACGCCTGATCGTACCGCTCATAGGCGAGGTCGTAGTGCTTCATCCGCTGCTTGTGATCCTGGGGAGTTTCATTTTTGTACTGCTCCTGCAATTTTTTCGCATTCTCCGTCACCAGCTCCAGTTCAATGTGCGCCATGAGCGCGTCGAAAAGCTCACGGCCGGTCGGTATTTTTGGCGCTGCGGGCGGTGGCAGAAGAGGTACGGGCATAGCGCTTGTGTACTGAGCGAAGTGAAGTAAGCGGAGCGAGTACTGAGCGGAGCGAAGTATGGGTTTCTGATTATTCTAGCATAGAATGGGGAGCGATGAAACATCGTCAGATCATCGCCATTGGCGGGAGCGGGTTCGCAAAGCCGGATGAAGAGCCTGTTTTTGAGACCTATATCCTTGCGCAAACGAAGGCGCGCCGCCCGCGCATTGCCTTTTTTGGCACCGCAACGGGCGATTCGCCCAAGTACATTGCGAATTTCTACGCCACATTCTCTCGTCTCAATTGCCGTCCATCGCATATTCCTCTGTTCGAGCGAACACCGGACCTGCGCAAATCTCTGCTCACGCAAGACGCGATTTTCGTCGGCGGAGGGAACACCAAAAGCATGCTCACTGTGTGGCGCGAGTGGGGGATCGACAAGATCCTTCGTGAAGCGTGGGAAAAAGGAATTGTTTTGAGTGGCGTGAGCGCCGGTGCCATCTGTTGGTTTGAGCAAGGAGTTACGGATTCATGGGCGGAGACGCTCAAACCCCTCGACTGTCTTGGATTTATCAAAGGCAGTTGCTGTCCACACTACTCGGGAGAGAAAGACAGACGGCCATTGTATCATCGATTAATGAAAACCGGGAAGATCGCTCCCGGTATCGCGATTGATGATGGTGTAGCGGTACATTTTTCTGGACAGCACATACGAAGAATCGCATGCATAAGAAAAAAGATGGGAGCCTACAATGTCGCAATGATAAAAGGAAAAGTCTGCGAGAGAAGGATTGTGTGAACTACACCTTCACTCCTGTTTTCTCGATTTCGCGGGGAAGACCGAAAAATTTGTTCTGAAAATCGTCCGGATGAATGCAGATTGGCTCAATGCGGACGTCGATATTTCTACGAATTTTTCGAACTTCCATATTCTCCTCATGACGCGAGGATTTGAATGGCTGACAAAAAATGGCAACATCAATATCGCTCCACTCATGAGCTTCGCCTCGTGCAACGGAACCATAGAGATAGATAGCATCAAAAAGCACGCCTCCTGCAGTCAGTTGTTTCTTGAGTTGCTGCACTTTCCGTATGCCTGCATTGCGATTGAGTGGCTCTCTTGTCATATATTCAAGAAGGAAAGAACTTCTTCTGCGGCGGCAATCCATTGTGATGCATGTTCCGCATCGGCATATTTTTCTGCCCACACTGGGTCGCTATACCTCGCTGCCGAGACAAAATCCGTGAGTTCGTCCAAATCCTTTTTCTGCTTGTCTGTCCATTTGCGATTCAGAGTTTCCGCAAGATCCAGAAGATTGTGAGTAAATGGCGCATCTTTATCATATTTTTGCATATACTCAGCCTTCAGCGCTTTCTCGACAGCAAGATGGCAATTGAAAAGGACATGATCGTATTTGCCTGCCTTCTTTGCAAGGCACGCCATTTCCAAAGCATCTCTGGATCCATTTTTCCAATGGGCAATAATGTCTGCTTCGGTCATGGATGGATTATACCATTGCCTAGACTTACTCTTTTGCCTCTTTTTTCTCCTTCTTTTTCTGCAGCAAACCCACCTCATGCGTCAGCTCCGTGAGCCAATCTCCCTTTTCCGCTTTCTGCTCTAAAACGGACTCTGGGACGCGCAGTGTAGAGCCGCTGATCTTCCACTGCGGATTCGCCTGCAGCAGTTGCATGATTTCCTTCGCGGTCACGCGTGGACTGAGCGCAAGAACGATGATTTTCTGCCTGCCCTCATCCTCCGTCTTGATCCTCATCACTCCCGCGCGCCGGCATGCCATCCTCAGACGCAAAATCTGGAAGAGTGTCTTCACCTGTACAGGCATCTCGCCAAATTCTTCGCGCAGATCTACTTCGAATTCCTTAAGGATGGATTCGTCTTCGCTACCGGCGAGCTTCTGGTAGATAGAAATCTTCTCTTCATTATCCGTGATGTAGAACGACGGAATGAGTGCCTCGACGGGAAGCTGGATCTCCACCGTGAGTTCTTCTTCCACTTCTTCATGACCTCGGCCGCGCAGTTCCTCAACAGCATTTTTCAGGAGTCGCAGGTAGTGGCTGACGCCGACGGTCTGCATCGTTCCTGACTGGCTGGCACCGAGAATTTCACCCGCTCCGCGGATCTCCAGATCCCGCATGGCCACCTGGAACCCGGATCCCAGCTCGCAGGCTTCGACGATCGCCCGCAGACGTTTCTTGGCATCATCCTTTAGTTTTTGGCTGTGGTAGAGGAAATACGCGTACGCCTGGAGCTTGCTGCGACCCACTCTCCCGCGCAGTTGGTAGAGCTGGCTAAGCCCGAATCGTTCTGCTTCATTCACGATCAACGTATTCGCGCGGGGAAGGTCGATACCGTTCTCGATGATCGTGGAACTCACAAGTACGTCGTACTTGCCATCCTTGAAGGCGATGATCCGCTCTTCGAGGACCTCGGACTTCAGTTGCCCGTGCCCGACGACGAACGACGCTTCGGGGATCAGTGCTTTGAGTTTCTGCGCGAAGGCATCGATGGTTTCGACGCGGTTATGAAGAACGAAACTCTGGCCATTGCGTTTGATCTCCGTGAGGATCGCCTGTCGGGTAAGTTCATCAGAGTATTTACGGACTTCAGTGATAATGGGAAGGCGGCCCGGCGGCGGCGTGGTGATGGTGGTGATATCGCGGAGCTTGTGGAGCCCAAGATTCAGCGTGCGCGGGATAGGGGTCGCCGTGAGCGTAAGGATATCCACCGATGCCCGGAGTTCTTTGAACTTCTCCTTCTGCTTGACCCCAAATCGCTGCTCTTCGTCGATGATCACCAGTCCCAGGTTGTGGAACGCAACGTCATCCTGGAGCAGCCGGTGCGTGCCAATAACAATCTGCACATCACCTTTCCTGAGCCTCTCGAGTGTTTTCTTCTGCTCAGCGACGGACCGGAAGCGGCTGAGCATGTCGATGCGGATACCAAACAGCTTCATTCTCTCGACGAAATTGCGGTAGTGCTGATCGACGAGAATGGTGATGGGGGCGATCACTGCGACCTGCTTGCCGGCTTCCGCTGCCTTAAAGGCGGCGCGCATGGCGACCTCGGTCTTGCCGAATCCCACATCTCCGCACACGAGCCGGTCCATCGGGTGCTCCGATTCCATGTCCTTCTTGATGTCCTCAATCGCTTTCAGCTGACCGGGGGTTTCGGTGTACGGGAACAGCTCTTCGAATTTCTGCTGACGGGGGGAATCGTCGCCAAATGCGTGGCCTCTGCTCTTCGCGCGCTTTGCGTAGAGGTTCAGGAGCTCTTTTGCGATTTCCTTTGTCTCCGCCCGCAGTTTCTCGTTCACGCGCTTCCATTCGTTTGTTCCCAATCGCGTGAGGATCGGCTCCTCGCCTTCCTCGTGCACGAATTTACTCAATTTATCGGCCTGATCGACCGGAACGAAGAGTTTATCGCCTTCCGCGTACGTGAGTTCGAGATATTCACGGGAGATCTCATCAATCTGTTTCTGGGTCATCCCCTCAAAGTGCCCAATGCCGTGCTCCATGTGCACCACGTAATCGCCGGGCTGGAGGGAGGTGATAAAATCGAGAGCAAGTTTGGCCATCGATCGCTGTTTTCCAGCTTTCCGCAGCGAGAAGATTTCTCGATCAGTAAGAAGCGCGCTTTTGAGATCGGGATTTTGGAGGGAATGTGGGAGTAGGTCATTTTCATGCGCGTGCACGAGCGTGACCGCGCCTTCGCGTCTTTCGGAATTCGTCGTGTGCGCGATGCGCTCTTCCTGGAAAATCTGTTCGAGCTCCTCCATGCGCTTGGTGACGACGAGAAGCGTCCACTCCTGCTGGAGCTTGTCGCGGACGTCGTTGAGAAAGTCTGTGAGTGTGTAGAACTTGAGAACCGACAGGTAGCGCAGATGCGCGTGGTGCTGTGCATGCTCGGGAAAGGCCGTAAAGGAGAGTGTGGGGATCAGTTTGGGCGGTTCCAGCTCATCCTGATCATCCAGAATCAGCAGCGCGCCTTCCGGGAACTGGCCGTGCAGGTGGAGTCTTTTGGAGTACGTCGCGGGGAAGATACTGAGCGCAGAGCCCGCATCGGAAATCTTCGAAAGATCGTCTTTATCGACCGCAGAAATCTTGTCGATCGTCTCAAAATCGAATGTGACGCGGTAGGGATGCGCCGATTGAATGGGAAAGATATCCAGCACGTCGCCGATACGACGATACTCCCCAGGGTGTAGATAAAGATCGTCGCCATGGCTATATCCGCGGACGATGAGCGACTCGAAGAACTTTGTGAATTCCATTTTTTCGCCCTTCGTCAGGACGATCGTGCCTTCGTTCAGTTCATCGATGGATGGGAATTCCATCTCCCATGTTTGACGGGAGAGGAGAAACACTTTTTGCTCTGCTATATCATCAGCCCGCATGGCCATAAGAAACGCCTGAAGGTGCTCCGGGTGCAGATTCCCTTCCGCATCCTCGACAGGGTGGAGGAGTGCGGCAGGGCATTCAAAGAACTGGAGCCAGTGGCGCAGCGCATCCGCGGATTCCTCGGTGTGTGTGACCAGGAAAGCGCGGCGGGGATGGAATCCCAGTAAGTGACTTGTCAGCATCGCTTTAGCTGTTTCATTTGAGGCTCCGGAGATCGTCAAATCACCCTCTTTTTTCAGGAGGGCGGCAAGATCCCGGTGAGTGTCCTTCCCAAGAAGGAGTGATGGAAGCATGTCAGCGAATTATTTATTATTCCTCCTGCATCCGAAGCGGCATGATCAGGTGAAGATAGTGCTTTTCTTTTGGGAGGATGAAGAGAGCGGGATGCGTGCTGTCGGTCATCTGCATCTCAATGCTGTCGCTATCCAGGTGCCCCAGGAAATCGAGAAGGTAACTGGAGCTGAGAGCGATCTTGCTGTCCTTGCCTGTCATCTCCGTCCCAAGAAACGCTTCGTCCTTGCCCGCGGGCGTCTGAGGAGTGGTCACCCGGGTCTGCCCCTTGGTGCAGTGAAATGTGAGATTGTTATTCATTTCCTTGGCGAAGTAATGCATGCGTTTGACGGCCGTCGTGAGCTCTTGCACGGAAAATTTGACTGTTGTTGTGGTTTCTTTCGGGAGGATCTGTTCATAGTTGGGGAACTTGCCATCAATAAGACGGGAGAGAAGGCGTGTGGGGCCGTATTGCAACTCGATTTGCTGCTTGCTGAGGGTCACCTGGACGCTTTCCTCTTTTTCGTTGCCTGTCGCAGGTTTTTCTTTCCCTTTTTTCGATTCATCTTTTTCCTTCTTCTCCGATTTCTTCCCACTAAGTATAACCTTCAACTCTTCGAGGATTTTGGTGGGAATGATGCAGGAGATATCGGCTCCTCCTACTGAGGCGGGGATTTTGTACTCGGAAAGGCGGTAACTGTCTGTTGCAACCAGAATAACTGTGTTTTTCTCATTGCGAAGGAAGACTCCTGAAAGCACGGGGCGTAGAGAAGTTCTTGTAGAAGCGAATGTGACAAGGTAGAGGGAGTGGAGGAGGGGGGTGAGGGGAAGAGTGAAGGCAGTTTGCTTCTCCACGGCGGCGATTGTCGGGTATTCGCTTGCCGCTTCACCGGCTATCGACGCTTTCGCGTGTTGTGAAGTGCATCGGAGAATTGTCCCTTCGTGTGTTTCCAGTAACACCTCAGGGTCGGTGTTGTACTGCGCAAAGTTGAGAATAGCTTTTGCGGGAACCGTCACAGAACCTTCATTTTCAATCTTCGCTTCAAAACTAGTAATAATACTCAATTCCAAATCCGTCGCGCTCACCGTGCATCGTCGTCCCTGTGCTTCTATAAGAATGTTTCCCAGAATCGGCAGTGCTTGCTGACTGCCAATCGCCCGGCTCACAAGTTGGAGCGACTGGAGAAGATCTGGGGTTGAACAGGAGAATTTCACGCGGTGATAATATAATATACAAAGCTATGTACTACATTCATCATCATCAATACCTCTTCTCCACCTTCCACATTCCCAGTCTATGCTGTGGAAAAGCCTTGTAAAGACTTCCTTGAGTCTAATAATTTTCAAAAGAAGAGGAAATTGAGCACAAGAATTGTGTGGGATGGGTGTGGATAACCCGTGGAAAACTTCCGCCGATCCCTCTAAAGAGCCCAGTTTCCCGTTTTTCTCTCAGGAGAGCCAAGAACAAGTGTTGTGTGTGGAAAGAGACTCTAGAAAGCTTGGTGTGCGTCTTTCAGAGTGTCCACAGAGGGTACCTAAGAAACCCACCAATAATTCAGATCGTCTTTCTGTACCACTCTCGTGCCGCGTTAGGGGGAACTGTAGTTTTATTGGGTCGTACATGAACAATTCCATCCTTCACATTCACATAGCTTCCATCAGGAACGTCCTGCCGAAGGAGCGCTGCATCGGAAACAAAGGAACCACGGCCCACCTTTATCCCGGGGTAGCAGGATGATTGGAGGCCGAAGCGGCAATTATCCCCCACAATAATGCCGAGCTTTGTCAGGCTGGTAGAAACAGAAGTCGCGCCATCCATTGAAGAAATTTTCCCCTCATCCAGCCGGAGGTTTCCTGTCGTGCTCCCACCGCCAAAGGAAACATTCCTGCCAATAACAGAGTCGCCAAGGTACGTCATATGTGTCCACAGCGGACCGGCCAGCACACTCCCTTTCACTTCGCTGGCGTATCCCACAACGCAGTCATCACCAATACTCGACCTACGTACCAGTGCATTTGTGCCGATGACACAATTGCGGCCGATGACGCATGGTCCGACGATGGTCGCGTGCGGCAGCACTCGCGTACCTTCACCAATAATCACATTTCCTTCAATGACCGCTGTGTGGTGGATTTTGGCAGAACGATGAATCGAAGGATTGCGGAGCCCCGAGAGGAAATATTCGAGTATCGGCAGCAGATGCCAGGGGTACTTTACGGGTTGCCAGAAGCCGTCGTAGGGCACTGCACGGTAGAAGTGGCTTGCGAAGAGAGAGGAAAGCGCCTGTTCATATCCATCATCTCGGTGATTCTTCACTTTCTTGAGTGCGGCGAGGAGCAACTGCGGATCGTTGTGCACGTGCGCGACGATATTCACGAGCTTGCTCGGCTCTTCTCCCTTGCCAGGCTTCTCGACAATCGCGGTAATGCGCCCGTTCTTCACCGAAAGATATCCTCCCGGGAAATAGTTCTTCACTTTGCGCGCGAGAATCGCACCGGCAGTCTTGGGCTTCTTCGCAGCCGCAATCAGATCGCTCAGCGCGGCAGAGTCGGTCACGTCATTGCCGGACACAATCATCACCGGTTCTTTCTTCACTTTGGGCAGAGCGCTGAGGCACGCCCCCTGCATCCCTAAATGGAGATCCTTCTGTTCGACGAGAGTGAAGTCGGGGAAGAGCCCGCGGATCTCCTTCTTATTATGAGCGCCGACAACCAAGATGATCTCCTTGCATCCGCCTTTCTTCAGAGTTTCCACCTGGTGCTCCGCAAGTGTTTTCCCACAGACGGGGAACAGAGATTTCTCGGCAAGTGGCCAAAAACGACGGGAACGACCGGCGAGGAGCAGGATGGCTTTCATGGAGAATAATAGAGTATCCCATTACTCCAATATTCCAATCCTAATACTCCAAGTCGATCTCCCCCTCCCACGCCGTCACGCGTACGGGGATCCTGAGCCGCTCGAACCGTTCAAGAACGACTGCATGAGGATGTCCGTATGTGTTGTTCTTTCCACAGGAGATAGCGGCAACATTCGGCTGGACTGCCAGGAGAAACCCCGTCCCCGAGGAAGTTTTGCTCCCGTGGTGAGCGACTTTGAGTAGCGTTGCAGAGACATCTCTTCCCGATGCGAGCACAGCGCGCTCCTCCTTCTCTTCCATATCTCCGGTGAACAGCGTGACGTTCTCACCATACATCACTCGAAGCACGATGGAGGAATTATTGATGTCCTTGAATGCACTTCCGAGAAGTGTTGGCGGTGGCCAGACGATATCCGCAGTCACGCCATCACCAAAGTCGATATCAAACCCAGGATCCGCAATCCATACAGGGATCTGTTGTTCCGCAACAAGTCGCAAAAACTCGTGATACCGGGGCAAATCGTACTCAACACCAGTCATGAGGATCCGATCGACATGGTAGCGGCGGAGAATGGAAGGGAACGCAAACATATGATCCAGTTGCGGGTGACTCAATATCAATACATCGATTGTTCGATCCAGCAGCGGTAAATGCCGGGCAATTTCTGCAAGCGGCGTGTCGTCGCGCCCTCCATCGATGATGATCTGTTTTCCCGATGGAGTAACGGTAAGCGCAGAATCTGCCTGACCGACGTCCATAAAATAGATGTGGAGCTTTCCATCGGGCATGCGGAGGAGTTCATGGACGCAGAGGAAAATTCCTACGAGGAAAACTATGCAGAGAACGATGAGGGGGTGACGGAAAGTCATATAGTCCATCGTTGCGTTCGTCTGTTCTCGATTCCATATCCCCACCTCCACTTCTTTTTCATGAAGGGAAAATAGAGGCTTGCGGAAGCCATAAAAGACGTTCTATACCTCTATGGAACGATTAGGCCTTTCTCCTCGCTCGCTTCCAGCCAGCCATAGCTCCACTCGCAAGAACAACTCCAAGCACTGGCACACCAGAACTTGTGAGGGAACCGGACGCACGAGTCATCCGGGCCGTGACAATATTTGCCGTGGTGATCGCAATGCGAGGCGGAGGAACCGACCCCGGTTCGCCGAATCCGGAAAATTGAGCAAAACTCCGTGCCGAATCCATGGGCAACGATGCGCCGCCGGTAATCACTTCATTAGCGCGAATGGCATACGGCATGGCGGGGATCTGCGAATCCGTGGTGAGAATCACAATACTTCCGCGAATCACAATTCGGCGCAGCTGCAGGCCATTTCCATCCCTATCAATCACCCGGAACGCTTCCGTTGCCAGTTCTGCGGGGATAGTCACCGTCTCGCTGAATGTCAGTTCGACGGTATCCGGAGACTGTGCTGCGGCGCTCAGAAGGCCGATCGTCGTTGCTTCCTGAACTCTGCGCGATGGAGTGGGGATTTCTTCCTGTTGCGTCAGACCGTTACTGTCTCCCGTAGTCAGATCAAGTCTGATCTCTTCTACAAACGAACGACTTTCCTCTTCACTCGAGTTCACTGCCGCAACGGCGATGAAGATTTGCGGGTAGGGAGGAGTCACTGGAAAAATAAATGATGTATTCTTGCCAGTCGTTGTCGCGAAGTCGTCGTATGCACCATCGTTGCTCAGGATGGATTTCTGACTGTAGTAAATTCGATACGTCGCAATGTCGGCGCCTTCCTCGTATGCATTCCATTCGACCGTGATCTGCCCATTTTCGAAATGAGCTGAGAGTCCAGTGACATTCGGAGCGGGCGCGGCAAAAGCAACGAAGGGCCACAGCAGGGCGCTGGTCAGGACCGCGATACGTAAAGAAGTGAGATGCATTGGAATGGGTGTTTCTCGTTAGTATACCACGTATTGGTCATATCTTCAATATTCTCTGCAACCCCGCTGCCCACACGCAGATAGCCATCCAGAACGTGGCGGCGATCAGCATACCTGCAGTCAGTACTTCATGCGTCAGCAGTGCGTGGGTGAAGAACAAGAAGAGGAAGAGCAATAGCGAGAACATCAACCATCGCATGAGCATCCCGCCGGAAATCCTCACAGGCATGATCCGCAGCGCCTGCGGGAGGAGTAAAATCGCAAGCGTCAGATGGACGATGATGGAGGTGATGCACGCGCCAACGAAACCCATTGTGGGGATCAGTGTGAGATTGCTCACGAGAGAAATGAGGACGCCGATCAGGAGTGTCGCGACGAGCGGCCTCCATCGGTGCTTGGTGAGGAGAACGTAGAAGCTGAACGTGAGCAGGCCGTTACAGAACATGGAAATCGAGAGAAGTTGCAATGCCGTGTCCGCTCCAGGAGAGGTTGCTGTCGATAAATACTGCTCCGTTGTGAGCATTTGCATCAACGGTCGCGGCCAGAGACCTGCGAAGAGCAGGGAAATGGAGCCGAGCAGGAGAATTGCGAGGAGAATCTTTCCCAAAAAATCCCGTGTGTCTTCTCCCTTCGCATCCCGTTCGCTGAGCATTGGCAGGGTGGAGTTCAATAGGAATGTCGGAAGCAGGTAGGCCATGTCCATCATCCGCTGTACGAAGCCGTAATACGCGTTTTGTAACTGGTAATCCTCCGGACGCAGAAGCCCGATCAATGTCACATCAAATTGCCGATAGAGCGCGGTGCAGAGGAACGCGATGCCGTAGGGCGCGCAGAGCCGCAGGAGATTTTTTAGAATCGCCGTATCGAAACGCGGGCGTACAGGGAGTATCCGGTGACTGAAGAGAATAGAGAGGACGAGGAGCGTGAGCGAACCGATGCCGCCGAACGCGAGAATTACGTAGAGAGAGTCAGGATTACTGGAGTTTCGTATTCCCCAAAAGACTGCGAGTGCGGTGAGCGATGTCGAAACAATACGATGCGCCACCTCGGCGATGAACACGTAGTGCATTTTGTATTCGACCTGGAAAATCGTCCGTAGAATTCCCGCGAGTAGCGTAAACCCCGGGACAAATGCGGCAATGGTGATGCCGATGGGGAGAGGTGTGCCCTGCCAGTGGGGGATCAGCCAGGCGACAATCAGCGCGGAGCCGAGGGAAATAGCCAGAATAATCATGCGCAGCGTCATCAAATTCCCAAGGACTGCCATCCGGTCTTTCGCCCTGGCAACTTCGCGGACTGAGACTGCATACAAGCCAAAATCGGCAAGAATGCCGAAGATCTGGAGGTAGCCATATGCGGTGTTGTACTGCCCTGCGAGCTCAATACTCAGCCCAATTGCCACTAATTTGACCGTGACAATAGAAAGCGCCGCCATTGTTATTTGGCTGCCGAGTTGCCAGAGAGTCGAAGTCGCGATTTTCTTTGTCGACATATCAGCAGAATACCATCTTCTCAACCTCCATCTTCACCTCATCGTGATGATCTCCTCCGACTGAACATCCACTGAATACTTTTTGCAATCCCACATGCCATTCCCACAGTTACACTAGTGCCCACCATTGCCATTACCCCACGTCTTGATATTTCCTCTCTGTCATATTGTTCTTGCTCAATGTTCTCAACATCAATATCGGTCAGTCGTTGGATGTTTCTAACTTCCTCAGTTCGGAAATCATGAACATTGCCATCTACAATGCGATGGAGACGGCAGAGTTTTCCATTTTCAGAAATGGCAATTAAGTCCCACAGCTCTTTGTTCAAAAGAATAGTGGGATGGTCCGGTTCTTCTTGGAAAGACATTCTTTCATCTGTTTCTGCTTCCATTATAGCACCGCTGATTAGCCTATCCACAGTCCGTCCTGCTGGCCTGTATTCCGGTGGTTCATCGGCAAATGACATAAAGGAACGGAAGCATAATCCGAAATTACGGCTCGACAAAGCAAAAAAAGTCGATAAGCTTTCCCTGTGGAATGACACTTCCCTTTAAACACTTCACCTCCACAAAACAACTCACACGGAGTGACACGGACGCTATTTTGGCGAAGGCCGCAGAGATGGAGAAGCTTCTTGAGAAAGGCGGTGACGACCGGATGCACGGGAAAATTCTCGCGGCACTCTTTTATGAACCATCCACGCGCACGCGACTCAGTTTCGAAACTGCTATGCAACGACTGGGTGGCGAAGTGATTTCCGCCGAAGGGATTCAATTCAGTTCCATGTACAAAGGCGAGACGATCGAAGATACCATCCGCATGGTCGGTGGTTATGCCGATATCATCGCGATGCGCCATCCCGAAGCCGGCAGTGCCGATCGTGCCGCAGCAGTGAGTCCTATTCCCTTCATCAATGCCGGTGACGGTCCTGGCCAGCATCCTACGCAAGCACTCCTCGATCTCTATACTATTCAAAAAGAGGTCGGAAAAATCGATAGCCTCAAAATCGCGATGGTGGGCGATCTCCGGTACGGCCGTACAGTGCATTCATTGAGCTTTCTCCTTGGACTTTATAAAAACGTCCACTTCACACTCATTTCTCCGCATGAACTTACAATGCCCGAGAAAGTCACGAGCTTTTACGCGGAGAAGAACATTCAGTTTGCCGAAACGGAGGATATTGCTGCGGGATTGGAGTGTGATGTGATCTACATGACGCGCGTGCAACAGGAACGGTTCACAGACAATGCCGAGTACGAGCGACTGAAGCTTAAATACATTCTGACGGGGGATATGGTCCGAGGGTGCAAAGTGATTGTTATGCATCCGCTCCCGCGCGTGGGGGAAATTGCCGACGATGTCGATATACTCCCAAATGCCGCCTATTTCCGTCAGGCGCATAACGGCGTGCCGGTACGGATGGCGCTCCTCGATCTTCTGCTCTCTGCATGATGCTTCCGTTGCACTTCTACCTGCCCCTGCTCTTCCTAGGGGGAGTATTTTCTACGGTGAACGGCGGCGGGCTCGGCATCCTCACGGTAATTCTCGGGAGTTTTTTCCTGGATATCCGCACCAATATCGCGTTCACATCGATTCTGATGATCACGATACAAGTCGCGAAAATGATCCAATTTCACGGAGCGATTCGAAGAGACATCGTGCTCTGGTATGTGGCCTTGGGGCTTCCTATGAGTGTTCTGGGGGGGATGCTGCTCTTCGTAATTCCTCCTCTTATTCCTCAGATACTACTAGGAATCTTTTGTCTTGGCTTCGTCGCGGCGCGATTTTGGAAAACGATGCCTACGATTCCTCCCAACAAAATTTTTCTTCTCCTATTCGGCGGCATCAACGGTTTCATTGGAGGACTCATCGGCAGTGCGTCGCTGCTTCGAATGCCCGCGCTTGTTGCAATGGGTATGAGGAAGGAAGTCTTTGTGGGGACTTCCGCCGTGATTGCGTTCATCATGAATTTGGGAAAAGCATCGGTGTACGCGGCAAATCTTGAGTGGACCTCGGATCTTTTGCAATTACTCGTCCTCTCAATGCCCGTCATTTTCCTCAGCGTTGCGGTTGGTAAGCACTTGTTACAGTACGTCAGCGTGCGAGTGTTCGAAGACGTACAACTCGGTATCATTACTCTCGGCGCGCTTCGCCTGCTTCTCTTCCCATGAAAACAACTCTTATCACTGGCGGGACCTTGGTCTCCGCAGGCAGTGAGCAGCAGGCCGATATTTTAATAGAAGACGGCGTCATTCGCTCAATAGGGAATCTTCCACAAGCCAAAAATCAAGAGATCATCGACGCGTCCGGCTTCCTCATCTTTCCAGGATTAATCGACTGTCACGTCCACTTTCGCGAGCCGGGACTTGAACACAAAGAAACGATGGCGACAGGCTCCGCTGCAGCGCTTGCCGGAGGAGTCACAGCCGTGTGCGAAATGCCGAACACGATTCCACCGACGGTTACCATTGCGGCATTGGCAGACAAAGTTAGACGCGCTAAAGATTCGAAGATTGATATCCGATTCTTCTTTGGTGCGACTGAGATAGCTCACCTACACACTTTTCGAGAACTCTACACAGGAAGTTCTGAAGAACTACGGCGACTCAAGGCGCGATGTTGCGGGCTCAAGCTCTATTTCGATCATTCAACGGGAGATCAAGGTGCTGGGGTGAATGTAATCGAGGAAGCGTTCAAGCTGTGTGCGGAGTTGAATGTTCCCGTGGTGTGTCACTGTGAGGATTCAAAAATGAATCATGAATTACGAATCATGAATGAGCGCGCCCTTTCTGGTCGCAGTAAAACCGGTTCTCGCCGCGGCAACATATCCATGCATTCAAAAATACGACCGCCGGAGTCTGAAGCGAAAGCTATCAAAGATGCTCTCGCATTAGCCAAAAAATATGGAACACATCTGCACGTCGCGCACCTCTCCACTATGCAGGGAATCGAGCTTGTTCGTGCTGCCAAAAAATCCGGCGTAAGTGTCACATGCGAAGTTACCCCACATCACCTCTTCCTCACTGTCGATGATTATCCATCGCTCGGGACACTCGCAAAAATGAATCCGCCACTGAGAACCAAAGAGCATCAAGAAGCTCTCTGGTGGGGGATCGAGGATGGAACGGTCGATTGCATCTCTACCGATCACGCGCCACATACTTTGGAAGAAAAAAAATCCGCCGATCCTTTCAAGGCACCGTCAGGCGTACCAGGAGTCGAGACCATGTTGCCGTTACTTCTCCAAAAACTCTCTCCATCACAAATCATTCGCTTCTGTTTCGCAAATCCCAATCACATTTTCAGTCTTGGTAAACAGGGGATGGCAGAAGGAGTGCATGCTGATCTCGTGCTTGTGGATCCAAAAGTAAGGTGGGTGATTCGTGGAAAAGAGCTCCATAGCAAATGCGGGTGGACGCCGTACGAAGGATGGCCAGTGCAAGGGAAAATCGTCCAAGTGATCGCCGCATAGTCTTTGCCGCTTCGTACATTGTAAAATTCGCAGTTTTCGGCTATAATACATAGATTTCCTTATGAGGAATTCCCGCTAGAATCTACTCATGTCCCGCAAATCCTCTATGGCTCATCCGCTCTATCTTACCGCGACAGAAAAAATTCTCTTTGAGAAGCTTCCTGAGGCCCTCCGCGAGGGGTGGGAGGTGAAGGAGGAGAAGGGCAAGTACAAAGATGACGAGAAGAAACGCGTATTGCGCGCGACATTTTCAAATATTCAAACTCCTGCATTGCGTGACTTGGGAGAAAAGGTTAAAACCAGCAATTCTTCGGATTTCATTCTCCATCTTGTCCGTACTCTTGATATCAGCAAGGTTTCTACAAACGATCTCACAGAGATGTTTTTCGTATTGGGACCGGATGGTATGGCGCTCATGCTCAATGAATTACTCAGTCAGGCGAATACTGACGAAGATCTGAATGCTGCGTCGTTCGTCTCCGACATCCGGCACACCTTCTTTACTTCAGCAGTTCCAGCATAATTTGTATGGCAAACACGCTCTCCTCAAATCCATCAGGTGATTCCAGAGAAGCACTTGTATTGCATACGGCAAAAGAGATGCTGTTGGAAAAAGGGCTTTCAGTGGAGAAGCTGGATGTATTTTTAGACAACAATAATCTTCAACAAGAACTTCTCAGTCGCATTGCCAAGGGAGGGGCATCTATAGAAATGAGTGACATCATAAAAGCACTTCGCAACGAGCAGGAACGAGTAAGAGCAAATGTAGAACACCAAAAAACATTTACGAACGAAGCAGTGCCGAAAGTCGCAGCCGCACAAAAGTCTCCGGGGCTGCTGAGTCGTTGGTATATCAAGTGGCCACTCATTATTGGTGGTTTGGGTGTAGCAGCATATTTCGGATGGGGCTGGATGAAAGAACTTTTAGAGAAATGGAATAAAGATCTTGCAGATCAGGCTCTCCAGAAGCGCACAAAAATTCAGGAAGCCCCTCCGGCCCTGGGTGGCGCGCCCGTTATTGATGATTATACGAGACAGACGACAACGGGAACGACCGGAGGTGGCAGTGCTAATCGAACAAACACTGTTCCCGGTCTTGCACCAGGAGTGCAAAGGCAACTGAAAGACCAAGTAAACAGGCAAATTGATGGTGGGACATTCGCATTCCCCACAGGACCGAACAATTAAGACAAATTACTACAATACAAATTTTCATAACAATGACTCCTGAAACCAAACTCGCCGAAGGCTTGCGTACTCAACACGATTCTCTTTTACGGGAATATTCTCAACTGCGAAAACGTGGAGAGGAAGTCGAGGCCGGTCTCCAGAAAGCGGAGAAAGAACGATCTCATTCACCCAAGCTCATTCAAGAACTTCGCAAAAATCTCGCGGTTCATCGTAAAAGCCTGGAGAGTCGTATTAAAGAACTTGAAGGTCTTCAAAAAACCTTGGTTGCTCCCGAGATGGCCCGTGCGCGTTTAGCAGAAATCCATCGCCATCTTCTTCGGTTAGAAACCGAGAAGAAATTAATTCTCGCAGGGTTTGCTCAAATTACCGAACAGCAGGAGAAAAATTTTGAATTGCTGGATATGGCTGCTTTCCGAAAAGAAGCGGAAGAGACGATCGCAAACATGGGTTTTAGTCCGATTCCTAGACTTCCGTCGCGGGGAGTGCAAAACGATGAGCAGTGGAATAAAACCGTGGATACATGGGAGAAGCAAATGCAGGATTATATTAAGCGCAATACTTTTCTTGGCGCTCCTGCTTGGCAGCCCGGTGCAAGTGGTCCTGCGACAGAAAAAATTAGGAAGAGCGTTGCTATGACTGGCTATGCTCACGAACATCCTCAGTTTCTCAATAAAGTCGGAGCGATGTCATGGAATGCCGCAACGACCTATCAGATACATGCTAGCTACCTCGATCGTCTTCAGGTCCTCAGCAAGCTTCCGCAACCTACAGAAAGGCAGGCACAAGAAGCTCAGCTCTTGCGTCGCATGGAAATGGTCATAGCTCAAGACATCATGCTCCAGGGGCTCGTCACAAATTTTGTGAGCATCGGGTCACAATATGCATCACTCGTGGAATCTGGAGAAATCCCACAACAATATCGCAATGCCTACCTCGAGCAGCGCACTCAGCGTCTTATCCACTTTGCACACGAAGCAATGCCTCGTTGGCAGCAACTCCGACAATTTCATCATTATGGGAACAGCTTGGTATTTCTCCACTGGCAAATTGCGGCGTGTACAGGAGAATTGGCAACTCCAAATCTTCCAGAAGATCGCCGGAAAGTGGTGGAACAGGAACGCGATAATCATCGTAGAAGCTGGGAAGCTCTCTCGGCGCATTTTCAAACACTCTCTGGTCAAATTCAGGGTGCAGGTCATTCACTCAGTCGTCCTCTCACAATCATCAATCCAGACGGCTCGTCCGTTACACATCCAGCATTAGTTATTGCCGTCCCCCCTTTGAATGCGGAGGAGCCAGGATCACCCGCCATGGCAAAATGGATAGAGGTTATGACGAAAGGTGTTCTTGAGCCTACTCGGACTCAGATGCACAGCCTTGAACAGGGTTTGCGTCAGATATTTACACAAACACACGACCTGCAACTCACGCTTTCCAATGGAGATCATCTGCATCTCGCCCCTCATGTACCGCATGCAATGCTCCTGAGTGCACTTCAGCGGCGTAGCAATGCGGTTGGGCAAGAGATAGCGCAAGGAATTACTGAGCAGCAACAACTGGAAAAGAAACGTAAGGCAGGCGGCGCAAGCGAATCCAAGGCAGAGCGTGACGCGCGCGAAAAGAGATCGAAAATGACTCTCAGTCAGACAGAGAGTCTCTTTAACACCGATCGTCGCATTGCCGGTTATATGACCAATTATTCAACAGTCACCCTTCCTATGCAGCGTCAGTTGATGGGGCTGTACGCCACTCAGGGTGCCGCTATTCCTGCTACTCCCGCTGCGAAAAAAGAAATGGAAGAAGCACTCACCAAGAATGGTGCTCCTCGTATCATGCCCGGTCTCTACGGTGATCAAGCTCAGGGATTCAATATGGCCATGGCGCAAATGGGCTTCAACGTTCTCTACAGTCGTCAGCAAGATGTCATCGGTGCGTATACACATATTCTTGCAGCAGAGCTTCATTATTTTGAATCAGGCGGTCCTCTTGATCAGTTTATTGGATTCATCGTCAATCACATTGATAGTTTTGCTCGGACAGTCGACTACATCGCAACGGTCGTACCCCACGGATATCACCTTGGTGCCGATTTTATGCTGTACGGCAGTAATTTTTGGGCACCGGAAGCCATGCAAAAACTTCTCCATGGCACGGAACTCGATAGACACATGGCGTTGCACAATATGGCCATGACATTGCGCGCGTCTTCCCAGAGTTTGCAAGAAATTCGAAATCAACATGCAGATGATCTTCAGCGTGTGAAGAAGCTCATTGAAGAGCGCATTGGCATACTCACGGAGAAAGCAAATACTGTGCAATCAAAAACATTTGATATGGAAATTGCGGCAGATGAAGTCGACTCATCTGCAGCGGCTTTCAAAAAAGCTGAAGAAGCAGCACAAAAGAATAACACCCCGGCAACCCAGGCCGCGCTCGACACAGCTCGTGAGTCACGCGATGCTGCGGGTAAGAGGTTCAAGCAGGCATATGAAGCTCGTGAAAAATCTGCAGATGAATGCATTACTGCTCTCGAGGCACTTGTGGAGCCTTATGAAGAACTCGATAGGATCCAGCAGTCCATAAATAAGGAAGTCACAGATATTCTCCATCAGGCAGGTGTGAATTGGCGTTTGTGGGAAAGTAGCCAGGGTGTTCCATGGGGGAATGTCTACATGTCCATGGGCCGACGCATGGTGGTTATGGGGCTTGCTGATGTAGTTATCACGGCAATCTGTCGACGTTCTCTTTCACATGTGCGTGTTTTGCCAACCATCGGAAGATTATTTACCGGTAGTTTTACTGCACCGGTTCGTCCGCTGATTGAAATAGGAAGATGGGGAATGAATCGTTGGCGTACGCCTTCTACAATAGGCGTATCAAGCCCCACTACCGCTGGCGGTCCTACTCCAGGTGCAATTTCCACTCCTGAACCCACTCGCACACCTACTCCTTCATCAACAGCACCAAATACAACTCCAACAGTAGCCCCTGAAGTACGACCTCCATCCACATTAGCCGAAGTTGAGGCCGCAGCAGATCGTCTGAGTAAAGCACGGCAGAATCTTGTAAGTGCGCGCGCAGCAGCGCAGGGAGGCGGAGCTGTAGAGGCTGCAGTTGAGCGACAGGCAATCGAATTCCGTGACCTTCTAAACCGATATCAACCGTCAAGCCCTATTGCTCCGGATCAGGAGGCATTGCGTTTCCGTTTTACACAACAGTTCTCCACTGCCGAAATTCTCATCGGTGAACATGCACTCGTTCGTCAGGAGCTTATTCGACAGGCTCATAATTGGGGTTCTGCAGCTGAAGGCACGCCACATTCCGCAAATACCGCTTTAGAGAAACAGTGGATTCTCGAAGGGCTTGATCCTCGATCCCCGAGAGGGCCGAATGGCCGTCCGACAGGACGGCTGCAAGTACAAGTGAGTGGACAAACCGTCACTGTCACTCCTCAGGCTGCTCTGACGACCACGCAGGCACAAGAGATATTGCAAGCGGGTCTTGCGGGGCGAAGCACATCTATAGCAGCTCGAGCACCCAATCTCACATCAACTTCGTCTTTGCCGCGATATCCAAATGCACCAATAGTTGCTCCAGAGACACCGCAGCCTCCATCCACACTTAGATCGAGAATTTTTAATTCAAGAACTGTGCAAGTCGGCGGAAGAGTACTGCAAGTGGGCGGTGGAGTGCTTCTTGTTCATCAAGCAGGGCAGCTCGTTGGACAAGTTGAGCAGCGCATCAATTTGGGTAGAGAGCGAGAAAGATTGACAAATGAAGTGCGTGGAATGTTTGCAGACACCAGCAAATACATTCCAGATTCAAGTAACCCTAATCTTTTTACGGAAGTGAATAGCAGTATCCAAATTAATATCACGCCGATCGTTGGATTGAACGACGATTTACTCTCACACGCGACTGCAAATGCTGTGACGACAGGTGGGAGCATTCTTGGCGGCCTTGCTGCGTACTGCGCTTCCACGGGCGTTGGCATTCCTCTTGCAGTGCTTTTGCTTGCTGGAGTGCCGTTAGTTGAATCTGCTCTTGATGGAAACAAGCGCCAGGCACTTCGACGTTTTTTGAATAGTGTGGGTCAGCGCATCGCAATGCTGATTCCTATTGGAGTCCTCACGTCGTCTAATCCTGCCGATCTCTACAGCAATGTTCTTGATATACGCAGAATTTGGGGACAGAGCACCGATCCCGGCATCGGTGATAATCTTGCAAGACAGCAGGAAGCACAACGCGCAATGTCCGTCGTTACCGTAGGGTTGGTCTTCCGGGAAATGCAGAGAATCACTCCTATCCCACTCGAGCAATTGAATATGTATTTATCGAATGACTATAGCCCGTCGGAGGATATCTGGAATTCTCGTCAGGGTATTGCGACTCTTGTGCAAGATTTCGTAGGCCCCTTGCCCGATAGGTTCTTCTTCCGGGGTCCGGATACTCCAGAGCAAGAACGCTTCCAGAATGCCATCACACGGGCAGCTGCGGTGGTGCTGCGGCAGAGAATCTTCAATGCATATGCATCCTTGCGCTCTGAAATGGACGGATATCTGCGTATTCGCAATCAAAATAATCCCGGTGCAAGTTCCCGAGGCCGAGAATTGCTACAAGATCCACGGGCATTACGACTCTGTGAGGAACGTCTTCAATTACTAGGGTCGCAGCTTTCTTGGGGTGGCTTAACCGTTGCAGATATCTACTCGCAAGTGATGGCGGAGAGAACGCGTAGAGGTTTTAATGATGTGTATGGATTTTATCCGTCCACACAAAGCCGGATAATGGCGTCTCTTCCGACAAATTCTTTGGAATACAGAATGGCCTATGGAGCAGATAACGAAGACCCCATTCCTCCACGGGTTCATAGTGGGATTGAGTCGCTTTCGCGTGGAATGGAAACTCTTGTGCAGTCATTAGGGGGTTCACCCGTCATAACGCGTCTATCAGCGGATGGTCAGCATCGTCTGGCTTCGGAAACATCAGCATCAACACTTGCAGAAAATCAAGGAACGCCTGCGTACAAGCTCCCAAGAGGAAACGTCGAAGTATACCTTTCCATTGTGGGGGGACGTCTTCAGTGGAGTTCATACTCGTATCCTCAATGGGTTCCAATCGAGAGCGGACGTTATGATAATGCCGCACCAGGTAGTGATCGTGCGTTTGTGAATGAAATTGCCGACACTCTCCAGCGCATGAGCAGAATTGCTGAAAATTCACAGGACCTCGGAGCAAGCGAAAGGAATGGTGGAAACATCCTCTTCCATCGTGCAACCCGTGACCAGCAGACAGGAGAATACACACTGACTGTCGGTAATAATATCCGTCGGGTGATATGCCTCGGCGGTGTATGGTGTATGCGTGAAGAGGGTAGTCAACCTTGGATCCCTGTCCGAAGATTGCCACAGGAATCGACTGCAGATGATTGGCTCATGAATCGATATCTTCATGCGCTTTCCCCCGATGTTCCCAGTTCTATCGCCTGGGGAGAATTCCGTGAAAATTGCCAATTTTTAGAGAAGCAAGGTGCACAATTACAGAAAGTCGGCGACGAATTTCTCTATATACTCCCGGGCAATGTGCAGTTTAGGCTCTCACGCCACGCTGCATGCGAATTCCGCTTCAGTAGCGGAGAATGGAATCGACGATTGTCTGCGCGCGACGCTTATCCTGATATTCGTGCCCGCATAGAAACCGTGCAGAAGCAATCAGCACGCACGCCAGAGCAGCGTGAACGACTACGTAAAGACGGAATGGAATGGATACGTGCAATACTGCGGCGAGATTTTCCCGCAGGTGGTTATACAATAGAGGAGCAGCCGGGAGATGATCGTAATTCTATTGTCAGGGTAACGTGGTTGGATTCCAGTATGATTGAATATTCCTGTATTAATGGAGCTTGGATGTGGCGTTCACGTTCCTACGCACAACGAACTGAGCGAGATCGGATTTCTCATTACGCAAGACCAGAAGAATACGACGATTGGGTGCTCCCGACGTATCGCGTCCCACGTCCCGGAAGAATCATTGCTGTACATAACGACATTCTGCGCGAACTCAACGAGTTGAATAGGCGGTGATCAGACCTCCACCACAAACGGTATCACCATCGGTTCTCTGTCGAGCTTCCTATCGAAGTACCGAAACAACGCTCCAGTAACAGCTCGTTTGAGGTTCTTCCGATCCTTCTCGCCGCGGTTGAGCTCTTCTTCGTACGCTTTGCGTGCGGTCTCGACGATTTCCTTGGTGATCTTCTCCTGTTCGGAACCGTAGAGAAGTCCGCGAGAAATCACTTCGGGATCGGCGACGAGGCGCTTGCTTTCCGCGTAGGCCTTAAAGACGATCACAATGGCACCGGAGTTGCTCATCACTTTGCGATCGAGCAGCGTCCGTTCGCCTTCGCCGGCGGAACCGCGTCCGTCGATGATCACATCGCGGAACGGCATTTTGGTCTTGCTCTTGCGGACATCGCCCTTGGCGTCGAACTCCAGAATCTCCCCGTTGATGATCAAGTGGATCTGGTTATCGGGATAGCCGAGGCTTTTGACGACACCTGCATGCGCAACGCGCATGTGGGGTTCGCCGTGCTCGGGAATCACGTGCTTCGCGCGGACCAGGCGGTGCATCAAAAGAAGATCCTGCTGGTAGCCGTGACCGGTTGTATGGAGCGCGAGTTCGGCGTTTGTTTTCACAATTGCGCCGTTGAGATCCAGGTTATTGATCACCTTTGCGACAGCCCGCTCGTTTCCGAGAATTGGGTTAGAGCTCAAGATGACCGTGTCTCCTTTCTTCACCGTGATGTGGCGGTGCGTGCCGAGCCCAATGCGGGCGAGGCCTGCCATTTCTTCGCCCTGGCTGCCGGTCGTGATAATAAGCACTTCGCTATCGGGAAGCTTATCCATCGCAGGGTTCACCTTGCGGATCAGGCCACGCGGAGTTTTGAGGTAGCCGAGATTTTCGGCGATCTCAATGTTCGTCTCCATGCTTCTGCCGGAGATGAATACTTTGCGGTTGAATGTTTTGGCATGGTCGACGACTTGCGCGATCCGGTTGAGGAGCGAGCTGAATGTCGAAATGATCACGCGGCCTTTGGCATCGCGGATCAGACCAAACAACGTTTCGGAAATCTCCTTTTCGCTTTTGCTCTGGCCGGGCTTGGTGGCATTGGTGGAGTCGGCGATGATTACGAGCACGCCTTCGTCGCCGAGTTGCGCGAGACGCGAGAAATCGGCGGGAGGCTCGTTCATGGGCGTCATGTCGAATTTGAAGTCGCCGGTATGGACGATCTTCCCGTAGGGAGTGTGGATCGCAATGGCGGCGGAATCGGGGATCGAGTGCGTGACGCGGAGGAATTCCACCTCGATTTTTCCAATACGGATTCTCTGTCGGAAATCGACGATGTTCATCTGCGATTTGCCGGTGAGATGCTCTTCATCCAGGCGCTTTTTGACGAACGCCATAGTGAGCTTTGTCCCATAGCATGGCGGAAAATGCAGCTGCGGAAGCAAATGCTGCACTGCGCCAATATGATCCAAATGGCCATGCGTGAACAGGATCGCTTTGATGCGGTTTTCGCGTCCGCGAAGGCTGGAGAGATCGGGAATCAAGTAATCGATCCCGAGCATGTCCTCGTCAGGGAACTGCAATCCCAAATCAATGATGTACAGATCGCCATCGACATCGATGACGAAGCAGTTGCGGCCGACTTGTTCAAAGCCTCCCAGCGGATACAGCCGAAGGCCTTTTCCTGGAGAGGGGATGACGCTCGGGACCGGGACCGGGTTTGGGCTCGGGGTGCGCGAAGCAGGTGGCGCTCCTCGTGCAGTCATCGTGGGTGCAGGTTTCTGATTTGCCTGTGCGCCCTGTGACGGTGATTGCACCGGTGCTCCGCCTCGGCGAAACCGCCGACGGCGACTGCGGCCCTGGCCGGGTGGCCGTGGTCCTGTGCCTTGCGGGCGGAAACCTCCGACGGGTGATGTACGAAATGGCTGCCCCCCTGAATTCTGTGAAGGTGTTGGGGCTTGAAGCGGAGACGCCGGCGTCTCCGCTCCTTTATTACTATCTTGGAACATGTCTACTGAGTTAGGAAAAAATGAAACTACGCTCAGTGTACTCCCCTCGAAGGCAAAAAAGCAAGAGGTGCATTGTCGAATAGTCGATATTTTGGCTTCTATTCAACGAATTTTTCTTTAGAAAATTTGCTTACCGAACCGACAGGCGAAGCTTTCGCTTCGCTGCTCGCGAGTCTGAAGGCTCGCCTACCGGAGGCTGTTCTCATCTTGCCGCAATCGTTCCCTGAAGGTAGCCTTCACTCTCGATGGACATCGTCGTCCGCACAGGCGAGACGAAAGCGGGAGCCGGCACATCGCTCGCCGCTCTCTCTTTCTCATCTCCGCAAGGGGAACAGGCCTGTTTGCTGCTGCACGGCGAAGCGGAAACGCGCGATGGTAAGACCTTCGCGCAGGAGTGCGCGGGCATCATCCAGCACTCGCTTCTGGGCAGCGAAGGGGAGCCATGGGGCCGCCTGGACGGCACGCTCAAGGAACTCAATGGTTTGTTGAAAGGATTCCTGATTGCCGGAACGCTCGAAGATATCCATGCGATAGTGGCGCTCATTGATAGAACTGGCGCGTTGCACGTGTCTGCGGCGGGCCGGGGCGAGGGATACCTGATTCGCGGAGGGGTGGCGAGCCAGATTACCGAATACACCAAAGGGAAGCCCGTCTCCGCATTCATTCATATCAGCAGCGGGCAGCTGGAAACAGGGGATACAGTGATGTTTTCTACGCAACGACTTCTACGGTCACTCACGCCTGCGCAGCTATCGTCCCTGAGTCATCAGGGGGAGAAGTTCCTTGAGGAGGTTGTGGATGTCTTAGAAGGAGAGAAAGAAACAGCTGCACTGGGAATGGTCCGGATTCCTTCCAATGGTGCAGATCGCACGCTCAAGATTGACGATGAAGCTCCCGAGCGCGGCAAAGCCCCGATCCTTCCCTCCCGCCGCGCCGGCCGCAAGCAAGGGAATGCGGCGATGACATTTTTGCAGGGGATGGGTGGCAAACTACTGACAAAAGCGCAATCGGTAGGACAAGCGGGAGTCACTCTCGGCAAACGCGGCACCACCAAAATGATCCATGGATCGTCGGGGTTGAAGTCTCTGCAGGACAAGGGAAAGGGGCTGCTCTCCGATCTCAAGGATCCCAAGCGCAAGCGTCGAGCGCATCTGCTCCTGTTTGCCGCGGCGATGGCGCTGTTCCTCATTCTCTGGCTCGTGATGAGCCTTGCGACGAGCAGCCAGCGCAGCAAGACCCGCGCGGAACTGAGCGAGCTCGTTGCGCAAATCACCGAAGAAATTCAGACGGCGAATAATCGCAAGCTTGCCGGAGACATGGATGGGGCCAACAGCATCCTCCAGAGGGCGGAGGAGCGCGCGAAGCAGGTGATGGATAACGAGAGCGGGCTCTTCCGCGTGGAAGCGCTCGATCTTCTGGACCGCATCCGCAGTAAGCGCGAGGAGATCAATAATATCCTGCGCGTTCCCGCGCGCGTGCTCGTGAATATGAGTTCCAAGAACACGGATATCAGCTCGCAGGGGCTCATTGGTCTTGGAGAAGGAGAATTCCTCGTCTACGACCGGCAGAACGCGTACCGGGTACTCCTCAGCCGCCTCGATGAGCCCAAGCGTGTGGTAGAGGATGACCTGATTCTCCAGGGCACCAACTTCTCCCGCTACAAGTCCCAGGTGTTCATGACGACGGGCAATAGCGTGATCGAGCTTGCAGCAAATCAGCTGATCAACATGAAGACCGAGGATCCCGCGGGATGGATGACGGGCAAGGATATCGAGACGTACCTGCGCTACCTGTACGTCCTCTCGCCGGAGAAGAAGCAGATCTTCAAGTATGAGCGGCTTAGTAACCGCTACGCGGCGCCTGTGCAGTACAACGTGAACGGCGATCTGACCGGAGCGCTGGATATGGTGATCGATGCGAGCGCGTACATCCTGAAAGACGATGGAACCATCCTCAAGCTCCTTCGCGGAGAAACCCAGCCGTTTACCATCCGTCACGCTCCGGAAGGTGCACTCAAGAACGTGGTGAAGATGTACAAAGTACCGGACAAGCGTTTCTATCTGCTCGATCCGGTGAAGAATCGCGTTGTGGTGGCCACAGACGGCGGCGGTACGGGGGAATCGTCCTACGAGAAGCAGTACATTCTGGAAGGCGAACAGCTGGGGACGCTGCAGGATCTGTATGTGGATCCAGAGGAAAGTCATTTGTACGTGCTTGATGAGAAGCGGGTATATGTTGTCGATCTGGCTACGCAGTAAAAATTCTAAGCACTAAATCCCAAATTCTAAATAATTTCCAAAATTCAAAGATCTATAACCCTTTTTTGAATTTTATAAAATTGGTCATTATTTAGAATTTGGTGCTTAGGATTTGGGATTTGTGATCGATAATTGGGTAGGATGCATGCACATGCGCGTTCTTATTTTTGGGACTTTCGATCACTTCCATCCGGGTCATGCGTTTGTCATTTCCGAAGCGATCAAGCGCGCCTGCCCGCCGGAGTCCGCCCGAGGCGGACGAAGGCGGGGTGATGTGACCGTGATCGTTGCGCGGGATCGCAATGTGGAACGTATCAAGGGAAAGACGTCGGATCAGAGTGAAACTGAACGAGCGGAGACAGTGAAAAAAGCGTTTTCAGAAGTGACAGTTGTTCTTGGGGATCCGAAAGATTTCCTCAAGCCCGTGCGAGAAATTGCGCCCGATCTCATTCTTCTCGGTTACGATCAGAAGCTTCCTCCGGGCGTGAAGGAAAGTGACTTTGCCTGTCCGGTGGAAAGGCTCCCTGCATACCGTCCGGAGGAGTTTAAAAGTAGTCTTCGAAGAAAAGAGTCCGAGAAGTCCGAGGAATCCGAAGAGTCCGAGGACCAGATGTCATAGAAAGCGAATAGGCTTTCTCCTGTTTTACTAGGGCCTTTCTAGCGGGACCTCGGACTCTTCGGCGTCTTCGGAATCCTTCGTGTGTTCGCTCTTTAGCAGCATCTACTTTTGTGCTATAATAAAAGGAAATGTCCGACACAAAAACTCCTCTCTGGAAACAGCTTCTCGGTGCTGTGATAGGCGCTACAGTCGCATTCGTTCTTTACCAGGGCTACACCGTGGGCTCGGGGTACGTTCAAGCTGCTCTCACCTTCGACTCCGCAGGTCACGCGCGCCCAACAGGCACGCTCGACTCGCCGGAAATCGCGCAGGCGACGTGGTCTTCTTCTGCGGCTTCATCGCGGAGTTCGGAAAATCGTTTGCAGCTGGGGCCGTTTGGATCACTCCGTGGGCTCAAGAAATTCTTTCAGCCCATTCCGTCTGCGTCGTCCGCGAACTCGTCAGCTGCCATCACAGTCACAGCTCCAGCCGTCATGGCGCAGGCTGCTGCCAGTTCATCGGAATCGTGGTCATCTTCTTCCTGGAGTCCCCCAGTAGAACCTGTACCTGTTATTGCGCAGGACGTGTCATATCCCGAACCGGTCTTTATTCCAGAAGAGATGCCGCCTCAATCCGATCCTGTCCCAGAGATCACCGCTGTCGCTCACACGAACGGACGGTTACCGCAGTCGGGGTTTGGGTTGGATGTGCTCGCGGTTATGGCAGTGGGGGCGGTTGTGGGGAGGAAGAGGGCAAAGAGGGCGTGAGAGGGCGGAGAGGAAACTGAGAAAAAGAGGGAACTGTATGATGTTTGCATGCCTCCGTTTCCACTCAGTGCCCTCATCTTCCTCTTCGGTCTGGTTCTGGGAAGCTTCGGGAATGTTCTGATTCATCGTTTGCCGGAAGGCAAAAGCATCGGAGGGAGATCGATGTGTCCGAAATGCGGGAGGACACTCCAAATGCTGGATTTGATACCCGTGGTGAGTTTTCTTTTTCTGCGCGCGCGTTGCCGCATGTGTAAAAACGCCATTTCCTGGCAGTACCCGCTTGTTGAACTGATAAGCGGGATGATTTTTCTCTATGCCTTGCATCACGAATTTCCGTCGATTGGTCTTTCCATTCTCCTCGGTGTTAGCTTTTGGTTGCTGCTCTTGATTGCTGTGACTGATGCGAAAACTTCAATGATTCCCGATGCGCTCACTATTCCCTTTATCCTCCTCTCTGTTCTCTTCAGTACTCTCAAAGGATCTCCGTTTCTTCTCCCCGCAATCATTGGTGGGGGATTCTTTGGGCTCCAGTGGCTGCTCAATCGCGGCAAGTGGGTTGGGAGCGGCGATATTATACTCGCCATTGGCATCGGCGCTTTTTTAGGAAACATCCCACTCCTCCTTCTCAGTCTTTGGATCGCGTACGTTCTCGGAGCGTTCTTCGCAGTGATTCTGCTGCTTCAAAAACAAAAGGCACTCACGAGCCGTCTCGCTTTTGGGCCTTTTCTTATTGTGGGAGCTGTGGTGGCTTTTGGCTGGGGCCAGAAAATTCTCGGATTTCTCTTTCCATAAAATCCAGGGCCTACGCCCTATGAAGGGTGAGGCCCTGACATGATCGTCAGGCATGCGGTTACCGAATAATCGGTAGTCGCTTCGCCTCGTCACTTCGAACACGGTCCGGGAACCTCTAAAGAGAGATTACCCCGGCACAGGGATTCGAAACGATGAGGCGAAGAACTAAGCACATCTGACACGAGAATTTTACTGCATTTCTAGGAATTGTCAAACATATCCTTGCCCTTCCCTAAGCGCAAAACAGGCAATTCACCGATACAATGGAGTCTATGAAGGTTGTCGCACAAAACCGGCGCGCGCGCTTTGATTACGAGATCCTGGAAACAGTGGAAGCCGGCATGATCCTCACCGGTCCAGAAGCAAAATCGTGCCGTCGAGGGCACATCAATTTAGCGGGCGCATACGTGTCGTTCCTTGGCGGGAAGCCAATCCTGAAAAGTGCCGGCATCAGCAAATACGCGTTTACCGGACCGGATGTTGCTCACGATGAACACCGCGACCGGCAACTGCTGCTCGCAAAAAATGAACTCGGCAAACTTCAGCGCGCAACGGAAGAGAAGGGGATGACACTGATTCCCCTGGAAGTGCGTTCAGGCAAATACATTAAACTCCTGATTGGTGTGTGTCGTGGTAGGAAGAAAATGGACAAGCGTCAGCTCATCAAAGAACGCGAAACAGGAAGGAGATTGCGCGAGGGGAGAGAATTGTGAAGTTTTTAAATATGTAACGATTGTGCTTCAAGATTTCGGGACCACCTTGCCCGTTCCTCTCTGCCTTGTTGTAATTTTACTTTGGGAATAGGTTTTCCCGTGGCAAGCATATGCGCCTGTCCAGCAACAGTTTCGTCTCCACCTGTCGCACAGTTACTACTGAACTGCAACAATGCAGTCTTTATCGTATCTGTTACTCCGTCCCTCAATTTTCCAGCCACTGTTATCAATATAGTTCGATTATCACCTCCTGAGGTAAGAATTCCTATCACATCCTTCTCTACTGGATTTAAGGTGCCCTTGTAGGAAGCGATAATAGACATTTTGCGGACGCAGAATAACGAAAAAATTCTCGAACGCCATACAAATTACATTTCGATGTGTATCCTATCGCCAATGGCCCTGCTCCCGACTCAAATTCTCAAGGCAATCGAAGAATTCAGTAAGCTTCCGGGCATTGGCCCGAAGTCTGCCGAACGCCTCACGTTTCACCTCCTACGGAGCTCAAAAGCCTCGCCGGAAGCACTCGGACAGGCGCTGCAGAAGCTCAAAAATGAACTCCTCTATTGCAGGACGTGCCAAATGGTCACGACAGAAGAAGAGTGTGAAATCTGCCGTAATCACGGACGTGATCGTTCCATGATTTTGGTTGTCGAAAACCCGCTCGACGTCGTCGCGTTTGAAAAGACGTCTTTCACAGGTGTCTACCACGTTCTCCACGGCGTCCTTTCACCAATCGACGGCATGGGGCCGGAGCAGCTGAAGTTGAAAGAGCTGATCGACCGTGTACGGTCTGGAGACATTAAGGAAGTCATTCTCGCGATGAATCCGGATATCGAGGGTGAGGCAACGGCGAATTATTTGCGAGGGAAACTCAAAAATCTCGTTCCCACCGTCACACGACTCGCGCATGGACTGCCTATGGGGGCCGACATCGAGTTTGCCGATCAAGTAACTTTACGAGAAGCACTTCTTGGAAGAAGAAATATTTAATAAGACTGTCATCCCGAGTAGTTCGCGGCGGAGCCGCGAACGTAACGAGGGAGAGTTTGCGGATCAAGTGACACTAAGAGAGGCGTTGGCAGGACGCAGGTCGTTGTGAGTGTTCTTTCTTTGTCTGCCCGACAAAGAAAGAACCAAAGAAAGCGCACCGCGCGCCAGTGCACACTCAACCTGTTTCTGCTTTTTTGTCGGGACGCACCAGGAGGAAGCTCAAGAAGCACCCCTTCACCCCCCGTGGCGCGCGGGTGCCCACCGCCTTCACTAATTTCCAGCTCCATTGCTATTTTTGACGAAGACAAAGATTCTGTTACCATCTGTTTATGGTTCCCCCTCAGGAAAAAATACGCGTAGGGAATGTTCTCGATGCTCGCGATAAAGCAAGAGAGCGCGGGGTTCATCCAGATCTTCTCTCAGCTGCTCAACAAGAGCTAGATAAACTGCTTCATACACACCATACAATGATCGGTCGTACAGTAGGTCGTGTGGAACCACATCAGCCTATTTCCCACGACGAGCCCGAGTATGAGGCAGCGCTTACTGCTCTCTACAAGCGATTACAATATGCACCATCCGTGAGTGTGAAGCTCAGTGCCTGAAAAAATAGTGAATTTTTTAAATCCGTCTCTCGCCGCCGAAGCGATGAGAGACGGAGACGACCGGAAGGTCGTCAATTTCTCGCAGCTCCACTAAGAGCTGCGTCCAAGCGTCCTCTCAGAATCATGACAGCCACGATGGCAATCGCCATGAGGCCGAAACGTCCTGAGACGAGTATCAGAGCCAAGATTGGCTCTGGTGAGTCGTCAACATGGAGTGCGGTGTATATCGCGCACACCATGCAGAGGATGGCTAGGAAAGCGAGGAGCCCATTCTGGATTTTTTTCATGGGGCACCTCCTTTCGATGAGAAAAGATCGCGGTTCAACCCGTCAAGGACCGACCTTTGACTGGAAAGATTGAACATACTATTACTACACATTTATTCATTTCCCACAACTATTTTCCCTCAATGCCGAAACGCCCGTACTCCTGTTGTTACCATCACTAATCCCAGTTCGTCCGCTTTTGCGAATACTTCGGCATCCCGGATTGATCCACCTGGTTGAATAATTGCGACAATGCCGTGCTTGGCGGCTTCTTCCACAGAATCGGGGAAGGGGAAAAAGGCATCACTGGCCATCACAAGGTTGCGGCGAGAAACGCCGCGCTGTGTGTCGGCGTTATGGGCATCAGCGCGCTTCGCGGCGATCCATGTCGCATCAACTCTACTTGTCTGCCCGGCGCCGATTCCGACGGTCACCCGGTCACCTGCGAAGACGATGGCATTGCTCTTTGCATGCTTCACGCATTTCCATGCGAAGAGGAGATCACGGATATCGCTCGCGCTCGGCTTTTTCTTTGTCACGACTGTCAGGTCAGACTCTGTTATAACTTTTGTGTCTGCATCCTGCATCAACATCCCACCGAGCGCCGAGCGATAGAGGACAGAGGAAAGAGGACAGTGGACAAAGTCTCTGTCCTCTGTCCATTGTCCTCTGTCCACTGTGAGTACCCTGAGATTCGGCTTCTGTTTCAGTAATTCCAATGATTTGTCCTCATAGGAGGGCGCAATAATTACTTCTACGAACATCTTCTGATCGATAATTTTCTGCGCAATCGCGGCGGTGCATTCACGATTGAGCGCGATGATCACGCCGAAGGCGGAAAGGCGATCTGCGTCGTAGGCGCGCTGGAACGCTTCGTCGATGTTTTCGTGCGATGCAATGCCGGAGGGGTTCGCGTGTTTTACAAAAACCGCGGTCGGTTCGGTAAATTCCTGAACGGCGGTCCAGGCGCTGTCGGCGTCGAGGAGGTTTAGGTAGCTAAGATCCTTTCCTTGTAATTTTTTCCAAAAACCCCCTCCCCCGACCCCTCCCCCACGCCTCGCTGTGCTCGGCGAGGGAGAGGGGAGACTCATAACTTCATAAAACTTCCCCCACTGATGTGGGTTCTCTCCATATCGTAATTGCGTGCCGTTGGTCATCATCACTCCCGTATTCTTCCCTTCACTAAGCCATTCCGTAATCATCGCATCGTAGGCTGCCGTGTGGAGAAATACTTTCGCGGAAAGGTCCTGGCGGGTTCGCGGCGGAGTATCGCCGCTCTGGAGTTCATTGATGACACGTTCGTAATCGGCGGGATCGCAGACAACAGTGACATGCGCGTGATTTTTTGCGGCGCTGCGGAGTAATGTTGGGCCCCCAATATCGATCTGTTCAATATCCTGTTTCTCCGCAAACGGATACAGATTCACAACAACAAGATCAATCGGCGTGATCCCTAATTTTTTCGCCTCTCGCACGTCATCGGAGTTGTCCCGTCGAAACAAAATTCCTCCCATGATCAGCGGATGCATGGTCTTCACGCGGCCGCCAAAGCACTCGGGAAATTTCGTGATATCTTCCGCGGACGTCACGGGGATGCCCGCTGCCGCGAGGGCTTTTTGAGTGCCTCCCGTACTGACAATTTCGAAGCCCACATCGATCAATTTTCGTGCGAAATTCTCGATTCCGGTCTTATCGGAGACGGAGAGGAGGGCGCGTCGGGACACGATTGAATTATAGGGGTTTTTCTGCTACAATAAAAGGATTTCCCTATGCCCACAAAAGCCTCCGATCCCGGCACCGATGATGTAAAAAAGCCCGTGTCCGGCAAGACCTCGGGAGCCAAATGCATTCTGATCGTCGAGGACGAAAAACCGCTGGCCCACGCTCTCGCGCTTAAAATGGAACACGAGGGATTCACGACGGAAATTGCGGGGAATGGAGCCGACGGTATGAAGGCAGCGCTCGCGGGATCGTATGTCGTCATTCTGCTGGATCTCATCATGCCGGAAGTCGACGGCTTCGCGATCCTCCAGGCGCTGCAGGAGAAAAACATCAAGACACCGGTGATCGTTTTGAGCAACCTTGGCCAGGACGAAGATCGTGAAAAGGCGAAGAAACTGGGAGCCAAAGAATACTTCGTGAAAGCGAACACGCCGATAGCCGACATCCTCAAGAAAGTGAAAGAAATTCTTTAAAAAAACTTTTTCCACACACATGCCTATCAACGACGCAGACCTCGGCAAGATTCTCGTGGAGCAGAGTTACCTGAGCGAGGAGGAACTAAAAAAAGCCCTGGCGCAGTGCAAGGAGCGTGATACGTCACTCAAAAACGTCCTGATCGAGATGGGACTTTTGACGCAGGAGCTCTTCGAAGGTGCCCTCGCGGAGCACTACAAGCTCCCGTTCTACGATATCCACGCCACGCCTCCACTGCCAGATGTAGTCAATACCTTGCCTGAGGATATCGCGCGCCGGTATTCCGCCGTTCTGGTAAAGCGCGACGATACGGGTGTGACGGTCGCGACGTCCGATCCGGGAAATCCATTTTTGGAGGAAGCGCTCCGCCTGAATATCGATCAGATTATCGCGCAGTTTCCGGAAAAAGATCAGGAGGGCAAGAAACCCGCGGATCCGGCAAAGAAGTCGCTGGGAAGTTTTTCCTTCAGCATGCGCAAGAAAGCGCCGGAGGAGCGCAGGCAGTTCTCGGGAAAAATCCAGTTCGTCTACGCACCGGGTAGCATTATCGAAGCGCTCTGCGTGCATTACCGAAAGCCTCTGGCCACGCGCTTCCAGGCGATTATCAACGAGCAGAAGAAAGTCGCGCCCGAAATCATCACCGAAATTTTCAACGATGCCATTGAGCTCCGCGCGTCCGATATCCACTTTGAGCCGCAGGAGAATATGGTCCTGATCCGGTTCCGCGTGGACGGCGTGATGCATGAAGCGGGGCGGATTCCCAAGGACTACTACGAAGGCGTCGTAAACCGCATCAAGATTGAATCGAACATGCAGATCGACGAGCACTACGCGGCGCAGGACGGCGCGATCCGCTGGAAGACCAAAGCAGGCAACCCCATGGACATGCGCGTGTCGATTGTGCCGATCGTTGACGGCGAAAAGATCGTCGTGCGTCTGCTCTCCGAGTACGTCCGCACACTCACGCTGCAGGACCTCGGGTTTTCGGAAGAGTATCGGCAGATTCTGGAAACCGTCGCGCACAAGCCCTTCGGCATGATCCTGACCACCGGTCCCACAGGAGCGGGAAAATCGACCACGCTCTACGCGCTGCTCAAAATGCGCAACAAGCCCGACGTGAACATCTCTACAATTGAGGATCCGGTCGAATACAAAATCCCCGGCATCAATCACATTCAGGTGAACATGGAGACAGAACTCACGTTCGCTAAGGGATTGCGCGCGCTTGTGCGCCAAGACCCGAACATCATCCTGGTCGGCGAAATCCGCGACGGCGAAACAGCGTCCATTGCCGTGAATGCAGCGCTCACCGGACACCTCCTGTTCTCGACGCTCCACAGCAACGACGCACCCACCGCCATCCCTCGCCTGCTCGATATGGGTGTGGAACCATTCCTCCTCGCATCCACACTGGAAGTTGTTATTGGCCAGCGGCTCGTGCGCCGCATTTGCCCGGCTTGTCGCTTCAGCTATTCCATCGCGCTTGAAGAGGCACAGAAGCTATTCCCGGGCGCGGAGAAGTACTTCGTGAAAAAGGACGATGTGCGGCTCTACCGAGGCAAGGGATGTGAAGCCTGTGGCAACACGGGATACCGCGGACGTAGCGGCATTTATGAACTGCTCGTCATCACGCCTGAGATCGAGGAGCTGATCACCAAACGCGCATCGGCAACGGACATCACGAACGCTGGACGCAAGAATGGGCTGAAATTGCTCTTCGACGACGGGTTCCAGAAAGTGCAGGCGGGCATGACGACGATCGAAGAACTCCTGCGCGTCGCCGCACCCCCAGAACTCCTGTTCCGCAATGACCAAAAGCAATGAAACACCGGCAGGCAAAAAGTTCCACGGGGTCTGGAAGGGATTTTTTGTATCCAAGAACGTAGAGGCTCCCGCAGCAGACTCTTCTACGAACGATCTTGATGCTCTTCTCACTACTCCATCACCATTGCAGAAAGAGGCTCTCTTGAGCCAAGAAGAGCAACAGCCAGATCACGATTTACCAACGCTCAAGCAGGAAGAAAAAAAGCCACGGAAAGAAACAGCCTCACTCGAGCTCCTCGCGGCAATGGAAAATACTCCTTCCACAAAAGAAGCAACAGTTGTCGTCGTGGAGGAAGCGCTTCGCACAGAGACAAAAGAAACCGGGCAGAAAAAAACGGAGGAAAAAAAGCAGGCACCTACGCCTATCGTGGACCCTGAAAAGCCTGCGGAGATCGTCTATAAGCCGATGGTTCGGTCACAGAAGAGCGGTTTCAAGGATTTCCTCGGATCCATCCAGACCATCGGGATGGGGCACGAGAAGACCGCGCTCATCCAGAATCTCGCAACGATGCTCGACGCGGGATTGCCATTGGTCGATTCACTCAAAACGCTCCAGGCCGATACGCGCTCGCGCGCCGGGCGCAAACTGCAACAGTCCATTCTGGATGCCGTGGAAAACGGCAGTCCGCTCTGGCGTGCCTTTGAAGACCAGCACTGTTTTTCCCCGGACGTGATCGCGCTTGTCCGGATTGGAGAAGAGGCAGGGAATCTGGCCGAAAACATGTCTTACCTGGCAATTCAGCAGGAGAAAGACCAGGCGCTGCGATCCAAAGTAACGATGGCGATGATCTACCCCACGATCGTCCTCACCATCATGCTCATCATCGTCATGGGGCTGGGGATGTTCGTTTTACCCAACCTCATCGGCGTGCTCTACTCGCTCGGCGTTCCGCTGCCGCTCGTGACCCGCATGGTGATCGCGTTCACGGATTTCTTCACCATGCATGGGACAACGGCGATTCCCGGCGGTATCGGGGGGCTGCTTCTCTTGATCATTCTGGCAAAATTCACGCCGCTGCGAGGCGCAGCGCAATGGGTGATGTTCAAGATCCCCGGCATCGGGCGTCTTGCGCGTGAAGCGACGATCGCGCGGTTCGGAGTCATCCTTGGAGGATTGCTCCAGGCGGGCGTGCCCCTTGTGGATGCAATCCGATCGCTCGCGGAAGTGACGTCCATCGTCGCGTACCGGAAATTCTACGTCTCGCTCCTGGAGCACGTTGCGGTGGGGGATTCGTTCGCGAAGAGCTTCATCGCGATCCGTGGGAGCGCCGGACTCCTGCCCGTGTCCGTCCAGCAGCTGGTGACCACTGGCGAACGGTCGGGGTCGCTTGCAAAAATCCTGCTGAAGATCGCGGATATTTACGAGAAGAAGGCCAACGATACTGCTCAAAAGCTTCCCGTGATCCTTGAGCCGATGCTGCTCCTCTTCATCGGCGCGCTCGTCGGCACCATCGCGTTTGCCATCATTGTCCCCATTTATTCTATAGTTGGAAATGTGGGGAACTGAGTATGTCCGTCAAAATTGTTATATGGTTATATTGTTATAGTGTTCGCAAGCGAATCGCACACTTCCCACTGCTCAACAATATAACAATATAGCACTATAACAATCGTCTGAGGCGATGCTGGCCTCACCCTTCCCCTCCATGATATGCGTCGCTTCGGCTTTGCGGTCCTCGAGCTCATTATCGTCATCGGCATTCTCAGTGCGATGACGGGAGTTTCGATTCCTGCATATCGCGAATACCAGATTCGCAGCGACCTGGATAAGACGGCGCAGCAGGTAACGCAGGGACTCGGCCGTGCGAAGTTGCTTGCAACATCAGGAGAACACGATGCAGCGTGGGGGTTCTACGTTCCCAGCGGCACTCTGTATAAAGGAGAAAGTTACGCTTCTCGCGATACCGGATTCGATGAGGTATATCCAATGCCCTCGACTATTGCGGTCAACGGTCTCCTGGATGTTTCCTTCTCCCGCGTTTCGGGGAACCCCAGTGCAACGGGAGAAATTATTCTCCGTGCCCTCAATAACGATCAGCGAATCATCCAGGTCACCATTGCCGTGGAAAAAGAATCTCTCGCGACCAATCAAACGGATCTCCTGACGATCTGCCATCGCAATGGGGATGGGAGTACCGAGACAATCACGATTCCGGATGCCACGTGGCCGTACCATCAGAGCCATGGCGATACCAACGGGGCCTGTGTGGGAAGTTCCAGTTCCGCTGCTGCATCCAGCGTTGCAGCAAGTTCGGCAGCTTCTTCGGTTGGGGCGAGCAGCAGCGCGGCAGCATCGAGTGTGGCGGGTGGCGGTGGAGAGGGCGGTTCGTGTGCCTTCACCGTGGCGGCTGATCAAAGCGTGTCGGTGGCTACAGCATCGTCACTCACGTTTACGAACATGCTCTCGCAGATCACCTTTGGTGCGGGCGGTCCTGTTGTCCCCGTCCACGTTTGTTATAGCAGTAATGGAGGAACGTCGTGGTCTCCGTTGTTTGGAGGTGTCGGAAACTGCAAAGGAAACGGTGCTGCCTACGGTAATGCCGTCCAGCCGAGCGGCACAGATGTGAAGACTGTGAGTGTGAATGCGGGCAGCACGATTGCGGTGCTGGTGAACGGGCAGTACAAGCAGAGCAAATGGCTCTCGTTTAATCAGACGTACAGTAGCAACGACCAGACAGGGCACATCATTCTCCTGCGCAATGGCGATACGTTGGCAAATTATCCGGGGTTCGGTTCCCAAACCCCGCTTTCGGCATACCTGACGGCACAGGGCATGTTGGATGCACAGGGGAAGATTGTTCTGAGCACGTGTCAGATTCTCTTCATCACGGAACTTGGAAGTCTGGGCTCCTCTGGAGCGGATTTCCAGGATGACGTTTTGCTTATGTCATTCAACTAAAGATACCGGAGATGTTGTTGATGTGATAAGAGGAACCGAGGAAACCGAGGCAACCGACGATGCCGAGGATCCTCGGTTTCTTTGGACTCTTCGGGATCCTCGGACTCTTTTCCCTGTATCATTCCTTCCACTGTGCATCGTGAAACTCTCACCTCCCGCCCCGCCTTCCTCCTTCTGGAAGCCATCCTCGGCATTGCCATCTTCGGGCTGTTTCTCACAGCTGTCGGATTGGTGCTTCTGATGGGGCAGGAGAATACTGCCGTGGGCGGCGACCGGGTGCGGGGAGTCTTCTTTACAGAGGAAGCACTAGAAGCCACACGGGCTATCCGCGATGGTGGATTCGCTTCGCTCACCACAGGCGCCCACGGGATCGAACTCAATAGTTCGCAGAGCTGGATCTTCAGCGGCGCGCAGAGCACGCGCAGCGGCGGCTACGTCATCACTGCAGCGGTGGAGTCCCTTGCCAGTGACTGGGTGCGCATCAGTGCAGCGACGAAATGGAAGCACGGATACAACCGTTCGGGGAGCGTTCTTCTTACAACGGAGCTCACCAATTGGCGGCAGAGCAAATTTCCAGGAGATTGGTCGTCTATTCCCACTCCGGAAGGAAGTTACATCGATGGGGGTTCCCCGCACTTTAACGCCGTGGCGGTTACCGGCAACTATGCCTATGTGACGAGTGAAATGTCCGGGGATGGCCTCTACGTCTTTGATATTACGGATACCACCAGCCCGCAGCGCGTTCTTAATGGTTTTACACTCGGCGTCGTGGGGTACGGAGTCGCGGTGAAAGGAAAAGTTCTCTACGTCATCACCAGCGATGAGAATCAGGAAATCCGCGCGTACAATATCTCCTCTCCCACAACACTTTCCGCGGGAGACCTTATTACCAGCTTCAATCTGTCGGGGTCGAGCCTCGCTACGTCCCTTCGTCTGCATGGCACGCTTCTCCTCGTCGGTGCGCAGCAGAATGCTTCCTGGAACGAATTCTACAGTTTCGATGTCACGCAGAGCGGCTCCATCGTTCCCATTCAGTCACTGGAAACATCTGCCACCGTTAACGCGGTTGCACTCGCAGGGACATCGGCGATTCTTGCAATGAATGACTCTATTGCGGAAATAAAAGTGGTCGCTGTTAGCAAGACGGGCGCTCTCTCGTTGCCTGAAACCAGTGACTATAATTTTACTGATCGTAACGGCGACTCTCTTTCCGTTGCGGTCACAGGCACAGCTGCGTTGCTGGGGAGCAAGAAAGGAGACATACAAGAACTTGTGGTGCTTACCACGCAGAATGGCGGTGGCAATTTCCCCCCGTCCGTTGCCCAGTACCACGAAGGCAGCGGAAGTATTGTTGGCATCGGCATGGATCCGGCGAAATGTTACGGCTTTCTGGCTGCAGATTCGGGTCGTAATGCGTTCCAAGTCATTGATCTTCGCGATCCGGCTCTGACTGAACTCGATACGTACACATCGAACAGCGGCAAGGCGCGCGGCCTTCTGTATGACATCGTCCGAGATCGCGTGTATCTGCTCACACGAAGTGGTTTCTTTATTTTTAAACCTGCTTCCTCCTCCGGCCCATGCTCCTGAAACAGCGCCATCGTCCCACCTTCGCTCCTCACTCGCTGAGCTCACTCAGAGCTATGGCGGGCAGGCCCACCTCCGTCCACCTGCGGCGGACTTCGGCGGGCAGGCCCGGTTTCGTCTTTCTGATCAGCGTGCTCGTGATCGGCATCATCGTGACGGAAATGGCGATGTCGCTGATTCTCCTGGGGCTTGCCGCGCAGCAGAGCGGCTTCACCGTCGCGCAAACGGCACAGGCATTCGAGAATGCGCAGACGTGCGCGGAGCGGGGGCTTCGGAGCCTGCGTGCGGATCTTTCCTACGATGGCAACGAGACCTTCACGCTCGTGAATGGCACCTGTTCCATCACCCGCACGGGAGGCTCAGGAAACCAGGATCGCGCGCTCTGTGTTCAGGGGGAGAGCGGCCGCAGCACGCGCCGTATCGAAATTGCTATTCAAGAAGTGTATCCCTCGATCAAGATTCTCTCCTGGAGTGAAGTCGGTTCCTTTACCCTCTGTCCATGATCCACCTTCGCTCCTCACTCGCTGCGCTCGCTCGGAGCTACGGTGGACAAGTCCGGCTTCGATCCGGCGCAACACTCGTCGAGCTTCTCCTGTTCATGGCGATTCTCGCCGCGGTGGGCATCGCAATGTTCCCCTTCCTGTTCTCCGCCACCGAGGATCGCCTGCTTCAGCAGACAGTGTCCGCCGTGGAGCAGACTGGCAATCAGTTGCTCCAGGTCATCGGGTATCAGATACGGCACGCTGAGCGAATTGTTGCACCCGCACTCCATGAAGACGGCTCCATTCTCACACTCCAGACGGGTTCGGGCGGCACGAATCCGACCATCATCGGCGTTGCAAGCGGGGCGCTCATCATGATTCAGCGCGCAGATCGCCAAACAATCAGCTCGTCCCAGGTTGCCGTGGAAAGTTTTACCGTGGAGAACACGTCGACCTCAGCGAGCCGCGGCAGCGTGCGTGTCCGGTTCCGCCTGTCGCGTACCATCCGTCTTCAGGCACCCCGGAAATACGCGCAGTCCTTTGAGGGAGTGTTCAGCACCTTTCCCGATGATGTTCTGAATGGAAATGCGTGCGGATGCGCGCAGCCGGGATGCGGCAGTACTTCACTCTATGTGTGGCAGGTGTGCGACGCAGGCACGTGCCAGACAGCGCAGACACAACTGCAATGTCCATAAAAATTGACGAGACGGTCCTCATCGCGTGAAAGATGCATGAAAACAGAGAAAGTACGGGGTCAAGCGGAATCCAACCGGTACAGGAGGGAATTTGGTAGAGTCGTGCGCAACGTCCTTTCTTTCTTCCCCTTCCTTTCTTATGCATCTCCGCTCTCTTCGCCCAGCCTTCGCCAAGGCTACGGCCGGCAAGCATGGTTTTACCCTCATCGAACTTCTCCTCGTCATCGGCATCATCGCGATTCTCGCATCCATCGTCATCGTCGCCATCAACCCGACCAAGCAGCTGGGTGATGCGCGCGACGCACAGCGCCGTTCGGACGTGAACACCATCCTCAACGCGGTCTATCAGTACGCGATCGATAATAACGGCAACCTGCCCACGGGCATTCCGCAGAGTCCCGAGAGTGCAAAGCAGGTTTGCGTGTCGAGCGTCGCTCCGACGGCTTGCACCACTGGAAACGGAGTGAGCCTCCGCCTGCTCACGGGTTCCTACCTCACAAACATTCCAAAGGATCCCAAAGTCGTTGCGTCAGGCACGGGAACGAATTACTACATCATTCAGGATGCCAACGGCCGCATTACGGTTTCGGCACCCGGAGCAGAGCGCGCAGCGAGCATCTCTGTGACGCGGTAACAGTCTCCAGTCTTTCGAGAACACCCCTCCCGGAGGGGTGTTTTTCGATGTGGATCATTCATGAGTTTTCTGCTATAATCAGAGGAAAACACACTATGCCCGCACAGGAAAATCGCAGGGAAAACCTCGCCGCAACTGCTGCGTTGAGCACGTACACGCCGCGGACCTCCATCCACTGGAAGGTGCTGCGGCAGTCGGTACTCCTTGTGAGTTTCTGCATTCTGCTTCTGGGAGGACTTTCGTTTTCCATCATCACGTCGTTTCTCACATTGCTCCAGATGAATGTGGGCGTTGTGCTCAATGACCAGCAGACGCTGGGGTTCACCATCCTAATCTTGAGCGGCCTGCTCCTGATCCTCGCGTTCTTCCTGAGCACGCTGCTCGCCCGGGGGCTCACGAGTTCCCTGCAGGAGCTTTCGGCAAAGGTGAGCGCGTTACATCCGGGAACATGGTCGTTTACGCGGACGATAGACACCGGAGATGAAGTGGAGGCGCTCGACCGCGTTGTGGATGAACTGACTCGCCGGCTCCGGGATGCCTATGAACACCTGGAAGACAAGGTGAAAGAACGCACGAGACAGCTTGGCGAGGAATACACGCTCGATCGGGCAATTCTTGAAAGCATCGAATACGGCGTGTTCACCGTGGATGCAAGCGGCATCATCACCAATGCCAATCCTGCCGCATGCCATCTTCTTGACCTGCCGCACGAGGAGCTTATCGGCGTTTCGGGCGCAGGGGTTCTCTGTCTCGCACAACACAATCACCACGGGCACGCGGAGCAGCATCCCATTACATCTGTCCTCCGGACAGGGAAATCGTACAGGCCGCATCCATCGTCCCATGTGAGCGTGCAGCGAAAAAACGGAACGCTTCTTCCAATCACCCTCCTCGTCGCGCCGCTCATTTTCGGACACCGCCTCTTTGGCGCCATCGTCGTCCTGCAAGACCAAACACTGGAGCGGCAGATCGATTACATGAAGTCAGAATTCATTTCGCTCGCCAGTCACCAGCTGCGTACTCCGCTCTCGTCCATCCGCTGGTACATCGAGATGCTATCGCAGGAGAAAGGAGAATTCTCGTCGGAGCACCAATCGTACTTGCAGGAAGTGGATACGGCGACCAAGCGCATGGCAAGCCTGATTAATGCACTCTTGCACGTTTCTCGCCTGGAAGAAGGCGGACTGGTGGTGGAGAAACAGCAGGTGGATCTGACGAGCTTCCTGCACAGATTGTTACAGGGCTGGGAAGCTGCGGGGCGAGAACAGGGCATTCCCGTCGAAAACACAGTCTCCATCGGGCCATCTGTTTCCATTCATACTGATCCCATTCTCCTGGAAATCGTGCTCCAGAATCTCTTCACGAACGCGGTCAAATATTCATCGGCAAAAAAGCCCATCACCATTGCATGCGTCATTCAAGACAAGCACCTTCGCGTCGCCGTGCGCGATCAAGGGATCGGCATTCCGCAGGCAGCGCAGAAGCGGATTTTTGAAAAATTCTTCCGCGCCAAGAACGTTCGCGAGATCGATACCGACGGCACAGGCCTGGGCCTCTACATGAGCAAGAGGATCATCGAGAACCTCGGCGGCTCACTCAGCTTTGAAAGCGAAGAGGGGAAGGGGAGCGAGTTTACGGTGAGTTTGCCCGTGTAATACAGAAAAAGCGTTGACCGAGGCCAACACTTACTCTGTTCCCGCCCTTCTATACGCCGGGTTTTGTACGCGATGGCTTGCGCCACCGGTGACGATCATCTCTCTGGAATCGCGATTGCTCGCGACTTCTAGCGGAGGGGTATGTGGTCCGACGGAACCATCGGAGATTCCACTCACCCAAATCCTCCTTGCTTCACCATGAGTTTACCGATGCGCGTCTTTGCAGTGCACCCGCAAAGCCGTGCATCCCTCCTTCGGAGGGCGTTGCACCCTCACCCGGCTTCGCTCTTGCGAGCTATGCCGAGGCGAGGCTCGTCTCTGTGACACTGGTCCGCTCGTGTCTTTTTAATATAGGACACGAGGATGGGCGTTACCCACATGGCGTTCCGGTGAAGCCCGGACGTTCCTCTACGCCTCGTAAAGAGACGCAGCGATCATCCAAAGAGCGGGAAATCCCATTATCGCTCATTCTGCATTTTTCTACAACGATATTGTCGATAGTTTGCGCTGCTTGTAGGCTTTTCCAGCGAGCCGCTTTAGCTCAGGGGTAGAGCGACGCACTTGTAATGCGTAGGTCCGGGGTTCAATTCCCCGAAGCGGCTCCATCTGTTCTACACTGGTCACCTACGCGCTCTCGTGATTCAGGGGCAGTTTTTCACTCTGACGCAAATCGCCGCTGCATACTAAAGTCTCACAGACAGAATGCTTAGCTTCAATGGTGCTCAGCGCATCCCATCGCCCTGCCCATTGGGACGGAGCTCGCTCATGTCGCGGCATGCGCCTACTCCTGTAACAAAAATTCATAGCCGTAGTGTAGCATCGTGAGCTCTTCATGCTACAATGGAAGTCGTCCCAATATGTGAGTATGAAAAGCAAGCAGGCAGAAAAGGCATTAAAAAAACAGCCTACCGTAGAGAAGCTGCGCCCCATCGTGCTGCGCGTTACGCAGAAATATGGAGTGAGTAATGTTCGTGTTTTCGGATCATTCGCCCGGGGTGAGCAGCGAATAACGAGCGACGTTGATCTCCTTGTCGATCTGCCGAATGATATGAGTCTCCTCGATCTCTCCGGCCTAAAGATTGATCTGGAAGATGCTCTGAGGCGGAAGGTGGATGTGGTTCCTGCACGTTCCATTAAACCAGCATTGCGCGAAGCTATTCTTGCTGAGGCACGTCCGTTATGAACAGCAAGAAGAGAAATCATCGGGTGTATCTGCAGGATATTCTCTCTGCAATTGCAAAAATCGCGGAATACACAACGGAAGGCAAGGATTTTTTCCTTGTCGACGACAAAACGCAGGATGCTGTGATACGCCAGATTTCGGTCATTGGAGAAGCAGTTGCAAAACTGCCAGCGAATCTCAAGGCGAATCATCCGGAAATTCCTTGGAGAAAAACGATTGGGATGCGCAATGTTGTCATCCACGACTATTCTGAAACTGACATACCAACGGTGTGGGTTGTTGCCGAGCGAGATCTTCCCATTTTAAAACAAACAGTGGAAATAATGCTGAAAGAGATAGGAGCGTGAGAAAGAAGAGTCGCGTCGACCTCCCTACTTCCCATCGAATTATGCGGTAAACTTCTCCCATGAAGAAATCCGAGGCGATCTTCGGCGTCGTGCGGGTGCCATTGGACGTGCTCGCGATGGGGGCTGCGCTCCTCCTCAGTTACCGCCTGCGGCAATACAATATCACGATTATTCCGGGCCTCGATCTTGCCGATGCCACGGGGACGCTTCCGCCAATCGGTTGGTACTTGTGGCACTTCGTCGTCCCAAGCATCGGGACGTTCGTGGTGCTCGCCGCGGTTCTTGGTCTCTATACACTCGAATCGACGATGAGTGCGTGGGTGGAGGCCGGTCGCGTCGTCCTTACGGCGATGCTATGGGTGATCATCGTCATTGGCTGGTACTTTTTAATCCGCAAACAGCTCTTTTTCTCTCGCGCGCTGCTCCTGTATTCCACGGCGTTCACTATTTTCCTCGTCGCACTGGGGAGAGCCGCGCTCACGCTCGTACAACGAGCGTTGCTTCGCTCCGGGCATGGCCGCCGCATTGTCGTTTCCCTCGGAGGTCAGGGGCTTGCTCCCGCGGCGCTCGATACTCTCCATCATGACGTGCATTACGCCTATCTGGGGCATTTGCCGGATCTGGACGCCTTCAAGCGCATTCTCCATCAGCAGCCGATCGATTTCGTTTTGCAGACGGATCCGAATCCCAAGAGCGAAACCACCGTCGCACTCATCAACTACTGCCGCAGTCACCAGATCGGCTACGCGTTTTTGCCGCCGGTACTTGCCGATGTTCCGCACCAACTCTCCGTCGAACGTCTTGGACTACTGCCCATGATCCGTTTTCTGCCGACGCCTCTCGACGGGTGGGGCAGAATCCTCAAGCGCGTGTTCGACATCATCGTGAGCGCAATTCTCCTGATCATCCTCTCGCCCCTCTTGGTCCTCTTAGCCCTCTTCGTCCTCCTCGACTCGGGTTGGCCAATCTTCTACGTCTCAAAGCGCGTGGGGGAAAATGGACGGCGACGAGTGAACATTCTCAAATTCCGATCAATGGTGAAAGATGCCGATGCGCACAAACACGATCTGCTCGCGCTCAATCATCGTCGGGATGGGCCTTTGTTCAAAATTCATGCCGATCCCCGTATCACGCGTATTGGCGGCTTCCTCCGCCGCTGGACGCTCGATGAACTTCCGCAACTGCTCAATGTTTTTGTCGGTAACCTCTCTCTCGTCGGGCCGCGTCCGCATTTGCCGGAGGAAGTCGATCGGTATTCACTTGAGCAGCGTCGCGTGTTTGCCGTGAAGCCGGGAATGACAGGCTTGGCGCAGATCTCTGGTCGATCCGATCTCACGTTTGATGAGGAAGTACGACTGGATTTGCAGTACATCGAAGAATGGTCGCCATTCTTGGATTTGTGGGTACTTTGGAGAACTATGTTCGTCGTTTTAGGACGAAAAGGTGCTGATTGATTTATCTATAAAATTTTGCTATAATATACATGTTCCATACATACAATCTCTATGAGTGAACATAATATATCAATTGTCCAAGAACAGATTCGCCACGCAGGCAGTCGTCAGGCCGCAGAAGCCATTAGAGACCAATTCATCCGAGACAATCCAGTGAATGAAGGATTCGACCGGCCACGATACTCGAGCGATAGAGGCCCGGACGGATCGCGAATTGTTCTTGAGCCATCACCTGGAGAGCAATTTATTAGTGGTGTGCGGCGGAATATCAATACGCTCATTGATGAGGTATTTCCAATAAGCTGAGCATCAGAATAACGCCATTTGATCCTTTGACTTCGCTTTGCGCTTTGGAGTCTTTGGTTTGGGTTCTGGTGAAAGTGGTGCGACGGAAACAGGCGGGACCTTGGACTCTTCGGAATCCTTGGCATCTTTATGAGGAACAGGAGTAGCCGCATCCTTATCAGAGAATTGTTCTACATATTCCTTCACTTTCCGGCCATACCCCTTCGTCTGCACGCGATCATCCATCAACCGCACGTCACCTTCTGGCGTTTTGATTCGTGCATACGTCCGGAGTAACCGAAAAATTCGATGAAGCAGGCGGGGGAGGGAGTAGTCCGAAAACGCGTTACCGTAGTGAAGTGATCGACGGCTGAGGACGGGGTGCGAGGGATGATCGAACGGCAGGGTCTTCATAATCAGGTGATCCACAGTTCCCTCTGGCAGATCGACACCTTCAAACATCCATGGCGTGATCAGCCACAACGCCGAGGTTTTCGCCGCGAGGAATTCGGCTTGCATACGCCCCATTCCACCATTGAGTCCCTGGCAGATCATCGTCACGCCTTTCTGCTCCAAGCTTTCCGTGTACTTCACATATAAGTCTTCAATTGCGGATTTGCCGGGGAGGAGGATGACGGTTTTCCCTGCAGGGGGATTCGTCAGCAGATCATCAAGGGTTGGGTGGGGGTCGAAAGAAATCGGGACCGGGCTCGGGGACGGGTTCGGACGGACTGAAGCCGGTCCCGGTCCCGTGCCCGGTGGAAGAATTTCCGGTAGCATCTCCGCACTTCCTTGGGGGATCAGCAATGTGGTGGGAAAACGCTTGAAGAGGGTGTCGCTGAGCAACTCCCCAATCCGCTCCGGGACTGATTGCAAAATCTGGCTGCCGTTTGGTTTCTGTTCAATCCATGTGATGCGGTGATTCAGATTCCCGGGCTCAAGGATTTTTTGCAGGTCGTAGAGGTGACGGAGCAGTTGCTCGGAGAGTTTCTGTTCCATAACTGTCTCGAGGAGCGAGCGGAGACCTTTCGATTCGGGAGATTGGAGGTCGTTGACGGTCAAATAGCGAATGTCTTGGAATTGCCGCGTTTTTTCGACCCACAGCTGCAACGTATCGATAAAGCGAGTGAGGAGCTCATTACCCTGTGCGGCCGCGCGTACATCGTCCATGGCGCACCACCAGCCGAACGCCTTGGTTGCGGTATCTTCAAGCATCGAGGCATCGTCAATGATCACATGGCAATTGCTCTCCATGGCCTGCTTGCCGGGGTGCCCGTCCGATTCGGCCACTGGCCGGGCGGGCGGCGGATCCATCGTAAACTCCAGGAGCTCTTTGTGGTCGAGCAGAATCACATTCGGCAGATCCGCGAACTGATCGGTGTACGCTTTTGATGTCACCGTGCAGCTGAGTTTTCCATTCCATATAGCTTCTTCCCCTCCATGACAGGGAAACTCATCCCGTCGATGTGGCTCGTACCAAGCGAGCTTCAATGCGAGCGTCGCTTCGTCGGTGGTGTACACTTTCTGCAGCGCGAATCGCTCTACAGCTGCAACGTCGATGAGCGCGTGCGGCGGATACAGAACGCGAATTTTCTTCAGCAGAGAATCGGGCATTCGACGGAGAACAGGTCGCAGATTTTTGACGGCGATCCAGTGGCGAGCGGAAGACTCTTTCAGCGCTCCTTCAATCACCGATTGTAGATGCAGGGGATCAAGGGTTTCATCTACAAGAGCAGGGGAGGATGTGGGAGAAGAAAGGGAAAATGGTTGGATGGTGGGATGGTTGGATGGTGAGATGGTTGGATGTGTAAGCCATTTGGGCTCCTTCTTCTTGGTAGAGGGAGGCAGTGCCTCAAACAGCATTCGGTAGCCCTTTGGTGCGCGTTCCATGATGGCATCGGCCAGGTCACGCAGGTCTTCCGGCAGTTCAAGAAATCGTTCCCAGCATGCACTCAAGAGTTCCAGTGTTGCGCGAACGTCTCCCAGTGCGCGGTGTGGTGGATCGTGATTCAACTTCAGTACAGCGCTCAGATACCCGAGTGAGTAACTTTCCAGTTCCGGAAACACGAGCGATGCGAGCATCGATGTATCGATGTACGGTCGGTCACTCAAATCAATGCCTTCCCCCTTGAGCATCCCGATATCGAAGGGAATGTTCTGTCCAACGAGCAGGGCATCTTCCGGGAGATGCTTCAAGATATCATCACGATGCTCCGCGAGCGCAGGTTTCCCCTGCAGGTCGGCATTTTTTATGCGCGTGAGCACCTGCACTGTTGGCGGAACATCCGCATGATGAAAAAGCTGTTCGTACTCTTTCAGAACTTTCCCGTCGCGCGCTTCGATCGACGCGAACTCGATCACCCGGTGAACGCGGGGGATGAACCCTGTGGTCTCCGTGTCCAGGACGACGAGAGGAATGGAGGGCAGCTTCACAGAGGAAGAATAGGCCCCTGCTGCGAAGAGCGCTATGGGATGCGGTTAGGGCTTGGGCACTGCGGAATCATCCGTCTGCGCTTCCGAGGAACCTGCAGCTGCAGAATCATCTCCCGCACCAGCACCGCCGCTTCCATCCCCCGTACCTCCCTCGCCACTTGCGCCAGACTCTTCAGACGCAGGCAGGAATGCCTGCGCTGTGTCTGGCGGCATCGGTTCACCCCGAAGCTCCGCAAGCTTCGCTTTGAAGGCTGGCAGTTCGCCGTAGTTGTACATGTCGAGCTCAAAGCCGCTGAGCTGCGTTGCAAGGCGGATGTTCTGACCCTTTTTGCCGATCGCCATCGGACGCTGCGCTTCTTCTACGAAGACCGCGGCGCGCTTCTTCACCTTACGTCCCTGGTCGTCCAGACGCTCTTCGTTGTTCACGATGATCACAGCGGAGATCGCCGCGGGTTGGAGCGCGAGTGAGATCAATTTAATGGGATCTTCGGACCACTCGATCATATCCACACGCTCACCGTTGATTTCCTCCATCACGGCCTGGATGCGTACGCCCTTTTGACCGACGCAGGCGCCGATTGGGTCGATGCGCGGATCGTTGCTCTTCACAGCCACTTTGCTTCGGAACCCGGCATCGCGCGCGATGGCTTTAATTTCCACATCGCCGTTGCGCACTTCGGGGATTTCGAGTTCCAGGAGCTTCTTTACCAGATTTGGATGGGTGCGCGAAATGCGTAGCTGCGGTCCTTTGCCGGTGAGTTCCACTTTATCCAGGTACACGCGGATGCGCTTTCCTGTGTAATAGTGCTCGCCGGGGATCTGTTCGCGCCACGGGAGACTGACCGTCATTCCTTCAATCTCAAGTGTGACCCAGTTGGGATCTACTTTCGTCACCGTTGCGGTCAGCAGTTCTTCCTCACGGTCCTTGAACATCTCGTATAAGCTCTGCTTCTCGGCTTCTTGTAGCTTCTGCAAGATCACTTGCTTTGCCGCTTGCGTCGCGATGCGTCCATATTCAACAGGTGTCACATCGATGGTGATCTCGTCACCCACGTCGGCATCGGGTTTGATCTTCTTCGCGTCCTTGATGCTAATTTCGAAGTTGTCATTCTCCACTTTCTCCACCACTTCCTTCACCAGCAGAATTGACGGCATATCGCGGCCTTCTTCCAGATCCACGCGAATCTCTTGTTCCTTGTTTCCGTAATCTTTGCGGTACGCAGTCGCGATCGCCTGTTTGACGGCCTCGATCACCTGGTCGGGCTTGACGTTCTTTTCGGAGCAGATCTGATTAATGGCGGCGAGGAAGGAGGCTTTCATGAGAGGAGGGTTCCTCGTACGCTCGTGACTCCGTCACGAGCTACTCGGAATGACAGGAAATGGTAAAAGCACCATTCCATATACATGGAATAGTGAAGATTCAAGAAACGTTTGATGAGGGAAGTATACCGGAATTTACGTCGTGCGCAAGCCTCTCATGAATGCTTGGGCATGTTTTCCACGCATCGTTGGCAGCCATGAGGCTAATTGATATTTCATCAATTTCCATCCTCTCGGCACCAAACCCAACTGGGGCACCAACCGATCCATCACAATAGCCGAACGCCCGAGTGTGTCCATCCTCTTCAGCGAATCACTGAGTTCCATATGGTGGTGATGCAGCGTCTTCGCATCCGGTTCGTAGAAAAGTTTCACTCCTGCATTTTTCAGTCTCCACCCCCACTCCACATCCTCCCATCCATACAGTGTGACGTCTTCGCGAAAGGGAAACTTCTTTGCGATCTCCATCGGCAGACTGATGTGACTGGTGTAGGTAAAACGATGTTGGATGGATGGTGGGATGGTTGAATGGCTATATGGTTGAATGGTGGGATAGCCGAATTGCCAGCCAGACTTTTCGAGCCACTCCATGACGGGGGTGATGCCACATGCGGGGTCCCAGGTTGTAAAACCGAGAACGGACCTACTCATACACCCCCTCCCCCCGGCCCCCTCCCCCGTGCGCGGGAGAGGGGGAGAATGTGCTTTCAAATGTTTTTCACATGCATCCGGTGCCAAGAAAATGTCGTCACCAATGAACATCACATATTTGCCTTGTACATGCTTCATTCCTTCATTCCGTGCAACACCCTGATGGGATTTTCGCACGTCGAAGACGTGCACTGGCATTTTCCACTTTCCACTTTCCTCTTTCAACTTTTCTCCATCACTCACCACAATTACTTCAATCTGATCGATAATCGTTTGCTTCTCGATGTGCTCCAAACATCGTCGGAGAATCTCCGGACGCTTGTGGGTGGGGATGACAATGGAGAGGAGAGGGATCATGAGACAGATTGAGAACCTACTCTACGCCATGGTGCAGATGCATTTACATTGAATTGATCCCTGGAGCCTCACTTCTTGCAACAAAAATTGCCGTATCGGCATCCGGAAGCAATCGAATGCCCAGGAGGGCGATCGATTGGCGGACGGTATCTACATTTTGTCCGACATGCATTTGCACCAAAAAATCACAAGCAGCCCCTGATTGTTCAATGACTGTGCAGTGCAGACGGTCGAATGCGCACTCGACAGCAGCGATTGTTTCAGCGAGTGTGCAACCGATAGGTGGCTCGGCGCGGGCGACAATGATTCCATTTGTCGTGTCGTGTCCTTTCTCTTTCTCGGCAGTGAGTGGGATAGGAGGAAGTTCATTGAGAATACGTACTCCATTAAGAGTGCCCAGCGCCATAATCCAGTCCTTCAGTTTCCCCTGAACTCTAAAGACAGCAAAAGGCTTTTTTCGATTATCAAACGAAACACTCACACCGCAGCCCCCTTTTTCGTGAATTTTATTGGCAGCCTCTTCGGGACTCATGCCATCGGGCAGCACGGCTGGCCAAGTTTGGATGGGGAGCAATTTCATATGAAAGGCACATATCCTTGGGAGTTTGGAGGAGATAGTCAAGGATCCGCGTCTCTTGCTCACATGCAAGCGCATCTCCAAGCTGTGAACATGCAAACGCTATTTCTCGATCTCGCCTCACATGCCGGTCTCCTGGCGTGCGTGACAAATGAACGCGTTGCCGCATCCAGCCTGATCGATCACCGTATTGATGATGCTGCGCTTGTTCCGCAGGTCGAAGACCTGCTCCTAAAAACTGGATGGTCCTATCCAGATCTCACCCATATTGCGTGTGTTGTTGGACCGGGGGGATTTACAAGTTTGAGAGTCGCTGTGGCGTTAAGTAATGCGCTCTCACATGCATTAAAAATTCCATCGGCGGGGATTCACCTCAGTGATGTGTATTGCGCGAGAACACCCCCTCCCCCCAGCCCCCTCCCCCACGCCTCGCTGCGCTCGGCGAGGGAGAGGGGGAGCATCTGGCTCCACTCCACCAAGAAGCACGAACTCTTCATCCGCGGATTTGGTGCACTTGCGAAAGAATTCTCGGAGCCTGAATGTGTGAAAGTTGAAGATCTCCAGAAAAAACTCACGGCGGGTATGCAGTGGATAGGGGAGTTGATTCCTGAGCATCAGAAAATTATTGATGATCTTGGCCTGCAGCCTGCCTTGCTACGACCAGTTGAAGAAATTTTGCCAGAGTTTCTTGGTCAGCAATCGTATGCGAAGCAAATTCTTGTCCCTTGGTATGGGAGGGGGTGGTAATCTCACTCCGGAATGATAAGTTTGAGTGATTTGAATGCGGAAAAATCTTTGGGGTTATTTGTGACGAGAGGGACATTCTGAGATAGGGCAGTCTGGCCGATGATCGTATCCGACACGCCCGGGTGGCGAAGGCCCTTCTGTTTTTTTCGGCGAATCCATCGTGCAATTTCTTTGGCGATTGGACTAGTGATCGGCACAAGGCGAAAATTATCAAGGAAATTTTCCAATTCGCGCTCCTCAATATCACTCCGTGCTCCGACGAGAATTTCGATATACGTAATCATGCTCATGCCGAGGGTTTTCCCAGCAACTGTCCGCAGAAAATGCAGATACGTTGGATGCTCACTGTATGCGTAAATAATGACGTTCGTGTCGAGGAGAAAATCGATCATACACTTCTTAAGAAAACAGCGTATCGAAGATCCGTTTACGCGGCATGCGAAGCGGGCGGATTGGCTTAGGGCGATTGGCAAGATATTCCAGTAATTCTCTCCCGGTATGGCCACGCTCTTTCACAGAAAGTTCCAGTTCTTTGTGATTGCCCATATCGATCACAATGTGCTCCACTCGTCCGCTCAGAAGAAGTTCCTTCAATGTCTTGAAGTTGCGCAGGAGTTCCCGTGTATTGACTGTTTTGGATGACATGTGTCCAGAATACTCTGGTGTCTGACATTTGTCAAACATTGAGTGCACAGAGAACTCTGTAACAGACTTCTCTAACCTTTCCGCAATCGCTAGAGTAAGACGTCCTTATGGCTATTTTAGATGTTCTGAACCGGCTCCTCGGCGATCCTAATGAGAAAGAACTCAAGCGGCTCCGGCCGATTGTCGGGCAGGTGCGCAAGGCTGAACAGATGCCCGCGATCCGCGCGCTGACGCTTGAAGCGCTCCCGGGAAAAACTGCAGAATTAAAGGCGCGGATTCAAGCCGAACTTGCCGCGGGCAAGAATGCCCGCTCCCTCTTAGATGAGATGCTGCCCGAGGCTTTTGCCGTCGCCATTCGCGCATGCGAACTTCTCAAAGAAGCGGGTGTGAAGGTGCAGATGGGCAAGCAGGAATTCGGGTGGGATATGGTGCCCTTCGATGTGCAGATCATTGGCGGCGCGGCGCTCCATCGCGGCAATATCGCCGAAATGAGAACGGGTGAAGGAAAAACACTCGTCTGCACATTGCCGGTGTACCTGAACGCACTGCTTGGAAAAGGAGTCCATGTGGTGACGGTCAACGACTACCTCGCACGTCGCGATGCGATCTGGATGGGCCTCCTCTATAAGGCGCTCGGACTTTCCGTCGGGATTATCGTGCATGGACTTCCAACGGCCGGCAGGCGCGAAGCGTATGCAGCGGACGTCACCTACGGTACCAACAGCGAATTCGGGTTCGATTATCTGCGCGACAACATGGCAACGACGCTTCCCCGGCAAGTCCAAAGAGGGCTTCACTATGCGATTGTCGATGAAGTCGACTCCATTCTCATCGACGAAGCCCGCACGCCACTCATCATCAGCCAGCCGGCGGAGGAATCGACCACTAAGTACACCCAGTACGCACAGCTTGTCGGGCAGTTGCAGGAAAATACACATTTTACGAAAGACGAAAAGCAGCGCGCGGCGGTCCTGACAGAGGAGGGGATCAAGAAGATGGAGCAACTGCTCGGTATCGAGAATATCTACACCGAGAAAGGCTTTCAGGAAGTGCACCACATCGAGCAGGCGCTCAAGGCACATGCCATCTTCCAGCGCGATGTCGATTACGTCGTGAGTCCTGCGGGAGAAGTAGTGATCGTCGACGAATTCACGGGTCGTTTGATGCCCGGCCGCAGGTACAGTCACGGTCTTCATCAGGCGATCGAAGCAAAAGAACGCGTCACTGTGCAGCGCGAGAGCAAAACACTCGCCACCATCACGTTCCAGAACTACTTCCGTCTATTTGGGAAGCTCGCCGGAATGACGGGTACCGCAAAAACAGAAGAGGAGGAGTTCGAGTCCATCTACCGCCTGCGTGTGATTACAATCCCGACGCACCGCGCGATGATCCGGGAAGATAAATCGGATGCCATTTACCGGACGATTGCCGCGAAGTTCAAGGCCGTCGCGAAAATCGCCAAGGAGAAGTACGAAAAGGGCCAGCCTGTGCTCATCGGCACGACATCCGTCGAAAAATCGGAAGCAATGAGCCTGCTCCTGGATCAAGAAGGAGTCCCGCATCAAGTGCTCAACGCAAAACAGCACGAGAAGGAAGCCGAAATCGTGGCAGGCGCGGGTCAGGCGAAGAGCATCACTATCGCCACAAACATGGCCGGTCGCGGAACCGATATCAAGCTGGGAGCGGGCGTCCAAGCGCTCGGCGGTCTCTGCATCCTGGGCACCGAACGGCACGAAGCACGCCGCATCGATAACCAGCTACGCGGTCGCGCCGGACGTCAGGGGGATCCCGGTGAAAGCAGATTCTTCGTCTCCATGGAGGACGATCTGATGCGCCTCTTCGGTGGAGATCGACTCAAAGGCATGATGGAACGCTTGCGTGTCCCGGACGATGTGCCGCTGGAAAATACAATGGTCAGCCGCAGTATTGAGAGCGCGCAGAAGAAGGTGGAAGGCAGAAACTTTGATATTCGGCGTCACGTGTTGCAGTACGACGATGTGATGAATAGGCATCGTGAGATTATCTACAAGCGCAGACAGAAGATTTTAGAGAAGATCGCAGAAACGGGACCGGGACCGGGAACGGGCTCGGATCCAGTTTCTTCCAGGCCGGTCCCGAGCCTGGTCCCCCCTGTCTGGCCGTTGCATGAAGAAATCCTCGCCGCGATGCGTCGTGAAGTTCACGGCATTGTGGATGCGCATGCGCGGACGGATGATCCGGAAGAATGGGATACAAAAGTAATGTTCGAAATGCTCGGGGCGCTCCATGCGGAGTTCCAGAAAGAATTCACGATGGAGAAACTGAAGAAGTGCAGCGATCGTGAAGTGCTCAAAGATGAGCTGACGGTGTTCGCTCATCGCTTGTACAAGGAAAAATGCGAATCTTTTGATCAGCAGATCGTCGCACGGGCTGAAAGCGTCGTGACACTCAGAAGCATCGATGCGCATTGGATGGATCACATCGATGACATGTCGCACTTGCGCGAACAGGTTGCGTTCTCCGGCTATGCGCAGCGTGATCCACTCATCGAGTACCAGGATCAGGGCTTCCGGCGTTTCCAGCAACTACTCCAGACCATCGATTCCACGATCGTGCGGACGCTCCTGCAGGTCGACTTCGCGCAATTCGGGCCGCAAGTGCTGGTGGAATTCGATGAAGAAGAGCGCGAGACGGATCTCAAGACGAACGAGGCGGATATCGAAGGGGCACTAACGGGACCGGGACCGGGAACGGGTTCGATCACAGGTGGAGGCGGGGGAACAATGCTTGAGCTTTCACCAAATGATCCTGATGCTCCATTTGTCATGCGCAGCCCTGGGAATCAGGGGCCGGTCAAAGCTCCATCAAAACCTCAGCAGAGGTCAATCACAGAAATCGGCCGCAATGATCCGTGTCCGTGCGGATCAGGAAAAAAATATAAGAAGTGTCACGGGAAAAATTCCTGATTTATCAAATCGTCATGATCACTCCGTAGACCACAATCAGAAAAGTCACGTACGTCAGGAATTGGAGCGGTAGTACCCGGACGGGATACAGCTCGATGCCGCGAAGGTGATTGTAGAGGTGCCCGATTTCCATGATGAGCGGGGGTGTTTTCCCGCCCATCTTTGTAAGACATTCCTTTCCAAGACGTCTTTATTCTTGTCTATGTTCATCCCCAGTTCTCATCGCAGGGAGCAATCGACGCAGTTTGCGCTGTTCCTCTTCTGGGTTGGCGTTGTACTGCTTCCGACACTCGCTCTTGCGATCCACTAATCGGCAGGATTCTGTTACGATGGTCGGCCCATGGTCGCCATCCCGTCCGATATTCTCGGCCACAAGACCCAGTTAGCCGCGCTGCAGCAGGATCTTGCGCAGGCGAATGTCGCGCATGCTTACATTTTCTCGGGATCACCGCATCTGGGGAAATTCACGATTGCGAAGTGGTTTGCGCAGGAACTCCTCTGCGCCGGTCAAAGTGACGAGGAGCGGGCGTTGACGCAGGAGCGCATTCGTCATCTGCTCCATCCGGATCTGCTCATCATCGATCAGTTATGGATCGAGGACGCGTGCGAAGATTTTTCCATTATCGCGCAATCGTCGAACGTCATCCAGCAGCATCGGATGAAAGCGAAAGCAAAAACCGATACCATTAGCATTGATGACATCCGTTCGCTCCAGGAACGCATGCACGAAGTGGGGTCCGGAACCTATCGCTGCTGCCTGATCCGGTCTGCGGAACGCATGCAGGTGGAAGCGGTCAACGCGCTGCTTAAGATTCTCGAAGAACCCCCCGAGGGAGTCACTTTTGTTCTCACCACGCAATCGTTCACATCGCTTCTCCCGACCTTCATCTCCCGCTCGCGCGTTCTCCACTTCACGCGGTTGACGGATACTGAATTGAATCCTCTCCTCGAAGGCGCTTCCGACGACGAACGGCAGTTTTTGCTCCGCGTCGCCCAGGGGGCTCCCGGATTCATTCGCCGCCTTCGGGAAAACCCCGATCTCCTCCGTAGCGAAAAGCAGGTCTACAGTAGCGCACTTGCGTTCTGGCACAGCCGGTCCGCCATTGAACGGTTGCAACTGCTCGCGCCGTTGCATGAACGGACGAAAGCGGCCGATCAATTTTTGCTCCACCTCTCCCTGGCGCTGCGGGAAGAGAGTATGGAACTCCCCGCATCCAGCGTCCGTCACCTGGTGATGCTCTGCCGCAACCTGGAAACGAATGTGAACAGGCAGCTACTCACACAACAGTTTGTACTTGCCCTCGCTGATAGGAAGTGACAGTCGTCGCAGAAAAAATCCAAGTTCCAAAAACCAAAAACCAAAGAAATGTAAAGAATCAAAGAAGAAGATTTCACACTTGATTCCTCAAACGTGTGGCTTTTAGCCTTTTTAGCTTTTGGTCTCTGGTTTTTGGCTTCTTTCTGCGATTCTTATGCGATGGTTCTCTTGCAGACATCTTGCTGTTCCCTACATGTCATGGTAGTTTGATTCGTCGATTTCCGAAGTCCAATGCTCTACGTCCTGGTCCTCTCCATTTCTCTTTTTGGCATTCTCCTGCTGTTTGGGTTCCGCGCTCTCCTGCGCAACCGCGCGGTGCGGCGCTTTGTGCGGTCGATGAAACAGAGGTTCAACTCCGCGGAAGAGCGGGGCGCGCTTCTTGTAGAAGAACGGAAAGTTTCCCGGATCCGCAAATCGCCGCGCACGTCCGCAATTGAGCTCCAGCAAGTACGCTCATTGATCCGTCAGGCGGAAAAGGCGATGGCGCAGGAGAAAACAGAAGATGCCGAACGCTTATTCATTCAGGCGCTCACGGTCCAGCCACACGCGTATGACGTGCAAGCGATGCTGGCGAAGCTCTACCTCACGACCGGCCGCGAAAACAAAGCTGAGGCGATGTACCGCGAACTCCTCCAGAACCGTGATGATGTGTCGTTCCACAGTAACCTGGGCCTCGCGTACTACCGGCAGGGCAAGTACATCGAAGCATGCCAGGCCTATCAGGAAGCGCTCAACCGCGATCCCCAGACACCCGATCGCTCTGCCGCACTCGGTCGTGCGTGCATTGCCGCCCAGCGGTACGAAGAAGCCGCTCCGCTGCTGGAAAAGGCAACCCAGCGTCTTGCCCGTTCAACAGAACTCCTGCGGTTGCTCGCTGAATGTTATTTGCAACTGGGTGTGACGGAGAAGGCGGAGGAAACGTATCGAAGAATCAATAAAATTGAGCCGTACGATGAAGAAGTGAAGGCAAAGTTACTGTCGTTAGCGAGAGTCTGATGCGGTCGGAGAAAAATGCCAAATATCAAAAGCCAAATGCCAGGGAAGCATATGAAATTTTTTTAATATACAATTTTCCAAATTTCCCTGGATTTTGGTTTTTGGCGTTTGGAATTTGTGATCAATATTCAATCACCTCTACCTCAACATCACCTTGCACCTCAGCCTGACAGCTCAACCTGTCGGGATCATCGATAATCCCCATGTTTTCCTCGCGATCATTCCGGGGGCTTAGGTTTTCCATTCCCTGTTTCACTTTGCACATGCAGGTGGTGCAGAAACCGTTGCCGCCGCAGGCATGTTCCATCGGAATACCGGCATCGAGCGCGATCTGCAGAATCGGTTTGCCCTTTTCCGCCTCGACGGTTTTGATCTGGCCGGAATAGTGGAAGGTGACTTTGGGCATACGGGAACACTAGGATATGGCAATTTTCGACTAAAAGAATAGTAGTCAGTTCGATGAATCCGACGCTGCTGATACGTACAGCAATTTCCCGGTTATGCAGCTTGTCGAAACCCTTCTTGCCTTCGCACCTTCCGAGCTCCCATATGGACGTTCTCCGCACGCTGCGGGGTCGCCTGACGGTGTACCCATCGAAGGAGCGGGAGAATGCTTGCAACCCACTTACTTATGCCTCCCGGCTCCTGAAGTTTGGCTACAGCTTTCCGTATCGATCGCAGGTCAACCCTTACATTGTATTGATCAACGATGCTTTCCAGTTGGCGCATGTCTTCCTTTAATTCCGCAATGGCGTCTGCCTCTTTACCTGCAACCAAGTGGGAGCGGATATTGCTGAGAATAGGGATGATGTTCCAAAGCGAACCCATGCGATGTTCCTTGCCCAAGGAAGAAACTGCCGTAGCGTTTATGGAGATGTTCTGTAGTAATTCCCTGGCCTCTGCAATTGCATACTCCGCAGGCGCATTTGTGAGATTGCGGACGCGGCGCCCTACTTGGCGGGCCTGATGCCCGACGGGCTGTTGCGGCAATGACAAAATGGATCGATCAAATCTATTTGGTTCATGTTCCTGAGCATCGGTATAGAGGATGGGCATAATGTGTTGGTATTAATGATATTATATCATATAAACTAAATATTGCAAACATCGAAATGCGACTACACTGTGCCAATGAATCCAGCCGCACACCTCTTGCAGACAAACAATCTCCATATAGCCGTGGAGGGGAAAGAAGTCGTGAAAGGAGTCAGTCTTGTCGTCCGTCCCGGGGAGATTCACGCCATCATGGGACCCAATGGTTCCGGGAAATCAACACTCGCAAACACGCTCATGGGGCATCCGAAGTACACAGTCGTTTCGGGATCAGCGTCATTCCATGGCGAAGATCTCCTGGCCCTTGCGACATCAGATCGGGCTGCACGGGGACTGTTTCTCGCATTCCAGTATCCCAAGGAAATCGCGGGCGTCACACTGCGAAGCTTTCTCTTCGCCGCGTATAAAGCCCAATCGGAAGCGCGCACAGAACTGCCCAAGATCATTTCCCCCATCAAATTCAAAAAACATCTTGAGGAGAAGATGAAAGCGCTGCATATGGATACCGCGTTTGCGGAGCGCTTCCTGAATAAGGGATTCTCGGGAGGTGAAAAGAAGAAGGCGGAAGTGCTCCAGATGTCGATTCTACAGCCGCAACTCGCGCTCATGGACGAAACGGATTCGGGACTCGATATTGACGCGCTCAAAATTGTCGCAGAAGGGGTGAATACGATGCGCTCACCATCGTTTTCTGCAGTTCTCGTCACACACTATGCACGGTTACTTGATTACGTCGCACCTGATCACGTCCATGTGATGGTCAGTGGTAAGATTGTGGAAAGCGGAGGCATGGAAGTTGCGAGGAAATTGGAGAAGGAAGGGTATGCAAAGTACGGCGGCGAGGAGTTAGGAATGAGGAAATTAGGATAAAAAGATCGAAAAATTCAGGAAAATGTGCGATACTCCTAGCTCCTAATTCCTCATTCCTACATTATGGACGACACCCGCATAATCACTCTCCGCCCGGCAGCATGGATGCCGTTCGTCCTCCTGCTCGCTGTCGTCATCGGTGGGCTCTTCTTTATCGCCGGAAAGCATCTGGAAACGAAGGAATTCGATCGAACGACGATTTCCGTGAGCGGCGAAGGGAAGGCAGCCGCAGTGCCGGATATCGCCGAGCTCAGCTTTGGGGTTCAGATTCAGCGGCAAACGACAGCACGACAGGCGATGGATATGCTTGGAAAGAACATGACAGCAGTTCTTGATGCCGTGAAGAAATCTGGCATCGAGGAGAAAGATATCCGCACCGAGAGTCTTGCGCTCAATCCCACCTACGATTGGAAAGACGGCCAGCAAGTGATGCGCGGGTTCGATGCCAGCCAGAGCTTGCGGGTCAAAGTCCGCGATCTGGATACAGTCAGTGACGTTCTTGCCGCCGCAACAAACGCGGGCGCCAACCAGGCCGGCGGCGTGAGCTTTATTGTCGATGATCCGGAGAAGTCGCGTGCCGAGGCGCGGGAGGAGGCTATCAGCCAAGCTCAAGCAAAGGCTGTAACGCTTGCAAAGCAATTGGGTATGAGACTGGGTAAACTCAAGAGCTTCTCCGAAGGCGGGGGATATAGTCCGCCGATGCCATATGCACGTGCGGAAATGGCGATGGATACGGCAATGGGAGGGGGAGGAGTAATGCCGACGCCGCTGCCGGCGGGAGAGCAGGAAGTAAACGTGCAGGTGCAGCTGACGTACGAGCTCAGATAAGGTTTTTCCCTTGGTGATGATGAATAATGAATTATGGAATAGTGCCATGATTCATAATTCATGATTCAATTATCCCATTCATGGACATCTACGCCTTCCTCACCGAGCACGGCATTGCCTACCAGCGTTTCGATCACGCAGCCGTGTTCACCTGCGAGCAAGCTCTGGAGCTCCGCATGCCGTTACCAGGGAAGGAAACAAAAAATCTTTTCTTGCGCGATAAGAAAGGCAAACGGCATTTTCTCGTGACCGTCGGACATGAGAAACAGGTGGATTTGAAAGCACTAACGGATGTCCTCCAGGTCCAACAAGGTCTTTCGTTCGCCTCACCAGATCGGCTCAAGACTCACTTAGGAGTGGAACCAGGATCCGTCACGCTGCTCGGACTCGTCAACGACGCTGCGCATGCGGTGGAGGTGATCATTGATCAGGCAGTGTGGGACGCCAATGCGATCTGCTCGCACCCGCTCGTGAATACCGCGACGCTTGCGATACCGCACGCCGGGCTCGAGGCATTTTTGCAGGCAACTGGACATTCGTGGAAAGTTCTCGATGTTCCCGTGCAGCAGAAAGCGCTACCATAAGCCCGAGATGAGATACACGAAGAACCTTTCCGCCTTCCGCATTCTCGAGCGTCTCGCGCAGATGTCTGGCCGTACGCTGTTTGTGATATGGATCTTCATCGTGCTGGCATTCGCTTTTGCCTATTTTGTACTGAGTACAGGTGATGGTCATAACGGGGTCACCACTCTTCCGTTGATGGAGAATGCAGCGAAGAGATTTGCCAACGCGGTGTACTTCAGTGTGGTGACGGCAACCACGGTGGGATACGGAGACATGGTTCCCCTGGGATTTTCCCGCGTTCTTGCGGCGAGTGAAGCGGCGCTGGGGTTCTTCCTGTTCGCTGTCGTCATCAGCAAGATTGTTTCCGGCAAACAGGAGCTCGCGCTCGGTAATGTGCATAAACTCGCGTTTCAGGAAGCTTTTTTGAAGACGCGCGAAGTGCTGTACCTGGTCCGCCGTGATTGCGACGTGATTGCCGCGCATGCACGGGAGAATAAGTCCCTCACCGAAAAATTATGGAGCAACCTGTTGATCGTTTTCCAGAAAACATATACGGTTTTGGAACACATTCCGGATTTCTACGACGATTTGTACGCAATCGATGCGCGGCGGGAAAAGCTGCTCCTCGATTCCGTCGATCGCACGCTCAATCGATTTGTCGCCTTGCGTGTAGAACTTCGGAGCGCCAGCGTGGGGTGGAAAGACCAGGAAGAGATTGTTGCTGAATTGCAGGAATTTACGCTTCTGGCAGAGGAAGTCGTCCACACCTGGCGAGCACAGTCGCAGCATGGGAATGATGAGTGGTTTACGAAGATCGCTGATGCTGCGAGAGAACTTCGCAAATCATTGGAGGCCTAATTTGCGATCGATAGGTTTCCCGGTCTCAGAAATGGAGCAGCGGGTGCGTGCAAATCTCTCAGAGACATTTCTGCATGAGGCAACATAATACGTTTCCCGTTCCATGAAGGATCACTCGCACATTCTTCCGTCACCTCTCCGGCCATAAGACGGATCAGCGGTATGCTGAACTCTTTCACGAGCTCATTGATGCGGAGAGGCATTTTTAATCCTGCTTCCATCAAGTGACCTCCTTGTTCGCGGTGATTGGCAATCAAGACCGTTCCTCCCACGCGAACACGTCGTATATACCTGCGAATCAGCTCTGCACCGGCATGTTTCGTGAGATGAGAGTGAGCCATGGTTGAACACAGACTGTCGACCGGTTCTCCATTGAATTCATCCAAAATAATATCTTCAAAGTCGTCACCAAATGCTCCGTAAATTTTCACACGCGTATCCTTGATAACTCTTTTCAAATATTCAAGAAGACGTGGATTGCGCTCAAAAATGACAAGTGTGCCGTCCTCCGGCAGAAGATCGTTGTGGATTGTCAGACGGGGTACCCGGCCTGTTCCGGAGCCGATTTCCACACGGTTCTTGCCGTGCATTACATTGCAGATGAGCTTGTTTGTTTTCCAGCTCGTGGGAAGTCCGGAAAACATTTCCTCCTCTCTGAATGATTCGATTAAGAAGAGCAATAGTTCTTCCGCCTGCTCGTTCAACGTCATCGGTGGTTTCGTCAAAATTTTGTCATTGTGGCCCCTGACCGTCCACGGTCTTGTCACCAACTCACAAAAATTATCGACCAAGCGCATCGGAGAGGGAGTATAGCAGCAGCTATGCTAAACTTGTCATACTCCTGTTACGGCAAGTGATAGGAGGAGACCTGCCTCCTACTGCCCCCAGAGGCGGCGGGCACCAGGCAATGGATTGCCTGGTTTTTTTACGCGCGCATTTTGTAATGTTCCGTCATCCACTGATCCGTTTCGCGCATAATGATCATCTCCTGTTCCATACGGACGCGGGAGGGGAGAGTAAGTGTGGTGGTGCTTTTAGAGGCACTTTTCTTCGTGGTTGTGGGCATGTGGAGAGGAGAAAGGTGATAATTCTACGTAATAATTGAAGAATGTCAAGTAATCTTCACCTATGGCTTCTGGCTATCCATACGCTCATTCAAGGGCACCTGATCTTCCAGCCACAGATGCGGTTTATAGATTCCCTTTGTGTCCGGTCCACGGTAGATCGTGATCACATTCAAATCATCAACCACGATCGAATGGATCTTCTTTTCCTCTGGAAGCGTGGGAATGTACTTGTTCGCACGGAAGTTATCCACGATGTAGTCAGCTTTGTCAGGATCAGTCCATTCGATGCGTGCCCAGCCATTGAGTGGCAGAAGATCCGATGCAATGCGCGTGATGCGCCCGGCGGGGTACACCTTCACGACAGGCGTGCGGTCGTGATCCAAAATCCACTGGAGTCCGGCTCTGGAGCCGAGGCTCCAGTAATCCAGCTCAAAGTTTCCCTGCACGAAGCGGCTGGGAATACTGAAGTACATGTACTGGAACGGATGGCGTGAGATCATCCACCAGGCAGTGGAGAGCATACTAAGAGCGATAATCCCTGTGAGAACTCGTGATCCAATGCGTGTTCTCCATTCATGTAACTTTCCCAATGCCCACTCCAGACCGCGCATGCCGATGAGGAGAAATGCGGGATAGATGAAGAGCACATGTCGCCATTCGTCGAAGATGCCGATTCGGAGTAATAGTAATGCCGCAACCGGCAGAAAAAACCACGCGAGGAGCGTCAGATCCGTTTTTTCGCGCAGAGCATTCAGCGGATTTCTAAAGATATCGCGGAGAACGAGCATGCATCCGATCACAAAAGCGAGTGAGTAGAGCACGGGCGTGGTGATGAAGATCCACACCGGCAAGTAGTGCCAGGGGTTCGCCGTCACAAGTTGCCCAAAGTAGAAGCCGCCGCCCTGTCGTGAGCTCGTATTGGTGAAGGCATCAAGAAAACGCGTGAGTGGATTTGCGTCCCACAGCACCGGCCACACGGCAATCGTCAGGAGGCAGAGGAGGAGCAGATAGACGCCTGCATCGCGGAGCGATCGACTCACATCGTTTCGACTTCGCGGATTGGAAAGGAGTGGAGGGAGGATTAAAAAAGCGATCGTCAGCAGTGGAACAATCAGCCCGAACATGCGCATGCTGATAATCAATCCGCAGCAGAGTGCGTGGAGTGCCGCCGTGACCATCGAACGACGTTCAAGAAACACAAACATGGTCGCGATCGCAAACAGGAAGAACACCATTGCCGGAAGATCTTTGGGATTGGTGAATGCATGCGCGAACATGCGTGGGCTAAGCATCAGGAACGCTGCTGCGAGCAGCGCGAACGTCCAATTTTTCACGCATCGCTTCGCGAGAAAGTAGAAAGCGATGATTCCCGCAAAGAAAAGACTGAAGTTCAGAAAATGCCGAAAGAGCCACATCACTCTTCCGCCAGGCGAACCGATCAGTTCATTCCCTATAGCCAAAAACGTGTGCCATGCGGGTCCGTAAAAGCTCCAGTCGGGGAAATCCGGCGGAGGCCTTCCAAGAAAGAGATATCCGTACGTGTGATAGCCGAACCACAACGCCATCGGCTCATCGGAAGAAATGCCATAATCATCGAAGGCAAAGAGGCCCGCGATGAAGAAGGCGGTGAAGGTGGCGAGGACTGCAAGCCGGGGGCGGGTGAAGTAGGAAGAAATCTCGATCAGCCTAGCATGGCGTTCTGCATGCCGATGTCCACACAGCACACATGTCATGCCGAGTAGAAATTTGCCCTTCGACCTGCTCAGGATAAACTCCGCAAATTTCGTACGAGGCACACTCTTTTCCGTTACAATCAAACCTCTCCGCATGCCCACCCCCCAACCCATCTTCAGCTCCCTCTCCCGTTCCGTCTTTGACGACGCAAACCCCTCGCCATACACGGAAGGTGTGAAGAAAGGCGTGAGCGAGGAACTGGTACGGAAAATCTCCAAGGATAAGAATGAACCCGAGTGGATGCTCGCGCATCGTCTGGAGTCGCTCAAGATTTTCCAGGAGAAACCACTGCCAACGTGGGGAGCAGATCTCAGTGCCTTAGATCTCGATGACATTATCTACTACGCAAGTGCTGGAGCAGGGAATAGTGAGACGTGGGGGGAAGTGCCGGAGGAGATCCGCAAGGTCTATGACCGGCTGGGAATTCCGGAAGCGGAGCGAAAAGTGCTCGCGGGAGTCGGCGCGCAGTATGAAAGCGAGATGATCTATCACAACCTGAAGAAAGAGTGGGAGGATCTTGGTGTTATCTTTCTGGATATGGACGACGCCGTGCATGCGCACCCCGAGCTCGTCAAAAAATATTTCATGAAGTGTGTGCCGAATACCGATCACAAATTCGCAGCGCTGCACGGAGCCGTCTGGTCCGGCGGGACATTCCTCTACGTCCCCAAAGGCGTTCACGTTCGCGATCCTCTTCAGGCCTATTTCCGTATGAATGCGCGGAACATGGGCCAATTTGAGCACACGCTGATCATCGTGGAAGACGGTGCCGATGTGCATTACATCGAAGGCTGCTCCGCTCCAAAGTATGGATCACATGCTCTGCACGCAGGGCTTGTGGAAATATTCGTGAAGCCTGGCGCGAAGGCGCGCTATTCATCTGTGGAAAATTGGAGCCGCGATACCTATAACTTGAATACCAAGCGTGCGATCGTGGAAAAAGACGCGACGATGGAATGGATCGGCGGCAACATGGGCAGTGGCGTCACGATGCTCTATCCATGCTCAGTGCTCGTTGGTGAGGGTGCCCGCTGCGACCACATGGCGATTGCGTTTGCGAATGCCGGGCAGTGGCAGGATACGGGCGCGAAAGTGTTTCACCTGGCACCGCATACGAGCAGCAAGGTAATCAGCAAATCGATCAGCAAGGGTGGAGGCACAGCTATCTACCGTGGTCAGCTGAAAGTTGCTCCCCACGCGCACGATTGCACGGCGAACGTGGAGTGCGATGCACTGCTCCTCGATGAAATCAGCCGGACCGATACGATCCCCGATATCCAAATTCGCAATAACGATGTCACAATTGCGCATGAGGCGACGGTCGGAAAGCTGAGTGAAGAAGATCTCTTCTACTTGGAAAGCCGTGGCATTCCACTGGATGAAGCGCGTGCAATGATCGTCAACGGCTTCATAGAGCCGATCGTGCGGTTGCTTCCTCTCGAATATGCAGTCGAGATGAATCGGCTGATTGAACTGGAGATGGAGGGGAGCGTGGGGTAAGTTTCTAGCCCGTACGCATCCGCAAACGTTTTCTCGGTTGCGCACGGAAGGATCGAGCTCCCGATTCAGGCATCTTTTTCAATGCAGTACGTAGTGTGCCAGTACAGCCGTTATGAAAAAATTTGCGGATTGTATTGAGATTCAGCTCAACAAATTTCACAAAATATTCCAGCCGTGGATCAACTGCTGGATTACTTTCACGAATATTCTTCTTCCAAATAGAAAAAAGTTTTCCTAGCAAATTCGCACGCATCATAAAGAATGTCCGGTTTTCCTGACCCATTGTCTCCAATACAACAGCACCTACCTCATTGGAAAAATGATCAACCAACTGAGCTTCTTCATCGACCGGTTCTTCATTCAAGGCTGCAGCATTAAAAAGCACGAGTTCGGGCTCCGTCTGACCTGGGAAAGCGGCATTCACCATAGACAAGAATACTAGACAATTCCCCTCCATGAAGCCATAGAATTGGCGATGCGTGGGCGCATTCGATCAATGACATCCTTTGGGTCTTTCGGTTTTGGTGGAGCGTACCTCCCTGGGTCCGGCTCCGGCTGACCAGGTTCATACTTATCTGGTTTCGGTAGATCCTCGCGTCTGTGTGGTCGCGGCTTCCCGGGTTTGTGAACTGGAGGCACCCAAAATGGATTTGGATCAGGCGGCCCCAAAGGACGAATCGGTGGCATGAGAATTATTTCATAAGACCGCCCATTTTGTTTCGTTCAAGACCTCTAATTCCGCTGATGTTTCCAGCACTTTTCATCTGATTTATTTTCTCTTTCGCTTGGAGAATTTCAAAAGTCACAGGATCGAATTCACCAGGCAGAGGCACACTACTAGCACTTTTCATAAGGAGTATTGGTATTTCGTTACTATTGTACCAAATTTGACGAAATCTGGCAATAGTGTATTTTTGTCGTCCATTTTTATGCCAGTCAAAAAGCAGAATTTGAACGGCTTTACCTCTCCTCAAAGAAAAGCCTCACCGCTTCTTACTCCTTCACAAACAACAGAAGCAGCAGGAGTTTTTGATGCACGTCTACAAAAATTGGCGATATTTACGACTATTACTCCTCGTTACAAACGGGAGATAGCAGGAGAAGTGCTTGCGACATATGGCATACACCCGGGCTGCGATGGGTACGGGGCATTTCTCAACTATCTTCTCAATCCTCTTCATACATCCAATGGGATTGTGGGAGAGAATGCCAGCAAACTGCAGGCAGCACTGAGGAATCGTGTGCTCTATGCATTGGAACATCGGGAGATGACGTCGTCGCTGCACGATCAGATTGTCCATCTCGCATTCGAGATCTGTACAAATTTTCAGAATGCTCTCACCAAAATGGGCAACGATTGGATGGTGCAGCCGCCGAAAGAATGGCACCCGGAGCCGCTACCGACAGAGAAAAAAGCCCGGGTAGCCCGCGTTCAGGATGACAAGAAAGTGGTGGCAGAGAACCAGAAGCAACGATCTGCATTTGAAGAACCGATCATCAATGCGATGATGCAGAGCATTCAGGAGAAACCGCAGCTCCAAGATTCGAATACGTGGATGGAGTCAAAAAGCCGTCCTATTGTTCTTCGGAGAGCGGTGCATGGCGCGGTGAAGCATTTGTGTTTGCTCTATGCGGAATCATTGGCACCCGGTGCGCTCGAAAAAGAAATCAAAAAACATGATTCTTTGTCGGAAGAATACAATGATTTGTCTGCCGAATTACGTCGTGAACTTGAGAAGATCGATGAAAGAGCTGAAGGCAAACATGAAACAAAAGATACCGTTGCCCGCACACATTCACTGCGAGCGCAAAAAGATTTGCGCTTTCAGGAGATGCTCATAGAAATGCGTTCTACCATTCCCAAATTAATCGAGTCCCGTGTGCAAGTGCATGACGAAAAATGTACCGAGCTGCAGAATATTTCGCGACAACGCTTTGAGGCGTTGCTTGAGGATCTTGTCGATGCAGTCCGCTTTATTGCGGAATATATGGTGGAACCCACCAAGCGCAAGGATTCACGGGTTGGGCATAATTCAAAAGGTACGAAGAAAAGGAAAAAGAAAACAGGAACGCCATCCACAGCGAAAAAGATCGTAAGCAAAAGAAAAGCGTAAAACATTCATTTGAAGGCATTTTGCACTCTTCTTGCTGTTTCGTCTGTGACACCGCACAGAAACTCTATTACCGTACTCAACCATGGCTCAAACAATAGACGCAGCACCCAATGGAACAGCGGCACCCACTGCTAGACTTGTAGGAATATCCATTCAAGGGACAGTGCGTGTGGATGAACCTGCTTTTAGCGTGTTGGTAGATGAACTGCAGCAGGTGAGATCTTCTTATGCGAGGGTGCAAGGAACATGCGGTCCAGATGATCTCCGTCGATTCATTGGTAATGGTTTTCTACCGCGGCATAGAATTCCCTCTCAGCGCAAAGGTGTTCCAGAGCTCACTGAGAAATTGATTGCCGCTGTTTTCCGTCAAAAAGAAAATGTCCCGGCACAGTTACGCCAAGCTCTTCTAGGAGCCGATGCGAGTGATGGCCCGTTTTTGCGCGTGCTTGAGGGAAAGCGGTCGGTGGTTGCTGACAATGAGGCACTTGCCAAGCTTTCTGGCGATATTTGCGACGAAATTAAACGCACACTTCTCTATCTCCATTTTCCCAATGAACCAGTCTGGCCGCCGAAGCCGGCAGCACCATGGGTTTCTCCAAAGTCATGGCCGGAGGATGTACAAGAGGCGAAGAAAGCTCAAGAAAAAGATGAGGAGGAAAAAGTTGTACGAAAAAAGGAGCGATCAGAATTCAATGTATTCATCGTTGATGAAATATTTCGCAGCATCAAGGCTGCCCCGGGTCTCGCGGATTCTGCCGAATGGTTGAAGCCCGATGTGCGCGTGCGTCTTGTTCGCGAAGCAACACGAGGAGCTGTGGAAGGGCTGTGTACTCTGTACGCCCTGAACACTATTGCACCGGAGGCTCTAAAGAGAGCGCAGGAAGTGAAGTATGGAAAAAAAGACGTAGATACAACACATCAGATACCGGCGCATGTAGCCCGCTTTCTCTCTGATCCATCTGGAAAACCGGAGAAGGAGGTGTTTGTATCGGATGATGGTATCCAGGCGCAGCTGGTCAAAAAACTGCAATTAGTCTTGCAGCCTTTACTTGTAGGTGTGATGAGAGAAAGGAAAGGTAAAGAAGATCGGGGGCAAAAATGTGATGTGAGCACAATTGATAACTTTGCTTTCGCAGAAGTCATGGGTGCTATTACTGGGTTGACGGAATCACTTGCAGTGAAAGCTCTCAGGGTCAAAAATGCCACCTTGGATAAATATCTTGAGGCAAGGGTGGGGAAGGATGGCAGAGATCCCCGCGCCTCGGGGAGAAAAGACTAACAAAAAAGCCCTGACCGAGTCAGAGCTTTTTTAGCTTACAAAATATCATCCAACTTGCCCGCCTTCGAAAAGTTTCTTGAAGTCAGGACCCATTAGTTTCTCAAGTTCTGCTGGAGCAATGACATCGTTTCCAGTTTCCTGTGTTGGCATTGGGATTGCCTCCATATTATCGCCTGGCATAGTACTCGGGGGAAAGAAGTAACGAGACCATACTACGCAGGCTGACGCCAGGAGCAAGCGAAATAGCTAATATCCCCGCTATAACATGTTTTTTGGCTAGAGAATGCTACAATTTCGGTATGATCGATGTCCCCGGTTTCCATCTGACACTCGCTCCTGAAGACCAGGCACAGAAGGAGTTTCTTGCTTTTGAACTCTCCCAGGCAGGAGTCGAAATGGAAATTCGATCTGGTGCGCATTTTGCTCACCCGGTGCGACTGCGATGGGAGTTTCCAAATTGTGGGAAGGAGACTCAGCTGAAGGTGCAGATAGGAAAGAATACGAAGGTGGTTGTTGTTGAAGAACTGGCTAGCAAAGTGGAAAGTGGAAAGTGGAAAGTGGAAAATCCTTGGACGCACAATGCAGAGGTCTTTCTTGAAGACGGTGCCGAGGCGGAATTCATAAGTATCAATGCACTCAGCGCAGATGTTGTTCTGGATATGAAGCAGCGCAGTCAGTTGGGTGATAATGCGAAGGTCAGCTGGAGAAACGTGACGCTGGGAGGGCGACAGGTGGATCACTATTTGGAATCTGAACTGCGCGGAGCTGACAGCGTGAGTGAAGTCGATTGGATGTTCTATGCCAAAGATGAAGAGAAATATCGACTGACTGTGCGCAATGTCTTCCTCGGCAGACACGGAGGAGGGGAGATCACCATGAAAGGGGTGGCGGAAGAGAAAGGCCACGTGCGGTGTGATGGCATGATCAAAATAGGACTCACGGGAGGCGAAACTGATACATACCTCACTCAAGACGTGTTGATGCTCGATAAGACTGCAAAGGTCGACGCAATCCCGGGACTCGAGATCAAAACAAACGATGTGAAAGCGAGCCACAGTGCGACCGTCAGTCGCGTGACGGAAGAAGATCTCTTTTACTTTGCTGCACGTGGCATCGTGGAACGAGAAGCGAGGAGAATGTTTGTAGAAGGATTTTTGGGAGACTTGGTGGCGAAGATCAGTAATGGGAACGTAAAAGAAGAGCTTCTGGTAGCCATAAAAGAGAAGTACGGAAGTTGAGTTATTGCTAAAGAACTCTTATTGTTGCAAGATGCAGCATCCTTTTCCTTCCCCTATGCAACTCGATAGCTGGCGACCGGAACCTCCTCCCATTGAACGACCCGGTGCATGGCAAAAGTATTGTGCAGTTCATAATGCACAGTTACTTGCGATGATGGGTACATGCAACGCAATGAGCGTCAGAAATTCGTCAAAGCAGCCTCGTCCAGAATTGTTCGATTCACCTTCTGGGGTGGTTGTAGTGGATGCCGCTCAATAGATCCGAGTAATCAAAGTTCGTCGTTTTCTTGAAGTTGTTTGTGGAGTTCAATCATAAATTGAAGTCGGGGCTAGTGGACAAAAATGGGTGGTAAAGTGAACACTTTTCCCTTTGTGTAAGCC
>CAYUZT010000001.1:0-213102 GCA_964449445.1 uncultured Candidatus Peribacteria bacterium | reverse complement strand
GCTTCAAGAAGAGACAAACTTACATTTTCAGCCCCCAAAATTTCCCATTAAGCCCCGTTCCTCGATTTCCTTTTCTCTGGCTTCCTTGGCTTCGTCGATTTCTTTGGCTTCCTTTTTCAGGTACAATGAAAACCTCTCTCATTCTTCTCGCCATGCCTAAGCCCATTTCGGACTCCGACTTCGCCGCCGAAGTCCTCCAGTCCCCCACTCCCGTCATCATCGATTTCTGGGCTCCCTGGTGCGGGCCGTGCAAGGCAATGCTGCCGATTTTCGAAGAACTCGATGCGCACTACGCGGGCAAAGTGAAGTTCGTGAAGATGAACGTGGATGATAATATCGATACGCCCGGCCAGTTCAACGTGATGGGCATTCCCACCTTCATCATCTTTAAAGACGGCAAGGCGGTCCAGACAACCGTCGGCGGACGATCCAAAGAAGACATGCAGCAGCTGATCGATACCGCCATCGCCTGACCTATGGGGTACTACCTGATGATCGCAGCCGGCTTGATCGGTCCCTTCGTGCTGATCAAGTACCGCGAGTCGCTCGGGAATATGATGGGGGAAGCCGAATGGATGCGGAAGGTTGGCGGCGTCTACAACGTCATCATCATCGTCGCAATTTTGATCTTCTTCTGGACGATTGCGGAAGCGACCGGCACCACGGAAATCATGTTCGGGTCGCTGCGAAACCTCTCACCGGGATTTCAGCCACAGGTCACTCCGTCATTTTGAGGGATCGGGACCCTCCTGTATTCTCCCGCCATGGAAAGCCTCTCCCGTCTCAGGAATCCCTACGTTCTCATCGTGCTCTTCCTGCTGCTCCTCGCCGATATCGGGGGCATCGTCCACGCGTTTCGCGCCCATGGTACGCGCGATGGCATCATTGCCCTCATACTTCCCCCGTACGGGCTCTACCGCGGAGTGGAATCCATCTCGCATCGCACCCTCACGGAGACAGAAGTTGCCGAGCTCTCCCAGTCCGACGACGGCCGCCGCGAGCTGGTGCAGGGATTGCAGATTAAACCGGACGTGTGGGAAGCCCTGCTAGCATTTATTGCCGAGCATCGCACGCATGAACTGAAAACGACCATGGAAGAAACCGGAGGCACGGTGTACGACATCACAGCGACGGTGCCGCCGGACGGCCCCATTACGCTAACAATCCAGAGCCGGTCGAATGCGGACCTCACGATTTCCATGACCGACGCTGATCGTGACCAGCGGCCCGAAATGCTGCGCATCGTGAAGCAAGTGAACGGCCAGCCGGAAGTCCACGATACGCCGATTGATAAATACACGTCCGCCGACGCCTCGCAATTCCTCTTCGCCTGGTCGCTCGCGTGGGGAACGATTGCGGAAGAACAGCAGGCGAAGGCAAATGCGCCTTCGTCGTGATTACTTGCTGTTTTGGCGTTGCTTGATCAGACGAATGGGAAAAGGAATACCCTGATATTTCACGATCTGTGCCAAATACATATTTATCGCAGTGCTCAAATCCAAACCTAGCTTTTTCAAAATTTTCTGGACGGCCTTTTTCGTTTTTTCATCCGTTCTAATCTGAATCGTTGTCATGTGTTCATATTATTTCCATTGTATATACATTGTCAATACAACTTCACTACACATCAGGTCCCCTTTCTCACGGGAATGTGAGCGTCATAGAACCCTCATGTGTGATTCCCCCTCCTTTGCCGGTAAAAGTAATCGGCACTGTTTTGCCGGTTTTATTCACAGTCCCGCATCTTGGCATCGAAATGGTGCGCGGTTGCATTTCTTGTTGGATATGACAGAATGCTCTACTATTTCGCGCATCTATGCCACAGAAAACGCCATCGGTTCCGACCGAACAAGCTGATATTGCTCTTCAAGTGGAAAGGAACGTGGCCGTGTCAGAACTTCTCGCTCAAGCCCCTCCTGGTGCTTTTCCTTCTCCCGGTCAGATTCTTGTCCTCGAGCGGACGCAGGAAGGAATCACGGAACAATTTATCGACGCAGCATGGGGAGCAGTCACACGAACTCTTGAGGGAATGCCCACGCCTACAGAATCCGCGATGCCCGATCCAGCGGTAAGCGGCAACGCAGTGGCGGAGAACCATGCCAGAGCGAGTATGACTCTTCGCGATCGTTTGGGGTTAACGGCGCTCGCCCGAGTAAAAAATGACGGACGATTTTCACCCGAACTGCTCGACAAGCTTCCGCCGCCTGTTATCTCGCAGCTGGCGTTTGAGGCTCGCGCGGCGATGTTCCTGAAGCTCCATACATTACAGATCGACGTGCGGAATCTGCCGGTGCCGCCCCTGGAGTATGCATCGAGTTTCAACTGGGCGCGGCACAGAATGACTTTGGAAGCGCTATGCCAATGTGAGCACGGGAATGCCAGATTACTGACGACCATGGAGATCGTGCAATTATCTGGAGATAACGCCCTCTATATTGCCGAATTCGCCGCTCAGCGGTTGCGCGATTTTCTACGACAGGATCACGTTCAAAATCTGATGATGAAATACGCGCTTGCTCCTCCACCTGAAGAAAAAATCGACCATGGCCTCTCATCGATGAGCGAAATTTATTATGGACTGCACTGGCTTTTTGAGGGAACAGAAGACGCGCCTCTTACCCGGCGCATCCTCGACCGCCAGCCCATAGAGGTAATCGGAATGCTTGCCGCCGTTGCCCAGCAGGCGATCATGGAAGCGCGCGACAAACTGGGTATCCGTAAAAAAAGAGAGACGCAGGATGAAGCTGCTGGCGGCGTCACCCAGTCGCGCAGAGCGAGACCGGGAGACATCGATGACTACAGCCGGGGCAAAATCGATCCTGACAGAGATTTGCCTCCCAATACGGTTCGGCTTATTAAAGATCCTTCTCATCTTCGGAGCATGAAAGACGTCATCGGTCTGGAACATGTCGTTGACCGTCTTAAACCGCTCCTCTACCGCATTGCACGGCCGGATCTCATCGACACGGAGCCGGAACATGCGCTCCTTGTCGGCACCTATGGAGTGGGAAAGAGTCTCATTGCCGAAGCAATCGCCCGGGAAATCCTGGAGAAAAATGCGCAGATTCCGGATCCCAAGAACCATGTGAAATTCGCGCACGTGAATCTTTCCAATGTGTTCTGGAAGTGGGTGGGGGAATCGAACGCCAATGCCAACAGGCTTATGGATTTCCTTGAACAGAATGCTCCGATCATCGTTTTCCTGGATGAGATGGAGGCGGCCATGAATGACAGCACAAACGTGCAAATGCACGAAGAAAGCCTCCGCACGTAGAATACCATTCTGCAGCGCATCAGCGGGATGCTGCGGGTCAAAGGCGTCACGCTCATCGCAGCCACGAATCGTCCCGACATGATGAATCCTGCTGCGCTCCGCGCCGGTCGATTCGGCCGCGGCATTGTTGTACCGCCGCCTGACACAGCGCAACTCATGCAGATGTTCCACCGCAAGCGTACCGTGCTTAAGGTGCCATTTGCAGCCGGGAGCGACCATGTGGGCGCCCTTTTCCGTCGGCACACCTTCGGTCCCAAGTGCCCACTTTCCAATGCCTTCACGGGCGCGGATATCGACGCACTTGTGAAAATCCTTGCAGAGGATCATCTGGTGCGGGGAGTGGAAGGCATGAAGCCGCAGCCCATTACCCAGGCAGTTTTCGCGAAAGGATACCACATGCTCTTGCAGGATCGTGAAGTCCGGCGAGCGGTCATGGAACACAAATTGCACGAAGTGATGAACGCGGGTGCGACGTGCAGCATCAACAGTCCCGCGAAGGATGATTATTATAAGAATAAACATTGATTTTTGGCTTGCAAAAAGCATTGGTGGAGCTAGTGTACGTCATTTCCAACAGTTCGTGAGCCTGACCGCGAACATCGGACGCTTTTCGCAGGAGCTTGCCGATTTGCAGGATTCCATGCGCTCGGTGCGTACATTCCTGAATACACCGTCAGACACATCACATCTCGCTGCTCTGACGTTCTGACGCTTGCAGCCGCCACCATCGAAGGACAGACTATGAATAAGCAGACATCTCTTCCAATCTCATCATGGCTACAGATGACAAGCCACAGAAAGCGGCGCAGGAAATCAAGGACTTGACCCAAGTGATCCAGTCGATTGACCTTGGCAGCACCGCACAGAATGACAAGTACATGACAGATACGAACGGCAACAGAATCGAATATGACCATGCTCCTTTGATGCAGAGAAGTGAGCAGAACAAGAGTTCTCATGTACCCCTCAACACCCCGCACTATGCCCCCTCGGAGAGGTCTGTGGATCAGGCGTGTTAGGCACTCGGCGGCCATTGACAGAAAGAAGAAAGCACCTAGAATCTCTCCCTTTTATTATCCCCATCTCTATGAACACTCTTGCTTCAAGAATTGCACAAGCAGAACAGTTAGCAAAAGATACAGCCGCAGTATTGGAAAGCATCAGACCCGCACGCGTTAATACACCACTTGAAGAGCTTAGTGGTAGCGAGCGAGAAGCGGTTGAAGGATGGTTCAAGGATGTGAATCTTATGCTGACTCATGTGGACTTCATTCGTAATGCGAAGAATGAACAAGCACCAATCGACGCAAGAGAGAGGGATCTCGACCATGCCGAAGGTGGCTTGTCTATGCTGAAAGTTCTTGTTGAAGAATACAAGAGAACAGGGAAGACGCTGCTTGAACGGCTCACGCCTCCGAGAAAGTAGCTCTGCTAGAAAACTGCCGTAACACACAAGGGGAAGCATGTGACGATCCGTCATAGCTGCCTCTCGTTTTGTGTGAGGGAATTGTTATACTCCTCTCGACCCAATTTGACCGAGCGGACTTCGTATGTCCGCTCCCCACCATAACCGCACAGCGCAAAAAGGGACATCTTGTCTCGGTCAATGCGCTGTCGAGTGGGGGCAACCTCCTCGGTCAACATTGGGTCAGCCGAACAGGGTGTCCCTTCTTGGGTGACTCTGTGCCTCCCGCCGCCAATGGACAGCAGCCCTCTCAACACCGCGCTCAAAGATCTCCGCACGATTGACGTAGAGAGAAACATTCGACGCTTCTTGGCTGGCGAGGGAAAGGATAAGGGTAGGCATCCTGACGAGCGGTACGCATCTTTCGATTACTGTTACAACTACTTCCAATCTTTCCGCGAGCAGGGACGAATCGAGGACATCTGTAGCCCTGCGCACATGCAACGGGGCTGTTTGGAGCTTGGCTTCTACCTTGCGAGTTGGGGGATGCTGCGCGGTTCCTCTTTCTTGCTGGGGAAAAGCGTGAAGTTCTATGAACGCCTCCTACAGGCCATCGTGAGACTCGACAGGATGGTCTGGGAGGTGGATGTGGACTCCTACACCGAGAAGCATATAGACCTCCTTCTGACGGCCAGAAATGCCATACAAGAGGCACTCGGACGTGAGAACAGACCATCAGACACTCTTGTCACGAAGATCATGCTCGGAGTCTTCGGCAATGTCCCCGCCTTCGATAATTTCTTCCGACGAGGCTTTGAGGTGGGCGCGATCACGCGGAAGAATCTGGCGCGCGTTGCAGAGTTCTACGCGCATCACAAGGCTGTGATTGACGGCACCACGATCTGCACGTTCGACTTCGCTACAGGAAGCGAGACAACACGCCGCTACAGCAAGGCAAAGATCGTAGATATGGTAGGATTCATGGAAGGGCAGAATGGGGTATAATGGCTCGGTATGGCCTCTGACGCTCAGATCAACGCGAATTGTGAGAACGGAAAGCTCGGCGGCGTGAAGACCGAGCGGGGCAAGGCTGTCGTGCGCTTCAACGCACGCAAGCACGGTATCCTCGCCACTCTGCTCACGAAGTATGAAGAGGAAGACCTTGAAGGCTACTTGCAGCAGGTCAATGACTTCTACCAGCCGCAGACGTTCATTGAACACCTGCTTGCGGAGCGTATCGCCGTCTACTATTTGCGGCTCCATCGTGCAGGGAAGGCCGAGGCCGAGTTCCTGCGCGTGAAGCTCGAACCGCGCATCACACGCCCACTCATCGTGCTACGGGACTTGGATCAGGTTGTGCAGGAGGGCTACAAGCCAACAGTGTTCCCCGCAGACGTTGAACATCTTGAACGAACCTACCTCCGCTACGAGACAAGTATCGAGAACAGGCTCTACAAGGCCATGCATGAATTGGAGCGGCTGCAACGCATGAGGAACGGTGAGAGTATCGCCGCGCCCGCCGTCGTGGACGTGCAGCAGGACATTGGGTTTGTTTCGCAGAATTGACCATGAGCAAAAAGATACAATGGCTCTATGAAGATCGGACGAAATGACCCGTGTCATTGCGGTAGTGGCAAGAAATATAAAAGATGCCATCTTCGCTTCGACGAAAGTGGAGTTCAAAACAAAATACAAACGCGTAAGTTGCCGCCCGAAGAGGCAGCTATAATACGCCCCCTCATGGAAGCAGAAGAAAGAAGGAGACACCCCGAACCGTACATGCATATCGTGCCGAGTATCGAGTTTAAAGGTAAGCGCGTTCGTTGTATTTGGAATGTCGTGCATACCCGCCGACTTGAAGAAACTTTCCATGAGTTTCTGTTCTGGGTTTTAGTGCAAACACTTGGAGAAGAATGGTGGAATCAACATAAGGAATCCCCCGAAGTAAAGCGGCATGTAGTCTTCAAGTGGTTCATTGCGGTTAGAAAGTGGATGGCCGCAAACCGTACAGAAGATCGTAAAATGAGTGACGGGCAATATGCAATGGAATCAAGTGGACACTCTCAATCGCTTCTTCAACTTTCCTATGATGTATTCTGTTTGCAGCAAGTAAACAAATTGCCAGACAAGCTGCTTGCGCGGTTGAGAAACAATAATGAGTTTCAAGGAGCGCGATACGAGATTGGTGTAGCAGCCATGTTTGCGGGGGCAGGATTCGAGATCGAGTTTCTTGATGGTGTTCACGGTCAGAAGATTTGCGAGTTTATTGCTCGTCATAAATCGGGGCTAACGATTGCTGTGGAGGCAAAGAGCCGACACAGGACGGGAGTACTGAACTTCAAAGGAACCCCCTCACTAGACGTAAAGGCAGACATCGGGAAGCTGTACGGTGACGCTCGCAAAAAGAAACCAACAATGCCCTTCGTCATTTTTATTGATGCAAACATGCCACCAACCCCCGACATTCCTTGGGATGAATTACCTTGGCTCCAAGATATAAAACGATCATTTGGAGCCTTCCCAACACCGACACCTGAAAAACCCGATCCCCATAATGCAGTGTTGATTACAAATTATACCTCGTATTACGAAGGTGACGAGAAATCAAAGATCCAACCCCCTCTCTATATTTTCTCACTTTTCCCGACATATCCCAAAACACATCCCGAAGCGTGGGATGCTCTTTGGAAGACAGTCGAACGATATACGTACATCCCAAAAGAAATATGAGAGATCAAATTGAAGCGAAGAATAAGTCACAAGACGGTATAATTGCCTCATGCCTGACACAGACGAACCATTATCTGCAAAACACTGGGCAATCTACGCCCGTCGGTCTTCTGACGAAGGTTCCGAGAAGCAGTACAAGTCCATTCCCGACCAGTTACAGTTCTGCCATGAGCTTGCCGACAAGGAGGGCATCGTGGTGCAGAAAAAGCATGTCTTCACAGAATCAGCGTCCGCGAAGAAGGCCGACAACCGACCCTTCTTCAAGACGCTCCTCGGCCTGATACGCGCGGGCGAGATTGACGGCATTATTGCATGGCATCCTGACCGCCTCTCTCGGAACATGCTGGAGGCGGGGATCATCATTGACCTGATTGACGAGGGGAAGATCGTGGACTTGAAGTTCTGCACGCACCACTTCGACAACACGGCGGCTGGTAAGATGATGCTTGGTATCCTCTTCGCCATCTCGAAAGAGTACAGCGACAGATTGAGCGTCAACGTGTCACGCGGCCACAGTACGAATCTCGACGAGGGGAAGTCCGTTGGCACGTACAAGTGGGGCTACACCCGTAACGACGACGGCTACTACGATCCGCAGAAGCAGCTTTACGACATCGTGGAGCGGTGCTGGCGGCTGCGGCTTCGCGGCACAACTTATGACAAGATTCTCGACTGGCTTGCGAAGATGGACTGCAAGCGCATCGTGGAGAGCAAGGACGAGGACGGAAACAAGGTCACAACCCCCTACACGATCACACGCTCGACCCTCATGCGTATCTTCAAAGACCCGCTCTACTACGGCGTACTGCGCCAGAAGTTGAAGGGGAAGACGGAGTATAAAGTTCTCTCCGATCACTATGCCGACTTCAAGCCGATGGTGCTGAAAGATGAATGGGACACGGTGCAGCAGATGGGACGGAGCAAGGTGAAGCTGACCAAGCAGCGTTATCCCTTCCGCGACAACCTCATCACCTGCGCGTGCGGCGCGACGTGCTACCCGACCACGGGGAGGCACTATCTCTACATCATCTGCCGAGACAACGCCGCGCACCGTCAGAAACGCAAGCCGTACCGCCTACGGTCAAAGCTCGTCTTGGAAGCGATTGCGGACAGTCTACGACGCAACTTCAAGCCCACGAAGGCGAATTACGAGCGGTACGTCACGACGATGCGGAAGGCCATCGAGAACGACATCCACGACGGACGGAAGCGCAGAGCCGTCCTGACGCGCCAGAAGACCACCGCAGAGAAGAAGCTGGAAAACCTTGTGTTCAGCGTCTTCAACAAGACTCTCGATGCCACAGAGGATGCTGTCTACAACCGCAGGAAGTTCGCGCTGGAGACGGAAATCAAACAGCACGAAGCAGACCTAAAACGCCTGAAGGAAAACGGGCTGCTCGAATCGTTCAGCTACGAGGAGTTTTCCAACTTCCTGAAAAACGCAGACCTGTACTGGAGAAAGGCTGATCCAGAGCAGAAGCACGCGCTGGCGCGGTTTCTCTTTTCCAACATCACCATAGGAGGCGGAAAAGTGCTACAGTTAGCCTACAAACCGCTCATCAAGGATTTGTTTGTCATAGATGGTGGAGCTGAGGGGAGTCGAACCCCTGGCATCCTGCTTGCAAAGCAGGCGCTCTGACCACTGAGCTACAGCCCCACTGCGACGATTGTACATTAGGTTACAACCTCATCCAGTCTCTTCTCTTCAATTGCTGTCCGTAACTCCAACCCAATCCTCTCCCCCACACTCATGGACTGACCGTACAGGTATCCCGAATACGGAGTCGCAGCAGAGCCCGGAGAGCCCGGAATACGGAAACTGACATCGAAGATGACAATATCTTCCCTTCCCTCCTCCGCAACCACTGCTCCCTGAAGTGCGAACGGCCCGATGATACCTTTGCCGGAGGGATCGATCTTCTTTGGCAATTTCTGAGTCGCCTTCACGAATTTTTCACCGAGATCGAACGCTTTTTCCAGGATAGATTCTTTCACCGTGACCGCGATGTGACCGGTTTCAATGCGCTTTACAGACATTCCCTTGAGCGCCTGGAGCTGATCGGCTGCCGTCATGTGGAGGAAGCCGTCCAGATTTGTTTGACGACGCGTGTCGGTGCCCAGGAGTTCAAGACGTTTGCTGAGCGGTGAGTAGAAGAAGTTGAAGTTCACGGCGGCGCCTACGACGAACTCTTCAATGGGAGCGGTGCGCCAGTTGAGAGTTACTTTACCGTCCGCTTCCAGTCGCATGCCCGTCGTGATGTATTCCTCAGGCGAATTCACGACGAAGAACGCGCGTTCATAGCCGCGTTGCGCCTCACTGGCTTTCACAATCACCGGGCGATCAATCTCATCGGGACTATGGAAGAGCTTGGGCGTACGGATACCGGCATCTTTGAGCAGATGATACTGATTGTAGGGTTGATCCCGTTCTTCCAGCCTCAGGAGAGTTCGTGAGCCGAAGATGGGCACATGGAAGTCATTCTCAACTTTTGAGAAATCATCGAAGTACACCCAGAAGTAGCGGTTGTGCACGAAGATCGTGTTCATCTTTCGGAGTTTCTTCTGAATATCCTTTTTCAGAACATCCTGAAACGCATTCACGATGATCGTCTCATCCACGCAGCCAATCTCTTTCCGTGACTTGAAGTGTTTCGCGTACGTTTTCTCTCTCCCCTTCCTCGCAACCGCAACGGTATCGAATCCATTCATCTTGGCACCGTGGCAGACATCAAGAGCGCTATGACCCCCGAGCACACCGACCGTCAGATGATCGAGGTCGTAGCCTTTGAGGAGAGCGCGGGAATTCATTTGTAGAAGTGTAGCGGAGCGAAAAGCCAAAAACCAGAAACCAAATCCCAGGGAAGATCGAAATGCAAATCGATGAATACTTGAAACTTGGATTTTCCCTGGAATTTGGTTTTTGGAATTTGGAATTTATCCCAAGATTTCCGTTAGCCTTCCCATCTCAATCGCCTGCTTGATCTCCCTCGCAATCCTCCTCCCCGTACTCATCGGCACATCGTACTTGAGCGCGGTGTAGGGAGAACCTTCTACGAAAGGATTCGTTCCCGCGACGATCCGCGCAGAGATTTCGAACACGAAAATCTGGAGTTTCCGGGTGATGATCGTCTCCAGGCAAAACGGACCGAAGAGTCCCTTGCCCGCGCCAAGCTTGCGACTTTGGGCCACAACCCTGTCGCCCATTTCAAACATTTCGGGCAGCAATGATTCGCGTACGACGATGGGAAAGTTTCCGACGATCGTGTAGCTCGTGTGAATATTGGCCGCCAGCTGGTCCTGGGCCCGAATGCGGCCGATGGAATCGGCATTCGATTCGTAGCGCTTGTCCATACCCATAATCTCCAGTTCGCCCGTGATCGGAGAATAGAAGTAATGGACGTACACAGGCACTCCGACGATGTACTCCTGGATGACGAAATCGGATTCTTCCGGATACTTGCGGTTCTTCACTTCGTAGAACTGCTCGGCCGAATGCGCAACGAAGTAGCCGAAACCGCCTCCCGCGCCGTGGAACTTCACGATCACCGGCCCGTCAATATCCTCGGGCTTCTCGAAGACCCTCGGCACCAGGATGTCGGACTGGAGCAGCCACTTCCGCTCCATCGTGCGATTGCTCTCCCACTCCAGTATTTCCTTCGTGCCGAAGTACATCGGTTTCATCGTCTTCACCCGATCATGGCCGAGCTCGCTGATAAAGGAGCCGTGCGGGATCAGGATGGCATTGCGCTTGATGAGCTCCGCTTCAATTTTTTCGTTCCACTGCGCCCAATCATCCACGAACAGATAATCATCGGCGACGCCGTACGCCTGGTACGGCCGTTCCTTTCCCTTTTTGCAGATCACCAGATTACGCATGCCCTCATCGCGCGCGCCTTTCAGGATTTGCAGCGCCGAATGGCTGCCCATCGTGGCGATAACATAATCGGCGGGATTGCTGGAAATGGCCGATGAGGGTGCCTTCTTCGCAGTCATGGTATTTCGGGGAATGTAACAGGAAAGCGCTCTCATGACAAATGAAAACTATACAAAGAGCGCCCGAAGGCGCTCTTCTCGATGCAATCGAACGGACTCAGGGGAACTTCTTGCCCAGCTTGTTGCTGATGAAACACTGCGTACGACGGGCAGACTGCGGATAGTTCTCGCAGTGATTATCAACGGGCGTCACCTCGGATTCAACAGTCGTCTGCGTTGCGGCAGGCGCTGCAGTCGTCGGCTGCTCGCCGCATTCATCGGCAACGGCGCGACTAAGCACCGCCTCCATCTTCGCGCGGAGATCGGTGGTGCCGACATTGACCGGGATAACGGCCTTGTAGACGGTGCGAATTTTCTCGACAGCCTTGCGGACGGCGGTGCATGTCGTGACCTCCTCGGTGACAGGCGCGACACTGCTGGAGCTCTGTTCCGGCTTCACCGTGGGATAGGCGAAATTCTTCGGTTCCGGGTTCAGAGGAATACCGCGGGCATTGATGCCACGGCGGGTGTTGTAATTCGCCGTCGGCGCCCGATGCAAATCGGACGACAGTGCAACGACACTCGCGTCGAGTGACGAGTGCTGCACGTACGCGAGCGATCCTGCACCCAGAATCACGCCAAGAACGAGACCGAAGAGACTGAGACTGACATCACGATGTGTCATGTTGGTATGGGGAATGAATGAAACGACAATGAATACTATAACATATTTTTAATATATATGCAATTGCCGCTGAAATTTTGCAGAATGGTCAAATCTGCGTATTCTCAGCGCAACGGTGCCGTAGCCAAGTAGTAAGGCAGGGGTCTGCAAAACCCCCATACGTGGGTGCAATTCCCACCGGCACCTCCATTTTTACGCACTCGTATCGACCGGCTCGCTGAACCGGACGGAATTCATGATGAGTGTGATTTCTTTCTCCAACGTCTCGCTGATGGAGACAGGCGTGAGCACGGTGACCGTGTAGCCGATGTTTGCGGCGACGGCGCTCAGTTGGAAGAAGCGACGTTCGGGTTCGCCGGTCACGGGCTGCGCCGTGAACACATGAAGGTCAACGGCCTGCCCTTCCACTTGCAGGGACCGGCTGTCGATTAATTTGTACCCGGGAAGCGTGGTGACCGAGCGAATGCTCGCTTTGCTGTAGGCAGGCGACTCCAGGGGACTGCCGAGCTTCTCGCTGGTGACGGTGATCGTCGGCGTCTGGCCAGAGACGGATTTCTCGGACTGGAACGCGACGAGAACCTGATCGGGAACCCCGCGCTCGGAAAGCTTCTCCCGTTCAAGAACCGTCCAGCCGTCGGGCAGACACACACCGATCACACCGTTCCAGAACTGCTGTTTGCAGACGATGTCGGTGGTCTTGGAAGAGCCTCCGCCGCAGCTAGCAAGGAGGAAAGTGCAGAAAACGATCGAGAGAACGCGCTTCATTGGTGTGGAGTATACGAGAGAGTGCAGATCAGGGCTAGAGTGGAGGTTTTGCCGATTCTTAGCCCTAACCCTACCCCTAACCCCAACCCAACCCCTCATTGAGCCCGAAGCCAAAATTTGCTATAATAGAGGGATTTATGCGAAAGATTGCCCTCCGCCTCCTCATCTCGCTCTCCCTGCTTGCATCTCCCTTCAGCGCGCAAGCGCAAGGGGCGCTGAGCATCGACGATGTCGTTGCGGGATTCGGCACCACAGTGCATCTCTCCGGCGTGCCTGCGGACGCCGAATTCGTAGTGCATTTGACCGCTCCGGACGGAGAACAAACCGTGATTCCCGTGTCGTCCGATGAAACCGGCGAAGCCGTTGCCGATATCCCCGCCCAGTTGGTCTCGAGCGCCGGAACCTACCGCATCGTCGCGAGCATCGGCAATACGTCCGTCACCCCCCTGGCATCCTTTGAAGTACTGAGTGATCGGGTCGATACGCGCGCATCGCAGATCACGGTCAGTGATGCACTGCTCCCTGCGGACGGTCGATCCGTCTCCACGGTGACCGTGACGCTCAAAGACGCGCGCGGCAATCCCCTGCCCGGACGCCCGGTGCAGCTGGTCGGCAGCCGGACGCAGGACCGGATCACGCCGCTCACCGGCAACAGAGAAACAGACCGGAACGGAATCGTGCAATTCGCCGTCCAGACGCAGACGCCGGGGAGCATCGCCCTGCGCGCGATGGATATGCTCTCGGGTCTCACGCTCGATCGTGTGGCGCAGATCGCCGCGCACGATGACGGCCAGTCCGTCGGCGGATTCCGCGACAGTACCAACGCATTTCGGGCGCAGCTCACGGGATCGGATACATCGGCCGATGAAACTGCGGAGGGAACGGCTCCTGTTGCAATCGCTGAAGCTGCTTCGCCGGAGGAACCTTTCCACACGGCAGCCGACGCCGACATCATCGATCACTTTCTCATCAAGACAAGCGTCGACACCGTTCGCGTGGGCGACGTGATCCCGCTCGTGTCCGTCACGGCGGTCGACAGGAACAATCTCGTCGTGGAGGGGTACAACGATACGGTCACCATCAACACTCCCTCAGACGACAAAGCGACATTGCCCTTGAACAAACAGCTGAAATTCACCGGCAATCGGCGCGGGAAGTACGATATCAACTGGCTCATCAGTTTCACGAAGTCCGGCCTCCAGAAAATCGTCGTCACGGATAGCAGCGGCACCATTACCGGCGAAGCGACGGTGACCGTGACTGGAGAGGGACAGACCTCAGCGAATCGACGGATCCGGCTGGATACTCCGGACGACGACGATACCGTCAGTACGCAGGAAGTCCTGTTCAAGGGAAAAGGAGAGCCGCTCACGAACCTGAAACTCTGGATCACGGATGCGGAGAGATCGTCCACGGTCATCACCGACGGAGAACCCGATGCCCGAGGAGAGACCGACGCGGATGGGACGTTTTCCTTCACGGCGAAGTTGAAAAAGAGCGGCGATGCGCTCATCGAAATCCAGAGCGACAACGGAGACAGCTCCGGCATGGTGCGCATTCACACGGACTTCGACGGCCCCCTGGTGGAATACTCCTTCGATCCGCAGGAGCCGAGTGAAGGCGGCGACGTCACCCTGACCGCGACAAGCGAACCGGCGCTCGCCTCCATGAAACTCCTGATTCACGATCAGGAGATCGACCTCACCGAAGGCGAGCCCGGCACGTACCAGGTGCTCTTTCAGGCTCCCAGTCGCGGCGACATGAATTTCACGATGAGCGCCCGTGACGCCGCCGGCAATGTCACCGATATCGACGGCCGCCTGGCCATCAGCGGCCCCAACCTCCCGCAAGTGCAGAACGTTGCCGCAGACCCGCTTGCCCGCGGCATCCAGCTGACGTGGGATGCGATTCCCGACGACACGCTGACCGGCTACCGCATCGAAGTGGGTAAGAGTCCCGGCCGCCCGGAAACGACGCTCGATACTCCGGAGCCCACGGACAGCGCAGCCGTCATGGGACTCAAGGCCGGCAGTGAATACGTCGTCACCCTGCGCGCGAAGCGCGGCGATGACATCGGACCGCCCAGCACTCCGCTCGTTGCCCGCACGCTCGGTATGGAAATCACCGTCACGCCGCAAGACGGAAGCCTGCTCCTGCAGTGGACGTTCCCGGATGCCACGCCGCTTTCGTCCTTCTTGCTGGAATACGGAACTCCCGAAGGAGAATACAGCGAGCAGCGGATGCTCGAAGGCACGATGCGCGCGTTTACGCTCAATGACCTCCTCGCACAACAGTACGTGATCCGGATGACGCCGGTTGCCATCACCGGCGAGGTCTTGAGCGACTTGACCGCGATGGCCGAAGGCACGCCCACCCAAGCAATCGCCTTTCATGCGTCCGCCGATGAACTGGTCCACCATGTCCGGCTCACCGACGTTGCACCGGACGACACCCTGCACGAAGGAGCACCCGAAGTCACGAGCAGCGGATTGCCCGGTATCCCCGTGCGTATGGTCCTCGTGATCACGGGAATCGCTGCCGGTCTCTACTGGTACCGTCGCAAGCGTGCGCTCAGGCAAACGCAGGAATTTCTTCAGGGGATGCACCAGAGATATCATTCTTGAAAAGCAATGACGGTACCAAAGGCATCGAGGCTTCGTACGTCGGTCCCTTCGGTTCCCTCGGTCCCCTCGGTCCCCTCTCATGCCCTCACTCTCATCCTCACCCTCGGCCCGGCGAACCCTCTCTATCGGCGGTGCCACATACGATCTCTTCGTCCGTACCGGTCAGGGCATTCGTGAGGAAAATCTGGGAACCAAGATGCTCACGCTGCCGCTGGGAGAGAAAATTCGCGTGGAACAGGTGATCGAAACATGCGGCGGAGGTGCCGGCAATACCGCCGTCGGTTTGGCACGGCTGGGATGCACTGCGCATTTCTCCGGAATTCTCGGCAGTGATCAGTGGGGACAGAGGCTTCTGGAAAATTTCCGCACCGAGAACGTCGATGCGCACGGCGCGACGATCGTCGAGGGAGAGACCTCAAGTTTCTCCATTATCCTGACCGCCAAGAGCGGCGAGCGCGTCATTTTGTACGAGCCGGGAACAAACGCCCATCTGCACGACGCGACGTTCGACCGGGAGTGCGCCGCGACCATGGAGTGGATCTACCTGAATCACATTCACGAGCACAGTTGCGTGATCGAAGACGATATCGTCGCCCTTCTCAAGAAGAATCCCGCGATGGGTTTCACCTGGAATCCCGGTGGACCGCAACTGACTGCCGGCATCGGCGACAAGAGTAATCAGATCCTCCTGCGGGAAACCGATCTGCTCGTCTTCAATAAGGAAGAGGCGCGGACGTTCACGGGAAAGAAGACCATCGACGCAGCTCTCGACGCTCTCCTCGTTCATGGAGTAGCGATCGCCTGCATTTCGGACGGCAAGAACGGCTGCTTCGCGGCCGATGGCAAAAAGCGACTCCATTGTCCGGTAATTCCGGACGCCCCGATCGTCGAAACGACGGGCGCGGGAGACGCCTTCGGAACGGGCGCGACGTGGGCACTGCTCCAGGGCTTCGACTTGCCAACCATGCTCCGCGCGGGTACCATAAATGCAACCAGTGTGATCGGCGCGGTTGGCGCGCAAGCTGGTCTCCTCACAGACATCGAGATGCGCCAAAGGCTACAAGACTCGCAACTGGATGTTGAGGAATGCTGATTCCCTCCTTTGTATGTCCGACGACGCACTGCTCCAGGTTCAGGAACTCCTCGATACCGCAATGTCCTCGCTCAAGACCGCGCACGCGCTTTTGCGTGACGTGACGGGAGTGAGCGATTCGACGCGCGAGCGTCACGTGCTGCGCGCAACTAGCTTTTCGAGCGGCCCCGTGAGCGGACGGGTGATCGAAGGCATCTTCGACGGGCAGAACATGGTCGACTCGCAGGGCCAGACGTATCCGGTGCCGGCCAACTACGCGAGCAAGAGTAAATTGGTGGAAGGAGACGGGATGAAATTGACGATCACCGACGAAGGCAAGTTCATCTACAAGCAAATCGCGCCGATCCCCCGCCGCACGGCACTGGGTGTGCTCATTCAGGAAGACGGACAGTACAAGGTGCTCTCCGAAGGAAAAGCGCTGCGCGTTCTGCTTGCCTCGGTCACCTTCTACCGCGCCGAAGTCGGCGACCAGGTCACGGTGCTGCTTCCCGAGAAAGGAGACGCCAAGTGGGGAGCCATCGAAGCAGTCCTGCCCAAGCACATTGCCGAAGCCGCCGCCCGCGATACCGTCAGTGGATCGACGCATGGAGGAGATGGGGAGTTGAGTCCGGCGATGTAGTGTGCTCGCTAACTCGTTAACTCGTTAATTCGTATCAGTTTTTACGAGTTAACGAATTAACGAGTCAACGAGCCGTCTGCTATCCTTTCAAAGATGAAACTCTCTCCCCGCGCCCTCATCCCCATCCTCGCCGCCATCCTCCTCGCGGGCGGCGTCCTCGGGTACGCGTGGTGGCAGCTTCATTCTACGCAGGAACAACTGCAGGACCGTGTCCGCAAACTGGCGGAAAGGCAAACGGGAGAATCCGGTTCTGGGCAAATGGTGATTGAACAAGACTCACTGGAGACCGGAGACATAGTCCTCCTGCACCTGCGACAGGGAGATCTGCTAGCGCTCCAAGGCGACTGGGCTGCCGCAGAAAAGGAGTATCAGGCATCGGTCGATGCCGGGGGCGGCATTCCGGCGCTGCGAAAACTTGCTCAGGCGCAAATGCAGCGGCGCGAAATGACGAAAGTGAAGGCGACGATTGCAGAGCTGCGGCGCCTGGGTGCGCGCAGTGAAGATCTGCTGCTGCTCGATACCATCGTATCGCTGCGCGTCGGCGAACTGATCAAGGCGAAGGAACTTCTGGAGAAAGCACAGGACTCGCCGCAGAAGCATTACGGCCAGGCGTTGCTCGCGATCATCCAGTCCAAACATGAGGATGCGAAAAAAGAACTGCAGGCTGTGCTCAACGGCTGGGATCCGGCGCTGCGCGCCTACGCCCGCACACTCCAGGCCGCCTACGATGAATTCGCGCTCTTCCCGGAGAGCTCCGATATCCACCTGACGACGCTCCTCGCGCGCGCATTTGCCCAGGTGCAGGAGTGCGAGCTCGCGCTGCCGCTCCTCGGGCAAGTCGTCTCGAAACAGGATGATTACCGTGACGCATGGACCGTGCAGGGATACTGCGAATTAACGACCGAACGGACGCCCGAAGCGCTCTCGTCGTTCGAAAAAGCGTACGCCATCGACCCCGAGAAACCGGAGATCCAATACTTCCTGGGCAGAACCTATATGGTGCTCAAACAGTGGAAGAACGCCGCGACTTTTTTACAATACGCGCTCGCAAATGGGTTTGAGCCGAAGAAAGAAGTCCGCCGACGTCTTGCCGACGCGGCGGAGAATGTCCCCGATCTCCCGCTTGCACTGGAACAGTACCGGTCACTAATCGCCGAACCCGATGCTGATATCGCCGTCTTCGAAAAAACCGTTGCGCTCGCAATCGGAACGGACAAGAAAGAAGATGCCTACCAGTTCGCGCAGAGCGCAGTGAAGAAGTGGCCCGAGATGGCGAAGGCACAGGAACTGCTTGGTTGGGCTGCAGCGGAGACGGGACGAACGGAAGAAGCGAGAGTTGCACTCGAAAAAGCAATCCGATTGGATCCTAATCTACAAACAGCGAATGAGAGACTGCAAAAGCTGTAGGACGTTCCACAGGGGTATGGAACGTCAATCACGTCTTTCTTAAGCGCAAAACTCGAAGTCCGAAACAATATTGAGTCAGGAAACCCTTTTTAAAGAAAAAAGGATCGCCAATGATGGGGATATGACCTCACCCAAACGTTACGACTTGGAAGAAAGAACAGCAGCCTTTGCAAAGGCTGTACGAGATTTTGTGAAAGCAATTCGACTCACTTCTCTGAATACGGATGATGTGCGACAGCTTATTCGCTCATCGGGTTCCGTCGCTGCTAATTATGTCGAAGCAAATGATTGTCTTGGAAAAGGAGATTTAGCAATGCGCATACGGATTTGCAGAAAAGAATCGAAAGAAAGTCGTTTATGGTTACAACTGATAGAAGTACCCGAACAGTTGGAGCACCAAAAACAGATTCTCACTGAAGAAGCGCGACAGTTGATGTGTATCTTCGGTTCTATTCTCGTCAAAGTTCAAAAGTAAAAAATTATTTAATATTCTTACTTTAAGAAATTGTTTCGGACTTCGAGTTTTGTACTTTCTTTAACAAAAAGACCAACTTACGCTGGCCTTTTTGTGTTTGTTTGCCTTCCTCCGGTGACTATCAACGGCGAATCACATGAGTCTACCGCTGAGCCATTCGTTATGAGTGGAGGATGACTGAGGAGAGGTATCCTCGGTTCTCTGCCTTGCTGAGGTTTCTTGTTTCTCCTCGGAACCTGCCGAAGTCCCCGTACCGGTCCACCGTGCAGTGCACAAAGGCTCTGAGGGGACACTGGGGAGAAAAGGAGCACGCCGCTGGTGGTAACCTCGCATCCACGGCGCGACATCGCAGAGCAGAGAGGGGGGTGGGAGCAAAAAAGTAAAAATCTTTGTGCCCAGTCCTCTCTCTGATCGAGGAAGTTAGGAATTAGGAGATTAGGACACAAATACATTGTTCCTAACTTCCTAATTCCTAGTTCCTATTCGTCGTAGTGTTGTGAACGATCGGTCTGTTGTATTCTTTTCTTGTATGTTTGGGGTCCGGACCCTGCCTGCGCGTCCGAAGCTCGGAGAGCGAAGGCGTGTGAGTGTTTGTCTTCTTGTGGGTGTGAATGATTTGCGTGATGCAAATCGAAGCATCGTACGCCCGTAATTTTTTAATGCAATATATTGCTCTAGCCGTAGGGCTAAAATTGTTTTATGCATACAAATTGTATTCAAGAAGACCCTTCGACAAGCTCAGGGCAGGCAGGCTCGGAAATGGCTGCTAGAATGCGGTAAATACTTATGGTGAGCCTTTCTCCTCTTCGGGTCATTTCTCTCTCGGTTGTCGGGACGATGATCATTCTTGGAGGAGCAATTGCCGGTCTCTTCGTGCTTTGGCAGCCCACCCCGCTGGAGGGAGTGCTCCCCGCACAATCGACGGTCGCACTCTTCTCGCATGCGACGCACGAAGACCTACGTACATTCCAGTCGGTCTTCGGGAGCCTCAAGACCGTGCCCGTCTTTGAGGGGAAATTCGACCTCGGGGTCATCACTGTGCCGGGGAAAGGAGAATTCTGGGTGCTTGCCTCTCCCATTAAAGAGAATCCCCTACCGTCGGTGAATGTGCGCATCGGTCGTCAGGAACTTCTCGCGTCCGATACTGCTGTGGAGCAGATGCTCCTGGATGCGGGCGAGAGCCTTCGATCCTCGCACGCGTTCTCGACGCTCGCGCGAGGAATCGACCGCACACAGCCGTGGATATTCGTGCAGAACGCGCCTGCCACAGTTGCGACACTTCCCCCTCGCCTGCGTCCGCTGATGCAGGCCTCTGGAACAGTGCTCCTCGCTCTGCAGGAGAAGAAAGCGATACTGCGGATTCTCGCAACGCCGCTCGATCTCCCCCGCATCCAGAGTCCGCGGATTGCTGCGCTCACTCCCGCTGCGGATTTCAGTCTAGCGCTCGGGAATCCTCTGACCACGCTCGACGCACACTGGAAAGCTCTGCCGGAAAGCGAACGCCTGATTCAGCAGGGCATCCTCACGAGGTTTGCCGGGCAACTACTGGGAGGTGAATGGAGCTGGACCTATGACATTGCACCGCTTCTTGCCGGGGAATCCGCTCTCAGCGTACGCACGACAGGTACGGGCGCTCTCTCCTTTTTCCTCTCCAGCACCATGCGGGACAGTGTGGATCTGCGGGAGCGCCTCGCGGCGGTTCATGATCGCTTTCGCATGCAGCTGGCAGGTTCTGTCGTACTGGAACGCAAGCTCGACCGGGAAGTGACGTGGAGCATTCTCCAGAGCGATCCCGCACAAGTGGAAGACCGAATGGAGAGCATCAACGGCTGGACGGTGCGGCAGACTCGGGAAGGAAACGGAACGCGGATGCTGGGGAGCGCAACGCGCGCACGGGAGGTCGTTTTCACAAACAACAGGGAATGGCTCAACCAGCTGACGCGAAACAGAGTGGATGTTGCCCTGCCCTCGCTTTCCGGCTCTCCCATCGCCGGCGGGCACCTCTCCCCTGCCCTGGTTGATCGATTCGCTGCAGACGTTCTACGAGAACCGGGATGGATGTGGCTCTTGAACGGACGCAGGAGCGAGAAAGGAATGCTCTGGAGCGTGGAAGCCGATGCAGACACGTTCACGGTGTCTGTGAGAAAGGAATGACAGAATCCCCTTGATTCGTGCCGCATTCTTCACGATTCTAGTCGGGATGTCCTTCCGTTCGCTCAGCAAATATTTCCTGGCTCTCTCGGCACTCCTCGTGATCGTGTCCGTCGTGCTCTTCGTCGCCCCGGGACCGAAGTACAGTATCGAGTTCACAGGCGGAACGTTGATGCAGATTCAACTCCCCGCGGGGAAGACCCGAGCCGATGTGGTCGCCGCTCTGGCATCTTACGAAAAAGAAACGTTGCAGAGCCTGGGGAATCCCACGGTCACGACCATCAAAACGGCGAACGAGGAAGCGTTCATTCTCCGCATGCGCCCAATGAGTAACGAAGAACACCTCACGCTCCTGGAGCACCTGAAGAAATCGCTCGGTGATGTAAAGGAGCTCAAGTACAACACCATCGGGCCCAGCCTTTCCTCCAGCCTCAAGAAAAAATCACTGCAAGCGATCGGCATCGCCTCCATCGCCGTGGTCCTCTATTTGGCAATCGCCTTCCGCAAACTCCCCAGAAAACTGAATCCGTGGAAATTCGGGATTATCGTCGTGATCGCGTTCATGCACGACGTCGTTCTGACGATCGGCGCGTTTACGGTGCTGGGATGGTTCACGAGCTTCGAATTCGACACGCTCTTCGTCACAGCGCTTCTGACGATTCTCGCCTACTCCACCAACGAAGCCATCGTGGTCTTCGATCGCATTCGCGCGAACCTGACGTTTGAACAGCGCTCGGATGATCTCTCGATCGTGATCGTAACCGCTCTCAAGCAATGCGTGTGGCGCACGGCCGGCACCACTGTGTCGATTCTCATCATGCTCACGACGCTGTTCGTCATGGGTGCCGAAAGCATCCGCTGGTTCATTCTCGCGCTCATCTTCGGCGCCGTCATGGGTGTGTACTCTTCCTACTTGGTCGCTGCTCCGCTCCTGCTGCACTGGCAGGGGAAGAACGCGAAGCGATAATACCGACGGCCCATGCCCACTATCACCCCTCCCAAGAAGCTCAAGCAGTCCCGCGTGCAGTCGACCGTGACCTTCACGGCCGAGGAATCCGCCAAAGCCGAGGCCAAGGCCGTCGAGAAGCTGGGCGAGAGCATTCGCATCGAAGGATTCCGGCCCGGGCGGGCGCCCGAGGATCTCCTGCGTCAGAAAATCGATCCGTCCCAGTTGAGTGAAGAGACGGTCCGGATCCTTCTGCCCGGAGCCTTTGATGTGCTCCTGAAAGAGCACAAGGTCCAGCCGATCATTCCGCCGAAGGTCGATATAACTTCGCGCGATCCTCTCACGCTCACACTGACGTTCGTTGAGCGGCCGGAGGTGAAAGTGAAGGGCGCCGACAAGATCCGCGTGAAGAAAGCGGAATCGAAGATCGAGAAGAAGGACGTCGATCGCATGATCGACTACCTGAAGACCCAGTACCGCACGGTGAACCCGGTGGATCGCGCCGCCGCCGACGGAGACGAGGTGATGCTCGATTTCGTGGGAAACGCCGACGGCAAGGAAGTCGAGGGGACCAAAGCGTCCGGTTATCGTCTGACACTCGGGAGCAAAGCTCTTCTCCCCGGCTTTGAGGAAGCGATTATCGGAATGAAGAAAGGCGACCAGAAAACCTTCACGCTCACCTTCCCCGCCGACTATCACGCCAAGCATTTGCAGGGAAAACCCGTCGATTTCTCTGCGACTCTCCAGAATGTCGCGGAGGTGCAGATGCCCCAGTGTACGGACGCATTCGTGAAGGAGCATCAGCTAGGCGAATCTCTGGCTGATCTTGAAGGCCGCATCGAGAAAACGCTGAAGGACCAGGATGCGCAGACGGACCGGTCACGCCGTGAGAAGGAATTATTCGAGGGCATCCGCACCGCAACCTCCATTGATCTTGCGCCTGAATTGATTGCGCACGAGGAGCGGATGATCTTCGACGAAGTCGCAAGTAATCTGGAACGCGAGAAGACGACGATGGAAGAGTGGCTCAAGCAGACCAACCGCACGGTGGAGAATCTGCAGAAAGAACTGACGGAGGAGGCCACCAAGCGCCTGACGCTGCGCTTCGCCATTCAATGGCTGATTGATGAGAAGAAAATCGAGATGACGCCCGAAGAACTCGCTACCGCCATCAGCGATCTACTGAAAGATGTTCCCGATGCAGAGCGAAAGAACGCGGAGGCCTACTACGCCGAAGGAAGCGACGGCTACGAAGAACTCAAGTGGCGGAAGAGAGTGGAGAAATTGGTGGAAGAAATGCTTGCTCGCTAATTCGTTAACTCGATAACTCGTATCTTGCAGTCGTGATCCACAATTAAACACGAGTTAACGAGTTAACTAGTTAACGAGCTTTACGATTCCCTCCTCCACTTCACCCCAATTCTCCTCTCGGGATTCCCCCGGAGAGCATTTTTGCATTTCGCCGTGTGAATCATCACATCGCCAGCGCGCGTGATGATGCTGATGATCTTTACTCGGTCTCCTTCGTTGGCCTTACAGCATTTGGCGAACTTGAGCGGCATGGGAACGTCGCCTTCCAGATCCACGAGCGCATCTTTTCGCTGGAAGCGTTTCCTGGGTTTCGATAACTGAGCAGCCGGGAGAGCGGAGCGCAGCGGACGCAGGAGATCGAGCCGCATGATGAGCGCGCTCGGCCTGTCGGTCCCCTGCCCGAGTTTTGCGAGAAGATCTTCGCGCTCGGTCGTAGAGAGCTTTGCGCCGTCGTGCTCACGCAGCAGCGAGAGATCGCTGTCGAGCACCGGCAATTTCCGCTTCTTGAGTTCCTCGTTGAGCAAGCCTTTGCCGCGCGAAAGATCTTCTTCGCGGTGAAGCGTATTCAGGTAGCGCTTCAGCCGCGAACGCGATGACGCCATCTTGAGCAGTTGCAACCATTCGGTGGACGGATGCGGCACCCGTTGCGTGACGATCTCGATCACATCGCCGTTCTCCAGTTCGTAATCGAGCGGCACGATGGAACCGTTCACCCGGGCAGCGCGGAAGCTGAGACCGAGGTCGGTATGGATCTGGAACGCAAAATCGAGCGGTGTCGCTCCTTCGGGCAGTTCGACCACGTCTCCCTTCGGCGTCAGGACGAAGATGTGATCGGCAAGACGCGCGCTGGTGCTCGATTCGCTCTCGACCGAATGCTGCGAGGCCAGTGCCTGCTGAAGTGCAACGCGCTGCACTGTCCGCTGCGCGGATCCCCCCTCCTTATAACTCCAGTGCGCGGCGATGCCGTACTCGGCTTCGCGGTGCATGGCCTTGGTGCGCACCTGCACTTCCACGAAGACTCCTTCGGGAATACCGGGGAGCTTCGCGACCGTCGTGTGGAGGCTCTGGTACCCGTTCGGCTTGGGGAAGGCGATATAGTCCTTGAAACGATTGGTCACGGGACGCCCGATGCGATGCAGCGCCCCGAGCACCTGGTAACACTCCTCTTCGGTGTCCACGAGCACGCGGAGCGCAAAGAGATCCGGCAAACCTTCGACGTGCGAGAGGCTCTTGCTCTTCATTTTCAGGAAAATGCTGTAGTGCTGCTTCTCTCTCCCGTAGACGGAAAGCGTCATGCCTTGTTCCAACAGTGACCTGCGCAGTTCCTCCGCCGCCGATGTGAGGAAGGGGCCATACCGACCCTGCACCTGCTCCATCTGTTCGGCGATTCTCTCGGCATCCGCGGGGTATGCGATGGGAAAAGCGAGCGCTTCCAGCCGCTGCTTGAGCGTGTGGATACCCAGTCTCGCGGCGACGGGGGCAAACAGGTAGAGCGAGTCGCTCGCGACTCTCTTGCGATCGGCGACAGGCAACTTCCCGATGCGCTCGAGCGCGAAGCAGCGTTTGGAGAGCACGATGAGGATGATGCTGATGTCATCGGCGACGCTCAAAAGCATCAGCCGCAGATCCTCGACGCTGTTCTGCCGATTGAGCAGGTTCACGTGCGACAGCAAATGCACGCCGCTCACGAGCGCCCGCACGCGCGGCCCGAACTCCTCCTGCAACTCGACGGTGCTGATGGCTTTGCTCTCGAGCGCATGCATGAGCAGACATGCCGTCACGGTATCGCTATCGGGTTGGAACGGCAGGAGCACGTTGAGGACTCCGAGCGTGTGTTCGAGCATCGTGACTCCCGTCCAGTGCATCGCTCCTTTGTAGAGCTTATCCGCATACTCGATCAGTGACCGCAGCTTCTGCTGCTCCACCGGCAGTTTGGCTGCATCGAGAGTCTGGAGGATCGCGGTGAGCGAAGCGGATGGCGCGGGCATGGGAGTGGTCATTCTAGCAAATACGCGGGTTTTTTGAAGAAAACCTTTGGCTTCTTTCTGCGACTATTGGCCTTTTCCTTGACTTCTCCCGGCTCCTGAGTAGAATGCCCCTACGTCCGAAGACCGAGGGCACAAGGCCGCAGGCCGAAATAAGCCCCTCCGAGGAATACAGCATCGGTTACTCGGCCCCGGCTTGGTGATTCGTGCCGTGTTCCTCGCTGGTCTCCCGGACGTACTAATCGTTGGGAGACCTTTTTGTTTGGCCAAGAGCGAGCGCAGCGAGCCGCTGGCCAAACAACCCTGAGCGAGGAGCCCGCAAGGGCGACGAGTCGAAGGGTATCTCCCCACCCACAAGCTTTATGGCTCTCACCCGTGAACAAAAGTCGGCCCAGCTGAAAGAACTGAAGGACAAAATGAAGTCCTCGCAGTCGGTGGTGTTTGCCAATTACATCGGCTTGAAAGTCTCCGAAGTCAGCGAACTGCGCCGCAAGCTCCGCGCCGCGGGAGCGGAAATGAAAGTGGCGAAGAAAACCCTCATGCGCATTGCGGCGAAGGAAGAAGGACTCCCCGTTCCGGAGGAAAAAGATCTCGCCGGTCCCGTCGCCTGCATTTTCAGCATCACCGATCCTATCGTCGGCCCACAGGTAGCGTTTGCCTTCAGCAAAGAACATCCGCAAGTCTCATTCGTGGGTGGATTTTTTGAAGGCAAGCTCCTCAGCAAGAACGATGCGTTAACGCTCGCAACCATCCCCGGCCGCCAGATCCTGCTCGCAACCTTCGCCGGCATGCTCCAGTCACCACTCAGGTCGTTCGCGTCCATCATCAGCTCACCGCTGACTGGCTTCGCGCGCGCATTGAGTGAGAAAGCGAAGCAGCAACCTGCCGCTGCTCAAACTGCATAATTTGATTTCCTATTGCGCCCAGAAAGGGCGCGCTGAGTTCCTCTTCGTCCTCTTTACCCTCTTATCCTCTTTCCCCTCTCGTTATGGCCGACGCCGCCACTATCACCCTCAAGCCCGAAGAGCAGGCAGTTATCACCGCCCTCGAGAAGCTCAATGTCATCAGTCTCAACAACGTGGTCAAGTACATGGAAAAGGAATACGGCATTTCCGCCGCCGCTCCCGTCGCCGCTGCTGCCGCTCCGGCTGCAGGAGGCGCTGTGGCTGCAGAAGAGAAGAGCAGCTACAATGTCGAGCTGACCGAATCCGGCGCGCAGAAGATCGCGGTGATCAAAGCGCTGCGCGAAGTCACCGGCCTTGCCCTGGGCGATGCCAAGGCGATGGTCGACGGCGCTCCCAAGATGATCAAGGAGAACGTCGCCAAGGAAGATGCCGACAAGATGAAGAAGACATTGGAGGCGGCAGGTGCGAAGGTAACGCTCAAATAAGCAGCAGGCGTTCCCGCCTGCGGTCACATTCTGAATCTGGAAAGGCGGCATTGAGCCGCCTTTTTTCGTACTATTTACATAAATACCAAATTATGTTAAAATAACATAAATATAAACAACCAGCCGTGTTGAGAAAATCTTTGGTGGAGGCAGGCGTGCATTAGACTCAATGCTTCATATCAAAATCACATGCAAAATACTTTCCATTCATCATCCCATAGCAATGAACGTGCACGTGAGATGATCAATGCGTCTGCGCTTGAAAGAGAGCGCGACGCCACTGCAAGTGTGGAAAGCTTGCGCACTTCTACGAATGCATTCGACAAGCTTTTGGAGGAACGACGCAAGCAAGAACTGCAGAGGCATCCACGTGGGCTGGTCCAGGAAACCATCCTCCTGAGGGAACAGGCAAATCAGATGATTCGCAATGAGGAAGAACGGCTCCTGCGCCTGTTACAACCACAACGCAATGAACAATTAGATAGTGAGAAGGCACAGCAACGTCGATCTGCATTCAACGTTGTGATTCGTGAATGGCAGGCCGAAGGATATCCGCCAGGAATCACTGCCTTCTACGGACAAATGCTCTCTGCATATGCAATTGAGGATCGAGGACAGCGTTCAATCGTTATCAATGCAATCCATCAACAAGTTCTTGTAGCCCTGCAACGCTCAGCACCAGAAGTGGAGTTCACTGCACAAGACGTCGAAGAATTAGGATCTCGGGTATGGACCAGCAGAGAAGCGTATGGAAAATATCTGCTTACCCGGCAGTACTTCTCCCTGGCCGATTTCGGCGATGGGCAGCAGTTCCGCAATGTTCGTGAGATCATCACCAACAACACTCTCCTCCCCGCAGAAAAACAACGTCGTATACGGGAAATATTCCAAGGAGCTGCTGACGCGGGACATGGCAGCATCGGTATGCTCTTGGTAACTGCTGAGAGAACACAGAAGTCCGTCAGTGCAGCAGAATCGCGAGAACAGAGAGAGATGCAACAACAGATCCTCCGAGAGCAAGTCACGAATCAACTCGCATTACAGCACGCACGCCTCAACCTGGATCAGCTCTCGCCAGCAGATGTACAGATTCTCGGAGCGCTTGTGAATCAAGGTGGTGGTGACCTGGCATTTGCCATGCTCACGTCGTCAGCACTTCGACGCACGCCACAAGGACTCGTTGGAACGATCGGGGGGGCAGATGTAACCGTAGACCTGCGAAATGGAAGGCTTCAGTGCTCACTGACGCAGAATGGAACGACCATTCCCATCCAGGGAGGACTGAATGCTCTCGGCTTCAACAACGCCCGACTCACGAACATCGGTACGCAAACGGCATCGGAGTTCCTCGTGGAGTCGTCGCTGCTGCGCGAACGGATCTGGACGGAACTCACCGGAGAACAATTGTCATCGTTCATGAGTGCGCAGCAGGCGGACGTCACGGCAAGTATGTTCCGTTCCATTTTGCTCAACCGGGGGTCGCGGGACCAGGAGGTCGCAGCCTTACGGCAGCTGCATCTCATCACGGAAAATGGAGAACCGGAGAGGCAATTCCTTTCGTGGTGGGCGGTGGAATTGCGCTCCCTTCTTTCTGAGCTTCACGGTCAGCGTTTCGACCAAATCGTTCAATTCTCTGATCTCCAGAATATTGCGGAGCAGTGGCATCGAGAACGCCGATTCTCTGTGGTTCCGCTGAGTTCCATTGTAAACAATAGGCTTTCTATGCGCCCGCGCGAGAGAGGACCGGATGTGGCAAGGGAATCATGAGTCGTTCTCTTAGCGCTTTCGTACCAATTGACACCTTCGCCAAATCCTGTACACTGCCCCTAGCAATTCCTTCCGTAGAGTCGATCGGTCCATACTGACGCACAGGAAAGAAGGAAACCAGCTCCTCGCAGGCAGGCCGCCTGCACATTACTTCCTTCTTTCTCTTTTATGGCTGATCAGCAGCTACAGTGCCGCGATTGCGGACAGACATTCACGTTCACCGATGGTGAACAAGAGTTCTACGCCAGTAAGCAGCTCTCTGCACCCCAGCGGTGCAAAGATTGCCGCTCAAAGCGCAAGAACGAGCGCATGCAGGATAGGCAAATGCATGATGCCGTCTGTGGCAAGTGCGGTGCACAGTGCCAGGTCCCCTTTAAACCTCGCCCCGTCGAGGAAGGTGGCCGCCCGGTCCTCTGCAAGGCGTGTTTCGACGCCGAGCGTGGAAACCGCATGGCAGCGTAAGGAATGCTCATCACTGAGTAATTCGAAGAAACCCTCGCAAGAGGGTTTTTTTCATAAAAATCCAAGCATCAAAAACCAAATACCAGGGAAATTACACATTCCAATTTTAAAATTTTCCGACTTTTATTTTTTTCGATCTTCCCTGGTATTTGGCTTTTGGATTTTGGCTTTTTAAACAGCGTACGATATCGATATGAACTCGCGCTACCTCGAACTCGACCTTCTCCGCACACTCGCGATCGCGATGATGATCATTTTTCATGCGGCGTTCGACCTGCAGACAATCTACGGATGGGACATCGATACGTTCAGCGGAGGATGGCTACTCCTGCAGCAAGCAACCGTGACGCTCTTTTTACTTCTCGTGGGAGCAAGCTTCGCAATTTCCTGGAAACGTCACCGGGAAAAACATCCAAATAGAAGTTTTCTGGGCCTCTACAAGAAATATGTAAAACGGGGAGTCTTCGTCGTTGCATGTGGAATGCTTGTGAGTGCAGTCACGTACTTCGCTGAACCCGAAACCTACGTCCGCTTCGGCATATTGCAGATGATCGGCGTGAGTATTCTGCTCCTGCCCTTCTTCGCACGGTTGCGAGAATGGAACATCCTGCTCAGTATTCCCCTGATCGCCTTGGGTCCGGTTGTCTTCGAGATGAGAAGCGGTAATCCCCTACTTCTGCCGCTCGGCATCATGTCACCAAATTTCGCAACAGTAGATTACATTCCACTAATCCCGTGGTTTGGAGTCGTGCTGATGGGATACGCGATTGGCTATCTCGTCTATGTGCGACACTCCCCTATGTTTCTGAAGGAAGGCCAGGTGGTGAGGGTTCTCAGCTGGCCAGGAAGACATGCCCTCATTATCTACTTGATCCACCAGCCAATTCTCCTTGGCATCTTTGGCTTCATTGGCTTCTTTTAATACGCTCATACCCTTTCTGAACACCCTCGCTTCCTCTAAACTGCCCCGGCATGACTTTTACCACTCGCAGAATCCGTGACGAGCGGCCTTCGCACTGGAAAGGCGTCGCACTCAAGACTGCCCCTTTTTTTCTAAAATTCGGCACGCTCTTTCTCGCTCTCTACGGTAAGTGGAAAGTGCGCAAGGAGGAAGATGACCGCAAAACGCAGCGCGTCCGCATCCTCAAGAAATTCACGGTCATCCTCCTTTCCGTCCTCCTCGGCCTCATAATTCTCGCAGGAACGGTACAGGCGCTCGTTAGCCTGAGGATTCTGACGATCCATAATTTCCTGTCCGTTGCAGGTGCCGAATTGCCGGCGGATGAGCATGGATTCACCAATTTTCTGCTGCTTGGCGGCGGCGATAAAGACCACGACGGCATCGATCTGACCGATTCGATCATGGTCGTGAGCCTGGATCCGTGGAAGACGAAGAGCGTCGTGATGCTTTCGCTCCCCCGGGATTTATATGCCCTCTCCACGGAGAAAATGGGCAAAGGCCGGATCAACGAGCTCTATCGGAATTACAAAAGTTATCTCCGGTACACGGATAAACTGACATCGCAAGTCGCCTCGCAACTCTCCATGAAGGAACTAGGCGCGGAGATCGGCAGGAAGTTGGGCATGGAGATTCACCATGTCGTGAAAGTCGATTTCACCGCGTTCGTCGAGGTAGTGAATACGCTGGGAGGAGTGGACATTGATGTTCCCTACGACATTGTGGATACCGAGTATCCCGGACCGAATTACACCTTCGAGGCGTTCGAAATCCGTAAGGGGATGCAGCACATGGATGGCGAAACGGCGCTCAAGTACGCGCGCAGTCGGCATACCACGAGCGACTTCGGACGGTCGGCCCGCCAGCAACAGCTTCTGCAGGCATTGGGAGAGAAAGCGAAAGCGAGCGGCATCGCGCGCAGTCCCGGCACGCTCACGGAGCTCCTCAAGATCCTCTCCGATCACGTGGAAACCACGATGACCTTTGCCGAAATACTCGGTGCAGCGAAACTCGGGGAACGCATTGATCGCAAAAACATCATCAACCAGACGCTGAACATCGAAACCGGCATTTTTTCGCCATTCGCGACACCCGGCGGTTTCCTGTACACGCCGCCCCGAGACCAGTTCGACGGTGCATCTGTTCTTCTCCCCTTCTCGATTCCCGAATACCCGGTCACGTGGAAGCAAATACAGGCGTTCGTCCATCTCCTCCTCCAGAATCGCACAATTATCCTGAGCAATCCCGAGGTACGCGTCCTGAATGCCGGTGCCAAATCCGGCGTGGGCAGGCGACTCGGCAACGAATTGATCCGCTATGGATTCGAGAACGTGGAAAGTGATAACGCGTCCGATGACCGCAAGAATCCGCCCAAGCTTCCTGTGTCCGTGGTCGTCGCCCGCACCGAAGCCGACGAAGACCTTGCCGAATTCTTCGCGGGGCTCCTGCACCTCCCTGTCGCTCCCCTTCCTGCCCAGGTTGCTCCCGAAAAGCCGGGGCAAATCACGGTTATTCTTGGCACTGATTACGAGTACACTCCTCTCCAGGACTTGATTCCCCTTCAATGACCCCCCGCGAGATCATTGCCGAGGCCTGGGCCATCACTCGTCGCGAGGCGGCGCTTCGTCGCTGGGGCTGCACGTCGTCGTTTTTTGAGTTACTGCTCAGTATCAAACTGATCAGTTACCAGGTGTATTTTCTCTACGAATACTTTTGGGGCAACGGCGGGGCCGGATTTTTCGACATCGAAATCGCGATCTACAACAGCATGCCGGTCTGGTTCTTCTGGACGTTTCTGATCCTTCTCGGACTCCTGTTCGTCATCGAGTTCTTCTTCCCCCACATGGCCCTTGGCGCGATTATCGGACTCGCCGCGAAATCACATACGGGAGAGCCCGTGAAAGGCGGCATGGTGCTCGCGCTCTACAATTTTTTTCCGATCTTCGCGATCCATGAGATTTTCGCTCTCGGCAGCCTTTCCACCTGCATTACGCTCACCTCTGTCATCATCCGTTATGTCGGCGGCAGTGCGGGGGGCGCGGTGATCGTGATTTTGTGGACGGTATGGCTCTCCAGTAACATCATGCGATTCTTTTTCAGCTTTTCGCAGGAAGCGGTGGTCATCGACCGGCTGGGAATGTTCACCGCGATGGGCAAGAGCTTCAAGCTGATCATCAGCTACCTGGGGCACATCATGTTCCTGCTGCTTTTGCTCTTCGTCATCAGTCTCCGGATCATCCTGAACGCGGCGATCGTCGTCATCATTCCGGGAATCATCATCGGCATTGTCCTGCTCCTGGGGACCTTTCTCTCCACGGTCCTCACGTGGGTCATCGGCTCTATTGTGGGCTTTATTCTCACTCTGATTGCCAGTTACTTTTTCGCCTATCTGCACGTGTTCAAGCAGACCGTCTGGACTATCACCTACATGGAACTCAAGAAACATAAAGATTTGGATGTCATTGGATAAAAGAATTGCCCAATCCGTAAAGACTTCAATGGCATCGACTTTTGCTCATGCACAAGGCCTTATTGGATTTCACGTCACTTTCCATGCCTTGAGGACTATCTTTCGCAGCACAACAGTCGTATAGAATAGGCAATTCATCTCCTGAATGTATGGATCCCAACTGCCACTGCAAGCGTGACGACTGCCCAATTGTTCAATTGCAAGGAGGAAAAGATACTGCTCACACATGTGAACATTACGGTGTCATGAGCCCTGCAGAATTACTCCTTTCTGGATCTAGAATATCTTTGGCCAAAGTCGCTAATTACCATGAACCAACAACTTTTCATCCAGTAGAAGTTCCATCGGAAGATTCTCCATCAGATTTTATGGCCCAACTTCGTGCAAAAGTTGCATTCATCCCGCGCAATTCCCATGTTGTACATGCGTAATTGTTCATAGCAACTCCAAGTACGCAGAAGTCTTGACAGTGAACAAACGTACACCTATGCTGGTGGACGCCTGCCCACCGAAGTCCGCCGAGGCGGACGAAGGCGGGTTCGTTCCCACTCGTCACCATGCCCACCGCTACCGAAGCTCTCACCTCTCATCAGCGCACTGTGTTGAGCTACATCCGAGAGTTCCAGCAGAAGCGCGGCTATTCGCCTTCTCTTGCCGATCTCGCGGTTGCCTTTGGCGTACGCAGCAAGAATGCGGTCGCAAAAGTCGTCATGGTGCTGTTTAAGAGCGGACATCTGGAAAAAGATCCCAAGGGACGCATTAAGATTATGGAACAGCCGCTCCCGGAGAGCCATGCGCCCATGATGCTCCCTCTCTTCGGTCCCATTGCGGCGGGATTTGCCGCACCTGTGGAGGAGCAGGCGGAGGAAACGATCACCATTGAGAATTACTTGGTACGGGACAAAGCGTCGACCTTCCTGCTTCGCGTGAAGGGCGACAGCATGATCAACGCAGGTATCCACGAAGGCGATCTGGTGGTTGTAGAGCGGGGCCGAGAGCCGAAAATGCACGATATCGTCGTCGGCATCCTGGATGGCGAATTCACCCTCAAGCGACTGGTGAAGGAGAAAGGCAAATACTTCCTGAAAGCGGAGAACGATAAGTACCCGGAGCTCCATGCACGGGAGGAGTTGAAGATTGCAGGAATCGTAAAAGGAGTTATTCGAAAATTGTGACATGAATTATGAATAATGAATTAAGAAGAGAACTACGTACGTAATTCATGATTCATGATTCATAATTCTTGCATCGCTCATATTGATGTCGACGCCTTCTTCGCTTCCGTCCTGGTCCGGAAGAACCCTCGCTTGGGGGGAAAGCCCCTCTTGGCGCTCGGTATGGGCGGCGGATGCGTGATTGCTGCAAGCTACGAAGCGAAAGCGAAGGGGGTGAGAACGGGCATGCGGCTAGTAGATGCGCTTACACTGACTCCAGACGCTATCCGAATTCCATCGGACTTTCACGAAGCCGCACGTGCCTCACACGAGATTGAATCCATTCTCGGTGAAAGCTGTCCGATAGTGGAACAGATGTCGATTGATGAGTGGTTTCTGGATTTGCCGAGTCTGGCCGGGGGACTCCCGAAAAATCTGGAGTATTGGGCAAAGAATACTCAACAGATGATTCTCAAGCGGACGGCTCTGACGGTCTCTGTGGGAGTTGCACCAAGCAAATTGCTTGCGAAGATGGCGAGTGAGTATAGGAAGCCTGCCGGTATTACCGTCATTGGACAGTCAATTGGCATGAAAGAATTTCTGTGCGATCGTCCAGCTGCTGCGATCCCAGGAATTGGAAAAAGAAGAAATATTCACGCAGAAAAAGAAGGCTGGAAAACCGCATGGGACATCGCTCAAGCACCCACAGAAAAACTTCTGAGCTACTTCGGCCGACCGGGAGTGGAATTACAGCGCGAACTGCTTGGCGAATCACTCTCTCAAGTGACTGGGGAGAGTGCTCCGCCAAAATCTGTGAGTCGTTGCAGGAGTTTCAAGCAAACAAAGAGCCGCGACCTGCTCTGGGCACACCTCCTGAAGCATTTGGAGTACACCGTCCTCAAGATGCGGCGGCATGAACTGATGTGCAAAGGAATTTCTGTCTGGCTTCGGCTGGGCAGCGATCACGACTATGACCACTGCGGAGCAAATGCTTCTCTCCCTCAGCCCAGTCAGACTGCAGATGCCATTTTGCCCTTTATGCATCAGTGTATGGAAAAGATTTTCGACTCAGCGCTTTCCTATACTCAAGTTGGTCTCGCCCTTTGGCATTTGGTGCCTCTCGGCGCTTCGCAATTCTCACTTTTTGATAATCCAAAATCTTCGGATCGAGAGGAATCCATTCAAAAATCTCTTGATTCCCTTCATCAGCGCTTCGGAAGGAATTCCATCACGCGAGGATCAGCATTGAGCGTGAAGAGTGGGACGAATCCGATGTTAGATGTATCAGTGTACGACGGTGTGGGTTCGCCGTCGTGAACGGCGGCGAAACTCTGAATCCGGCACGTACATCTTGTCTGCAAAATACGTGACGACTAGCGCCGCAGCACCAATAAACAGATAGAATGCTATGACCGGATCAATGGAAGAAATCACTTGCCACATCGACGTAAGAGGAAAATTCCCGAACACCATAGCATGATTGCAATGCAAACACCAACAGATGCCCTGGAAAATGACACGTCACCAAAGAAAAGTGGAATGGAAAATGTAGCAACAATAACTTGAGCTACATCCCATAGGGCATCAGCAATTTTGAGTAACTGGGCATCGTTCCAACTCTTGCGTCGGTAAGAGGAATAATATCGTATAGTCATGATAGAACTCTATTGCGCACATATTTTGATGACAATGAGGTGCAAGAAAGAAAAATTCTATGGAGGCAGTATTTTCTTATACATAAGCCATAAAATACGTTCCATAGGGGTATGGAACGTTCTGCTTTTCACGCTGAAAAACTCTTCAACCGCTCCTCAATCTTCTTCAGCTTATCATTTGTCTCCTCAAGCTTGTTCTTTTCCATCGTCACGACCTTCACCGGAGCTTTCTCGGTAAAGGACTTGTCGCTCAGCTTCGCTTCAATGCTTTTTGCATAGCGGGTGAGATCCGCATGCTCTGCTGTGAGTTTCTTCACCTCTGCATCTTTGTCGATCAATCCTTCCAAAGAGAGATGCACTTCTGCACCGGAGAGAATGGCCACGACGGTATTCTTCAACTTTTCTGGTTTTCCCGAGAGTGTGAGTGATCCCACTTTTGCCATGCGGCGGATATGTTCAGCTTGAGAATCAAAAAGGGTTGTGTGGTCTTTACTGAAAATAGTTACCGTTACTTCTTTTCCCGGCTCAATCCCCTGCTCACTGCGCAGTTTACGAATGGCGGTGATAGCACTGATGATTTGATAAAGATCATGATCAGCTTCACTGTATTCTATAGACCAATTTTTAGGAGCTTTTGGCCAAGTCACTACTATCAAATTTAGACTCTTACTGGACTTGAAGACGCTCCATAATTCTTCTGTAACAAACGGACAAAATGGATGAAGCAATTTTAAAATTGTACGGAGCGAGTAAATCAACAAATGAAGATTTGCTGACCCCTTAGACAATTCCAAATACCAGTCGCAATAAAAACTCCAAACAAAATCATAAAGTTGCTCGCCTGCTACGCTTAATTGCTTACCTTCTAAAGTATTTGTGACGAAGTGGGAAAGATTGTATATCTTGAAAAGCAAAGCTTTATCTGCGAGAGATAAATTATTTACTTTCAATTCTCCATCTTCAATGTCATGCGGGTTGACCTTTTCTTCTTCACACTTCATCAACACAAATCGTGACGCATTCCATAATTTATTGACGAAGTTCCTGTATCCCGCAATTTTCTCTTCGTAGAGACGGGAATCATTGCCCGGGCTCTGTCCCACAATCATGGAAAGCCGCAGAGCATCCGCTCCGTACTTACTGATCATATCCAATGGATCGATCATCGTATCGGGATCGCTCTTGCTCATCTTGCGTCCATCACGCGTGCGGATGAGGCCGTGCAGGTAGACAGTATCAAAGGGCACCTGACCGTATTCGAGCTCGGCCATCGATCCCGTCACATACGTCGTCATCAAAATCATGCGTGCAACCCAGAAAAAGAGAATGTCGTACCCCGTCTCCATCACGTCTGTTGGATGAAATGTAAGGAAATCCGGACTCTTCTTCAGGAGATCTTCCAAACTCAGGTCAAAATCATTGGCCAGATCGGGATCAATGAGCGTGCTCCAGGTCCAGAGGGCTGCGCTGAACCAGGTATCGAGCGTATCGGGGTCCTGGGTCCATCTGTCCCCTTTTGGAGGTTGCACACCTACATGCATGTCCGAAGATCCTTCGTCATTCTTGTACCACACGGGAATCCGGTGCCCCCACCAGATCTGCCGGCTGATGCACCAGTCACGAAGATTATCGATCCAATGGAAGTATTCTTTTTGAAAACGATCGGGGATGATCTTGATCTGACCGGTTTTTACAACCTCCTGCATCACTTCCTTGAGACTAAGTTCGCGCCTCTTCCATTTAACCACTCTCTTATTTACATCAATAAACCACTGCTCCTTGATCTGCGGCTCGATCATCCCTTTTCCCCGCTGACTGAGAGACACGTTATGTACGTAATCTTGCTTAATGCTCACAAGTAATCCTTTTTCTTTCAGCTTCTCCACAATTTTCGGGCGAGCATCCTCAATGTGCATACCACTAAACTCGCCTGCAATCGGAAGAAGCTTGCCGTCGAAGCCGATGATCTGCTCTTTCTCCAATTTGTGACGTTCAGCGATCTCGAAATCCGTGTGATCATGCCACGGAGTGATGGTCATCACTCCCGTACCAAACTCTGGATCAGCAGATTTGTCCTTGATGATCGCCGCTGTGATTTTTCCATTGATCCACTCACATTCAAATTTCTCGCCATGCGTATATTTGGCATACCGCTTGTCATCCGGATGCATGATAACGTACTTATCGCCGAATTTCGTCTCGGGACGGGAGGTACTGATCTCGAACGGTCCATATTTGAACGTGAAGAACGGTTCCGTCCGCTCTTCATGAACAATTTCGTCATCGGAAATAGTCGTCTGGAGCTTGGGATCCCAATTCACAATACGATGCCCACGGTAAATGAGCCCATCGCGGTACATTTTCACAAACACTTCGTTCACGCATCGGTTGAGCGTGGGTTCCATCGTGTACCGCTCGCGGCTCCAGTCGCAGGAAGACCCCATTTTGCGAACCTGGCCGCGGATGGTCTTCTTGCTCGCCTCCACGAATGTACGGATTTCGCTCAGAAGCTGCTCACGTCCCAGCTGCGCACGCGGATCTTTCATTTTTCTCTCCTTCTGGAGATTCTTGATCACCAAACTCTCCGTCGCAATCGCCGCATGATCCGTCCCCGGGACCCACAGCGCCTCCTTCCCTTGCATACGCGCGAACCGAATAAAGATATCTTCCAACGCGAGCATCACGGCATGTCCCAAATGCAGCTGCCCCGTCGCATTGGGCGGAGGCATGCTGATGGTAAAAGGTTCTTTCTCACTTTTTGCATCTGCCGTGAACGCACCGGATTCCTCCCACATCGCATAGATGCGGTCCTCTACAGCCTGTGGATCATAAGCCTTGGACAGCATGAGAGTCGGAGTGAGCCTGCCCTGAGCGAAGCGAAGGGTAGGCTTTCGAGAGCATTGCCTGAATCATACAGCAAAAATGCAGCTAACCCTCTCCTGCTTGCGGGAGAGGGTGGCGAGCGGAGCGAGCCGGGTGAGGGCAGAAAACTAAAAAAACGACCGCTCTCCTTTTGAAGGAAGAGGGCCGTTCGTTAGAGAGAAAGAGCGATACCGAACCGCCTTTCGACGGATTAGCGCGAAGTTTATACATCACGGCAATTCACCGTGCAAGGGCTCTGGGCTACCCCAAGGCACAAATCACTAGTCAAAGCACTTCGACAATGATAAAACCGGCATTTTGCTGGCTTTTTCTTGAAAGAAAACAATAATGGAGACATGGAAAGTGTTGCAGAGCATCGGCTGATTGGGAGAGAGTTTGGAGGCTCTTTTGACTCTTATGGAGCAGAGTGGTGGGACCGTTTTCGAAACGATTACGTCTATCTCCCGAAGGACAAACAAAATCTTGTCGATGGCACCACTCATGCGCTTGGGGGTGCAGCAAGCGTGCTAACCGAAGTCACAGATGTCGTATTCGAAAAAGTAGCACGTTCGATTGATGGTAAGGTTAAACCTGTAAATCGATTGGAAGGATACTTCGCACGCACCCGAAGATCACTCGGCGATTTGGTAAATGAACCAGGTCTCGCCTCAACTGTCGCCACTGTTTTCCGCGCTCCGGGCGATGTTGGAATGGATCTTGTGGATGGAGCAATCGGCAATACTCATGAAAGAAACTAAGATATGGTAAACACTGCTTCCGTCGGCGAGTTTCTGACCACGGACATTCTTGGTCCTCTCAGTCCTTTGGATATCACAGGCATCGTCTTGATCAGTGCATTGGCTGTGGGTGGGCTTCGAAAGCTCTTCGGCAGCCGCTAACTCTGATATTCTCTTCTCGTGCCCACGTTCGACTTCCAGTGCCGCGCGTGCAACGAGGTGTTTGAATTCACTCGTCCCTTCGCAAGTGCTGAGAAGCCCGCGTGTCCGCGCTGCAAGAGTAAGAAAACCGAGAAGCTGATTGCCCCACCGGCAGTGCATTTTAAAGGAAGCGGCTGGTACAAAACGGACAGCAAAAAATCTCAAGATCCGATACGTGCGACGGAGAAGAAGGAAGAAAAGAAACCGGAAGCATCAACAAAAGAGTCAAAGCCTGAGACGAAAAAGGAACCACCACCGAAAGTAGAGACCAAAACTGATACTTCCACGAAGAAATGATCACCGATCGTCACTCTCGGCAGCGAGAGCTGTGGAATGAGGAACACAAAACGCCGCAAATGGTGAAGAATATGGATTATCAGACGCCCTCGAGCGGCGTGACACTCTTTTGGGAGTGGTTACAGGAGCATCATGATCGATTTCCAAATCTCACAGGAATTGAAATGGGCTGTGGCAAAGGGCGCAACTGTATTTGGCTTGCTGAGCAAGGCGCGAATATGACGGGCTTTGATTTTTCGGAGGTTGCGATCAAAGAATCGGACAAACGCGCACGCGAAAAAAAGATATCCAGCGAAAAAATGCAATTTGTGATGCAGGACGCGACGGTGGAGTGGCCGTGGCCATCTGCATCGTTTGATTTCGGCATCGATTGCTTCGCCTCCACAGACATTGAATCCCCTGTTGGCCGCGCATTCGCGCGCAATGAATTCATGCGAGTACTCAAGCCCAGTGGATTCTTATTCATCTACGCTATCTCTCACAAGAGTCCGTTCCATAGCCAACTCTTGAAAACATCGCCGCAACCTGAGCGCAACACCTACGCCCACCCTAGCGGCAAGATCGACAAGGTTTACGATGAAAAAGAACTCCGAAAATTCTATTCCTCATTCCTGATCAGCGAATTTCGCACGATCAAGAAACCCAAGGGAGGAATGTTCTACGGAAAAGAGCATGACTGTGAAAATTTCTGGGTGATTGTGAAGAAGTGAATTGTCATCATTATCTCCGTGGCGGTCCGCGTCGCGGCCCGCCAAATCCACCGCCCGGCCGTCCACCGCCAAAGCTCGGACGAGGCGGAGGAGGAACAAAACCTTCAGGAGGAGCCTTCATCTGCTTGAGGGAAAGACGGGTCTTGCCTTCGAGAGCATCATATTCGATCACTTTCGCTTCTGTCTCCTGACCCATCTGGAGAATATCTTCCACACGCTCGGTGCGGCCCCACTGGAGTTCAGAGATATGGATCATGCCGTCCTTGCCCGGAAGGAATTCGAAGATCGCGCCGACGCCATCGATGATGCGCACCACTTTGCCCTTGTAGACTTTGCCAACCTCGGGCTTCTCGACCAATCCTTTGATCCACGCCTTCGCCTTCTCCATCGCTTCGCCGTTCACGGAGGTGACGAAGATCAGACCGCTATCCTCAATATCGATTTCCACACCCAAGTCCTTCGTGATCTTCTGAATCATCTCGCCACCCTTGCCAATCACAATGCGGATATCGGCGGGATCGATTTGAATCGTCTCGATGCGCGGCGCGAACGGACTCATTTCCTTTCTCGGTTCTTTGATCGCGGCAAGCATGACCTTGAGCACTTCCAAACGCCCTGTGCGTGATCGTGCCAATGCTTCTTCGAACACGGAATCCGGCAAACCTTTAATTTTGATATCCATCTGGATCGCGGTGATGCCTTTCTCCGTCCCTGTCAGTTTGAAATCCATGTCGCCGCCGAAGTCCTCTTCGTCCTGGAGATCGGTGAGGATGATGTACTTCCCTTTCTCTTCGTCAGAGATGAGACCGAGAGCGATCGCCGAGACCGGCGCGGTAATGGGAACGCCCGCAGCCATGAGCGCAAGCGTGCAACCGCACGTTGCAGCCATGGAACTGGAACCGTTGCTCGAGAGAATCTCGGTAACGGTGCGGATGGTGTAGGGGTAGCTTTCGAGTGGTGGCAGCACCGGCTCAAGCCCGCGCTGCGCGAGATTGCCGTGACCGATTTCGCGGTTGCCGACAAACAGGCGGTTGCTTGTTTCTCCAACGGAGAACGGCGGAAAGTTGTAGTGGTGCATGTAGCGAAGCTCATGCTCGCCTTCCATGCCTTCCACAATCTGCTTATCGCCGGGACCCCCGAGCGTGACGGTGGTGAGTCCCTGCGTTTCGCCGCGTTCAAAGAGCGCGGAACCGTGGACGCGGTTGGGGAGAATATCGATCATTGCCGAGAGAGGACGGATTTGATCGACCTTGCGGCCGCTCATGCGCGTTCCTTCTTCCAACACCAAGCGGCGCATTTCGTTCTTCACGACTTTGTCGATGAATGCTGCGCCATAGGCGTAGAGCTCTTCCATTTTCTCTTTTTGATCGTCATCGGCATCTTTGGGCATCGGATATTTCTCCTTGAGTTTGTCTACCGAGTCTTCCATCAGCGTATTGAAGATCCCTCGGCGGACATTCTTCGGCATGTGCGTCTTGATGGCCTTGGTGATCTGGGGCAACGCCCAATCTTTCAGGTACTGATACGCCTCATCATGCGCAAACGGCGGATCAACGACGAACTTCGCCTTACCGATCTCCTTTTGAATATCGGCGAAGAACCGCGCGACCTTCTGCGCCCACTTTTTGCCGAACTGCAGCGCTTTGAGAATCTCTTCCTCAGGAAGCTGGTTCGCTCCGGCCTCGATCATCAGCACACGATCAAGCGATGCGGTCACAAACATATCGAGATCCGATTTAAGACGAGCCTCACGGGATGGGTTCAACACGAGTTCACCACCGATCAGACCCACTCTGACCATCGCGATGGGCCCGTCACAGGGACAATCGCTGAGAGCAACGGCGAGGTTGGCAGCGTTACCAGAGACAATGTCATGTTCATGCTCGAAATCGTAACTGAGGACGGTGCAGAACACCTGGATGTCGCGGCGGATGCTCTTATCGATCATCGGACGCAGACCGCGGTCGATCACACGGGCAAGGAGAACGTAATCATCGCCCGGACGACCTTCGCGCTTGCGGAAGCGGGAACCGGAAATTTTGCCACCGGCGTAGTACTTTTCTTGGTAGACAACCTGGAGCGGCAAAAAATCGACGCCCGTGCGTGCTTTTGCGCTCACGGTGCAGTTGCCGAGAGCGACTGTATCGCCCATTTGGCAGATAACGGATGCATTCGCCTGAGGGGCGATAGCACCGACTTTGACGATGAGCGTTTGATTACCAAGTTCAAGCGTGTACTCCTTTTGGAGAGACAACATAATAGAAGGGGGAAAGAATAGATCTTCCCCACAGCGCTGACTCACACGGATGGATTCACATTTCAACGTCGCAAGCGGCACTGAAACGTAAACCCAAGAGAATGTGAGACGAAACGGTGCGGGAAGGAGCTGCGCAAAGTATACATATCTGTACACAGATATCAATCACCTATCCTCATTCTTTCGCAGACTGCTTTGATGCTTCCGAGATCTGGGATCTCCTGCACAATCCGGCTCCCCACAATCACTCCATCCGCTCCGGCTCTGACTGTCGCTCGAACATGCTCTTCCGTGCTGATGCCAAAGCCGACGATCAATGGAAGATCGGTGAACTTCCTCGCACGCGCGATTATTTTCTGCATATTGTCCTCCAGCACCGAATTTTCAACACCGGTGACGCCGAGATAGGAGACGATGTAGAGATATCCCTCGGCGACCTGCGCGATTTTCTCGAGGCGTTCATCCGTCGTAACTGCGCTAACGAGGAAGACCTGACTGATCTCATGAGTTTTTGCGATGGAAATGACTTCGTCTGCATGTTCGAGTGGTAGATCTGCAATTAGGACTGACTGAACGCCACTCTTCTTGCAATCTTGATAGAATTTCTCGACGCCTCTCTGCAAAACGAGGTTGTAGTAGACCAGGAGTCCGATCGGAATGTCGGTGAACGTCCGCACTTCTTTCAAAATCTCAAAACAATCATCCACGCGAATGCCTGCACTGAGTGCACGCATGTCCGCTGCTTGAATCACGGGTCCATCGGCGGGAGGATCGCTGAAGGGAAGGCCAAGTTCGAGCGCATCGGCACCGCTTTCAACGAGCGTCCGGATGATCTCAATTGATTTTTCCTTCGTCGGATCGCCGAGGACCGTAAAAGGAATGAAGAGCGGTGCTCCTTTTTTCTTGATGGCCTGTGTGTAGGGATTAGACAGCATGGTTTTGAAGATAACGGTGGACGTGATCGATATCTTTATCGCCTCTGCCCGACAAATTGATGAGAAGGATGTCGTCTTTCTTCAAATTTTTCGCAATGTGCTCTGCAGCAGCGATTGCGTGCGACGATTCCAGCGCCGGGATGATCCCTTCCTGCTTCGTGAGCAGTAGAAACGCTCTCACCGCTTCATCATCCGTCGCAGAAACATATTGAACACGCTTCTCCTCCTTTAAGTAGCTATGTTCCGGACCAACTCCCGGATAGTCGAGTCCAGCGGAGATGCTATGCGCTTCGAGAATCTGTCCATCAGCATCCTGCAAACAATAACTGTACGAACCGTGGAGTGATCCTGGCCGACCTTTTGTGAGCACTGCCCCGTGTTTCCCCGTCGCAATTCCCTCTCCCGCCGGTTCCACCCCGATCAGATGAACGGGATCATCGAGGAATGCTTTGAAGATGCCGATTGCGTTACTTCCACCACCAACACAGGCGCAGATTGTATGCGGGAGTTTTCCATACCGCTCTAAGCACTGCACCCGCGCTTCGTCACCGATCACTCGCTGAAAATGCGCGACGAGAGACGGAAATGGATGCGGACCTGCGACGGTGCCAAAGACGTAATACGTTTCCTTACTACGACCCGTCCAGTAGCGCAGTGCATCATTGATTGCATCTTTGAGGCTTTTTGAGCCGGAGTCGACCGAAATGACTTCTGCGCCGAAGAGTTTCATGCGCTGCACATTGGAATACTGCCGCTCGATATCTTTCGCCCCCATGAAGATCTTCGTCGGAAGGCTAAAGAGTGCCCCTGCCATCGCAGTCGCAACGCCGTGCTGTCCTGCACCCGTTTCGGCGATCAGTTCGTTCTTTCCCATGCGTTTAGCGAGCAACGCCTGCCCGAGAACGTTGTTCGTTTTGTGCGCTCCCCCATGCAGAAGGTCCTCACGCTTCAGGAGAATCATGCAACCAAACTTCACGCTCAGATGTTTTGCATGTGTGAGAGGAGTTGGACGTCCGGCAAACTCCTTGAGCAGCGTTCTAAGCTCATCTTGAAACTCCGGATCATCCTTATACTGCAAAAACGCCGTCTCGACCTCCGTCAGGACCGCAATCAGCAACTCACTGACGTAGCAACCGCCGAAAGCCTGCCCTGAGCGAAGCGAAGGGAATTTTCCAAGAGTTTTCATAAAACTTGAGCAGCGGGTCTTCGACCCGCGGAAAGAGAAGAGATGAAATCCTGCATGAGGTCATGATCTTTGATTCCGGGTTGTGATTCGATGCCTCGCGCACAGTCGACCGCATACGGATGAATGCGATCAGCTGTCATTCGCACATTTTTTGGTGTCAGTCCGCCCGCGAGAAACATTTTTTCGCGAATGGAAAATGGAAGAGCGGCAATTGCATCAAAATCCGTCTCTTCTTTTCCTTTTTCCTTGTCGATGAGTACATACGCACACGTTTGCAATGATTTTTGCAACTCATCGAGCGTCGGAACTCCGCGAAATGCATGAATGATGGGAATCGAAATCGCGTTCAGAGCCTCATCATCAAGATTTCCGTATATTTGGAGAAAATCCAGATCGAGTTCTCGCGCGTAGTGCGTCATCTTGTCTGCGGAGCTCCCTTCAAACACACCGACAACCGCAGCATTGTGAATATGCGAGCGTACCTTCTTGGCTTCCTGTAGGGAAATACAGCGTGGAGAAGATGGCTCGAAGATAAACCCTAGAAAATCCACGCCCAATGATTGAGCAGCGGCAATATCCTCTACTCTCGTCATGCCGCAGAATTTAATTCTTGGTCTCATGATGAATGGAAGAGGGATGTGATGAACGATTCGCGATCTTTGGATGTCAAAATGGATGTGCCGATCAGAAATCCATCCACACATGAGCTCAATTGAACAATGTCATGACGATTTTCGATGCCGCTTTCGCACATGAGCAGGTGATCAGGAAATTCTCTGCGCACAATCGGCGCGAGTTGCAGCGTCGTCGTCAGATCAATGTGCTGATCCACCAAACTGCGGTTATTGATTCCGATGACGAGCGACTCAGGCGACAGATTTGGAATTTTCGAGAGATCATTCACCTCGTGCACTTCAAACAGAACGGACATGTTAAGAATTTGTGCCTCACGCGCGAGTGCTGCCGCTTGTTTTTTCTCCAAGATCGCTCCGATCAAGAGCACAGCGTCAGCTCCAGCACTGCGCGCAGCAAAAATCTGCCGCTGATCGATGATGAATTCCTTCGCGAGGATGGGCAGATCTGTTAATTCCCGAACTTGTGCGAGCAGATCGTATCCTCCGCCGAAAAACTTCTGATCACAGAGAACGGAAATTGCCTGCGCATGCGAGTTATAGAGATCGACGATGGTCGACAGGTCTCGCTCATGCACAAGCTCACCTCGCGATGGAGATCGCGGCTTGATTTCGGCGATGAGTGAGGGCCGCTTCCGTAAAGCGTTGATGAATGACTTTTTGGCCAGCTCAAGAGGTTTTCTGGACGGTAACACTGTCACCTCTCGTTCCTTCTGCGCGACGATTTTCTGAAGAATACTCATGATGGGCGTTGGGTAAGATCGCGATAGCGGACGAAGAGGTCGTTCACGCCTCCGGAAGAGAGTTTCTCGGTTGCGAGTGCGAGAGCCTCGTCGAAAGAAGATGCCAGAGGAGTGAGAAGGAGCGCATGAGCGGCATTTATGAGAATCATGTTTTTCCTGGCCAGCGTGCCTCCGCCTTTCGCAAGCTCCACAAAATATTCGGCATTCTCTTTGGGTGTTCCGCCTATAAACTCATCTTCAGATACACAAAGCACGGGAGAGAATTCCGAAAGTGTGATCCCTCGCTCCGTAACCGTTCGTATCGTCGTCGATGTGGTCATCGTGACTTCATCTAGACCGTCGTGGCCTGTGACAACGAATGAAAGTTTTGTGCCGAGCATCTGTATCGCTTCTGCAATCATCTGCGCTTGCTCTTCATTCCCCGTCCCGATCATCTGATGATGGACTTTTGCAGGATTACAGAGAGGTCCGAGCAAGTTGAAGAGTGTTTTTTTGCCATAGCTCTTACGGAGAGGTGCGACGTGACGAAGGGACGGGTGATGGAGAGGTGCGAAGAGGAACACGATGCCGAATTTTTCGAAAATGCAGCGCTCTTCATCGGGAGAAAGATCAATACGCACACCGAGTTCTTCCAGAAGATCGAAACTCCCACAATTTCCGCTCGCAGAGCGATTCCCATGCTTCGCCACTTTTCCTCCACATGCAGCAACGAGGAATGCGCTGAGCGTGGAAACGTTCATTTTCTTCTTTCCACTGCCTCCGGTACCACACGTATCAATGGCATCGGGTGAGAGATCGACCGTAATCATCTTTTCGCGTAAAACGCGGGCACACTGGACGAGCAACTCCGCAGATATCGGTCGTGAGACGAGCTCCGTGAACGCTTCCTGCATGTGTGATGCACTCAGCTCACCCGAAACGAGTGCAGTGAGTAAATTTTCTGCCGATTGTTGGTGAGTTATTGTACGCATAGGGAGAGAAAATTCTTGAGAATGTGCTTACCCTGTGGGGTGCCGATGGATTCAGGATGAAACTGCACGCCGTAGAGCGGATAGCGTGTGTGCTCCATCGCCATAATGATGTCGTCCTCTTTGCTCCGGGCAGTCACCATCAACTCTGTGGGAAGATTCCCCTCTTCTACACGCAACGAGTGATACCGCATCACCTCTATTTCACGATCAGCATCCGCAAAGAGCGGGCTTTCCGCTTCTAGATGAATACGCGACGCTTTCCCGTGATACAGAAAGGGAGCTCCCGAGACTGTTCCGCCAAAATGTGTGCCGAGAACTTGATGTCCCAAACACACACCAAGCAGCGGAATACCCTGATCCACCGCGTAATCGATTAAAGCTTCTGATATCCCGATATCCGCAGGCACCAGAGGACTACCGGGACCGGGACCGATCACAATATGCGACGGGGAAAGCTCGGCAACATCATTGATGTCGATCACATCATTACGATGTACGACGGGATTCCCGCCCAGTTCGGCAATATACTGGTACAGGTTGTACGTGAACGAGTCGTAGTTATCGAGGATAAGAGTTTTCATAATGAAGAAGAAAGGGAACGCCGCGCACGGTCGATAGCAGCAAGACAACTTCTCGCCTTGTGGAGACACTCGCGGTCTTCCAAAATCGGAACACTGTCTTTCACGATGCCCGCACCCACGCGCAAACTGATCTGCCCGCTAGAAAAAAGCATCGTACGAATGGTGATGGCGAAATCGAGATTGCCGGAGAGATCGATATAGCCGAAGGCTCCGCCGTAAATTCCCCGCGGTGATTGTTCGATATCGCGGATCACGTTCATCGCCCGGACTTTGGGAGCTCCGGTCAGCGTCCCTGCGGGGAACACCGCACGGACAACATCGAGTGAACTGAGGCCGGGGCGGATGCGCGCGACGATATCGGAAACGATGTGGTACACATGGGCGAATGCTTCAATGTGGAAGGGATTTTTTACCTCCACAGAGCCAATCTCGGCTACTCGGCCAACGTCGTTTCGTCCTAAATCCACAAGCATCTGATGCTCGCATCGTTCTTTCTTGTCACTCAGCAATTCTTCCTGCATCCGTTTGTTCTTTTCGCTGTCTCCCGTTCGAGCTCGCGTTCCTGCAATCGGGTGATACTGGATCGTGCGACCATCGACGCGAACAAGTGTTTCCGGCGATGCGCCGACGATGGTGAGTGACGGCGTCTGGAAGTAATACATGTACGGAGAGGGATTGATGGATCGCAATTCTTCGTACACGCGATCGGGAGGGACGGAATTGGGCATACGAAGTTCCTGGCTCAGCACCACTTGAAATGTTTCGCCCACAGCAATGCCCGATTGAATTTTTTTGACCGCTGCGCAGTAGTCTTCCTGGGTCGTCTGACGAAACGGTTCAATTTCTTCGAAGGTCGGAAGTGGCAGCGTGTTCTGAAACGCGTCTCCATCATTCAGTTTGTCGCTACGGAAGGGTGATGTGTGAATGACGCGCTCCACTTCTGGAATTTTTTCCTGTGCATCTGCATGCGCGACGATCGTCACCTCATGTTTCGCATGATCGATCTTCAGAAGCATCTCCGGCAGCACGAAACGTGCATCTGGAATGTTTGAATCGGGTTCCAGACTCACAGATTCGAAGTGACGAGCAGCTTCGTAGCTCAAAAATCCGATATATCCCATCTGCAAACGATGGCCTTGCTCAGCTACACCAGTGATCTCACAGAAAACCTCCAAAGGATCGGCAACTTTTCCATTAGGAAAATACTTGGAGCCACTCACCTCTCCGTTTTGGACAGTGACGACATCGCGAGCACCGATCGCGACAAACGAGAAATCATTGTCGCCCTGCCGTGTGGCGGATTCAAGCAGTGCGCAATACGCATGCCCTTTCCCCAACTGCCGTAGAAGGAACAGCGGATCGCAATGCTCGGGCCGGGCGGTGCGTGTGACGAGAGGGAAATGCATGGGAGAAAAGAGGAATCAAAAAAATCGCCTCCCTGCAGGGAAGGCGACGTGATATTCAATAGAAGAAAATCACTGCAAACCGTGCAGGGCTATGTGAGCAGCCTGCCACCAGTAGCCAATTGGGGAAGAGGTGAAATGCATGGAGTACTGATGTACCGGTACAAGAATACACGAGTACTTGCAGAATGCAAGAGCAATCTATACAGTACATGTATGGCTATATTGCAGATCACCGACCGCTGGAAACAGGCGTATCCGGGTGCAGTCGTGGGAATCCTCGCGATGCGGGGTGCCACCAATCCTCCAAGTGTCGCAGCTATCGACGATCTCAAACGAAAAAAGGAGGAGGAACTACGGAGCAAGTTTGCGGGGCAGGATCGCGCAGCTCTCAAAAAGATTGATCGCATGCAGGCATATGAGTCTTATTACGGAAAATTCGACAAAACCTATCATGTCCTCCTTCAGCTTGAATCGATCGCCCTCAAAGGGAAGCCGATCGCGAGTGTCGGCAGTTTGGTACAAGTGATGTTCGTGGCGGAAGTGGGCAACATGCTCCTGACGGCCGGCCATGATCTGGACCGTATGTCGCTTCCGCTGACGCTCGATATCGCGCAAGGAACGGAATCGTACCTGCTCTATAACGGCAAACCGCAGACGCCAAAGGCAGGCGACATGGTAATTTCGGACACGCTGGGCATTACCTCGAGTATTCTGCACGGGCCCGACCAGCGCACACGCATTCAGAGCTCAACGACGAACGTGCTATTCGCGGCATACGCTCCTGCAGGCATCGGAACGGAAGCGATGAAACGACATCTGGAAGACATTCGCGATGGAGTCCTGCTTATAGCACCCAAGGCGACGACAGAGACTCTGGAAGTGCACGTCGCTGAATAGTTTTGATCTGTTATCATGCATGTATGAGCATCTCGAAACGACACTACAAAGAACTCTACGCACTCATCGCCGCGCTGAAGAATACAAAAGAGGCGGAGATGCTTTTGGAAGATCTTCTGACGCCAAACGAACTCGATTCACTTGCAGAGCGGTGGCAGGAGATCCAATTACTCGCGCGCGGAGTGCCGCAGCGTGAGGTTGCCAAGAAGTTGCACCTGAGCATTTCAAAAATCACCCGAGGCTCTCATGCATTGCAACACGGCACAGGTGGCTTCGTTACAATGCTCAAGCGACTGCGCAAACCAATCGCATGATTACTGCAAAGCACATTTTGAAAGCACTGTTTGTTATCACTGAAGCAATGTTCTCTTCAGCAAAAGATTAGGGGCAGCTTCTTCGTGGTCAATCACTTCACGCGCGTGGAGCAGGCTCGTGTTTCCTTTTTTCCACTGAGATGAAAAAAGGAGCAGTGCGCCTTTCATCCAGGGGACCCATGCAACTTGTTTCCTTTCTTCCAGGTGTGCGTTCATGGCGCGCAGAAATGTAAACAGTACATTCTCCTTCTTGATGTCTTGCGCTGCCTGTCGAATACAACCGAAATAATTCACGACTTTCATCGGCGGCGTGAGCTCAAATTTGTCCGGATGAAATACCATGCCAGCTTTTCGTCGCGCTTCCCGAAGAACATCTTTCGGAAGAAGATGTGCATTTGCTCCAATCGCACGTATGACGGAGGGGAGTGCTGCGAGTCCTGTTCTGGCGCTTCTCTTCGCGTCGCTCTGTGGAGGAATGCACAAACCGTAGATATAGGAATGTTGATCAAAGTTATCCACGTGCCAACAGGAATCCGTGGCCATGTTGTGAACGTTTTCGGACCAACGAAACCCGCCTGGCCAGATTGCAGCATCGGATTCAGTCAGTGTGGCTTGGGCGAAACCGTATTCATGCACGGCGTCAGTAACTGCCCGCATTTCTCTTCTCATGATAGCCAAAAGACTCTGCTGGGTATCTTTCAGCACCAATTGCAGACCCAGAGGAGCATCTTCCTGCAGGGACCTCCATCGCGGGTGAAGCACTTCAGCTTCCAATTCAGTGCAGATAGTAATTCTCTCTTGATGGGATTCCGATGCCATCGAAAGGAAAGGAATGGAAAGGGGCTTTTCAACTCCCGCCCATGAATGGGAGGGAAGTTGTTTATCGAGCCTTACCAATACTCGGGAAGTGTTGTTTGAGACTTCCACGCTCACGAAAAGAATAGCACTTCAAATCCTATTGTCAATAACTGTCAAGGAAGCGAGAACTACTTCTTCAACTTGTGCTTCTCCAGGACCTCTTGGTACTCCTCAGGCTTGTTCTGCTTAAGGTACGTGAGGAGCTTTCGGCGTTGAGCGACTTTGCCAAGCAAACCTTTGCGGCCGGATTGATCTTTTTTGTGATCTTTCAGGTGACTCGTCAGGAGGCCGATTTCCTTGGTAAGGAGCGCGATTTGCACTTGGGGACTGCCGGTATCTTTCGCGTGCTTTCGGTGCTTGGTGATCAGGTTCTTTTTCGCGGTGCGCTTGAGAGACATAAAGGAGGCAAGGAAAGGGAGCGCCGTGGCACGGCGTTCGCGAACGCCGTGCCGGGCCGCATTGGGGATATACCTCCAACGAAGCGCGGACGTGGCAAGTATTGTAATCAGCAAAGCGAAAAAAGCAAGACTGCGAGTGGAAAATTCTCTCCGGAGAGCCATCAAGAACTGAAGAAGTGGACATGCGTACACCTTCTGCTACGATGCGTGCATGAATTTTGCAGCGGGTTTGATTATCGGCTTCTGCGTTGGAGGAGTGATCGCGTATTGGCTTGGTCGTCGCTCCGCTTCCGATGCCGAGGCAATTGCCGAAACGCTCTCCGCAAAAATCGTGACGAAGCAGGCGGAGCAGATTTTGCGATTGGCAGAGTCAAAACTCTCCGGAAAAAAGGACGTGATCGACGGCACGCTCAAATCCATGAAGGACGAATTCAATCGCGGCGCTCGCGATCTGGAGGACATCATGAAGGAAATCGGCAAAGACAATGTAAAACTTGGCACGCGGCTCGATAATGCGGCGACCGCTATAAAGGAGCTCTCCGATACCACGGGGAACTTGCGCAACGCGCTCGTCAGTAACAGCAATCGCGGTCAATGGGGCGAGCGGATGGCCGAAGATGTCCTGCGTCTCTCGGGGCTGATTGAAGGAATCAACTACATCAAGCAGACGACACTGGCATCGTCGGGATCAAAGCCCGATTTCACCTTCATGCTCCCAAAAAAGCTCACGCTCAACATGGATGTGAAGTTCCCCTTTAATAACTATCAGCTCTACACCGAAGCGAAGACCGAAAAAGAGCGCGAGGAATACAAGAAGGCGTTCCTCAAGGATGTTCGCAAGCGCGTGAAGGAAGTGCAGACACGCGAGTACATTAATCCCGAAGAGAATACCGTCGATTACGTGCTGCTCTTTATCCCGAACGAACAGATTTTCAGCTTCATCAACGAAGTCGACCGCTCGATCATCGACGAAGCAATGAAAGGAAAGACAATCATGTGTTCTCCACTGAGTTTATACGCGGTGCTCGCCGTGATCCGCCAGTCGATCGATAACTTCAATCTGGAACAGGCATCCACCGAGATGCTCTCACTCTTTGGCGCATTCAAAAAGCAGTGGGGAAAATTCCAGGAGTCGCTGGAGAAGATGGGAACGAAGATTGAAGACGCATACACCGAATTCTCTGTACTTTCCTCCACGCGGAAAATGCAGTTGCAGAAGCCACTCGATAAAATCGAGGAAATCCGCATCGAACGCGGGATTGAGGTGAAAGAACTGGAAGAAATTGTGGAAAGCGCTAAGGAAAAAACGATCCTTCGCTCCCGCTCAGGACAGGCTCCGAAGCTGGTCGCGGCGGAGACCTTCGTGCAGTAGACTCGCAGGGCGTATGAGCAACATCGATCCTATCCTCGGCCCTCTCAATGAACCGCAGAAACAAGCGGTTCTTCATACGAACGGCCCTGCGTTGATCCTCGCAGGTGCGGGGAGCGGCAAGACGCGCGCGCTCACGCACCGGATCGCGCGACTGATGAAAGATGGAGTCGCTCCATGGCAGATTTTGGCAGTGACCTTCACGAATAAGGCAGCGAATGAAATGAAGGAGCGAATCAAAACACTGCTCCATATCATCGATGGCACTGTGCTCGGGTCCGGGCTCGGGCTTGAGTCGAAAGATCTTGGTCGCCTGCCAATCATGGGAACGTTTCACTCGATCTGCGTGAGAATCTTGCGACGCGATATTGAGAGACTCGGCAGAAACAGGAATTTTGTGATCTACGACACCGATGATCAGGAAAAATTGATGAAGGAAGTCCTCAAAGAACTGAAGATCGATGAGAACACGCTCAAACCGCGTCCGGCCTTAGGCTATGTTGGACGATTCAAGAGTGAAGCGATGAGTGCAAAGGAAGCACTCAAGGATGCGACGACCGAACGGATGATCCAGGTGATCCGTGCGTACGAGACGTACGACAAAATGCTCAAGGCTGCCAATGCAGTCGACTTCGACGATTTGATCCTGGAAACCGTCCGGCTGTTCCAGGAAGTACCGGAAGTACTCGATCGGTATCAGGAAACGTGGCGATACCTGCATGTGGATGAGTATCAGGATACAAACCATGCGCAGTACCTATTCATCAGTCTGCTCGCGCAGAAGTACCGCAATCTCTGCGTGATCGGCGATCCGGATCAGTCGATCTACGCATTCCGCGGTGCGGATGTCCGAAATATTCTCGAGTTTGAGCATGAGTACCCGGATGCCGTGCGCATCGCACTGGAACAGAACTATCGGTCAACGCAGGTGATCCTCGACGCGAGCAACGCTGTCATCAAAGCGAATCCAAAACGTCCGAAGAAGAACATGTGGACCGAGCGAAAGGGCGGACCATCGATCATCGTTCACGAAGTCCGTGATGAGCGGAAGGAAGCGGAAGAAGCGATTAAAGCCGCACAGCAACTGAAAGCAGAAAAAGTGCCGCTCAACCAACAGGTGATTCTGTACCGAACGAACGCGCAATCACGCCTCTTCGAAGAAGCGTGTATGAAAGCAGCGATCCCCTACCGCATCGTCGGCGGTACAAAGTTCTACGCACGGAGAGAAGTGAAGGACATCCTCGCGTACCTCTATGTGATTTTAAATCCATCGGACACGATCTCACTCTTGAGAATCTTGAACGTCCCCGCGCGAAAGATCGGCGATACGACACTCGGGCATATTCAGGCATTTGCCTCGAAGAAGCAGCTGACATTATGGGATGCACTCGGGCGCATTGGTGAAATTGGAGATCTGAATGAGGGCGTGAAGAGCCGGATCGAAAAGTTCATCGAGATTGTCGAAGACTTGCGTGGGAAGTCCGGTCGCCTTGTTGTTTCCGAGCTCGGTATTCAGTTGCTCGACGCCATCGGTATGGAAAAGTGGCTACGTGATGATACCGATGAAGGCGAAGAGCGGTGGCAGAACGTGCAGGAACTGCTCACCGTGATGCACAAGTACGATCAGCTCGATCCGATGACGTCGCTCACGAGCTTCCTGGAAGAAGTCGCACTGATTTCCGAAGTGGATAAGTTAACGGACGTGCGCGATGACGCGCTCACACTCATGACGCTGCACTTGTGCAAGGGTTTGGAGTTCGAACATGTGATGATCGCGGGGTGTGAGGAAGGAATATTCCCTCATTCGAGTTCCATGTACGACAAAGAGCAGCTGGAAGAGGAGCGTCGCATCATGTACGTCGGCATGACACGGGCAAAAACGCATTTACGCATCTACTTCGCACGCAGCAGGCAACTCTGGGGCAATACGCAGAGCAATGCACCAAGCCGTTTTGTGGATGATCTGCCGTCAGAGGTCACTGAACGACGCAGTGATGAACTCTTAAGCGCATTCGCATGGGCAACGGAGAGCGGACGCGTGAAAGTGACGGAAGGTGAATACGCGAAGAGCAAAATTGAACCGTACAGACAGCATCAAAACTTGAATGCCGAGTTCAATCAGGACTTAAGCTTCACGGATGATGCGAATCAAGATTCACCAGGGCTGGATAAAGGCACACGCGTCCGCCATCCCGCCTTTGGCGAGGGAACGGTCCTCAGCAAACGTGGTGACGTGGTCACCATTCAGTTTGATGGAGGGCAGAAGAAGACGTTCGCCCTCTCAATAGCGCCATTGCAGGTTCTCTGAAAATTCAATTCCGCGAGCTCAGCGCCACTTTGATTCCGAGTGCAATCAGTACAGCACCCATCACGCGCTCCGCCCACACATGAATCACATCCAGGAGACTGCGCACATGACGCTGCGTGAGGACAGAACCGAGAGAGGCAAACCACACGAATGTCGCAACCGACATGTACCCGGCGTAGAAGAGCTGCATGGGCAGTGAGGTTGCGGGGTCAATCACCTGCGTGAAGACTGCGAGGAAGAAGAGCGTCGCTTTGGGATTGAGCACATTGGTGAGGAATCCTGTTCTGAACGCACGAACAGCGCTCATCACAGGAATATTCTCGCGAACGTGCCCGGGGGAATGCTCGGGAGCTTTTGATCGGAGTGCCTTCCAACCTATGATGATCAGGTACGCGGCTCCCAAAAACTTGATGATCGAGAAGAGCACGATGGACCTCGAGATCACGAGACCGATACCGAGTAAGCAGTACGCGGCATGGACGAGAATCCCGAGTGCGACACCGAGAGCGGTCCACATGACGACTCTGCGCGGTTGCGAGAGGCTTTGTTTCACAATGATCGCGAAGTCCGGACCGGGACTTGCAACACCGAGCAGATGAACGATGGCGAGAGTGAGGAAGGCGGACATTGGAGAGAGGAGAAAGAAATAAAAAAATGCGCTCCACCGGCTGGGGGAACGCGCTGTCTTGTTTCTCCGCATGAACCTAAGACACGTGCGCGCACCCCGCTGTAAAAGCAGTAATGGAAGCGCGATAGACGAGTGTCCAGGTACGCATGTCGTGACCCAAATTCTACGACGAGAAAAAGCAGAGTCAAGAAGATGGCTTGACTGCGGCCCAAAATCGACTACACTGACCGCAATGTCTCCGCGCACATTCTCATCGGTTCAAATTTCAAGCGCACGTGCGGGGAGCTTTACGTGGTACTTTAACTAAACGCAACCTCTCCAGCGGACTAGCGCCAATGCACGCTTCCCAGAGAGAGGAGGCGGAATTTTCTTTGTCCCGAGTTTTCCCCTCCCTCCCATGCTCATCGTCCTCCAACGCAAGCACGACAAGCCCCTTATCGCCCACATCCGCGATCTCCTGCAGCAGAAGTACAGCTGCGAGAGTCACGTGATTGGTGATAACGGCCGCGTGATCGCCGTTCCCGGTGATACCGCGCACGTGGACTTGGATGTATTTGAGAATATCGACGGGGTGAAATCCGTGGATCGCGTAGAGCCCCCGTACAAGCTTGCATCACGGAAGAACAAGGATCGCACGGAAATTACGCTTCGACCCGGATGCCTGCTCGGCTCGCGCAGCCAGGTGGTGGTGATGGCGGGGCCGTGTTCGATAGAATCTCCCGGACAGATGGATGAGACGGCAGCGATGGCGAAGGAAGGAGGAGTGAATGTGCTGCGCGGCGGTGCGTTTAAACCACGCACGGGGCCGTACTCGTTCAACGGACTTGGCGAAGATGGGCTCAAACTGCTCAAGAAGGCCGGTGAGAAGTACGGCATGGCCACGATTTCCGAAGCAATGAACACGGAGCAGATCGATCTGGTCGCATCATACGTAGATATCATCCAGATCGGCGCGCGCAACATGCAAAACTACGATCTGCTGCGCCGAGCTGGAGCATGTCGGAAACCCGTGATGCTCAAACGTGGACTCGCAGCGACGCTCGAGGAGTTCTTACTCGCTGCCGAATACATTCTCGCGGGTGGAAACCACCAGGTGATTCTCTGCGAACGCGGGATCCGCACGTTCGAGGAAGAAGTGCGCTTCACATTATGCCTGGGCTCCGTTCCAGCGCTCCGCGAGATGACGCACCTGCCAATTGTGATCGACCCAAGCCACTCTGCGGGCAAATCCCGCTGGGTAGAAGATACCGCACGGAGCGCCGTTGCCGTTGGCGCGGATGGTTTGATCATCGAAATTCATCCACGACCGGAGGAAGCACTCTCCGATGGTCCGCAGTCACTGGACCGCGAACAGTGGATGGACGGCATTGCGAGTATTCGCGCAGTCGCCTCCGCCCTCGGGAAAACTGTAGTCTAAGACCCATGAAGACGCTCTCCCTCCAACCACCGGCACATCACGCTCCCCCCTGCTGCGTCCTGATCGGGCGAGGAATCCTGGAAAACATTCCAAAACTGATCACAGAGGCAGAGGGAATCATCGTGCTACATGACGCGCGCGTGGAGAAGATTGCAAAAAACGTGAGTGCACTCCTCGGCAATGCACCCTGTCTCTCTGTTGCATCCGGCGAGGCGTCAAAATCTATGAGCGAAGCTGAGCGTATCTGCGCGCAGTTGCTCAAAATGAAAATGAGTCGGCGCAGCGTCCTCATCACAATCGGTGGAGGGATGCTGACCGACCTTGGAGGGTTCGTCGCAAGCATCTACCAGCGGGGAATTCGCGTGATCCACGTGCCGACGACGCTGCTTGCAATGACAGACGCAGCAGTTGGAGGAAAAACAGCAGTAGATTTGGGCTCCGCAAAAAATATGATCGGCACGATTCATCAACCGCTCGGGATTGTGATGGATATCGCTACGCTCGAAGGTCTCCCGCAGACTGCAATCTCCGAAGGCATGGTGGAAGCAGTGAAAATGGCGGCGATTCTCGATGCGGAATCCTTCGAATGGATGGAAAAGCACACCAAAGACATTTTGAAACGAGAGGATGCCGCGCTCATCGAAACCATCGAGCGGTCTGTCCGCATGAAGGCGGCTGTAATTGAGGAAGACGAGCGTGAATCAGGCAAACGTATGCTCCTGAACTTCGGTCATACCGTAGGACATGCCGTGGAAGCACTCTCAAACTTCTCGATTCCTCACGGACAGGCCGTGAGCATCGGAATGGTGTGCGAAATGATGATGGCAGGAACGAAAGGTGCAGATCGTGTGACTGCGCTTCTGCAATCTATGGAGATGCCAACGGATATTCCCAAGGAATTCACGACGGAAGACCTCTGGGACTTGATGCAAAGCGACAAAAAATCCTCAGGAGGAGTGGTTCGCATGGCCGTGCCCGATCGGATCGGTCATGGAGCGGTGCAAGCAATCAGCAAAGACCTCTTTGCGCGCTCCCGATCATGACTGCTTCCTCCACAATGACCGTTGATCGCCTCACGATGCCGTTCGATGCGACATTGCCCATGCCGGGATCGAAATCGCACGCCAACCGCTCGATCATCGCTGCGTGCTTGGCAAAGGGAACGACCAGCTTGCATCATGCAACCCCGTGCGATGACGTCGTATTGCTTGTTCGCAACGTGCAAAAGATGGGATTTCATGCCCACTGGACTGATCGGTCTCGAGGAATATTGAAAATCATTGGCGGATTCCCTCCAAAGGCTGGTCGCGCGACTCTCGACTGCTCGAATGCAGGCACAACACTGCGTTTTCTCACTGCGCTGTGTGCAATTACACCTGGAGAGTGGATTGTGACGGGTAACGAGCGAATGAAAGAGCGTCCCATCGGCGATCTTGTCACCGCATTGAAGACTCTGGGGGCAGATATTGCGGATGCACAGGGATTCCCACCCATCCACATCCGCGGAGGAAGCATGCGTGGAGGAAACGTGATGCTGGATGCAAGCAAGAGCAGCCAATTTCTCTCCGCATTGCTCCTCATTGCCCCGCTTTTACAAAAAGGACTGGCTATTCGCTTGTCCTCAACCCTCGCATCCCCTGCTTACATTGCACTGACCCGCAAAGTGCTGCGAGACTTTGGTTCCAATTGCGCGATGCGCGGCGGAAAGTACATCGTTTCTCCATTTGGTCTACGATCTCTAGGAAAATACGTGATCGAAGGGGACTTCAGTGCCGCGGGAGCGTTCCTGGTACTCGCTGAACTGACCGGCAGCACCTTCCATTCACCGAATTTGGATCCACGTTCAACACAAGGCGATGCTGCCATGTCTACGATCATCAAGAAGCTGCGGCGCCCTGGGCGCTGCGTCATCAATTGCAAAAATATTCCCGACCAGGTGATGAATCTCGCAGTGCTCGCGGCTCGAAGGAAAGGCAAAACGATCCTGACAGGTGTGGGGAATCTCCGGATCAAGGAAACAGACCGTCTGTCTGTCCTCACTCATGAACTCAAAAAAGTCGGTGTGAAGATTGATGAGCGTGCAGCGGAACTTCGGATCCATCACAGTCCGAAACTCCACTCCGCTCTGCTTGATCCCCACGACGATCACCGTATGGCGATGGCATTCGCCATCCTCGGCTCCATGCATCCGGGCATCCGCATCAAAAATCCCGATTGTGTGCGCAAAAGTTACCCCGATTTCTTTCGGGCTCTACAGAAACTCCACCATTCTCCCCGTTGCATCGCGATTATCGGAATGCGTGGTGTGGGGAAATCGACCCTTGGGAGAGCTTTTGCGCGAACAGTCGGACTGCAGCACATCGATACGGATGCTGTGTTCAGTTCTACGCACGGAGAACTTCATGACGTGTCTACGCACGGAAAAATTCATGACATCCTGCGACGCCGTGGATGGAAATTCTTCCGAAAAAAAGAGAAGGAGATCGTTCGGGCGCACCTGCAACCAGGCATCGTCCTGTCACTTGGTGGCGGATCGATAGAATCTGCAGAGACGCGCGCAGCACTCACAAAGCACGCGGTGATTATCTGGATGCGCGAGCCGATCGCAACGGTGATTGCAAGACTGCAGAAGCTTCACCGACCCGCGCTGACAAAGCTGCCACTGGAGGAAGAAGTGCCACTAATTCTCAAAAGGCGCACTCCTCTGTATGCCGCGCTGGCCGATATCACTCTGCCACCGTCACTGCTGCAGAAAAATCAAGTAACAGCTCTGCGCGCTGCCCTCCGTTCATCATGTTCGTGGTAACCCTTCCCCTCTCGGCTGCAAAAAACCCCCGGGCGTGCGCGCTTCGGGCAAAGACGATGGGTATCGACATGCTCGAAATCCGCGGAGACCTGACACCGGAGGTATCCGCGTTTGATTCTCCACTACCTTTGCTGATCGCTCCACGCAAAAAGGGAATGCAGATGCTTGCAACGCTGAAACCTCGCTTCGTCGATCTGGAATTAGGAGAGGCAATGGCCGTTCCTTCGAACGTCACAGTGATTCGCAGCTTTCATGATCACACTCGAACACCGGATCCTCCCGAACTCCAGAACATCGTGAGGGCGCTCCTCTCTACAAAACCTGACATTGTGAAAATCGCGACCAAAATTCAGTCATACGCGGATCTCCAGACGCTGGACGCTCTGCATGGACTCCTCCCGAATGATCAAAAGCGCATCATCCTGGGAATGGGACCAAAGGCACATCTCTCTCGCCTTCTCTCCCCTCTCAAAAATGCACTGACGTACACTTTTCTTGATGCAGGAGATGAAGCAGCGCCAGGGCAAATACCATTCTCACTCTATGAGAAGACGCGCCACTGCCATTCGCCGAAGATTTTTGGACTCCTCGGAGGTCAGCAGATCAGCAGAAGTCTCAGTCCACTGATGCACAATACGTTTTTTGAACGCCACAAGGTGGACGCACTCTTCGCCTTGTTCCCTACCGATGACCTCAATGAGGCGTGGGTATCACTCACCTCAATGAACATCGATGGATTCTCCGTCACTGCACCCTTCAAGACAGCGATCATCCCTTTTTTGGATGAACTGCGTGGCGCGGCAAAAGAATTGGGGAGCGTGAATACGGTTACTCGCGAAGGATCGCGCTTTATCGGCTTCAATACGGACGTTGTCGGTCTGGAAGAAGGCTTCGATTGGAACGGTGTTCGTTCCGTCGCGATTCTCGGAAGCGGAGGCGTTGTTCCCGCCGTCATCCAGTGCTGCCGTACTCAGGGCATCGACGATATTGTCCTCTACGGCAGAAATGAGGAGAGTCGTCGTGACCTCACACACCGTTTTGATGTTCAGGAACGTCCATTGTATGATCTCGCTGCCCAAAAACATGACTGTATTGTGTGTGCGATCACAGAGGACAGAGATGTCCTGCTGCCAGAAGCGCCAACTGGCGCTCGCGCGTTTGATCTGCGCTACGGAAAAGACACTCGCTTCCTCAAGAACGCCGAAGAAGCCGGGTATGCTGCGAGCGATGGGCTGCAGATGCTCCTTGAGCAGGGGCTCGAACAGTTTCGGCTTTTCTCTGGCATGGTAGCGACGACTGACGATACATCTGCCGTCCATAATCTCCTTCTTTCTTCCGTGTAATTTCCCCCCAACTCTAACAACTGCGGCCAGAAAGGCCGCGCTACCCCTCCTTATTATGGCCTCCAACTCCTTCGGCGATCTACTGCGCATTACGACGTTCGGTGAATCGCACGGCACCGCACTCGGCTGTGTAATCGACGGCTGTCCGTCAGGAATTCCCCTGACTGAGGATGATTTTTTTCTAGAACTTGCGCGACGACGGCCAGGGCAGAGTGCCGTGACGACTGCGCGCAAAGAAACCGATGCACCGGAGATTCTTTCGGGAACATTCGAGGGAAAAACGACCGGCATGCCGATTACGGTGATCATCCGCAACACGAACCAGAAGTCAGAAGACTACGACAAGCTCAAGTTCGTCGCACGTGACGGGCATGCAGACCAGACGTACATGGCAAAATACGCTCATCGAGATCACCGCGGTGGCGGACGCTCCTCTGGACGCGAGACAGTCGCGCGTGTGATCGGCGGCGTGGTGGCACGGAAGATTCTGCCTCCCGAGGTGAAAATCATTGGACACACCGTGAAGATCGGCCCGCATGAGGCAGTGAAATTTCTTCCCGAGACGATTGAACAGAACCCCGTCCGGTGCGCAGACCCGGAGGTCGCGAAGAACATGGAACAGTACGTACTCGATCTCAAGGGCAAAGCAGATTCGACCGGCGGCATCATCGAAATACGTGTCATGCATGCTCCACCGAACCTTGGCGATCCAGTGTTCCGTAAATTAAAATCGCGTCTAGCCGAAGCGCTGCTCACGATCGGTGCCGTTACGGGCTTCGATTACGGTGCGGGCTTCCGGACAGCAGAGATGCGCGGACAGGAGTACATCGCAGACCGCACAAATTTCGGCGGCATGCTTGGCGGCATCTCGACGGGTGAAGATATTGTGATCCGCGCGAGCATCAAGCCCCCAAGTTCCGTTGGTGAAATCGCCAAAGCCGGGCGACATGATCCGTGCATCGTCCCCCGCGTGATTCCCGTTGCCGAGGCAATGGTCGCGCTCGTCCTCGCAGATTGTTTTCTCATCCAACGTGCCTACCCTGCTCCCACCATTTAACCATCCAACCATCTTACCATCCCCTCTTATGACCCTCCCCGACATCCGCCGACTGATTGATGCCATTGATGTGCAACTGCTGACACTCCTCGCTGAGCGTCTCGCACTCGCACGTAAAGCACGATCTTTCAAGACGCAGATTGAGGATTCTGGACGCGAAGAAGAACTGCGTCGCAATTGGCGCAAAATCGGTACAGAGCTTGGTCTGGAGTCTGCAGTCATCGACAAAATCCTGGCAGATATCATTTCCGCCTCCCGTTCCGTGCAATCCTCATGAAAATCACACGCTCCATGCAGATCGGCATTATTGGCGGCAAAGGCCGCACGGGCGCGCAGTTTGCCATGTTCTTTCGCAAGCTCGGCTTCCATGTAGCAATCTGCGACAAGCGCACGCGCCTTCGTCCACGAGACCTATTTGCGCGCTGCGACATCGTCCTCTTTGCAGTCCCATTGCAAGATTCCACCCGCATCATGAAGAAAGAAGTCGTCCACACAACGCGACGTGACCAGTTGATCGTGGACGTGAGCTCCCTCAAAACGGCGCAAGTGGAAGCGATGCTGGGTGCTCGCGGAGAAGTGATCGGCATGCACCCGATGTTCGGACCGAAGACGCAAGCACTCGGCGAGACTGTCATTCTCACTCCCGGTCGTTGCAAGCGCGACACGCTGCGCTCTCTGCAGACGCTTCTCGGGAAAATGGGGCTCAAGACCGTCGTGATGACCCCCGGCGAGCATGATCAGTTGATGACATTCGTGCAAGCATTGCCCCATTTAAAGAGTCTGTTGATTGCGGGGGCTTTGCAGACTCTCGGGGCTGATTTGGGGATGATGGACAAAGTGACGCCGCCACCATACGAACTGGAACTGAATATGGTCGGCCGTTTCCTGGACGATAATCCCCTCCTCTACGGGCCGATCATCTTCGGAAATCCCCGAAGCCTGGAGGTGATTAAAACCTTGCAGACGCTTCTCGGCGAGTACGCGAAAATTTGTGAACAGCAGGACTACACGCGTTTCCGCTCGCTCTACCACGAACTTCAACGATCCTTCAGCTCGCGCCGTACAGCCCTTGCGCGCACGCGCAGTGAAGCCTGTATCCGTACGCTCGCTCACCTCCGCCGTCGATGATCACACGTCTGCTCACCCTTGGCCCCGCTGGCACGTCATCACACGATGCAGCTTTGGAATTATTTCCGGATGCAGAGATCATGTTGATGGCAAATTTCGATGCACTGTTCGAAACCCTTCAGAAGAACGGCGGCATCGGATTCGTCCCTATCGAGAACAGTTTGCACGGGTTGGTGAATGAAGTATGGGATCTTCTGATCGCAACGGACGTAAAAATATGGCACACGCATGACGTATCGATCCATTACGCATTCGGCGGAATTGATCGAAAGAGCATCACAAAGATCGCCAGTCACAGCCAAGCATTGGCGCATTGCAAAGAATACCTGCACGAAAATTTCCCGGACGCCGAACACTTTCCAGTCAGTAGCACTGCGTTCGCGATTGAACTTGGATTGAAAGATCCGACCATCGGCGTGATTGCGCGCGAAAGCACCATGGTACAACGCGGACTCCCGGTGATCAGTAAAGAAGTTCAGCGCGCCGGAAATACCACGCGATTTGCGATCATCACCAAAGACGATCCTTTTCCCCAAAGACCGAAAACGCAGATGAGCATCGTCTTGCATCTGCATGGCGACCGTCCGGGTTTATTGCACGATATGCTGACGCCATTTAAAGTCTACGACATCAACCTGACGCGCATTGAAAACCGACCAACGGGCAAAAAACTTGGGGACTATTTGTTTTTTCTCGATTTCCATGGGACGCCACAGTCCCCGCGCGTGCAAAAAGTACTTGAGGAAATTCGCGCGTTTGCGGATATCAGAATCCTCGGTGAATGGTGATCTGCTACCATCTGTCTCATGACGCACGCATCATTCTCTTCTCTCCCCACCGCAAAACCCGACCCCATCTTCGCGGTCGCAGCCGCTGCGCGGGCAGCGGGACCCGAGGCACTCAACGGGAGTATTGGCGTCTACATGGATGAAAATGGAAAGCCGATGGTTTTCTCGAGTGTGCAGGCAGCGTTGAAGGATGTTGGTGCAAGCTTCCCTACACGCAGCTTCTCGTATCCCACACTCACGGGGCTTGCGGAGTTTCGTACGGGGGTGCATCGGCTGCTTTTTGGAGAACATCCACCGATCATCGCTTCCATTGCGAGCACCGGTGGCACAGGAGCAGTCGCGTTGAATTTACGACTCGCAAAGTTGATGGACCCGTCGATCACGTTGATCCTCCCGACTCCCGCATGGGCAAATCATGCACCACTCTGCAAATCCGCAGGCATTACCACACTCGAAGTCCCCTATCTTCATGAAGGCAAACCGGGAATTGAAGGAATACTGGAAGGAATGAAGCAGACATCGGGCAATTGCGCCGTTCTCGTTCAAGTCAGTTGCCATAATTCGCTTGGTCTCGATCTCTCTCACCAGCAATGGACTGCACTGTGCGAGGCAATGGCGGAGCGAAAAGCCGTCGCAATCCTCGATTTCGCCTACCAGAGCTTTGCGGGAACACCCGATGAGGACGCCTTTGCAGTGCGACTCTTTGCGAAGAGCTCTGTCACCACACTTATCGCATGGTCGGCTTCCAAAAATCATTCTATCTACAGCGAACGGGTTGGCCTCGCATGCGCCGTTGTTCCAGATGAGAAGACGAAAACCGATATTGAGGCCCACTACTCGACTATAACGCGCGGAATTCATTCGGCAGCGGCAACATTCGGACAATCCGTCGTTGCACAGGTACAAAATGCCCATCGTGACCAGTGGCTCAAGGATATGGAAGGCGCGAGAGAGATACTGCAAAGTAAACGCAAGGCGCTTGCCGAAAACCTGCCGGTAGAATTCCAGAACGCGGTGCACGGCAACGGCATGTTCGCTGTCCTTCCACTGCAACCCGAAGAAATTGACCGATTGGCAACTGATCAGAAGGTATTTATCACTCGCGACGGAAGAATCAACATCGCAGGGATTCCGCTGAAGAGGATTCCTGAGCTGGCGGATAAGATTCAAAAAACGTGCTCGATAACTCGTTAATTCGTTAACTGGGATGACGTTTCACGAGTTAACGAGTGAACGAATTATCGACTTGCCAAGAGTATGCTTCCCCCATGCCTTCCCTCCGAGAAAACGTCAGTAATTTCCTCCGCCACCACGGCATTCGGCTGAATACCGATCTGGGGCAGCACTTTTTAGTGGATGAAGAAATACTGGAGAAGATCGTCACTGCTGCAGATATCCAACACACTGATCACATCGTCGAAATCGGCCCGGGGATTGGCGTGCTAACGAATGAGCTCATACAACGTGCTACTCAGGTGACGGCAATTGAACTTGATGAACGAATGATTCCACTGATGAAGACGTACCTCAAAAACCATTCAACCATTCAGCCATCGAACCATCTTACCATCATCCATGCCAATGCCCTGCAAACACCTCTCCCCTCGTCTCCCTACAAAATCGTCGCGAATATCCCCTATCACATCACCTCTCCTCTCGTCCGCCACGCGTATCTGGAATCTTCCGTTCCTCCCACATCGATGACACTCCTCATTCAACGCGAAGTCGCCGAGAAAATCTGTGACGAGGAGCATGCGGGCATCCTCACGATCATCGTGAAGCTCTTTGGCACTCCCACTCTCATCTGCAAAGTTCCACCGGGAGCATTTATCCCCCCACCCGCCGTTGATTCTGCAGTTCTTCAGATTATTTCGCACGCAAAGCCACTCGCAGAACCAGAGATGATTGAAAAAATCCTGCGACTGCTCAAGCTCGCCTTCGCGGGAAAACGGAAAATGCTCAGGAACACTCTCGGTAGTCTGGAGAATGGGATGGAAATGCTCGCGAAAGCGGGAATTGAACCAACGAGGAGGCCTGAAACACTCACGGTGGACGAATGGATCAGGCTCACCCGGTAGCAAGAACTTTCTGCGCCTGGTGATGTCTTGCAAATAAGAATCCAATTCTTAACCTCTCTGCACAATATTTCCTCCAGGGGATTTCGATCACCGACGTCTGAATGTAGTCATCTGCCTTGGCAATATTCATCACATCCGCTCCGACCGATGGATCTATAGAACTACTGATGCCAATCACACGACACGTAGGATGCGTCTCTCTCACAAGTTGCATGAGACGAAATCCTTCGCTGCCTTCTGCGGGAGTCAGATGCACATCAATGCATGCGAGGTGAATGGGAACACCACTGCGAATGATGGATACTGCACCCGTTTCATCAGCCGCTTCAGAGATATGACTGGCAACAACACCATGCTTCTTTGCAGTCTGACATACGAATGCTCGCCGTGAAGCATCATCATCGACGATGAGGACATGAGTCGATTCATTCATAAAGGAAGTGATACTATCGCTGGATTGTAACTTACCAAAGTATATGGCGTTCCATACACCTATGGAACGTAAAAGATGGCTTCTGGAAGATAAAAAAATGACCATCAGAAAAGAAATTCTCTTGCGGCATCTTCCGGATCGGAACGCGCGGGTAGAGAGTGATTTGCTATGCGCCCCTCTCATCTTTCCTACGCGTTCCTCGGAAGCTTCCTTGTCACGATCTTCGCACTCCAATGGTGGCAGGAATCTGCATATCCCCTACCTCTCTGGCTGGTCCTTGGATTCTTTGGAATCTTCGGTTTGATATTTTCTATATGGGCTGCGGCGAGTTCTTCGACAAAAGCTCAGAACGCCGCGCTAAGAAACGCGACACTGATGATTCCGATGATTCTCGGCATTGCTGTTGCGATGCTCACCGTCGCCCGCACCACCCACATCCCCTCTCCCCTGACCATCGACTACTACGCCGGAGGAGAAGTCGCTTTTCGCGGAATGATTGCTGATGATCCGGAGTTGCGTCCTCTGAAAATACATTACATTGTGGAAGCGGAACTTCTCAAAAAAGAATTGCGGACCTTCCCGGTTCGCGGGCGCGTGCTGGTGACTGTTCCCATGGGAACGAAGCGACTGGAGTACGGCGATGTCATCGTTGCGCGCGGAACGCTGGAACTGCCCGGGGACATCAACGGATTTCGGTACGACCATTACCTGAGTCGCATCGCTGTCTACAGCCTGATGCGGGATGCCGAGATCGAGCCGAGCGGCCAAAACGGAGGCTTCGCGCTGCTTCGCTCAATTTTTGCGCTGCGTTCCGCGACCGAGCAGCGCATTAACAGATTGCTTCCCGAACCGCACGCATCACTGCTCATCGGACTGCTGCTGGGCGGCAACGGCACCATGCCGCAGGAATTGATTGATCGGTTCAAAGCGACCGGCCTCACGCACATTGTGGCGATTTCTGGCTACAACATCACGATGCTCGTGACGATGATGGCAACGCTCCTCTTCTGGCTGCCGCTCAAGTGGCGATTTATACCATCGGTGATGATTATCGTCGCGTTCACGGTGCTCACGGGAGCAAGCGCCTCCGCCGTGCGAGCGGCGTTGATGGGCATTCTCGGACTCATGGCTACGCAACTCGGGCGCATCCAAACGACACGCCTGACAACCATGTGGGCGGCGTTCGTGATGCTCGCCTGGAACCCCAAGCTCCTCTGGTACGATGGCGGATTTCAACTCTCGTTTCTCGCGCTCATCGGCGTACTGGAACTCCCGCGCCTGATCCGACCATGGCTGAGCGCTGTTCCTGAAACACTCGGCATCCGCGAGAGTTTGTGTTTGACGCTATCGGCGCAGATGTTCGCCTCGGCGTGGATTTTTTACGTGTTCGGACAGATCAGCCTGATCGCTCCGCTCAGTAATCTTCTGGCACCGCCCCTCATCCCTCTTGCGACGCTACTCGGACTATCGAGCATTCTCCTGAGCACACTCTGGTTTCCCCTAGGACAGCTGACGGCGATGATCGCCTGGCTTCCCCTTGCGTGGATTGTGCTCGTGACGAATATTTTGGGATCTCTTCCCTTTGCCGCAATACAGCCGGGCAGTTTTTCGACAGTGTGGATCGTTGCGTATTACACATGTCTTGGGGGATGGATTCTAAAAAGCGGACTCGCTCAGGGTGAATCGCTGCCGCGATTCACCATTGATACCGCAGTAGCGTCTTCTTTCCCCACCACCGGTCGAGTGTCACCACTTCCTGCGGACGGCGCCGCGGAAACCTGAACGCATGGGAGACGACGACGGTCCCGGGGCGGAGCTCGCGATCGAATTTCTCTTCCAGCTGTGCCATTAAACCGGGAGACAGGTACAGGAAGATGATATCGGCTGCGTTCATGCTCGCTTTCCGGGCGTCGCTACGGAAGAAGGCGATTTTTTGCCGACTCAGAAAAATGGTCAGGACTCCCAGGCACCAGACGGAGGGCGCGATCTCGAAACCCGTCGCAGTAATGCCGGGATGCGACCTCTTCGCTTCAATCAGTATTCTTCCATTCCCGGCTCCCAGATCAAACACGCGCTCCGAACCCCGCAACCGCGCAAGCCGGACCATGGCCTTGGCAACAGAGCGTGATGTGGGAACGTAGGGCACTCCGGCAATGAAGCCATAGATGCTCGTGACCACGATGAAAACGATCAATATCATCGTACCGGCAATAACCAGATCCACGCCTTGCATGGAAAAGAGCCTACCGAAAAATTACGAAAATGCACACGATGGCGGGGCGTGGAAGAGTACACTGCATGCATGCATCTGAGACTTCTCTCAATCATAGCGATTCTGCTGCTCGTCAGCGCCTGCACTCCAGTCAAACAAACTCCGCCCCCGCCACCCGCGGCCGGTACAGGAGCAACGACGCAGAAGCTGAGCTATCCGCAGGTGCTAGTGATGGCTCTTAATGAGAACCACGACGCCGAATTCGAGCTGGGCGCAATGTTCCACGACGGAGACGGCGTGGAGCAAGATTTCGCCAAAGCCCTGGAGTGGTACCAAAAGGCGGCAAGCGCCGGGAACCGCCAGGCCATGTTCAACTTGGGACTCATGTACTTGAACGCGGAGGGAACGGAGGAGAATAAAGATGCGGCAATACGCCTATTCACGCGTGCGGCAGATGCTGGCGATGCGCGCGCTGCGTTCCAACTCGGTCAGATGTCCTACTTGGGACTGAATGGCGTCCCGCAGAACTTCACGAAAGCACTCCAATTCTATACAAAAGCCGCAATGGGCGGACACGCTCAGGGGCAACTGAACACGGGAGTGATGTATGTGCGGGGCGAAGGAATGGAAGCTCCGGATCTTGTGGAAGGATACGCGTGGCTGTTGATAGCAGGAGAAAACAAGAATGAGAAAGCAGCGTCGCTGATGCAGACACTTTCTGCGAAGCTCACGGAGGAACAGAGGAAGAAAGGAGAGCAGAGAGCCGGGGTGCTAAGGGCAGAAATCAAGAAATTAAATGCTCGGTGAGTTGACCGGGCTCGGGTCCGGGCTCGGGCTCGGATTTTCATAATAAAGTCAGACGTTCCATAGGGGTATGGAACCGATTTTTTGCTTATCTGAAGACATAATCCAGCTATAGCGAAAAGTATTTCTCCAGCACGTATTCTCTTTGTTTTGTTTACCGTCATGATCGAGATATGAAACATTTTACCGAACTCGATGCCTGGAAGGTCGGAACGGAACTTATGCAAGAGGTTTATCGGCTGACGAAGAAACTTCCGGAAGAAGAACGCTATGGATTAACATCTCAATTGAGAAAATCTTCAAAAAGCATTCTCGCAAACATCGCTGAAGGATTTGGAAAACATACAGACCCGGATAAAGCTAATAAATATACAATTGCGCGTGGCGAATGCACTGAAACTGAAGCTCATTTGAGGATGATGGTTGCACTGCATTTCGTCACTGATACCGATGCAGAACACGCACTCTCATTGGCAATGAAGATGGGACAACTGACATCAGGCATGATTCGAAGATACAGATACTAATCCCCGACCATTTCGAGCCCGATCCCGAGCCCGAGCCCGCGATTACATAAACAACGCCGCCAACGCCAACGTGAGCGTCGAGAACAGCTTGATCAGCACATGGAGCGACGGGCCCGCGGTGTCTTTGAACGGATCACCGACGGTATCGCCCGTGACTGCTGCTTGGTGCGCCGGGCTGCGCTTGCCGCCGTGTGCACCTTGCTCGATGTACTTTTTCGCATTGTCCCACGCGCCGCCGGAGTTATTCAGGTATGCGGCCAGGATCACACCGACAATCGTGCCGACCATCAGAAGTCCTGCAACGGCTTCTTTACCGAGAATCACGCCAACGAGAATGGGTGCTGCAACGGCAACGACTCCCGGCATGATCATCTCGTGGAGAGCGGACTTTGTAGCGATATCGACGCACGCGGCATAGTCGGGCTGCTCGCTCCCATCCATGATCCCTTTCTTCTCACGGAACTGGCGCCGGACTTCTTCCACAATGACCCCGGCAGCCTTGCCGACCGCGCGAATCGTGAGTGACGTGAAGAAGAACACGACCATCGCGCCGAAGAACGCGCCGACGAAGACTTTCACATCCGCAAGATCGACCACCTCAAACTGGGCCTCTTCAAGATAGGCGGAGAAGAGCAAGAACGCCGCAAGCGCAGCGGAACCAACGGCATACCCCTTGGTGAGAGCTTTCGTCGTGTTGCCCGCAGCATCCAATTCATCAGTCACTTTCCGCATCTCCTCCGGCGCTTTGCTCATCTCCACAATGCCGCCGGCATTGTCGGTGATCGGTCCGAACATATCCATCGCCAGCACATACCCGACGACGGCGAGCATGCCCATGGTGGCAACCGCTGTGCCGTAGAGACCGCCCGTTGGCAACCCCGTCTGATCACCAAGCCAGAAGGATGCGAAGAGCGCGATACAGACCGTCATGACCGTGAGTCCGGTCGACTCCATGCCGATCGCTGTTCCAGCGATGATGTTGGTCGCATGTCCCGTCTTGGAGGCATTGGCGATCGCCTGCACCGGGCGGTGCTGCGAGCCCGTATAGTAATCGGTGATGTAGACGAATGCGACGGACGTCAGTACGCCGACGAGACCGGCCATGGCGAACCATCCCCATGTCTGACCTTCATCGATGGGTGACAACGTATTCAACATGTAATAGGACGTCGCAAAGAGCGCGGCTGTCGTCAGGACCGCAGTGACCCAGAATCCGCGGATCATGGACTTCATGGGCGCTTCGCCGGGCTGCGCCTGTACGCAGTAGACGCCGATGATGGCTGCAACGAGTCCGATACTGCGCAACACGAGAGGAAAGAGAATGCCCTTGAGACCGAAGAACGGAACGAGCGCAACACCCAGGATCATCGCCCCGACGTTCTCGGCGGAAATCGATTCAAACAGGTCCGCGCCGCGCCCCGCGCAGTCACCCACATTGTCGCCGACGAGATCCGCGATCACTGCGGGGTTCCTGGGATCATCTTCCGGAATACCCGCTTCGATTTTGCCGACGAGATCCGCGCCTACGTCCGCCGCCTTCGTGTAAATGCCGCCGCCCAGCTGCGCGAAGAGCGCAACAAAGCTCGCGCCGAACCCGTAGCCGACAATCAGCTTGGGAATTTGTGCAACATCCATCCCAAACCCAACACGATAGAGAAGGTAGAGACCGCTGATGCCGAGGAGCGAGAGTGCCGTGATCACGATGGCCGAGACCGTGCCGCCGCGCAGCGCCATTTGGAGCGCGGCATTCAAGCCATCCTTGGACACGGCAGCCGTCTTCAAGTTCGCCTTCGTGGCAACCACCATGCTGACGACTCCCGCAAGGCCGGAGAAGAGACATCCGAGAAGGAATGCGCCGCCCACCTGGAATCCATGTGTCCAACCGGTTCCATTACTGGACGTGAGCCCATAGACAACGATCATGCCGATACCGACAACAAGCGAGAGAATTGCAATCGTCTTGTACTGACGTTGAATGAACGCGCGCGCGCCGGTAGAAATAGCGGCAGACACTTTCTGCATCGCGTGCGTTCCATCGGGTGCGTATTTCACCTGACTCCAGAACACGAGGCTATAGAGGAGACCAGCGATCGCGACGATCGGGGCGAAGAGTTCCAGGGAGAGGGAGGACATGGAAAGAATGGTGAAATGGTTAAATGGTGACAGGGCTCGCAAAAAGTCCAAAGGATTGCAGAAAGGGTAGAGATTGGAGCAAAAAAGTCAATGCACGCCTGCGGTATGATCTTTCCATGCCCAAGAAAGAAACTGACAGGCTAAGCGAGCTTCGCAAACGCGTTTCCAAAGCTCCAGCCGATTTCGGCATCTACAAATGGCTGGATGAGGGCGGACGTGTGCTCTATGTGGGCAAGGCGAAGAACCTGCGCAAGAGACTGGCTTCGTATGTGGCTCCGCCAAAGAAGAGCGACGGCCCGTGGAAGCTCTCCTTTAAGGAGCAGATCACGGACTTTGATATCACGGTGACCACAAGTGAGTTGGAAGCGCTGCTCCTGGAAACAAACCTCATCAAACAGCTGCGACCCAAGTACAACGTCCTCATGAAAGACGATAAGAACTACCTCTTCATCCGCATCACCATCGATGACCCCTACCCGCACGTGGAGATGGTGCGACGGTACGAGAAGGACGGAGCAAAGTACTTCGGCCCGTTCCTCAATAGCGAATCGGCCTACGGAACACTGGAGCTGCTCCACCTCGCGCTCCAGTATCGCGCCTGCAAACACTCGCTGGAAGTTCTGAATCGCGGAGCAGATGCATCAACACTCAAAGAGTGTCTGGAGTTTCAAATCGGTCGCTGCTGCGGACTCTGCGCTGGAGCAATCACACAAGAAGACTACCGTCGTCGGATTGACGAGGTTCTGAGCTTTCTGAAAGGAAATCAGGACCACGTGAAAAAAATTCTCGATGCTCGCATGCGGGAAGCGGCGAAGGAGAAGAAATTCGAGACAGCGGCGAAGATCCGCAATCACCTTCTCCGCTTGGAAGGAAAACAGGAACAGCAATTGGTGACCGATACATCGGGTGATAGCAGCGATGCTCTCGGAGTTGCTGTGCTCAGCAATCGCGCGCATGTCGTGATTCTTCACCAGCGCAGTGGCCGGGTGATTGGCGAATCGCACTTCGTGCTTTCTGGACAAGCGGAATCAATTTCGTCCGTTCTCGAACAGTTCCTGCCCCAGTTTTACGACGAAGGACAGGAAGTGCCACCGGTGGTGATGCTCCCCGATACGGTGGAAGATGCGGAGGTCCTCGAAGAACTGTTGCGGAAACGCCGCTCAGGTGCGGTGGAGCTGTTGATTCCGAAGCGCGGCAGGAAATCTCGTCTCGTCCAGCTTGCCGAACGCAACGCGCGGATGAAAGCGAAGCAAATGGAACTGAAGTGGGAGGCGCAGGAACGGAATTCCAAGAGTGCGATGGAACAGTTGAAAGAAATTTTGCATCTTCCGTCACTTCCCAAGAGAATCGAAGGCTACGACATCTCCCATCTCGGCGGAACGGAGACGGTCGGCAGCATGGTGGTGATGAAAGATGGCAAAGCCGCGAACGATCAGTACCGCTCCTTTACCATACGCACGCTCAAGCGCGGCGATGTGGATGACTACCGCGCAATAAAGGAAGTGTTGACGAGGAGACTGCGCAGACTGACGGAAGATCTACCTGCCGAGGAGAAAAAATGGAATGAAGGAGGCGTGACCTTCGGCAAAGGGCTGAAGAGTGAACAGAAAACGATTGAGGAGATTCATGTGCAATTTCGCGACCAGATGAACGATATCGGAATCCGATACAAAGATTATCTCGTCGCACGCCACGACAATGAGATCATTGGCTTCGGGAGACTCTACAAACATCCACAGGGCACTGTGGAACTCAAATCCATCTGGATACAGGAGAGTTTCCAGGGAGGAAGACTAGGTCAGTTCATCGCACGGAAAATTCTGCGATCGGTGAAGAAGGGCAAGGTGTACATCACCGTTCAACCCGCATTGGAAAATTACTACGCACAGCTCGGTTTTCGATATGTCATAAATGCTCCAAAAGCTGTTGTCGAACAAATAGAGGACGAGGAACGACTTTTTCCCGAAGCACCCCTCGATATTCCGATGATGTGGGAAGCGCATCAGAACAAAATCGACCCGTCGCTCACGGCACGACCCGATTTGATTGTGATCGATGGTGGAAAGGGGCAATTGAGTACTGCCGTAGAGGTCCTGACTGCATTTCAAGTCGATATTCCTGTGATCGGCCTCGCAAAACGCGAGGAAGAAATTTTTGTTCCCGGGCAATCGAATCCGATCCCCTTCCCGGCGGATTCTCCAGCGAAGTTCCTGCTGATGAGGCTCCGCGACGAAGCCCATCGCTTCTCGAACGCTCACCGCGAGAAGCGCGCGGGCAACGCGATGACGGCATCGTCACTGGAAGAAATTCCCGGTATTGGAGAAGACACCATGAAGAAGCTCTATGCGAAGTTCGGATCTCTCAGTGAAGTGAGGCAGGCAAGCGATGAAGATCTGATGACAATTTTGACCAAGGCACAATTGGAAAGTTTGCGTTCGAGTCATTAAACAAACAAAAATGGCATGAATCTTTGCATTCAATCCAAATCCGACTACAATACGAATCTCTTCCTGATTCTCCTATGCGAAAGTTCTCCCTCCTCCTCGGCACACTCGGCGGCGCGCTCGGCGGCTACATCCTCAGCAACGAAAAACTTCGCAAGCAGATGGCCGAAGCGAAGAATGCGGAAGGAATGGCCAAAGTCCTCGGTCAGCACCTGACGAAGGACGGCAAGAAGATCGCACGGGAAGTAAAAGTGTTCGTGGAAAGCGATGAGGTGCAGAAGAACCTCCACAAGGCGAAAGCCTTCGCAAGCAAGAAACTGGGCGTCGCGCAGAAAGAGCTTGAGAAGTACGCGAGGAAAGGGATGAAGCAAGCCAAGAAGTACGCGAAGAAAGGCGCAAGGGACGTCCGAGGAATGATGGGAAGATAATGCAAAAAGGCCCCGGAGCCTTTGTTCCCCATCCGGTTTTGGTACTCAATGAAAAACAATGAGAACACACCGGACAGAGAGCAATATACTCAGGGGACTACAGTCACCATAATGAACTTATTACACGAATCAACACTATTCATGCAGTAAACTGGTTTTTCTCTTGTGAAAAAGAAAATTTCATCATGCTGCACTTGCATTGATGTATAAAACGAGTAGAATCCACGGCGGGCTCCTTCCCCCGGACTGCCCAGTTTTTCTATGGTTTCTCGCAAGATATCTCCGTCAAAGAAAAGAGAGTCTCTCCCCACAAAATTCATCGTCGTCACCGGAGGAGTCTGCAGCTCGCTTGGAAAAGGAATCGCCGTTTCATCGATCGGCGCGATCATGAAGGCCTGCGGGTTCAAGGTGTTCGTCCAGAAACTCGATCCGTACTTGAACGTGGATCCTGGCACCATGAGCCCGTTCCAGCACGGCGAAGTGTTCGTGACCGATGACGGTGCGGAGACCGACCTGGACCTGGGCCACTACGAGCGGTTCATCGATGAACCGATGAGCAAGCTCTCCACGGTGACAACGGGACAGATTTACCAGGAAGTGCTCGGGAAAGAACGACACGGGACATTCCTCGGAAAAACAATTCAAGTGGTTCCTCACATTACCGATGCAATTAAGAACCGGATGAAGGAAGCGGCGGAAAAGAGCGGAGCGGATATCATGCTCATCGAAATCGGCGGGACAGTGGGCGACATTGAAGGCGAGCCGTTCCTGGAAGCCGTGCGGCAGCTGCGGCACGAACTGGGCGCAAACAGTGTTTTCCACGTGCACCTGACACTCCTGCCGTACCTGAGCGCGAGCAAGGAACTGAAGACCAAACCGACGCAGCTATCGGTACGCGACCTGCGTCGCGGCGGGCTGGATCCCGATATGATCCTCGCGCGAGCAGACATGCCAATTGATCCCGTGCTGCTCGAAAAAATCAGTCACTTCTGCGGCGTCGATCGAAGAGCGGTGATCCCCGCTCCCACGGTGCACTCGATCTACGATGTCCCACTCAACTTCCAGAAGTACGACATGGCGGAAATCATCGCGGAAAAACTGCAGCTCGGTCCCGTGAAGCCGGATATGCGCGAATGGGAACAGGGCGAGAAGCGTCACCAGGAAGCGAAGGGAGATATCCACATCGCTCTCGTGGGCAAGTACACAGGCCTCGATGACGCCTATTTGAGCCAGATCGAATCGATCAAAACCGCGGCGGTCTTCCAGAAGCGCCACGCGAAGATCGTGTGGATCGATTCCGAGAAGCTGGAGAAGAAGGATGAGACAACTTGGAAGAAACTGAAACTCTGCGACGGCATCATCGTCTCGAGCGGTTTCGGGAGCCGTGGCATCGAAGGCAAAATCGCCGCCGCACGGTACGCGCGGACGGAGAAAGTCCCCTATCTGGGCCTCTGTCTCGGCTCTCAAATCATGACGATCGAGTTCGCACGCATGCTCTTCAAAGATTCCTCCATCACCAGTGAGGAATTTGATGAAGAGAAGAAACTCTCTCCAAAAAAGTACGTCGTCCACTTCCTTCCCGGTCAAACCCACGAGCGCAGCAAAGGAGGAACGCTGCGTCTGGGTGCGTATCCGTGCAAACTCAAGCCCGGAACGAAAGCATATGCCGCATACGGTCAGAAAGAAATTTCTGAACGCCACCGTCACCGCTACGAATTCAACAACGCCTATCGCAAAAAACTGGAAGCAAACGGCTTCATCATCTCCGGCGATTCGCCGAACGGCGATCTGATGGAAATCGTCGAGCTGAAAGATCATCCGTTCATGGTCGGCAGTCAGTTCCATCCGGAATTCAAGAGCCGCCCTCACAGACCGCATCCATTATTTGCCGCTTTCATGAAAGCAGTAGTGAAAAAGTAAAAAGAAAACAAAACATCTAACAAAAATGGGTGGTACCGCGCTCCAGGGGGGTGAAGGGGCTCTGGTGTAGCAGCTGCAAGCTCGTCCTGAATTTAACCTGCACCAGGCGGAGGAGCGTTGGAGCGCGGCGCGCTTTCTTTTTGCCATTTTCTTTGTCGCGTAACAAAGAAAATGGCGGCTAAATCGCCCTCACATAATCAAACAGCAATTTCACGACCGACGCGATCACAACGGCATACAGAAGAATTTTGACGTAGGTATTTCCCGCTTTCACCGCGACCCGCGTGCCCATCCAGCCGCCGATGCCAAATCCCACCGCGAGCGCCACAGCGTAGGGAAAATCGATGTAGCCATGCCACAGGAAAATCGTCGCCGAAGCTGCAGAGGTAATCGCCCCAATGACTCTGCCCATCGCCGCGCTCTGCAGGAGTGTATAGCCGAAGCCAACGAGTACGATCATGATGAGCGTGCCGAATGTGAAACCGAAGAGCCCGGCATAGAGTCCAGTGAGGAATGTCCCAATGGCGATCCCAGCGAAATATCGCTGCCGATGCGGATGCTCGGTTAGCCCCCACTGCTTCTTCATGAACAGGAAGATCGTCATCGTGAGAATGACGAGTGCAAGCAGCAGCCGCAGCGTCTGGTCGCTGACATCCGCAATAAGGATCGCGCCGATCGTGCTGCCCAGTGCACCCGCAAGTCCCAGCAATAATCCGCGCTTGAGAAGCGGACGCGTGAGCGTTCCCTGGCGGAAATACCGAACAGCACTGATCGCCTCGAGAACAATGGCAGCAGGACGCGTGGTGCCGATGGCCGCGTGCGGCGATAAGCCGAGCAGCAGGAGAATCGGAAGGCTGACGAGTCCCGCTGATCCCACGGCAGAACCGAAAAATCCCCCAATGAATCCTCCGATGATGAGAATCGGAAAAGCGAGGATATCCACACGCAAAGCGTAGCAGAGTATGCTGCCGCCATGCCTCTCCTGTCAGTTAGCCACCTGAGCCTCACTCTCAACTCCCAGCACATTCTCAAGGGAATCACATTTTCCGTCGAACAAGGCGAAGTCGTCGGCCTCATTGGACCGAACGGTTCCGGCAAAACCACCCTCTTCAACGTGCTCTCGGGATTCTTGAAGCCCACGAGCGGCACGGTGCATCTGCGTGATGCCGATATCACGTCGGTATCACCGGCACAGCGAGCAAGACTCGGCATCGGCCGCGTGTTTCAGAACTTCGGCATCTTCCGCGAGATGACACTGGAGGAAAACGTTCTCGTCGCGCTGGAAGCGTTGCCAAAAGAGCAGCGAATACTCCTCGGGAACATCAAGGAGGTCGTGCGTGGCACACTGGATATGGTGGGACTGAGCGTGCACGCGAAAAAGAAAGCAGGATCTCTCTCCGGAGGACAGATGCGGTTGCTCGAAATCGCACGAACACTGAAGTCCGGCAAAGAATTGTTCCTGCTTGATGAACCGACCGCTGGAGTCTCACCGAAAATGACGAAACAGGTGGCGGATCTCATCGCCGAGCTCAAACGTGAGGGCAAGACCGTGCTGATCATCGAACACGATCTCCCCTTTATTTCGAGAATCTGTGACCGGGTGCTCGTTTTGGATGTTGGCGAAATCGTCCTGAATGGAAAACCCGGGGAAATTAAACACGATAAGAAATTGCAGGAAATCTACTTTGGCGCGGACCCGACGGATTAATCGCATTTGCGGGCAATTGTTGAGTACCATAGGTATTCACAGCGCTCTTTACAGAGCCAAAATGGACGTGCACAGTTTTCGTGAACTTCCCCTCTCTTCTATGAAGCGTTCCCTCGCTCTCCTCTCTCTTCTCTCCCTCGCTCTCACGGCCTGTGCGCCGACGACGGGCAGTGGAAAGATCAAAATTGGTTTCATCGGACCTTTAACAGGCGATGCTGCAGCGTACGGCGTGGACACCTCTCATGGTGCGCAACTCGCAGTGGATGAAATCAATGCCGCAGGTGGCATCAACGGCAAGATGATTGAATTGATCGTGGAAGATGGCCGCTGTAACGGAGCGGACGCCGCGACTGCCGCGCAGAAATTAGTCAACGTCGACAAAGTGATCGCGATCATCGGCGGTGTCTGCAGCGGTGAAACTCTTGCAGCCGCGCCGATAGCAGAGGCAGGGAAAGTGGTGATGATTTCTCCCGTGAGCAGCAGTCCGGATGTCACGACTGCCGGTGATTACATCTTCCGTGATTACCCCAGTGATGCACTCAAAACAACCGCGATGGCCAAGTACTTCGCGGAGAACAGCATCAAGAAAATCGCCACCATTGGCGAAAACACAGACTTCTGCCAGGCCTTCCGCACCGCCTTGAAGGAGAAAGTCCCTGCAGGAGCCATCGTCTTTGACGAAGTAGTGGAACCGGGAACGAAAGATTTCCGCAGTCTCATGACGCGTCTCAAGGACATCGAATTCGACATGTTCTTCGTCAACGGCCAGAGCGATTCAACAGACGGTCTGATGATGCAACAATTGCGCGAAGCGGGCTTCACGCAACCAGCCATCGTTCATGATACGGGAGACTCTGCGACGCTTGCAAAGACCATGGCAGAAGCAGTCGAGGGTCTCTACATCATCAACGTTCCGGCGGATGTCACAGATCCAACGTTCGAGAAGAAATTTACGGACAAGTACGGTGACCCTCAGTTTGGTCTGATCTACGTCGGTTTCGCTTATGATGGGATCAAAGTGATTGCGAATGGTCTTCGTGCGGGTGCGAGCGACGGCACTGCGCTCAAGGACTGGCTCTATACAATGCCAAAATATTCCGGCATCGTCGGCAGCTTCAGCTTTGATAAGAATGGCGATGTCCTCGGTATTCCCTACGTTCTTAAGCAGTACCGGAAAGGCGAGATCAAGACTCTCAAGAACATTCCTGTAGACTGAACGCGTACTGAGCGAAGCGACGTATGCAACTCCTCATCAATGGACTTATCGCAGGCTCTCTCGCCGCACTGATGGCGGGAGGGCTTGCGCTCGTGTACGGCGTGCTGGGCATCTTCAATCTCGCCCTCGGGCAGCTGGCGCTCGTGGGAGGATTCACCACGTGGTGGCTGCATCAGCAGATGGCTCTTCCCCTGCTCCCGAGCATTCTCGGTGGAATAGTGACCGGCGGCATTGTGACGTGGATCACATTTGAAATTGCCATTGCTCCGTTTTACCGGCGCGACCGGTTTCTGCCGCTCGTGACGACGATCGCGTGGGGCATGATTCTGGATGCGCTCCTACTCCTGCTATTTCAGGAACAACCGCGCGTGATTCTGACATCCGCGAAACGATTTTTTGAATTTTCGAGTCTTCGCCTGAGCATAGAACAGAGCATCTTGATGGCCTGCACGTTCCTGTTCCTCATCGTCGTCGCTTGGGTACTGCAATCGACATTCTTCGGTCGCAGAATCCGCGCGACTGCTCAGCACCCCGATGCCGCGCGGAGTTTGGGCATTTCTTCCTCCCTTCTCCACCGCATCGTCTTCATCGCAAGCGGTATTCTGGCCGCATGTGGAGGGATTTATCTGGGAATAGACCAGAACCTGACGCCCACACTCGCCTTCCCCATTACGATTAAGGCCTACGCAGCGTTGATCGCGGGCGGAAAAGACAATTTTTGGGGAACAATCGCAGCCGCGTACCTGATTGCCATCATCGAACAACTGGCTGTGGGAACTCCCTGGTGGTTTGGCAATTACATTTCCGCCGGGTATCAGAGTACGGTCGCCCTCCTCTTCATTATTGTGATTCTGCTCATCAAACCGACCGGTCTCTTTTCCAGACGCCAACGCACCGCATGAGTTTTCTCCTGCACATCATCAGCATGATCTGCATAACGATTCCACTGTCTCTGGCGTACACGTTTTTGTTCGGGCGCGGAAAAATTTTCCACTTCGGGCCCATCGGAGTGGGTCTCGTATGTGCCTATGCGTCGTTTCTCACACTCAACGCCACAGGAAGTTTCCTCTTTGCGATTCTTGCAGGAATCGTTGCCGGCACCCTCTGCGGGGCTCTTTTCGCATGGCTGTCGTTCCGGCTGGAAGCCGATGGCCTTGGCATCCTCTCGCTCGCCATACATCTGATGTTCCTCAATATCATTCTCAATTGGCAGAGCCTCACCCGCGGAGCGCTGGGCCTCCCGCGGCTCCCGCGTCTTCCGTTCTTGGAGACACACGGAGGATTTGCTCTCGGGATCAGCATCATCGCCCTGGCATGGATCGTCTTCTTCGTATGGCTGGATCGAACCCGCCTCGCACGACAGATGAGTGCGATTGCGGAACAGGAATGGCACGCGATGTCGCTCGGCATCAGTCGTACTCGCGCACATCTGCTCGCGTTTCTGATATTGGGACTCGCTCTCGCAAACGATAACTTCTTCTATCCGCAGTACCTGCATCTACTGTATCCGACGGATTACGGGTTCCCCGGTTTCATCACACTCATGATGATCGTAGTTGCCGGCAAACCCGGCAGTATTCCCGGCGCAGTCATTGCGACGATCCTCCTGACGACGCTCAAAGAAGCCTTGCGTTTCGTGCCACTCACCCCCGATCTCCTGGGCCCCATGCGACTGTTACTGTTTGGCGTGATTCTCCTTGCAGCAGTCTGGTACCGACGAGACACGCTCTTTCCGAAGAAGAGGACGATCTAGGAATTTGGAACTAGGAATTAGGAGTCAGAGATGCCGAAAGATCATTTTTGCAAATTCCTAGTTCCTAACTCCTAATTCCTTTATTCTGTCATCGTGAACCTGACGCAAACTATCTTGGGGGTGACCTTCGACAACCCGACTGTGCTGGCGTCGGGAATCATGGGAATTACGGCGAGCAGTTGGAGACTGATTGCAAGCCATGGCGCGGGAGGCATCACGACTAAATCCCTCTGGCTGCATGAACACAAAGGTCATCGCAACCCGACGATCATTTCGACCGAGCACTGGACGCTCAATGCGGTAGGAGTGCCCGATGCCGGGCCGGAGAAAGCGCGTGAGGAGATCGGTGATTTCCTCAAGAACAAACCCGTGCCGCTCATCGCGAACATTATTGCCGAGAGCGTCGAGAATTTTGCGCTGACCGCGCAGGAATTACTGCCCCTCCATCCCGATTTCCTGGAAGTGAACATCAGCTGCCCGAATGTGGAAGATGAGTTCGGTAAACCTTTCGCCTGTTCGGCGAGTGACGCTGCTGCAGTGACCAAAGCAGTGAAGAAAATCAGCAAGGATACGCCGGTCTTCATCAAGCTTTCCCCGAACGTCGATAACATTGGGAAAATCGCCGCGTCCTGCGCCGATGCAGGAGCTGATGGCTTCACCGTCATCAATACCGTCGGCCCGGGCATGGCGATTGATTTGCGTAGCCGCATGCCGATCCTCGCAAACAAAGTGGGCGGACTCTCGGGCCCAGGCATCAAGCCCATCGCCGTCAAATGCATTGCTGACGTGTACGGCGCAACGGGTGGCAAATTGCCCATCATCGGGACGGGCGGCGTCTACACCGGCGAAGATGCGATCGAGCTGATGCTTGCAGGAGCAAGTTTGATCGGCATTGGCACCGCCGTTGCAGACAGAGGGCTCGACGTCTTCAAGCACGTCGCCGACGAAATGCAGATGTGGTGCACGAATGAGGGGATATGGGAAATTAAGGATTTGGTGGGAGGGATGCACAAGGAACTATCGAAACGTGCTCGTTAATTCGTTAACTCGTACACTATGAATGTTGCTCTCCATCATCGAAAACGAGTTATCGAGTTCTCGAGTTAACGAGTCATTATGTCCACCATCCCCCTCCACTCCCGGCTCCCGAAAACGTATAAGATTAAGCATATCAAGCAAGAGACGGAGATGGTGCGTACCTTCACCTTCGATGGATCGCTCGGTGCCAAGCCCGGCCAATTCATCATGGTCTGGATGCCAGGCGTGGATGAAGTACCGATGAGCGTGGCGGAGGATGATGGCGCGCAGACACGAATCACCTTCTTCGCCGTCGGAGACATGACCAATGAATTCGCGAAGCTCCAGGTAGGAGACCTCGCAGGGCTCCGCGGTCCTTTTGGCACGCACTACGAGTGGGAACCCGGTCAGCACATCGTGCTCGTGGCAGGAGGCTACGGCGCGGCACCGATGTACTTCGTTGCGAAGGAAACAGTCGGCCATGGCTGCACGCTGGAGGTGATCGTGGGCGCACGGAGCAAGGAACATCTCCTCTTCGTGAAAGAACTTGAGTCTCTCCCGCACGTATCGCTCCACATAGCCACGAATGATGGGTCGGAAGGATACAAAGGCTTCAATACAGACATCTTGGAGAAATTGCTGAGTTCATGCCCGCGTGATTCCAAAAGCGCGAAGAAGAAAGACTGTCATCCGATCGATCAGGTCTTCGGGTGCGGTCCCGAGATGATGCTGAAGAAAATCAGCGAGATCACCGCAAAATATGAGGTGCCGAGTCAGCTCTCGATGGAGCGCTACATGAAGTGCGGGTACGGCCTGTGCGGAAACTGTGTGATCGATCCGCTCGGCATCCGCATGTGCGTGGAAGGACCAGTGGTGAAAAATGAGGTTCTGCTCAAACTCGCCGAATTTGGAAAATACCATAGGGACGACCTAGGGAAAAAGAATTCTTTTGAGATTCCGAAGAAATAGTCGCAGAAAAAAACCAAGTGCCAAAAACCAAATTCCAGGGAAGACAAAAATTCTAATTTTGAAATTTGATCATTAGAATTTCCCTGGATTTTGGTGCTTGGTTTTTGGAATTTTTCTCTGACCCCTTCAGATCGTACTTGCAATATTCAATTAAAATGCTATAATGACTCTGTCATCTACCGATCGATCCGAACGGATCGTCCCGGCGGGTGGCAAACCCCAATACACAAACCGTCCCCCGATGTCGTCGGAGGCGGTTTTGTGCTAATAATCAAAGTGGCAATCCTGATTAACAGAACTATAAGAAAATGCCTGTGATGTCACTCGTCAATACTGAGTGCTAGACAAATCCCTCTTCAGAGATTATACTTTGCACAGTTATTTCTTTCCTAATTCCCCTATGACAACCCCTGGTAGCGGCGGTTGCTGCTAATCACGCTTTGCACACACAATTCGTTAGAGAGAAAGGGCCTTTACCCTGAGCTTGCCGAAGGGCGGGCTCTTTCTTTTTGCGTGCACCGGACGCATCCGCACAATCCACATGCTGTAGAACGCAAATCCCAGGAGGATCAGGAGCATCCCAACGAGTAATTGCGACCGCAAATCCGGACGGGTATCGAGCACGGAGGCAGCGGCATGGCCAACTGCGGATTCCAGCTTCATCTCATGAGAGATGACGTTACGATCGAAGATCGTCGTCCCCTGCCCCGTCAGATCGGCGTTCATGATGACTGATGTCGCACTAATCACGAGAGCGATTCCAGCAACCAAAGTGCTGCCTGCAAGGCAACGAAGAACGTAGAGGAGTTCTGTATGGGTGTTGGACATTTCAGCTATAGTATAGCAAAAAGTCGTGTATATGACAACCGCTCTGCTAGCGCTTCTCCGTGCCCCAAACCACGGTATACTTCCGCGCGTCGATCATTTACGTCACACGGCCCCATCGTCTAACGGTTAGGACAGCGGGTTTTCAATCCGTTAATCGGAGTTCGATTCTCCGTGGGGCTGCCACAAAGAATAAGCTATCGATCGATGGAACATGGACTTTCCGTCCGCTAGAGCACACACTGAGTCCAATGTCTTTTCCTGGAAATCAATCGTACAAAAGAGCGTTGTTTACCTACGTACTGATATTTATCCTGGGATCTCTGACAGTGCTCTTCTTACAGAAGCTGCAGACGCGGCTTTCCTCCTGCATGCAGACGTATTATCTGCTCAATCCGGTCTTTCGGTGTAACGATGCGACGCTGCAGGGAGAATGGGACTATGAACCGCTGCGCGACGTACTCTCGACAAAGAAAGAGGAATTCAAAACGTCGGGTCAGTTGTCACATCTCTCCATTTACTTCCGCGATTTGAACCATGGACCGCGTTTCGGCATCGGAGAGTACGACAAATTCCAGCCCGCGAGTTTAACGAAGCTGCCCGTGTTGATCACGTACCTGCACGCGGCCGATCTTGATGCACGGGTGCTGGAGAAGACGCTCTCCTTTACCGGTTCGCTGGACGTCAATGAGAACGTCGAACTCTCAGGAGAAAGCATCGAGTCCGATACGGCCTATACCGTCCGCGAACTGCTTACGAAGATGATCCGGTATTCCGACAACTATTCCTACAAGCTTTTGATGCGAGACTTGAATGACGCGCCGCGCATCATCGCGTACTACACGTTCCGCGATCTCGATGTTTTACGCATGATGCTCTCACCCAAAGCAGATTACGTTTCCATCCAATCGTACGCGAATCTCTTCCCTGTCCTCTACAACACGGGATACCTCTCCCGAGAGATGTCCCAGTTCGCTCTCGAACTGCTCTCGCATACCACCTTCACCGACGGCCTGGTAGCAGGAGTGCCTCAGAATATCCGCGTTGCGCACAAGTTCGGCCACCGCATTCTCGGGCCCGAACATCAACTGCATGACTGCGGCATCGTGTATCACCCTGCGATGTCCTACCTGCTGTGCGTGATGACGAGTGGCGCGAATCCGGACAATTTGGAGGCGGCAATCGCCGAAGTGTCGCACATTGTGTACGACGCGATGTCGTCACTGCATCTGGATAGTCCTCCCCGGGAATATCTGGAGAATATTCAGTAACGATATGGTAGACTGACGGTTCTTCATGATTCTCGTTCCCACACTCCTCTTCCTCGTCCTCGGCGTTCTGCTGATGGGAAAAGGATCGGACTGGCTCACGGATTCGCTCATTCCCATTGCGCGCAAGCTTGGCGTTTCGGGCGTATCCGTTGGACTTATTCTCGTATCCGTTGCCGTGAGCTTGCCGGAAATTCTCGTGGCGGTGTTCGCGACGGTCAAGGGATACCCCGGCATCAGTCTTGGCGTCGTCCTCGGTTCCATCATTTGCAATATCGGTCTGATGACGGGACTCTGCGCAATCATCCGGCCGCTCAAGGTGAATACCGGCATGATCCTGCGTGACGGAGTGTTTTCCATCATCGTGCCGATCCTCGTGCTCGCAGTGAGCAGTGAAGGGGTAATCACGCGCTTCGAAGGATTCGCATTTTTCCTTCTCTTCATCCCCTACGCCATCAACGTCTTTTTGCAGGAAAGGAGAGCGACGCCCGAGGAACGCCAGAAGCAGCGCGAGGAAATTGAAATGGAGCTGAAGCTCATCGGCTTCGATATCGGCAAAATCCGTCCGGGCTGGCTGTCGTTCTTCCTGGGACTCGGGATTCTGCTGTTCGGCTCGCAGCTCTTCTCCGATCAACTGATCAAGCTGACCAGCGACTTTGGTCTCAACGAACTCCTGATCGGCATCACCCTCGGCGCACTGGGACCCTCGATCCCCAATATCATGGCGGCGTACTCGGCGACGAAGAAGGGCATGGGCGATATCGCCGTGTCTGAAACGCTTGGCAGCAATATCTTCACACTCCTGGTGACACTGGGTATTTCCGCGATGCTCTCGCCCATCATCATTTCCTCGCAGCTGATCGGTTTCGATCTGCCGGCAATGCTCTTCATGAGTTCTCTGCTCTTCATGTTCCTGCTCACACAGCAGGAAATCTCGCGACTCGAAGGTTCCCTGCTCCTGGCCGGCTACATCACCATTCTGGGAGTGCAGGTCGTGCTGATCACTTGATCAGGACTGCTTGATCTCTTCGACCGTCTTGTCCTTCACGTCCTGGATTTTCTGCTGCTGGTCTTCGGGTCCCTGATCCACTGGCACGCGCTGCTTTTTAAGCACGATCGCATTTTCGATCACTCCAGCAATGATATCGGGAGTGGGAAGGTACGGGATGATTATCACGCCGCTGGATCCTTCTTTCCTCTCCTTGAGATTGATGTGCAGAACGCCGCAGTGACCGATCCCCAAAAACTGCGAGGCGGTATTGATGCTCGCGATGTTATCGAGATGAATGGGATGGATTTTCTGATTGAAGAAAAAATGATGATGGACGATGACGATCTTCTCTGTCGTCACAAAGAGATAATTGAAGCGCCACACAATGAAAGCGTTCACCGTTAAGTAGAGAGCAATGAACAACCACGCATAGACAAGAAGCACAATGACGAATGCGTCGATGATCGTGAGATCGATGATGACGATACCGGCAACAATGACAGCGAGCGTGGTCGGAACGACACCCAGCATCGGAATCAAAAACGAAAAAATGTGCTTTGCAGTGCTGAAGAGTTCTTCTTCCCCATCGGCAATGAATTGCTTTTTGAGCTTTTCCACATTCGTTTCGAGTGCGAGCAAACGCATAGGAGGCATTCTAGAGGACTATGGTCTGCGCCGAAAGCACTTTGTTGCTTTTGCATCAAAAAATTGGGATATGCTGGTGAACTATGAACCCGAAGACGGTGGAAATCACCGATATCGATAGTGAACTCTATGAGTGGCCCAAGCCCCCTATATGGAATGGCAAGCATGTGTACGACAAAGGAGCGCTGCATTTACTGAGACTCAAGGCGAAATGCGGCGCGGACGAAATCATCGGTTACGGATTCAATGGAGGAACGGCCGCGACGAGATCACAAAAATTATTTCCAGGATTCGTGGATGAATTCCGTCCACACGTGATGGGAAAAGATCCGCGCGATACGACATTCGTCTCAAAACTTGCCGAGAACATCAAGATGTACGGGCCCGGCGGGTATCACACGCAAGTACTCGCGGCGATCAATCAGGCATGCTGGGATATTCGAGGAAAAATCGAAGGAAAATCGATCCACGAGATGCTCGGCGGGAAGAAACAAAAAGTTCGCGCCTACATTGCAGGCGGATACTACGGTCGCAATAAAGGGATGGATGAATTACAGGAAGAAATGGATCAGAATGTGAATGAATCACACGCCACTGCCGTCAAAATGAAAATCGGCGATAAGGAAGCGGGACTCAAAGAAGATATCCGAAGGATCGAAGCTGTGCGAAAACAGATCGGGAAGCACATCACGCTGATGGTGGATGCCAACTGCGCACTGACGGTGAAGCAGGCAAAGGCGTATCTCCCCGCTCTCAAGGAAAATAATGTCTTCTGGTTCGAAGAACCGGTGGAATGCCACGATTACAAGGGGCATCAGCAGATACGGGAAACGGCGCAGCAGCAGGGCATATTGATTGCGACGGGCGAGAATGGATATCACGTTCCCCATTTTGAAACGATGATGGATTACGAAGGCGCGGACGTTTTGAATATCGATGTCGCGATCATGGCGGGCTACGATCCCGCGATGCAGGTGATCAGGAAAGCTCGCAAGCGCAACGTTCTGATCGCTCCGCATGGAGCACAGGATCTGCACGTGCACCTGGCCGATTGGATTCTGATGCTCGAGTACTATCCCAAGGCGGTCGATCCCTTGCGTGCAGAACTGTTCCTTCCACACATGGAGTTGGATAAGAAAGGATTCATCACTGTTCCCACACGGCCGGGCCTGGGGTTTGAACCGAACATGCAATTGCTCAAGAAGCATCGCATCCGGTAGCGCATAATCTTTGAATATCTCTTTGGAAAGCCAAAAAATATGAATGCAGAAGCAAAGATTTGACGAATATCGTACTGCGCCTAGGATGAATTCTGTTCCCCCCGACCCCCATGTCTATTCTTGAAGCACAGATTGCACACTATAGAACTCCTGTCGGTGCGCCCCCGGACATAGAGAGTGGACTGAAAACCAAGCTCCTAGCGTGGGAAGGTAGATATCAGGCAGTACTCAAAGAACATGATTTGGTAGATACAGGACTCTCTGAGAATGACGTTGGACTCATTCGCGCGGACCCGCAATTGGATGGGCTTGCCCGCAAAGTTCACGACGAGTTGGGAAGCTTAGCTTCTCTTCGGAAAGATCGTCCTGTAGAACCCCTCAAACATGCTTTCTTTAGCGAGTGGACAGCATTTTCTCTTTTCCAGTCTTTCCATCCATCAGAAGGGCCCTCTCACAAACAAAATGGCCAAGGTCAACATCGCTTTGTCGTCTCCCCAGCGGTTGAACAAGTGCACGGTTGGTCCTTACAACATACTCCGCCCAGTGCTGCAGCCGCCTTTGATCCCGCACATACGCCTTGGTCTTAGGAGTCGACCACTTCTCCTCCTACAAACTCCGGCTCCCCGATCGCACCTCCCTTCTCTTGATGTCTTTTGATGTCTTCGGGGCCTGTGAAGTTGTGTGAAGCAATGAAGTCATCCCAATTTTTTCGGGCAGGCCAGGTATTGATGATCGTTACGTCTAACGGATCGTCGTCTTTTTGCACGATCCATGTGCCCAGCACCCCATTTTTTTCGAGCATCGGCACATTGGCATCAAACGCCTTCTTCCAAATGGCGAAGTCTTTGACCCGATGACGGACGGAGGTGAGGTACATCACTCCCGATTGTACTCCGCTCACTCCACCCACAGAAGAAGACTCTTGAGATAATCGACTTCTGGGTGATAGAGATTCACCGGATGATCGAACGCCTGCCGGTGACGCTGGAGAATACGCACATTGCGCTTCGCCTGACGCGCGGCGTGGAAGACGATCGTCTGGAAGAGCGGTGGATCTACCTGGTACGAACAGGAACATGTGAGCAGCAAGCCGCCGGGAGGAAGCGCCTCCATCGCCATGCGGTTCATATCGGTATACGCCTTCTTCGCCTGATCCAGATCGGTCGATCGCTTCGCAAACGCGGGAGGATCCAGAATGATGAAGTCATACGCGCGAGGGAGAGGCTTGCGACGGAGAAAGTTGAACACATCTTCGGCGTAGGAGCCGAATGTTTTCCTATCCACTCCATTCATTTCCATGTGGCACTTCGCCTGAGCAATCGCATCGGCATCATAATCCACGGCGTCCGCGCTGAGTGCTCCACCTTTGAGAGCATTGAGGGAGAAGCCACCAACGTAGCTACAGCAATCGAGTACTGTCCGCCCCTTGGAAAATGATTGAACGAGCGACCGCATCTCGCGTTGATCCAAAAACAATCCCGTCTTCTGACTACCACTCAAGTGAATCTCATATTTCAGTCCCCTTTCCATAATAGGAATCCCATTTCCCAGATCCGTTCCCGGTCCCGTTCCCGTTCCCGAGTTCGGCCCTCCTCTCACCCACCCTTCCACCGGATCAATGCGCTCGTTCTTGCGAGCCGCACTCGTCGATTTCTCGTAAATCGCCTTTGGCGTACAGATGCCCCAGAGCAGATCCACCACCCACTCGCGCAATTTATCCATCCCGAGCGTCGTGAATTGAATCACAAGCACGTCCCCATATTGATCGACGATGAGACCGGGGATCGCGTCACCCTCGGCATTGATCAATCGCACCGCGTTTGTGTCTTCCGCGGAGATGAGCGTTCGGCGCAGCGCGACGGCGCGCTCGATGTTTTTTCGAAGCGAAATCATTGGATCTTCCTTCTCTTCAAACGCAATTGCGCGCCCGCAGATGTACGCGTGAATGTTGATCATCGCGTAGCAGAGGAAATCGCCCATGTCGCTGCGCACTTCGACGATCGATCCGTTTTTGACGTCGGGCATCTTGCCAATCGCCGTCTTGTAGATAGCGTGGTGGTGATTACGGAGTGGCCAATCGCGCTCCGGCTTAATGGTGATAATGGGGTATTTGCTCATAGGCTAGAGCAATAGAGTACGCTATGCTGCGTGAACACGCATGCAACAACCAGTCAGTGCCACTATCGGCGGATTCGCAAATCTCGGAATTGCCCCAGGCATTCAGCAGATCCTCGTACGGCTCAAATTCACGACACCGACCCCTATTCAACACCAGGCGATCCCCATTGGCATTGAAGGAAAGGATGTGATCGGCATCGCCCAGACGGGAACGGGGAAGACGCTCGCGTTCGGCATCCCGATGCTCCAGCGGCTTGCCGCGCACGGCGGCAGGGGGCTGATCATTCTGCCCACACGCGAACTGGCGTATCAGGTGGAAGAAGCGATGAAACCGTTCGCACAGGCGCTCAATATTCGCACAGCAGTCTTTGTGGGCGGCGCATCGATGAATTTGCAACGCGGCATGCTCCGGCAGAACCCGCGGATTCTGATTGCAACGCCGGGACGCCTTAACGATCATCTGGAACAGCGCACCGTGACGCTGAAGGAAGTGAATATTTTGGTGCTGGATGAAGCAGACCGCATGCTCGACATGGGCTTCAAGCCGCAGATCGACCGGATTTTGGCGCACGTGCCCAAGCAGCGGCAGACGATGCTCTTCTCGGCAACAATGCCGAAGGAAATTCTCTCGCTTGCGACGTCGCAGATGGCGTTGCCGCTGCGTATCGAAGTAGCCCCCGCAGGAACAACGGCCGATAAAGTGGAACAGGAGATCTTCGTCGTCCGACGCGAGGAGAAGTTGCAGCTTTTGGAAAAACTCCTGCAGGAATACACGGGATCGGTGCTCGTATTTTCGCGCACGAAACACGGCGCAAAGAAAATGACGAGATCGCTTCGCGCGATGGGACACGCTGCGGCCGAAATTCACGCGAATAGGTCACTCGCGCAGCGGCGCGAGGCTCTGGAAGGATTTAAAGCCGGACGATATCGGGTTCTTGTGGCAACCGACATCGCCGCGCGCGGGATTGATGTGACGGGTATCTCCGTGGTCATCAACTTCGATCTCCCCGATGATCCGGGCGATTACGTCCACCGCATCGGCCGCACCGCACGCGCTGGACGTGAAGGCCGCGCAATCTCCTTTGCGACGCCCGATCAGAGCCAGGATATCCGCTCGATTGAGCGTCTGACGCGCTCACAGATCCGCAGATCCCCTCTGCCAGCTCTCCCGCCGCCTCGCAAAGCAGAGCCCTCGGACAGACGAGATGATGACCGGCCACGATGGGGAGGACAGCGTCCGGAGTCTGGACACCGTGGAGGAGGATTTCATGGACGAAGACAGGGACGACATGGAGGTGGAGGACGGAGATTTCGGTGAAAATGGGTAGACGTTCCATAGGGGTGTGGAACGTTTAGAAACGGTATTTTGAAGCAAATCCGAAGCACGAAATACGAAATTTGAAAAATTCAATAAATTAAAATGTGGCAAGGGATCTGGTGCTCTCAAAACCGCAAATTATGCTGTGCTGGATATGTCATCCATGCAGCCACCAACGGCAAGTGTACGGCCTCGCTTTGATCTCGAAGACAGAACGCTCCGTTTTTCGGACAATGTTCGCTCATTCATCAGAAAACTAAAAAAGACGCTAGTAAATGTTGATGACTGCAAGCAGCTTTTACGTTCGTCGGGTTCCATTGGTGCAAACTATCGGGAAGCGAACAACTCATTAGGAAGCAAAGACTTTTTGATGCACATACGAATATGCAGGAAAGAATCAAAAGAGAGCGTGTATTGGCTTCAGCTTATCGAAACACAACAAGCACTTCAGTCAGAAAGGCAAAAACTATTACAAGAGGCAAAAGAGCTCGAACTTATCTTTGGAGCAATTCTTCGCAATTCAACGAAGAAATAAATCCGAAGCAAGAAAATAGAAATTTGAAACAAATACTTATATCTCACAAAATATAAAAAAACAGAAATGAGAGTATTTGTTTCTCTGCCTATTAAAAATTGTTTCGTGCTTCGTACTTCGAATTTCGAATTTTTCTCCATACATTAATGCTAAGATCCACATGTGATTGAGTTCCAACGTCTCCTCCTCGGCGATAGCATTCGTAATGACGCTTTCTATAAGGCACTCAAGGCTGTGATCAAACCCGGTGTCACAACAATTGCTGACATTGGTTCGGGAACCGGGTTTTTGAGTTTTCTTGCGGAGAAATTGGGCGCGAAGGAATGTCATCTCTACGAAACCTCCGACGCACTGCCCCTCAGTAAGAGGATGGCAAAAGACAACGGCATCAAGCGCTGTAAATTTTTCCAGACGCATTCCACGGCAGTCAAAAATCCTCCGAAGTTCGATGTCGTGATCAGCGAAGTGCTTGGCAACTACGCGCTCGAGGAGAACATCATTGAAACATTGAATGATGCGCACCGGTTCCTGAAGCCCGGCGGCATCATGATCCCCCTCTCACTCAGACAATTTGTCGCGCCCGTGACATCATCACGCCTCTACGATGAACTCAATGTCTGGGATCGCGTTGGTCATGGCCTCACCTTTAATGCTGCAAAGGAGTTGTGTATGAATAATATGTATGTGAAGGAAATTCTGCAAAGTGATCTTCTCCCCCCTCTCCCCCGCAGGGGGGAGGGGGGCTGGGGGGGAGGGGGTGTTGAGTGGGATACAATTGAATTCTCAGAAATTAAGAACAAATCTGTGCGATCAAAAATTGTGGAATGGAAAGCAGACCATGATCATGCTCTCTACGGCTTCGCTCTGTGGTGGGAAACGACGCTGATCCGAAACATCACTCTTACGACGAGTCCTTTTGAGCCCTCCACCCACTGGAAGCAGATCTATCTTCCTATTCTTGATCCTCTCGCCGTGAAGAAAGGGCAGAAAATATCCCTCGCACTGAAATCGGACTCGCGGTATGAAGTGAAGATCAACATGGAATGGGAAACATCCATCAGTGACGCCAAAGGAAAGCTCCTGAAACAGGTAAAACAGGACATGAGAAAAGGGTATAGTTGATGCATGCGGATCTTCGCACTGGAAACGGACATGAAGAAGCTCACGCAGAGCTTCCTCTCCAAGGATGAGCAGCTGATTGCGTGCGCACGCTTCCACGGCTTCCTATTTTTCCTGCGGAGCATCATAATGGTCTTCAAGACAATCGTGCTGATCGCTCTCGCAATTGGCGCTGTATATCTGGGAATTCCTCTGGTAACACTCACGATCGCAGTCACAGTCACCTGGATTATTTTTGTGGGATTTTCGTGGCTTCGCGCATTCATCGACTGGCAGTTCGATGAACTCGTGATTTCGAGCGAGAAGCTCGTTATCGTCAATCAGTCGTCGCTCTTCCGACAGGAAATCCGACAAATGAATTTGGAGAACCTCGCGTCTGTACGAGCGCGAACACAATACTGGGGGCTCTTTCCCTTTGGGGAATTATACTTCGATTTAAAGGAAGGAACCGGCGCAGGGATTAAGCTCGGCTATATTCCCAGCGCACAACAAGTGGCGTCACTGATCAGCGACGTGCTGGTGCAGTTCCAACGACGCCTTGGAGGAATTCCTCGCGACCGATCATCGTCACCTCCCCCGACTTCCGGTCCTTAACCTCCAGTTGCTTCTTCTCGATCGTCTTGGGAGAAATAAGCACCCGAGTGGGCACGCCGATCAGATCTGCGTCGGCGAGTTTTGAGCCAGCTGATTGATCCAGACGGTCATCTAGGAGGCAATCGATGCCCCGCTCCTGGAGCGTATGGTAGAGAGCCTCTGCCTCGCGATAGGACTCTTCTTCTTTCGTCTTGGCAAGTGCCACAATATGCACGCGCGCGGGAGCCACGACCTCCGGCCAGCAGAGTCCGCGCTCGTCATTGAAAATTTCGGCCAGCACACCGACGATACGCGTTGTGCCGATGCCGTACGATCCCATGTAGACCGGCTTTTCTTTGCCGTCGGTATCGCGGAACACAAAACCGAAGGCATCGGTGAATTTGCGATAGAGCGTGAACACATTTCCGACCTCCGACGCGCGGAACACTTCGTAGACCTTGCCGGACTCCGGGTGAATATCCCCTTCCCTTGCCACTTTGATATCGAAGAATTGCTCCGGCAGGGGAACATCGCGGCCAAAGTTCACGTTGATGCTATGGTGATCGGTCTTGTTCGCGCCACATTCGAAGTTCTTGCGTCCTTTGGTAGAGTCGTCCCACACGACACGGACATCTTTGGGAAGTCCGATGGGCCCCGCGTAGCCGACTTCTGCACCCGTGACGCGCTTGACCGCCTCTGCGGGAGCGAGTCTGAGCAGAGAGGATCCCAGGACCTGCTTGAGCTTATCTTCGTGAATATCGTAGTTCCCACGCACGCATGCAGCGACGATTGCGCCCTTGTCGGTCTCAAAGAGAATCGTCTTGGTGGTGTGCTCTTCGGCGATCCCCAGGAACTTGGCCAGTTCCGTAACACCGATAATGCCTTTGCCGAGCACATCTTTGCGGGGTTTCTCCTCCTCTGTTTCGTTTTTCCACGGAGGTGCCATGCTCGGCGCAAGTTCGCGGTTGTAGTACATATCGGTTCCCGGGACGTGGAAGATTATGTCCTCCCCCGTCTCGCAGCGAGTCTGAAACTCGCGAGAGGGCTCTTTACTGAAATCTCCACCTGACGCGAGGGCAATCACAGTCAAATCACCAAGGCCGATACGCTTGAAGTACGCCGTGTACGCGGGGATCGCTTTGTTCATGAAGTAATTCATCATGTCTTCCTCCGATGTGTGAAAGCTGTAGAGATCCTTCATACGGAATTCACGGCCGCGCATGATGCCCGATTTCGCTCGCGGCTCGTTGCGGAACTTCGTCTGAATGTGATAGGTGGCGCACGGAAGATCTTTGTGGCTGACCACGTAGCGCTGCACGAGCGGCGTAACGATATCTTCGTGCGTGGGTGCGAGAATATACCGGGCATCGTGATTCTTGAGCGATACAGTGTTTGCAGGAGTGGCTTGGAAGAGCACGCCGAGGCTTTCGATGCGCCCTGTCGTTTCCCAATTGGCTGTAGGTGTGAGCAGCGGCATCAGGAGTTCCGACCCGATCTTGTCCATTTCCTCACGCAAAATGTTCTCCACTTTCCTCAGAACGCGCATCCCGAGGGGAAGGAATGAATACACCCCTGCCATCGTTTTGTGGATGAATCCTCCGCGCGTGAGCAGATCGGCGTTCTTGCTCTCGGCATCGGACGCGGATTCCTTCGATGTTTTGGTGAAGAGCTGGGAAAGGCGCATGGACGGAGTGTACATGATGATAGAATCCTTATTAATGCCCACCCAATTGACTCGATTCTGGTCCTGGTACGAACGGCACTATGCGTTCCACGTGCTTCTCTCAACCGCCCTGTTCCTTCTGCAAATCTTCCACTTGTACTGGCTTGCGACGCATGTCGTCCTTTTTAAACTGGTGGGCGAAAGCTATTTCTCTCCTGGTCCTCTCTTTCAGAATATTCTGATTGCCGTCGATTACACCGAAATTCCCGCGATCATCAGCACGTCCCTGCTGTACATCAACGATCTGCGGAAGAAAGTTCATTGGAAAGGAATCCTATTCCTGCTTCTCTTGAACTCCCAGTGGCTGCATCTCTTCTGGATCACGGACGAATTCGTCGTCGAACAGTTCTTGGGGAACGCTCGCGACACGCTCCTCCCCTTCTGGATCGCCTGGATTGCGATCATGATCGATTACCTAGAAATCCCGGTGATCATCGATTCGATCAGGCGGGTGATTGTGCTCGTGCGTGCGCGCTTATCGCGTGCTTAGCCAAATGCCTATCCACGTGACAGCTGCACCAAAGAGAATTCCACCAATAACTTCCATTCCAGAGTGACCGAGCCGCTCCGTGAAGTGCTTCCACTGCTGCAGACGGTTGAGGATTGCCGCCTGTTCCCCCACTGCCCTGCGCGAATGCATGGCATCGTACCAGACGATGCACGCGAACACGAATGCGACGGCGAACTCCGTGGATTCTGCGCCCAGTTTTTGCCAGACGACGATGAGAAGTGATGTGACAAAAGCCGAGTGCGTGCTCGGCATGCCGCCTGCGCGGAAAATTCCCTCATGCCAGTTCCCCGTCTTGAGTCCTTCATGGATAATCTTCACGATTTCACACAAAAGACCGACAACGAGCGGAATCAAAAATGGGTAGAGGCGCAATAGTGACATGCGAGATCAGGGGAACAAATATACCATGATCCTGCGGTCCGTGCCGTTGACCGGCACGGTTTTGTCCTCAAGAAGAATGAATGGCCGTCTATCAGTATTATACCACGCAGGTTGTGTAGGAGACTGTGTGCGTCGCTCTTGATACGACCGAACCATCCGGACAATATCTCGTGTGGACAAGGTAAAACGTACATCCCCGAAAAATCGGGCTTCACAATAGAGCGAGTCTCCGCGCCTGCTAATGCGATTGACTGTCACTGTCATATCAGCAGGACCTCGTATGGATACTTCCTTACCATCCAAACGCAGTGCACCGTTGATTAGTTGAACTTGAACACCATTGATCGACAATGTGGAAATACTTTCATTTTCCGTTAATCCGTTAATCGTATTCGCTGCACTTTGAACTTGCTGATGCAATTCCAATGCTCGACCTGCTGCAGCAGTATTGGCTGCTCGCTGTTCCAGTGCAGTTTCGCGTCTGCCAAGCTCTTGGATAGTGGTTTCCGCAGTCGCTCGCTCGGTCACCGCCGATGCCGGAGCCACTCCCGTCAGACTCTGCTCGATATTGCTCAGATGCGAGCGCTGATCGTTGATGGCAAAGAAGGCCGCTTCGTAACTCTGCACCGTTGGTGCAGATTCAAACCTCGTGATCAATTGCTGCGCGATGTTTTGCAGATCGATGTTCCTCTTTCTAAAAGCAACAAGTGCTGGCGGTATTGCCGCGCCTGTTTCTGTTGGACCGCTTGGCGGCATCGGCTGAGGAGCTGCTGTACCACCCAGTTTCGTCATTTCTGCGCGCGCCTCATTAAGACGTTTGAGACGCGCTGCAAGCAACGGTGAATTCTGCGCAGGTATATTCTGTAGTGATTGAATAAGTCCAATTTCCGTTTGAATCGCTGTAAGTGCCAGTGTCGCATTCACTGCAGCGGGAGTTGCCTGCGCATTGGCAATTGCCTGATCTGTGAGAACTTCCTGTTGCTGCCGCTGCGCCGCGATCGTTTTGATCTGATCAGGGGTCAATTGCGGAGCGGGTGCGGGTGTCGATGAGAACGACGGTATCCACGCACGCATGCTCTCGGGCAGCATATTTCGGATGCCGGCGAGCGTCGTTCCGATGGCAGTGATCGATCCGAGGGTGATAAGCGGATGAGCAACAAGATTTTTGAGGAATTTCCATGCTGCGTATCCGGCAACTCCCACACCGGCAAGAACGCCGACGCTTGCAATCGCCGCTTGTGCGGGCGCGGGGAGAGTGGATGTGAAAGGCAGGTATTCATTCTGAGCCAACAGCACCCTATTAATACCCGCGCGGACCGCGCCCATCGCTTCAAACACGCCGGTTTCGGGGTTGTAGGCAGCAGCGTAGTTGAGAGTAAGTGTCTTGCGAAGATTCTGGAGCTTCGTCTGCACTTCCTGTGAAGCAGTGGTAAGCAGCGTGCTGCCATCCAAGCTTTGACTCAGAGCCGAGAGACTTGCGCGCACTTGGGGATTGTTCCGTTCCACTGCACCAATGCTCTTGGCGAGCTGATCCAATCGCGCCGCAAAGCCCTCATTCACTGCAGTGCCCTGCAACTCCTGATTCACGCCGTTGATGAGTTCAATATGAGAGGGGGGCATGGGTGTATATGTAAATCAGGGAACTCGTCTGAGCGTGACATTGCGAAACCGCGCGACAATATCGGAAGCAGATCCATCGATATTGGGCCGTGAGAATTCTTTTGGAGGCACGTCGGGAGCTTCTGTCGAAGCTCTGGGAGAATAATAACCAACATTGGGCACCTCAACAGTTGCACCAGGTGCTCCACTCGAGGCTGTACCCACGATGTATTCAAACGCAGGCAACGGTATATAGGTGTTATTAGGATTATTGATACGGAAACCAGGAATCCCCCCTTCCAGAGTGACGATTTGAAGAGAAGTTACCGGTGTTCCGAGGAGCGAAAACTCAAATCTCTGGCCGTTGACCATCATTCGAGATCCGGCAGCGCTTCTCTCAAATTGGACCTGCTGACCGTTGATCGTGAAGATACGACCGGGGAGATCGAGAAGGTTGGGGCCGGTTTCGGCTTGGAGATTATCCGTGATCGTAAGAAGCGGATTATTGAGCTCCACCCGTCCAGCTGGGATCCTCCCCGCTATGTCTGACGTACTCTTCTGGATTGCCGCCTGGCGGGCGTTGATTGCTGCTTTTACCTTGAGCTGTTGAGCATCGACTTCCGCCGCCTTCTGCGGAGCCTGATTTGGGGTCGGCTGCTGTGCTGGAGGTGGCGTCAGCTTCGTCTGTGTCTCTATCTTCTGCGCTGCGGGAGGTGGTGCTCCTGCAACCTTGTTCTGCTGAGCGATTTTCACTTCGCCCGGCGTTGAAGAAACGGGCGTCGGTACTCTCGCGGCTTTCTTCTCTCCTTGCTGTTCAAGTTCTGACCTCACAGGCGGAGCATTCGGATTGACCTTGGCAGTTTGCTCCCCCACAGTCTTCTTCGTCTGCGCATCGGTAGCGGCCTTCTTCTGTGCAGCCTGCTTTGCCACCTGATCTTTCGTATACTTTTGAAACGCCTGAGTGGCAGCGGGGAGCCCGAAGAAGGCACCGACAGCAAGAGGTGCTCCAACGAGCAGAGTCCGCCAGAACGGCTGTTCTTTAAACCACACCCAGAGCCCGACCCATGCGGCGGCACCCAGTGCGATGCCTCCCGCGATCATTCCTTTGCGCACTGCTTCAGGATTTTCCTGCAGATAGTTCTGTGCTTTCTTGGCAGTCTCTTGTATGGAAGCCTTGAATTCACCCTGCATCATGCTCGGCGCAAGTCCCGCACTCAATCGATTGAGTTCAGCAATCAATTCTTTTCGACGATCAGGAGTGAGTGTCTCTGCATTCGCGATCGTGTTGATATGACCTTCGATATTTTTGCGTGCTTCCTCCAGTTTTTTCTGTTGCTGGGCAGTCATATGGCTGCGAATGAGTCGATGCGAGTTGCTGAGTGTTTGCAGATAACGAACAGGAATTGATGCGAGCACATCAGCCGATGTACCGGCATTCGAGAGCAAATCGATTGACGAGCTTACATCCTGCAGCGCTTGCCTCTGCTGATCGGGGGTCCGGAGTTCGGGAGAGTCGTTCGACATGAGGAGAATGGAATGTGTATTTCTGAATAATTACACTGTGATAACGTCGTTATTGCCGCGAATAATGATCTTGGGTTTGGTGGGATTTGCCTCGATCACTTCTGCAAGTCGGCCAAGTTTGATCGTGCGTTCCTGTCCGTTTTTTGAAGCAACAACCTCCACATCACCCGTGACGGTACTCGGTGCTGCTGGAGCCTTCAGCTTAAGTGCATCCGCTTCCTGGCCAGGGGCATCGGCAAATTTGATGACACGATTGATGGAGAGATCGGGCTGCATCTTCACAAGGAAATGATTGTCGCTGTTCTTCTCAAATTTCATATCCTTGTTATTGTGTTTGATGATTCGCGGCGTGCCCTCAACGGGAACAATGCCGCTCGCGGGGAAGTCCAATGTGCCAATCTGCCGCGGCTGACCATTCTCCACCGGAGTGGTTGTCGGCTGATTCTCCACGGTCCCATTCAGTGAAGCTACATATTGCTTGCGAGCTTCTGCAGGGGGCATGGAAGCGAACGTTCGAGCCTGTTCAACACTTGGAATCGGCGGCAGAGCGGCGTTCCTTCTCGCAGTACGCGTCGTCTGTGCAAACGTCCTCCAACCAGCATAGAGATTGTCCCAACTTGTACGGATCGCCGATCCGCCAAAATCCGGAATTCGATTTTGCATCTGCTCATTGGACATGGCAAACATCTCCAGAAACGATGGCGGAGGAACAACCTTGCTTGCCAACTCCGCTTCCAGCGCAATGCGGTAGTGATACTCTCTGCCCTGCCTTTGAATATCGGGCATGACATTGAAGAGCGGAAGAGTGGAGAAGTACTCTGCAACTTTACCGCGAAGAAGGCTAAAGAGTGCTGCTGAAATACCGGCTACATCGACGTTAATACCTAAGTTTTGACGAACGAACTCCTGCACGGCTTGAGAGGTTCCGGAAGAAACCATGGTTGTCACCATCTCCATCATTCCTTCGGCGCTCATAAGCCCTCGACGTACCTGTCCTTGTGTAAGCGGTGCCAATATCTCAAGTAATTGCTTACGAAGCGGTGCTGAACGTTGATTATCAGTCTCAATAAATGATCTCAGCTGACTCTCGATATTTGTAACACCTGCCTGTTGAAAAATAATGCCATTATCTGCAATCAGTGATCTGATGATTTCCCGTTCCCGCTCCATATGACCTTCTTTCAATTTCTTTTCCTGGGCAGTGCTTTCTTTGAGAGCCGCACCCGTTTTAATTTCTGCCTCAAGTTTGAGCAACCTGGCACGAAGATCTTTACGCTTCGCCTCCTGCGCGGCTTCGATCTTGCCTTTTGCTGCAGCATCTACCTCGACCTTCTGTTTCTGTGCACCATTGCCACGCGCGAGCATTCCCTCAATTGCATTCAGTAAAGTTTTGCGAACCTGTTCGGCTGTAATTTCCACTCCAAGCACGCGTTGCGGAGTATATGTAAACGTTGTTGGAATGTTTGCAAGTGTTTGCGGAGTGACGGAAGGGAATCCCGGAATGCGATTGATCGCCGCAACAATTTCAATGACTGTCGGATTTGTTGGTCCAAGTGCCACCAATGTCTTGCGCATTTCTTCGATAGATACCATTAGTGGTCCATTGTTTGCAGGAGGATTAGCAATTTGCTGACGCAAATTTGTCAGTGGCACCCTCAACTGCGCGGGAATCGGCTGCTGCGTCTCCGGACCCGACGGCGTTACCCGCGGTGTTTCCAATTCGTCGAAGCACAACCGTGCTTCGCGCAGAGAGAACCGTGACTGGGAGTAGGTGAGTATGTGTTTCATACGAGAGATGGGAAGAGTGTGTATTTAGGCTGCAATGGAGGGAGTGACGGCGGGAGTCTGCTTGAGTGTGTTGAAATACGTGTGAACGGCGTCGGTGAGGGAAATTTTCTCCGCTTCACTCAGGATTGCTTCCAGTTTTCCCTGCTGCTCAGCAGTCATCGTGGGAAGCGTTTGCAGCCAGTACGCGCGCTCATCGGCACTCAGGAGAGTGCTGCGCTGTACGAGAACTTGAAGTTGCGAGGGATCCATTGGGCAATGTGTGTTAAATCCGATAATTATAGCAGAAAACGGGTATGAATAGAAGGGCACCGAGGGGACCAAAGGGACAGAGGGGACCGAAGAAATTAGGCAAAAAGCACATTCGTTTCCTTGGTCCCCTCGGGAACCTCGGTCCCCTTGGTCCCCTCTCATTCAATCGCTATCATGCTTTTCGCCATCATCCCTCTATGAATATCCATCACTTCGAAAAAGGTCTCTCCTACTCCGATCGCGAATTGGCGATTCTGGCACGTAAAATCGGCAAGCTGGTCACGTATTGCAAAAAGCTGAAAGATGCCGATTCCGCGATCCGGGTGGAAGCCGAAAAGCGCCCGACCAAGAAGGACCGCGATCAGGTGAAGGTGATGATCACCGTGGAACTGCCCAAAAAAATTCTCCGTGCGGAATCCAGACGGAACAAAGTGATCGAAGCGATTGATCGGGCGATGGAAAAACTCGAACCACAGTTGAAGAGGTATAAGGAAGAAAACAGTGGACGAGGGAAGGCACGGCGGGAAAGAACGACAAAAGAATGAAGATGAAGGGACCGAGGTATCCGACGGGACCGAAGGGACCGACGTTCATCACAAATAAAACTCCTCGGTCCCCTCTGTGCCCTCGGTCACTTTGGCGCCCTATTTTTTCGCCTTCCCCTCCTTCGCTCCCTTCTCTTTCGCTTGCGCTTCCGCCGTCGGTGCGCCAGCTGCCGGCGCTGCTCCCTCCGCTCCTGGCGCTCCCTCTGCTCCCGGCACTGCTGCTGCCGCTTCGCCCTCCGCAGGCACAGCCGCCACCGGCGTGATTACCTCAACTGCGCGCGGTTCCTGAACGGTTGCGAGAACGGTATCGACATTGTCCATCACTTTGACACCCGAGGGAATTTTGAGATCTTTCACGGAGACAGATGCATGGAACGCCTCGAGTCCGAGGACACTCACGGTGATGCTATGCGGGAGATCGCCCGGGAGACATTTGACCTTCACGTGATCGTGGACGATCACGAACACTCCACCCAAAGTTTTGACCGCAGGAACTTCGCCATCAAAGTGCACCGGCACGAGCGTTTCGATTTCCGCCTTCATATCAACTGCATAAAAGTCGGCGTGGATTTCCCGATCGCTCACGGGATCGAAGTCGACATGCTTAAAGAGCACGGGGATTTTCTTTCCGGCGACATCGAGTTCTACAAGCGTGCTCTCCCCCGCTTTGACAAACGCATTATGCAGTTCCTGCGCCGGACACTGGACGGTCATCTGGATCTTATTTCCGTACACGACGCACGGCACGGTATTGCTGCGTCGAAGGACCTTGGGGTTCACCTTCGTATCGCGGGCCGCAGCTGTTAGAGGGATCATGTTCATGGACGCAGAAGGCTACTAGAAGAGGTAAGACCAGTCAAAGGCTATTAGGATGCCAAAGAGACCAAAGAAGCCAAGGATGCCAAGGAGAGGAATGAAGGGAAAACAACGAAGAATATGAACGCGAAGAATACTCTTAGCTTTCCTGTCACTCTTGAGCTTCTTTTTCTTTGGCTTCGTTGGCATCTTTGGCTTCTTCGACTTCCTCATGCCCCTCTCCATTTCCAGAAATACTTCATCGCACTGGCAATATGCACTCTCCCCGTGCGGGTGAACAGAAGCGACAGCACCCCTCCTTCGCTTAATCTCCGCTTACGGTCCATGGCGTGCGCATCGGGAAAGTAGACCACTTTCTTGCCCGCCTTCCAGCAACGCCTGCAGAGATCGGTATCTTCGAAGAAGAGGAAGAACCGCTCGTCGAAACCGCCCAGCTGATCGCACAGATCCTTGCACATCATCAGGCATCCGCCGATCACCCAGTCGGTTTCACCGGGCACATCGGGATTACGATCCCATTGCAGGTAGCGCCCCATGCGTTTGGAGAAACGACTACGCAGTGACGTCCGCTTGATGAGAACGTCCAGAGGAGTGGGAAAGCTGCGATAGGAATCGCGCACTGTTCCATCATCGTGCGTCAGTTTGGGTCCGAGAATTCCGATGGAAGAATCCCATTCCATCATCGTCACCATCTTCTGCGCGGCATCCGGCGCGAGAATTTTCGCGGGATTATTGAGCAGCAAGTACTTTCCTTTGGCATGACGGAAGCCGAGATTGTAGCCGGCCCCGAAGCCGATGTTCTCCCGCGCTTCGATAATCTTCACCTGCGGATGTGCGCGTACGTGATTGCGCAGATAGCCGATGGAATCGTCCTCGGAATGATTATCGACGATGAGAATTTCCATTTTCTCCGCGATGGTCTGCGTAAGCAGCGCATCGGCGCACTTCCAGGCGTCGCGACCCGTGCGGTAGTTGAGGATGATGGCGGAAATGAGAGGAGCACTCATGTCAGAAATAGGAAGAACACTGCGGCCACAAGAATCCTGTACCACCCGAACACCACAAAAGAATGATTCTTTACATACTGGAGAAACCACTTGATCGCCGCTATTGCTACGAGAAAGGAGAGGACAAAGCCCACAGCCAGCGTCTGAACATCAGCGGACGTAAACTCCCCCGCCGATGTCCACAGATCGTACCCCGTCGCGGCCGCCATGGTCGGAATCGCGAGGAGGAAGGTGAACTCCACGATCGCTTTTCGGCTCACTCCGAGCAGCTCCCCACCGACGATCGTCGCTGCCGATCGGGAAACCCCGGGGACGATGGCAACCGCCTGGCACACACCGACGAGAATCGCCTGCGTGAAGGACATCTCTGTGAGCTTCGATGCTGATGATTTCTCCGGACACACGTTCTCGAAGAAAAGAAGAATGATTCCTCCCAGGAAGAGCGACCACAGAACAACCGTCGTACTGCCCAAGAGAACGCTTTTCACCACTCCATGGAAGAGGAACCCGATGATCGCTGTAGGAATGAATGCGGTGCAGACGAGCAGCAGGATGCGTCGATCGGTCAGGAGCGTCCGCGCGTACAGGACGACGACGGCGAGAATCGCTCCCAGCTGAATGGCGATCTCGAAGCTCTTCTGCACATTCGTCTGTGGAATTTGGAGCAGATGCGCCGTGAGAATCAGATGTCCTGTTGAGGACACCGGAAGGAACTCTGTTATCCCCTCAATAATGGAAAAGAGAATGACCTGTAGCAGCGTCATAGGAAAGAAGTGTACCTGTAAATGAAGAGACCAAAGTGCCATCACTTCGGTCCCTTTTGTCACTGAGGTCACCTCAGTCCCCTTTTACTTGTCCCATCCTGCATGATGATCGAGCGAATACTTTCCCGCCCTCACAGACATGAGGACGATACATGCCGAAAAAAGCAGAGCGTCGAATTCCCATCCGCCGGAACTCGCGAAGCCCGTGATTCCGCCGTTGCCGATTTTCATCTGCATCGCTCCCAGCATGATAATGGCCAACCCCAGCGCAGCCCACGGCGTGAGTAGACCCAAAATCAGCGCGATCCCTCCCAGAGGTTCCGCAATCGCAAGAATCTTGAAGATCGGACTGGCAGTATCGAACATGGACCACTTCATGTAGCCATGCGCCAGGAAGACGCAGCCGACAACGACCCGCAGGAGAAGAAAGCTCCACTCCTGGTTTTTCTTCATTGCCTGAAAACTCATAAAAGGAAGGGGGGAAGGATTAACGCTGAGTATATGCTGATTCAGCACTGAATGAGCGAAGAGTATTTGCAAATACTGTAAAATGTAGTATAATATTCATATTGTTTCCCACACACAAACGTATGGCAACACATTCTAAGCGTTTCAAGGTTCTCGCGGTGACGTTCGCCCTTCTCAGCATGTACCAGAGCGCAGCGGTGCTCGATGCGGGCGGTGTCATTGATGCACGGGTCATTCGCTCCGGCCATCGCTTAATCGAGCGATATCAGAGTCAACGGCACAGCCCAACGGAAAGCGGCCCTCGCTATCAGAGTAATGAGAAAGGAAAGGGCTGGAGACTTTCGATCATCGACAGAGTCAAACTCAAGCGCGGCCTCAATGACGATCCCGCAGTGCACGCGAGTCCGGACGCACAATAAGGCCGTCCCTCACGCAGAGAAAAAACGCGACAAAAAAGAGTCCGAGGATTCGAAACCCTTCGGACTCTTCTTAGAAAACGGAAACAGTGCTCACGCAGCGTCCGCTGCTTCTGGTGCCTCGGCGGCATCAGCGGCATCGGCGGCATCGGCGCCTTCTGCACCGGCTGCCACAACATTCGATGCCTTGGGACCTTTTTCGCCTTGTTCGATATCAAAGGTGACGGTCTGCCCGACGTTCAGGTTCTCGTACTGCCCGTTACAGGCACTGTGGTGAAAGAACACGTCGGCTGAGCCTTCGACGGAGATAAATCCGAAACCCTTGTCGGTTTTCGTCTTGATAATGCCTGTAGCCATACTAATAGGGAGAAGAGAGTAGAACGGAAAGCAGATGCGTACTCTCTACTCGTCCGGACCGGTAGAGTAGGGATTTCGGGAGGAATAGCGAGAAGAAATCCATGATTCTCAAATAGCGAGCAGTACTTGCTATATTCTGTTTTTTAATTATAATCTCATTTATGGGAGACCTCAACGACCCTGCAAGAAAAGAGAGCGACCCACTGGCGCAGGGAAAAGAGCAACCAACGCCTTCCCCCGAAGCGCCCCTGGCGAAGGACATTCATGATCGTGCAGAAGCACTCACCAATCCGGCGAAGCATACCTTTGATCAACTTTCACCGTATCTGCGCGAATCATTTCAAGAGCTGCACGATACATTTCAAGGTGATGTAACAAAGATTGCCAAGGCATTGCAACCGCTCATCGAATGCACCATGACAGGAGATGAGCACGCTTGTTACGGCGACGACGATGGTTTGGGATTGGTATGTATCGAGCACTATCTGGAGCTTCGCAAAGCATTTGCACAGGATCTTGCACGATTAGATGCGGTCTTGCTCTATTTCTTCGATTTCGATGCAGAATGGACAGAGGCCGAAACACCGGACGACAGGTTGGAAATGCACTGGTATCAGATCGTCAGGCTCGTGACAGTGCTGCAACGCAGACAAAATGAAGAAAAGCCCGACAGAGATTTTGCGGCACTCGTGAATAAGTGTCTGAAAATCGAACTAGTGAAAGTAGACAAGCTTACTAGAGGCGCATATACGAAAAAGCCGCTCGAGGAGATCCGCGATAGACTGATCCTTCTTGCGCGCGATTTCCACTTCGGACAGGACATCATCAGAGAACTATTAACCGATATACAAGGACATATTGATGAAGGAGAAGAAATCATCGAAGCAATACAACGGACTCCTCTCCACAGAAAAGAAGAGGAAATAGAGGAGGACGTTGGCTTATCGGAATCTGCCCGGTGCACACTGATCCAGAATGCAGTACAGCCACAGACACTTCTTGAACAACAGTGGTGGGAAGCTCCGCTGGAAAAGATTCTGGAGGAATCGAAGGGCAAGCAATTCATTCACATCTATCGCTCCGGACATCTTCATCTGGAAAGAAAAGATGGCAGCATGACGTACAACGCACAATTCCTTCTCGACCTCTGTTCTCAGCTTTCTGCGGCCGGGTACAAGAAGTGGATCTTCACGGAAGCAAATTCTTTCTTACCTTCTTCCTGGTATCCCCACACGGAAGACGGACCGGTGACAATCTTGCAGCAGATGGAGAAATTCTTGAACGAAGATTGTGATACTGATTTAATAGCCGCATACCTACCATCCATATCGCACGAGGCATTCCGTCAGACGCCTCCGGCAATCCTGGAATTCTGGAAAGAATTGAAGCGGATTCGCGCGGAGAACGGATCACAGATCGCCCTCATGCATGGAGACACTCAGGACCGTGCGCATGTCGACGTGGATGAGCACGCGCTCATCATCGGCGAATGGCCAGGATTGCATTCTGATCCCGAACGCACTCTCTCCATCAACCATCGGAAAGCAAGAGAGGAGAACGCGACAGGGTACAAAACATTCCACGGCATAGAGAGGGGGGTATTCCAGCTCGTGCAGCATGGTCAGCAGGGAACCGGCCCGTTCCAAACGGTTGGAGTACCCGTTGATGACTCATCGCGATTCGCAAAACTCTTTGAACCGGGGCAGCCTCTGGAAAATGACGAGTTTCTACTGAGTATCGAACATCACGATGCCGGGTTTAAAAGGAAATTTGAGAGAGTGCTTGTTACTGTAGAACCTGAAGGGGAGCCCACAAACGACTGGAATCCTGTGGAAGTCACCACAGGCGCACCTCAACCGCTGCAGCCTATGCACAGATAATCCATAATGCGAAGATCTTGCGCGAAGCAGTGCCTTGGCCGACAATGTTCTTAATTTCATGCGCCGTTTCCTCTCCTCTGCCTGGTTTGCTCTCCTGATGTGCTTGGTGCTGGCCGGAGTGACGGTTGCCGCGTATGCCGTGTTGCAGCCGACGGGGGAAGACGTGGGGAATTCTCAGGTAGTGACCGCATTCCAGATTGCCGGGTGGGCCGCGGGCCCCGTGATCGGGTTGCTCTCCTTTATAGTGATCTGCATTCTCAACCTGATCCGTCGCATCGTGCGATTGCGAAAAAAGGGACTACTACATCCTGTGACGGTACTGATCGGCATTGTCCCGTGGCTCGTCTTCAGCTGGGTCGTGATGGATGAGCCGCGCTTCACACCGTTTGCCCGCGCCGCGATCGATTTCGTCGGACGGCCGATGCTGTGGGGATCGCTGACTGCGACACTCCTGACTATCCTGTTGTCGATTCCCCTGCTCTTCTCCTCCTCCAAGAAGAAATGAAGACATGGACACTGCTGACGGCTCTCTGTTCCACACTCCTTCTGAGCGCCTGCTTAGGCGACTTCATGGAAATTTTCTGCGACGCTGGCGTCGATAGCGACCACTGCTACCAGACTGCGGCAGTGCAGGAGAGCGACCCCGATGACTGTGAGAAGATTAAAGGAGAGCGATTCGGCGGCGTCAGCAATCCTCCCAAGGACAAGTGCTTCCTGCAAATTGCGGGGAACACCGGAGATCCGAGTGCCTGCGAAGGAGTGGAAGGAGGCATGATGAGTTACTCCAAAGAAGAATGTCTGGAAGCGGCCTTCAAGAATCACTCGGTCGACGACTGCAAGAATACGGACGACGAAGCCAAGTGCCGCGCGGCATGGGGCAAGAATGGCAAAGGATGCGGCGATGGGTATACGTGGAAGAGTGAAACCGGCGCATGCGATGTAAAGAAAGAGGAGCGGGAGCCGACGGAAAATCCGTTTGAGAACGACAAAGTGAAGGAAGATCTCCAGAAGATCGGTGATGTGGGCAAGAGCGGGTACATGCAGCTCCTGGACTGGGATATTGAACATGAGACGGATCCTGATCGCCTGAAAGGCCTGCAGGAATACAAGGAATTTCTGGAGAATGCAGGGGAAAAGCTGGAAGAGGTGACGACGACGTTCGAGAAGCTCCAGGAACTCAAGAAAATCTTCATCGACAGCTACGATCCCAAGGATGCGATTGAGAATATGTCAGCCAGTTCGATCCTGAGCAAAGGCTTCTTTGACCGGCTGACGGAGAAGCTGACCGGCGAAGATCCGCCGACCAACCTTTCACGCGCCGAAGACGCGCTGACCGTGTACGAAGCGATGCTCGAGCGACAGAAAGATAACGACTTCCTGCAACAGGGCAGGTTGAGCCGCGTGGGCGATACCATCGTCAGCAACTTAAAGGACAAAGGAGTGGAAAAATTGAAGGAATCCGCCGAGGAAATCGCGAAGACCGTCGCGGGCGACGCGTTTGCCGTCGTCGGCATCGTGGACCACGCGCTCAGTTCGTTCCAGGAAGAAGCGCAGAAGCAGATGTTCGTGGGCCTTGCCGCCGCATACAATCGTCAGCGTGAATCGATCCAGCAGAGTAATCCGAACCTCTCACCGGAGGAGATTCACAAGCGGACGGTCCAGAATGTGAAGGACAATCCGTACGAAGATGTCCCCAACAGTGGCTTCGTGAAGTACGGCAATATTATCGAGAACGGCGACTGCAAGGACGCGGGCAATAATCCTCTCTGCATTGATAATCGGGTCTTTTGGACGGCAATGGACAAGACGTGGGAGCACAGCCACAAGCCAAAGAAATGAGCGAAGTATTCACTTCTTTTTCCGCAACTCTTCGTGATTGGTTATATCTACGAATTCAATCGAAGAAGATTCTTGATCTACGCTGTAGAGTAAAAGATCATCCAAACCTAGATGCAACTCTCGGATTCCACGCTTGCTTCCCTTCAGAGGGTGATCACGCCATCGCTCGGAGAGAACATAGAGTGCTCGCACATCGTGAACAGCAAGCAGCTGCATGACTTCCTGCGCAGCGGAAACTACATTCCTGTTGCCGGCCCGCTGATATTTTCGTAGCGCTTTAATAAAGCGCTTCGATAAGAGAATATTGAATGTCACTATCCAAGAATATCATCAAAAGCCTCCTTTGCAGACTTGTATCGTTTCACCTTTCCTGCTCTATTTGCCTTACGCAAGGCAATGACTTCTTTATCAAGCGTATCGATATAATGCTGCGGATACTGCATGACACCAATCTGTACGGTTCCATCGACAAACGCGCGGAGGAGAAGTTGCACGATGTCCGAAAAACTCAAACCCGCTTTTTTTGCTTCGCGCAGGATTGCCCTGCGAAGCTGCGGCTGCAAACGGATGGTCGTCACGTCTTTTGCCATGCCCACATGGTATATCAATAAGCATACAAATGCAATACATTTTTATTTCTTCTTCAGCTCATCGTATTTTTCGTAGTACGCCTCCCCTGCGCTGCCCAGAAACTTGAGGATTCCACGACCCATGCGTGCCGTCTTTCCCAGAACTCCTTTTGCGGGACGCGGAGGCTGTCGTGATTCACTCGCGCGGCGCATGCTCGTAAAACCAAACCCGATGACGCGATCGACAGTATGCGATCCCAGAGCGAGGAGATGACCGAGTGACTGGGCAAGTGGCTGCTTCTTCATGAAGAGATGATAGCACTTCCAGGTCAACCAATGAGATCGTAGACGCTGTAGCCCTGCTCAAGCAGAATTTTCATGATGGGCGGCATCAGCGGGAGAAGAACATCGACTGATTCTCTTTTATCACGCATCGTCGTGACAAGTTCCGCAATCCTCTCGGTCGTCTGGCCAGATTGTTTGACTGCCTCATCGACTGCTGCGAAAAGCTTACCTCTCTCACCGGTTGGAGGCAGCCTGCGCCTGTATCCTCCAGGCAAGAATGCATGGAAATTGTTCATGAGCACCGGGTTCAGCGGCTCTCCTGCTTCATGTGCTCTTTGTAATTCGTCGATATTCTCTTGAAGAGTCATCGAACAAGTATATACCGAACCGACAATTCTCACAATTGCTCCCGGAAAAACTCCGCCGTTTTCTCCATAAAATCTGTCCACTGCGGCCCGAATTCGTGGTCTTCGGCAGCGTACTCGACGTACTGAACGTCTTTCCCAAGCGTTCCAAGGCGCGCGACCAGATCATCGGACCACGCCTTGGGCACGTCGTTGTCACGATCACCGTGGAAGACCAGAATGGGAGCCTGAATGTTCTGCAAGAAATTCTGCGGAGAGAGATCGCGCCAAAAATCAGGATTCGATTCTTTTGTGCCACTGATTTCGATCGTCCGGTCATCCTTCTCGCGTTCCTTGCGCCATCGGCTGAAGTTCTCCCACACGTCGGCATGCACCGGCGCGTAGAGCACGGCGGCAGACACGAGCTCGGGATGAGCCGTGAGGATCGCAATCGTCACGCCGCCGCCGAGTGAATGCCCCAGCATCCCCACACGCGTCGCATCGATGCGCGGAAGATTGGCAGCCCGAACCGCCAGGATCGCATTGAGGCTGTCCATCGCGTACTCCAGGCTGCCGTCGTAGGTTTTATCGACCATGGGGCTCTCGTCCGACGCGCCATGCCCCCGGTAGTCGGTATGGAGTACGGCGAATCCCGCACGTGCGAGCGAATTCTGTTCCCGTTTGAGTCCCCTACCGCGCGTGTAGATGGAGGGAGCAATATGCCCGTGATTGAAGATGAGAAGCGGAAAAGGACCCGCGCCTTCGGGAATATTGAGAATGCCGCTGATCTCGAGGCCATTGCTGACGTAGTGAATCGCGTGCTGCACGTACGCGTCATTCTTCTGGAGAATCTTTTCGAGTGCCAGTCCCGTTCCACTCAAGCGCATCTGTGAAAAATGCGGAATGCTGAGAACAGAGGGAAGCGCTTCGAGCGGACGCTCATCCTGTGCAGGAATGACAATGGCTATTGATGCAGAGGATTGAGGTTGCGCTGGCACGGACGCACATCCGAGCAACAAGAGAGTACATATCCCGGGCATGACGCGTGCGATCGTCATTGGAGCGTCTTCGGGTCGATACGGATGATTCTGTCATCATCGGCTACGGGAGTACCGCGTCCGTCCTGGTTGCTCGTTGTGACAAAGAGGAAGCCGTCGGGGCCCTTTTGGACGGTGCGGATGCGCCCGTACTGATGCAACAGATGTACCTTCAGCGCAGGTGTTCCACCCGCGTTAGAAATCACTGCTTCGTAGAGAGCTTCGCCGCGCAGCCCTCCCCAGAAGATGCTCCCATTGTGGTACAGGGCCGATGCAGGAGCCCACGTATCGCTGGAACCAGACTGCAAAACGGGTGATCGCATGCCGTCGCGGGTTTCCGGTCCCTCAATCTGGGGCCAGCCGTAATTTGCGCCCTTCTCGATCAGGTTAAGCTCGTCGTATCCGGAGAGAGCGCCGCTGCGGCCATGCTCGGTGCTCCACAGCCTGCCGCGATTATCCCAGGTGAGTCCCTGGGGATTGCGGTGACCGTACGAATAGACCGCATTGCCGAAAGGATTATCGGCAGGAATGGAACCGTCGTCACGAATGCGCAGGATTTTGCCCGCGAGGGAATCTGTCCGTTGCGCAAGGTTGCTACTCCCCGCATCGCCGGTGGTGATGTACAAAAAGCCATCGGGGCCGAATGCAATGCGCCCGCCGTCGTGGTACTGCGCTCCGGGAATATCGCGGAAAATCTCGGTGCGATCGGTCAGCTGATCATCCGCAAAACGATATCGCTCCACGCGATTGCTGAGCCCCTCACCGCTCCTTGTTGTCAGATACAGGTACAGGTGATGATTGTCCTCAAAATCCGGATGGAGGGTGATGCCCAAAAGCCCGCCCTCGCCCACGTGGCGGACACCCTCGATGGTGTAGCTTTTTCGATCACTGCCGATTCTCGTGAGCTTTCCTGTTCGTTCCGTCACGAGCACATCTCCGGATGGCAAAAACGCGATATCCCACGGAACGGCTAAGTGATCAGCAATAACCTGCACTGGATCTTCCACGACTGGCGAAGCCGCGCTACTGGCAACGCTCGAGATTGATTGGTGCGATGAGGACGATTGCTGCTCGTCAACAAAAGAAAGCAACGTGCGTGCGCAGCCTGCAAGGACCACACTGAGTACCAGAATCCCTATGAAGAATTTTCCTGTGATCATGAAGCATCGGAAGAAAATGCATTTTACACTTTCGAGAAAAATATTCCCGCAGAAAGTGACCGAAATGTTACCCCGTGATTAATTCTTCTTTCCGCTCCTTTTTCCACTTCTTCACTTCCGCCTCGCGCTTGCGCGCCTCGCCGAGTGTGTGAAATATTTCATGATAGATGATTTTCACGGGTGTGCGAGATCGCGTGTACTTCGCTCCGGTTCCTGCGTTGTGCTTTTCTTCCCGCTCTTTGAGGTCAAGACACGTTCCGGCGTAAAGCGATCCATCGCTGCAGCGAGCGAAATAGAAGTAGTGAGCCATGCGGCTATAGGCTACTCCCCCTTCTCGATCCCCATCGTGATGCTCGTCTGGCCCTGGCCGCCGCTGATGGAGAGGGAGAGTGTGCGATCGTCTTTGCTCGCACCCATCACTGTGGTGGCACCTGCCTCCATGGTCGCGGAGATCGTCCAGCCGTTCGTCTCCAGCATCTTCTTGTAATAGTCCGTGACGGCCTTCACGTCATCCGTCGTTACAAGCACAAGTGCGCTGCCTGCTTTTCCCGTTGTGGGATTGACCGACGCCGAGTAACTGACCGTTGCATCGGGGTAGGTGGGAGCATCCTTTGGCCAATCGGCAGGAACTTCGCCGCCGCCTGCGGTGTAGGTGCCTTCGTCAGTTTCCACGCGCATTTGTCCGTCCGCTTGAATCTCTACATCCGCATTCCCTCCCATTTTCGCCTCAATGGCATTTTCCATTTGTTTTTCGACTGCGACTTTGGCGCAACCGACGAGAAGCAGAACAGTGCCGAGTCCGCAGAGGAATGAGGGAACGAAACGAGTAGATGACGTGAGCATGGAAAAAGGGGAAAGACGAAGGCAGTATTGCGGATTTTCAGGGTCAATTGCAATGAGACGACAGGGGAAATTATTCAGGCAGGTTTTGATTGGTATGCACTGAAGTGCTACCGTGCACGTATGGAAGAGAAGATTGAAATGCCGAATACGAATATCCAGGCGGGACCCCGGGTGGAAATAAAGGTAAAAAATTACCGGTTGTATCGGCTGGTGTTTTTCATTTTGGGATTCGTGGAAGTGCTCCTGGCAATGCGGTTCACCTTTAAATTGCTCGGGGCGAACCCGCAAAATTTCTTTGCCATGATCGTGTACGGTTTGTCCGAAGCGCTCCTGCTCCCCTTCCGCGGACTCTTCCCCCGCTCACCGGTGGTCATCGCCGAAACCGTTCCCCGCGTACTGGAACCGTCCACCCTCATCGCCATGATTATCTATGCCCTGATTGCCTGGGGCATCGCGAAATGGATTTTGATCTTCAAGACGAAGCCATCTGCACAGGCGTGACGGCTACATCATCATCGGCATCGTCGCCATCGTCTTGCTCTTCAGGTTTGCAGGTATTCTGTAGTCCTGACTGGTACTGTACGCATAGATGAGGACTCTTCTGTTCGATCTCGACGGCACGTTGGTCGATAGTATCCCGTTGTGGATAGATGCAAATCTCCAAACGCTGAAGAAATGGAAGATTGTGATGGATGCGCAGGAATTTCTGACAGAATTCTATCAACAGGGTCTGCACCATCATGGTATCGTGGAAAAATGCGGTCTGAGCACGGAAATGGCGGACGAGTTTTACGAGGAACGGAACGCTCTGTTTGAAAAATTACTCCGGGAGAAGGTTGAGTGGATGGGAACGGCGGGGAAAGTATTGAAGGCCTGTGCAAAGCGCATGCCGCTCGGTCTTATGACCGGAGCGACGCGTGAATGCATCGATGCGATGGACCAACGCTTACATCTCTCCATACTTTTTCGCGCGATCGTGACGTACGACGATACGGGGTTACGGATGAAGCCCAATCCCTACGGTCTTCTGCTACTCACTGAAAAACTCGGCGTCGATCCCGAAGAATGCATGTATGTGGGCGATCAGACCGTCGATGTGCAAGCAGCTAGAGCTATCGGGATGAAGAGTTGTTTGATTCCGACGAGTAGTACGCCGGAAGGCGCGGCCGAGATGGCGGATCATGTCCTTGGGAGCATGGAAGAACTTCGGAACATCCTGCGCGATGCATAATCACAAAAAAAATCCCCACTGTGCGAGTGGGGATGCTTTTTCGCCGATATACACTATTAATAGGTATCCTCAGGATAACCAACATCTGCCCTTGGTCCGCGTTCGATAGTGTTCTGGATAGCCTGATCCTTCGTTTGACGAAGAGAGAGTCTCGCCAGTGAATGCACGCTCTGCATGGAAGCCGCACCCAGAACAAGGCCGATCGCACCGGCAACGAGACTGGAACGGAGAACGTCTTTCTTCATAAATGAATGTGGGTATGAAATAAATACTTGTATATAATACCATTTTTTCAATTATAATGCAAACTAGTGTTTCTGTCGAGAATTTGATAGTAAATAGTCAATGTAGTGGCAGCAGAAGGCAGAAATGCACAAGCAACTATCTTTTGCTCTTGCTGCGGCGCGGCGACTTCTCTGGCATCGCGTACACGTGGTATTCCCCCATATGACTGAGCTCCTGCGGGCCGATCGAAAGAAATTTTTCCCGCATGTTTTTTGGAAGATCAAGCCAAGCCTTATGATCGATGAAGATGTTGTACTTTCCAATATTTTGCTTGTGCAGACTGCCCAAACGCGCAGCCTCATCGATCGCGTCGCCCATCGCAGCTAATGAAATTTTTCGCTTTTCCGCAGGCAGAGAGGGATACCCGCCTTTCTTCATTAGTGCGGAAACTTCCTGCCATACATCCCCTGCCGCATTATCAATGATGTCTCCATCTCTCGCGGTGTCACCCAAAATAAGAGATCCCGTAGAAACACTGAGACCGCTTTTATGCGACTGCTGCCCCTTATTGATGAACCCCTTTTTATCCAGTTCTTTGGCAATGAAATCTGTGAGCCACTTGAGTTTCAGTGCAAACTCCATCGCCTTCTGCGTTTTATTATGCACAGGTTTTCCATTCTTGTCTTCAGCATCCTTACAGTAAAAAACGAATGAATCTCCTGCGGGGTTGATGACATTCATTTTATGATAGACGGCAAGTTGCAAAATAAAATTCACATAGACTTTTTGAAAAATGCGGAATGATTTGGACTGCTGCTCATGCACAAATCCTGCAAAATTACGTAAATCCGAATAGACCAAAGCCACCTCTATTCTTTGTGTCTCTACATCTCCCTTTTCGTTGACCTTCAGATGATTTCCAAAGGGATTGAACCTTCCAAAGGGTCCGAATGCATCGACCATTTCTTCGAGAACCAGTGTTGGGTCCTTGCGAGTATCTTTTTTTCGTGCGTTCAGCATCGGGTTAATAAATTGCCAGTCGGGGTATTTTTGCAGGAAGTCGGTAAATATTTCTCGAACTTTCACTTGGAATTCCTCATCTTTTTCCGCCTGTACCAACGTCGTGTACTTGTCCACCAAACCAACAGCCTTGGGGCCCTTATCTTTCAGCAGTTTTTTAAGCTCGCTCCGCACCCGCTCCAATTCTCCTGTAACAGCTGGGGCTGCTTCCCGCCCAGTAGAGACCTCTTTTTGTGAACGAAGGATTGAGGGAGAACCTCGAAGCGAGCGCATGGAGAATGCAAGAAGTGTTACACTTTAAACATAAAAAATAACTGTGTCAAACAGTGTCAAATATCTCATGAAGACTTCTTTACGACCTTTTTACGCCCCCACACGATATACACCCACAGTAGCAACACTCCGATCACGTAGGCACCAAGGAGCGAGAGCGTCGCGACTGCCGGCGGTGATTGGACGAGACCGACAATCGTCCCCTTGGGATTAAAGAGTGTTTGGAAGAGCAGAAACACGATAAGGGCAAATTGCGCCGCCCAGACAACCTTCTTCCACCGGAAGATGGATCCACCTGCCAGGTACGGGAGCGGGAACGTCTCGATGAAAGCATGCTCGATCGCGATGACGAAGAAGAGGTTGATGGCATCGCTCGCAACAGCATACGGCGCGAGCAACGGAGAGCACATCCATAGAATGAGTGCTACACCCATCAACCACAGGAGTCCGAGCGATTCGAACAGTCCTTCGCGCTGATGATAGTGAGCGGCAACGATAAAGAGGCCAACGGGAACTCCGTAAATGTATCCCGGACTCAATGCAAGTGAACGCGTGAGCGCCACACATATGAAGGCAACGAATAATCCCGCGACGTTCGCCTTGAACCAGGAGGGAAATTTCCATGCGCGGGCCAATAGAAAGCGTGCAAAATCCTTGAAGTATGCAGAGAGAATAATCGCAGCTGTCGTCACGAAGACGATGCCGATTTGCTCCTGCGGGAAGAGGCTGAAACCCGGACTGATGTGCGCTCCAACAACGCCATACGCGATGAGAAGGAGAACAATTAACCATTTTTCGTGACTGAGATTCCTCCCTTCACTTACAAACCGATCGAGAATGGGATGTGAAACGACGAATTGATGGATTTTGTCCCCGTCGGACGTGACGATGTTATTAAAAATAAAGTTCGACATGTTCACGACAACGAAGAAGACACCGACATAGAGGTAGAGTGCATACAGCGACATCCTCAACGTCTCCGTTCCCTGCGCTGCCGCTGTGGGGATGAATCCCTGGATCAACCACAGAAGCACGAGAGCAAAAAATGCCTGGAGAGGAAGGCGTCGGAGGATTTCGCGCACGCGTTTAGCATCCGCAGCGCCAAAAGATGCCAGCAGCAAACCGGACAATCCCACGATGATCGTGGTCAGTACCGCAAGAAGTACATTCGCCCATCCCACAGTGAATTCGGACGGATGCACAATAGCAGCGGGATCAATGATGGGGTCTCTGTACCAGAAGCATTCCCTGTTATAACGCTCCGGGCGTGAGAACGAACCTGCGCAGGGCGGTATCTCTCTCACAGGCGCAAGAATCATACTACTGCTCTCTGATGACGAAGAGGACGAGGATGAAAAAGAGGATACAGAAGAGCTACGAAGTGTCGCTCGGCTGGAACGCGCAGGTGATGTACTTGTCACAACTCCAACCGATGCGCGTGATGATGATTGTGATGATGCTTTTATTGTACGCGACGAAGAAGACGATGACGGGAATCGCGGGGGAGGAATTTTGGGGGGACGACTCGATTTTGCTGGGGAAGATTCTGCACTGGATGACGACTCTTCTTGTGGAGGCGACTGCGATGATTTCTGCTCGGCGGACGAGGAGCTGGATTCTTTTCCCTGCTGAGGCTGTTGCCGAGGGGGCGTCTGCTGTTGCGACAGCAAGGGGCTCTCCGGCGGAATCGTACTATTTTGGGCGAGCGCTCCAGAGGTCACGCTCAAGAGACCAAAGACGCTCCCGAGCACGACAACAATGCATATGCGCTGGAACATCACAAATCGCATACGGCCATTGTACTACCACACACCAGTGTGCCACACTTGGATATACCCGATCACCATTGGTACAGGCAAACGACTGTTTGCAGATGGCACCCAAGCTCAAGACTTCAAGATCATTCAGTCGAAGGTTTCCAAAACTGGCGTCGTCATCGCGACGTATGAACCGGCAGGAGTTCTTAAGACGGGCACAATTGGTTCGTAAGTCATTCAGCCTTTCTGTTGATAAACGATAATAATATATTGACAAACGATAAGCACTAAAATTAAGATGGACCCACGTATGAAAAGAAGCTCAACAATATTTCTTCAGCTCGTCATTGTACTCATCGGCATCGGCGTTCTTGCTCTCATGCTTTGGGAGCCCAACATCGAAGACAGGAACGCACACGCCACGCTCTTTGAGATCTACTTCAACGATCCCTTTCTGGCGTATGTGTATATCGCGTCCATTCCGTTTTTCGTGGCGCTCTATCAAGCATTCAAGCTATTGGGTCACATCGGACAGAATAAGGTGTTCTCGCAAGCGGCCGTGAACGCTTTGAGGACTATAAAATATTGTGCACTAGCTACTGCGTGTTTTATCGTGGGGGCAGAAGCCTATCTATTCATAGTTATGAGAGGCAAGGACGACATCGCGGGGGCTGCAATGATGGGTTTCGTAGCTACCTTCGCCTCTATTGTTATCGGCATAGCAGCAGCGGTGTTTGAAAAAATTTTACAAAACGCCGTAGAGATAAAGTCGGAAAACGACCTAACCGTCTAATGATATGGCTATAGTCATTAACATAGACGTGATGCTGGCAAAGAGAAAAATGAGCGTCACTGAGCTTACGAAGAAAGTGGGGATTACGATGGCTAATATTTCTATCTTGAAAAATGGAAAGGCAAAAGCAATGCGATTCTCAACATTAGAGGCAGTCTGCAAAGCTTTGGAGTGTCAGCCTGGTGATATTTTGGAATACAAATAGAACGCGTTTTTCTGAACGCTGTTTATAGTGAAGGTTTATTTGTAGCCCGAAGACTTTCTCAAACAGGTGTCTTCGATGCAATGATGCATTGGTACAAAGTCCTGAAAAATATCGCAGCTGTCGTAAACTGAAGCTACATATACATCAATCAATTGCACCAAATGATGTGCAGCTATAGAGTACCTTCGTTTTCTTCCCTCTTAAGCCATGAGACATATTCACATTGTCATGGTATCCACTGCCACACTCGGGGTCGTCATTCTTGCGGGTTGCAAGCCGAATCAGATCTCAACAGTACCCCAGCCTACAGCGCCGACAACCTCATCAGCAGCAGCCATGACCGTGAAGCCGAGTGATGGATGGTCGCTCCACATTGATGCGCGCAAGCACTTCAGTAATGACTTCGAGAAGGATCAGATTGCCCATCATTACTGCAAAGCAGTAGCTGGCGGCCTCACGGAGTGTCAGCTCTACGATGGCGATGGCAAGGATGCGCGCCTGGTCGGCGTCGAAACGATCATCAGCGCAGAGATGTACAAGTCACTTCCAGAGAACGAGAAGAAATTCTGGCATTACCATAAGGACGAAATTGCGAAGGTGGATGCGAAACTTCCGGACCTCTCTTCAGAGGAAGCAGCGAAGGTTGTTGAGGGCATCCAGGAGACGTATGGGAAGATCTTCATCTTGTGGAATCCTGCCCAGAGCACCCTTCCCGTCGGTGAGCCACACGTGACAATCATCGATTGAGTTTACAGTGTGTTTTGTTGGCAGCCCCACGGCTGGAAGCACCTATGCAACATCCTCAGGTCCACCGGCGTTACCTGTCGGGTCCTTGTCAGGTTTGATGCGTATACCGTATGTCGGGAAATCCGATCTTCGCATGTTTATTGAGAATCCATCATCAAATTCCAGGCTTATTTCGTGGATGTTGTAAATTCCCTCTCTTTTTATTATGCGTTTTCCGGGGGGGATGACAACCTTCCTGCCTTCTCCAAAGTCAATAACATTGACTCCGGTTGTTACGACGTTAATTTCGTCGCTAGAGCAAAAATCATCTGCTTCTAATGTCTTATAATTCGGCAAAAGATTGCGCAAGTCGACTATAATTTTATTGAGGTTGGTACGAATTTCCTCTGCTGCGATTTCCTTATCCTTTCTTATCGTTTGTTCCTGAAGTCTTTGAAAAAAAGCATCAGCTTGTTCTGAGGGCAAGAGAGAGGCCAGATCGACAATATGCACAATCTGCGAATCTAATTCCTTATTGCTCATTGCTATACTATAACTTAATTTTAATATTTAGTCAATGGCAGCCCCACGGGGAATCGAACCCCGATTTGCAGGATGAGAACCTGCTGTCCTAACCGTTAGACGATGAGGCCGTGCGAGAAAAATGAACAAATATTCCAGACAACTCTTATCTACGACATCGTCCTGAGCCTGACGAAGGGCGATGAGGCCAAAAAATGAATGCCTGCGGAGTATAGCGAAAGCCTCCCAAGAAAAAGAGCCCCCGCAGAGGCTCTTTTCAGACGACAGTGACATGAGCGATCAGGAAGATGCACTCGAGCTGCTTGCTTGCGCAGAGGAGGAAGCCCCCACGGAACTTGTGGAAGAGCTGCTGCTTCCAACACTGCTCGTACTGGATGTACTGGAGGACACACTGGAACTGACGCTCGAAGAGCTGCTGGAAGATGGCGTGCTGGAAGAACTGGTCACACTGGACGAACTCGAGCTACTGCCAGGCAGATCACACCGCCCTTGTTTGATCTGCTTCTGGAGATTCCTATGCTGCTCATTCTTTCGCTTGTGCCACTGCTGGTGCTCAAAACGCAGTGCGCGGCCGACGGTATGCGTCTTGTGCCATTCCTTATGCTCTTGGTTCTGTTGCTTCACGAAATTTTTGTACACTTCCTTGCAATCACGTTTCTCATTCTTTTTGGATGAAGTACTGGATGCAGAAGAAAGACTGGCAGAACTCGACGTACTGCTCTGTGACGAAGTAGCCCGGATCCCGAAATCCTCTGCCTTCTCTTGTCGATGACCACGTCCCTTGTTCTTCTCCATGCACTCTACATACGCGCGGCCCTTAAAATGTTCTTTGCAATTATTGTCGGCAAAACTCACAATCGGCAGAAACGCGACAAGGAATGCGGTAGCTGTAGCAAGAGAAATGAAATTGCGCATACAAAGAGGTGGGAAATCGTGTACGCAGTGTAGACGATCACAAGCAGTAGCGGTGACCGAGCTCTGCTGGACAGCAGAACAATTAATGGTGATAAGCGCTCCCCTTCCTGATCTCTGACGCCCGGTAGAGCTGCTCCAGAAACAGGAGCCTACTCATCTCGTGAGTGAAGGTCATATCGCTCAGTTGGATGGAACCGCGGACCATTCTTCTCACCTGATCGGTGACCCCATATGCACCACCGATGATGAAGGTGAGAGGAATTCCCATGTCCTCGGCTTTGCTCAGGAAGATACTGAACTGCTTGCTCGTCATCCTCTCGCCATTCTCATCGAGTAAGAATACGTCTCCACGCTCTTTTTCGAGCGCATGGAGGATCTGCTCGCTCTCTTCTTCCCGTTGCTTCTCGGAATCCTTGTGCCGGCTCGGCGGAATTTCGATAACGGTGATTTTCACAGAGGCACGAAGGCGGGTGATGTACTCGCTGCATCCTTCGCCGATCCACAGAGCTTTGATGCGCCCGACGGTTAACAAGGTAATCTTCTGCATAGAGAGATGATCATAAGTTGGTCAGAGAAAAGTACCAATAGCCAAATTCCAAGTACCAAATAATTTCAAAATTCGAATTCGAAAATTATTTGGATATTGGTACTTGGTAATTGGTTATTTCCGCTGCAATAGCGCTACTGTCTCAATGTGTGCTGTGTGCGGGAATAAATCAACAGGCTGTACGGTGCGCAGATCGTAACCACCCTTCAGGAACTCTCCCAGGTCTCTCGCGAACGTCGCAGTATTGCACGAAACGTAGACGATTTTCTCCGGATTGTGAGCCAAAACAGCATCACGGGCCTTTGGGTGAAGTCCTGCACGAGGCGGATCCAGGATCACCGTTGAAAATTGATATTTCCCTCCCGGTTTCAGCTGATCGAGCAGCACTTGTTCCGCTCTTCCTTTATAGAAGCTGATATTCGCGATGCGATTACGCCCGGCGCTCTTGAGGGCATCGTCGACGGCGGAGGGATGGCTTTCGACACCGACGACACGCTGACAGAAGCGGGCGAGATACTGGCCGATCGTGCCCATGCCGCAGTAGGCGTCCAGGACCGTTTCGCGCTGTGTGAGTGATGCTGCCTCCGCAATCGCGCGGTAGAGCTTCTCCGCAGCAAGCGTATTGGTCTGGAAGAAGGAAAATGGGGAGATTTCAAACGTGAGATCGAACAGCCGTTCGGTGATTGTCGGCTTGCCGATGAGCGTGTGCACTTTAGGGAACTCCGGCTTCTCGTGGAGGCCCATGTGTTCGACAATCAGGAGCGATGCGAGATGCGGCCGTCCGCCGAAGGCGCGGAGAAAGTGCTGGAAGAGCGGCTCGAGTTCTTTTTTCCGGGCATGGACCAGAAAGCAGATCATCTGCTCGCCCGTGTTCACGCCCCGACGAAGGAGAAGGTTTCGCAGCATCCCGCGTTGCGTCTTCGGGTTGAACACCGGAAGCCGCGTCTGCTCCATGAAGCGTTTTACATCGGCGAGGAGCACACCGACTTGCTCGTCATACAGGTGGCACTCGGTGATCGGGAGAATGGTGGACCACTGGCCGGGCTGGTGGAATCCGACGGACGGGCCTTCGTCGAAGTAGAGCCGCCTGCCCCCTTTCTCTTCCGTCCGCATCGACTCGTACCCAAAGCTGAATTCGAGTTTATTGCGGTAGTGGAAGATCTGCGGGCTGGGGATAGAGCGAAGCACTCTCCCGGGGAGCTGCTTGCGAATTGCTTCATCCACGGGAGTCAGGTGCGACAGCGTCTCGCGGATGATCTCCTCCTTATAATCAATTTGCTTGTCGTACGGCAGGTTCTGCCAAATGCACCCGCCGCAGTCGTGGAAGTGCGAGCAACGCGCGGGAATCTCGTCTTTTGCCCGCCTCAGGACCTTGAGAACCGTCGCTTCGGCGTAGGTATCCTTTTTCTTGGTCAGAGCGATCTCGACCTGCTGGCCGGGAATGGTATCGGGCACGAAGACGGACAGCCCATCGATATGGGCAAGACCAGCTCCTCCAAAAGTCAGTTTCTCGATGGTTACGGTATGCCGCTGGCCGGAAGGCTGCGGCTCGGGGGTTATTGACATCTACCTATAAATATGATATAAGATACCCTTTTCGGAAACACGTGCAGAAGAACACCCTCCAGCCTCTGGCCCTGATCGCAATCGTCGTTCTGACGCTGTTTCTCACTCCCAGTGTAGCACAGATGCGTTTCGCCGCAAGTACGACATCAATTGCAGGGGTCGGGAGCTTGTCCCGAGCGTTGCCGAGGGGCGAACGACCCCTGCAACCTCCGTTTGCCCGCGTCCTCCTGGGTCCCCGGCGCCACCAGGTGCGTAATCGTGTTGTCGTCAGTCCTCCGGTCCCTGCAGACGAGAAGCCGCGACTGGTCCTCAACCCGCGCAAAGCGAAATCGAAACTGGAGAAACTGATCGACCAGTCGGGTGTGCGCTCTGGCCAACGACCTATCGTCGAAAAAGTTTTGCGACTGTTCTCGCCGTCATGCCTGGAGAAACTCCAAACCTTCGCCATCCTCTATGATCATCCCAAGCACCGGGGCCTTGCCGGCCGCGGCGTGATTCTTGTGAGCGGACTCGTTCCCGATCAGGAGCTCATCGGCCTTTTGCTGCATGAAGGTCTGGGTCACTTCCGCGAAATCACCTGCCTGACGGGGAGCCCCGGCAGCGGCATCAGCGCATTTAAGGATGGAGAGGACGTTATTTTCAACGATGATCCCAGCGTCGCCTTCTACAAGATTTCGTGGGAGAACGAGAAGAAGAGGAAGGCAGACGCCGCGCGCGCGGATTTCGTGACGGGGTATGCGTACCAGAGCGACAACTTCGAGGATCTTGCGGAAAGCGCTACCTACTTCATGACCCAGGAAGTGGCGTTCCGTGCACGGGCGAAGGACAATTCCGTACTCGCACAGAAGCTCGCGTGGCTGGAGACGTACATGCCGAAGCAGGCCGCTGTTGCGGAGGGGAATGCCTGGGATGGGCAGATCGCATGGGATGCCACGAAACTGGGGTTCACGTGGAGGAACTAAAACGGGCATACCTGCCCGCGGCTGCCGCAGGCACGTATGCCTGCACTGAATGGTATGCTGGTGTCATGCGTCGTTCGCTTATCCTCATTCTTTGGCTTGTCACAGACTACTGCGTCTTTCTCGCGTCCTACGCCGCAGCATACTTCTTTCGCGTCGGATGGATTTTTTCGAGTGATCTTCCCTTCGACCACTACATGACCGCGGTTGCGATGAGCGCACTCCCCTGGCTTGCGCTGCTGATCGGCACACGGACATTCGGTCTCACCCGCAACCAGCGCACCCCGCGCAATGCGATGTTCATCATCGCTGCATCGGTTGTCGGCCTCACGCTCGTCATCTCCACGTACTTCTTCCTCTTCCAGGCAGTCTTCAGCCGGATGCTGGCACTGGAAGCCCTCGTCCTCTGCGTCCTCGGCACGTTCCTCGCCCACGCAGTGACGGGTCTGCTGATGCGCATAGCGCTTCGCAGCGGCACGCCGGTGTTCCCCACGCTCATCATCGGCGTCACGCGCGAGACGCGCGCGCTCCTCACGTTGCTGAGCGAGCGCCGCAGCGTCCTGAAGCCCGTCGCGATCCTTGATGCGGGAGGATCCGCGGAACGCGACATCGCGGGAGTGCCGGTCATGGGCAAACTCAACAAGTTGGAAGATGTTCTGCGGGAACATCGCATCACGCATGTCATTCAGTGCAGCGATTTGGAGCAGTCGATCAACTTGCTGAGCGCCTGTCGCGCGCACGGCATCACGTACATGCTCCTGCCGTCCGTTCTGGGGATCGTGGAGCGCGATGAACGGGTGGAGAGTTTGGAAGGCAAGGCGGTCACGGTTGTCAGTCCCCAAGGGTATTGGTGGAACTGGTTCTTCAGGTGAAGAGAGGCAGAGGAGGCAAATGAGATAAAGGAGGCAAAAGAGAACTGCTATCCTGAAACCCTCCTTTGCCTCTCTTGCCTCCCTTGCCTCCTTTGCCTCACTGAACCTATGCGTGCATTTATTCTTGCTGGGGGCTTCGCTACCCGTCTTTGGCCTCTCACCGAGAAACGGGCAAAACCTCTGTTGCCTCTCGCCGGAAAACCCATCATCACGCACCTCGTGGAAAAAATTCCCGCAGACATCCCGGTGACCGTCAGCACGAACGCGGCATTCGCCGAGGGATTCAAGAAATGGATGGACTCCATCGAGCGACCAGGGATGGAACTTCTGATTGAAGGAACGAAGCGCGATGATCACAAACTCGGCGCGCTGGGATCGATCGCCGAGTGGGTGCGTGCGGAGAAGATCGATGATGATCTCCTGATTCTCACAGGAGATAACTACCTGGGCTTCTCGTTGGAGAAGTTTCTGGACGCATTTCATGGCAATCCCCTCCTCGCGGCACATGACGTTGGAGATCTGGAGAGGGCGAAGGCTTTTGGGACGGTGATTGTGGAGAACACCCCCTCCCCCAACCCCTCCCCCATCCCTCGCTTCGCTCGGGGAGGGAGAGGGGGGCAGCGAGTCGCAGCTTTTGAAGAGAAGCCACACTCGCCAAAATCTACCCTCGTCAGCACCGGCTGCGTCCTCCTCCCGAAGAGCTCACTCCCGATCCTTGTGGACTTCGCCAAAGTGAAACCCGATAACCTCGGCGGAATTTTTGAGGAATTCCTGCGGAGAGGCATTCCTGTGGAGTGCTTCACGTTCAGCGAACCGTGGATGGATATTGGTTCCTTCCACTCATACCTGGATGCCCACAGGCAATTGATCGGCGAGAAGGCGCTCATCGATTCGAGCGCCAGAGTAGAATCAACAGACTGTCGCGGCAGTGTCACTGTGGGGAAAAATTGCGTGATTGAGAGAAGCCAACTGACCGACTGCATGGTGTTTGACAGCGTGACCATTCGCGACTGCACACTGCGCGATTGCGTGATCGATAACGGTTGCATTCTTGAGGGAATCGACCTGAGCAAGCAGATGCTGCGCGCAGGGACAACGTTAATTGTTGCATGAAGATTCTCTCGCCTGCCTGCCGCAGGCAGGGGCTCTTTGGACTCCTCGGACTCCTCCTCTATACTCCATCAGCTATGAAACGATTCGCTGCATTCCTCGCTCTCTCCTTCTTGCTTGCCGCCTGCGGCAGCAAAATCGTGCAATTCACAGTGACGTTTTCGACAACGGACGACGCAAATCTCCAGGAATTGCGCGGCGCGGTCACGCGCGTGATTGAAGGACGCGTGCTTGCGAAGCAGAAAAAAGTGCTCAAGCAGGACATGGCGGAAGCGGAGGGCAAGACGGTCGTCACGGTGACCCTCCCTGATGCCGAGACCGCACAAATGCTCAAAGACGGTCTGACCGCTCCGTTCAGCATGAGCATCATGAAGCAGGTGGAAACAGGACAAGGCGATATCATCAGCGAGAAATTCGGGGAATTCAAGGAAACCGGCATCGTAACCAAGCACGTCGACTGGGTGATTGGAGGTACTGTGAAAGACGCGACGGATGGAAAAGCAACGGCGGTGATCGTCTTTACCAAGGAGGGCGAAGCGTTGGTCAAAGACCTCTTTGTGAAGAATCGCGGGGCGGTGATCGGGATCTTCGTGCGCGAACAACTGATGAGCAAAAAACTGATTGATGCCAAAGATGCCAACTTGACCTCTATTGCCATCGACGGCATCCCCTCCGAAGCTCTCGCAAAGGCTTTCGCCGATGATGTGAATGTGGGGTTGCATGTGACATTCACGGCGATGCCGTGATATTCTCCCGGCCCCATGCCAAAGCGTCGTCTCATCACCTGGCCCGCAGTCACCGCCGTGATCGGCCTGCTTGCGCTCCTCATCTCCCTTCCGCAGGAGTGGAAGAGCTGGGCACCGGGATTCCTCTATTCGCCAAGCCTGCACCTGGGTCTGGATCTCGCCGGGGGCACACAGCTCGATTTCCGCATTTCCGAAGAGGAAATCCGCAAGCAATTGGACGACGTGAACGCCGAAATCGCGCGGCTCGAGAAGAGCGGCGGAGCGGCGGAAGAATTGAACATCGCGCGTGCGCAACTGCAGAGCATTCAGGATCAACAGAATAACCTGGTCGAAGCGATTCGCGCGGTGCTGGAACGGCGCATCAATGCACTCGGCGTCAGCGAGGCGACGATCACGCCGTCGTACGTCGGTGATGAACGCCATCTGCTCGTGGAATGTCCGGGCGTCGTCGATGTCCAGGAATGCATCAAGGTAGTGGGCAAAACCATCCAGCTCGAATTTAAGGAACCGTTCACGGAAGTCACGGAGGAATTCCGCAAGGGAGTCCAGAGGAGGGCCCAGGCCACACTCCGCCGGATTACCGCGAGCGGCTCCAGCCTGACGAAAGAAGGCCAGGATCTGGGAAGCCAGCTGGGCGTCGCGTTCCAGTCGAGCAGGTCACTCTTCCGCGACCAGCTGCCCAAAGGGCTCGAGAATCTGTGGACGATGCAGCCCGGCAGAGTGGTGCTGCGCGAAGGAAGTGTGAAGCAGCCGCAGCAGAACACCGACGGATCCATTGTCGAACGCGAGACGCCGGGCATGTTCCTGGCAGAAGTCCTCCAGTCTCCCACCGCAACCGGCCGCATGGTGACCGAAGCGACGAGGGCGTTTGCGCTCCTCGCGAAAACGGAACCCAATGCGACGACCGCGCATCACGAAAAGGCGCCGCTCGGTGCCAAGATGGACGCGCGCGTGGCCGCCGCGCTTCGCAGCATCCAACCCGGATCCCTCAAGCAGGTACAGACCGATACAACGTCGCGGATTCTGTTCTTGAGCAACTTCGTGCACGGTGGCGAGCAGATTGAAGCAAGCCACATCCTGATGAGCTACGCGGGGGCGACCGGCGCCGAGAAAGAAATCGTCCGGACGAAAGAACAGGCAAAAGAAAAAGCGGACCAGCTGAAAGGCAATCTGGATCGCGGCGCGAACTTCACGCAGCTCGCACGCAGCGAATCCGACGGCCCTTCGCGCAGCGATGGCGGAAGCCTGGGGTCCTTTGGCCGCGGCGTGATGGCGCCTGCTTTTGAGGAAGCGGCATTTTCACTGACGAAGGCCGGACAGATCACGGAGCCGATTGAAACACAGTTTGGATTCCACATCATCCGTTTGGACAAAGCCATCACCGCGAGTCCCGATGTCGCGACGTACGATGAGTTGATATTGAGCGGTGCGGATGCTAAAAAGCGCGCCGAGATGATCGCTGGCCAGCTTCAGCGCGGAGAAATCCGGACGCAAGAAGCAGCGATCACCGTGCGGCTGCTCTTCTTCTCACTGGAACCGACCGGCTGGAAGGATACGGCGCTCGACGGCAAGCACTTCCGCTCGGCCAACGTGACGGTGGATTCGGTCACGAACATTCCGGTGGTGCAGATTACGTTTGATGCGGAAGGCGGCAAGCTCTTCCAGGAACTGACGAAGCGCAACGTCGGCAAGCAGATTGCGATCTTCGTCGGCGGCGAGATGGTCTCGGCTCCGCGCGTGCAACAGGAAATCGCCGGAGGTATCGCCGTGATCACCGGCAGCGCGGATTTTGAGGAAGCCAAGCGCCTGGCGCAGGATTTGAACACGGGAGCCATTCCCGCGCCCATCTACCTGGTCGGCCAGTACACGGTGGAAGCGACTCTTGGTGCTGCAGCTCTCCAGACGTCGCTGCTCGCCTCTCTCATCGGCACGATCATCCTGATGCTCTACATGATCCTGATGTACCGCGTCCTGGGCGTGATGGCGGATATCGCTCTCGTCTTCTACGCGATCCTCCTCTTCGCGATTCTCAAAATGCCGCTCTTCCTGTTCTCAAGCAATTACATCGTACTCACGCTCGCCGGTATGGCCGGTATTATTTTGAGCATCGGCATGGCCGTGGACGCGAACGTGCTGGTGTTTGAACGGATGAAGGAAGAACTGCGCAAAGGGAAATTGGTGAAGACGGCGATCGAGAGCAGCTTCAAGCACTCCTGGCCCGCCATCCGTGACGGCAACATCACCGCGCTCATCACCTGCATGATCCTCTTCACTGCCGGTTCCTCCATTGTTCGCGGCTTCGCGGTGACCCTGGGCATGGGTGTGCTCCTCTCGATGTTCACGGCAGTCACCGTCACGAGATGGCTGCTTCGCAGGCTTGCGCTGACCTCACTTGCGGAGCGACCGGAACTGTTTGGAGTAAAGAAATTGAATCATGAATCATGAATTATGGGTCGATAAGAAGATTTTTCCAGAATTCATGATTCATACTTCATAATTCATTGTCATGGTGGATTCTCTCACTATCACTGACCTTGAGCTCTGGACGCGGATTGGCGTTCATGCCGAGGAACGGGCCGTAGAGCAGCGCCTGCTTGTGACAATCGAGATGACTCTGGATACGAGAGCGGCAGCGCAAGCCGATGACGTGAAGCACTCCATCAATTACTTCGACGTAACGCAGGCTCTCAAAGCTCTCGCAGAGGAAGAGAGGAAGACGATTGAGAGATTTGCGGAGGATATTGCAGGGATGATCCTCAAGAATTACTCCGCAACAGAAGTCACCGTCTCAGTGAAAAAATTCGCTCTGCCAAGCGCAAAAGACGTCCATCTTGTGATTCGACGATCTGGAAAATAATGCTATGGTATCTTCATGGAAACCCAACTGACGGACGAGCAACGGATAGACAGGGTCGAACACCTCGTCAATGAAATTATCGTTGCCGATGATGAAGTCGAGCGTGTATTTCGTCAGCACGAAACTGAACTTCGTGCATTGCTCCTGGAAATTTCTGAAACACCGCGCCACGACTTCATGGATGAACTTCGTGAAGGCAGGAAGGTGCATCCTGAGGGCCCTCAAGTGAATCCGCTTCCAGAGGTCATTGATCGTTTATTTCATGACTTTTCGGGAGATTCTATCCTTCGTGATGAACTAGAGCAATTTGATGAAGAACTCCGTGATTCGGATCGTGACCCCACCAATAATTAAATTTCCTATGGCTCTCATCTTCATCGCCCTCGGCAGTAACATGAATCCGGAGAATAATTTGAAGGCTGCGGCGACAATGCTCCGCGCCAAGCATCCCGCCATTCGCTTCTCCTCGGTCTACCGCAGCGCTCCCTTACATCACGAAGATCAGGACGATTTCCTGAACGCCGTCGCTGCCTTTGAAGCCGATCACTCGGCAGAGGAAATCTTCGCGATGCTAGTGCATATTGAGCAGAAGCTTGGAAAGAATCCCCCCTTTCGCTTTGGCCCCCGCACCATCGATCTCGACTTCCTTCTCCATGGATCCAAAATTCATCCGGATATCGACGCATGGAAGGCCTCACACGAAGCCAAAGAGAGTCCGGGGCCTCTGGTGATCCCCCACCCGCGTATGCACGAGCGGCGTTTTGTGCTCGAGCCGCTCCTGGAATTGCAACCAACCGACTCGGTTCACCCCATCCTCAGGAAAACTTGGGAGGAACTACTGTCACAAATAAAATCTCAAAAGACCACCAAAATGCCGATTGCTCTCTGATAGCTGCTCGCGTACGCTCTCCCTCCACTCATCCGCGTGTGATTCCGCGGACCATAGGCGGATGCGTGCGTCGTTCGTACGCGTCTCCTCGTGCCGCAGTTAGGGAGGTGCTGGGGGGTACGTAAGGTACGAGGAAGGCCCTGGGTTTCCGCCCAGGGCCGCTTTTTTATCTTGCGTGAAACCGGCATACTCCATTCCCATGGAAAATCTCATCCGCGATCTCCTCAAAGCCCTCGGCGAAGACCCCAAGCGCCCCGGCCTTCGCGGTACACCCAAGCGCGTCGCGGAAGCGTATGAATTTTTGACCTCAGGATACGACCAGAACATCGACGATATTGTGAACGGTGCGCTGATGAAAGTAGATACCGACGGGATGGTGATCGTGAAGGATATCGAGGTCTACTCGCTGTGCGAGCATCACATGCTCCCCTTCTTCGGCCGCGTCCATGTCGGCTACATCCCGAACAAGCACGTCATCGGCCTCAGTAAAATCCCCCGCATTGTCGACATGTTCGCGCGCAGGCTCCAGGTACAAGAACGCATGGGCCAGCAGATTTGCGATGGCCTGGAGAAAATCCTGAAACCGAAAGGAATCGGCGTGGTGATTGAAGCCAGTCATCTCTGCATGATGATGCGCGGAGTCCAGAAGCAGCATTCGCAAGCCGTAACGAGCTGCGTGAGTGGATTGTTTCGAAAAGATCCAAAAACAAGAGAGGAATTTTTGACTCTGATTAGATAAAAATTGTCATACCGAGTAGCTCGCGTCGGAGACGCGAGCGTAACGAGGTACCAAGACGCGGGAGGAGTTCATGACACTGATCCGGCGTTAATTCGAACTCGGCTGTAAGCGTTCGATTACAGACTGCAACTGAGGAACCTGCTTGAATCGATGGCGGGTGATGACGCGCTGCGCCTGCGCCTGGTACCCCCCTTCCGCAGCCTGGCGCTCCACCGTTTCGACATCTGTCGTTCCCGCATCCAGAGCTTGCTCCGCAAGATGCACGTTCAGATCGGCAATGCTCCTGCTCGCTGCCTTCTTGCTCATGACTCCTCTGAGAATCTGCTGCCCTTCGCCGACACCGGCAGCCTCTTTTAAATCGAGATATGTCGTCTGCGCATCGACGTACTCGGAAGGAGCATCCGTTCGAATAATTTTGTCTGAACCATTGATGAGCTGCTGCGATTCTGTCTCCGCTTTCCCTTCGGCTCGCTGATAATCATTCACGCTCTTCGTCCGGTCAATGTGCACCATCCCTTTCAGTCCAGGATCATCAATATGCTGTTGCTCGTGTGCTTTCACCAGTTTGGCATTTTGTATGGCATTGCTTTCCCCATCGACAAGTTTTGCGACTGTCGTGGTATTGAAGGTGATGTCGGATTCGTCTCCGCTGAGGGTTGTGAACGCCTGAATTTCGGCATCGGTCTTGGTTGCCGCATACTGCATGATACCCGCTTGCTTCACGTTATCCTCGAATCCTTTCGCTGCGGCGCGTACTTCCTCCGCATACGGATCGTTTTCCACGTTGCCTCCCGCGGATTGTTCCAGGCGCGGATTGATGAGATCCGTTTCGATGCGCGACTGCACATCGCTGGTCATTCTGTTCACCGTACTTGCCGTAGAATTCTCCGCGAGCTTCCGGACATCCATCTTCGCGCGTTCCTGCACGTTGAGATTCTCTGTGCCGTGCTCTTGGAGTCCCGTGCCTGTTCCTTCTGGTGCCATACGCACCTATTTTCACACGTCTGTCTGTACATACTCCAAGAGATTCCTTAGAAAATGTCTAAGGACAATATTTTCTATACTTGAAGCCAAAAAGTCGAGAGTCATGATCGCCAGTCCGATCACCTTTTGACGCGCTCGTACGTGATGAACGAATAATCGTGCGGATTCTCCGCGTCTGCTGTGTGATCCTCTCTTTCCATTTCCTTCCACTCACTCTCACGAATCTCCGGAAAAGCGATATCGCCATCAAACGTTTCATGTACGCGCGTCAGGTAGATCCGATCCGTCATCGGCATCGCCTGCCGGTAAATTTCTCCTCCACCGAAGATGAAGGCCTCACCGGAGGGATCATCTTTGACTGCATCAAGAGCCTCCTGAAGTGAGCTCACTATTTCGCAGCCCGGATACGTAATCTTCTGATGCGTGATGACGATGTTGCGACGACCGGGCAGCGCTCTGCCAATCGACTCGTGTGTTTTGCGCCCCATGATGAGCGGATGGCCCATTGTGAGCGCTTTCATGTGCCTCATATCCGCCGGGAGCTTCCAGAGAAGCTTATTGTGTCCTCCAATAACATGATTGTTGGCGACGGCGACGATGATCGAAATGGTCATATTTGGTTGCATAATACAACCATATGCTATATAATGGCAACATATGGCAACCAAAGGTATACATATTCGCATTGATGCGAAGCAAAAGAAGCAGCTAGAAGACCTCTTCGAAAGCATGGGGCTCGACGTTCCAACGGCGGTCCGTATGTTCTTCCGAAAAGTGGAAGTAATGAGAACGATCCCCTTCTCTATTGGTGAAGATCACTATGCGGATAATTACACTCCCAAGCAGCTGGCATATTTTGACAAACTTGCACGAGAAGCCAAGCAGGGAAAGAATGTGTATGGGCCATTCAATTCTATGGAAGAAATGTGGGATGATTTAATGAAAAGAAAGGTATGAACGTTTTCTATTCAAAGGCATTCCTGCGTGGTGTGAAAAAGCTTTCAGCGGAAGATCAGTCTCGTGTCCGGGAAACTCTCACTGTTTTCCAAACGAATCCATTTTCTTCGCGTTTACGGAATCATCCTCTCAAGGGAGCTCATGAGGGTTTGCGCAGCATCTCAGCAGGATATGATTTGCGTTTGCTCTATCGTGAGGAAAAGGGACATCTGGTCATTCTTTTCGTTGAAGTTGGTTCACACAAAGATGTCTATCGCTAATCAGACAGCAATTGGAGCTTTGATACTCGGATGCGGATGGTAATTCAGGATCTCGATATCTTCGTATTTGAAATCATCAATACTCCTCACGGCAGGATTAAGCTTGAGCTGAGGGATTTTCCGCGGTTCTCTGCTCAATTGCTCCTTCGCTTGATCCAAGTGATTAAGGTAGAGGTGCGTATCGCCGAGTGTGTGCACGAAGTCGCCCACTTGGAGATCGCAGACCTGCGCGATCATGTGTGTGAGGAGCGCATAGGAGGCGATGTTGAATGGAACACCCAAGAATGTATCGGCGCTGCGCTGGTATAATTGACATGATAACGCGGCCTTTCTGGCCGCAGTCGCCGGTGACACATAAAACTGAAATAACAAATGGCACGGGGGCAATGCCATCTTGGGAACATCGGCAACATTCCACGCGTTGACGATCAAGCGGCGCGAATTCGGATTCTTTTTGATCTGCTCAATCACCTGAGCAACTTGATCGTGGATCTTCCCATCACTCCCCTCCCACTTCCTCCACTGCTTGCCGTACACGGGACCAAGATTCCCTTCTGTATCCGCCCACTCGTCCCAAATGGTGACTTGATTGTCATGGAGATACTTGATATTCGTCTCGCCTTTGAGGAACCATAGGAGTTCGTGAAAGATGGAACGCGTGTGGAGCTTTTTGGTCGTAAGCAGCGGGAAGCTTTCTTGGAGATTAAACCGCATCTGGTAGCCGAAGACGCTCAGGGTTCCGGTCCCGGTCCGATCGTCCTTTTGGACGCCGTGATCGAGAACATGCCGAAGTAAATCCAAATACTGTTTCATAGAGAATTGCTGGCTTGCCCACCGTAGCTCCGAAGGAGCGAAGGTGGGAGGAGATCAAGGTACTGACGCATGGTCGGTCCAAGTCTAACTCCACACAAGGCATTCGTCGAAGGTACTGCCGCATCTGTGAAATGTTACTGACGGAGAAGCAGTGTCCGTATTTTAAGAAGCACTTCCCGGCACCATTTGCCTGCAAATCCTCCAGAATGCGGCTTCTCGGGCGGTTTTCTGTAACCAGGACCTGGGCAAAAGTAATCTTTCCCCTCCTCATCGGCATGGGCAATGGCAAAATTCTCTTGAGGGAAATACGTCATGGAAAAAACGTTTCCGTACCCTTTGGGGATGGGCAGGAGCACCCTGCGTTCAACGGTCATATTGTTATATTTTGAAAGCACTTGAGTGAGCGATATTCCCAACATGTTTTTTCCGGACATGTTTTCGTCATGGCCGACGGGGCCCCTGACGATGACTGCCTGCACAGGTCCGCAGACGGTCATTGCCCGGATGATTTCCTCCTGTTCCTTCGTCACTCCCAATTCGGAAGAAATGTGCAGCAGGGCCGAATGTATTTTGCCGTCCTTCGCCACACATCGAAGCAGTACACACAGACACAAGGTAAAATGAATACTCTCGAGCGCGTCGGCCTGGCCGTTCTCCTCCAGCATCGCGCTCTGTCCGCCGCCCTCCGGTATCTCGATTCTTTTTCGCCTGTCGAGAGTACGAAGCAAAGGCTTATTCCTGCATCGCTCAGCTCTTTCGACGGGCGCGGATGCGGCGGCAGAAAGGAGACTGTCCGCGTTCATCGTAAAACGGTAAAAGAAGCCATCCCCTGATTATAGCACGTATGCGTTGTTATGCCCATGTGAAGCCAGACTTCCGCGGCTTCTTTGCATTCGATGATCATATCAAAAAAGGCACGCGCATAGCGCGTGCCTCAAAGTGAACAGTTTTAATTTGCAGTCAGGTGCCTAGCCGATGGGCACTGACTGAAAGCCCATCGCGCTGGCGTATTGGAAGAAATTCAGACCCAGCCGTCCGTCCGCCTTCCAGCGGGCACGGGCAGCAGATTCTTGGAATTTGTTAATCCGAGACCGGAGAGCGTCCCGTTGCGGCGGGAGTAGCAAGCTCGTTTCGTAGTCGAACGCCTTCTCGCGTCCGAGCGCGAAGTTGACTTGGCCTGCGTCCCAAGCCCGCATGACGTCAAGAGCTGTCGCAGCTCTTTCCGGGGGAATGTCCGACTGCTTCGCCGCAGCGAAGAGCATGTCGTCCATGCCCAGCTGCTCCTCAACGAAGAGCGGGTCAGAGCTTCCCAAGAAGGTTTCGGGGTGGTGGCCACAGGGAAGTAAGTCCCCCATAGCAACCGCAACGGGCACGGGGTGCCAGTTGCCGGACGCCAGACCCTTCCAGAGGCCCGGTTGCACCATGGTCATGAACTTCGGATCCCATGCGGGGATTGTCCACTGGGTGCCCGTTTTCACGACCGCGATCTCGTCGTTGCTGATGCTTGCGGGGCCGTAAACATGCTGCAGCTCGTTCAGCTGGATCTCTCCCCAATTTGCCGTGGTTTCTTCGTTTTGGCCGCGCTTGCGCTGCCGAATGTTGAAACCACGAGGCCCCATAACGACCTCCGCTTCTTGGATGATGTCATGGACGCAGCTCGTCATCAGGGCGAGATCGTCGTACGTCTTGGCCGCTTCGTCGCCGACCAGCAGCTTCAACACGCGCGTTGCACCAAGGTACACGTCGCCCGGGTGGGCGACGGCGTGGTAACGCTGCCGCTTGTGCTTCGATGCGCCAGCAAGCCGGATCATGGAGATCTGGCAATGACCGACGAACGACCGCACAAGCAATTCACGCTGGCTAAACATCTTTCACCTCACTGAGAGAATCCATCAGACCCGTGTTCAGACAAAACTGTCTGAACTTCGACAAACGCCTGGATTTCTTCATGTATCCTGCGCTGTCAAAGAACCGTTCACGGGTGAATCACTTCCATTTCGATACGACGAAATAGATGACAGTGATTCTTGACTATGATACAATATAATTGTATAAACATCAATATCTATGGCGTCAAAAATGGGACGAGAAACACCGGCAGAAGGCTCTCAAACGCCGAATGCAGCGTGGTCGCCTTTTCGCTTGGTGGAGTGGGTGCGCAGCAAGGTGAGCGGGTGGTCCCGAGAACCGGAAAAAATCAACCTTCGGCCCGAGACCATCACCTCCCTCAGAACCTGCGTCGACATGTTGCCAGAGGGGCCGCACAAGAAAGTGTTCGCAGGAGTCCTGCGCGCGATTGAGGCGATGGCCGACGACAAGAGGAAGCAGATCACGGAGCAATCCGTCCCCGCCGGGACCGTTGTGCTGGATCCCAAAAAAGAAAATTCGGACGTCCTGCTCCTCCCCAACGGAACAATGACCGTCCATCTCGAGACCGTGCAGGAAATAATCTACTGCCCGGCACCCGATTTTTTTGGCGAGATGTCCGCGATGCTCACGGGAGGGAAACCGACCGCGCTCGTGGACGCCCTCTCGGATGCGAGCATCGTTCGGATTCCGCAAGCGCTGTTTGCATCCATGCGGCAACACGACAGGGAGATGGAAGAGGGCGTGCAAACGATTATGAATGAACGTGTCCGCAGAAGCCGCATTCTCTCCACCCTCAAAAAGACCAGTCTCAATCCCGCTCAGGAAATCGCGGAAATCGCGATGCTGCGCCTGCGCGCGCCTGAGCAGACGGACAAGGCCGCGCTGCTTGATGCAGTCCGTTCGCTCGCGGACAAAGCGGGCGACGCTTTTCACATCGAAACGATATCCGCTGGAACGCCGTTTGTCCGGCAGGGCGTGCCGCTCAACGCTGTGCGGCTCATTCTGGATGGCCGAGCGAACATTTTCCGCCACGGCGGACGAGTGGGCGTGGCCGCCGATGGCGACGTGATCGGTGCCTGCGACGTGTTCACGCCGTCAAAAGCGTCGCAGTTCGAGTATTCCGCCATCAGCGACATGACGGTATTAATCGTGGATCCGCAGGCCTTTTTGGCGCTGCGGCCGCAGGTAGAATCGCTCGTCTCCCAGCAGCGCGAGTCCCTGCTCCGCCATGAGCGCCAGACGGCGAAAGTCGAATCCGCGGGCGAAGTTTCCGACAAGGTCATTTTGGGAGTGCATCAGCGAGCGGCAGGCCACACGCATTACGTACCGCTGCGTTCGTCCGGGAACGATCTCATCTTCGAGTGCGGGCGCGCGGAACAAGTCCTGTGCTGGCTCGGCGTGCGCGGCTTCCTCTCCTACCGCGGCTCCACCGGTTGGGAGGTGGCGCAGGAAACCCCGGCAGGCGATTTTGTCCTGCAACGCCCGGCGGACAAGCCCGTGACCGCCAAACGCGAGGACCTGATAGAAGAAAACCTCCGTCTCGTGATACGGAAGCCCCTGCCGGAAGACACGAAGAACGTGCTGGGGATCTACACGAAGGGCGGCCTCAGCTTTGAGCAAGCACGCTTCCTTGTGGAGCGCGGCATCGTGCCCAACGCGACTCCCAACAAAGCCCACCTCGACACGTTCGCGCGTTCCTTCGAATCGATCCAAAGAGCATTGTCCTACATCGCGGAATGGGGCGAGAAGAACACGGATGCGGGAGAGCGACGAATGCTCGGCACTATGCTGCAGTTCCTGCTCATCGATACCACGCATGACATCGGCATCACGACGCTGATGAAAGATCCCGCGACGCGGGACATCGTGCTCCGCAGTCTCGATGAAGTTCTCTCGCTCCCGGAGGCAACCGAGGCGCAATTTCGCGAAACGATGGACACGGAAAGCCAAGGCCTGCGCCAACGCTTCCGCGAGGATGATCAACGATGGAACGTCGCGGGCTCTACCCGCCGCGTGACCATGCTCAAGGCGCACCTTTTGACCCATCCCCGATGGAACGAGCTTTTTTCTCTCTCATCGGCGGAGCCGACGCCAAAGCAGGCACAGCTCTTGGAGCAATATGTCCAAACGCTCGATACGCAGGTTTGCCCCACGCTCGTGCGATGGATGCAGGATATCCTCGCGCCGCTGCGCGCTAGCGATCCCGCATTCCCGCTGGTGACCGGCCGAACGAAGAGCGCGGAGGGCATCTTGGATAAGATGCGCCGCATGAAAGGGGGAAATCGCGGCAAAGAAGCCCGGACCGATTATTCCTTAGGAGATGTCCCCGACGCCGTCGGCGCGCGCGTGATCGTAAAGGACGCGGCGGCTCTTGAGCAGGCAATGGCCCTTATCGAGAACAAGTTGAAGGACCGCATCTTCGAGAAGGACGACTTCTACGGTAATCCGCGCAAGCAAGTCCGCAGTCCGTACCGCTTGGTGACGTACACCGTCCGCTGCGAGGGCTTGCCCGCCGAAATCCAGCTGCAGACTCTCCCGTCCGCCATCGTCGCGAATATCGACCATGACATCATCTACAAACCGTACGTGCCGGCGGACAACAAGGAGCGCTCCCTGGTCTCATCGCTCCAGCGCCGGGTGGCGGTCAAGGAAACGCGCGACCGGCGAATACTCGCGGGCAGTAAGAATGTTCTCCCCCTGCAACAGGCGCAAACGGCGGCTGCGGAAGCTCCTCCCATGCGCCACTCATTCCAATCGTCCTCTCCCGATGGCGTTTGTGTCTGCGCGTACATCGCGGAAGGGCAACGGCACTGGGAGCGCGACCTGCAAGATGCCCGGGATTACTTCCGGTGGTACAAGAACGGAGGCGCGACCGTCACCATGCACCAGGGATCCTCCGCAATCGATTGTTGCGCGTGCATCGGCGCTCCCACCTGGCAGGAATTCCGCGCGCTGGTCCTGCGGCGGACCAAGGAGCGCTGCAAGACTCCCGAGGTGATCGATGCGCTGGAACGCGAGGGGGCGCCGCTCTTCGTTTTGGAAGAATTCGCCCGCGACCTGGAAGTGGAAACCAACGAAGCATCCTTCTGCGCATTGATAAAAGAACGCTTTTCCCCCAAAGCGTGCGAAGAGATTGAGAACGCACTCGCGATTATGAAGCGTGCGCACGCCGGGCAGAGTTATGCGATTGAAAAACAGGATGAGGACGGCAAGCCGGTCTATCCTTCGTCACTGGCGCTCAAGCACATCCCCTACGCGAATCACTGCATCCAGGCAGCGCGGATGGCGGCTGAATGCGGAGTCTCCACAAAGGGTGTCCAAGCCGAACTTCTGCACGATGCGATTGAGGACACCGATCTCACGGAGGAGCAACTCGCGGCTCAAACGTCTCCCGAGGTCGCAACGCGCGTGCGGCATATGAGCAGGGGGAAGACGGAGTCCCGCGAAGCCTATATGGCGCGCGTGGCGGTGTTCACGGGCGAAGACAAGGTCGACAAAGCGCTCGACCGCTACCACAACCTGCTGCGCGCTTTCAATCTGCGCGACAGTAAGAAATACCTGGATCGCATCGTCTCCGAATCCAAAACGATCTTCGCCGGCGACTTCGCCCCCAATGCGGCGCTTTCCAACTACGCAGTCCGCTTCCAGATGCTTCTGGAGGCGGTAGAGCAACTACGGAACAGGAAATACGGGAACGATCGCTAGGCGGGATCGGCTACTTCCTTCCTGCATACCGCCAAGCCATCTCGAAGATCTGTTTCTGCGTTTCTGCCACTTCCCTACTCTCGATAATAACTCCAAACATGTCACCGTCTCCCTTTAAGCCAGAATCGAAGGAGCAGATGGCGACTTTGGAATCGTAGATGTTGATCTCGTTGGTAAAGTCGAATTCGCGCGCGGAGACCAGTCGGATTTCACGCAGCTTCTTGCGATCTTCCCCGTGCACTTTGCGTCCTGCTTCATCATTGGGAGCAATGCCGCGTAAGCGAATCCCCCGTTTGACCCGCTCCGCGACGTAATCATCATCGTAGGTGGGCCAGTAGCGGCGGACGACGGCGGAGTTGGCGAAGTTTAAGATTTCACTCTTCGCGGTGAGTGTTTCTTCGTACACGCGGCGGACCCCTTCCCATCCTTCGAAAAACCGGACGTGCGGTTTGCGATACTGGGAACCTTGCAAGGATCGGAGTTCCGGAAGCGCGCGCTGCATGGCATCCGCATTCTTCCGCGCCTCGAGAGAGAGATATTCTGGCGCGACGGGCGCGTAGGATTTTCCGCGCACTTTCTTTTCGACGGTAAAGCGTCCACTGCGCACCATTTCTTCGAGCATGTTATAGGTCGTGATGCGGTTGAGACCCGTCGCTTTGGCATAGTCCGAGGCCGGTGCGGAGCCCAGCTGCAAGCCAGCAACATAGAGCTGTGCCGCTGTATCGGAGAGGCCGATGGATTCCAGAACACGCTGTAAGTCTTTTGCCATAGATCAACTCCCGCGCAATCTGTTATCGAGTTGAACAACTCTCCCAATCGCGCCAGGAACAGGCAAACATGTTGCCTCCACAAAGCTGCTCTGTGAAGGGAAAACCCTGGAATCCTGTTCTGTTGTAAAAAAACTGAACAGAAAACAATTTGTACTCATACGAGAGGTTGGAGATACCGAAGCTGACCCGTAAAGAGAGAGTGACATCTTTCCCCCCTCCTTCTATGAATCCCGTCAGTTCGGCTCTGGAGCGCAAGCTCATGACGATCCCCCGCGAGCATACGGGCGAGGATCTTTCGTTCACTCCCGCGATCAAGACGGCAGAGGATATGATGGCTTTTGCAAAGAAGCACGAGGCGACGATGTTCGATCTCACGTTCGTGGATGTCCCGGGAACGCTCCAGCACACGAGCAAACCGATTCATGAGCTCGCAGATGTTCTAAAGGGCGGAGCGGGCTTCGACGGCAGCTCCATCCGCGGATTCCAGATGATTCAGGAATCCGACATGCTGCTGATTCCTGATCCCACAACTGCAATTCTTGACGCATTCAAAGCGGAGCCGACGGTCTCGGTGCTCTGCGATATTAAAGATCCCGTCTCGGGCCTCTGGTACGAGAACAGCCCCCGCACAGTCGCGATGCGCGCGATGGAGTATTTGAAAAAGAGCAATGTGGCGGACACCGCCTACTTCGGTCCCGAAGCCGAGTTCTTCATCTTCGATTCCGTCCGGTACGACACCAAGCAGCAGGGTGCATTCTTTGAAGTCGATTCCTCCGAGGCCATCTGGAACACGGGCAAGAACGAGGAAGGTGGCAACATGGGCTACAAGATCCGCAATAAAGAAGGCTATTTCCCGGCCTCGCCGGCGGACCAGCAGCAGGACATCCGCTCGATGATGGTGCGCGAGATGGAGCGCGCGGGAGTGAAGATCGAAACCTTCCACCACGAAGTGGCAACAGCCGGCCAGGCCGAGATTGATATGGAGCGCGACGAACTGCTGACGATGGCCGATAAGCTGATGCGCTACAAATATATTGTGCGGAACGTCGCGGCGCGCTTTGGGAAAACCGCCACCTTTATGCCCAAGCCGCTCTTCGGTGATAACGGCTCCGGTATGCATGTGCACCAGAGTTTGTGGAAGGGCGGCAAACCACTCTTTGCAGGCGAGGAGTATGCGGGTCTCAGTCAAATGGCCATGCAGTACATCGCGGGTCTCCTGCACCACGCTCGCGCCCTCTGTGCTCTCTGCAACCCCACAACGAACAGCTACAAGCGTCTTGTCCCGGGCTTCGAAGCTCCGGTCAATTTGATCTACTCCGCACGCAACCGCTCGGCGGCCATCCGCATTCCGATGTATTCCACAAACCCAAAGGCCAAGCGCGTGGAGTTCCGCATGCCCGATCCCGCCTGCAACCCCTATCTCGCCTTCTCAGCATTGATGCTCGCGGGTCTCGATGGCATCGAGAATGCAATGTCTCCGGGCAAGCACACCGACGGAAACCTGTACGACATGAGTCCTCTGGAACTAAGCCAGATCAAGCACGCACCAAGCAGCCTGGGTGAGGCACTGGATGCACTCGAGGCAGATCATGAATTCCTCCTGAAGGGTGGTGTCTTCACGAAGTCGTTCCTAGAGAATTTCATCGCGACGAAGCGCGGCGAGGTTGCGTACCAGAACAAGCTGCCGACTCCCGGCGAATTCTTCGCCTACTACGACGTATAATTTTCCATTTTCCACTTACCATTTTCCACTTCCCTCTTATGGAACTCACTCTCCCCGATCTGAAGATCGCCCTCGATACCACGTGGGTGCTCTTCACCGCCTTCCTCGTCTTCTTCATGAACGCAGGATTCGCGCTCGTTGAATCCGGCCTCTGTCGGGCCAAGAACTGCGTGAACATTCTCGCGAAGAACTACGTGGTCTTCGCAGTTTCCACCCTCGCCTTCTGGCTCGTCGGCTTCGCATTGATGTTCGGCAATGGCAACCCGCTGGTTGGACTGACAGGATTCGCTCCATCGTTGATTAACGGTTCCGCTTCGTTCTCCGCGCTCGACTGGACCAGTGTTCCCATGGCTGCAAAATTCTTCTTCCAGCTGGTCTTCGCCGGAACGGCAGCAACGATCGTCTCCGGAGCAGTCGCTGAACGTATTAAATTCGGAGCATTCATTCTGTTCTCGGTGATCATGACGGCCTTCCTCTACCCCGTTGCGGGCCACTGGATCTGGGGCGGCGGTTTCCTCTCGACACTCGCGACCCCGTTCCACGATTTCGCCGGTTCTACCGTTGTTCACAGCATTGGCGGCTGGGCAGCCTTGATGGGCGCAATCATCCTGGGCGCGCGTTTGGGACGTTTTGACGCCAAAGGCAAGGCACAAACCATTCGCGGTCACAATCTGACGAGCGTGACATTGGGAGGACTAATCCTCTGGCTTGGATGGTTCGGCTTCAACCCCGGCAGCACTATGGCGGCAGATGGCCGCGCCATTGCACACATTGCCCTCACCACCAATCTTGCGGCGGCTGCAGGCACACTCACATCCTTACTCGCATCGTGGTACCTGCAGAAGAAACCCGACTTGAGCATGATCATCAACGGCACGCTCGCGGGTCTTGTGGCGATTACAGCAGGGTGCGATGCAGTGTCCATGGCCGGTGCCGTCACTATTGGCGGCATTGCAGGTGTCGTCGCCGTTCTCTCGGTCTTCATGTTCGAAAGACTGCGTATCGATGATCCCGTTGGTGCCCTCTCCGTACACTTGATGAACGGCATGTGGGGAACCCTCGCAGTCGGGCTTTTTGCAACCACCAGTGGTTCTGTGTTCACTGGAGCAAACGGCCTCCTGTACGGCGGCGGAATGGGGCTTTTGACCTCGCAGGTTCTGGGAATCCTGGCAGTGGGTGCCTTCGTTATAGTTGCGTCATCTGCAGCATGGCTTGCCATCAAGGCTGTCGTTGGATTGCGCGTAGGAGCAATGGAAGAAATGGAAGGATTGGATGAGGGAGAGCACGGAATGCCGGCCTACGTCCTAGAATCCGACTTCACGATAGGAGAAGGCTCCAGAATGGGAATGCCTTCCCTGCAACATCGGACCTTTGCCGAAGAGCGGATACTCGCGAAGAAGTAGTACCATTCATTGCTTACTCAAGCAAAGACGCGATCGCTGCGCCTTTGCTTGAGTATGATAGTGAAGATGCTACGATATTTCTCGTATGGCGTTAACTGCTGCTCCTCCACCGCAAGAACAATCAGTGCAGATGAATGTTACAAATGCCCGAGAGATAGTGGATTTTGCAGGGTTTGTCCTTGATCACTCATCCATCGGCCAACCAAAGATGTTGGCAATTCTACAAAACACCTTCGCTAGTGAAGCTATGGCTGTTTTCGGATCAGAGGTAGAAAAGGAATTTGCTGCCCTCTGCAGAAAAAATAAAAATGGTGGGTTCCCTCTCACTGTTCTTCGGGCAGTCATTGATGGAACATTTTTTGAGCTTGGACGACATGCACAGAAGTGGGTCGGAGAGAATATCTGAATAACAAAACTATCCTCCAAACGTATATGCATACCCTGCAATGCCCTTCCCATGAATTTTCAATACAATCAAATGTTCGCCATATTCCCCGGTAAAGAGATTGTAGAGATCATTCTCAATAATTGAGAATGTTTTCGTCTTTGTTCCGTCGACAAAAACATCTGCTTGCACGGGTCCGACTCCAGGTTCCCGACCGAGGACTAGGTTCACCTCAGATGCGAGTGCGTGGTAATGGATCTCCCCTTCGGCACTCATCAAAACCTGTCGCTCTTGATCTTGAAGCTGCCAGTCACCAACGAGTGCGTACTGGTTGAGAGGAAGTGATGCAGGAGCGGAGTACGTGTGGATCTGATCATCAGGCTCCCCCACCTGACTGGCAAATGTGGGCCAGCTTCGAGAGCCAAGATACGTCTCTGGCGATCGTTCACGACCGCCATCTTCAGGGACACTGACCGCTAATCGCTCGCCGCTAACCGCTTGGCCGATTTCCTTGAGCAAACTCTGTATCGCCATGTCGGTCTCCTCATATGCGCCTTCCCCAAAATGTGTGTACCGGATGTACCCCTCGGCATCGATCAAGTACTTCGCCGGCCAGTAGCGGTTGGCAAATGCATCCCAGGTACCGAAATCGTTATCCTGTGCGACCGGATACGTGAGGCCGTGCTTCTTGATGGCATCGGCGACGTTCGACTGACTCTTCTCGAACACGAACTCGGGCGTGTGCACACCAATGAGGACGAACGGCATATCTTTAAACTTCTCCCAATATCCTTGGATGTACGGGAGTGTCCGGATGCAGTTGATGCAGCTGTAGGTCCAGAAATCGACGAGCACGACCTTACCCTTGAGGGATGCCAGCGTGAACGGTTGCGAATCTTGCCTGCCGGCAGGCAGGTTATGCCAGGGACCGAGACCGGTGAACTCGGGAGCGCGCGTGATTTTGGGAAGTTGAGGAAGGGTCATAGAGGAGGGTACTGAAGGAACAGAGGAAGGAGCTGAAGGCATTTCATCGCCAAAGAGACGTTCTTCAATGCGGTTTCCGAGCGTTCCAAACGCCGTGTTATTGACCAACCATGTCTGCACGTCCATGAACCATCCAAACTGAAATGCCAGTGCCGAAAGGATCAGGAGTCCACCCGCGACATGCTTGATGCTGTCGCTGTATCGGGAAAATGCGCGCGCAGACCGCAGAGCGTACTGGCCGCCGTAACCGATCAAGAGAACGGGGAGCGCGGCACCCAGCCCGTACGCACTGAGAGCGAAGAACGCTTTCAACCCCGGTTCATCCCGCACGAGCGTGAGGGCGAAGCCCAGAGCCGGTCCCGCGCACGGCACCCAGATCAAACCCAAGGTGAGCCCGATGACGAAAGCGGTGACGAGCGACCCCGAGCCAAATTCGCTGCGCGCTGCCGACTGCACGTCTGAACCAAACTGCTGAATACGCGAGGCAATCCGGGTGCCGCCTTCGATCGCCAGCCATCCTGCGACTTCCGCAATCGTCACAGCCACCCACCCCCACCGCAAGAAGAAGAACCCTCCGAGCACCGCCCCCAGGATCTGCAGGATCCTGTTGCTCGTGAGGAAACACACGCCGAAAAGCAGGATGATGTAGTACGTCGAAATCCGAATGACATCAGCAAGAACAACAAACTGACTTAACACGACCTGGAGCAGGAACGTGAAACCGACGAAACTCAGTACCATCCCCGCAGACGTCACGAGCGGCTGCCACTTGCTGCGACCGGTGATGCTCACTCCCACCACCACCGGGATCAGCGGCAGAATGCAGGGGAGCAGGATTGTGAGAACGCCGGAGATGAAGAGAATGATGTAGAGAGACATGGAGAAGCTCTGTGAAAACTAGCTTTGGAGGAGATCGCGAAGCTGCTGATCGGTTGGTCCCTGAATTTTTTCAATCATGTTTCCCTGTCCATCAATTTTCACGAATGTGTGCTGGTACGTAACACCGTATTTCTGCTCGAGTGCTTTCTCTTCATCGTAGTTGATCTTGTAGACTGTCAGAAGTCCCGTGCCGTCCGCATACCATGCGGTAAGCGTCTGGTTGGCTTTCTTGCAAGAGGGACACCAGGATGCAAAGAAGTAGAGAACTTTCACCGTACCATCGGACAAGATCGAAGCGGGAAGGTTGCTTGCCGTATGGTCCTTATATTCGCCAGTCGACACCATTGCAGTGCCCTCCTTACTATCCTCTTTCTTCATCATGGCTCCTTCGTCTTTCTTCATAACTGCCTTCTCCTCCATCTTCAATTCTAGATCTTCGACGGTCTTCACTGTCCCGTCCATCATAACGGCACCTCCTTCCTTCAATATCATCGTTTTGCCATCCACCATCATCACCGTGCCATCCATCATGACTTTCATACCGCTTTTAAGTTGAACATCGTTCGTCATGACGATCTCATCCTCACCGTCCTTCCCGATGATCCTCATCTTCCCGCCTTCCATTGCGAATCCTGCCACACGATTTTCACCTGCCATCATATTCTCTTCCACCGTTTTTTCATCCGCCATTTTTTCGTTATCCATCATATTTTGAAACACTGCCACATCACATCCAGACAGAAGAAGTACGGAAAGAAAGAGTGCGAGTCGGCTAAATATAGTCATGATATGGGAGAAAAAAGTACTATCAGTATACATATATGTTTTGACCGGTCGCAGTCCTTTCTGCATTTTCCCGGCGCTTTCTCCTTTTCGGAGAAAAACAGACATTCGCAGCGAGACTCCTGTTGACACGGCTTCAAGATTTCGCCAAATCTTTCCTCCCCATCACGAGCGATGAAGGGCACTTTTTCTTGAAAACACACTTCTCACACTGCCGATTCCTCGCCGTACAGACCGCTCGCCCATGCGTGATGATGAGAGTTGTGAGCTCGCCCCATTGTTTGCGCGGAACGCTCTGCATCAGATCCAATTCGATGCGCTTGGGGTCTTTGTGCTTGGTGAGGCCAAGTCGCTGGCTGACGCGGATCACGTGCGTATCCACTGCTATGCCTTCATTCTTGCCAAAGCACGCCCACAGAATGATGGATGCCGTCTTCCGTCCGACACCCTGGAGCGCGGTAAGCTCCTTCATTGTCTGTGGCACTTCGCCGTGATGATGATCGATAAGACTCTGACACATTTCCTGAATGAAACGGGCTTTGTTGCGGTACGTCCCACACGAATGGATATCGTTTTCCAGCTCTCTGCGCGGCACGCGAAGATAGTCGCGCGGCTTCTTGTACTTCTTGTAGAGCGTCTTTGTGACAATATTCACCCGTGCATCAGTGCATTGGGCGCTCAGAATGGTCGCGACGAGGAGGTCGGGGGGGGTTCGCCAGGTGAGGAATGTACGCGGAGGTTGATGAAGACTCTCCAGTTTCCGAAGGACATCGCGAGCGGCGATTGATGGATGGTGGGATGGCAAGATGGTGGGATGGACAAACGGACAACCATCCTACCATCTAACCATCCATTTATTTCCTTCTCTGCTCAACCTCCACTATATTCCCCCGGTGCCCAACCTCCCCCCCCTCACTATCTTCGACGTCGAGACCACGGGACTCGATGCACTGCGGGGCCATCGGATCGTCGAAATCGCGGGAATGCGTATGGAGAATGGCATTCTTCAACAAGAGTCCACGTTTGTGTCGCTCGTGAATCCCGAACGCGAGATTCCGTGGGACGCGCGGCAGGTGAATAAAATTGATGAAGCAGCAGTGAAACTCGCGCCGACCATCGACGTTGTCCTCCCGCAATTCCTGGAGTTCGCGAAGGGATCGATCCTCGTCGCGCACAATGCGCAGTTCGACATGAGCTTCCTGCACGCGGAGAAGCAATTCTGCTGGGGCTACACCGATCTCCCCGAGTGCCTGTGCACGATGATGCTCAGCCGGAGTCTGTACCCCGCGGATTTCCGCCATTCCCTCGATGTGCTCTGCAAGCGCTTTGACCTGGAGATGCCGCTCGATCGCCATCGCGCGCTGGCGGATGTGACCCTCACGGGATTGGCATTGCAAAAAATGCTGCAAAAGGTGCCTTCCTACGAAGATCTGAAGAAACGCGCTTCCGTGCGACAATTGGTGAAATAACCGGCCAGACTGGTAGAATATTCGGCTGTGGGCATAGGCAAGCACCGTCAGCGGCATGAGCTGTGGCTCAAGTTCCTCACCTGCAGTAATGCCCAGCAGGTCAACACGGATACGTTGAGTGAATATTTCCTGCGTAATTTCGGGGCGACGCCTCAGCGACTCTACGATTTCCTGCAATTTTTGCACTACCACATGCGATATCTGAAAAAGGCCGAGGACCGGGAGTGGCTTGCGCGCCAGTACCTTCGCATCCTCTCCCCTCTCTGCGAGCGTTTTAGCCTGTTTGAGGAAAAAGAACGGATGGACACGCTGTGTTTCCGGATCACGGAACCCGAGAAGTATCGCGAGATGGCCGCGCTGCTTTCGCGCTATCGCAGCCGATCGCGATCCGTCATTCGTAGGATTTTCTCCATTCTCCGATCCCTCTTGGAACGCACAGGCCAGAGCTACGAACTGCAGGGCCGGTACAAGAGCCTGTACAGCGTCCACCGCAAGCTGCAGATGAAAGGGTCATACCAGAGTCCCCTGCACTTGAGCGACATCTTCGCCTTCCGCATCATCCTGCGCACAAAGGGTGATGCCGAGTGCTTTGAGATTCTCAATCTCCTGCACGATACGTTCCATCCGATCCCGGGGAAGTTCAAGGATTACATCACGGTCCCCAAGATCAACGGGTACCAGAGCCTGCATACGATTTTGAACGGCGTGATCGATGATCTCGATCTCCCAATCGAAGTGCAGATCCGCACCGAAGCCATGCACCAGTTTGCGCAGCAGGGCGTCGCAGCGCACTGGCTGTATGCGCGGAGCAAGCGCGTTCAGCGGATCACGGAAAAAGAGCAGCAGCTCATGCTGCATTTTGCGTCCCTCTCGAAGCAGGCCGAGCGCGAGGAGCTGGTGTACTGCCTGACGCCCGGGGGCGACGTGCTCCGGATGCCCGCGGGGTGCACGATCCTCGACGTCGCCTACCGCATTCACACTGAGATCGGCGACCGCGCGAGCGGGGCCATCGTCAACGGGCAGCCGCGCGCGATGCGCGCCCCGGTGCGTGCGGGAGACCAGATCCACATTGTCACCGCCTCCTCGCCTCAAGTGACCGAAAAGTGGCTGACGCACGCCACTCTCCCCCATACTCGTCGCACCATTTATGCGCATACCCGATCCTAGTTCTCTCTACCGCACGCTCGTGGAGAAGATGCACGAAGTCGTGTGGATGTGCGACGAGCAGGAACGCACGGTCTACGTGAACCCCCGCTTTTTCGAAATGACCGGCTTCACGCTGGACGATATCATCGGCAAGCAGTCCTACGATTTCTGGGATCCGGAGAGCGCGGAGACGGTTCGCAAAGTGAACAGCAATGAACGCGTACGTGGACTCAGCAGCAGCTATGAAGGCAATATCATTACTAAAGCCGGAGAGAAAATTCCCGTGTTCGTCAGCGGCATGCCGCTTGAGAGCGGCGGCACCATGGGCATCATGACCGACATGCGGGAGGTGAAGACCCGCGAAGCGCAGGAGCGGGTCCTCAGCAGAGCAATTCAGCTTGCGAGCGACGCCATCATCACACTGAGCGATGACGGAACGGTGCTCTCGTGGAACAAGGGTGCCCGTATGACCTTCGGGTACCGGGAAACGGAGATTATCAGCAAGAGTATCGATGCGATCATCGCGCCGGAAGATCTTCAGGTCATCCTCCACCCATCCGGAGCGCAGTACCAGTGCGAATTGCACGCCAAACACAAGCAGAAGCACCTAGTCACCGTCTCGGCCACTGTGACGCCCGTCTTCGCGGATCCCAAGGAGCACCGGCACTCGCTCCTGCTGATCGCTCACGACATCACCACGCAGAAAAAAGTGGAGGAAGAGCTCGCGCTCAAGTACACCAAGCTGCGCGACGCCTATAACACCTTCGGCATCCTGCGTCGGCACATGGATTACATCCTGGAGCTCGCGGAACTTTCCTCGCAGCCGCATTCGCTGAAGCTCATCACCGATTTCATCGTCAACGCCGTCATCATGCTTACGCGCGTCGATGCGTGCAGTCTGCGCATCCTCCACAAAGACGGGAAAACACTCAACGCCATTTCGTCCTTCGGCCTCAGCGACGACTGGCTGGGCAAGAAAATCATCCGGTACCAGGACAGCATGACCCGCCGCGCGTTTGAGCAGGGATCGGCGCTCAAGATCATCGATCTCACCAAGGAGAGCCGGTACCACTCCCGTGCGCTCGCGAAGAAGAGCAACCTGCACTCCCTGCTCGTGATCCCGCTCGTCTTCCAGAAACAGCTTTTGGGGAGCATCAGCCTGTATGCCGGGCCGGAGAAAAAGCTGGAGATCCTCGAAAATGAGTTCATTGAGCGATTCGCGCATGTCGTGACCCTCGTTTTGGCGGCGTATCGCGAACCATTGCAGGACAAAGCAGCTAGGCCGGAGAAGGTGAAGAAATCAGACAAATAGAATATTCTATAGGCGCGTGGCAATTCTCCCCATCATCATTGGCGCCGATAATCCCGTGCTTCGCAAAAAGACGAAGAATGTCCCGAAGGTGACGAAGGAGGTCAAGCAGCTGATCAAGGACATGGTCGAAACCATGCACGAAGCGAGCGGAGTAGGCCTAGCAGCTCCCCAGGTGGGACGTACCGAACGCATTTGCATCGCTGTTGTCGCGCGCAAAGTGACGCCATTGATTAATCCCAAGATCACTTCACGCAGCAAAGAGATCGCCATTGATCAGGAAGGCTGCCTCAGTCTCCCGAATGTGTGGCTGAATATCCCCCGCCCCGTCGAAATCACCCTCACCTATATTGATATCAAAGGAAAGAAGCAGGAACGGAAGCTGAAGGACTTCGATGCACGGGTGGTGCAGCATGAAGTGGATCATCTGGAGGGGGTGTTGATTGTGGATTATGCGGGTACGAGTTTTTAGTTTGTAGTTTTTAGTTTGGTTGACTGAATCAAACTTGCGGCTAAACCATTTAACATCCTCATCACTTCGTCTAACAAAGATTCGGCAACTCTAAAATCCAAAGTTGATGTGAATGGTAACTGTTTTGCAATCTCGATCTGTGTTTCCAATTCTGCACCGGATCCATAAGCAATATGAACATATTTTCGGAAATCTTTCTTGGTAGTTCTTTTACTTCCTTCAGCAATATTCATCGGAATAGACATTGCTGATCGCTGCATCTGGCTTGTGAGTCCGAAATTTTCTGACTGAGGAAAATGCTCTGTAAGAGCATAGATTTCTTTCACAAGTAGGAGGGCTTTCTGCCACACAATGAGGTCTTTATAGCTACGTGAGCCCATAGCGGCACATTCTAAGTCCTCGAGCAATGCCACACAAGTCACTACAAACTACAAACTAAAAACTATAAACTCCCTACCAGAATCCCTTTAAATGACCCCTATCCTCGAAGCTATCATCGGCCTCGAAGTCCACGCGCAGATGAATACGCTGACGAAGATGTTCTGTGGATGCGATAACGACGCGTTTGGGAAGGAACCGAACACAACCGTGTGCGAAATTTGCATGGGCCACCCTGGCACGCTGCCCGTCCCGAACAAGGAAGCGATCATCAAGGCTGTAAAGATGTCGCTCGCGCTCAAATGCACGATCAACCAAAGCAGCCACTTCGATCGCAAGCATTATTTTTATCCCGATCTCCCATCGGGCTTTCAGATTTCCCAATACGATTTTCCCCTCGCCTCGAAGGGAGAGGTTGAGTATGACCTTCGCAAAGAGCAGTCTCCCTCTCCTGCCGCAGCGGGAGAGGGACGGAAGGGTGAGGGCATCAAAAAATGCCGCATCACGCGCTTGCACATGGAAAATGACGCGGGAAAGCTGACGCACCGCGGATCCGTGACGCTCTGCGATTACAATCGTGCAGGAACGCCGCTGATGGAGATTGTGACGGAACCCGACCTGCGTTCCGCAGACGAAGCGGTCGCGTTTGCGGAGGAACTGCGACGGATGCTGGTGGCAGTGGATGCATCGGAAGCCGACATGTTCAAGGGGATGATGCGCTTTGACGCCTCCATCTCGCTGCGCGAAAAAGGGACGGAGAAGCTCAACCCGCGCAGTGAGATCAAGAACTTGAACTCCTTTAAAGCACTGGAGCGCGCCCTCCAGTACGAAGAATCTCGCTTGAGAAAATCATGGGAAGAGACCGGCGGGCCCTTGAAGGGAAACATCACAGTGGGGTGGCAGGACGATGAGGGCAAGACGCGCCTGCTCCGGGAGAAAGAAACTGCGGATGATTATCGGTACTTCCCGGAACCGGATATCCCTCCGCTCCTGATGAACGAGAAGATGATTGCGGGGATTCAGAAGGAAATCCCCATTCTGCCGCGCGAGATGAAGAAGACTTACCTGGATATGGGGCTAAACGACGCGGAAGCGGCAGCGCTCATCGATCAGCCGAAAATCCGCGCGATCTTCGATGCTGTGCAGGTGAAAACGAAGGATGCCAAGCGCAGTTCCAGCCTGGTACTGACGCAGCTCGTCGGTTTTTTGAACGCGCATGTAAAGAGCCCTGCAGAGGCCCCCTCCGTGAATGCCATTCTCGATCTCGTCACCGCGATCGACGAAGGAAAAATTTCGGGCAACGCGGGCAAAGCGGTCCTGGAAAAAATGGTGATGACTGGCAAGAACCCGCAGGAAATTATCGCGGAAGAAGGGATGGGGCAGATTTCCGACCAAGGAGCACTGGAAAAAATTGTGAAGGACGCGATCGCGAAGAATCCCAAAGCGATCGAGGACTACAAGAAAGGAAAGCAGTCAGCGCTCGGGGCGATTGTTGGATATGTGATGAAAGAGACGAAGGGACAGGCGAATCCGGGCCTGGTGAATGAGATTATGAAGAAGATGCTGTGAGTTCAGGCTCGTTCTTTGTACTCCCCCGTCTCCGTATTCACGATCACTTTGTCGCCTTCGTTAATGAAGAGCGGAACGTTGACTACAATCCCCGTATCCATGAGCGCCGGTTTGCTGCCGCCGGTCGCCGTGTCGCCTTTCACGCCGGGGATCGTTTCTTTCACAGTCAGGGTGACTGTTGAGGGCAGCTTGATGCTGATAGGCTTTTCGCCGTACATGAGCGCATCAACCTCGAGCCCGTCAATGAGGTAACCAACTAAGTCTTCGATCTCATTTTTCTGGAGAGCAAACTGGTCATAGGTTTCCAGATCCATGAACGTGCAGGACGTATCATCGCCGTAGAGGAACTGCACATGCTTGTATCCCACGTCCGCCTGTTCGATTTTCTCCGATCCCTGGAAGTTCCGCGCCATGATCACGCCCGTTTGTAAATTTTTGAGCTTACATTGCATGTTCGCCTTGGATTGGCTCTTGCGGCCGAATTGCGACGAAAGGACCAGATACGGCTGGCCGTCGATGGAGACCGCGCGGCCGGGCTTGAGATCGGTGATGGTATACATTGCCATAGGGATCCGAGGGTAACTGTCCGACGGCTATCATGCAAGGAACGCCGTGCTCGTTAACTCGATAACTCGTGTACGAGTTAACGAATTAACGAATTAACGAATTATCGAGCATATTCGTTACTGTGCTGTCGACGTCGTCCCACTGGCCGTCACCTCTTGCTGCACCTGTTCACTCACCGTGCGAATCTGCCGCAGCACTCTCTGTGCGAGGCCCGTGCGGGGGAGGACTTTGGCGAGTTCGCGCAGGATGCGTCCGTGATCGGGATGGTTGGAAATCAGACTGAGTTGATCTTGGAGCGCGTCATACTGGGCCTTCTTGGTGCTGAAAAGGAAAATGCGGCCACGGATTTCCTGCGCCTTTGCCGTCACCTGCTCCTGCGTGAGCGGTCGTGTCAGTTGAATGCGCGAATAATGCCGTGGAAGAACTACTTCTTTGGGAGGCGCTCCAAGGCTCAAGCCAATCCCCTGCGTCGGCCCCTCGACGGCGATGGCCACCTGCTCTGCAACCGCTTTTGCTTCCTCCCGGACTTCCAGCGACACGAGAGCGAGCGATCCAGTGGTTTCCAAAGAGGCGATCGTCGTGGTGAGTTCGGTGAGCTTCTCCTTCGCGTCCGCGATATTCCCCTCTTCCACCTGCCGCTTCACGGCGACAAGCTCATCGAGCAATGTCTCGCCTTCCATATTGGCAGGTTTGGCGACTGTGGCAGGGAAAGAAGCGATGGTATCATCGACAGCCTGCTTGAGCGCATAGGCCTGGTCTCCGGGGAGCGCGGCTCCCACCGCCGCCGTGCCGCCTTCCACCACTTCTGTTTGGATGAGGGACTGGACCAGGGAACTGCCTCCCGAACCACTCGCGACTTTGAGCAGCGTGTCTTTGTATTCATCAAGGGCCACCTGCGCCTCTGTTTCGCCACCGGTCTGCAGCAAGGCCGCAGCTTCATTCAAACGCGTGTTGGCCTGTGTGATCAGCTTCCGCGCGCGCTCTTCTTCGGTAAAGGAAAGAAGGACATCGACGGTTTCCGCCAGGCGTTTGACCGGATAGAACGCGGTACCCGGAAGAATCCCCGCGCTAGCTGCGCGGCGTTCCTGCTGGAGTTGGGCAATCGCCCGCTGGTGCGCCGCATCGAAGCTGAGGTTGCCCGCCACCCACGACTCGTGGAATTGCGCGGGATCCATGTCCGTCGCAAGAAGCGTGCTATCCTTAGTCAGGGTGACCTGCTCGCCGGTCACGAGCGGGAGTTGCTTGCCGTGGCGCCAGACGACGGCACTGCGATCGAAGACACGAATAGTGACCGATCCTGCTTGCTGCCGAATCGAGACGCTTCCTTCGTGAACCATCACGCGGCCCTGGCTTGTAAGGACCGTGATCGCGCGGATGTTCTTGGGGACGAGGCCCAGTACCCACAGTTCTCCGTCTTCCAGGGCAATAGTCGTCTCCTGATGCGCCGCTCCCGGCCGGTCGGACAGATCGCGCAGCTGACCGCGTGTGTGTGCCGCAAAGCGAAAGACCGCATCGTCATGGTGGATGATGGTCGCCGTGCCCTGCTGCGTTTGGAGATACGTTGGCGAAAGGAGCGCCAGTTCGCTTCTGCCACGGAGCACTTGTTGCCAGAAAGGACCGGGCTGAGTGAGCACTTCTACGTCTCCGCGCTGCGAGAGGAGCATGACCGACGATTCCGCAATGGATGTGGGCGCCAATACCAGGAGCGAACTGACGCGCACGCCGACGAGCACGATCGCGAATGCCGCCACCCATTTGAATGGGCGCGAAACCGACGCAGGCACGTACGCGGGGTGAAGCCGGCTGGAGAAACGACTCCAGATCGCTTCACGAAGATGATCCGCGGGACGCAGCGACTCACGCAGGCGTTCCCAGACCGAAAGTGTGCGAAGAGGATCGATGGACGAGAGAACCTGTGCCCACAAACGCATCACGACGCTTCGCTCGGGCAGGAGTGATTCGCGGATTTCTACAAGGAGGTCCGGAGCACGAAGCTTGCCGCGCACCATGCGCTGCACGCGCTCCTGTGCATCGCTTGATGGCGTCAGGTCCGACTCCAGGCGCTGAAGCAATTGTTCAGTCCGTCGGGACGCCGGGGATGGAGGATGAATGAAGGGCATCTGTGCAAGAGTGAAAACGGACGAATCGGGCTTCTGTTACAGCAAGTTGAGGCAAAAAGGTGATCAAAATGGGCAGGATTACACGGGAGACCGGTCGTTGATATCGGGCGGCAGCAGCGCTTCCAGCTTACGGAGCGCCCGGAATTTGAGCGTTCGCACCCCTCCCTCGGTCATCCGCAGAACCCGCGCCACCTCATGATGAGGAAGGTTTGCAATGTACGATAGGACGAGAATTTCCCTGTAGCGTCGAGGAAGCTGATCGAGCGCCTCGCGGACGATGCGCAAAATGTCCCGGTTGCGCGTTGCGGTATCGGCGCGGTTGAACGTATCGGGATCCGCAAGGTCTTCGGACACTTCTTCAAAATCACGGTCGCGCCGGTATGTATCGATCACCGTATGACGCGCGATGCGAAACAGCCACGCGCCGAACGGCACTCCTTTGTGCGGCTTGTACTGATGCAGCTTCTCCCACGCTTTCACGAAGACGTCCGCGACAATGTCCTCCGCGGCTTCGGACGAGACGCGGAAGGCGGTGTACCGGTAGATGGGCAGGAAGAATTGCAGGTACAGCTTCTCGAACGCGTCGGTATCCCCGTCCTTGGCAAGCGTCACGAGCCGCTGGAGTTCTTCTTCCGAAAGTTGCTGCTGCATGAGAGTACGCAGTGTAGCGGATTGCCTATACTCTGTGCATGTCCGCGCAAGTCCAAAAAGTCGAGAAACCGCACAAAATCACTCCCACTCAATCGTCCCCGGCGGCTTGTTCGTCAGATCAATGAAGACGGCATCGATGCCTTGGAGATCAAGGAGACGTCGGGTGATCGTTTCGAGCGTCACTTCATCGAGCAGAAAAGCATTTGCCGTCATCGCATCAACGGAAACGATCGGCCGCAGCACGATTGACTCGTTGCCTTTCTTTGCACCAAACGGGAGGAGAACAACTGGAAATTGCCAGATGACTGAATAGAGATCTGCCGCGCGCATTTCCTCACTCACGATCGCATCGGCCTCGCGCAAAAGCTCCGCGCGTTCGCGCGTGATGTACCCCGGAATCACGGTGAACTCCACTGGCTTCTCGTGACTGGTACAGAGGAGCACTCGGTTGATCTCCTTATTGCTATTGGGAATCGATGTCGCAAGCATCTTGTGCTCGGGCGTGACTTTGCACGGATGACGCGAGAAGAACGCCATTGCGTGGCGATATGTTCTCCCATCTCCCTGCACTCCGACGGATCGAACAGGCAGCACAGCATGAGGCAACGTGATTTCTTTCCCCGCATCCGAACCCGAGCCCGGTCCCGGTCCCGGTCCCGTCGTACAAAGTATCCTCACCCCAAGCCCCGGCCCCGGAAACGGATGCCTCCATACCAATTCCTTCGGAAGCCCCAACTCCTCGCCGAGCATCCGGACTTCATCCTTATATAATTCTTTCAGCGGCTCTATCACCTCTCCTGCATCAATCATCTTCTGGATAACGTCGACTCGGTTATGGTGCGTTTTGATCTGATCCGCATGTCGCGATCCACCTGTCTCAATGGTATCGGGGTAAATCGTCCCCTGTCCCAACATCCACTCATCTGTGCCCGGTCCCGAGCCCGGTCCCGCGAGTCCCATCCTTCCACTCACTCGCTTCTGCACATGCAAAAATGTCCGCCCGATGATCTTCCGTTTCTCTTCCGGATCATAGATTCCTTTCAAATTCTTGAAGAACTCCTCCGATGCATCTTCCACATGCAGGTTTTTGATCTTGAGCTTCTTAAACGCTGCCGTGATCTGCTCAATCTCCCTTTTGCGCATCAATCCCGTATCGACGAGCAGCCCCTGGACTCGTGAAGGACCGAGGACTTTGTTGAGGAGCGTGAATGCGACGGTTGAATCGACTCCTCCCGAGACCAGCATGAACACTTTTTTCTTCCCGACTTCTTTTTTCATTTCGCCACCGACATGATCGGTAAAGGAATCGATCGCCCAGGGAGCAGGTTTACAGATTTCCACGAACTTTTTGAGGATTTCCATCCCGTGTTCCGTATGCGTCACTTCAATATGGAACTGAATGCCGTAGATCTTCCTGCTCTCATTCGCCATCGCGGCAACGGAGCAGACTGCGGACTTCGCAGTCGACGTGAAACCCTTCGGCAATGCCGTGACTTCATCCCCATGCGACATCCAGACGGTGAATTGCTCGGGAAGTCCTGTAAAAATCGCGGGCTCTCCCGTCCGCGTGAGCATCGTATGACCATACTCTTTCGTTTTCCCCGGACTCACTTTTCCATTGAGCGCGTGTGCAAGCCACTGGTGACCGTAGCAGAGCCCGAGAATGGGAATACCGAGCTCGAAGATGCCGTGATCCGCCTGCGGACTCCCCTTCTCATACACACTCTGCGGCCCTCCACTCAAAATTATCCCCGCCGCTCCTTTCAGCTCACTCGCCGGAGTTTCGGCAACGCGGATCTCCGAATACGCCCCCAGGCGACGAACACGATTGGCGATGAGGTGTGCGTATTGACCTCCAAAGTCGAGGATAACAATGGAACCCTGATGAACCATAGGTGGAGTGTACCGGAAGCTTTCAACAAATTCATTGCTGAAACATTGGTATGTACTACACTGGCCGACCCATGGAAATTCCCGAGACCATAGAAGGCATCTATCAAAAAATACTCACAGAATCGAGTGGTCCAAAGTGTTTGCACCATCTACCTTCCTATGCGTCGATAGAAGAGAAAAATAAGCGCATGCAAATTCTCCACATGGCATTCATTTCAGCATCGCGAAGCATGGTTTACAACACAACGAATCAGGAATTAAAACCCCTTCAAGACTACGACGCGCAAAGCGATGAAATCGAAGAAAAAGTTGCGGACCAAGCATCACAATGGATAACAGCAAATAAATTCCCGCCGTCCTTGCAAGCAACTGCAGTAGCTCGTTTCTATGTCATGAGTCTCATGTTTTGGTTGCATGAGAGATATTATTTTCCCGGAAAGTGAACCCTGCCTTTTTCGTAAGAGCAACAGCAACAACTACCCACGCCGTATATGCCACCGCCGAATCTTCCCATGCGTGGAGGAAGAGTGCGGCTATCGAAATTCCCAAGAAGAAGAGAAAAGTGGAAAGTGGAAAGTGGAAAATATTCTTATCACTTTCCTCTTTCCTCTTTCCACTTATTACTGCAAGTCGGCGCAGAATCAGGAAAATTAAACCTCCATACAACAAAAACCCAAGCACTCCCATCTCGACGCCGACTTGGAGGTACCAATTCTCCGGCAATACCGGACAACTGCATACGTGATCAGCCGGCTGCACCTGGGTTTTCCCAACAAACACGCACAGCGATGGGTTGCTTTTGGCCCACGAGGGATCGGCACCACGTTCCAGATGCACACATGGCTCATGCGTGCGGTTGGATGCAGGTCCGGCGGACCCAAGACCCATACCCAAAGGGTTCTGCATAATCAGCTGCATTGCCTGGATCGGCCTCTCGATGTGCCCGATCAGGGATATTTTCCGAACGAACACCGCTGGCGCGAGAACCGAGAGAGCGACGCCAACGATCATCACAATCGCAAGAATGCCCGTGAGCATTTGTGGGAAAATTCTGCGGGGAACAAGCGAGGACGCCGTCACGCACGCCAGAACGAATGTGGCAATCCACGCAGACCGCGAGAATGAAAGAAAAAGAGCAACGAGCATAAGTCCGCACACCACAAGCATCTGAAAAAGTTTCGAGTTTCGAGTTTCGGGTTTCGGATTTCTCATAACCCGTAATCCATAACTCGCAACAATGGCGAGCGGTATGAGCAGCCATATGCCAAATTGATTCGGCCCGCTGAACGTACTCTGAATCCGTCGAATGCTGCTGCCGCTGATCTGTTGGAATGCGGCAAGCGGCCGATCGGGAAGATAGAGTGAATGAGCATCAGAATAGCCCAGGAAGGCAAAGAAGCTGTCTGGAAGGAAGAACGTGAGGATGCCATACGCAGCGACTATCCCCCCGACAAATAAGAGCGCGCTTTCTGCGCGCATCCAAAACCAATCTGACCACGCTACACGTCGGAGGATCAGAAATGCGACAAGTGGGATAAAGTCGTACTTGAAACCGAAGAGGAAGTTTGTACTGGGAATGATGAACGCAAGTGCGAGCAGCGCGATAATCAACCCATCGATCAGGTCAATCTTGAATGAAGGCTTCCGCAAAAATTCCAGCGCTGCAATTAGCAAAATCACCGCGAGCAATCCTTCTTTCCACCCTGCAAGCATCGTCATCGGTGCATGTCCAGGTCCAACTAACATCTTTGTTCCCACCGTCACGAGAAGAGCGTGAAACGGCAGGAGAGTAATGAGGACGAGTGTGAGTGATTCGCGGAGACGAGACATGCTGAGGAGTTAGGAGTTAGGAGTTAGGAGTTAGGAAAATAGGATACTTTTTCAGACTCCTAACTCCTAATTCCTAATTCCTATTTCCTACAACTGCAGCCTCTCTTCCTCATTTCTGAACACTTCCCCTTCCTTCAGCACCTTTTCTACCGCATCAATACACTTCGCACTCACATCCTTCCCGTAAATCTTGGGTGCCTTGCGCATCGCTTTGTTATCCCACGCAAACGTGATGATGTTCTTGATGAGATCGCTGTCCACCGGCGGCGCGATGATGTTTCCGCCACAGAGAATCGATTCACTGCGATCGGAACCAAAACGGAGCGTGACGCACGGGATGCTCATCGCGTTCATTTCTTCCTGCATGGATCCCGAATCCGTCGCGCAGACGGCTGCTTTGCTCATTGCTGCTACCACATCCACATACTCCGCCCAGACGGGTGAGTAGACGAAGTTCGGATGTTCCTTAGCGAGCGCTTTCACTTCTTCTTTGAGTCCGAATCGCTCGAATGCCGCATCGGTCTGAATCATGGAGATGAGCAGAACTTTCCTCCCCTCTTCTATAAGAGCCTTCATCGCACCGTAAATTGCGCGGAAGCGACGCTCACTCAGACAGTTTTCACGACGGTGAATGCAGAAGCGAACAAAATCACCATCTTTGAGAATGGGATGCCGATCGAAGACCGTGGAATCTTTGATCCTCCCCATCGCTTCCATTGTGGCATCCACGACGGAGTTACCGACGACGAAGATACGATCGTCAGCGAACCCTTCACTCAGCATAAACTCCCGATCAAGCTCCACAGGAGCCAAGTGAATCCCCGTCGCAGCTTCGGAGCAACGCGTATTGAATTGCTCGGGGTACGGTTCAAGAGATCCGCGCTCCCAGTTCTTCCTGTCTTGGAGAAAGTGATGCCAGTCGTCTACGTTCCACTTTCCACTTTCCACTTTCCACTTTTCACTATATCGGGGAGTCAGAGTTCTGATGCCTGCCTCCACATGGACAGAACTGAATCCGAGGCAGAACCCACTATTACTCGCCGCCATCGCCGTGGTCGTATCGCCGTGCACGTATGGAATCACGATCTTGCCCTTCTTTTTGAGCTCACTCATCACATACCCCAGTCGCCCAATAATCTGACTGACCACTTCGTACATCGTCCCACGCACGTTCAAATTGAAATCGGGCTGCACACCGAACTCCTTGAGCATCCCTCCGCTCAAGTTCTCGTCGTAATGCTGACCGGTGTGCCCGAGAACGACACAGTGTCCTCGTTTCTGTAACTCTTTATAAAGAGGGACTTGTTTGATGATATCGGGCTTGGTCGCGATTAAGATCAGGTGAACGTGCTTATCCTTGTGCCCGGTGACTTCATCCAAGAATGCCTGTGAGCGGTACGTAATATCCTGCACAGCCCTAGCGTAGCGTCTGTGAGCCAAAAAGGCGATCTGGGGAACGGAGAGCTTGCAGGAAAGGCAAAAACCATGAACGATGTGCCGCTATGCAGTATGTTCGATCATATGACGACGGTCCGGCCCCTGCCTCTCTCTTCATTCAAGATCCGCGTGATCTACTCAGGGCTATCGCACTCGGAAAAATCAACGAAGAACAATTCGTTGCTCTGATGAAAAAAGAACGGTCGGCAGCATTGATGAATCTACGAAACATTGGCTGCGACTTTCTTCCGGAAAAGCCGACCATGCGGCGTGTCTTTGGAGGAGTGGTGGTGTCCATTCCGCACAATGCAGCGGATGTCCTGAGAACCAAAATCACGAGGCATAAAATGACCGGCGTGGAAGTGAGAGACTCTTAAAAGTTTCACTGCATCTCCTTTGGCACCGACAAGCCGATGATTTTCAAGCAGAGAGGTGCAATATCCTTGAGTCCTGTGAGCTCTTTGAGATCAGCTGAAGACGTAATGGCCGGTGAATGTACGAATGTTTGGACGGGATTGGTCGTGTGACTCGGACAGATCGTTTTCGTACCGGGGTAGTACATCTCCTCGGCGTTCCCATGATCGGCAGTGATTATCCAGTCATATCCAGCCTTCTCCAGCGCGGGCAGCAACGTTGCGAGGTTCCGGTCGACAGTTTCGCATGCGGTGATCACGGCATCCAGTTTGCCGCCATGTCCCACGAGATCCGGGTTCGCATAGTTCATCACGATGACGTCGTACTTTCCGCTTTCTGCCTGCTCAATGACCGTCTGCGTGACTTTGTCGGCGCTCATCTGCGGGACTTCGGCAAAGTTACTGACTTTGGGAGATTCAACGATCAGTCGGTCTTCATTTTTATACGGTTCATGCGTCTGCGCGTTGAAGAAGAACGTAACATGCGCGAACTTATCGGTCTCAGCCACGCGCAGCTGCTTGAGGCCGGCTTTGGAGAGAATTTCGCCAAAGGTGTTCTTCACCTCCGGAGCCGGAAACGCGACCGGCAGATGATCGGAATATGGACCGACGCAGACGACGTCCGTGACACGTACGGGTCGGGGGAAATCATTGAAGTCCTGCGCTTCCAACGCGCGGACAATCTGGATCATTCGATCGCTGCGAAAGTTGATGCAGAGGACGACATCATCTGGTTGGATCGGCTGAAATTGCGGAGTTTTCAGCGGGCGAATGTAGTAATCGGTCCGTTCCTTATCTTTGGCTTCCAGATAGAATTTTTTTGCTCCTTCACACAGATCATTCGTCTCTTTCCCGACCCCCTGTGTGAGGAGATCATATGCAATTTTCGTGCGATCGGCATATTGCCGGTCACGGTCCATGGCGAAGTAGCGGCCGACGAGTGAGGCGATCGTCCCCAGTTGCAGTTTTGTCACTTCTTCCTTCAGAAGATCGAAGTCAGTGCAGAAATGCTGCTCAGGAACATCGCGCCCGTCACCAAAAAGATGCAGGAAGACTTTTGAGACTCCTTTTTTCTTTGCAAGTTCGAGGGCCGCGTGAAAATGGTTCATGTGACTGTGCACACCGCCACTCGAATAGAGACCAATGAGATGCAGTGGGACATTATTCTTCGCCGCACGTTCGCAGGCAGAAATGAGGACGGGATTATCGAAAAAGGTTCCGTGTTTGATCGCTTGATTGATTTCTTCCAGCGGTTGCCACACAACACGCCCGGCGCCGATAGTCAGGTGCCCCGGCTCGCTCGCTCCTTGTTGTCCTTCGGGAAGGCCGACGGCGTTGCCCGACGCCGCCATAATCACATTCGGGCAGGCCTCCTCGAGTTTCCGGACCGTGGGCATTGCCGCAAGCGTGCGTGCATTCCCCGGTCCCGGAGGGGCTATCCCAAAGCCATCAATGATAATAAGGCATAGCTTGCGCACGCCCGCACACTATCATTCAGCTCTGAATTTCGCTATAATAGGGAGAAACACCAATATGGACTTCGCCTTCGTCTCCCACTTCCGGTACGCGCACACAATCACGTGGGCACTGCTCCTGTGTTCGTTGATCGTGGGAGTTGCCGCGACGATTGCACGTGCGACGATTAATCTCCGCGGTGCGCTCACTGCCGAAGATGCGAGCCTCGCCGTCATGTTGCTGCTCCCGGATGAAGAGATCAGTGAAGTGACGCTCCTCCGCGCATCGCAGAATAAACAGGAACTTCTCGCGGAGACGAAGAGCGGTCCCAAGCTGATCCGCATGCGTCGCGGAGTGCAGCAGTGGATTGTGGAGGACAAAGTCAGCCTCCGCGAATAACGAGAATTAGGAAGACAACCACCGCCCGCCACATTCTCCTCCATCGCGAGGGTTCTTGAATAAACCGCCAGAGCCACTCGAGTCCAATGCTCCGGATGAATTTTGGTGCGCGTGTTTTCACACCGGCGATCAAATCGAATGTTCCCCCCACTCCCATGGCAACCCGTACGGATGGCATCTGAGGGAGGTATTCCGCGATCCACAGATCCTGCTGTGGCGCGCCAAACGCGACCAGAATCAAATGCGGTCGCGATGCATTGATCGCGCGAACAATCTCCTGCGAATATTCGGTCTTGGGATTCCCGCTGAATGTTCCGACAATTTTCAAGTGTGGATTTTTTGATTGGAGAACCAACGCGGTTTTTTCGGCAATCCCAGGAGCGGCACCGAGAAGGAAAACGGGATGAGTCTCATCCAAAGACAAGCAAAGAGCTTCCACGGTATCCACTCCCGTCACACGCTCAGGAAGTTTTTGGCCCGTCCACCATGCGGCGAACAGGAGGCCCTGACTATCGGGAAGATTCAATGCGCTCTTTCTAAGTGTCTCCTTAAACTGCGAATTCCTCGTCGACTCCACGAGCATTTCATTATTGGGAGTCATGACGTGGTGCTGACCGGGTTCCGTAAGAAAATGCCGCAGCGTTTCGACGGCTTCGGCCCGTGTTACGGCATCAATCGGAATGCCGAGGATAGTGACGCGAGTGGACATGGACGAGAAGAATATCTGTTATTCTTCCGGAGTCCCAATGCGCAACACGTTCGTCATAGTATTGGCTTCAATGAGCTTTCTTACGGCCTGCATGCCGTTGCCGCAGATGCCGATCCAGGAGCAAAAAACCTCCTCTGCGGCAATTTCCAGCGCAGCGTCAGCAGCGTCTATCGAATTGCCCATGGAGCAGTCTTCCTCATCGCCCTCCACGGGGAGTGGCTCGCTCCCCGAACGCCTGACTGATCGCGGAATACTGGAAATCGGGAAGAGCGATGCACCACATACCCTCACAGTCTTCACTAATTACTCCTGCGAGTATTGCAGTGAATTTTTCCGGGACATGCTCGAGCCATTGCAGCAGGAATTTATGGACGATGGGTCGCTGAAGATGCAGATCGTCATCATCCCGCTCCAGAAGTACAAAAATTCTCTGCTTGAAGCGGCGGCACTCACGTGTGGCACTGTGCTTGGCAAAGGCCAGGAAATACACACCGCCTTGATAAAGGCACCTCTACGGGATCGCAAATCGCTCCTCGCCTTTGCGAAAAAACTCACACTGTCGGAAAAAGAATTTGGGAAGTGTCTGGACGCCAAGGAGACAAAAGCTCTTCTGGAACAGCAGAAGGAATTGATTGATAGCAATCAAGTGACACTGATCCCCGCATTCATGTTGAACAATCAACGGCAGACGGGCTTGCCTTCCTCTGCAGACCTGCGTGGCTGGATTTCCTCTATCATTCGCGCAAATCCTTGATTTTCGATGGATCGTTTCGCGTATCTCCTCCTCGGCCTCAGCCTCCTCGCAGTGTGGTCTCTCATCTATGTAACCCGCCGAGACCTGCAAAGAATGATGATGCGCGTGAGTATCGTTGGAGCATTTGCCGGAATTCTTTCGGAATACTGGTACTTCCGCGACTACTGGCGTCCACCACTCGCCATTCACTGGGGAAATATTTCCCTGGATGACGCTATTTTCGGATTCGCTATTACCGGAATCTCGGCCAGCATCGTGCTCTGGCTCACGAAGAAAAAATCCGTGCAAGTGACAAGCGGCCATCCAAAAATCTTCCTCGGTCTCTTTTGCATCTGTCTCGCGCTGCTGATTCTGCTTTGTGATGTTTTGCACCTCCAATCGATCTTCGTGACTTCGGGACTCTTCCTCTTCTGCACCGTCGTGATGATCTCCATGCGACCAGATCTGCTGAAACTGAGCATTCTCTCTGGTTGCATCACTGCATTGCTCATCGCGCCGATCTACGTCGTCTTATCGGCTCTGTTCCCCGGCTATTGGCAGCAGTATTGGCTCCTTGCAGGAACCTCTGTGGGAGGGCTGCTTGCGCCCGGAATCCCGGGAACGGAGATCCTGTGGTACTTCTCCTGGGGAGCATTCGCCGGCATCGCGAGTCACTTTGCGCGCGGAACAGCGCCTCGCTGAATCAGTGGGCAAGCAGAACAACGGAGACCAGCGCAAGCACCACACCAATCCCCTGTTTCACGGTAATGAACTCACGGAAGATGAGGAAAAAGAGGACAACAGCAATCAGCGGGTATAACGACGTCAGTGCGGTCACAATCGACGGGTTACCTTTCTGAATCGCAAGAACGAAGAAGAAGAAACCCGTGAGGGCCATTATCCCTGTGAGTATTCCGTACAGAGCGCCTAATGGATGGAATTCCACTTTACCCGCAAGCACGAACATCAAGGCTCCGGTGACAATCACTTGGCCGACGGTGTTATAGAAGACCAGGCTTTTGCTAGACACATATACAGCCCCAAGCCGCGGGAAGAACGCCCACAGTCCCCAGAAGAGCAGTGCGAGCAGTGAATAGAGCAACCAGTCTTTCATAGAGCTCACTGTAGCTGTTTCTTCCTCCACTCATCAATCTTCTTATGGTGTCCGCTCAAAAGCACATCTGGCACGCGCATTCCTCGGAATTCCTCCGGCCGTGTGTAATGGGGATATTCTTTTTTCCGCTTGAGCGACTTGGAAAAGCTCTCTTCATGCGCCGATTCGTCTTTCCCCAGCACTCCAGGTATCTGCCGTGCAATGGCATCGATCAGCACCATCGCCGGAAGTTCGCCGCCCGTGAGTACATAATCACCAATGGAGATTTCCTCGTCGATCCACCCATCAATCACCCGCTGATCCACTCCTTCGTAGTGACCGCAGAGAAGAATCAGATGCTCTTTCTTCGCGAGTTGCTCCACCCGCGACTGCGTGAGTTTTTTTCCACGAGGCGTGAAATAGATTTTGTGAGGCTTCCCTTTAGCACTCTTGTCCCTCTTGTCCCCCTTGTCACCCTTTATCACCCCCTCGATCGCTTCCACCAACACATCCACCCTCATCACCATCCCCGCTCCCCCCCCGTACGGACTGTCATCAATCTGCTTATATTTCCCAAGTCCCCACTTCCGCAGATCGTGGAGCGTCACTTCCAGTTTCCCCTCCCCCTGCGCACGCGCGAGAATGCTCTCGGTCAGGGGGCCGCTAAACATTGCCGGGAAGAGGGTGAGGACGGAAATGTGCATGGAAGAGAGCATAGCGGGATTTTGGCCTGCAGAACATTTGACGACAGTCACCTGTACGCTACGATCTGCCCCTTATGAAAGCATCCACCGAATCCGCCGGGCAATTTCTGCGTCTATCAAACTATCAAATTCATGAACGTGCTCTTGAAGATTTGCTTGTTAATAACAGAGTACATAACGGAGTTCTCATGGCCCCAGGTGAAATACCCGTCTTCATGCGAGTCGTCTCTCGCACAAAAGAGGGTGAAAATTTGTTTCCTATTCAGGCTGGTGAAGAATCAAAGGACCCCTATGTTACGATGCCAAAGGGCCAAGAATTCTACGTCGTATTCCAATCACCATCTATACTTCAATCGTCAGATAGAGGCACTCGGCCCAGAATTCTTACAAGTGGCTTATCGATTCCCCGGCAGACTCGGCCCTGTTTAGCTGCAACAATGAGTGAAGATGGATCTCGAACCAGTGATTTTTCAGATTGTCCGTATTTGCCATTTCACGTAGAGGTTCTTGTCCACCAAGGAGAACGCATTCCAGTGCTGACTGGTCGGTTCAAAATGCGTAACGTTACGGACAAAATTTCCATAGTAGTATGCGAAGGTGAGGAGGAGCTTCGTCCAAGCGTCATCTTGCCAAATCGTCTTTTGGACCCCCGCGGAAAACTTGCAGACATTGGAGCAATACAGAAACCACGAGAAGAAGAGATGTCTGTTGTCGGTATGACTCCAAAAAAACCCGTTGCCGCCTTCTCTATCGATCTCCGTGAGCCAAAAGCATTACCCGATCCTGAGGCTGCTGCGAAATTGGTGAAGCAACTGCTGAAAGATCAGCAGTGACTTACACCAACTCCTTAATAAGCTCCGTCACATCCACTTTCGCCATTTCATCCACACACTGCTTGCGATGAAAAAATTTTCCCGCCAGTTACAGGTCCAGCTAGGTCAGGATGCTGTTCTCATGACATTTTTTCATGACCGTCAGCCATCAGTAAAAGTGCTCATGAATGGTATGGCAAATTCTCTTCAGAGAAGAATCGATACAATCTGTTCAACACATTCTTGTAACGAAGACTCATTCGCTACAGCTCTAGTACAGACATGCCCGGAAGTCACACTGTACGAACAACGTGATCTGAAGAAAGATCTCCGTGACAATGTGGAATGCTCGCGATATCTATTTCAGGTCTTGCTTGGTAAGAACTGGAAAAGGGAAGCTTGTTACGCCGCCATCGACAAACCACTGCGTGACCTGTTGAAAAAAGGATACATCTTTCCGAGAACACCAGCGCCAGGAGATATCGTGGCATACGGATACTGTGACGACTTCTTGGGAAATATCCCTCAGCAGCTCCTTCATGTCGGATTATTGCTCAAAAACGGTCTCGTGCGTTCCAAATGGTGTCAGGGAAATGTCTTTGACCATCCGGTGCACGGAGTCGACTCCCAGTGTGGTAATCAGGCTCTATTTTTGCGGGCAAAAGCCTGATAGTACTACACCAACTCCTTCATAAACTCCGTCACATCCACTTTCTGCACCTTCACCCTACGTGCACGAGAATGCTCTTGAGAAGAAGGCGAGAATATCAATGTGCATGGAAAGAAAGATTGACAATGCCAAAAACGGGCATACTCTTGAAAAATCTTACCCCTCTACCCATGGCGAAAGCATCTATAGATTCGCTTCCATCCTCCAGAAATGCACAACCTGGGAATCCGAGGAGACAAGAATTGCTACGAATATCAGGAGCGTTCATTCTGCTTGCTTCTGGCCTGATGGGATGCGCAAGACACGAATCAGTGTCACCAGTGGAGGCAAGCCCACGCGGGTCAGAACAGCCGACTGATCGTGTGAAAGAAGTAAGGATGGAAGTGAGCAAAATTGCTGCTACTATTCCCAGCTTGAGAAAAAACGTGATGAATGCAAAAAGTTCGGAAGAAATCGACCAAGCTGCAATGAAATTGACACACGCACTTGAAAGAATAGAACAGTCGAATATCCAAAATCCCGAGGATCAACGCATTGAACCGAAAGATTGACTATATATACGATTTTCGTATGAGAAAGTACCGAGGACGATATCATACCAACTCCTTCATAAACTCCGTCACATCTACTTTCGCCACTTCATCGGTGCACTGCGTTTTCTTCCCTTCACGTGACTTCAGACGATCGTAGAAACTGGGAACATCTTCGCGCTGGTAGAGAATACCGGTCGCGATTCTCTTCCCGGTATCCAGTGCCAACGCTCTTGCCTTCTGCATATCACAGTGTGGATCGTGCCCTTCGGCATTCGCGTCGTAACATTTCTCGAGCAGGTACTCATGCGTTGCAAAATGGTTGTAGGTGGGGCACGCCTGGAGCACATCGACAAACGCAAAGCCGTGCTTCTGATGTTCGATAGCGGCCTTGAGGACAGAGGTGAGATGAGGAATGTTGCCGCTGAATGCCCGCGCAACGAACGTCGGCTCCAGTGCGAACACGAGATCCATGGAATTGAGTGTGTGCTCGGGGATGCCATTAGGACTGGAGTTCATTGGCTGGCCCTGCCAGGTGAGTGAGCTCGCCTGCCCAAGTGTCAGCCCGTAGTTGGCGTTATTGTGCAGAATGAATGTGATGGGGTAGTTGCTACGGATGCCGTGAATAAAGTGCCCGATGCCTTCGGAAAAGCTCGCGCCATCGCCACCAAAGGCAATCACGGGAATATTCGTATTGCTGAGCTTCGCAGCCGACGCAAAGGGAATCACGCGGCCGTGCAGGCCGTGGAATCTGTACCCATTGAGCTTATCCGAACCGTTGCCATGACAGCCGACGTCGTAACAGAGGAGAACCTGATGCGGGGCGATATTGAGCTCCACAAGTGCGCGCTTGGCCGCCGTCCAGATGCCGTAGTCGCCGCAACCGTCACACCACGTACACTGCGTGGCGCAATGATAGTCTTGCATTTTCGGGCCGTTGGTTTCGAGAGGGATGGGCATAGACATTGCTCGTTAACTCGTTAACTCGTTAACTCGTTTTAGTAACTCATCATAGAAGAATGGCCGGCCATCGTATTTGAGAATTTTTTCGGGGATATCAAGTCCGCACGCCATGCGTATGACCTGCCCCAACTGTCCGTTGTGATTCTGTTCAATGAGAATGACCTTCTTCACTTTCTTACTAAGCTCCATCAAGCGATCTGTCTTCATTGGCCACAAGTACGTGTAGTGGAGGTAACCGATTTTTGGATTGTTGAGCTCATGGAGGACATCCATGACTGTTCCTTTCGTACTCCCCCATCCAACCAAGAGCACTTCAGGGCTTTTCACTCCCGGTCCCGAGCCCGTTCCCGGTCCCGTGAACAATTCCGGCTCCGGCAACACTTTTTTCAGCGCCTCCATCTTCCTCATCCTCTTCTCCATTTGTGCGGTCGCATTTGCGGACGTTTCATCCACAGCTCCCTCGGCATTGTGCTCATCTCCCTGCGCGCAGAAGGTCGCGGCGTTGGCTCCAGGAAGCCATCGCGCTGAGATGCCATCTTTTGCCGTGGGATCGTATCGATCGGTGCTTTTGAGCTTCGTGAGTTGCTTAGGATCAGTTATGAGTTTCCCGCGTCTGATCGTCGCCTTCTTCTGATCGTACTGCTCTTGGGTGAAGAGCGCTTCGGCCGTGTGCTTGTCGGTCATCACGATCACCGGTGTTTGGAATTCCTCCGCCAAGTTGAATGCTTCCGGCATCAAGTCGAAGCAATCCTGCGCGTCACTCACGGACATTACACATCGCGCAAACTCGCCATGCGCGGAACCGATCGCAAGCAGAAGATCTCCCTGCGCGGTCCATGTAGGCAAGCCGGTTGCAGGACCCGGACGCTGAGCAAGGACGAACACGGACGGATTTTCGATGATGCCGTTGAGGGAGAGCGTCTCTGTCATCAGATCGAATCCGCCGCCGGAGGTGCCGGTTGCTGCACGCGTGCCCATCATCATCGCACCGCTCATCATCTGCGCGGCGGTAATTTCATCTTCCGCTTGTTTTACCACCATTCCCGTTCTGTTCTGCATCTCTGCGACAAACGTGAGCAGCGGTGAGGACGGCGTCATCGGGTATCCGGCGTAAAAGCGGCAACCGCCATGGATGAGCCCAAGCCCCATCGCCTGGCTCCCCGTAATGAGCAGATGATTTTTCCACTGGGGATCCACCGGCGGCAGCGCAATCGAGACGCCCTTGGCATGTGCAGCGGTGAAGGCAAAGCCTTCTTCAATACACCGGAAGTTCAGTTGCACCAACTCTTCGCCCTTGTGTCCGAATTGCTCGCGGACGAGTTCTTTGAGGCCGTCGATACTGCGGCCAAGCAGGCTCCAGACAACGGAGGTGATCAGGACGTTCCCCAAAATCGGCTTTCCCTTGATCTTTTTGAGGATCTCTTCCGTCGGCAGATACAGAACAGTCACCTTGCGCTTCCGGAGATCAGCTTCAACATTTTGAGGGAACATCCATTGTGGCGACTGGTGCACAATGACCCCTCCTTCTTTCACCTCATGAGCATTCTTCTCGAGCCCATGATGATTGAACGTCACGAGCACGTGCACGCTCGTTTCGGCACTTTCGATCTTCTTATCACTCACATCCAACTGGTAACTGCTGTGCCCTCCTTTAATGAGCGACATGTACTCGCGGTATCCGAACACGCAGTACCCCGCACGCTTGAGACCTTTTGCACAGATTTCTCCGACAGAGTTCACTCCCTGCCCCTGCGCGCCGACGATTTTCAGAGAAACCCGATTCATAGATACGAGTTAACGAGTTAACGAGTTCACGAGCGCTTTTCCCCACTCCTCAACCTTCTCCTCCTGCCCATACGGCTCATTGACGACCGTGAGAGGTTCTCCAAGTATTTTTCCCCCATGAGATTCAATGAACGTACGTAAATGCTCCCCTGCACGGGCCGTGTAGTGGTACCGCTCGTCACCCAATGCGATGATGGCGACATTTCTGCCTTTGAGGTCTGCACCCTTTGCGGGTCCGTACACGAATGCGTGCATATGCGGGTTCAGCTGGCCCTCGATGCCGCCTGTATTCCATGTACCCGACGCAAGAATGAGTGTGTCGCCCTTCAAAAGATCCTCAGGCTTGGCAAGTTCCACACGCTGTTTGGTGACGGCGTGCCCCGCATCCTTCAGAAGAGGGATGATCACATCGACGACGAACTCGGTATGCCCGCTCGTCGAAGCGAAAATGATGTGCACGGAGCTCACCCCCACAGTGTACGCCACAAAAATGTTGAGGTATAATAAGGAGAATCGCATGTCTCTCCTTTCTCCCTCCAGCATCGCTGTTATCGGGGCCTCCAGTGAGGAAACGAAAGTGGGGCATATGATCCTCAAAAATATCCTCACGCAGGGGTTCAAAGGCGAGGTATATCCGGTGAATCCGAAAGCCCCGGAGATTTTGGGGAAAAAAGCCTACCCGTCGGTGACGGCGATCGAGGGAAGTGTGGATCTGGCAGTGATCGTGACGCCGGGCAAAACCGTTCCCGCGATTCTGGAAGAATGCGGAAAGAAAGGCATCAAGAGTGTGATCGTGATCAGTGCCGGGTTTGGGGAGACGGGAACAGGTGAGGGTCATCAGTTGGAGCGAGAGGTCATTCGGATCGCGAAAGAACATGATATCGCTCTGGTCGGCCCAAACTGCCTGGGTGTGATCCGCCCATCGATCGGCATGAACGCGTCGTTTGCGGAAAACCTTGAGCGTCCGGGTTTCATTGGACTCCTTAGCCAATCGGGGGCTCTCGCTGTAGCACTCCTTGATTCTGCGGCGGGATTGCACATGGATTTCTCTCTCGTCGTCAGTATGGGAAACAAAGCGGTGATGGATGAGTGCGATTTCCTGGAATTGTGCGCGAAAGATCCTCAGACGCACGTGATCGGGATGTACGTGGAAAGTATTGTGAATGGAAAAAAGTTTTTGACGGTTGCGCGCGAGGTCGCTGCGAAAAAACCGATCGTGCTGATCAAATCGGGCGTCTCGGAACGCGGCAAGAGAGCGGTTTCATCGCACACGGGAGCGCTTGCAGGGTCGGATGCCGCGATTGACGCCGTCTGCGCGCAAACAGGTATCCATCGTGCACGCACGACGGAGGAATTCATGGATCTCCTACGGACATTTTCCACACAACCAGCACTCCTCACGCCGCATATCGCGGTGATCACCAATGCCGGAGGTCCCGGGATTCTCGCAACAGACGCCGCGGAACGCGAAAAACTGATTCTGGCCGAGCTTGATCCGAAGAACGCAGAGGAATTAAAAAAGAACCTGCCCGCAGCTGCGAGTGTGAAGAATCCCATCGATGTGCTGGGCGACGCCGTTGCCGATCGGTACAGCGCAGCACTCGTCGCGTGCGCCAAAGATCGCAATATCGATGGCGTCGTTACACTCCTCACGCCGCAGGTGATGACACCGTGCAGCGAGATCGCTCGTGCGATCATCGATGTGCATGCCCGCTATCCGCTGATGCCGATTGTGACGAGCTTCATGGGAGAGAAAAACGTCACCGATGCCATCGTGATTCTGCAGGAAAACGGCATACCGAATTTTCCGACACCGGAACGCGCAATCGCGGCACTTGCCGCTCTGCGCAGAGGACAACGTACAGAGGACAACGGACAGAGAACTAAAAATAATCGACCTCCTCTGTCCACTGTCCACTGTTCTCTGTCCTCTTTTTCAGGTCTTTTGTCTGAAGAAATCACTGCTGATCTCTTCAAAGCCTATGATTTGCCTCTTCCTTCGGCTGAAGTTGCACAGAGTGCGGATGAAGCAGTGACGTGTGCGGAGAAGATCGGCTATCCCGTTGTTGCGAAGATCAGCTCGCCGCAAATTCTCCATAAAACAGACATCGGCTGTGTACGGGTGAATCTAAAGAATGCGGATGAGGTGAAGCAGGCATTCTCAGAAATTGAGAAGAATGCAAAGAAGCACGCACCGAAGGCGCAGATCAACGGTGTGCTCATCCAGAAACTTCTCCCTGCCGGAGATGAGTTCATTGTGGGTGCTATGAAGGATGCAAACTTCGGCCATCTCATCATGGTCGGTCTGGGAGGCATTTACACAGAACTTTTCAAGGACACCTCCTTCCGGATTGCGCCGGTTGGTGAAGAAGAAGCGTATGAAATGCTGCAAGAACTCAAATCCTGGAAAATGCTCTTGGGACTCCGCGGCAAATTGCAGTCAGACATCGTGGCACTCGCTAAAATCATCGTGCAGGTTAGCCAATTGGTGACCGATTGTCCGCAAATTACGGAATTGGATCTGAATCCGGTGATTGTGAGGAACGATGGAGTGACGATTGCGGATGCCAAGGTTGTTGTCGAGTAGAAGCCGAAGATGCCCAAGATGCCAACGAAGCCAACGAGCAGCGCTATGTTAAGCTACGACCTGAATGTGATAGTCCTTGGCTTCTTTGGCTTCCTTGGCTTCTTATGCCCATCGTTACCGTTTGCCTCCCCACCTACGAATCCACACCTGCACATCTTCATGCGGCACTTGATTCTGTCCTTGCGCAAACGTTCACCGATTGGGAACTAATCATCCACGATGACGCATCACATGCGGACGTACAGTCGATGCTTTCGAAATATTCTACTGACTCTCGGATCACGTACTACAAAAGCCCCGTACGTCTGGGCATTGGAGGAAATTGGAATGCCTGTGCGCGTGTTGCGAGAGGTGAATTGATCTCCTATCTCTTCCAGGACGACCTCTGGCACCCCCAGTATCTGCAACGTTCTGTCGATATTCTGAACCAGAATGCAGATATTGGATTTACTGCCGCAAATCATTCCTACCTGATGGAAGGCCACACAAGTGCAGCTGCCACAGGTATTTATGATGAAGTGACTGATGCACGTAGTCAGATGAAAGAAGGCAGACTCTCACATGAAGAATTTCTCCAATCATGGATTGAGCGAGGACTGCGTCCAAATCTGATTGGTGAACCGAGTTTTGTCACTCTGCGCCACGAGCTCCTGAAGCGGGTGGGACCATTTCGAGAAGATATGAAGCAGGGGTTGGATAGTGACTACTGGGTCCGGTGTCTCTTACACAGTGACGGATTCTGGATTGCAGAAAACCTGGGCCAGTTCCGCGTGCACCCGAAGGCGGCAACAGCGCGGAATGAGGAATCGGGAGCCGGGAGCCTGGATAGACTCCGCATCTTCCGCTCTCTGAGCAAAGCCCTTCCCCCGGGACCGATGAAGAAACTGACAAAGAGGGTTATGCGACGGGAAATTGTGGGTATGTTCAAGAAATTTGTGAGTAGAAGACTCCGCCTATCATGAATTATGAAGTATGAATTATGGAAACAAGAAATGTATTGCATACAGAATTCATGATTCATAATTCATAATTCCTCTACAATAAGTGTAATGCCTCAAAAAATCGCACTTATCGCCGGAGCCGGTCCTGCCGGCTTAACAGCTGCGTATGAGCTTCTCGCGCGAACGGATATTCAACCGATCGTGTGCGAAGCAACCGATGCCATCGGGGGAATTGCGCAGACGTTCAATCACAAAGGCAATCGCATCGACATTGGCGGGCATCGGTTCTTTTCCAAGAGCGACCGCGTGATGCAGTGGTGGTTCTCCATTCTTCCCCTGCAGGGTTCCCCCGCCGCCGATTCACAGATCAAACACCACGAGATCCATTTTGCAACCGGCGGGCCCGATCCCGAGACTGAAGACGCGACGATGCTCCAGCGCCCGCGCCTTTCTCGCATTTTCTATCGCAATCACTTCTTTCCCTACCCCATTGGCATCACACTGACCGTCGCGCGAAGACTCGGGCTATGGAATACGTTTTTGATTGGTCTCAGTTACATCAAAGCGCAGATGTTCCCGCTCAAAGACGAAACATACCTTGATGCGTTCTTCACGAATCGCTTCGGACGGCGCCTCTACAAAACCTTCTTCGAAAAATATACGGAGAAGGTGTGGGGCATCCCCTGTAATCAGATCCGCGCCGACTGGGGAGCGCAGCGGATCAAAGGATTATCGCTCAAGAGAGCGCTGACGCACGCCGTCAAAGATCTTCTGAGCAGCGACTTTAAGAAAGCGCAGGAAGAACGCGAAACATCGCTCATCACGCGCTTCTTCTATCCCAAATTCGGGCCCGGACAGATGTGGGAGACGGTGGCAGAGAAGGTGCAGTCGCGTGGCGGGGAGATTCGGATGCACACGCGCATTGCTGGAGTCCACCTGACCGATGGTCGCATAACATCCGTGACGACCGAAGATGTGAATACGGGAAACCGCGAAGAAGTCGCCTGTGATTTTTTCTTCTCCACTATGCCCATCAAGCATCTGATTGGCATGATGACGCCCCGTGTTCCCGCAACGGTGCTAGAAGTTGCCGAAGGGCTGCAGTACCGCGACTTTTTGACGGTTGGTCTGCTGCTCAAGAAGCTCCATGTGCAGGAGCGCGGAAAAATGCCCGCCGAGCGCGTGCCGGATAACTGGATCTACATTCAGGAAGGCGAAGTGCGAGTGGGCCGCGTGCAGATTTTCAACAACTGGAGCCCGTACCTGGTGAAAGACTGGAAGAATACAGTGTGGATAGGACTTGAGTACTTCGTGAACGAAGGTGGCGACCTGTGGATTCAGCCTAATCAGGATTTGATTGATCTGGGCGTTAGAGAAATGGAGAAGATCGGCTTCCTGAAGAAGGACGACGTGCTGGACGCGTGCGTTCTGCGCATGCCCAAGGCCTACCCCGCCTACTGGGGCAGCTATGAACAGCTCCATGTCGTGCGCGACTACGTGAACACCATCCCGAACCTCTACCTCGTCGGCCGAAACGGCATGCACCGCTACAACAACCAGGACCACAGCATGCTCACCGCGATGATGGCGGTGGATAACATTGCGGAAGGACGGACGGATAAATCGAATCTATGGGATGTGAACTTGGAAATGGCGTATCACGAGGAGAAGAAATGATCATATATCGCTGATGAGGAAAAATTATTCGATCCCCGGAATGTTCCCGACAATTCCTCGAGATGTGACACAGAAAGAACCGGTAGCGGCAGACGCTGCCTGTTTTTTGAATAAACGCATTTCCCTATCTTGTTGTGGCGCCTGGTAGCCCTGTCCACCTAAAATTTCCGCTACGTCCACTCCACGTGTTGGACGTGCCGGACCTTTCTTATGTCTCCCATTCCTCAAAGCCTGTTTTGCCGTCTTTGTGACACGAATATTTTGCGGCGCATACCCATGTGAAAAACCATTCAATGAATCTGCTGCGGGTGTACCGTTCGTTTCCTTGGGCCCAATAGAACGTAGTTGTGCACAACGGCGTAATTCGCCCCGAACTTTGCTGACACTTGCATTCAATGCATCAACAATCGGGAAAAGTTTTTTCTCTAGAGCAACAATCTTCGGATGAAGCACACTTTCCAGAGACATGTGGGCTTCTTTTGCCCTCGATGCAACTGTATCCAACGGATGCAAACCCATTTGAGCAATACCCCACTCGCGCTGCAACTCTGCAGGGTCTTTGCCACCCTTCTTTCGCAATTCCAATTGTGCGTGCGTTGTTTCAACTCTGATCTCCTGAGCTTTCACATGGTCATCTGCTGCATTCAAGTCTGCCATGCTGGTTTTCAAAACATGACGATGATGTGCAAGCTGTTTGAATGTATCTTCATTATCCAAAAGAACACGCCAGTGCCTATGAACAAGTTCATTGATTTTTGGTGCGCAGACAGGATGAATTTCCGCAGAAAGCTGAGGGAAACTCAGTGGTTCTACTTTTGCGCCGATGCTGCGAAGCCACGCATGCAGTCCCGTGAGCTGACTGAGCAATGCAGGAAACGGCGTGGATGGACGAGCAGAAACGATTGCTATCGTCGCAGTATCCACTGCACGCGCATGCCCGTTGCCTGCGTGGAGCTCCGCATTCACGATAAAAGTCTATTGGCAGCGAGTGTAAAGTCAATTTTCCCTGACCATGATTTTTGCGCAGCTCTCAGCTATTCCTCGTATACCACTCCACCGACTTTTGGATACCGTCCCGGAAGGAGACTTTGGGATCGTAGCCGAGGATCGTGCGAGCCTTGGTGATATCGGCGACAAAGCGGACGACTTCGCCGGTGCGCGAAGCACCCAGAGTGATTTCGGATTTGCTCTTGAGCAGTCGTTTGAGCTTCTTGGCGAGATTCACCAGGTGCGTCCCCTCACCGTACGCGAGATTGATCGTCTGGTTTTTGACCACATCGAATTTCGTGAGCGTCAGGATGATTCCCTCAACGGTATCGTCGATATACGTGAAGTCGAGGCATTTATCCTCACCAAAGATCGTAACCGGCTCACTCGCGCGCATTTTGCAGATGAAGAGCGGGACAATACGCTCCGAGTCGTCGTACATTCCGTAGACGTTTGAAAAACGGAAGATCACGTGATCGATCCCGTAACACCGCGTGTAGCTTTCCACGAGCGCCTCGCCGGCGATTTTGCTTGCGGTGTACGGGCTCTCGCAGTTTTCGATCCGCGCGAGTTCTTCTTTAAACTTCCGCGCTGGCAAATTGCCGTAGCACTCGCGCGACGAGGCGAAGAGGACTTTGCGGATGCCCTTCTGCCGTGCAAATTCCAGGACATTGAACGTGCTCACCATGTTATCCCGCGCCCGGGCAGGGTCTTCGACCAGTTCGTAGACCCGGGCATTTGCCGCAAGGTGCACGATGATATCAATACCTTCAAACTGCATGCGATTAACCGCATCGGCATCGCGCAGATCCGTGAGTGTTGTGATGGCATCCACCGCTGGCTGCCATTTGTTGCGGACCCAGTCGACGCCGAGCACGTCATAGGAACGCTGGAGGAGAGTTTCGCAGAGACGAGTGCCGATGGTTCCGGAAGAACCTGTCACCAAAATTTTCATTGCTCGTAGCGTATCGGAGAAACAAAAAATGGACCAGCATCACTTCTGATCTCCATCTTTTTTTAGAACAGTTGGTACGTTGTTATTGTTCTTCGCCCCGGATATCAACTCCGCTGCAGTTTTATAGAGTGAGCCACAGCAGCAACCCAGTCCAAAGATAATATAAGCCGCTCCTGCTGTTACATAAAAAATCTTCCGTGGCATAGAAACGCCCCCATATGGTCCTTCAGGCACCGTTTGATTGTTCGGGGATCCTTCCATACAAATAAAATGCATTCTTTTATAAAATATGTCAATAACACGCTCTACCTCTTCTACTATTCCATAATTCATGATTCTTGATTCATACTGCCACCATGCTCTCCCTGATCCTCCCCACCTACAACGAACACGAGAATCTCCCCGAGCTTTTGGAGAAGCTCAAACAGGTGCTTGGTAGTCTCCCGCATGAGATCATTGTGGTGGATGATGATTCTCCCGACGGCACGTGGAAAATCGCTCAGGAGATCGCGAGAAAGCAGGAAAACCTACGCGTGATTCGTCGCGTGGGAAGGCGAGGCCTCTCGTCGGCGGTGATTGAAGGATTTTTGGCGGCGAAGGGTGACGTGCTCGCGGTCGCCGATGCCGATGGCCAGCATGATCTGGGACTGCTCCCAAAACTGCATGACGCAATAAAGAGTGGAGCTGGATTGGCGGTTGGTTCTCGTTACACCGAAGGCGGAAGCGTGGGGCAATGGGACGAGCGCCGCCACATGATGAGTAGAATTGCGACTGGCCTTGCGATACGGCTCTGCCGAGTAAAGGTGACGGATCCCATGAGCGGATTTTTCGCGATTGATCGGGCGATGTTTGAAGAAATTCTGCCACTCTTGAATCCGATGGGTTTCAAAATCCTTCTCGATCTTCTCGTTCATGCGCCGGCGGATCTCAAGGCTCAAGAAATTCCCTTCACCTTTGGCATCCGCACACACGGCGAGAGCAAACTGAGCCGCCGCGTGCAGATTGAATTTCTCGAATACCTGTACGACGCCGCGTTCGGGCGGATTATCCCGCTGACGCTCGTGGAATACGCGGTTGTAGGGACGCTCGGCGTCATCGTGAACCTGGCTGCATACTTCCTCACACAGAGATTGCTCGGTGAGTCTTCTTTGCAGCCTCTCCTGCCAATTCCGCTACTGATCGGCATCGAAGCCGCCATCGTCTTTAACTTCCTACTCAATAACGCGTGGACCTTCGGGTATGCCAAGCTGCGCGGGCTCCGGGCCGTTACGGGATTCGTGAAATATAACGTTATCTGCGCGTTCGGCGCACTCGCGAACTTCGCCGTTACCACGTTCCTGTTTGTGAACGGTACATCGGCAATCATGAGTCTGACTATCGGAGCCTTCCTCGGCATGATTTGGAACTACACCATCGGAAGGTTATTTACTTGGAATGTATGAACTCACTCCTCCGGCACCAGCGAATAGTATTTAATGCTCTGTGTCTCGGTATTGCCGTTTTTCTCTTGTGGCGAATCTTACATATCCTCCCCCTCTACAAAAACTCTGAACAACGAGAAACTATCCGCACGGCACTCACACATGTTGCGGAACGTGAAGGATGGTTGCTTTCCAATATTTCCATAGAAGAAGTGACTTCTGATCACCTGAAACTCATAGTGAGAAATCACCATCGCGGACCTGATGCGGAAATCTGTACCACCGTGAATCTTTCCGATTCCTCACTGCACCCATGCGAGTAAGACAACAGTGGATCATTCTCGGCGGACTTGAACTGCTCGCACTTGCGCTCTCCAAATGGCAAGCACTCGGTGGGGTGCGCTCCGATGAAGCCAAGTACCTCCTGAATATCCCCTACCCGCATCCGCCGCTCCTGCGGTCCGTGATGTCCTTCACGGAAAATCTGCCGTTCCAGGAAGGATTCTGGCGTCTGCTTCTCGCCACTCTCCTCGTCCAGGCGGTGTGGCTGGTGTGGGATATGACCCGCACTTTCCATCTGGAAGACCGGATTCTGGTCTGCGCTGGCTGGCTGCTCTCCTCCGCAGTTCTCACGCAAGCAGGTTCCATCATGATGGCTCCAGTGACGGCATTGCAGGCGCTCTTTTTTCTCTGGTTGAGCCTTCGACCGGATGTATCCAAGAAGATTCCAGGGATGATTGGCCTCCTATGGCTCGCATCACTCTTCACTGCGTACCAGGTGATTCTCTTTCTTCCACTTGTGTGGAGTCTGCTTCGACGTAGCGGACAATCACGATCGATGACTGCGCTGTATGTTTTTGCACCGATACTCTTACTCGCGCTCTATTCCCTCGCAAATCCGCTCACGCTCGGTGCGATGCTCATTCGCAGAGACCAGGGAATCTCCATCTCACTGCTTTCCCGATTCATGGGGCTTGGGAAACTGATCATCATTGGCGGCGCTGGCGTTGCGAGCGTGCTCGGTATCTGGGGAATCGCGAAGTCGCGTGACCGCGGATTGCAAATGAGCCTCCTGCTCGTCTGTGGGTTCCTCTTCTTCTCCATTCCGCAAACGTACTACGCGATCCTCTTCACGCCACTCTTTGTTGCAGGCCTGTACTCGCTCTTCCATGGCCGACATCACCCGCATGCACAACCGCTGCTTGCGGGGTTGATCGCGGCATGCGCGGTGATCACGTGGTTCGCGCAACCAGGAAGGATCCCAAGCCATGCGCGGGAAGTCGCACAGGCCATCGCTCACCAAAAATGGGGGGGCAGACTGATGATCGCCGGCTCGTTCGGGCACGAATGGCAGTACGAATACAACGATGAAATCCTCCGCTACCGGCCGGAGCTTGAGAGCAGCGCACAGGCAATTATCTGTTTGAATACATGCGAACCCATGTTCAACACCACCGGCTGGAAACTGCTTCCGGGTGTTCCCGTACAAGCGTGGGTGCAGAAGTAGCTCAGATACCGTAGTACTCCCGATACCACTTGATGAATCGCGGCACTCCTTCACGGATCGTTGTTTTTGGACTGAACCCGAGCATCGTCTTTGCTTTTTCGATGGATGCGAGACTCGCGCGCACGTCGCCCGGCTGCATGGGGAGAAATTCTTTCTTCGCCGTCTTGCCGCACGTCTCTTCCACCATCTTCACGTAGTCCATCAGTTCCTCTTTGCGACCGCAGCCGAGATTGAAGATCTCCTCCGGATAATTTTTCTCGAGCGAGGCGACGATGCCGGCAACGGTATCCTCCACATACGTGAAATCGCGCTGCATTTGCCCCTCGCCAAAGATTCTGAGCGGTCGATTGTGGAGAAGTGCATCGGTAAAGAGGAACAGCGCCATATCCGGGCGGCCCCAGGGTCCGTAAACGGTGAAGAAGCGCAGTCCCGTGACGGGTATCCCGTACAAGTGATGGTACACGTGCGCCATCAGTTCGTTATCTTTCTTATTCTGTCCGTAGAGCGAAAGCTGATTATCCGTGCGATCTGCTTCTTCCGCGGGAAGCTTCTCGTTGCCGCCGTACACCGATGAACTGGAGGCGTAGATGAACCCGCCGATCTTCTGCATCCGCGCTTCGTCGAGCACTTCAAAGAAGCCGTTGATGTTTGTCGCGATGTATTCCTCTGGATGTTCAAACGAATACCGGACTCCTGCAAGTGCAGCGAGATGACAGACTCTGTCGCATCCCTGCATGCATTTTTTCACCGTCGCGCGATTGTTGATGCTCCCGCGCACGAACGTGAATCCCTTTTTCCCCTCGAGCATCGTCAGGCGTTTCTCTTTAAGCCTCGGATCGTAGTACGGCGTCACACTATCGAGCCCGATCACCTCGTGCCCCAACTTGAGGAGTTCTTGGGCTGCATGGAACCCGATAAAGCCGGCAACACCGGTTAAAAGCACTCGCATATCAAGGGCAACTTTACCCTAAACAGAGAGCAAAAGCATATTTAGCATGTCTTCTCTCTTGTCGGTAAAGCAAATTTGACACACAATCCCGCCTCTCATGCAATTCATGGATCGACTTCCGGCTCTTCATCCTCCTTTCGAACGCGTTCAACAACAGCTGACCGAGGCATGGGCTCGTTACGTACTCAGTAAAAAGGAGACAATCGCAAGAATGATGCAGGATGTCAGCTGCAACGGATATTTTCTGCATGCGGAGAATGATCTTCCGGAAGTGATGGACCGTCTTTGCGGCGTTACCTATGTCCCCCGAACACATGAAACATTCGAGCGAGTATTTGCGAGCAACACGCATTCCGTCATTGCAATAGTCTGTGCGGAACACGCGAAAAGAATTCTTCCTCTAGAAGAGGTTGTCGCGCACGTGAGACGACACGCCCGATTGAGACTGGTGAGTGGCATGACGCCTAACTGAACTCAGACGTATAGAATTCTATTCTGTTATCTTCGAATATAATCATTGAGTGACTGTGGTTAGCAATTCGGTCTCCTGTGCGGGAACGATGTCTTCGTCAGTTCGGCTTCGTGTCGCGACGCTGCTCTAAACGATACTGCGCCAGATTTGCGCGCACATCATCGGCTTCATCGGAAAACATATCTACCAACTTTTCTGCCCACGGAGATTCTCGGAGTTGTTTGAGTGCTCTGCTTCTAATGGCATACGCACCTGCACGCGTGGTCATCCCCAGAGCTTTTGTAATTTCATCGATATTTTTATCACTTCCATCCAATGGAAAGAATAATTCAAGAGCCAGACGATGGCGCGGATCGAGTGAACTGAGAGCAGCATCTACGACTGATCTTCGATTATTCTCGACTTCCAGTAGCTCAATGTACTTCGGGGTATCGGTGATGGGAGCAGGAAGATGACTTATGAAATGAGGCCGACTCTGGTAACGTGCCGCATCTTTCACCAAATGTTCAACAGCATCACGTATGTATACTCGTAAAGTCATACCAGATTCCAACTGCCCTGATTCCTGTCGCCTGGAAAGCATTATAAATACTTCCTGTGTCAGATCATCCAATACGTGACTATCCATCCTGCCTCTCATCATTGGTGCAGCAATGGCTCTCGTGTAACGGCGGAGCACGGCAATTCCTTCACCCAGCTGATAGCGAAAATCGGGCGGGAAAGAAAGTCTGAACAATGCATCATTCAACTCCTTCGCGCGGAAGTATTTTGAAGAAGGTTCGTTCGTAGAAGCCTCGTCAGTTTTTGCATTCATAGAAGCATTCCATATATTTTTATATATCTTGTCAAGTTTTCAGACAACTCCGATTCCGTGATACGTGAGCCCTGCTTCTCTCACTTCCTCGGGTTCATACACATTCCTGCCATCAAAGAGATCTTTGCCCTTCATAGATTTTTTAAGCTCAGAGAGTTCAACACCGCGGAAAATATCCCACTCGGTCAAAAGTACAACTGCATCCGCCCCCTTCACTGCCTCCATGGGAGAATCGACAAAAGTGACCCCCTTCGGCAATAATTTTTTCGCATTCGACATTGCTTCCGGATCAAACGCGCGGACGGTATGACCTGCTTTCACGAGTAATGGGAGGAGATCGAGACTCGGCGCCTCGCGCATGTCATCAGTCTTCGGTTTGAAGCTGAGTCCCCAGATGCCCACCTTCGCGCCTCGAGGCGCTTCGGTGGGCGAGCTGACTTTATATTTCTCAAGTGATGAGAGAATCTTCTCAAAGAACCGCTGACGCTGGCGCGTGTTAATGCGATCAGTTGCCTCAATAATGGAGAAATCAAGCTTATGCTCCTTGGCCGTCGCCATCAGCGCTTTCACATCTTTCGGGAAACAACTGCCACCATAGCCGATACCAGCGTGGAGGAACCGCGGCCCGATTCGGTTATCAAGACCCATACCTTTGGCGACATCGCGGATGTTTGCTCCCGTCATCTCGCAGAGCTCCGTCAGCATATTGATGAAGCTGATCTTGGTTGCGAGGAAGGCGTTACTCGCATATTTGACGATCTCGGCGCTCTCGCGGCTCATGAACACCATGGGCTTCCCAACACGTGTGATGGGACGATACAAATCTTCCATCAATTTCTTCGCACGGTCATCGCCGTTCACACCAACAATAATCCGATCCGGCATCAGTGTATCTCCCACCGCCATCCCCTCGCGCAAAAATTCCGGATTGCTGATAACAGAGATGCGGCGAGAAACGCCGCGCTGTTTCAAAATTTTCAGCATCCGCTCTTCGCATTTTTCACCCGTCCCTACCGGCACCGTCGACTTATTCACGAAGATCAGATCATGATCAGCATGTGTGGCCACGGTCTCTGCAACGGCGAAGACCGCGCGTAGATCTGCCTGGTGATTCTCTCCTTGAGGAGTCGCCACCGCCGAGAAGACGATCTGCACGTGCGGGAGAACGGACGGAAGATCGGTGGTAAAGGAGAGGAGCTTACTCGCGAGCCCCTTCTTGATGAGCTCTTCCAATCCCGGTTCATAAATCGTGCTCTTGCCGCTCTTGAGCTTCTCGATTTTCGCCGTATCAATATCAATGCCCGTCACATGATGCCCTAGCTCCGCAAAGCAGGTAGCGGAAACGAGTCCTACGTAGCCGGTGCCTACAACGGCGATTTTCATAGGAATAGCATAGCGCAGGTCTTCGACCTGCGGTGAAATCCCCCAATATCGCACGTCGAAGACGTGCGCTATTCTTTATACATGCCGAAAATCCTCGTCACCGGTTCCATCGCCTACGACGTCCTCCTGCACTACGAGGGCTCGTTCAAGGACGCAATTAAAGGGAGTGACCTCGAGAACCTCTCTGTTTCCTTCTACAGTCCTCACTACACCCGCCACCACGGCGGTACGGCCAGCAACATCGCGTGGAATTTGCGCCTTCTGAATCAGGAACCGATGCTCGTAGGAACGGTGGGGAAGGATGGAGGTGAATATCTGGCGCTGCTCGAAGAACGCGGCGTTCTGTGCGATCACGTGGAAACACTGGAGAAACATGTGACGGCAACCGCGATCATCGGGACAGATTCCGCTGAGCGGCAGATTGCGTTCTTCCACCCCGGCGCCGATGCACACGGAACATGGCCGGACTTGAAAGACGAACGGGAGGATATTGCATGGGGACTGGTGGGAGCGCGAGATCCCAAAATCATGATGGAAGCCGGGCGGTGGTTGGCAAAGCAGAAGCTTCCGTGGATCTTTGATCCAGCGCAGCAGATTATTGCCCTGGGTAACGATGAACTGATGAGTGGAGTGAAGACGAGTGCAGGAGTCATCGCGAATGCCTACGAGTGGAGCCTTTTGAGTGAGAAACTCGGCACATCGGTAGATGCATTCCTTACGCTCAATCCCCTCCTCGTGATCACGCAAGGTGAGGATGGCCTCACGATCCACAGTAAAAAGGAAGGCACGATCGTCCTGCCTGCCTGCACACCAGAGAAGGTGGTGAATCCCACGGGAGCAGGTGATGCACTGCGCGCAGGGTTCCTCACGGGACTCTCGGCCAAGTGGCCACTCAAACAGTGCGGCATGCTCGGCGCCTCACTCGCGTCGTTTGTGGTGGAGCAGGAAGGCACGCTCATCGACTTCCTCGACTTGAATGACGTTCTGGGACGAGCAGAGGTGGCATATGGAGAAGTTATTCCTGAACTACCGTAGTCATTGGGAATCACCAATAACCACATTCCAAGTACCAAATAATTCCAAAATCCAAAAGAAATGCTTTTGATCATTTGTCTTTCGGTGATTATTTGGTTATTGGTGCTTGGATCTTGGATGTTTTTCTCGAATCATCTGCTATTCTTTCTCCAATGTCATTTGTGAAAGATCCCTCACTGGCCGCTCAAGGAAAATTGAATCTCGAAATTGCCGAACGCAGAATGGGCGCTTTGCTGACCGTTCGTGATCGCTTCGCGAAGGAGAAGCCCTTCAAAGGCCTCACCATCGGCATGGCACTGCATGTGACCAAGGAAACGGGAATTCTTATTCGAACACTCACAGCGGGCGGCGCCAAAGTCGCGATTACCGGCTGCAATCCTTTAAGTACACAGGATGATGTTGCTGCCGCGCTTGCAGAAGAAGAGAACGTGCTCGTGTGGGCCTATAAAGGAGAGACGAAAGAAGACTACTACCGGTTCCTGACTGCGGTGATCGAAACCGAACCACACATCACCATTGATGACGGCTGCGATTTGGTGACCGAAATCCACACCAAGCATCAGGGACTGCTTCCGGAGCTTTTGGGAGGTTGTGAAGAAACGACTACCGGCATCATCCGGTTAAAGGCGATGGCTCGGGACGGTGCACTCAAGATCCCGATGATCGCGGTGAACGATAATAAGACGAAGCATTTGATGGATAACTACTACGGCACAGGCCAATCGACATTCGATGGCATCCTGCGTTCCACAAACCTGCTGATCGCAGGCAAGACTGTGGTGATCCTCGGCTACGGCAGCTGCGGCAAGGGAGTCGCGATGCGCGCAAAAGGCTTGGGCGCGCAGGTGGTTGTGACCGAAGTAGATAACTTCGCAGCTCTCCAGGCTGCAATGGACGGGCACCGGGTGATGAAGATGGAAGAGGCAACCCCCATTGGTGATCTCTTCATTACCGTGACGGGCAATTTGCACGTGATCCGCCTGGAGCACATGGAAAAGATGAAGGATGGAGTAGTACTAGCGAACTCCGGCCACTTCGACTGTGAACTGGATCTCGTGACGCTGGAAAAAAAGGCGCGCCGCAAGCGCCGCGTGCGTCACTATCTGGACGAGTATCTGTTCTCTTCAGGAAAAATTCTCTACGTCGCGGGGGAAGGTCGCCTTGTGAACCTCGCCTCCGCCGAAGGTCACCCGAGCGAAGTGATGAGCCTCAGCTTCTGCGGGCAGGCGCTCGCCTGCGAGTACCTCGTGAAGAACAAAGGAAAGTTGAAACCCGAAGTGATTACACTGCCACCGCAGATTGATGACGAGATCTCGGCTCTCCAGCTAACAGCAATGGGAATCACGATTGATCAGTTGACCGCGGAGCAGAAGAATTACCTAGCAAGTTGGCAGGAGGGGACGTAGCCAGGACAGGAGAAGTGATGCGAGCGAAGGCTTCTCGAAATATCCGTCCGGTGGGATCCGTCGGATGAGGTTCTCGATGAGGCTGTCTCCAGTCGGATGGATCGATATTGAGTAATTGAACTTTTGTGGCAAAGCTCAGCGACGCATGAAATGTGTCACCCTGGAGTAGGAGACGAATGTCATTCAAGCTGCTTCTCATAGCCTCCGGCGTGACGCATTTTCTTATTGCCGTTTCACATGTGCGAGCGATGGCAGCTCCTATGTCTTGCCACCTGACTCTCAGATGAATTGCTAACCGGAGGTCCGCCGATTCACAACAGTCACGAAATCGCAGCCACACTCTGTCGCATGCATCACCGATGCGATTGTATCGTTCCATGAGTGCGACTAGATCTTCAAAGGCCACCTCGCGCGGCACGTCCGCCCGAATCTCTTGTGTAGTCAATCCCGAATGCTCTTCGGAATCGGATGTTAAAAATGTTTCGTACGGATAGGGAAGCATACGGCAATGGGAGTGGTCATTGCGACGATTGATCCGCTAACGATGGAACGGCAGGGCTACCTGGGTAGCTGGAAGGAGGGTACCTGAAAATATTCAGTCCGGAGGTTCCGAGCATGAAGCGGTATTGCATGACTTTTTCACCCCGAATGCTTCTCATAATTGCAATCATTAGTCCTCCAGTTTTTTGACGCATATTCGGCAGCTCTGCGAGAACAGGATCCGTTACTGTCCTTTCCAACAGGACATTCCCTGTCTCCATCATGGCAACCCGAGCGCTTTCCATTGTTGCGGTATTGATAGCTGTACTTCCGCCCAACTGCGGAGAGCCGCAGACATCATATGCCCGAGACCATTCGATAAATGCCGCAGTAAAATCTCTTTTCACAGTCGCGAGAAATCGGGAAACGACTTGCTGCGGATCCACGGCAATCTGTGCGTTGCGGTGAGCGACTCGTTCTTGCTGCCGGGAACCTTGTGAGCGAAAGGGCGCTTCGATCACTCGGAGAGGCTCCAGGCGGGCCGGTGCGTCGATGGATGCGTTCATGAGAAAGAAGAAAGTGCGCATGTAATACTAGAGACCTAGGACTGAAGCCATTTCCACGATACTTTTTGATAAATACATTCATTTTTGTTATATTCATAACATGCTTTCTCTCTCCTCCATCCTCCCGCAGATCGTCCTTGGAGATCCTATTCTCCAATACGGCCTGCAGCACCGGCTCTTTAACCTCTCGCAACTCGCGCGGCATATTCGAAAGCAAGTGGAGGTCCGTGCAAAGAAGAGTGTCTCCGAGAGCGCGATACTGATGGCACTCAGTCGATACCAACGGCAACTGCGGAAAACCGCACCAAGCATCGAGCAGTTCAAGATTTCCAAACTCACGGTCCATACGGGCCTCGATATCTTCTCTTTCGACAAGACCAAAGACGTCCTGAGCGCCGTGAATGCGATGCATAAATTTGTTCTGGAGAAGAACGGCTACCTGACGATCAGCGAGGGGACGTTTGAAATCACGGTGATCGTCGCAAGCGAATTTGCACCCACTATTCGCAAATACCTGGGTCGCAAAATTAAATACGAGCGCATCGGCGTCTCGGCGCTCGTCATTCACTTCCCGCCCAAGTACATCGCCGTACCCGGCCTCCTGTGCCTCCTCCTCCAACAAGTGATGCTCCAGGGCATCAACGTACTGGAAGTCGCCTCCACCTACACCGAATTCGTGCTCTACATCGAGGAACAAAACATCCATCTGGCGTTCGATACGCTGTATAGGCTGTTTGATGTAAAAACCTGATCAAGACTTTCTGCTACCCATGAATACAGCGAGCACCGCTGCAATTGCACGGTGAGAGACAGGACTGATGGAAGGCAACTGCGCACCTTCACTAACATGCAATGGTGCTTCACCATAACTCCTGCGGAGGGCATTCTGCCCCTTCAGCACACCGCTCTGTGAATTGTGCTGCATCCGGGACCAATTGAGTGAGGGTCGCATAAGACAAAAGTTAGGGGATGTATTTAGTGTATCTGGTGAACGCTCCCATGCAACGTATCAGCAATGTAAAACGATTTTTTGGCTTCTAATTGAGGAAAATCGACATTCGACCTCCTGAAAAGTTGCGATGCAGGCAGGATTGCATAGAATGGCGCAAATTTCTTCCCCCATATACGTATGCAAACCCTGGAAGCACCGACGAGAACAGGAAAGGGAGTAGGCGCGAATGTAATGCAGCTTCCTCAGGAAGTTCGACATCAACGAATTATTGATGCAGGGAGCACGCCTCCAGTGATTCTTGAGAGACTCGCGGCACTCAATTTAAAACCTGAATCTTTTGAAGGACAAACTGTTGGTAGTGTCATGTATTTCACCTCAGAATGCGCAAGAGGGGTTGCCTCAAGGCCACCCAGGCTGAACAATAAGTGATGAGTGTAAGATAGATACGTGGATACGAACCCTCGTCTCGCCTCCCTCCTCCGTCAAATAGCAGCGCTGCTGGAGGAAAAAGGCATCGCGTTTAAACCCGCGGCATATCGCAGGGCGGCCAAAACTGTGGAGGATTTCGCAACAGATATTTGCCTGATCAAAACCGAGAAGGATTTGCGGCAGTTACCCGGTATCGGCGAAGCGATTGCGGCGAAGATCCGAGAATTCTGCGAAACGGGGAAAATCCGGCACCTGGATGATTTAATGGCTGAACAGGGAGGCCTCTCCCCTGCTCTCATGGAAATTGAAGGACTCGGCCCCAAGCGCGTGCGTGTGCTGCAGAAAGAACGCGGCATTGCGACGGTTTCCGATCTGATCAAAGTGGCAAAGGCCGGGAAGCTCAAGGGACTGCCGGGATTTTCGGACGTGATGGAGAAGAAGATTTTGGAAAATGCGGGCAATGTGAAAGAGCGCTCTCGCAGATTCACCCTGGCTGAAGTGAAACCGGATGCAGAGCGAGTACTTAAAACGATTCGCGCTGTACCAGGGGTGGAACGCGCCGAGATTGCAGGATCGTATAGAAGGGAGAAGCCGACGGTTGGTGATATCGATATCCTCGTTGTCACAGCACAACCGAAGAAAGTTTCTGATGCAGTGGCTCAACTTCCTATTGTCCGCAATGTGGTCGCACAGGGGGATAAGAAAGTATCGTTTGATGTCATCCTTGGCGAAGCGAAGGATCACGGAATACTAAGAGTCGACGTCCGCTTCGTGAAAAAATCCCAGTGGGGTTCCGCACTCCTCTACTTCACCGGTGATAAAGACCACAACATCGCGTTGAGGAAAATCGCGATCAGCAAAGGATGGAAGCTGAGTGAATACGGACTGTTTGAAGGAGAGACCGCGCGCCTCGGCGTAGTGTCGGCGGAGCAGAGCGGAGCCGCACGAAGCCGGGTGATTGCTTCCAATGAGGAAGAAGATATCTACAAAAAACTGGGGCTGACGTGGATTGAGCCGAAAGAGAGAACTGGAGTCCTTCCAAGCAGTGCATTTGAGCTGCCTTTTTAATACAATCACTACGGAGAGATGGCCGAGTGGTCGAAGGCGCGCGACTCGAAATCGCGTAACCCCCAAAAGGGGTTCGAGGGTTCGAATCCCTCTCTCTCCGCCAGCCTTCGCTTCCTGCGGGAAGCTACGGCCGGCAAGCCACCTTCTCTTTTTCTATGACGAAGGCTGTCGGCCGTAGCTCGTCGCAACGAGCGGAGGCTGACATGATTATTGTCCAATAGCTCGCAATTACGTGGCACAGCCACATAATCTGATTATGCATCTGCATTGACGAAATCATCAAACTGAAGGATGAATTTGACAAACGGGAAACCTAAAAACTCGACTTTTTGTTTTCTGCATGAGGAAAAAATCGATTTCTTCTTCTGAGAACCAAAAATGCCAAAGAAGCCCTACGTCTAATACATTGGCCTTGCAGGACCGGTTTTGAGCCCTAGAATCCAGCTGTCTCTACTTCTTTTCCCCATTTCTTATGAGTTACGTAGTCGCATCTGCGATCAAGGACCTCCTGAAGAAGCACGGCATGATGTGCGCCGGCGATTTCCCCGAGGCAGCTTCGGCCGCCATGGACGAAATGTGCAAGAAGGCCGCACACCGCGCCAAGGAGAACGGCCGCGTCACGGTCCGTCCTTGCGATCTGTGAATCTTCGTTCTTGAAGTGAAAGGACCTTCCTCGCGGAGGGTTCTTTTTGTAATAGCTTGTGGCAAGTGGCTTGTAGCCAGTGGCTGCAATTTTCCAAAGCTACAAGCTACGGGCTACAGGCCACTGGCTTGTCTTTTCAACTCCGCATCAATAAACATTTGCAGGTCTCCATCCAAAACCCCCGCCGTATCGCTCGTCTCGGCGTTCGTCCGAAGATCTTTGACCATCTGATACGGGTGCAGCACGTAACTGCGGATCTGCTGCCCGAAGTCGGCACTCTGGCTCGCCCCCTTCAGTTCTTTCTTCTGCGCCTGCTCTTCGGCGCGCTTCTTCTCCAGGAGTTTTGCGCGAAGGATATTCATCGCGAGAGCGCGGTTCTGAAGTTGTGACCGCTCCGTTTGGCACGCCACGACGATGCCAGTGGGAATGTGCGTCAAACGGATGGCGGATTCCACTTTGTTGACGTTCTGCCCGCCCGCGCCGCCGCTGCGGAAGGTATCGACGCGAAGATCATTGGGATTGATTTCGATTTCAGACGTCTCTTCGATCTCCGGGAGCACTTCGACGAGAGCGAAGCTCGTCTGCCGCAGGCCCTTCGCGCCGAAAGGAGAAATACGGACCAGGCGATGCGTGCCCTTTTCGCACTTGAGTTCGCCATATGCCATCTCGCCTGTAATGGAGAACGTCGCTGTTTTGATGCCTGCTTCCTGCCCGTCGGTCTTCTCCAGGAGATTTGCCTTCCATCCTTTGCGTTCGCAAAACCGCAGATACATCCGGACGAGCATCGCCGCCCAATCCTGCGCTTCGGTCCCCCCCGCTCCTCCGCTCACCGTCAGGTAGCAGTTGCCGATATCGAATTCGCCTCCCAGATAGAGCAGAAGCTCCTGTTCCTTCCATCGCTTCTCGAGTGCGTCTGCCTGCGACTGGAGTTCCGGGAGGTCGGACTCCGAGGAGATCTTCACGATTTCGATGAGATCATTGAGTTCATGTGCAATTTCCGAAACCGGCTCCCACTGCTTGCGCAGCACTTTCAGTTTGGCAAAGAGCGACTGCGCGCGTTTTTGGTCAGACCAAATTTCGCTATCCGTCGTTTGGCGCTCAAGCTCAGCTATTTGCTGGGGAATCTTCTTTCCCTCAAAGAGAGTCCTTGCCCGTGTTCACGGCCGACTGCAGTTCGGTGAGTTTGCGCAGTAGTTCGTCCACAGGAAAGGGGGTAGGAGGCACAAGAAGTATAGAAGCTGGGAGATATTAAAAACAGGTGATGAAAGGAAGCCAAAGATGCCAAAGAAGTCGACGAAGCCAACGAATAATACACCTTGGCATCCTTGGCTTCGCTGGCTTCCTTGGCTTCCCTTTTTAGGCTATTTCCGCTATACTGTAAGGAAAAACTCATGACAAACGAACTTAACAATACAGCGCCTTCCCGCCCCGATTTCTCCGCAATTCTCTGGCGGATCGCCTGGCCGTTTTCGGTCTTTTCACTGGTCCTCACCGTTCTCCTAACGGCCTCCTGGTCGCTACTACTCCCCCGCTACACACGCATCGATGTGGGAGGAACGCTGCGGAGTGCCGATGAGATCCGCGGGTACCGCGAACAGCTGCTTTCGCAAATTTCGGCGAAAGAAGAGCAGCGACGTCAGTCTGTACTCGCCATTCACGATGAGAACTATGACGCGCTCAAAGAGAAGCGGCGGCAGCGCATGTCGCTCGATGAGCTGAAAGCCGCTCTGGTCGCCCATGCGAAGGCAGTCACGGAAAAGGAGGACGTCATTCTCTACTCCGCATTTGAGTACGACCCGAACGGCAAGATGCTCGTCATTCGCGGCGATGTGCGTAACAGCGGCACCCGCAGCATGACCGTGCTCGCAGAGTTTTCGCAGTCGCTCGGCGACCTCCCCTTCGTCCTCTCCACGACGACACCGGACTTCGCTCGTGAGGAAGATGCGAGCGGGTTCCGTTCGCCGTTCACAATCACCCTTTCACTCCGATGAAATTCCGTCTGCCACTCGTTATCGGCGCATTCGCAGGGGGGTCACTACTCCTCTCTCTTTCCGTGTTCCTGCTGCATGGTCATTTCCAGGCGCTCAAGGACATGCGCGAATATGCGCTGCCGTTGGCTGCAGAATTGCCGCCGCTGGAACGCAGGGACGAGCTCCTCACGCAACAGATCGAACTGAGCACACTGGAAGCGAGTCTGCGGACAGACTCGATGGAAGAGAAGCTGCACGTCTACGTGCTGCCCGCCGATGGCAAAGATTTCAAGCGGCTCCTCGCGTTCCTGGAATCCGCGCGAACATTTCTGGAAAAGCGAAAACTCCTGCAATCAATGTCTGCGATTGATGTTGGCGAACCTGGTCCGGTAACGTTTTCTACTGAAGTGAATGGCAACTCTCCTCTCCAAAGCAGAACCCTGCATTTTTCCGCAGTTCTCCGTCCCGAAGGTAGAGCCCAGCTCTTGTCGATTCTGGAATTGAGCGGAATGCTCACAGTCGGCGACGTACTCTCGCCGGAGAACATCAAGACGCTCTTCAGCCTGACGGAGGCGGAGAACGTTGCGAGCATCGTTCCGGTGGAGCACTTTCTCTCCGCAGATCTCTTGGGATACATCAACTCTCCGCGTCTCTACGACGAACGCCTGTCACAGGCACTTTCTTCCGAGGAATTCCTCTCGTCTTTTCAGGGATTGCTCAAGTCCTCGCAGCTTCCGCGCGTGCGCGAATTTCTGACGGGCGACCTTGGCCGCGCGCTCATCGCGCAGAAGCTGTGGCCCGTGCAATTCATTACCGTGGAAAAGGAATCACTGGAAGAATTACCCGATGGGTGGCAGAGGGTGGATGTGACGCTGAATGCGTATTCACGAGGGTGATTGCTTCTTTCGCTCCCCTCTCCTAGAATTTGGCTCTCCTTTCCCCATATCTTCTCTGCGTCAGCGTCATAAGTTTCAGCGTCCCCTTCGCCAGATCGAGCGTCGCCCGAGGATCAATGAACAGATTATGGTCCCGGAAGTCATGCTCGTGGCCGATGACGGCGCAACGCGAACGTTAACGACGAAAGCCGCGCTGGAAGAAGCACGGGCGCTCGGGATGGATTTGATCGAAGTATCGCCCAAGGCAGTGCCACCCGTGGTGAAGATCGGCGAGTTCGGCCACTTTCTGTACCAACTCCAGAAGAAGGAACGCAAGCAGCGCTCACACAGCAAGCAAGTGGAAGTGAAGATGCTGCGAATCGGCTTTCGCACTGATAAGCACGACATCGACCGTCTGGTCGGCCGTGCGCGCGAGTTCTTTGAGGAACGGCACTTGGTGAAATTCAACATGCGCCTGCGGGGCCGCGAGTTGGGAAATAAAGAATATGGCATCGCCAAACTGAAGGGCATTGTGGACGCGTTGGCAGATGCCTCGGAAGTCGAACAGGAGATCAAGCGGCAGGGGGATCAGTTTATGGTTATTTTAAGACCTAAACGGTAATAAGTGGCACGACGAAAGAAGCCAACGAAGTTCAGGAAGCTAATGATGCCAAGGAATCGTTTTTTCAAGTCTCCTTGGCTTCGTTGGCATCTTTGGCATCTTTGGCTTCTCTTGTCTTCATCCTAAATTCCACTACACTTCCTCGGCTCTTATGCCAAAGATGAAGTCCCACAGCGGCGCGAAGAAACGGTTCCGCAAGACCGGATCCGGCAAGCTCGCATTCAAGCGCCGGGGCCGCAGTCATTTACTCCAGCAGAAGAGCAAGCGCCAAAAGCGTCTCAATCGCACGGTGATGGCAAACACCCGTGATCTCAACCGTCTCCAGGCCCTTCTACCTAATTTGTAATCACCCTTTTGCGCCCAGAAAGGGCGCGCTACATTCCATTCAATTATGCGAGTCAAACGAGGCATCGTCCGGCACCGTCGTCACAAGAAAATCCGCGCACTCGCGAAAGGGTACCGCGGCATGCGCAGCACCACCTACGTGAAAGCAAATGAAGCGGTGATTCGCGCAGGAACGAATTCATACGTTTCACGCCGCCTGAAGAAGCGCGATTTCCGTTCACTTTGGATCACGCGTCTTTCCGCTGCCCTCAAAATGAAAGGTATTCGGTATTCGGTATTCATTGATCAGCTAACGAAGAAGAAAATCACGCTCAACCGCAAAACGCTGAGCGAACTTGCGATTCATCATCCAGAAGTGTTCGATAAAGTTGTGACTGCAGTGGGGGCGAAATAGCTTCCCTAGTCGGGAATCACTTGCTCCACTCTGCCTGCCGCTTTCTTGAGCTTTCCGTAGAAAGCAATCAACGCAAGCGTGAAGATCAGTCCTGCAATTCCATACAGGATATCGCCGATGATGACACCGATGATGGGAAGATCACGTAGTTGAGCTTCTTGAAGAGCGGAAAAACCGAAGTTGATGACCGATGCGGGGAGGAAAATCACAACGCAGAGAACCAGGAGTACCCAGAGCACTCTCCATGTCCTTCCTTTTACGATGATGCGGCTACGACGCAGCGCATCGCGGTACCGGAGGTCTTCCGAGGCAAGAACGACACCGAAGAATACGGTACGCAGTTGGTAAATGATCATGGGAATCAGCAACGGCAGCGTCAAAAACAGGAGTCCGCAGGATTGCAGGAAGGAGGGCAGTACGATGGGAAGTGCGCTGGATGTTCCCGTCTCGAAGAATGTTCCCAAAGCTGAAAGAATAGGAGAGACAGATGCACGGCATTCCTGCGATCCTAAAAGGAAGAGTATCGCGGGAATAATTGCGAGCAGCGTCCATTCGAGAATCACGATCGAGCGGAGGAGTGATGTGAAAAAGAGCGGGAAGATGAGCCGTGCGGATTCCCGGCGGACGGAACGGAAGGACGTGCGCGAGCGCCCGGCGCGATTGACCACCATTCTCCTGCCGACGAGGAGGACCGATGCAAATCCCCAGTACGTGACGACCACAAAGATGATCCCCGCAAGCACGTATCCGACATTGCCGATCTGCTCGATGGAGAGAGCCTCGCTTTCCGGCCAATACTCCGTCATCACGTCCATCAGGACCATCGGAAGGACTAGGAACCAGAGAAGAACATGAAATAGCGCTGGTTGCTTCCAGAGGAAGGTCCAGGCGTCGCCGAGGAGACGAAGAGGGTTAGTCGAAGATAACGATTTGCCCATACAGAAGCGATAGTACGGGAAGAAGCCCATGAAGCCAAGGAAGCCGAGGAAGCCAAGGAAAAGGAAGACAATGAATAACAGGAAAAAAAGATTACAAAGAGCGCCTTAGCGTCCTTGTACTCTTAGCAATCCTTTTCTTTGGCATCGTTAGCTTCGTGGGCATCTTTGGCTTCCTCACTTTCTCTTCACTCTGATAAACCCCGAGACATCGAGCGTCGATAACTTCTTCTCTTCTTTGCTAAGTTGATCAAGCAGCAGGTTGATCCCGAGTGCATCGCTCGCCATGTGGCTGCACTGGATCATGTTCACGTGGTGCTTCTTCCCTTCTTCGACCTCCTTTTCGGTGAAGTGCATGGAGAGGATGGTGCCGACGCCCGCGTGTGATTGTTTTTCGATCAGATCCTCCGGGCCGTTGGTGCCCCCCGTGAACTCCGTCGCCACGAGCTTGCCCGGACGGCTTCCTTCGCTGCCGTGGACGATGATCGGCGGGTTGCCCTTCTTCGCATACCACTTGTATTCCTCAATTTTGAGAATGGCGTTGAGGATGTCCTTGAGCGTGTCGTGTTCCTTTTTGCAGATGTGCTTCTCCATGTAGCGCCAGACGAGGTTATCGGTGATCGTGTGGCAGCAGAATGCGGGCAGACCCAAGAGCTCAGCAGCACGTTCGGAGCGGAACAGGTTATCGGCATGCACGGCGCGCCAGATGCGGTCCATACGTGGACGGAGTAAGCCCTCAGTATGGTTGACCGATACTCCCGCAAGCGCGAACACGTCTACCTGCACGGGCAGCACTTTATCGAGGTCAGCAAGGGCGCGGCCCTCCGGGTGGTGGATCATGACGCAATCGATCCTCTCTCCCCGCTCGCGCAAGCGATCGGCGAGGAGCATTTCCTGAATTTCGCCATCGATACACACCATCATCCGTTGGATATCTTCTTCGCCCGTTCCGTTGATGATGCGCGAGTCGCCGTACGGATTCCACGTGCGTTCCTCATCTGCGAGCTCTTTTTCCATGTCCTCCATCTTCGCGTGACGGTCTTTGACCTTCTTGAACATCTTGTCCAAGTATTTTTTGCCCCGGGGATCGGCATCAATGCCAATCTCGACGGCACGGCGAAACAACGTTTTCAATTTCATGGACTGAAGGATAAAGGATCCACCGCGTGAGCGGCAAGGGAATATGCCTCAAAGTGCAACTCCCATCTCTTTGCAGTCCGACTCCATCATCACTCTCGCGAGTTCCTCGATGCTCGTTTTCGCTTCCCATTTGAGCTCTCGCTTGGCTTTGGATGCGTCTCCGCGAAGGAAGTCCACCTCTGCGGGACGGTAGTAATGCGGATCGACGGCGACGATGATCTTCCCCGTTCGCGTATCGATGTACTGTTCGTCTTTTCCCTTGCCTTTGCGCTCGAAGGGAATCTTGGCGATACCCAGGCAGAGCTCCAGAAATTCGCGAACGGAAGCCGTATTGCCGGTTGCAAGCACGTAATCCCCTGGCGTCTTCTGCTGCAACATCAACCACATCCCCTCGACGAACTCCGGTGTATAGCCCCAGTCGCGGCGGGCTTCAAAGTTCCCCAAGTGCAGCATCTTCTGCTTTCCTGCCAGAATCCTCGCGAGACTCAGCGTGATTTTGCGCGTGACGAAGTTTTCGCCGCGCCGGGGGGACTCGTGATTAAAGAGGATACCGTTGACGGCATACATCCCGTAGCTCTCCCGGTAATTTCTGGTGAGGTAGAACGCATAGGCCTTGGCGCACGCGTAGGGACTGCGTGGATGAAACGGCGTCTCTTCGTTCTGCATTTCCGTGGTCACCTTGCCGTAGAGCTCGCTCGAACTCGCCTGATAGAACCGCACCGGGCGCTTGCTCGTGCGCACTGCCTCCAGGAGTCTTGCCGTGCCCAGGCCCGTGACGTCGCCGGTGTACTCGGGAATATCGAAACTGATGCCCACGTGCGACTGTGCCGCCAGGTTGTAGATTTCATCCGGCTGCGCAGCTTCCAGCACCCGCATGAGGGAACTAGAGTCCCCCAAATCGCCGTAGTGCAGCGAAATCGGGAGATCAGGAGTATCGGTATCGCTAAAGAGGTGCTCGATACGGCCGCGGTTGAAGGTGGAGGCCCGGCGAACGAGCCCGTGGACCTGGTAGCCCTTCTTCAGGAGAAGTTCAGCCAGGTAGGAGCCATCCTGGCCAGTGATTCCGGTGATGAGAGCGCGCTTGGTCATACGTAGATGCCAGTATAGCCTAGAATGAAAAGATGAATCATAGAATCAAAAAAGCGATGCTATACTTCGGCCCTCATATGACGAAGCTTTCCATTGTTGGCTTGGGATACGTTGGCTTGCCTCTCGCGTACGCCTTCGCGAAAGCCGGGCACACCGTGACGGGCTACGACATCTCGAAACCCCGTATAGAGGAGCTGAAACGCAGTCACGACTGGACACTGGAGCTCACTGATGAGCAGTTGCAATCGGTAACCATGAACTTCACTACCGACCCCGTAGAACTGGAAGCATGCGAGGTGATAATTCTTGCGATCCCCACTCCGGTAGACTCCCGGAACAATCCCGATCTCTCCCTCGTCGAGAACGCGACAAAAACGGTGGGGAAACATGTGAAGAAAGGAATGATCATCGTGTACGAGTCGACGGTGTATCCCGGCGTGACGGAGGATCTGTGCGGGCCGATCCTCGAGCACGAGTCGGGATTGAAATGCGGAGTTGATTTCACGCTGGGATACTCACCGGAACGGATCAACCCCGGCGACAAGCTCCACACGATCGATAAGATCATCAAGGTGGTCGCGGGTCAGGATGAAAAAACAACGGACATCCTCTGCGAGCTGTACGGATCGATCGTCAGTGCGGGCATCCACCGCGCATCATCGATCAAAGTGGCGGAAATGGCCAAAGCGATCGAAAACGCGCAGCGCGATTTGAATATCGCGTATGTGAACGAGATCGCCGTTCTCTGCAACCACATCGGCATTCCGACGAAAGATGTTCTCGCAGCCGCGGGAACCAAGTGGAACTTCCTCAAATTCCAGCCCGGGCTCGTGGGCGGCCACTGCATTGGCGTGGATCCGTACTACTTAGTAGAAAAAGCCAAGCAACTCGGCATGCAAACGCACATGATCGACAAAGGACGTGCCGTGAACGATGCAATGCCTCTCTACATCGTGCACGAGATCGCAAAGCGTCTCCCCTCCCCGGCTTCCAAACGGGTCCTCGTCCTTGGCCTGACCTTTAAAGAAAATATTCCCGATACGCGCAACAGCAAAGCAGGAGACGTCGCGATACATTTGGCAAAACTGGGCTATGTGACGGAGGTGCATGATCCGTTTGTGACACGCGAGGAAATTATGAAGAAGAAGATGACACCCGGATCATTGGAGAACGGTCCGTACGATGCAATTATCTTCTTGGTCCCTCATAAGGAGTATCTTGTGGCAGGACTGGACGGAATGCTGAAAGCACTGAAAAAAGGAGGAGTTCTGTATGACTTGAAATCGCTGCTGGATCCCAAGAAAGTCGCTGATGATGGAAAAAACTACATGGCATTATAATTTCCTCGCAGCCACGTAATACCCCGAGCAGAGAATATTTTGCTCCTCCTTTTTGTGCCCGATATCTCCGTATTCACGCGTGAGGAGCCACGAGAAGAGCAGAATCACCTTCGCTTTCAGAAACCAGAAGAATTTTAGTGGCCTGAACCCGAGCGTCTGACACTGAAAACCAATCCGTTGATACAAAACAGCGAGCGTTTCCATTGTTCCCGCCTCTTCTCGAAATTCGAGAATGCTCCATTCGCGCAAAAGATGCTTGAGCCCGTACTTGGTGTACCGAAAATAATCGCCGGGGACATCGTGGAGTGGATAAATGAAGCGAGTAGTGAGTAGGAGCACGCCGCCGGGCTTGAGGACTCGGTTAAATTCCCCTATCGCCTTCTCAGGTGTATGGAGATGCTCAAGCACTTCGGTACACAGAACCACATCGAACGATGCATCGGGGATCACGGAGAGATCATGCGCATCGGCGACGATATCCACCGTCACACCCGGCCGCGGTGCGATCTCGAGCGTTGTGCAATTGGGGAATAACCCCGCATAGAGCGCTGTGCCGCAGCCAATATCGAGTGTCTTCTTGTCCGTCGCGTATTTCTTCAGAAATGCGGCAATGCGGGGACGCGTGATTTTGCGGGTGAGGCCGAGGGTATCGAGGAAGCTCATGCGGATACGGTGTCGAAGGAGGTACTTTCCACAGTATACTGCCTTCCTGTGTCCCCCAAGAGAGCTCTCATTACCGGAATCACCGGCCAGGATGGTGCCTACCTGAGCCAGTTTCTACTCAAGAAGGGATATCAGGTCCACGGCGCGACGCATGATATATCTCCTGAGAGACTCTGGAGACTCCAGGAATTGAGTGTTGTTGATAACGTGGAACTGAGCACAGTGGAAATGACCGACGAAGAGTCGGTGTATACGCTGGTGAAAAAGACGCAACCAGATGAGATCTACAACCTCGCATCTCGCTCCTTTGTCGCGGCAAGCTGGCAGGAACCTCTCCCAACGGCAGACGTGAATGCTCTCGGAACGCTCCGGATGCTCCAGGCTCTGCGCCTTCACGCTCCTCAGGCGAAGTTCTACCAGGCTTCGACGAGTGAAATGTACGGGAGCAGTCATCAGGAGCATCGGCAGGATGAAAACACACCGCTCCATCCCAAGAGTCCCTACGCCATCAGCAAACTGTTCGCACACTGGGCCACTATCAACTACCGCGAGAGCTTCGGTCTCTTTGCGTGCTGCGGGATTCTCTTCAATCACGAATCACCACTGCGTGGATTGGAGTTTGTCACACGCAAGATCTCCGACGGTGTTGCGCGCATTCACCTGGGACTGAGCGATAGCATCACGCTCGGCAATTTGGACGCCAAACGCGACTGGGGGTTTGCGGGAGACTACGTGGAAGTGATGTGGCTGATGCTCCAACAGGAGAAAGCGGAGGAATTTGTGGTCTCGACCGGGGAAACACACTCTGTTCGCGACTTTTTGACGCTCGCGTTCCGCGAAGTAGGCATCGATGACTGGTCGAAGTACGTGAAAAGCGACCCCCGCTACATGCGACCGGTCGAACTGCAGGAACTTTCGGGCAAAAATGACAAAGCGAAGCGCGTTCTCCACTGGGAACCGAAGGTGAGCTTCCAAGAGCTTGTCCAGATGATGGTGAAACGCGACCTCGAACGTCTCTCCAAGCCATCATGAAGATCCTTACGCTCTCACAGTACCTGACGCCGCGCGATGGCTGGGGTACCTCGGCAGGGAATACCGTCCGAGGGCTCGTCGACCGTGGTCACGACGTCCTCTCGCTCGTCCAGACGGTTGATCCTGCCTTGCCATTCGTTCAGAAGGCGGTTCTTCCTGGGGCACTCAAGACACTGGAACAACCATTGCACTGGTGGAAGACTGCGAAAGCAGTCGATCGGGCAATCACCGAGTGGACACCCGACGTCATCCATGTGCTCAATGAACCCTATGCTCTAGGAATTGCGCTCTTGAGCCTGTGGCGTCGCCTCCCGCCGGTTGCCATGACTGCCTGCGGCACCTACGCGGTGCTGCCCCTCTTTGAGTGGAAGACGCGATGGATGATGAAGCGCGTCTACCGCATCCTCACGCACGTCTTTGCCATCAGCAACTACACCCAGGAACGCATTCTCCAGGCACTCCGAACAATCTCACCTGCGTTTGCCGCTAATGTCAGCCGGAAAATGAATGTCTGGACTCTCGGCATCGAATCCCCTCCTGTGCTCCCCCCGCGCGTGAAGCGTCCAGAAAAGCGTCTGCTCTTCGTCGGTGGAATTAAACCTCGCAAGGGCATACGGGAGATTATTGATGCATGCGGCGAACTGAAGCGCACATCAAGCGTTCCATTGCACCTGGATCTGATCGGATACTCACCACCATGCGCATATCTCGACTCGCTCCACGAATGCGTGAGAGCACTCGGCTTGGAAACAGCGGTGACGTTCCATGGGCACGTGTCGGATCTAGAGCTCACACAGGCATACGCGAACGCCGATTGCTTCCTAATGCTCAGTACCTCCCACGGTCATCACTTCGAAGGATTCGGGCTCGTGTTTTTGGAAGCGAACGCGCGTGGGATTCCGGTGATCGGCCCGCGAGACTCCGGATGCGAGGATGCCATTGCCGAAGAACGCTCAGGATATTTGGTGACACCGGGAAATCCGCAGGAAGTCGCAGAGCGGCTGCGGTGGATTTTAGAGGAAGAACGCATACAACCCGAAGAGTGCAAAGTGTGGGCTGCCGAGCACAGAATTTCGAGACAGGCGGAGGAAGCGGAGACTGTCTACCGCAGCATGCTGCGGTAACGTGAGCTACACTCTCTCTATGTTCCGAGTTCTCTTCTCCCATGCGCGAGCGATGCTGCGGTTTCGCTTCGTGCGGGAAGTCGCGATCATGCAGGGGGGAAAGTTTGTGCCGCTCCTGGGCGGGCTCCTCTCCTCCATTCTCTACGCGCGACTGCTCGGACTCGGCGGGTATGGAACATACGCAGTTGTTTTGGCGTTTACGGGTGTGATCGGCTTGTTCACGAACCTCGGACAACGGTTTACGACGCTCACGTTTTTGGCGGAAGCCTATGGGAGGCAGGATCGCGAGGCGATGGTGCAGGTCTCGCGGTACTACTCGATTTTATCGATCGCGACCATGCTCCTCCTGGGGATTATCTTTTTCCTTCTACCGCAGTTGAGCATCCTCATCTATGGACGCAGCGAGATTGGCACATTGGCGCAATTCGTGTTCCTCGCATCGATGCTCGATCCCTTCTATATCTTCTTCTCCATTGCACTCCAGACGGTCCGCGAGATCCGTTTTCTCACTATTGTCGAAAACGCGTACGTCGTCGTTCAACTGGGATTTGCGATTCTGTTTATCCTTCAGGGAATGGGGCCTGCGGGCATACTGCTCGGATCCCTTGTGACCTCTGCGATCTCGGCGTTCGCATCGCTTGCGCTCTACCCCCGCATCGCGCGAGTCCACAAACTCCCGACGCTACAAGAAATCTTCTCTCTCGGGAAAACCCGGCATTTCTGGCGTCATTTCAAAAACGGCATATGGATTGCCGTGGATAAAAGCCTGAGCAGCTTGTACCCCAACGTCTTCATTTTCGCTTTGAGTCTGCGTTCATCGGACGCGGTGATCGGTCTCATCCGCTTGGCATTCAAGTTCGCGAGCCTCCCGGGAACGTACGTGCTCAGTAACATCAGCCGACTTGCCTCATCGGTGATCCCTGCACTCGCGGCAAGAGGCGCACGGTTCGGACGCGATCTGATGCGGCTACTGCGCTACTCGTTCCTGCTCCATATTGGCGTGAGTCTGGTGACGGCAATCATCGTGCCTCTCCTGTTCCCGTACATTTACGGCAGCAGCTTCGGCCCCGCCATGTATCCGTTCTGGGTGATTCTTGCCACACAACTGATTCTGCCGCTGCATGCGGTCAGTACTCCCCTATTTCGCATGTACGACCAGATCTCCGTGACGGCACGTGCGAACTTTGCGGCAACCGTCATCGGACTCGTGGTCTTCTTTACCTTCGCACAAAGATTGCCCGCCACATGGGCCTTCTACATCGCAATCTGCCTGTACCAGGTGATCGTCGTGCTACTCCTCATCAAAAAAATATTCCGGATGCTCTGGGGACAAGCTCTCGGTACAGTTGCGTGAGGCGCTCTGCGGATGCGGAAATGGGATAGCGCTGCAGCACGGCATCGCGCCATTGTTTGCCTCGTTCCAGACGCTCAAGCGGAGCAAGCGACAGAAACTCACGCACTCTCTTCGTCAGCTCCTCTGTATCCCGCAGAGGGACAACGAGATGTGGATCGATCGGTGAAAGAACTTCGGTCACCGCTCCGCCGCCAAATGCGAAGGCGGGGTGCCCGGACGCGAGCGCCTCGATGAGCGAGAGCCCGAAGCCTTCGTAGAGCGAGGTGGAAATAAGACAGGCAGATTCTCTCTGGAGCCGCGTGAGTGTTGCGCTGTCGACTGTTCCAAACACCTGAACGCCGGGAACGCCCGAAAGCGCCTGCTCCTGCTCCGCTGACCGTCGCCCGACATCGGCAATGCGTATTCCCGCAGCTGCAAGTCGTTTATAGGCTTCGAGAAGATACGGGAAGCCTTTGCGTGGATGGAGGAAACTGCCCAGAGCGATCACATCGAATGATGATTTTGTTTCCGTTGGAGAAGAGTGATCAGCCACGTTCACTCCGTTCGGGACAATCGTGATTTTTGCAGGATCGCACCCGTAATCTGCAACCAATCGATCCTTTACCGTCTGCGATACAGCAAGGACGCGCGCGCATCCATTGCAGATTCTGCGTTGCCATCGGATGAGGAGAACATACCGAAGCCGCCAGAGAAGAGAGGAAAAGAATCCGCTCTCCTCAATGGCAATGGAGCAATCCACGGTCACGGGATGGTGGATGGTCGTGAGGAGGGGCAAACGTGTTTCCTTGAGCGCAAGGAGCTGCGGTGACATTGCTTGATTGAGATGAAGAACGTCGAATTGCTGCCAGAAGGGATCACGCACAGGAAAGCGGTGGAGGACCGCCCGGCCGAAGAACCAATCACTGAAACCATAATAAAAGCGTCCCGTGCGTCCTTCGACTCTCACAACCGACACATTGGGCGGGAGCGGAGGATTCTGCGGCTTCACGCGCTGCGTGACGATGGTAAAGGACACATCTGGCAGCGCGGCGAGAAGCGGCAGGTGATTGCCCCCCTTGAAGACATCGAGCACCGGTACGAGAACGCAGATCTTCATGAGAAAAGATTAACATCCTTCGCGGAGCCTGTCCTGAACGAAGTGAAGGGCTCAGTATGACAATGCTGTCGTCAACGGCGGACTTGTCCTCTAGAATGCGCCGCATGCGCCGGTCCCTGCACGTCATCTGTTTCTTCCTCTGCGCGCTCGTGATCGCGGAACTGGTCTTTCGCTTGTTTGGGATCGGATATCCGCTCTTCACGCAGAACGACGAGTGGACAGGTTTTGCCCTGCGTCCGGGCACTGCCGGATGGGTGCAAGAGGGAGAGACAACGTACGTCAGTATCAATAGCGCCGGTATGCGTGACCACGAGCATGCGAAGGAAAAGCCCGCGAACACCGTCCGCATCGCGGTCCTGGGAGATGCCTATGCCGAAGCGCGACAGGTAGATATCGAGAACACCTTCTGGTCGGTGATGGAGAAGGAACTTGGACAATGCGCCCAGCGACAAGGAAAGCAGGTGGAGGTGCTCAACTTCGGAGTCTCAGGATTCACGACAGCCCAGGAACTCCTGCATCTGCACACGCGCGTCTGGGAATTTAACCCCGATGTGGTTCTCTTGGCATTCAATGCAGAAGAAAATGTACGCGGCAATTCTGCAGCGTTGAGCGGAATGCATGATCGTCCGCTCATGAGCATGAATGACGGCAATCTGACCATCGATCTCTCCTTCCGGGATCAACCGTCCTATCGCAAGCAATCTTCCCCACTCGCTTCATTAAAACTTCACACTCTCCAACGCTCCCGTATTGCGCAGATAGCAGGATATGTACTGACCAGGCCCCGCGGTGCTGCAAACGACGACGGCTCCGTCTACAAGCAGACGACCTCCTCTCAGTGGACGGAGGCATGGAATATCACCGAAACAATTTTGCGCCAAATGCACGGTGAGGTGAAAGGACATGGAGCGAAGTTCATCATCGTAACAGTGAGCAGCAATATTCAGGCACATCCGGATCGAAGCCGTCGGGGGGCAACCGCGAAGGCTTTGGGCGTTCCGGATCTTTTTGGTCCCGATCGTCGGATCGCGATGTTGGGGGCAGAGGACGGTTTTACGGTTCTGAATCTCGCGGAAGCCTTTTCGAACCTGGCCCAGGAACAGCGACTCTTCCTGCACGGGAAAGACGGTGAAGGGTATTGGAATGCCCGAGGGCATCAAGAAGCAGGCAAGACGATTGCAACTGTCGTCTGCGGCGGAGGCTTCCTGGAAGAATGATCCTTCGCGGAGCCTGTCCTGAATGAAGTGAAGAGCTCCCGCCTTCGTCCGCCAAGGCGGACTTCGGACGGGCAGGCAGGATGACATGAAAAAAGCCGCTCCCTCTCGGATCGCGGCCTCTTTCTGAAAGCGGGCTACATTCCGCGCCGTGCCCTGCGCTCCTCAAGGCGTGCCTTGAGGCGAGCCTGGAATGCGAGACGTAACTTCCTGCGCTGCGCTAGCCGCTCCTTGAGCGTGAGCCCCTTCACCTTCCCCGTCGCAGGGTTGGCAGGTGTCGCTGGCTTCGCTGGAGTGGACGGGAGAACGATCTTGCCTCCCCCACCGCCGCCTCCACCGCCACGACCACCGCCTCCGCCTGTTGTCGTCGCGCTGCCACCAGCCGCTGCATGGGCGAAGTCCCAACCGGTGTTATTGCCGGCATCGGTACAGGCGTTGGAACAGGCAATAGTGGTGGATGCTGTGCTGTCCTGCACGTTGAGGTACGCGACCGTCGGGCTGCTGGTGCTGATGGTCCACTTTTGTCCTGCGGTTGTGGACCGGAGCTTCAACGCAGCGCCTGCTGTGCCCTGGAGCGTGAGCGTCGTGGCAGTCGTCGTTCTGCCTTGAGCGAATTGCAGCGTCTCTGCGGAGGTGATGTTTTTCGTCAGCACGTAGAACGTGGTGGAGCCGCTCAAGGTCTGAGCGGTGCCGTTCAGGATCACAGAACCCGTGTTGGCAGTGAAGGTACCTGCGGCTTCCTTGGTCCAGTTACCGGCGGCACGGATCGTTGCTCCGCGGGCGACGAGCGTTCCGGCGATCAGCGTGTTGCCGACAACCCGGATGTTATTGCTCTGTGTATCGAGCGTGCCGTCGGTGACGGTGAGAGCGCCGGAGATGAAGAGCGGGTTGAGGAGCGTTTCCGTTTCCGTTCCTATACCAGGGTTATTGATCGTGAGGTTATTCACAGAACGACCCGCGAAGTCGAGGTTCACGTTCTGCGTACCGTTTTGTTTCCAGGTTCCTCCTGTCACGGTCAACGTGGAGAGTACGCCAAAGCTCACAGCACCGGAGTTCGTCACGTTGCTGTCGGTGACAAGCCCGGCCAAAGCACTGCTTGCGACAGTGATGCCGCGGGCAACGAGTCTCTTGCTGTTCGTAGCCAGATTGAGCAAGCCTGTGGTGATAGTGAGGGAGCCCGACATGTTGAAGTGATCGGCCGCAGTCACCGTGTATTGGCCTGAAATGTCGCTGGTGCTATTGAGTGTCACCGTGAAGAATCTGTTCAGGCCGCCGCCAAGGGTGACTGACTGGGGACCGGAACCCTTGAAGTTGGTGGTACCTGCGGTCTGGAGGAAGCCGCCGCTGGCGTTACTGACGGTCAGCGATCCGGAGAGCGCGACGTTGCTGTTGGTCACAATGGCCGCCACGGTGCTGGAAGCGACGGTCACGTTCTTGCGAACGGCGAGGCGCCTGCTGTTGGTAGTGAGATCGAGTTTGCCCTGCGTCACCGTGAGAGAACCCGAGAGGTTCAGGTGGCCGGTGGCAATGGTCACAGCGTTGGCTCCCGCAGCGCCTCTGTTGTAGATCGTAAGGTGCCTAAACGTGCTCCTGGCGGCGGGCGTGAACGTCTGGTTGGCAATGGCCGACGCAAACACCACGGTACCCGTGGAGGTGAATGTGGAAGCAGCGCCAGTGATGGACAAGCTTCCAGAAACGGAGAGCGTGTCCATGAGACCCTTCAGCGTTCCTCCCGTCTGCGTCAAACTTCCGGAGAGTGTGATGGGGCTCGTGCCTCCGACAAACGTGCCTCCTCCGGCCCTCCATCCACTGGGACCAATAGCAAGAGTTCCCGTTCCCATCATGATGGAACCGGTCCATGCCGCATCCATGACAATACCCTTGGCGATGGCGCGGCTGCGGACGACGGGGTTCACGCTGCCGCCGTGGCGGAAGATCGCGACGTCATCCTGCGTAGGAACAGCTCCGTTGCCAGATGGAGTATCCGCAGTAGACCAGTTATTCGCATTCTCCCATCGGCTCCCATCTGCGCCGAAACCGGTCCAGTAGTAGGTTGCCGCAAACGCGTTCGGGGCAAGCATGAAAAAAATCGTCGAGGCAGCGACAGCGCGTGAAGCGGCGCGTCGCAAGTTCGTGTGCAAATTTTTGACCATAAGAAATGAGGGGAAGACCAAATCTGTGGACAATCATCCTCTTCTGCCGCAGGATTTCAATTTCCAAACACTCCTATATGTCGTCCAATCGCAAAAGAGGGCAAAAGCGGACCGGTGGATTTGGGAGAAAAGATGTTGTCTGTATACTCTGCTCCCATGAGTAAATTTTCGATTTTCAGAGAGCTGTGGTTGTTCATGCGCGTGCGCAAGTCGTGGTGGCTTCTGCCGCTGCTGCTGCTCATAACGCTGCTTGCGCTCATACTGGTATTCGCCCAGGGATCCGCTCTCGCGCCGCTGATCTACACCGTGTTCTAGCAAATGAAACTTCCTCCTCCTCTCAGCTGGCTCTGGGCTGCCTGGAAACTGTTTGCCGAGATTCTCGGGAAGATCATGAGCAAGATTATCCTGACGATCCTGTGGATCGTGGGATTTGGCACGTACGGCATTATTCTGAAATGCATTTGGGTCTTCCGTCGGAAGCCTCCGACGGCAGCGTCGTACTGGATTGATGTTCCTCCCGCCCCGCCCGGGGACCTCCATCATCAATTTTGATGGGTACGCCTCGCACTATCCTCGGGATCTCCTGCTACTACCATGACAGCGCCGTATGTCTTGTCCGCAATGGGGAAATCGCGTTTGCCGCGCATGAGGAGCGCTACACCCGCAAGAAGCATGATGAATCGCTGCCAAAGAAAGCAGTGGAGCATGCGCTGACGCATGCGGGCATTACGATGAAGGATATCGACGTGATCGGCTTCTACGAGAAACCGCTGCTCAAGTTCTTCGACCGGATCATCCCCACCTATATCAACGTGTGGCCACGGGGTCTTATCAGCTACCACCACGCGATGCACGAATGGATGCAAAAGAAACTCTGGATCGCGCAGAACATCAAAAAAGAATTGGGGTTCGCGGGCGAGGTGCTCTTCACCTCTCACCATGAATCGCACGCGGCCTCCGCGTACTACGCGTCAGGGTTTCTAGATGCAACGGTGGTCACGGTCGATGGCGTGGGCGAATGGGCAACGACAACCATTGGATACGGGAAGGGAATTGATTTGCAGATTACGAAGGAGATTCATTTTCCGAGCTCCCTCGGCCTCCTCTATTCCGCCCTCACCTACTACCTCGGCTTTAAAGTAAACAGTGCCGAGTACAAAGTGATGGGCCTCGCGCCGTATGGAGAGCCGAAATACATAAAGGAGATGCATGAACTCGTCGAAATCCGCGAGGATGGGAGTTTCCACCTGAACATGAAGTACTTCAATTTCGAATACGGCCTCACGATGACGGGTTCTGCAATCGAAAAACTCTTCGGCCAGCCGACGCGAAAGCCAGAGTCGCCGCTCACACAGTTCCATAAGGATGTCGCACGCTCACTACAGGAAATAACAGAGGAGATGATGTTGAAGATCGTCCGGTACGCGAAAAAAGTCTGTCCCTCGGAGAATCTCTGCCTTGCAGGAGGTGTCGCATTGAACTGCGTGGCGAATGGAAAAATCCTGAAAACCGGTCTCTTTAAAGATATTTTCATTCAGCCAGCAGCCGGAGACGCGGGTGGAGCTCTTGGTGCTGCTCTCGCTATCTGGCACAAGGAATACGGTGGTGCCCGTCTTCCGAAAATGGAGCATGCGTTTCTGGGGAATGAGTATTCGAATGAAGAGATTGAGAGCTGTCTGCAGGCAGAGAATTTGCCCTACGAAAAATTGAATGATGCTGAGCTGATGGAAACTGTTTCCGGACTACTGGAAGGCGAGCATGTGATCGGATGGTTTCAGGGACGGATGGAGTACGGCCCGCGGTCGCTCGGCAACCGATCGATTCTCGCCGACGCGCGCAATAAGGAGAACTGGCAGAAGGTGAACTTGAAAATAAAGTTCCGCGAGAGCTTCCGACCCTTCGCGCCGACGGTATTAGAGGAGAGAGTCTCCGATTACTTCGATTTGAACCGGGAGAGCCCGTACATGCTGCTGGTTGCAGACACTCTCCCCCATCGACGGAGCGAAATTCCGGCTGTGACGCACGTGGACGGTAGCGCGCGCATTCAAACAATTCGGCGTGACCAGAATCCCCGGTACTATGATCTCCTGAAAGCGTTTGAAAAACGGACCGGCTGCCCAGTGATCATCAATACCTCCTTTAATGTGCGCGGTGAACCGATTGTAGAATCCCCCAAAGACGCGGTGCATTGCTTCCTGCACACGCAAATGGATTTTCTCGTGCTGGGGAACTACCTATTACGGAAAGAGAAGATGCTCGCGAGCACACCGCAGGATACAAACGCGTACTTGAAGCAGTTTCAATTGGACTGAGAACTGCTCGATCAGTTCAAATCGAACCCGATTTTCCGGGCTAGTGGACAAAAATGGGTGGTAAAGTGAACACTTTTCCCTTTGTGTAAGC